>CAVUMY010000001.1:0-2008399 GCA_963742765.1 uncultured Actinomycetota bacterium
GGTCATGGCGTGGGTGAAGCCACGAACCACCAACGACGGAGTCAAGAGGTGGGTCGCCTGCTACCGCGACCCCGAAGGCCGACAACGCTCCGCAGGCACCTTCGGCTCCAAACGTGCCGCGCAGCGCGCCGCCCAGCGCGAGGAGCAGCGGGTGCTGGCCGGCTCCTGGCGCGACCACTCCCTGGGCGAGGTCCTGTTCCGCGACTACGTCGAGACCGAGTGGCTGCCGTCCAAGCACATCGAGCCCACCACCCGCGCGGCATACGTGTCAACCTGACCAAGCACTACTTCCCGTTCTTCGGTCGCAAGCAGCTGCGCCAGATCACCCCCGGCCTGGTGCAGGACTGGGTCACCCAAGCCGCCGCCGGTGGGCTCTCGGCCCGGTCGATCAGCAAGTACCACACCATGCTGCACTCGATCTTCGCCCGCGCGGTCCGCGACGGGCTGATCGTGGCCAACCCCTGTGCGCACACCGAGTGCCCAAGGTGATCATCGCCAAGAAGCGCACCCTGACGCCCAAGGAGTTCGACGTCTTGATTGCCGCGGTCCCCGACCGGTACCGGCTGATGGTCGAGACCGCGATCGAGACCGGGATGCGATGGGGTGAACTGATTGCACTCAAGCCCCAGCACATCGACTTCATGGGCAAGACGATCACCGTGCCAGGACACGATCATAGAGGTGTCCAAGCGGCACTCCCCCACCGGCGAACGCTACGTCGCCAAGGCCTACCCCAAGGACAACGAGCCGCGGACCTTCGCGGTCCGCCAGGACTGGCTCGACGCCGTCGCCAAACACCTCAAGGCCCACGCCATCGGCCGCGACGATCTTCTGTTCGCTACCTCGGCGGGCACACCGATCTCGCGCAACACCTTCCGCACCCGCATCTGGCAGCCCGCAGTCCAGGCCTCCGGTCTCGGATTCGCGGTGCGGATGCACGACCTGCGCCACGCGCACGCCTCCTGGCTGCTCGCCGGCGGCTCCGACCTCACCTCGGTGATGGACCGACTCGGCCACGCCCACATCCAAACCACCGAGCAGTACCTCCACCCACCAGCCGACGCAGACCACAAGAACCTCACCGCCCTCGACCGGATCCGCAGCAACGCCCCCGCGCCGCCACCGGAGCCCACGGGCATGTGAAGACTCGACCGGTCATCACCTTTCAAGCGCACCAGCAACCCCGAATGGACTGGCGTAGCGCGGATTCCACCGCGTTCCGAATTCGGCTTTGTCAGCGGCGCACCCTATGCTAGTTTCATCTGTGACAGTTACGTCACCTGTGACACCTTTCAGGAGCGCCGCCATGCAGACTCTTCAGACCGACCAGATCACGCCCGAGCAGCCGACGAGCTCGACAAGTTCGCGCGCTCTGATGCAGGTCCTGAGTTGCGTGACCTGCTGCTGAGCCTGAGCCGCTGCGTTCGTGCCGGCGACGAAGTCGTCATCGTTGATGGCGATGAGACGATCACGCCGAATCAAGCCGCCGAACGCCTCAGCATGAGCCGCACGCACCTTTACAAGTTGCTCGACCGTGGCGAGATCCTTTCCCATCGCGTCGGCCGCGACCGCCGCATCCGCATGCGCGACCTCGCCGAGTTCGAAGAGCAGCACCAGCGTGACCGACGCGAGCTTGCCGAGCGTTTCGCTCACCAGCGCAAGACCACCGCTGCCGCAAACGACGAGATCGCCGACCTGCTCTGAAACCGGGCGGGTCGGCGGTCCTCGTCGACCCGGTTGGGCACAATGGGCTGAGTGCACAACCGCCGCGCTCGCCCGACGCTCCGGGTGCTTCGAGAAGACTTGAGCACCGGCTGGGGATCCGCACTGCCGCAACGCGCCCTTGCCGAAGGCCGACTGACGGACCTGCACCCACTGAGCGAACTACCGCACCCCGTGGTCGCCAAAGCCGTCGAGTCATTCGGCGCCGAGGCGGCCGACGACAACTTCGTGGGACCGATCTCGAGTGCCACCGGCCTGCGGCTACTGGAGATCAAGCAGTCCCAATGGCGCGGCGGCGTATGGCAAGACCCCGACTCGGATGTGTGCTGGCTGGTGGTTGCTGGACTCGCCAAGGGCGGCCACGAGGACAGAGACGACTTCTACAACCGGGTCAAGCGCGAGAACGACGCTGGCGATCTCAGACTGTGGCTCCCGACCGAACAGGACATCCGGCTACTCAAGCAAGAGACCGCAGCTCGGCTGCGCACCGAGTGGGAGCTCGAGGTCCAAGGGGCCGTGCTCGATGCGCTGAGCGAGGCCCAGGCCGGCGGACACCAGCGGATTGACGTCGACCACCCAGTCCCACAGCAAGGACACATGGCACGAATCGATCTCACCGTGACCGCCGTGCGCAACGACGGGTACGAGGCCGACGAGGTCGTCATCGACATCATCCCCGAGGACCGGTACGCCGGTAGCAACCTGCTCTGGCAACTCACGCTCCGAGTGCTGATCTCCATCGAGCCACCCGAACAGGCGTGGGACCGACTCGGCGACAGTACTCCAACATCGGCGAACCCGGCACATGGACCAAGCGGGTCGACGATCTCACTGCGCTCGTGCAGCGAGCAGAACTGGCCGTCTCCGAGCCCGGCACCACCTGCCACTACACCCACCGCGATCACCTTGCCGGCAAGACCATCAACGGCGAAGCCGTGCGCGCTCTGTGCGGGGCCTACTTCGTTCCGACCCAAGATCACGAGTCGATGCCTCGTTGCCCAGTCTGCGAGGAACTTATCGCGGAACTCCCGCAGTAGGGCTACCAGCTCGCGAGGCTCGCCTCTCGTGGGTCTGTCAGATCAACGGTGTAAGTGGCGTTCATTGTGCTACCGGTTCTCCGCGGCCGGCATCCGGTCGGCAGCAGAAACCTACTAATGAAAACCGCCGGAAACACCGTTAACGAGATAGTCCCCACCGCGCTAGCGTTCTAACCCGGATCCACCGATGAACTTGGGCGCCGGCGACCATCCCCGCGACCAGCGAGGAGACCTTCAACCCCGCGTTCGCGCCCTTGTCGCTCGGGATCGACAAGGGGCCTGTCTGGTTAGGAGTTCTTGCACGCGATAGTCCGAGCGGTCGTGACAGCCTCCTCTGGCGATGCAAACAAGATCAGACCGAAGGTCTGCCGATTTGCGCCCACTAGACGTGGTGCATTCGCAGATCGTCGCTTGCTTCCGGGTCTGCCCAAACCAAGGCTCCGTCTGAGCCGCCGATCTGGACTGGCGTGACGCGATCGCCGAACTGGTGCTGCAAGGTGGCCGCGAATGATTCGTCAGATTCCTGCGGGTTCACCTCTAGCTCGATCCCGCCCAAACGTTCGAAATCTGCGCGCGATGTGTCTGGCGCGAGAGCTGAGTCGGCGTAGTACTGGTAGACCGCCCCGTCCGGCCCGACGGTTGCCCACTGCCTGGTCAACCCGTTGATCGAGGTCACCGAGACCGCGTCCGGTACATCTGCGGATTTGCTTCCCGGCAGGATTAGGGGGGCCGGTGGCAATGTATCCATCCTCTGAGCGACTGGTGTGAACTCTCTGCTCTCCCGGATAGAAGCTTCGACCGGACCACAGCCGACACTGGTTCCTTCGCTGGTCTCTTCGCCACCATTGGCTTGAACAATGTAAACGGCCGCGGAACAGGCCAGCACAACGCCTACAACTGCCACCGAGGCGAGAAGGGCGCGTGCACGCAATATGTTATTAGTCTTCATATGGTTGACCTCAATCCAACGGTGCCAGGTACGCGTTTACGCTTGTGTCGTTCGGTTGGGTTGCGGTGTAACTCGGATCCGTGATAAGTGAGGCGCCCCCCATATCCACATAACTCCCGTGCCCATCGATGCTAGTTTGGAGGCCCGTGTACTGAACGTCGATGTTTCTGTCTACCGCTGGGTCAACGCAACAAGTTTCAAGGAGCGCGTTAACGTATGAGCCCCGCTGTTGATTTGAGGTTTGGCATTCGTAGATTGTACCGCCGAAGCGCATGACCCATGCCGTGTTACCGGATAAGGGGCAGGTTCCCCAAAAGATTTTGAAAAACGGAGTGTCGCCGGCCGAATAGGCATTCACCGCCTCGCGGTGGCGGAAGTAGACACCACCAATCTGCCCATCGGTATAGACGTCCCAGCCGTTTGTGTAGTCGTCTGGACAGTTCCCCACTCCACGGCCTCGGTAGGTGCCAACGGCAACGAAACCGTTGCCCGGGTCGCCTATGTCAATCTGCGTAGGGTGGACGAAAGCCACCACGCCCTGCACAGTCGGCGGGCCTGTTCGGATCCCTTGGTGGCCGAGGAAACCATCAAAGTTAATGGAACTTGAATGTTTTTGGGAGCCCGCGAACTCATTGCCATGAGCCCCAAGGGGGGTCAAGATTGTCATCAACGCAACGATCAGAACAACCCGCTTCATAGGGCCTCCCACCGTCTACGCCCCCGGGAACTAGCAAGAGCCTAATGTCAACTTGCGTGCGGCGTCTACAGATTCGACGTGCGACTGTCATCCTTGGTTCCCAGGGGATCCCCCGAGGGGCTTAGGACCAGATGGAGAAGGCTGCCGGGATGCCTGGGATGCGCCGGCCCGGCATCAGTGGAGACGATCAGGTTCGATCAGAAGCGTAAGCATCGGAGCCGGAGCCGTTGTGCCGCGAGCTCCCTGACCGCCCGCGTGGATCTGAGCAGGTGAGGGCAACATGCTTCCCAAGCTGCGAAATGACTTCGTGTTCGCACTCCGATTCTCAGCAGCGATTCCGCCAGATGAGGACGGCCAAACGCCACTCATCGCGCAAACGCAGTCAAGCCGAAAAGTTGCACCCTTCGGGCAACTCGCCCGGCATTCGGAAGCCGCGCAGGAACGCGCGTCGGGCGCACAGCACGGATTACCGGGCGGCGCGCTGTTGCACGAAGGCCAGGAACTCCTGGTCGGCGCTCAGCCTTGCGATCGCGTCCTCGTACTTGTCCTGCTGTGTCGCCAGCGCCTGCTGGTGTTCGGCCCTGAAGGCATCCTCTAGCTGGATCTGGGCTGCCTCGTTGCCTCCCTGCCAGATCGGAAGACAAGCCCTGTCTGCCTCGACGAAGGCATCTGCTTGATCTGGCGGGGCCTTGAGGGCGAGCGCCTCGAGGTCTCCGGGCCCGCGCACGTCCTCGCCTACGCCGAACGGCTTGACGCATGCGGCGTACTGCTCCTGCACGTCGCCGAAGGCCGCGCTGCTCTGTGCATCGGACCGAAACGTCAGCAGATGGGAACCGAGTTGCCGTTCGAGGTTCCAGATGCTGCCGACCGACGCCATCGCCTGGCCTCGGCAGCCGCCCTGTGCAAATGTGGTGGCATCGCGCCCTTCGGGGACGGCTTCGGACTCCCGGAAGGCGTCGATGTCCTTCGCGGTCTCACCTGTCAGCGTCTGTAGGTAGCCGTCGCGATCGGCCTCTGATAGGCCGGCCTCGATGCCGCGATTAAGGTCCTCTGGTGGGACCTGGTCGTCTTGCGGCTCTCCGGGCTGGACCCCGAGGATGTCCGCGACCCATACGACGTCGTCAGAGGGGTAAAGCACTTCCGGCACCCAAACGAATCCCGCCGCTGCCATGCAGTCCGAGATGCTGGTGTCGCGGCGCCACGCTTCCCAGTACGAGATCACCTCATCGCGTTCAAGTCCGGCCAAGGAACTCCCGAGCCCAGGTACGTCATCCAACGCTGGCTTGTCCGTCGCCGAGCCAGCGGTGCCCGACCTGGCAGCCCCAACGACCGCCGGCCCGCCTCCAATAATCGTGGCCGAGTGCTCCGACGCGACAAACGCCACCGTCAGCACCGTCGCCGCGGAGCAGGCCGCGGAGACGAGAGCTGTACGCGAGATCCTCATTTCCTTGCCCTCGCTGTCTATCTGCTCACGGGTAGTTGAGATGCGCGTCGACGGCCTGGCCGTAGACGAATGCAGTGGTGTCGGTGTTGTTGTAGATCCACGACTGCGTCGTCTGGTTGTCGTGGTACTGCAGCTCGACGTATGCGTCGCCGCGGCTCGCTTGCGTGGCCAGTTCACCCAACTCGGGTCGGTAATTCAGCTGCCGCACCCCTGGCACATACGGGTTCAGGTCTACGCCAAGCTCGGTGGCGAGGTTCTTGTCGTTCTGATCCCGCCACATAGTCTCCATGTGGGACGTGTTGGTGTCGCAACCAGTGGTGGCGTTGGTGTGGGTAATGATGTGGATGTCGGACCCCCAGTTCTGCGACGCGTCCCGGTTCTCTGCCCAGCCATCGTCACGAGAGTTCCGGCTCACCCACACCTTGTAGCCGCGACCGTGCAGGTTCCGTTGCGGGTTGTCGGGTTGTTGGCTGCCGCCATACCAGGTGCCGTTCCCCGCCAGCCAGTTCCAGTAGCGGCCATTGACGTTCTCCTCCCGGCCCGGATTCATGCACTCCCGGCCAGGGCTTCCGGACGCGGAGTGCCTTGGTGACGATAAGAAGACTTTGAACCCGTTGAACGGCTGGTCCGCGCTCCCGGACGGCGCCATCGTGTCTGAGGTGTTCACGATCCCGAACCGTGGTGTGTCCCCTGCGTCGTGGGCCTGCGCGGTTGTCGCCCAGAGCGGCACGGCCAGGGCGGACCCGGCGACGGCGCCTGCGAGTGCCCCTCGTGCGATCGAAGTGTGACGCCGTCTATCCATCATGTGACCGCCTCCCTGAACCTGATATAGGACGGAGTTCAGGGCATGTCAACCCATTGTTAGGACACAATTGCAGAACGTAGCCAATGACGGCCTGTTTTGCGTGCAAAATAGACGTTATGGAACGTCGAGTTCAAGGTTCACGGCCGAGATCTGGCCGACGTTGTTTCTGTACAGGGTGACCCGCCACCATCCGAAGCACCCGTCTGAGCTCACGTCGATGCCGGCCGGTTCGATCCCGATCCGGGGGCCCGTTTGGCCGATAGGTGTCTGCACTGCCCGCCCCGGACCATTGCAGCCGAGCTTGGTGTCGTAGCCGAGGTTCACGGATGCGGTTCCGGCCACGAGGTCGAGAGCTGAGATGGTGCCGTCCCGCTCCGCGTAACCGCCGGTTTCTACGGTCCACGACGCCGGGTCGGCCGCCTGGGACCGTGACAGCGTCGTCACGACCGAACCGCCGAGCGCGACTTCGACCGAGGTGGCGAACGCGCCGCCGGTCCTGGTCCCGGCGTACTGGAGAAACGCTTCCGCAGTCTCCTGGTCTTGTTGACTCAGCACGGTGTCGGCAATAACTGGTACCCCGCCCGGGCTCGAAGGTGGGCTCTGCGGAGACGTGGGCGACACCGTGACAAGCTCGACGACGACCGCCTCGGCGCAGCCAGCCCCCATGCCGGGCACTGTCACCGTCGTCGCGGTTCCCCCGCCCAGTGAGATGGTCAACTGTTCGTCCGGCGTGAGCGGGCTGCACTGCGGGGAATGGGCGCCAGCTGGCTTCCCCATAGCGAACACCACACCGGCCGCGGTGTCGGGTGCGGCCGTAACGACCTGGCCGTGGATGGCGGAGAGGTCGATGGCAGCGGCGCCTGCATTGGTGATGGCCACGGCAGAAAGGTCGGTGCCGCGGATCGTGCACGGGTCGGCACTGATATTGGTCAGATTCACGATGTAGGTGAGCCGCTGGTCCGACGTCGTGCCGGTGCCGCCCGACGAAACCTGGAGGTCGGTGCCGCGGCACGGCGGCGCCAGTTTTCCACCTGTCGTCGGGGACGCGGTGGTCACGGGCGTCGCCGGCTGCGAGGCATGGTCGAACTGCCCGGTGACGACGAACGCGATCCCTGCCACGGAAACCACCGTCGCTGCGACCGAAGCCGAGCCGGCCAGAAGGTACCGGCGTCGGCGCGTCCGCTTCCCGTCACCAATCATGCGACCGATCGGCGGCGGAGGTGACGGGATCTGGTCGGCCAGCCGGTTGAGCAGGCCCGTGGTGTCGTCTTCGGCGTTCACGATGTCCTTCCGTCTGCCGGGTCGGTGAGGTGCCGACTAATGGCGAGCTGAGTCAGCGCACGCGACATCCTGCTCTTCACGGTGCCTACCGCGACACCGAGCGCTTCCGCGGTTTGCCGCTCGGTCATCCCGGCGTAGAACCGCAAGACGATAACGGCGCGTGATTGGGGGGTAAGGTCGCCGAGGGCCCGGTTAACGGCATCGGTGTCGTCGACGCCGGTGGACGCGTCCGCCACCGTTGCGGTGGGCGGTGGGCTCGCCGACAGATGCTCGCGCCATCGTCGACGCCGGTACAGGTCACGGTGGGCGTTCATCAAGACCCGGTACACGTATGCATCACGGTTGTCGGCACGGTTCACCTTTGGCCAAGCGATATAGCAGCGGGTCAGTGCGGTCTGTACTAGGTCCTCGGCGTCGTTGGGCGGGCAGCCCATCAGGACCGCGGACCGCACAAGTGGCGTCCAGCGTGCAGCCACGAACGACGCAAACTCTTCATCGCGGCCCATGAATGCACCAACTTCCTCCGTCTAACCAGCATGACGTACCCGGACGCGTGGAAGGTTCCACGCCCGGAAACTTCGACCGTTCGGGGCACCTAAGTCGGCGGGGCTCGATGCCCTGCGTGCCTATTGCCGGCTGGGGTGGAGCGAAGTTGTGACATGACACCACGTGCGCCGATGAGGCTAAGAGCGTGTCCTTGGACGGCGATGACCTGAGCCTGACATCAGTTTCGAGTAGAACGGCCGAGCAGCGCTCGGACGGGACCCGGCGGCGGCCTACCCGCGGCCCAGTTCGCCGGCCAACCCCGCGAACGACGTCGTCTTGTCAATCGGCGTGATGGTCGAGCCCAGTGATGATGACCTCTGGGTCCCTTGCAAAGAGGTCGGCCGATTCGGCTCTCCGTAGAGCTTCGCAATGCCTCGCCAAGCTTCGCGACGAGGACCCGACTCGGTCACTCTCGAGGCAATGTCAGCAGACGTGGTGCGGACACCGAACGCAAGAACCGGGTCCGTGGTGACCCACGAACCCGGCTCTGAACTGCGGTTTTGCTTCGTAGCGGGGGCAGGATTTGAACCTGCGACCTCTGGGTTATGAGCCCAGCGAGCTACCGAACTGCTCCACCCCGCGTCGGGTGCTGTTGCGATGGACAACACTACGCAGCCGCGCGGGACAGATCAAATCGACCTCGTGTGACCTCGGCGACTCCGCTCAGCCGCCTCCGCCGGTCGACGACGCACCACGTGGACCGGTGGCGCCCTCGCGGACCGCGATCGCCTTGCTCAGCGCCTGCGCACCCTTCGCGTTCAGCTGCTGGTACTCGCCGAGGTCGCCCGCATTGAGGGCGTCGCGAGCCCGGTTGAAGAAGTTCTGCGCCTCAGCCAGGTATCGCGTCACCTGCTGCTCGGGCGTCTGGTTGCTCGGCGGCTTGTTGTCGGGCGGCGGGTTGTTGTCGGTCGGTGGCGGAGTCGTCCCCGGTGCAGGCAGTCCCTCCGCGCTCGCGAAGGCAGCGTCGAACGACGTACCGATCCCGACGTTGTCACCGATCGACAGCACGACGAACTGCAGGATGGGATAGCTCCCGGTCCCCGTGCCACCCCGCAAGGTGTAGACGGGCTGCGCGTACAGCAGCTCGTCACCGACCGGCAGCGTGAGCAGGTTGCCCATCTGCACAGTCGTCCCGTTCTGCTTGTACTTCAACAGCTCTCCGGACACCTGGGCGTCGTTCTCCATCGCGTTCGCGACCTGGCTCGGCCCGCTGACAGCGTTGTCGCTCGGCAGCTCCAGCACCGTGAACGTGCCGTAGTCGGGGCTCTGCGCATCGGCGTTCACCGCCATGAAGCTGGCCAGGTTCTGCCGACTGTTCGGCTCGTAGACGCTCGTGAGGGAGAACTCCGGCGCGTCGACGCTCGGCAGCTTGACAGTCAGGAAGAACGGAGGCTGCTTGGCGTCTCCGCTGTTGGGATCGGCCGGCACCCGCCAGTTCTCCGAACCGCCGTAGAAGGTCTTGGGATCGGTGATGTGGTACGACGACAGCAGGTCACGCTGCACCTTGAAGAGGTCCTCCGGGTAGCGAAGGTGCGCCATGAGGTCAGGAGAGATGTCGTCGTACGGCTTGACGACGCCCGGGAACGTCGCCATCCACGCTTTCAGGATCGGGTCCTGCTGCTCACCCTCCCGCGTCCAGTCGTAGAGGGTCACGGTCCCGTCATAGGCGTCCACCGTTGCCTTCACCGAGTTACGGATGTAGTTGATGTTGTCGGACTTCTGCTGCGCCACCGCCGTCTGAGTGGTCAGCGAGTCACTTGTCGTGTCGCTCAGGTCGACGGTGTTGGACATCGGGTAGTCGGCAGTCGTCGTGTACCCGTCGAGGATCCACACCAGCTTGCCGTCCACGACCGCCGGATAGGTGTCCGAGTCGACCGTCAACCACGGCGCGACCTTCTCGACCATCTGACGGGGGTTACGGTCGTAGATCACCTTCGACTCTGAGTTGACACGCCCCGACAACAGGATCGAGGAGTCCCAGAACTTCGCGGCGTACAACATCTGGTTGAACGTCGACCCGATCGGCACACCACCCAGGCCGTCGTACGTCGAGGTCTCGTCAGAACCACCTGTGCTGGTCCCGGTCGCAGGAATGTTCAGCTCGACCGGGGTCGCGCCCTCCGGTGCGCCGACGATCGAGTAGTCCGGCTCGCTCTCGCCGTAGTAGACCTGCTGACGGAACTCTCCCAGCGCGCCCGTCGTGGGCAGGCCACTGGCGGCCCAGACCGGCTCGCCGACAGGACCGCGCTTGTCACCATAGGCGGCGACCACGCCATACCCGTGCGTGTAGACGGTGTGGTCGTTGGTCCAGTTGCGCTGGTCGGTCCGGAGCCCGTCGAGGTTGAGCTCGCGAGCCGCGATGACCACGTCCTGCGGCAGGCTGCCGTCCTCGAGTGCGTACCGGTCGACGTCGAGAACGTCCGGCATCTTGTAGAAACCTCGCTGCTGCTGCAGCTGCTCGAACGCGGGCGCAACCAGCTTGGGGTCGATGAGGCGGACGCCCGGCAGGCCCTCGGCAAGCTTCTGCAGCTGCTCAGGGGTGTCGTTGGTCTTGCCTGGATAGCTCACCGGCTTGATGTCGGCGATGTCGTATGCCGAACGCGTGGCTGCGATGTTCATCGCGATGTACTTCGCCTCCTTGTCGGCCTCGGAAGGCTTGACCTGGAAGCGCTGGACGATCGTCGGCCAGATCCCGCCGATGAGCACGGCGGAGAGCACCAGCAGACCCAGGCCCAGGACGGGCAGCATCCACCCGGGCCGGATGACGTTGGCGAAGAACAGCACGGCGCAGATCAGCGCGATGACGATCAAGATGTTCTTGGCGGGCAGCACGGCGTTGGCGTCGGTGTAGGACACCCCGGTGAAGAGGTTTCCGTCGGAGACGGCCAGGCCGTAGCGGTCCAGCCAGTAAGCAACGGCCTTCACCAGCATGAACAGCCCGAGGAGAACGGACAGCTGCACCTGGGCAGCGTGGGAGAACCGGTCGCGCTTGGCGCCGAGCCGGATCCCGCCGTACAGGTAGTGCGTGCCGGCCGCGATGATCAGCGCGAGAACGAGCATCGTGAAGCCGAAGCTGACCAGGAAACGGAACCAGGGGTACTCGAAGACGAAGAACCCGATGTCCTTGTGGAAGTACACGTCGCCCTGACCGAAGGACTGCTGGTGGCGCCAGAGCAGATAGGTCTTCCAGTGTCCCGAGGCGCTCGCGCCTCCGAACAGGAACATCACGATGCCGAGTCCGATCAGAATCCAGTGCCGGATCGGGTCGACGGTGTCCTGGTAGCGCTCGACGGTCGGGTTGCGGTAACCGTCGTTGAAGAGGATCGGTCGCTGCCGGTAAGCCAGCAGGGCGCTGCCCACCGTGACACCAGCCAGCAACAGACCGAAGATGAGGAACAGCACGGTGCGGGTCCACAGCACTGTGGTGAACACGCCGCCGTAGCCGAGAGACGTGAACCACAGCCGGCCCGTCCAGACCTCGACGAACACCGAGAACAGCACCACCAGGGCGATGGCGATGCCCAGCGTCGGCAGGAGCGCCCGTGGTCGCTGCGAGGGCTGGCGCCGAGGCGGTTGCTCGGGCTTGGACTCCTCGTCGAACATGTCGCTCACGTGACTCCTTCATCCCTACGCCGAGGTCGCGGCGATCACGATCCCCCTGGACCCGCGAAACGGGACCTACGGCTCAAGCGTCTCACGCAAGGCTGAGACCAGTCCCGGCGCGGCGTCCGACCCATGCAACAGCTCGTCGTCTGAGTCGTGTGACCGCAGCCGGAGGACGCAGTGAGCCTCCCCTGACCGCAGCACTCCTGCGACGATCCGGACGTCATCGCGGTCGGCGTGGGCGGCGGCGAACTCAGCCGCTGCCTCCGGATCGTCGGGAACGGCGTCCTCGACCTCCGGTGGCAGCACCACGCTTTCGACAACCACCATTGCGCCGTCGACCGTGTCAGGCCATTCGATACGGCCCAACAGTTCCTCCAACGATTCGGAGTCGTCGTCGAGTTCCTGCTCGACCGGGGTGAAGACGTTGGCGGTCCCGTCGTGCACGCCGAGCTCGACCGCCAGGTCCGGCTCAGCGACCGCCAGCTGGGCAGTGCGCACGAGGGCGTACAGACGTGGCGCCTGGTCCCATCCGGAGGCGCTGGCATGTCGCTCCACCTCCACAGCTGTCATACGCAGCCCGAGCGCCAGCTGCGACAGCTCCCCTGCGGTCTCGTTGGCCATCACGTCATCCCTCACCGTTGCGCACTTGTCACGAGCATGGCGTCACCGCCGAGTTGTTGCCGGCGTCGATCGCCTCGAGCGCCTTGACCGCATCATCGAGGGTGTTGATCTTGACCAGTTGGATGTCGCCGGCAAGCGGCGACTGGACGGCTTCAGCACAGTCTCCCTCAGGAACGAGGAAGATCGTCGCGCCCTGACCGTACGCTCCTGCGATCTTCTGCTGGATGCCACCGATCACGCCCACGGTGCCGTCTGACGTGATCGTGCCGGTTCCGGCGATGTAACGGCCCCCGGTCAGTTCACCGGGGGTGATGAGGTCGTAGATGGCCAGCGCGAACATCGTGCCGGCACTCGGGCCGCCGATGTTCTGTCCCAACGTGATGTCGACCTTGAAGGGTGGGTCGAAGTTCTCACCGAGGCCAACACCGATGCGGGACATCGACGGGTCGTCCTGCGACTTCTCGGTGGTCAGCGTCACCGTCTGGGACTGCTGGTCTCGCTCGATGTCCAACGTCACCTGAGTGCCCGGCGGCAGAGACGTGATCGCGGTGATGGCGGCGTCGACGGAATGGACCGCGGTGCCGTTGATCGCCGTGACCACATCACCCTTTTCGAGGACACCGTCGGCCGGAGTGCCCGACTGGACCTCGCTGACCGTGACGGACACGGACTGGATCCCCGCCTGTGCCAGCCCCGCCGCGATCGCGCTGTCCTGCGAGTTGACCATGTCGGCCTGGTTCTGCTGCTCCACCTGCTTGACCGTCTTGCTCGGCGGGTAGGTGATGTCGCGCGGGATCACGATCTCTCCACGGTTGAACCAGGCTGCCAGCACCTCGTTCAGCCGGGGCGAGAAGTCGGGGGACGTGACGGACACGGTGGTCAGGTCGAGATGGCCGGAGGTGGGATAGGTCTTGTGCCCCGTGATGCGGATGACCTTCGTGCCGTTGTAGGACCCGAGGGTGTTCTCGGTCAGGCCAGGAGACATCACGACGTACGGCATCGGGGCGGTGAAGGCGACCACGAGCAGCACGGCCAGCACGACCCCCGCGGTGCTCAGCGAGATGGTGCGACGGGTCATACGGCGAGTCGTCTCATCGGTTCGGCTGCACCGAGGAGTTCGGGCCGCGCGCCGGTCCCCGCATCGCGACACCGTGCGTCGGCTCGATGGGGGTCGAGGGCACCGGCCTTCCCTTCTGGGGGACCGGTTTGTTGAGCGCCTGCTGCATTCGCGACAGCGCTGCTTCGGAGTCGTCGCGGCGCGGCTGGTCGCGTTCGCGGCCCAGCCAGGCGACCCAGACCATGGCGAGGCAGGTCGCGACCAGCGGCGGGGCCAACCACCACAGCACAGCCATCGCAGCCTCCCTGTTCTCCCTGGTCACGGTGCTTTGGTGCCGACTCGGACAGTCGGCGCAGGACAACCGTGCTGCGCTCAAGCCTACGGGCCGTGTTGTGCGTCAGGGCGTACCGACCCATTCCTCCGTGCCGTCACTGAAGACCTGATGCTTCCAGATGGGCACCGACGCCTTCAGGTCGTCGATGAGAACCCGACAGGCGGCGAAGGCATCACCTCGGTGGTCGCAGGAGACCGCGACGACAACGGCGACGTCCCCGATGGCGAGCCGACCCACCCGGTGCACGGCCGCGACGGCGCGTACGTCGTGGGCGGCCACGACTTTTTCCACCACTTCCCGAAGCACGGACACGGCAGTCGGATGGGCCGAGTAGTCCAGCCCGTCGACGTCCTTGCCGTGGTCGTGGTCGCGGACCGTGCCGACGAAGAGCGCGATTCCGCCGGCGTGCTTGTCCGACACCGCGTCGTACACGGCGCCGACGTCGATCGGGTCGTCAGTGATCTCGAGCCGGCGGATGATCTCGTGCACAGCTGAACTCTAGTGCGCACGGTGGCCCGCCCCTCGACCGGACGCCCCGACGGCTCCCCTTCGTCCCGCGCACTCCGGCCGGTACGTTGGAGGTATGCCTGACGTGCCTCCCGAGCGCCCCGACGACGGTATCCCGGACGATCCCGACAGCCGGTCTTCCGACGAGCCGACTGCGTCCAACCCCTTTGCCGGTACGCCGTTCGAGCAGGTCTTCGGCGGACTCGCCAGCGGCGACATGAGCGGCTTGCAAGCCGTGTTCGGGCAGCTGCAGCGGATGTTGGCGCCACACGAGGGCGCCGTCAACTGGGAGTTCTCGCGAGACCTCGCCCGCCAGGTGGTCGCCCAGCAAGCTGACCGTTCTCCCGACGCCGGAGACGCGGCACGACTCCAAGACGTGGCGAGACTTGCCGAGCACTGGCTCGACGGCGTCACCGATCTGCCGTCGGCAAGCAGCACCATGACGGCCTGGAGCCGCGCCGAGTGGGTCGAGGCCAGCATGCCGACCTGGCGCCGGCTCGTCGAACCCATCGCCGAGAGCGTTGTCGCGGCGATGGGTGAGGCTCTGCCGGCCGAGGCGAAGGCGATGGCCGGCCCCATGATCGGCATGCTCAACCAGCTCGGTGGTGCGATGTTCAGCCAGCAGGTCGGCCAGGCCATCGGTGGACTCTCGCAAGAGGTCATCTCAGCGACCGACCTCGGGTTCCCGGTGACCGAACACCACCGGCCCGCACTGGTGCTGAGCAACGCGATGACCTTCGCCGTCGGACTCGGCATCGACGAGTCCGACGTGCTGCTCTACCTGGTGCTGCGCGAGTGTGCACATCAGCGGCTTTTCCTGAACGCGCCCTGGCTCCGCGACTACATCCTGGCAGCCACCGAGGCGTATGCCCGGGGCATCACGATCGACGTCTCCGCCATCGAGCAGAGCATGCAAGGACTCGACCCGAGCAACATGGAGGCCATGCAGGATGCCCTCAACGGTGGCCTCTTCGAGCTCGACCAGACGCCGGCGCAGCGCGATGCGCTGACTCGACTCGAGACCACGTTGGCGTTGGTCGAAGGGTGGGTGGACGAGGTCGTCAGCCAGGCTGCCGACAAGGTGATGCCGGAGGCCAGCGCATTGCGCGAGGCAGTGCGACGTCGCCGGGCTTCGGGCGGACCGGCCGAGGAGACCTTCGCGACGCTGGTCGGGCTCGAGCTCCGGCCCCGCCGACTACGGGACGCTGCGGCCCTGTTCGGCGCCCTGCGTGCGGCCGAGGGGGCAGCCGCCCGCGACAACGTGTGGGCCCATCCCGAGTCGTTGCCGACAGCCGCCGATCTCGACGACCCACTGTCGTTCGCCGAACGCACGAAGGAGGCCGACAGCATCGACGTGCTGTCCGACGAGTTCGACGCCGCGCTGTCGGCTTTCCTCGATGAAACCGACGGCGAATCCGACGGGTCTGCCGGTGCTGATGACGCGGGCGGTCCGGACGGCCCGTCCGGTCCGGCGTCGACCTGACCGGTGAGCCTGTACGACAACGCCTGTTCGGCACTGTCGCGCTGGCGGCCGCCGAATGACGAGCAACGTGGCCTGCAAGCGGCATACCTGACCCATCTACGTGAGCGCCCTGACGGACTGTCCCGCGAGTGCCATCCGGACCACATCACCGCCAGCACGCTGGTCGTGAACGCGGACCGCAGTGCCGTTCTGCTCAACCTGCATCGACGCTATGAGATGTGGATGCAGTTCGGTGGGCACTGCGAGGTCGCTGACGGCGCGTTGCACGTCGCGGCACTGCGCGAAGCCGTGGAGGAGTCGGGGATCGCCGACCTCGTGCTGGTCGACGAGCAGCCGACCCAGTTGAGCATCCACGAGGTGCGATGCGGGCCCATCAGACCCTCACACCACCTCGATGTGCGCTACGTCGCTGTGGCTCCCGCGGGGTCACCGCACCAGGCGAGTGATGAGTCGATCGACGTGCGGTGGTTCGGCCGCGATGACCTGCCCGAGGGTCTGGATGCACCGCTGCGTGAACTGATCGCCTGGGTTGTCGCGGGCTGAGCGACGGCCCGGCCGGCACCTCATGACCCGGAAATGCCAACGAGACCCCCGGGCCGCGGACGACGCTCGCCTTCCCCTTGCGAACGCCTCCGTTATCCCGGGGGCCTCATCGATGCTCAGACGCTAGAGGTCGCCGTGGTCCCCGGTCAACGCGAACGCCCGGACCGTCATCCACGGCTGTGGATAACTTTGTGGATAAGTTGTGGGAAGGCTGTCCACCGGTGTGGACAGCACGTGGACAACTTGCCAGCGGCCTGTGCAGCAAGCGGGATCGACGCTGCGTCGGGACCCGCATGAGCAGGTCTTTTCCACAGTCTCGCCGTCCACGCGGTGTGGACAGAAAAAACCTTTGGGCGGAGACACCGTATCGACCGTCTTGTCCTCCACGATCTCGTCCCCGCCAGCGGTTAAGTTGGGCCGATGGACCCTTCGTCGCCTGAGCCCGCGGTCGAGGTGCGTCGCTCGCGGCGTCGCACCCGCACCGTGTCGGCGTATCGCGACGGCGACACGATCGTGGTCATGATCCCTGCTCGGATGTCGCGCGGCGAGGAGCAGGAGTGGGTGGCGACGATGGTGCAGCGCGTCACCCGCGCCGAGCGTCGTCGCCGGCCCAGCGACAGCGATCTCGAGCAGCGCGCGGCCCAGCTCTCGCGCAAGTACCTCGAGGACCTGGCTCACCCGACGTCGGTTCGCTGGGTCGCCAACCAGCGCGCAAGGTGGGGCTCGTGTACTCCCGCCGACGGCACCATCCGGCTCTCCGAACGCCTCCAGGGGATGCCGTCCTACGTCATCGACTACGTGCTGCTCCACGAGCTGACCCACCTGCTCGAACCCGGCCACGACGATGACTTCTGGGCCTGGCTGAAGCGCTACGACATGACCGAACGGGCTCGAGGCTTTCTCGAGGGCGTGTCGACGGCCAGTCACCTCGAGCCGCCGCCGGGATCCACGCCTGCGGACGACCACCTCGACGACCTCGGCGGCGATGTGGACGAGATCACCCGGCAAGACGCCTGATTTGTCCTAGAAGATTCGCTCGGCTGAGCGTTAAATACCGTCGACGCGCTGTGGCGAATACCCAACCGTCCCCGCCTGACGTAGTGTGACGCGAGGTCGCAGGTGGACCTCCACTCGGCCCGGCGGGATTCTCCACACGAGTCCTCCGTCGTGACCAACCGCAACATGCGGTCAGCGGGACCCTCCCGATGACCGCCCTGAGACGAAGAGGAGGCCCATCATGGCGGAGACCTGGAAGGGCGAGTTCTACTGCGTGAAGTGCAAGGCCAAGCGCGAAGCCAGCGGCGAGGTGCACGTCAACGACAAGGGCACCCGCATGGCCAAGGGCAAGTGCCCGGTGTGCGGCACGAACCTGAACCGCATCCTCGGCAAGGCCTGAACGAACCCACAGCCAGCACCTAGCTGAGCACGACGTCGAAAGGCAGGGTCCCGGTCGGGACCCTGCCTTTCGTGCGTCCCGATGCCGGCTGCCCCTGTGGATGGCTGCTCCGCCGATCCGGCGTGCCCTGGCATGCTGCCTGACATCCGCGCTCGACGACATCGGGCGTGCGTTCGGCACACCTTCAGGAGGCATCGTGCGTCCCCAACTCCGCCCCGGGCTGCAGGTGCTCCGCCGCGACCTCCACACGGTGCAGCTCGGTCTCGACTGGCCCGGGGTTGCGGTGCTGCCCGACTCTCCAGCGCTGCAAGCCGTGCTCGACGCGGTCGACGGCATCCGCGACGTGGCTGCGGTCGTCCTCACAGCCGCGCGTCGACCCGGAGTCACCCTCGAGGCCGCACAGGCCGCACTCGACACGCTGATCGACACCGGTGCCGTCGTCGACCAGGCGCATCACCTGCGCGGCAGCCTGTCGGAGCCCGCGTGGGCAGCCACCTGGCTGCTGGTCGGTCCGGAGGGTCGTGCCGCCGATGTGGTGGCGGCTCGGACCGGTCGCTGTGTGGACGTGTGGGGCTCGGGACAGGTTGCTGACCACCTCCGTAGCCTGCTCCCGCGGGTCGGGCTCACCGCTGACCCTCAGAGTGCCGAACTCATCGTCGTGGCGGCCGACCAGGAGCCGTCCCGATCGCTGTCGGACCACGTCATGGCGGACGGGAGACCACATCTGTGGGCCGTCGTACGCGAGCTGGTCGGCGTCCTCGGGCCGTTCGTCGTCCCCGGCACCACCGCGTGTCTGCGCTGCGTCGACCGGGCCAGGACCCACCACGACCCGGCCTGGCCCACGCTGGTCGAGTCGGCCAGCCTTCCACGGGGCCAGATCCACGCCTGCGACCCGCTGCTGGCCACCCTCGTCGCCACGTGGGCAGCACTGGAAGTCTCCTTATGGGCCTGCGACCTGCACCCCCAGACCTGGGGGCGAACCATCGAGATCCCCTTCGGTGTCGGCAATATCACGCTCCAGCGAACTGAGGCAGATCCGGCCTGTGGGTGTGGTTGGCCGCTGTGGCAGGACACAATGGGGGCATGAGCGACCTTCCCCGCAAGACCGTGGCACGCACTGCGCGGCTCGCGTCCTTGCCCCTGGGGTACGCCGGTCGCGCCACGCTCGGTCTCGGGCGACGCCTCGGCGGAGCACCGGCCGAAGCGATCGCCACCTCGGTCCAGCAGGCGACAGCCGAGCAGCTGTTCAAGGTGCTGGGCGAGCTCAAGGGCGGCGCCATGAAGTTCGGGCAGGCGCTGTCGGTCTTCGAGTCCGCCCTGCCCGAATCGCTCGTGGCGCCCTACCGCGCAACGCTCACCCAGCTCCAGGACGCCGCACCGCCGATGCCGGCATCAGTGGTTCACACAGTGCTCGCCCGTGAGCTCGGCCCGTCATGGCGGAGCAACTTCACGTCGTTCGACGACAACCCCGCCGCGGCGGCCTCAATCGGCCAGGTGCACCGTGCGGTGTGGTCCGACGGCCGCGACGTCGCGGTCAAGATCCAGTACCCGGGGGCGGGTGAGGCACTGCTCAGCGACCTGCGCCAGATCAGTCGTGCCGCACGGCTGTTCGCCGGCTGGATCCCGGGCATCGACATCAAGCCGCTCGTCAAGGAGCTTCAGGACCGCGTCACCGAGGAGCTGGACTACCAGCTCGAGGCTGACGCCCAGCAACGGTTCGCCGATGCGTTCGTCGACGACCCCGAAGTCGTCGTACCTCAGGTCGTCGCCTACACAGAGCGCCTGCTCGTGTCCGAGTGGCTGGAGTCCGACCGGTCCCTGGCCCGACTCATCGCCGAAGGCACCCAGGCCGAACGTGACCGTTACGGCGAGATCTACGTACGCTTCCTGTTCTCCGGTCCGGCCCGCGCCGGTCTCCTCCACGCCGACCCGCACCCGGGAAACTTTCGGCTCCTGCCCGATGGTCGCGTCGGCGTCGTCGACTACGGCGCCGTGGCCAGGCTCCCCGACGGCCAGCTGCCCCGCGACATCGGGGTGCTGCTGCGGTATGCCGCCGACGACGACTACGAAGCGGTGCTCGACGGGCTTCGTACGTTGGGATTCGTGAAGAAGGGCGTCCAGATCGACGTCGAGTCGCTGCGTGCCTACCTGCACCCGTTCATCGAGCCCGCGACGACGCCCACCTTCCAGTTCAGCCGCGAGTGGATGCGCGGGCAGTTCGCTCGCATCAACGACCCTCGCTCACCGGGCTACACGACCGTGCTGAAGATCAACCTGCCGCCCGAGTACCTGCTGATCCACCGGGTCTGGCTCGGCGGCATCGGCGTGCTGTCTCAGCTCGGAGCCAAAGCCGCGTTCGCCGAGATGCTCGCCGACTCGCTGCCCGGCTTCGCCGGCGACGAACCGGCTGCCTGACCGGAGAGGGTCACCACCACTCGGCATCGAGCTTGGACTCGATCGCGCGCAGGTGCTCACGTGAGCAACGGTCGCAGTAGACCCGACGTTTGCCGTTCTCGACCGAGGTGACCCAGGTGAACGGCACCTCGTTGTTCTCTTCGGCGGAGTCGCTGCCGGCAGGCGCGGACGGTGCCGGTGTACCGCAGAAGTCACACACGACCATGAGACCCACCCAAGCACGCACAGGTGGCAAGTGACTAGCGTGGCGAGCATGGTGACCGCACCCACCGACAACGAGATCGACCACTGGGCCACACGCCTCGAGGACCTTGCCAGGGCCGCGGGTGTGCCCGGCGCGACCTTGGGCGTGCTTGCCGGAGAGCGGGAGTTCGCTGTGGCCCACGGTGTCGTCAACGCCGCCACCGGCGTGACGACGACGGCAGACACCCTCTTCCAGATCGGCTCCATCACCAAGGTGTGGACGACGACGATGATCATGCAGCTGGTCGAGGAAGGACAGCTGTCTCTCGACGCCTCGGTGGCCGACCTGTTGCCGAAGGTCCGGATCGGCCGACCCGACGCCGCCTCCGACATCGAGGTCTCGCACCTGCTGACTCACACGAGCGGTCTCGACGGCGATGTCTTCACCGACACAGGCAGGGGCGACGACTGCGTCGAGAGCTATGTCGACGGGCTTGCGGCCGTGCCTCGGCTGTATCCCGTGGGAGCCGCCTACTCCTACTGCAACGCCGGCTTCGTCGTGCTCGGCCGGATCATCGAGCAGCTCGACGGCAGGTCGTGGGACCGCTCGTTGCGCGTACGCCTGGTCGAACCTCTCGGGCTGACCGACACTGTCACCTTGGCGGAGGAGGCGATCCTGCGACGAACCGCCGTCGGGCACCGCGCGCGTCCACGGCAGGACGAGCCGGTGCCGACCTGGCAGCTTCCACGTAGCCTCGGCCCGGCCGGGCTGATCACCTCGACCGTCCGTGATGTGCTGGGTTTCGCGCGTCTTCACCTCGACCGCGGTGTGGCGCCGGACGGTACGCGACTGCTCAGCGACGCGTCTGTGGGGGCCATGCAGCAGCCCCGGTTCGCGATCCCCTCCACGAGCGGCACCGACTCGATCGGGCTCGGTTGGCGGGTCAACACTTGGGGTGACCGGTCGATCTTCGGTCATGACGGCGGCACCATCGGGCAACTGGCCTACCTGCGGGTCGACGCGCGGGCACGCGTTGCCGTCTGCCTGCTCACGAACTCTCCTGCCGCGGACTCGGTCTACGAGTCATTGTTCGCCGAGGTGTTCGCGTCGTACGCCGATGTCGAGATGCCGCCAGGCCCCCAGCCCGCACCGCCGGAGGTGCAGCCCGACGGCGACCGGCTGGCCGAGCACGTCGGCCGTTATGAACGCACCTCACGCCGGTACGACGTCAGCCTGCAGGGCGGCCGGCTGCAGCTGGTTTCGACGATGTCGGGTGCGCGAGCACTCATCGGCGACGAGGGCCCGCAGACACTCGTGCTGCAGCCCGCCGACGGGACCGGTGACAACTTCGTCTGCCGCGAGCTACCGCTGGAACCCTGGACGGCATTGAGCTTCGACCGTTCCGAGGACGGGTCGGCCTACGTGCACGTCGGTGGTCGGATGACGCCGCGCGTGGACCCGCGCGACTGAGCCCAGCCCAGCCGCGCCGACGACCTGCAACGAAGGACGGCGCTCTGCCCCTGTCGGAGGGGCAGAGCGCCGTCGGTGTCGACACTCACCGTCGCTCTCGTCAGAGAGCGCGAGCGAGAAGCAGGCGAGCCTGTTGGGTGGCGCGCTCGGCCCGGATGGCCAAGCGGCGCGCCTTGTTCAGCTGGTTACCGAGCCGCAGTTCGCGCGCCTGCCGGAGGCGCGCGTCCATATGGGCGCGAGCCAGGTCTTCATGGATGAGATTCATCTCAGTGCTCCTGTTCGTGAAAAAGCTTGTGGTCATCGAAAGTCGTTTCTCTCAGTTCGCTTGGGCGAGCCAGTCGGTCTCGCTTGCCGGGCGTTGCTTCGGGCTGCGATCAGGCCGCAACCTCGCACTTACGAGGCCTACCCCTTGGCCGCTTGCGGGCGACGACTGCTCCTGAAACGAGCAGCTCTCCACCCCACACACCCCACGGTTCGTGGCGGTCGATCGCCCCGGAGAGGCATTCGGCCCGCACGGGGCATGAACGGCACAGCGCCTTGGCCAGCTCGACATCTGCTGGAGACTCGGCGAAGAACAGCTCTGGGTCGTTGACCCGACAGGGCAGTTCACTCGCGTCTGTCACCTCACTCGCGATGAGTGCGTCGAGGACGCTGATAGTCATGTGTGTCACCTCCTTGTGACCTTCGTCGATCGGACGGGGTAAACGAAAAAGCCGCGGATTCCCTGTCGGGAGTCCGCGGCTTGGAGGCGCCGGCTAGAAGCTTCTTCTAGTCCGGTGGATACCAAGCGCAGACGCCCGTGGGGACGTCCTTGAACGTTGCCGGAACGATGTACACGCCAAAAGCGTCACCAGCGTGGCTGCTCATGCCAGCAGCGATGCGACCACCCTGAACAGGTGCACCGAGGGCCGACCAAGGACGGAGGGCAGACATGGCGATGCACGACGTCATGGTCGTCGCGGGGGTGTGGTTCAGGTTCTTCATGGTTCTGCGCCTCCTTTCAGAGATCGGGCTTCGGCTGTCAAGGATGCAGAGTGAGTTGCCCTCTGCAGTGGTAGCAGCGTACGCGCGCGTGAATCGGGGGTGCAAATGAATTACGGCGAAATCTCGAAAAAAGTTTGAGATTCGTGGTGAGGCGCGCCTGGCACGGTTGTTTCGCCTGCGCTGAGCTGCACGATCTCGACGATCGACGCACCGTACTTGTCGATCTTGGCCTGCCCGATCCCCGGCACCCGGACCAGCGCGGCGGCGTCGCGCGGCTGTATCTCGGCCAGCGCTGTCATCGTGGCGTCGGTGAACACGCAGTAGGCGGGCACCTTCTCACTCGCGGCCTGCCCTCGCCGCCACTCGCGCAATGCTTCGTAGAGCTGCTCGTCGTACGCGCTCGGACAGTCGAAGCACCGGCCCAGCTTGCGTTCCTTGGCGTCTGTGAGGGGCCGTCCGCAGACGCGACAGGCTGTCATTTTCGCTTGCGTACGGCGTCGGGTCCGGTGCGTGACCTGGCCCCCAGCGGCGCGACCCTGGTCGCCGACAACCGTATCGAGGAAGCGGCTCGGACCTCGAGAGCCCCGCCCTCCTGGTGTGCGGGCAGCCGACCAGGACACGTGCAGCTCATCGCGTGCGCGGGTGACACCGACGTACAGCAGCCGGCGTTCTTCGTCGAGGCCGGCAGTGGTGTCGGCATACACGATCGGCATCGTGCCTTCGTGCATGCCGACGCAGAACACGACCGGCCACTCCAGTCCCTTGGCAGCGTGCAGCGTCGTCAGCGTGACCCCGTCGGCGATGGGTGCGTCCTGGGCGGCAGCCCGCCGCTGCAGCTCGGTGACGAACCCGGCGAGGTCGACGGTCGGGTGGTCGGTGGTCATCTGCTCGGCCATCGCAATGACGGCCTGCAGCGACTCCCAGCGGTCGCGAGCGTTGCCCCGCCCGGCCGGTGCCTCGGCTGACCAGCCCATCGAGCCGAGCACGGCGGACACCTCGTCGACGATGCTGTTGGCCCGGACCGAGCTGTCGCTGAGGTCGCTGCTGTCGCCGGCCGGAACGTCGCCGGTGCCGTCCTGACGGGCTCGCGTCGCACCGCGCAGCAGGGTCACGGCCTGGCGCACTTCGGGGCGGTCGAAGAAGCGCTCCACGCCGCGGACCACGAAGGGGATGGACCGCTCGGCGAGGGCCTCCTCGAAGTTCTCGGACTGCGCGTTGATCCGGAACAGGATCGCGATGTCGCTGGCGGGCGTGCCCTTGCGTACCAGGGTCGCAACCGATCCGGCGACCGCTGCCGCCTCGGCCACCTCGTCACCGTGTCCGGTGTAGGTCACGTCGGGTCCGGCGTCACGGACCGCCCTGAGCTCGACCGCACCCTTGCCCATCTGCGGGCGCATCACGGCGTTGGCGGCCGCGATGACCTGGGGGGTGGACCGGTAGTTGCGCATCAGCGTGACCGAGGTGGTGCGGGGGAACTTGGCACCGAACTCGAGCAAGTAGTCGGCCGATGCGCCCGCGAAGGAGTAGATGGTCTGAGCGGGGTCACCGACAACGCAGATGGTGTCGCGCCCGCCGAGCCAGAGGTCGAGCAGGGCGGACTGGATGGGGCTGACGTCCTGAAACTCGTCGACGACGAACCATTGGTACTGCCTGCGGACCGTGGCCGCCACCCGCTCGTCATCGCTCAGCACCGCTGCGGCACACAACAGCACGTCCTCCATGTCGATGCGCTGACGCGAGCGCTTGGCCTCTTCGTAAGCCGCGTAGACCTTGCCGACCGTGGCCGCGTCGTACGCCGCGAGCTCGCGACCCTCCCGCGGCGCCAGCCGGGCGTAGTCGTCGGGACGTACGTTGGACACCTTCGCCCACTCCACCTCACCGGCCAGGTCGCGCAAGTCGGCCTGCGATGCCTTCAGACGGTTGCGCGAGGTGGCTTCGGCGAGGATGCCGAGCTTGGACGCCATCAGCGACGGGAGCTCGGAGCCATACACCTGCGGCCAGAAGTAGCGGGCTTGACGGAGGGCCGCGGAGTGGAACGTGCGGGCCTGGACGCCGACGGCTCCGAGCCGGGCCAGGCGCGATCGCAGCTCGCCGGCGGCCCGCGTGGTGAAGGTGACGGCAAGGCCCTCGGTGGGGACCAAGGAGCCGGTCGCGACGCCGTAGGCGATCCGGTGGGTGATGGCGCGCGTCTTGCCCGTGCCTGCGCCTGCCAGCACGCGAACGGAACCGTCGAGTGCCGTGGCGACGGAGCGTTGCTCGGGGTCGAGACCCTCGAGCAGGCGGTCGGCACTCACGAGAATTCCTCTCAGATCGGGAAGATCGGGGTGATGCAGCGTGTTGTTGACTGTGTTGTTGAAAATGCACCTACCTCGTGGACGCACCCGCTCCACGACCTCATCGGGCCCACCCTACGGGCCGAAAGGGACAGTCTCGATGTCAGTTCAGCTCACGATGTACTCCACACCCTGGTGTGGATACTGCCACCGTCTGAAGGGTCAGCTCGACCGCGAGGGCATCACCTATCGCGAGGTCGACATAGAGCGGCAGCCCGAGGCGGCCCTGGTCGTGGCCGAGGTCAACCGAGGCAACCACACGGTGCCGACCCTGGTGTTCGCTGACGGCTCGGCCCTGACGAACCCGAGTCTCGCCCAGGTCAAGTCCAAGCTCGCGGCCTGACTCGCACCACCATCGGGCGATACTCTGACCGCCATACCTCTGGCCCGGCATACCCGCACCGACCCGTACCAGCGGTAGTGCAGTGCCCAAGGCAGGTCCCCGGTCCCCCACCCGCGTTTGCCTAGTTCACAAGCCAGCTGGCTTGTGAACTAGGCAAACGTGCGGCCAGGACTGGGTAGCTGCCTTGGCTAGCGCCGGTCAGAGTTCGAGGACGTTCGGGGGAAGGTCGGCGCCGTACCACCGGGTGAGCAGCGCACCGGCGATCGAGATCGTGGTGGGTATGCCGACCTCGCCGGCCGCGACGGCGTGCCGCAGCTCCTCCTGGGTGAACCACCGCGCCTCCGTGATCTCCGCACCGTCCACAGTGATCTCAGCGGATGACGCATGCGCCTCGTACCCCAGCATGAGACTGGACGGGAACGGCCACGGCTGGCTGCCCAGGTACCTGACGGAGTCGACTACCACACCGACCTCTTCGGCGACCTCACGCGCTACCGCCTCCTCCGGTGACTCCCCCGGCTCGACGAAGCCCGCCAGGGTCGAGAACCAGCCGGCCGGCCGGGCCGCGTTGTGGCCCAGGAGACAGCGGCCCTCGTCATCGATGACAGTCATGATCACGGCCGGGTCAGTCCGCGGGAAGTGATCGGTCGAGCACTGCGGGCAGGTTCGCACGGCACCGGCCTGAGCGACTCTCGTCTGGGACCCACAGACCGAACAGCGCGGGTGCTTGCGGTGCCACCCCGCCAACGCGGCCGCATGGACAGCGAACGATGCGTCGAGGTCTGACAGCCGTGTCGCCAGCCGCCGTAGGGACGAGAAGCCGAACGTGGCCTGTCGCGCCCCCGCCACCAGCGACACCGAGATGTCGTCGAAAACTTCGTCTGGCCCACGCTTCACCGGCGCCGCCAGCACCGCGAAGTGCACGATCCCCGCCGATTCACCCAACAGCAAGCGATCACCCGGAGGCGCGTCAGCAGGACTGATCCACACCAGCGCGGTACCGTCCGGCTCGGCCGCCACGTCGTTGCCCTGCATCACCACCACGCGGCTACGAGCGTCGGCCCAGGCCTTGTCGAGAAACGCCTCGTCGGTGCGGCGCTCTGCACACCGATCGTGGAGCGAACGCCGGAACGGAAAGTCAGGAAGCTCTGCCGCAGTCACGCGGCCGACCCTACGCCGCGCACCTCGTGGCAGGATCGCGGGTCATGAGCACGCACATCGGAGCCGAACCCGACCAGATCGCCCCCCGAGTCCTACTGCCCGGAGACCCGCTGAGGGCGCAATGGATCGCGCAGACTTTCCTCGATGACGCCGAGTGCTACTCGACCGTGCGCAACATGTTCGGCTTCACCGGCACCTACCGGGGCGAGCGGATCTCGGTCCAGGGCACCGGCATGGGACAACCGTCGCTGTCGATCTACGTGCACGAGCTCATCACCGAGTACGCCGCCCAGCAGCTCGTGCGGGTCGGGTCCTGCGGCGCGCTCACCACCGACCTCGCGATCCGTGACGTCGTGCTCGCGATCAGCGCCTCGACCGACTCGTCGATGAACGCGATCAGGTTCGAGGGCCTCCAGTACGCGGCGACGGCCGACTTCGACCTGCTGCAGGCGGCCAAGTCCGCAGCCGCTGATCGCGGCCAGCCCGTCACCGTCGGTCAGGTGTTCTCCGGCGACTCGTTCTACTCAGACCGACCCGAGCTGCTCAGCCGTCTCGTCGAGTACGGCGTACTGGCGATCGAGATGGAATGCAACGCTCTCTACACCCTCGCGGCCAAGCACCGCCGGAAGGCGATGTGCCTGTGCACGGTGTCCGACCACATCGTCACGGGTGAAGAGACCACGTCGCACGAGCGTGAGCAAACCTTCGGCGACATGGTCGGGGTGGCCCTGGACGCCATGCTGGCCACGCCCCTGCCCTGACCGCAGTTGCCCCCCGTCCCGGGAATGCGGGAAGGTGGGGCCCAACACGCCGTACGACGTCTGTACTCTCCCGCAATGGCGGGAATGGCGGGGAGTGGGGAAGCTCGGGACGGTCAGCCACCCGAGCCGGGCGACGTCACCAAGCGTTCGAGGGCAGCGCGGTCCGGGAGGTCGACATGCTCGACCACATCGCCGGAACGCACGTAGTAGAAGGCAGTCTCGACTCGTGCGAGCGGAACCTGCATGAGCTCCGACCACGCGAGCCGGTAGATCGCGAGCTGCAGCGGGTCGGCATCCTGCTTGCGGTTGGTCTTCCAGTCGACGACGAGGAACCCGGTGGGCGTCTCGTAGACCGCGTCGATACGGCCGCGCACGACCTGACTCGCGAGCACCAGCGCAAAAGGTGCCTCGATCTGGTAGGGGATGCGCGTCCCGAACGGACCGGCAGCGAACGCTTCGACGAGCTCGCGCAACTCGTCATCGCCCTCGATGTCGACGTCACCACGGCCCGGCAGGTCGTCGGGTTCGAGAAGCTCCTGCTGTCGACCCACGTGCTGCTCGACCCAGGCGTGGAACCGCGTGCCGAATCGCGCCGAGGCCGACGGCCTGCGTGGCATCGGGCGCGCCAGATCGCGGGCCAGTGACTGGGGGTCGTCCTGCAAGCGCAGCACGGTGGTCGCCGACAGCGCCGGGGGCAGAGTCACCACGATCTCGTCGGCTCGGCCGGCTCGGGCCTCGGCCACCAGTCGTTCGAGCTCGACGTCCCACTGCTGGACACGACCGATCTCGTCGAGCATCAACTGGTTGTCGGCCTCGGCTGTCGATGCGGCGATGCCGTGAGCGGTGGCCGCCGCCACCAGTGCCGCCGCGGCTTCCCGACGTGCGACCTCGTCGTCGCCGGCCTCGACCGGCCAGCTGAAGCGTTCATCGGCCCGGTTGGCGGGGTTGACCGTGTCGTCATCGGGCACCGGCGCGACGAGTTCGGGCGCGGCGCCCCACGACTGCATCGCCGCCACGATCTCGTCGAAGAACAGCGACGGGCCGCGGCGCACCTTCTGCTCCGGCCCCCACCAGTGGCAGGACACGACCAGCTGTCGTCGGGGGCGGGTCACGGCGACGTACGCCAACCGCCGCTCCTCCTGGAGCTCATAGGCCTTGCACTCCTCGACGAACGCGGTGATCCCCTTGCCGCTGACGTCGCTCACCTTCGGCAGGTCGACGTAGTCGCCGCGCAACGGCCACGGCAGCTCGGCCGGCGCCGACGTCCACCGAGACCGACCTTGCCCGGACGGGAAGACCTTGTGACAGACACCCGGCACGAAGACGATGTCCCACTCCAACCCCTTGGCTCGGTGGACCGTGAGGAGCTTGACCGAGTTGGCCTCGCTCGGCACCGCAAGCGAGAGGCCCTGGCCGTACTCTTCCTCGGCCGCGAGGTAGGCCAGCAGGCCGGGTAGCGACGCGTCACCATCGATGCCGGCGAACGCCGACACGGCATCGAGGAAGGTCGAGACGTTGTCACGCCGGGCGGCCGCCACCGGCGACGTGGAAGACGCCAGCTCTACGTCGAGCCCCGTCACGTCGATGACCCGTCGCACCAGATCGAGCAGAGGTTCGCCGACATGGCGGCGCAGCGTCCGCAGCTCGCGCGACAGCTGCCGGAAGCGATGGCGCGCCTGCTCGGAGTAGGGCGCGCCACCGGGGTCGTCGAGCGCCTCGACCAACGACACGATGTCGGCTGGATCGACGCCGGCGACGGCCTCCTCGAGCTTGCCGGCGATGTCGTCGACCGCGGTCTCAGGTCCCCGCGCCAGCTGACGAGCCCTTCGGCCGAGCAGCGCCAGATCGCGTGGCCCGATGGCCCACCGAGGCGCCGTGAGCAGAGTCAGCAGCGCGGAGTTGGCGGTGACGTCGTGGATCACCTGGAGCGTCGCGACCACGGCAGCGACCTCGGGCATGCGCAGCAGACCGTTGAGCCCTACCACTTCGACCGGCACCCCGACCGTGGTCAGGGCGTCGTGCACGTCGTTGGCGGTCTTGTTGTCCCGTACCAGGATGCCGATGTTGCTCCACAGCGGCACGGGCATGGCGGTGTGCGCCCTGGGAACCTCGGTGGCGAGGAACTCCAGCTCCTCGGCATAGGTCGTCAGCGACGCCGCGCGTACGACGCCGGCGGTGGCTGCGCCGGCAGGTTCGAGCGGCAGACTCGCTGCATGGTCGGCGTACAACGGTCCCGCCAGCTGGTTGGCCGCCGCGAGGATGCGGGCGTCGGAACGGCGGTTGACGCTGAGCGGGAAGCGCACGACCTCGGCACCGGCGCCCGCCAACGGGAAGTCGTGCCCGAACTGTTCGATGTTGCTGACCGACGCGCCCCGCCAGCCGTAGATCGCCTGGCAGGGATCACCGACGGCCGTCACGGGATAGCCGCGCCCGTCGTCGATCGGCCCGGAGAACAACGCCGTGAGCAGCCTGGCCTGCGCCACTGAGGTGTCCTGGTACTCGTCGAGGAGCACGACCTTGTACTTCTCACGTTCGGCGCGGCCGACCTCACGGCGTTGCTCGGCGAGCTGCGCACCGAGCGCCATCTGGTCGGAGAAGTCCATCACTCCGAGTCGACGCTTGAGTGCCTGGTAGTCGTCGACGAGGGCGAGCAGCTCGGCGCGCTTCTGCATCGCCATCACCAGCTTGCGGGTGGCCTCGACCGGCTTGGCCACCTCGCGCCACTCGTCGATCTCGGCGGCCTGGAACCGGCGCACGTCGTCCGTGCTGACGAGGTGCTCGGCCAGCTGCGCGTCGAGCTGCAACAACGCGGTCACGTTGGTCGGCAGCCAGGTGTTGAGGTGGTCGATCGGTTGCGTGTGGTCGCGCAGGACCCGGGCCGCGAGCTGGAACCTCGATGCGTCAGCGATCACGGCGGTGTCGGGCTCGTGGCCGATCCGCAGCCCGTGCTCGGTCAGCAACCGGGCCGCGTACGCGTGGTAGGTCAGCACGGTGGGCTCCGCGATCTCCGGTTCGGCCAGCTCGTCGGGCGCGTCGGCACTCGGCACCACCCGTCGCAACAGGCCGGTCTCGCCCAGCGCCTTGCGCACCCGCTGACCGAGCTCGGCGGCAGCCTTGTTGGTGAACGTCAGACCGAGGATCTCGTCGGCGGCGACCGCGCCGGTTCCGACCAGCCAGACCACGCGGGCCGCCATCACGGTGGTCTTGCCGGAACCCGCCCCGGCCACGATGACTCCAGGCTCGAGCGGTGCCGTGATCGCGGCGAGCTGCTGCTCGCTGAACGGCACTCCCATCAAGGCCGCCAGGTCGGCCGGCGTACGCAGCTCGTCGCTGGCTCTGTCGCCGTTACGCATCGTCATGACAGCATCGTCCCCGTGCGCTGCTGGGCCGGGCAGAGGCTCGCGAACTCACAGCGGTTGCAGTACGGGTTGACCTTGGCAGCGAAGTCCTCACCGCGTACGACGGCGGCCCCTGCGGTGAGCTGGATCTCGATGGTCTTGCGTCCTTCGGAGTCCGGCGCCTGCGGCGGCTGCTGCTGGACCTTGGGCATCCCGCCCTTGTCGACGCGCAGCTGCACGAGCTCGGCGCCACCGGATCGCACCGGCTCACCGCACAGCTCGTCGAACCCGCCCTGGTCGACAGCGAGCTGGTAGAAGCCGAGCTGGGGGTTGTCCTTGACCGACGCGTCGCTGGGCGGCTTCTTGCCGGTCTTGAAGTCGACGACGACGATGCGTCCGTCGGCGACCGCCTCGACGCGGTCGATGCGGCCGGCGAGCGAAACCCGCTCGCCGTTGTCGAGGTCGAGCTCGACAGCGAACTCCTCCTCGGCACCGACGTAGCGCCGGTCGGGCCGCCCCTCGTGCCAGCGTACGAAGCGGGTCAGCATCTCCAGCGCCGAGTCGTACTCGCGAGCCGCGATCCACGGGCTGTCGAACTGCAGCTGGCCCCACACAGAGTCGAGCAGCTCGACGAGTCCCTCCGCCTCGACGTCGCCGGTGGTCATGTGCTCGGCCAAGGCATGGATGACGGAGCCGAATCCGAGCGAGCTCGACCGGGCCGACTCACCGGCCGCCTCGCGAGCGAGGAACCAGCGCAACGGACAGCTCAAGAGCCCCTCGAGGGCCGACGCCGACAGCCGCAGCGGTTCGTCGACGGCCCGGACAGGGGCGTCGTTGGTGGTACGACGTCTGAGTCCCCACCAGCTCCCGGGCTCAGCGGCCGGGACGAGCGGTTCGTCGTCACCGATCCGTTCGGCCGCCAGCGCTGCCAGCCGAGCTGCCGCCGCCTGCCGTAACGGCGCACTCTCGGCGGGATCGGACGCCACCCGCCTCAGCTCTGAGACGACGCCGCCCAAAGACATCGAACGCGCCGGACGACCGATCAGGAAGGTCGGCTCGAGCTGCAGCTCCTCGATCAGTCGGGACGGCTGCTCACCGTCAGCCTCGGGAGATGCCACGGCCGTCACGATGAGCCGCTGACGGGCGCGGGTGACAGCGACGTAGAACAGTCGGCGCTCCTCGGCCAGCATCGCCGTCGACGTCGGGGGTTCGACGAGACCGTCGGTGCCCAGGCGGTCGGCCTGGAGCAGCGAGCCGCGACGCCGCAGGTCGGGCCAGGTGCCCTCCTGCACACCGGCGACCACGACGATGCGCCACTCGAGACCTTTGGAGCGATGGGCCGTCAGCAGCCGGACCGAGTCTCCGCGCACCCCGCGCTCGGCCAACGTGTCAGCAGGAATCTGCTGCGCCTCGACCTCGTCGAGGAAGTTCTCGGCGCTGGTGTGGTGCCGCTTCTCCTCGGTGCGGGCAGCCACCTCGAACAGGGCACAGATGGCGTCGAGGTCTCGGTGTGCCGCACGCGCAGCGGCTCCGCCCCTCTCCACGGCGCCCCGCAGCCGCCGGGGCCAACGGGTGCCCTCCCACACGATCCACAACGCCTCCTCGGCCGGACCTCCACGGTCGAGCAGCCCATGGGCGTCGTGGATCAGCGTCGCCAGCTGCCGCGGTCCGGCCGCCAGCCGGTCGTCGACGTCGGTCAGGAACGACGGGTCGGCCAACGCGTCGCGCAACAGGTCACCCGAAGGCCGGGCCAGTCGTTCGGGGTGCTCTTCGCGGTCGCGATGTCGCAGGAGGCGGCCCAGCTTGCGCACGCCGGCGGCGTCGAGGTCACCCAGCGGCGACATCAGCAACATCCGCGCCGTGTCAGACGTCAGCGACTCGGGATCGACGGCCGTGCGCAGCGCGATCAGCAGCGGGAGCACCGCTGGTTCGCGTTGCAGCGGTACCTCGTCGCCGGCGACCTCGACAGGGACACCGGCCGCGACCAGCGCCCGTCGCAGGCCCGGGATCGACTGAACGCCGGACCTGACGAGCACCGCCATCTCAGACCACGGGACGTCGTCCTCGAGGTGGGCACGCCGCAGCAGGTCGGCGATGTGGTCGGTCTCGGCTCCACTGGAACTGAAGGTGTAGATGTCGACCTTGCCAGCGCCGTACGGCCCGTCGACCGCCACGGGCTCCCGAAACGTGCGCAGTGCCGCCGCATCGATGGAACCCTTCATCCCGATCCGGTGTGCGATCCGTCTCGATGCGGTCAGCAGCCGCGGACCGAACCGACGGGTGGTCGACAGCGCGATGACGTCCGCGGCCGCGCCGTCAGCCCGCGGGAATTGCGTGGGGAACTCGAGGATGCCGCGCACGTCGGCGCCCCGGAACGCGTAGATGCTCTGGTCGGGGTCACCGACGACGACCAGGTCGCGGCCGTCACCAGCGAGGGCCTGGAGAAGTCGTACCTGACTGGGATCGGTGTCCTGGTACTCATCGACGTAGACGGCCTTGAACCGGTGGCGCAGCTCGGCCTTGACGTCGTCGGTCTCGGCGAGCAGGACGGCCCGGTGCACCAGCTCGGCGTAGTCGAGCACGGCTTCGAAGTCGAGCACCTCGAGGTACTCGGTCATGAACGCGCCCGCCGCGACCCACTCGGGCCGGTCGGCCGCGAAGCCGATGCGGGTGAGCTCGTCGGGTTCGAGCCCGAGCTCACGTGCCCGTGACAACACGGCATGGATCTCGCGCGCGAACCCGCGGGTGCGCAACGCGGCGCCGAGGCCCTCGGGCCACGACAGCGAGGTGCCCTCGAGCGAGTGCTCGAGCAAGGTCTTGATGCGGACGTCCTGCTCGGGAGCGCTGAGCAGGCGCAGTGGCGTCAGATAGAGGTCGGCCGGCTGGTGCTGACGCAGCAGGGCGTAGCAGAAGGAGTGGAACGTCGAGCTCATCGGCATCGCCGACGTGCGACCCAGTCGGGCCGTGATCTTGGTGCGCAGCTCGTCGGCGGCCTTGCGGCTGAAGGTCAGGACGAGAATCTCGTCAGGCGAGAGCCCACGGTTGTCGACGCGTTCGACGACCGCCTCGACCAACGTCGTCGTCTTGCCCGTGCCGGGACCGGCCAGCACCAGCAGCGGACCGCCGGCATGTGCGACCACCCGGCGCTGGGACGCGTCGAGATCAGGTCCAGCGGCATGGATCCGCGGGGCCCGCTCGAGACGATAGGTGACCGACACGCGCCTATTGCATCATCACGGACCGACAGACGAAGCATCGCAAGCCAGCGCCATCACGTGTCCGCGCTCCACAGGGCTCGCTGGAGGTCGACCCGCAGATGAGCCGCGTCGGAGATGTCTCCGCGCAGCGGGGTGGCCTCTTCACGGTAGTGCGCGAGGGCTTCGCGCTGGTGCGAGGGCGGCAGGCTCCCGTCGGCTCGGACCACCCGCCACCACGGCACTGGCGCACCATAGTGCGCCATCACCTGGCCCACCTGTCGCGGACCACCTCGACCGACCGCATCCGCGATCACGCCGTACGTCGTCGCCCGTCCGGGCGGGATCTGCTCGACCAGGGACAGCACCGCTTCGACATACCTGTCGTGCCGGTTCTCGTCGGCCGCCTCAACACCCACGACACCAGCCTTGCAGACGCGACGCGGGGCGAGAGACCCCCTGCGGAGGGGTCCTCTCGCCCCGCGTAGCCGGACGTCAGCGCGGTCGGCTGATTCTCACCGAGCGTGGAATCAGAGAACCGGGCTGAACGGCTCGGTACCGGGGACCAGGGCAAGTCCACTGAGACCTGAGTTCGCCTGGGCGTAGTTCAACTCCTTGTTGACGTCACCGATGTTGTTCGCGGCGGGCATCGGGGCGATCTCGATCGTCGACAGCACACCGAGCGCCTTGCCGTTGGCGTCGAGGAACGCGCTGCCGGAGTCGCCCGGGATGCCGGGGGTCACGGTGTAGAGGCCGTGTGACCAGCCGTTCCCGTCATCGCCGACGCTGACGCCCGTGTGAGGCGAGAGGGCGGAAACGCCGGCCCGCAACGAAGAGTTGCCGTAGGTGTAGACCTGGTCGCCAGGCTGCGTACCGGTCGTGTTGATGCCCACAGGCCCACCCCAGAAGGGAATCGACGGGTTGACGTCGGCGACGTACGCGGGATCGACCTTGACCAGCGCGAGGTCGTTGTAGGCACACACGTCGGGGTTGGTCTCGCCGTTCTTCTGCATGGTGATCCAGGAGCTGTAGACGAGCTTGCCGGTGCCGACCTGGGTCCCGTCGCTGACGAGGCTGCCGCCTTCGTTGAAGGTGACCGGGGTCCCGAGGGGGAGGGATCCCGAGTCGCAGCCGTTGGTGTCGGTGGCAGCGCCGGTGCCGGCGCAGTGTGCGGCATAGCCGACGTAGGTGCTGCCTACGCCGTCGGTGTAGACGAAGTTCGCGGTGCACTGGGCCCCGTCGGTGTACATCATGACGCCGGGATGGATGGTAGCCGTGTCAGCCGGTGCCCACGCCGTTCGGGCGTGCTGGGCGGCCTTGGCCGGTGCTGTCGTGCTGGCCGCGGTGGACGGACTGGTGACGACCAGCGCGGCGCCGGCGGCGAGCACTCCGGCGACGACGATGGACCTGGTGCGGACGAGCATCGCTGCTCCCTCCTCGTGGGATGGGTGGACACGACCCCCAACGACAACGGCCACGAGCAGTCACGCAGCCGCCGTTGGTTGTCTCACCATCTGAGACGGATAGGCTGCTCGCCAGAGTCCCGATCCGGTCAGGAGCGCCTGATGAGTCCCACCGCCGCCTCGTTCGTGCTCGACGCGGTGCGTACGCCGTTCGGGCGGCACGGCGGAGCACTCGCGGGCGTACGGCCCGATGACCTCGCGTCGACCGTTCTGTGTCGCCTCCTCGAACGCCATCCGGGCCTCGACCCAGCGCGGATCGAGGACGTCTGGTTCGGCGCAGCCAACGGTGCCGGCGAGGACAACCGCAACGTCGCCCGGATGGCCGCGCTGCTCGCCGGACTTCCCACGTCCGTGCCGGGCAGCACGGTCAACCGGCTCTGCGGGTCCGGTCTCGACGCGGTCATCGGTGCGTCGCGCGCGGTCGCTGTCGGAGACGTGTCGATCGCCGTCGCGGGCGGAGTCGAGTCGATGAGCCGGGCGCCCTGGGTGATGCTCAAGCCCGACACGGCGTACGCCCGCGGCCACCAGCAGATGTGGTCGACCACGATCGGGTGGCGGATGGTCAACCCGTGCCATGCCCAAGCTGTGGACGGTGGCCCTGGGAGAGGGTGCTGAGATCCTGGCCGACCGCTACGCGATCTCGCGGGAGGACCAGGACGCCTTTGCTGTGCGGTCACACCGCAACGCGGCCCGTGCCTGGGATGCCGGCGTGTACGCCCACGAGATCGTCGAGATCGACGGCATCGACCTCGACCGCGACGAAGGCATCCGGCCGGACTCCTCGGTCGAGAAGCTTGCCCGGTTGTCTCCGGTGTTCCGTCCTGACGGCACCGTGACGGCGGGGAATGCTTCCCCCCTCAACGATGGCGCGGCGGCCCTGCTCATCGGCGACGAGGCAGCGGCCACGTCGATCGGTGTCGATCCGCTGGCCCGGATCGTGTCCCGGGCGGCCAGTGGCGTCGACCCCGAAGTGTTCGGCATCGGCCCGGTGCAGGCCGCACGCGACGCGCTGGCCCGGGCCGGGATCGGCTGGTCCGACCTGGTGGCGGTCGAGCTGAACGAGGCCTTCGCGTCCCAGTCGTTGGCCTGCCTGGCCGAGTGGCCCGACCTGGACCCCGAGCTCGTCAACGTCAACGGCGGAGCGATCGCCATCGGGCATCCATTGGGTGCCTCAGGTGCGCGCATCGTCGGCTCGCTGGCGCACGAGTTGCGTCGTCGCGGAGGCGGCTACGGGCTCGCGGCGATCTGCATCGGCGTCGGGCAGGGGCTCGCCGTCGTGCTGCAGGCCTGACCGACCGAGCGGGGACCTGTCAGCGACCCAGTCGTGCGAGCACGTGCGCGATCACGGGCTCGGTCGCGGCCGCCCGCTCCTGGGGAGACGCGGTGACCAGGCCGGCCAGCTCCCGGATGCCGGCCGTCGCCAGCCGGAACACCAGCGCCCGGGCCACCAGCTCGTACCACTCAGCGGAGTCGGCCCACTCGTCGAGGAACGCGACCGGCAAGCCTTCCCAGCGGACCGCGTCCGATGCCGCCACCGCAAGTGCGAAGCCGACGGGCCGGTAGTAGGGCGGCCAGTCGATCACCGCCGGACCAGCGCCCGTGGCCAGCACGTTTCCGCCGATGTCTCCGTGGATGATCTGTGCCGCAGCCCGGACGGGTCGGAAGGCGGCTCGGAGCCGATCGATCTGGTCGACCGTCTGTGCATCGCCGGTGGGCTCGGCCCCCTCCCAGGCGACGCGGTCGCCCGCCGACCAGGCGTCGGTGCGGGTGTCGAGGAACGCCGGGGGCTGGAGCGGGTGAACCTCGTCGTGGAACACCTCACTCGCCGTACGGATCAGGCCGGAGTCCTGGTGCATCGTCGCGTCCCGGCCGGCGATGAAGCGGTGGGCGGCCCAGCCGGCGTACACCCACGACCCGTTGGGGGCGCGGATCGGTTCGGGCACCAGAACACCGCAGCTGCCGTCCCACACGCTGAACACGTCGCAGACCCAGCTGTGCTCGACCGGGTTGTCAGCGGGTTTGAGGACGACGTCGCCGTCGTACCATGTCCGGTCCTGTCCACCGGCAAGCCGCCGCAGCCGGCTCGGGTCCGCGCCAAACGCCGCAGCGACGTCCGGTGGCGGCGAGCTCACTGCCCCAGCCTACGGACCCCTCCCCCGTTGAACCGTGAGTTCTGGCTGGTTCAACCGTGAGTTCTGGCTCGTTCAACCGTGAGTTGTGGTCGACTTCGGTCAGTACGACGGCTGGGACGGGTCGATCTGAGTGACCCAGGCCGCCACACCACCGCCGACGTGAACCGAGTTTGCGTATCCAGCGCCCTTGAGCACCGCAAGCGCCTCGGCCGATCGGACCCCGGTCTTGCAATGCAGCACGACCTGTTTGTCGTCGGGCAGCTCGCCGAGCGCCTTACCGTTGAGGAAGTCGCCCTTGGGAATCAGCACCGAGCCCGGGATCTTGTTGATGTCGTACTCGTTCGGCTCTCGTACGTCGACGAGGACGAAGTCGCGCTCACCGTTGTCGCGCTCCTTCAGCCAGTGCTCGAGGGTGACGACGGAGATCGTCGAACCGGCAGCTGCGTCGGCGGCCTCATCGCTGATCGCGCCGCAGAAGGCTTCGTAGTCGATCAGCTCGGTGACGGTCGGGTTGTCACCGCAGACCGCGCAGTTCGGATCCTTGCGGACAGGCAGCTTGCGGTACTCCATCTCGAGGGCGTCATAGATCATCAGCTTGCCGAGCAGTGGCTCTCCGATGCCGGTCAACAGCTTGATCGCCTCGTTGACCTGGATCGAGCCGATGCTCGCACACAGCACTCCGAGGACGCCGCCCTCGGCGCAGGACGGGACCATCCCCGGCGGCGGGGGCTCGGGGTACAGGCAGCGGTAGCACGGGCTGATGCCGCCGGGCGCTGCGGCCCAGAACACTGATGCCTGGCCGTCGAAGCGGTAGATGGAGCCCCACACGTAGGGCTTGCCGAGGAAGACGGCCGCGTCGTTGACCATGTACCGGGTGGCGAAGTTGTCGGTGCCGTCGACGATGAGGTCGTACTGCTCGAAGATGGCGAGCACGTTGTCGTTCTCGAGGCGCTCGTCGTGCAGGACGACCTTGACGAGCGGGTTGATCTCGGCGATCGACTCCTTGGCCGACAGCGCCTTGGACTTGCCGATGTCGCTCTGACCGTGGATCACCTGGCGTTGCAGGTTCGATTCGTCGACCTCGTCGTACTCCGCGATGCCGAGCGTGCCGACGCCGGCGGCGGCCAGGTAGAGCAGGGCGGGGCTGCCGAGGCCACCGGCACCGATGACGAGCACTCGCGCGTTCTTGAGGCGCTTCTGTCCGTCCATGCCCACGTCGGGGATGATCAGGTGGCGGCTGTAGCGACGGACTTCGTCTATCGTCAGCTCGGCGGCCGGCTCGACCAGGGGCGGCAACGACACAGGTCTTCTCCTCGTACGACGATGGGGCGCGGGCAGCAGCGGTCGCCACCCGCCGGGGTGCAGTTGGGTGCAACCACGTCCGGCCCCTCCATGTTCCCCGGACGGCCCATCCGGCGGACGAGCGTCCCGCCATACGGACAGATAGGACACCTCGCCCTTCTCCATGTGGTCCGCCGGCAGGGCCATCACCCAAGGGGCCGCAGCAACCCAGGCAAACCCTCACTACCCGAGGCGCGTTTGCCTTGTTCACAAGCCACCTGGCTTGTGAACAAGGCAAACGCGGAGGGCCAGGTGGGCACCACGGGCGGAGGAGTGGAGGGAATGGCAGGGTGGGCCGTATGGCGCAGAAGGTGACCGTGGAGATCGAGGGGCACAAGCTGGCGCTCTCCAACCTCGACAAGGTGCTCTACCCGGAGGCGGGCTTCACCAAGGGCGAGGTCATCGACTACTACGTCAACGTCGGCGACGCGATCCTCCCCCACCTGGCCGACCGGCTGCTGACCCGCAAGCGCTGGCCCGACGGCACCGGCAAGCAACCCTTCTTCGAGAAGAACACCCCGCGCGGCACGCCCGACTGGGTGCGCACCGCCTTCATGGCCGAACACGGCGACGACGGTGTCGAGTACGTCGTCGCCGAGGATCTCGCCACCCTCGTCTGGCTCGCCAACCTCGCCGCACTCGAGCTCCACGTACCGCAGTGGAAGGTCGGTCCCCGGGGTGGACCGCGTGATCCCGACCTCGTCGTGTTCGACCTCGACCCGGGCGAGCCCGCCGACATCATCGACTGCTGCAATGTGGCGCTCGCCCTCAAGGAGCTCCTCGCGTCCGACGGCCTCACCGCCTACCCCAAGACCTCCGGCAACAAGGGCGCGCAGCTGTACGTCCCGATCGAGCCGGCAACAGCGCACCGCACGTCGGCGTACGCCAAGAAGCTGGCTGACCAGCTGGCCGGGGTCATTCCCGATGACGTCGTCTCGTCGATGGAGAAGCGGCTGCGCACCGGCAAGGTGTTCATCGACTGGAGCCAGAACAACGCCGCCAAGACCACGATCGCGCCGTACTCGATGCGCGGCATCGACCGGCCGACGGTGTCGACACCGCTGACGTGGGACGAGGTCGCCGAGGCGACCAAGGCGGCCGACCTCCGGTTCGAGACCTCCGACGTCGTACAGCGGCTGGAGCAGCACGGTGATCTGTTGGCCGACATGCCCGAGCATGCTGCACCGCTGCCCGACTGACAGGGACAACCCAGCTCCTGATCAGCAGAGCCCGACAGCCTCGATCAGAGGGACCTCCAGCGGGCTCGATTCAGCGGACGCGACGCCAAGTGACTCGGCGGTAGGATGCGCGGGTGCCTACCGATGCAGGACAACGACCGCGCACTGGACGCATGCCGCGCACCCTGCGGCGAGCCCAGCTGCTCGAGTCCGCGCTCGACGTGTTCGTCGCCCAGGGCTACCACGCCGCAGCGATGGACGACATCGCCGAGCGGGCGGGCGTCTCGAAGCCGGTGCTCTACCAACACTTCCCGAGCAAGCTCGAGCTCTACCTGGCTCTGCTCGACACCGCCAGCGACCAGGTCGTCGACGGCGTCCGCAAGGCGCTGGCCAGCACGTCGGTCAACAAGGAGCGCGTCGCCGCCACGACCGAGGCATTCTATGCGTATGTCGCCGACCCCGGCGGCGCGTTCCGGCTCGTCTTCGAGTCCGACCTCACCAGCGAACCGGCCGTGCGTGAACGCGTCGACCGCGTCACGCGGCAGTGCGCCGACGCGATCGCCGAGGTCATCGCCGACGACACCGGCTTCCCGCCGGAGGCGTCCCGGCTGCTGGCGGTGGCGCTGGTGGGCATGAGCCAGGTCTCGGCCCGCTACTGGCTCAGCGACAACGGTGGTCTCCCCCAGGCCCAGGCGACCGAGCTCATCGCCAGCCTCGCCTGGCGCGGTATCCGTGGCTTTCCCCGGCACGAGTGACCTCCACTCCCCCCGAGCGCTACCCCACTAGGCTGGGGACGACCCGTCGTCGAAACGATCTCGACGGGCCTCGACCCGAAAGGACTGTGTGTGGAGGTCAAGATCGGCGTGATCAACGCCAACCGCGAGCTGACGCTCGAGACGAGCCAGAGCGCTGACGACGTCCAAGAAGCGATATCGAAGGCGCTCGCGTCCGAACACGGCATCGTCTCGCTCACCGACGAGAAGGGGCGCACCGTCTTCGTCCCCGCCGAGAAGCTCGCCTACATCGAGATCACCGGCGAGTCCGGTCGTCGGGTCGGCTTCGGGGCACCCTGACACCACACTCCGAGGGCCGCCGTACCCACGGCCTACCACCAGAACGGGCGACACGAGGAGGTCAGCCGTGCTGTACGCCGCGATGAGGTTCGTCATCGCGCCGATGGCGCGGCTGGTCTACCGACCGATCGTCGAGGGCCGCGAGAACGTTCCCCGGCACGGTGCGGTCATCATCGCGTCCAACCACCTGTCGTTCATCGACTCCGTGGTCATCCCGATCGCCGCGCCCCGCACGGTCCTGTTCATCGCGAAGAAGGAGTACTGGGAAGGCACGGGTCTGCGCGGAGCCTTCCTGCGGGCGTGGTTCACCGCCATGCGCTCGATCCCGGTCGAACGCGGCACCCACCGGGCCGCCCAGGCTTCGCTCGATGCCGCCCTGCAGGTGCTCAAGGACGGCCAGGCTTTCGGCATCTACCCCGAGGGCACCCGGTCTCGAGACGGTCGGCTCTACCGAGGCAAGACCGGAGTCGGGTGGCTGGCGCTGACCGCGCAGGTCCCTGTCGTCCCCTGCGCCCTGATCGGCACCGACGAGCTCCAGCCGATCGGCTCGCGCATCCCCCGTTTCGCGCGCGTGACCGTGCGGTTCGGCACGCCACTGACCTTCGCACCGCCCGGCACCGGCACGACGGCGTCGCAGGCCCGCCGGGCCGCCACCGACGAGGTGATGGCGGCGATCGCAGCGATGTCACCGCAGGAGCTCGCCGGGGTCTACAACGAGTCGCCTTCCTCGGTGTGACCGCCTCGCGGCGTGAAAACCCAGTTCAGACCCGGCAGACTTGACGTACCTGACCGAGGGACTCCCTCGGACTCGCACGAATCTGCACCTAGGAGGACAGCCATGGAGCTCATCGGGCTTCTCATCGGAGGCGTCATCATCGGCCTGCTCGGCAAGTTCGTCGCCCCTGGCGACAAGGACAACATCCCGCTGTGGGCCACGCTGCTGTGCGGTATCGGCGGCATCCTCATCGGTGATGTCATCTACCGGGCATTCGGTGGCGACGGCAGCGCCGGCATCGACTGGACCCGCTGGGTCGTGGCGATCCTGGTCTCGGCCGGCCTCGTCATCGTGGCGTCCGGGTTCCTCGGCCGCCGCAGCACCCACGTCTGACGGGGTGTTTCCCGCCGAAACGATTGCCCCCACCTGCCGGCGAACCCGCCGGGCTGGCGGGGTGAGAACGCGGCATGTGCGCGAGTAGCCCGCAAGGGCTCGAGAGGCCAGACTGAGGACGTGACATTTTCAGCTGGCTACTCACTGCAACGAGGCGCTGCGCTGGAAGACCTGGACATGGGCGGCAGCACGTTGTCGTTGAGGGTGACGGGGGACCAGTCCCGGGGTCTGGTCACCGTTCTCGAAGGCGTCCTGCATTCCGGGGGCCCACCGCTGCACGTCCACGAGGGGGAGGACGAGATCGTCATCGTCTTGGAAGGAAAGCTCGACTACCAGGTAGGCGACGAGCGGGGGGTCCTCGACTCAGGAGGTCTGTTGTGGTTCCCGCGCCGGGTACCGCACGCCATCGCGAACCTCACGGGCGCGCCCTGCCGATTCGTCACCGTGGCGACGCCGAGCGGTATCGAGGACTTCTTCCGTGCTCAGCGTGATTACCTCGCGGCACTCCCCGCGGGCACCGCACCCGACCCGGCTGACATGGCTGCAGTTATGGGCGCGGAACAACGCCGGGTCGTCGGTCCGCCTCTCACCCGAGACGCGTAGCCCGCCGTCCGGCGGTTCGGCAGCGTCCACGTATCTACCTGCGCGCGCGCTGGGCTTCTCGGTTCCTCGGCCGCCGCAGCACCCACGTCTGACCGCAGCTGCGTACTCAGGCCCGCAGGCCGAGCGCCTCCATCCGCTGCGTGTGGGTCTCAGCGAGCCGGGCGAACATGCGACCCACGGCAGCCAGGTCCATGCCGGGGCGGTCCACGCCGCCCACCAGCAGCGCGGTGAGGGCATCGCGCTCGCCTGCGACCCGCTGGGCCTGGCTCAGGGCCTCCCCCATCAGCCGCCGGGCCCACAGGGCCAGGCGGCCGGCGATCTTGGGGTTCGCCTCGATGGCCTCGCGCACGTGCTCGATCGCGAAGTCGGCCTGACCGGTGTCGTCGAGCGTGGTGAGGATCAGGTCGCGGGTGGATTCGTCGACGTACGCCGCGATCTCACGGTAGAAGTCGGCGGCGAGCCCGTCGCCGACGTAGGCCTTGATCAGGCTCTCCAGCCAGTCGGAGGGGGCGGTGTGAGCGTGGAAGGCGTCCACCGGGGCGTGGAACGGCTCCATCGCCTCGAACGGGTCGGCCTCAAGCTCGACGAGGCGGTGACGAAGTCGCTCGAAGTGGCCGAATTCGGCCTTCGCCATCGTCGCGAGCGCCACCTTGTCCTGCAACGTCGGCGCCTTCGTGGCGTCCTCGCTGAGCCGCTCGAAAGCACTCAGCTCGGAGTACGCGAGACCGCCGAGCAGGTCGACGATGGCGACCCGGTAGGCAGGGTCGGAGAACGGCGACGCGGTCATGGGAGAGAGCGTAGCGACACCCCGAACGCGCGAAACGATAGACTTGTCCCGACGACGCCTCGTCCGCGACTTTCGCCGGGGCGCACACAGACTTAAGAATCGAGTTCCGTTCTGTCTACGTTCCACGACCTCGGGGTACTCCCCGAGATTGCCGACGCCCTCACCGATGTCGGCATCACAGATGCTTTTCCCATCCAGGAGATGACTCTCCCGATCGCGCTCATGGGCACCGATCTCATCGGTCAGGCCCGCACCGGAACCGGCAAGACGCTGGCTTTCACGATCCCGATCCTGCAGCGCATCCTCTCTCCCCACGACCCCGAGTACTCCGAGCTGGCTGCCCCTGGCAAGCCACAGGCCTTGGTCGTCGCGCCGACACGTGAACTGGCTCTCCAGGTCTCCAATGACCTGACGCTGGCCGGCAAGTACCGCGGCACGCGCACGCTCACCGTGTACGGCGGCGTGCCCTACGAGCCACAGCTGGACGCGCTGCAGGCCGGCGTCGAGGTCGTCGTCGGCACCCCCGGACGGCTCCTCGACCTCGCCGCACGCAAGGCACTCGACCTCTCCCACGTGAAGGTGCTCGTCCTCGACGAGGCCGACGAGATGCTCGATCTCGGGTTCCTGCCCGACGTCGAGCGACTGATCGCCAAGACGCCTGAGCTGCGACAGACCATGTTGTTCTCGGCGACGATGCGCGGCGAGGTCGTCACGCTGGCACGCACGCACATGCGTCACCCGGTCAACATCCGGGCCGAGTCCAGCTACGAGAACGCCACCGTTCCGGCGACGGCCCAGTTCGTCTACGTGGCGCACGACCTCGACAAGATCGAGATCATCGCCCGCATCCTCCAGGCCGAGAACCGCGGCCTCTCGCTGATCTTCACCCGCACCAAGCGGCAGGCCCAGCGGATCGCCGAGGAGCTCATCGAGCGTGGCTTCCCAGCGGCACCGCTGCACGGCGACATGGCCCAGGTCGCGCGCGAACGCGCGCTGAAGCGCTTCCGCGACGGCTCGGTCGAGATCCTCGTGGCCACCGACGTGGCTGCGCGCGGAATCGACGTCGTGGGCATCACCCACGTCATCAACTTCACCTGCCCCGAGGACGACAACACCTACGTGCACCGGATCGGCCGTACGGGCCGTGCGGGTGCCACCGGTGTGGCCATCACGTTCGTCGACTGGGCGGACGTGACGCGCTGGAAGGTCATCAACAAGACGCTCGACCTCCCGTTCGACGAGCCGCAGGAGACCTACTCCACCAGCGAACACCTGTACCACGACCAGGGCATCCCGACCGACGCCAAGGGCCGTGTGGGCGCACCGAAGGAGAAGCCGTCTGCCGACGACCTGCTCGAATCGCGCGGCGGTTCAGGCGGACGCGACGGTCGCGGATCTCGGGGCGGTCGCAGTGCCGGCGGGCGTGACCGGAGCGCCTCCTCGGGCGAGACAGGTCGCTCGTCGGGCAAGTCACGCTCGCGCAACCGGCGCCGCACTCGCGGTGGCGAGACGGTCGAGGGCGGCAAGCAGGACAGCGGTACGCCGGCAGCCACCGGCGGATCGGAGTCCACGGGAGAGGATGCCGGTCAGCGCCGACGACCACGCAACCGCAACCGGAGCCGCTCCGGGCAGTCAGCGACACCTGCTGCCGAGTGACCAGCCGGCCGAGTCCTGGCCGCTGATCACTCCAGGGTCAACGGGCCGCCACGGGGGCGGACCGGGCGCTTGCGGCACCGGTGCCCATGACATTGACCGCCTGCACGCTGAACCGCCACCTGCCCTTCGCGGGCAGCTTCATCGTGTACGACGACGCTCCGGGCGGACGCAGCCCGGCCACGACCGTCTGGACGACCGCACCCGCCGCGTTGACCCGGTAGGCGGTCACCCGGTAGCCGGTCAACGCGACCCCGCCGGTTGACGTCGGAGGCTTCCAGACTGCGGTAGCCGTCACCTTGCCTCCGGGCGTGCCCGCCTTGGCCTTGCCGATGGTCGGCCTGCCCGGCTTGGCGGCAGGCACGACCGCAGCCGTCAGCGTCTCCGCACTCGCCGCGATGCCGGACACCGCCGTGACGCTGAAGCGGTAGGACGTTCCGTTGGTCAGACCGGTCCACTCGAGCGACCGGGCCGAGTCAGCAACACTGACCGGAGACGATGCCGGACCCTGTCCGACGTACCGCCGGATCTGGTAGCCGGTGATCTGCGCGGTCGCCGCGTTGTCCGGTGGCGACCAGGAGACGACGACCTTGCCGGTGCCCGCGATGACGGTGACAGCGGTCGGCGGGGTCGGTGCAGGAGCCAGCTCGACGGCAGCGCTGGTGCTCTGCCCAGCACCGACCCGGTTGACCGCCCGGACCGACAGCTGCACCGCTGTGCCGCGCGGCACAGTCTGGAACGTGTAGCCGCGCTCGTCCGTAGCGACGGTGTCGATGAGCTGACCGTCCTGCAGCACGTCGTATCCGGTGACCGTCGCACCGCCGTCATCGCTGGGCGGAGCCCAACTGAGTGACGCGGTCTGGGTCAGGGAGTCCTGTGCCTCGACGGCAACGTTCTCGGCGGCGCCGGGTGGGCTCGCCATCGTGAATGACGTCGACGCCGTCGGACCGGCTGCGACCGCGTTGACGGCAGCGACGGCCATCGTGACGTCCTGACCGAGAGACAGGCCATGGACCGTGTACGAACGTGAGGTCGCCGGCAACGCCACGGGAGCGCCGCCGTCGGTCGTGACCTGGTATCCGGTGACGGGGCTCCCACCGTCGTACTCCGGTGCGGTCCACGACAACGTCGCCGTCCCGGCGTCCTCGTCCTTGGCGACCCCCAACCCCAGTGGCACTGTCGGTGCGGAGACAGGACACTGCGTCGTCGAGAGCGCGTACTGGCCGAGGCTCGCGTAGTCGCTGTACCCGGTGGTGGCCGGGTCGCCGAAGCCGACGCCGTCGACGCTGAGGTAGAACACCCCCGTCCCCAACGACGTGGTCAACGTCGCAGCGAGGCCGGTCGCGATGTCCTGCGTGGAGGTGGCCGCGAGAGGGTCGGCGCTCGCCAGCTCGGTACCGTCGGCGTCCAGCACGGCGAGCCGGACGTCGAGGTCTGGGCTTGTCGCCGCCGGGTCCGCCGAGACCGTCACCGATCCGGTGCACGTGCGGTCGATCCGGTACACGTCGACGTCCGAGGCGTGGGTGATGAACCCGCCGGTTGAGGTGTTGCTCAGGACAGCAGCTGCGGACGGGGTGCCGCCGGCCTCGTCGGTGCGGTAGCTGAGTCCGTGACTCGCGATCACGGCGAGGTCGTTCTCGGCGTTGTTCGCGTCGGCGTACTCCCCCTTGCTCCATTGGGTGATGGGCCGGGAGTAGCCGACCCCCATGATCGGGGCCCACGAGCCCTGGCCGGCGTAGTAGCCCACACCCGAGGTGCCGTCGTGGCTCAGCCCGAGGTTGTGCCCGACCTCGTGGGTGACCGCCTCGGCGATCGCCTTCGTGTTGTTGGGGCCTAGCTGCTGCGGGAAGATCCAGGCCGGCTGCGCGTAGGCGGTAGCGCTGATGAGGTTGTACGTGCCGACGTAGGCGATCCCGCCGCACTGGTTGTCGCACAGCTGCAGGGCAGCCGTGGTGCTCGGCGTGATCAGGGCCCGAACACCGTAGGTGTCGCCGGGGCTGCCGTTGTTGACGAGGGCTGCGTCGCCCGGGTCCTGCGTGGTGACGTCGACGTCGAAGGGTGCGTAGTCCTCACTCACCCGCTGCCAGACGCTCTGGATCGCCGTGCGTTCGGCAGTGCCGAAGGTGGCCGGGGCACCGTCGGTGTCCCACGCGGGGTAGTCACCGGGGAGCAGACCCTTTCCCGACGGCGGTAACGCGTTCCAGGCCGTACCCGACACGTTGGCGCCGTCGAAGTCGAGGTAGATGACGCGGCTCGATCCGGGGGCGCTGTGCAAGGCGAACGTCTGGTCCAGCGGGTAGGCTGCGGCCTCCGTAGGAGCTGCTGCAGCCGGTAGGTCGAGGCGGGCGGGATCGACGAAGTACAACCGTCCGACCCCGTCGAGCCAGGCGGTCGGGTCCGTGGAGAGCAGGTGCCGCAGTTGTGTGGAGGTCATGTGGTTGCGCTCGGCTGCAGTGCTCAGTCGGTCACCGAGCTCGCGGATCGCTCGCTGCCCGTGGGCGTGGCCGTCGAGGAGCGGGTCGTCCGCGCGCGCGGCGTACGACCCTCGCGTCGGCGACATCGCTGATGCGGCCGGAGTGAGCGTCGCGAGCAGCACGACCGCGACCGCAGCGACCATCGGACCGGTCAGCCGGGTGCGACAGCTGCCCATGAAAGGGTCCCTTCGTGCGAAAGGGTCAGCTCCCGACGAAGCGCCCTGCACTCAGGATGAACCATCACAGTGAGTAATGAGTCATGTTCGGAGAGAAATGTTCAGGCGGTGACGACGACGGGGGTGTCGACGCGGACAAACTCCCACATCGCCTTGGCGTCGCTGATCCACTGCCGGATGCATCCCGACGACAGGGGTGTACCCAGCTGGGATCGGGACTGGACCAGTGATCCGTCGTCCCGTGCCGGGACGTCGTGGAAACCGATCGGTGCGTGGCGGCCCGAGGCGAAGCGCACCATGTAGTTCATCGTCGACTTGTGGTTGTAAGCAACCGCGTGCCGCGACATCGAGGTCACCTGGTAGGTCCCGGACTTCAGCAGCGCGGCATCCTTGCCTCCGGAGACCAGGTACGTGCGCTGGATGTTGCCGGACGCACCGACCAACCAGACCCGTTGCGCACCGATGGCGTACACCACGCGCTTGCCGGAGCCGGAGTCCGCCGGCAGAGCCGCCGAACGCGTCGTGCGGTCACGCGTCGGCTTGGTCGGGTCGGCAGCCGGTGAGTCGTCGATCGTGAGCCAGCTATCACCGCTGCTGCCACGCGATGTGCTCCCACCATTGCCGGTCGGCGCCATGTCGCCGGACTGGCCGCCGGACCCCGGTTGCGGGGTCGTCGCGGAGTGGCCCGTGGGCGGTGTCTGCCCCAACGCTGCGCCGGGGCCCAGGCCGACGACACCGGCCAGGGTCAGCGCCGTGACCGCGACGGCGCCCGCCAGCGCTGTCAGTCGCCCTGGCGACGTACCGCCGCGACGTGGGCCCAGGTCAGGAGACACGAGCGCCAGTTTAGGCGCCGGCGACCAGATTCTCGGCCAACGTCCGATATGCCTGCGCGCCGCGCGTCGACCTCGCGGTCCGCAGGATCGACCGGCCGGCAGCCGGTGCCTCGGCGAAGCGGATCGACCGTGGGATGGGTGGCTCGATGACGTCGATGTCGTACGTCGCGGAGATCGTCTCGAGCACAGCCCGCGAATGTTTGGGCCGGGAGTCGAACAGCGTGGGCAGCACGCCCATCACGGCGAGCTTCTTGTTCGTGTAACGGCGTACGTCGTGCACCGTGTCGAGCAGCTGGCCAACGCCACGGTGCGAGAGAGTCTCACACTGCAGCGGGATCATCACCGAGTCCGCCGCTGACAGCGCGGCGACCGTGAGGACACCCAACGAGGGCGGACAGTCCAACAGCACCCAGTCATATCTGTCCGCGACGTCCTCCAACGCGGCGCGGAGCACGTGCTCACGACCGGGTCGGGTCAGCAGCGCGGCCTCGGCACCGGCGAGCTCGATCGTGGCCGGCAGGAGGTGGGGTCCGTCCTCGGTCTCGAGGATCACGTCTGCGATCTCGGCCTGGCGCAGCAACACCTGGTGGACCGAAGTCTCGAGCTCCTCCGGGTCGATGCCGAGGGAGAACGTCAGGCAGGACTGCGGATCGAGGTCGACCAGCAGGACACGCTTGCCGAGGTCGACCAGCGCAGTGCCGACCGAGGCCACGGTCGTGGTCTTGGCGACCCCACCCTTCTGGTTGGCGATCGCGAGGGTGATGGTCATCAGCGGCCATTGTGCCACTCGCTTCCGGCCCGGCCGGACCGCATCGTGGAGCGCCTTGGTGAGCGTGGCATGCTGACGCCGTGCCCCGCGCCCTCATCACCGGACCGACGGCCGGCATCGGCCTCGCCTTTGCCCAGGCGCTCGCCGCCGAGGGCCACGACCTCGTGCTCGTCTCACGTGACAAGGTGCGGCTCGAGCAGCTGGCTGCCGAGCTGTCCGGGCGCTACGGCGTCGCCTGTGAAGTGCTGGCGACGGACCTGACCGATGCCGCGCAGACGCGGGCCGTGGAGGACCTGCTGGTCGACCGGCCGGTCGACGTGCTCGTCAACAACGCCGGCTTCGGCAAGAAGCTGCCTTTCGAGGCCAACGACATCAAGGACGAGCAGGCCAGTCTCGACGTGATGGTTCGGGCCGTACTCCGCCTGAGCCATGCCGCACTCGGCTCGATGCTCGCCCGCGGTCGCGGCGACATCGTCAACGTGTCCAGCGTCGCGGGGTTCGTCCCCCGGGGCAGCTATGGCGCCCACAAAGCCTGGGTGACCAGCTTCAGCAGGTGGGCGAGCCTTCGCTACCGCCAACAGGGGGTGCGGGTGATGGCGCTGTGCCCCGGCTTCGTCCGCACGGAGTTCCACGAACGCATGGGGGTCGACCTCTCGCGCATTCCGACTGTCCTGTGGCTGCAACCGGAGGCCGTGGTGGCCGAGGCGCTGCGCGACCTGCGTGCCGGCAAGGCAGTCTCGGTGCCCAGCAAGCGCTGGAAGGTCATCATGGCCGTGACCCGGGTCGCGCCGGCCGGACTCGTCGAACGTGTCGCCCGGTGGCGACGATGAGCCGTCCTCGAACACTCGAGCTCGACCGATCGGTACGCCGCTCGCACCTGCCGACGGACCGCGGCACCTTCGCCACATGGGTCTGCGAGCCACGCGACGCGTCGTTGCCGCGAGGCAACGTGCTCCTCATCCCCGGGTTCACCGGGTCCAAGGAAGACTTCGCGCCGCTGCTTCCACTGCTCGCAGACATCGGGTGGAATGCCGCCGCCTACGACCAGCGTGGCCAGTTCGAGACGGCAGGTGAGCCGGACGACGACTTCACGCTGGCGGGCTTCGCTGCCGACGCGGTCGCCGTCGTCGGCGCAGCTCTTCGGGACAGCCGAGACCGTCCACCTCGTCGGCCACTCGTTCGGTGGACTCGTCGCCATCGATGCCGCGGTCGACCACACCGGGGCCTGGGCCAGCCTGACCCTGATGTGCAGCGGGCCGGGAGCCCTGCCCGGCGAGCGCGGCATCCAGGCGACCAAGGCGGCCGACCTGGTCGAGACGCATGGGCTCGAGGCCGCCATGGCCGCCAAAAACGAGGACAACGCGGCCCGCGGGATCCCGCCCGCACCCCCGGACATCGAAGAGTTCCTCCGCCATCGATTCATGTCGAACGCGTCCGCGTCGCTGGCCGCCATGTCGCGGCACATCGGAACGGCGCCGGACCGCACCGACGACCTCGCTGCGCTTCATCTGCCGGTGGCGGTGATGCGCGGAGCAACCGATGACGCCTGGCCACACGACGTCCAGGACGCGCTCGCCTCGACTCTGGGCACGAGCGTCGTGGTGATCCCGGACGCCGCCCACTCGCCCGCAGTCGAGCAGCCCGAGCGCACCCGATACGCCCTGGTCCGTATCTGGCTCGGCTGAGCGCTGCGGTCAGCTAGCGCTGGTCAGGCTCCACGGGGATCGCAACACGGATCACCGTCCCGCCCGACCCGGACTCGATCCTGATCGCGCCACCGTGGCGCTCCTCCACGATGCGCCGGGCAATGTCGAGACCGAGGCCGGTGCCCTGGTCGACGTCCTTCGTCGTGTAGAACGCTTCGAACGCGCGGGCGGCCACCTCGGGCGTCATACCTGGGCCTGTGTCGCCGATCTCGACGACGACGTCCTCGCCGTCAAGGCGCACCCCTACCCGGAGCGTACCCGCGCCCGCCATCGCGTCGACGGCGTTGTCGATGACGTTGGTCCAGACCTGGTTGAGCTCACCTTCGTAGGCCTCGATCGACGGAACCTCTGACGAGTACTCACGCTCGACCGTGACACCGCGGCGGAGCTTGTGGCCCAGCATGACCAGCGTGCTCTCGAGACCGTCCCGCACATCGACCTGCTGCATTGCGCCACGGTCCAGCTGCGAGTAGGACCTAACGGCAGCCACCAGCTCGGAGATCCGTCGCGTCGACTCCTTGACCTCCGACAGGAGGGTCGTCACTGACAGCGTGCTGGCCACCCACGTGAGGCCAGGCTGCAGAGCTGGGCCGTCGAGAACGGCCGCCGCCCGGTCACACCACCCGATGTCAACACCGGCGGCAGCCAGGACCGGCGCTACCACCCAGCCGCGTTCGACACCGTGGGCGTCGAGCCACTCGGAGAGATCCTGCTCTCGATCCGCTCGGACCAACGGATCCAGCGGCTCGCCGCCCGGCACGATCCCCCGCCGTAGGCCGTCCAGGGCGGCGAACTGGACCGGTGAGATCTCCTCGTCCGCAAGTCGGCGGAGCGACTCCAGAAGCTCCGTGGACTCCCCTTCCAGGGCGGCCACGGCACGTGTGGCCGCCGCAGCTGGATTGTTCAGCTCATGCGCGAGCCCGGCGGCGAGCGTGCCGAGGGTGACCAGCGCGCCGCGCTGCCGTGCGGTCGACTCGACCGATCGAGCTGTCCGGTACACACCCGCGACGAGATGTCCGCCGAACGGGAACCAGGAGTCGAAGCAGGCACGCAAGGCAAGAGAGGGGACCCTCAACAGTCGGCCCGGAACGACTCCCCGGCCGGTGGCCAGGTAGACGCCGTGCTCGTCCCAGGCGCGGAAGCCCCCAGCCCAACGACCGGCCTCGTTCATCCTGGCGACCACGGTGTCCTCACGACCGACGTGGCGGATGAGATCGACTGCGCCGTCGACGAGAAGCCACCAGCTGTCGGCCGGATCGCCCTCACGGAACAGGTCCTGGCCGGGTTCGATGCCGACCTCGGAACCGCTGTCGATCAGCTCGGTGAGCTGGTCGTCGGTGAGCCCGGTTAAGATGTTCAGCGGGCGCAGATCCTCGACGCGCATCAGATCGTTCCTAGGTAGCGGTGCACGAGGTAGATCGACATCGCTCCCTCGCCCACCGCCGACGCCACCCGCTTCATCGAGTCGAGCCGGACGTCACCGGCCGCGAAGACGCCGGGCACACTGGCTTCCAGCGCGAACGGTGCTCGGGCCAGCCTCCACCTGGCGGCCTGGTCGGACGCGAGCAGGTCCTGCCCCGTGAGCACGAAGCCATGGCTGTCGCGGGCGATGTCCGGGCCGAGCCAGTCCGTTCGGGGAGACGCACCGATGAAGATGAACAGCCAGCTCGACGCGACCTGCTCGGTCCCGCCGGTGCCCCGGTCGCTCAGGGTGAGCACTTCCAGATGGCCGTCCCCACCTGCCGCGACCACCTCGGTGTCGAAGCGGACCTCGATGTTCGGCGCCGCCATGATCCGGTCCACCAGATACCGCGACATGGTGGCCTCGAGAGTGGCGGCGCGTGCCACCAGCACCACGCGCTTGGCGAAGCGCGACAGATTGAGCGCGGCCTGCCCAGCCGAGTTGGCCGCGCCGATGACATAGACGTCATCACCCTCACACTGGCTCGCTTCGCTGGCGTTGACTCCGTAGTAGATCCCGCGTCCCGTCAGGTCGTCCACGCCGTCCGCCGCAAGCCGCCGGTACGCGACACCGGTCGCCACCAGCAGCGAGCGCGCCTCGATCTCGCCTACTCCGTCGAACGTGACGGCACGGACCGGACCGCGACTCTCGAACCCGCCGACCTCGCGCGCCAACACCATCTCGACGCCGAAGCGAGAAGCCTGCGCGAACGCGCGCTGGGCCAGATCGGACCCGCTCAGCCCCTTGGGGAAGCCGAGGTAGTTCTCGATCGAGGCGCTCTGTCCTGCCTGGCCACCGGGCGCCTCGCGCTCGACGATGACCGTGCTCAGCCCTTCGGAGGCCGCATACACACCGGCGGCCAGGCCTGCCGGACCCCCACCGACGATGCAGACGTCGTACAGCGGCTGCCGCGCGGTCGTGCGCAACCCGAGCGAGTCCGCGACATCGCGGATCGACGGCGAGCGCAACGTTCCTCCGTCCGGCACCAAGACGAGCGGCAGGTCGGCCGGGCCCGCCTGCGCAAGTCCGGTCAGCCGCTGGCCCTCCGCGTCACGTTCGATGTCGAACCAGCGGTAGGGAACGTGGTTGCGGGCCAGGAACATCTTGATCTCGTGGCTCCGATCGGACCACCGATGCCCGACGACACGAAGGTCGGCCGTGTGCTCCGGGTTGGCTTGCCTCCAATCGCTCAGCAGGTCATCGATCACCGGGAAGAGGCGCTCCTGAGGGGGGTCCCACGGCTTCAGCAGGTAGTAGTCGAGCCCGATGTCGTTGATCGCCTTGATCGCGACGTCGGTGTCCGCGTAAGCCGTCAGCAGCAGGAACTTCGCGGTCGGGGCGTGCTCGCGGGCCCGCGCTAGCATATCGACGCCGCTCATGTGGGGCATGCGCTGGTCGGCGGCGATCAGCGCCACCGGTCGGTCCCGCAGGGCGAGCTCAGCGAGGACTGTCAGCGCCTCAGCACCCGACGTCGTGCGAACGAGGCGGTAGTCGGCGCCGTACTGCATGGCCAGGTCTCGCGTGATCGCCGCGGAGACCTGCGGATCGTCGTCAACGGTGAGGATGGTCGGTTTGCCCATACGTCGGCCCTCGTGCTGTGCTGCGGTGCGCTGCCTGACGCTTGCCCAATCGGCTGACGGACGTAGGAGCCAGCAATCGCTGAGCATAGTGCGCCGCCGCACTGGTCGGTGCCGCGGTGGTCAGGGCTCGTCGAGACCGGACCAGGGCTCGCGTGGCGTGGCGGCCGCGGATCCCTGCGGGCAGACCCGGTTGAAGTCGCACCAGCCGCACAGGCTCGACACCTGAGGGGGGTACATCGCGTCCGCGTCGGCCGCGTCGACCCCTGCCTTGAACCGGGTGTCGAGCTCGGCGATCTCGGCAGCGATCGAGTCCGCGCGACCGATGTGCCGGGTCAGCCCCTCGTCCGAGTGCTCCCAGCTGAGCACCTCTCCGGTCGGCAGGTGGTGCAGTTCCACCCGGCGGCACCGCTTGCGCAGTGTGCGCTCGGCACCGGCGGCGTACACAGCCAGGGCCAACGACGTGCGCGCGTCATCGACCGTCAGCAGGTGCCGACCCGTCTTGTAGTCCACCACGACGAGGCCCTCACCGGCCCGGTCGTCGATCCGGTCGACCCGGCCGAACAACGCGGCATGATCGGTCTTGAGAGCCACCGTGCGCTCGACACCGATGGGCTCGTCTGCCGGGTCGAGGTCGGCGACATACGTCTCGACCATCGCTCGCGCGCGTCCCTGAGCCGCCGAGCGCTGGGCGTCGTCACGGAAGCCGTCGGTCAACCACGCATCGTCAAGCAGCTCACCCGACATCGCTACGGTCCGCTGGCCCAACGGGAGCTTCCACCAGTTGGCCAGTGCCGTGTGCACGGCCGCGCCGAGCGAGTTGTGCGCCCAGGGTGGCCCCTTCGGCGGGGTCGGACGGTCCAGGTAGGTGAACCGGTAACGCCGGGGGCAGTCGAGGTAGGTGACGAGGCGTGACGGCGCCGCCTGCAGCAGCCGTACGGGCATGCCCTCGAAGCCGAGCTGCTTGGGCGGGTCGGATCCGGCCGGCTGGAAGCTCATGGCCGGACGACCTCGGCGGCGGACCTGCCGGCGGCAGCGGCATTTGCCGATGCGCGCGCGAGCAACGCCTCGAACTGCTCCTGTGAGGTGACGTTGCAGCCGAGCTCGTGGTCGACCTTGCCATCGCCGTGGTAGTCGCTGGATCCGGTGGCCACCAACCCGAGGTCCGCAGCGAGACGGCGCAGTGCCTCCCGGTCGGCGTCGGCATGGTCCTGATGGTCGACCTCGATCCCGACCAGTCCGAGGTCCACCAGCTCGGCCAGCGCCGCCCGGTCGAGCCCTCGCCGGCTGCCGCGTCCCCACGGATGGGCGATGACGGCTGCACCGCCTGCCGCCGTCACGATCGCGACCATGTCCTTCGTGGGCGTCGCGTACCGCACGGCGTAACCGGGTCGTCCCCATCCGAGCCAGTCACGGAAGGCCTCGGTCCGGTCGCTCACCACCCCCTTGGCGACCAGGACGTCGGCGATGTGCGGTCGACCGATCGCCGGGGAGTCACCGACCTGCGCAAGTACCTCCTCCTCGCTGACGTCGACGCCGGCCTCCCGCAGCTGGGCGAGCATGGCTCCCAGCCGACCGGTACGCCCTGCCAGGATCCGGGTCAGCTCGTCGACGAGCGGTGGGTAGGTCGGGTCGGGCAGGTAGGCCAGCAGGTGCACGCCGGCGCCGTCCAGCTTGGTGGAGATCTCCATGCCTGGGACGAACGTGACCCCGACCGCACGAGCCGCGGTCGCCGCTTCAGCCCACCCCGCTGCTGAGTCGTGATCGGTCAGGCCGATCACGTCGAGTCCCGAGGCGTGCGCCTTCCCGATCACCTCGGCGGGCGAGTCGGTACCGTCCGAGGCTCGCGAGTGGGTGTGAAGGTCGATCAGCACCCCCTCACCCTAGGGTTTGCTCCGACCCGGTCGCGGTTCGGACGCACCGACACGGCGTCAACGCGGCACGAGTGCTCGGCGCCGCCGTGTCAGCAGCAGATCGACCACGCCGACCGTGAGCGCCGCAACGATGAACAGCACGGCCACCAGCACCGCCTGGCTGAGCGCGTGATCGTAGACATCCGTGCGCGCGGTGCCGCGCAGCCCGATCGCGCCCGCGGGGAGCGCGGCGAAGAACGCCGCCCCGATGACCGCCTGTCCGATCGCGGCACCGATGCGCTGTGACGTCTGGAGCACGCCACCGGCGGTGCTGCCGGTGACCGGGTCGACGTCGACGAGCGTCAGCGTCTGGTTGGGCGTGATGACCGCGCCGGAGCCGAGACCGAGGAAGAACAGCGGTAACGCGAAGGCCACAGCGGCCCCGTTTCCTGGATTCTGACGGGCGACCACGTCGAGGGCGAGGGCGCCGGCTCCGAACGTCAGGCACGCAACGACCACCAGCGGCCGGCCAACCCTGGTCACCACTCGTCCCGCGAGTGGCGCTGCGATGGCGGAGCCCAGCGCGAAGGCCGTGATGCCCAGCCCGGACTGGAACGCCGTGTAGCCCAGGCCCTGCTGGTAGTAGAGCGCGAGGACCAGGGGCAGCCCGGTCATGCCGCAGAAGAACACCAGCGCGAGCACGACACCGGCCGTGAACGAGGGCCGCCGGAACAACCGCAGGTCGACCAGCGGCTCGAGTCGGGCCCGCGTCAGTCGTGCCTCGCGACGGAAGAAGCCCCAGAGGAGGACCACGGCCGGTATGCCGAGCAGGAACAACCGCGTGTCGTGCAGGGCGTCGTACTCCACCGCGGCGAACAGGACGCAGAAGGTCGCCAGACCGAGGACGACGGCGCCACCGATGTCGAGCCGGTGACGTCCCCTTGCCGGTGCGTCGGGCAGCCAGCGTCTGGCCAGCACGATGACCGCGAGCCCGATCGGGATGTTGACGAAGAACACGAGTCGCCACCCGAACTCGGGGCCGCCGACCGCGATCAGCAGACCCCCGACGAGCGGTCCCAGCGCGGTACCCAGCGCCACCACCGTGCCGATGACACCGAAGGCCCGGCCGCGGTCCCGCCCGGAGAACAGCTGCTGGACCAGCCCGGAGACCTGGGGGTTGATCAGCCCTCCCGACAGTCCCTGGAGCACCCGCGCCGCGATCAGCACTCCCCCGCTCGGAGCGAGCCCGGACAGCGCGCTGGTGACCACGAAGCCGGCCACACCGATGATGAACATCGACCGGCGACCATGGTCGTCACCGAGTCGGCCCCCCAACACCGGAACCAGCCCGAACGCCAGCGTGTAGCCGCTGACGACCCACTGCAGCTGCGCCGGACCGGCGCCGGTGGCGAGCCCGATGGCAGGCAACGCCACGTTGGTGATGCTCAGGTCGAGCAGCGTCATGAACAGCGCGCTGCAGCACACCGCCAGGGCGATCCAGCGCCGACGATCCATAGCAGGATCTGGCGAGGACATCACGACGGCAGGCTACGTGGCCTCTCGCGCGAACAGACCTCCGGTCAGGTCAGCAGCAGGCGCGGTGACAGCTCGCCGACGGGAAGCACGGTGAGCTCGGCGCCCAGGGTCCGCGCATCGACCAGCTGCATCGGCTGCACGACGATCGCGCCCGCCTCGATCGGGTGCACGATCACCCAGAGCCAGCGACCGGCGGCCTCACCGGCATACACCGCTCTGTCCGGCGCGCCCTCGACGGCCCACAATGACACCGGTCGCCCGTCGACCTCGAACCTGGCGTGCGGCGGACCTTCACCGACGCCGGAGGTCGGGTAGCTCATGGGGAGCCCGGCGAAGTGGCTGCCGACGCCGGCCCCTGCCTCCTCGCAGACGAGGATCAGCTCCGCTGGGTCGCCGAAAGGGTCGGTACCGGTCCAGCTGGCAGCCGTCGCGGAGCCACGGTCTTCGCGATCGCCTTGGCCGGAGTTGCCACCGGCGTACGCCAGGCCGCCGAACGTCCAACCCACCGGCACGGGCCACGGTGTCCACAGGGGTACAGCCAGCGAGTTGATCTCCGAGCCGATCACGGCGGCGAACGGGTCCACGACCGTGAGGCGCTCCTTCATGGCTCAACGGTGGGGGGCGAACGGGTCGGGGTCAAGGACCGAGCGGTTTGCGCGCGGCGTACGGTCGGCCCATGCGGGTGCCGTGCGTCGGAGTCGTGGTGCTGGACGAGCAGCGTCGGCTGCTCGTCGTACGGCGCGCCAACGAGCCCAGCCGCGGCCTGTGGTCGATCCCGGGCGGGCGCGTGGAGCAAGGCGAGAGCCTGCAGGACGCCGCGATCAGGGAGGCGCGCGAAGAGACCGGCCTCGAGATCCTGGTGGAAGCCGAGCTCGGAAGGGTTGAGGTGCCCGGACCGGACGGCATCGTGTACGCCGTCACCGACTTCGTCGCCACCGTCGCCCCCGTCGCCCCCGTCGACACCGCCGGGGCCTCAACGGCGCCCCCGATGGCCGTTGCGGGCGATGATGCCGACGAGGTCAGGTGGGCCAGTCGCACAGAGCTGACTGACCTCCCGACCTCGCCGGGTCTCATCGAGACGCTGGCGGCCTGGGATGTGTGGAGCTGAGCGTCTGAACCTGACGTCAGCCCAGGAACCCGAACGACAGCGTGTGCAGAGCTGCCTTGGACGGGGTACCCGCCCCCTTGGCTGCCGGCAGGGCCGGCTTGTGCTGACGCCAGAGCCAGGCCCGGAAGAACGGCGTGAGGTCCTGTCCACTGACCTGGTTTGCCAACGAGATGAACTCCTGCGTGGTCACGGTGCCATGCCGGTGCTGAGCCGCCCAGGTGCGCAGCAGCGTCCGCATCTCGGTACGGCCGATCTTGTGACGTAGGGCCCCCAGCGTCATGGCGCCTCGGACGTAGACCGCACCGGAGAACATCGTGTTGCGCTTCGGGTCGGCGATGGACTGCCGCCAGAAGCGGTTCTTGGCCGGGATCTGGTTGTAGACCTGCTTGGTGTCACGCCAGGTCGTCGCCCCGCCACGGTGCTCGAACCAGAGCCAGGAGGCAAACGTCGCGAACCCCTCGTTGAGCCAGATGTGCTTCCACCTGCGCACGGACACGCTGTCTCCGAACCACTGATGGGCGAGCTCGTGCGAAATGGTCCCCACGTCGGGTGCGAAGCCGTAGAGAGGACGCGTCTGCGTCTCGAGCGAGAACCCGACGTTGCGAACGTGGTCGACGATCGCTCCGGTCGAGCCGAACGGGTACCGACCGAACGTGCGGGCCCAGAAGTCCGTGATCCTGCCGGAGAGACCCGCCACATGACGCTTGCGCGCTGCCCTGGCGAGGTGCGGGTCGACAGCGGTGAACTCTGGGATACCACCGGGCGTCATGCCTCGGTGGAACTGCCAGCGGCCGATGCCGAGGGTGGCGAGGTAGGTGGCCATGGGTTGACGCTCGGCCCACACGTAGGTCGTGCGGTGGTGATGCCGGTGACGGGACACGAGGTCACCGTTGGCCACCACCTTGCGGGTGCTGGGCACCGTGATCGCGAAGGTGAAGCGCGCCTTGTCCGATGGGTGGTCGTTGGACGGGTACCACGTATGGGCAGCGTTCGGCTCGCACCCGACGAAGGCGCCGTCAGGGGTGTACCGCCATCCGTAGTCGCTGCCGAAGACGATAGGCGAGCCCTTGATCGTGCGCGGAACGCCGGAGTACCAGACCTTGACGTGGAAGACCTGCCCTCTCGGCAACCCGACGTTCGGGGTCACGACAAGCTCCTGGCCGGCGCGTCTGAAGGCCACCTTGGCTCCGTCGACGGTGACCCGGTGCACCCGGTAGCCGGTCAGGTCGAGGTCGAAGCGCGACAGGTTCTGGGTCGCCCGCGCGGTGATGCGGTTGGAGCCACCCAGGTGATGGGTGCGCGGGTTGTAGGACAGCCGGAGGCCGTAGTGCTGGACGTCGTACCCGCCGTTGCCGAGCTTGGGGAAGTACGAGTCACCCAGTCCGCGGCTCCCGGGATGGAAGACGGTCTGAGCGGGGCCGGCACCGGGCCGTGGGGCAGCGGGATCCGCCCTGCTCGAGGCGACGGCAGGGTCGATCCCCGATCCGAGCATCGCGGTCGCGGTGAGGACCGCGATGACGCCGACGGCGCCGATGGTGCCGGTGGTGCGGGTGGTGCGGTGACTGGTGCGTGTCAATGCCATGAACATCTCCCCGTCTGACCTCGCGCCCCCGGTGCGCGAGGGTGACACACAAGGCCCGTGCTGACCCTCCCTAGCAAACCGCGGTCACGTCAAGGCAAATTGCCGTAGTCGCCCTCAACGATCTCCGATCCACCATTCCTGATGCGTTTCACCGTCCCAGCGACGGCAGCCCGCCACGGTCACGGTCTCCTCCGGGGCGGCCGCGAGCGCCGCCGCCGCTCCGAGCTGCTCGGCCTGGACGCGGTGCGCCAACGTGATGTGCGGGGTCCACTGTCCAGGGGCGGCGAAGGTCGTAGGAGCGCTCTCCGCGCCGGCGGCCTCGAAGACCGCCACCTGCAATGCGAGCAGGGCGGGGTTCGTGACGACCAGACGAGCCAGCACGAACGGACCTCGACCGAAGGCGACGAGACCCCCGAGTCGTAGCGGCATCCCAGGAGTCAGCCGGCTCAATACAGCAGCCTCGATCGCTGTCTCACGGGCGGGTTCCGGCGTACGAAAGGCAATCAGGGTCACGTGGGGCCGGTTGTTGGCGCCGCTGCGCCGCGCCTGGCTCGGCAGTCCCGCGTCCAGCAGGCGAACCCACACGGCCTGGATCGCCGCGTCCGACTCATCGTCGAGGATCAGCTCGACCGACTGCACCACGGCCGGTCAGGAGTCGGCGTTCCACCGGTCGAGGGTGGGGGTGCCGCGGTCAAAGCTCAGGACACTGAGCTTCGCCGTGTCCAGGGGGAGATGTGCCCCGAGGGTGACCGGCTGCCGCATCCAACGTGCCGCGAAGACGCGCAGGATGTGGCCGTGGGCGATCAACAGCACGCGTCCATCGGACTCGCGGCAACGCTCGATCACCGCTTCGACCCGCGAGCTGACCTCTGCCGGGGTCTCCCCGCCAGGCGCCCCGTCGACCCAGATCGACCAGTCCGGCCGCTCCTTCTGGACGTCGATGCGGGTGCGTCCCTCGTAGTCGCCGTAGTCCCACTCGACCAGGTCGTCACAGATCTCGAAGCCGTCGACGCCGGCGAGCTCGGCAGTATGACGGGCGCGCTGTCTGGGGCTGCAGAGGATCAGGTCGAACGTTGCCCTGTGCAGTAAGGGTTGCAGCGACTTCGCAGCCTCGACCCCCACGTCGGTCAGCGGTAGGTCTGTCGTCCCCGTGTGTTGCCCGGACTTGCTCCACTCGGTCTCGCCGTGCCGCACCAGCCAGACTTCGTCTTCACCCTCGCTCATCTCAGTGACTCTAACGGTCCGGTAGCCGAACGCAACGACGTACGTAGGGCAACCTTTCGCGCTCTCCACGCCAACCTCCACGCCAACCTCCACGGTCCCGTGGCCGTGCGTTTGCCTAGTGAACAAGCCACCCTGACTCTGAACTAGGCAGATTCGCCTTGCTCAGAAGGCACCTGGCTTGTTCACTAGGCAAACACTTCGGCCAGGTTGGAGTCCCACCTCAGCCCTCGAGTCCCTGAGGCGTGGGGCGGCCGGGCTGCTCACCGCCCCGCGCTTCGAGGTAGTTGTTCTTCGGCACCATCACCTTGCGCCGGAAGATGCACACCACGGTGCCGTCCTGGCTGTAGCCGACGGTCTCGACGGACACGATGCCCCGATCGTCCTTCGACGTGCTCTCCCACTTGTCGAGCACGGTCGTTTCGCCGTAGATCGTGTCGCCGTGGAACGTCGGCGCCACGTGGCGCAAGGACTCGACCTCGAGGTTGGCGATGGCCTTGCCTGACACGTCCGGCACGCTCATCCCCAGGAGCAACGAGTAGACATAGTTGCCGACGACCACGTTCTTGCCGAACTGGGTGGTCCGCTCTGCGTAGTGGGCGTCCAGGTGCAGGGGGTGGTGGTTCATCGTGAGCAGGCAGAACAAGTGGTCGTCGTACTCCGTCACCGTCTTGCCGGGCCAGTGCTTGTACGTCGCCCCGACCTCGAACTCCTCATAGCTGCGACCGAACTGCATACTGGCTCCTCGTCGACGGGCATGGGCGACCCACAGTCTCGCTGGGCAGGTCCATCGTGGCAAAGGGAGCGGTCCAGCGCCTTATGCGACGCGTCACACCCATCGTGGTGGTGGACGCTGGCGTCGTGCCGCGGGAGCCGGCGGCTAGGGTATGCCGATGCCTACCTTCCGCCCGGCCGTTGTGGCCGCTGCCGCCGCATTCCTTCTGGTCACGGCGTGCAGCTCGGCCAGCGACACGACGACCAGTGGGGACGAATCCACTTCGAGCACCGCAACCCAGACGACAACGACCGCCACCACGCTGGCGGGGCAGGGCTTCAGCGTCGACATCCCGGCCGGGTGGGAGAACATCACCACAGAAGCCAAGCAGCAGAACGACCTGGCGGACATCGCCCTTGCCGAACCCAGCCAGGGCCAGGCTTTCCGCACCAACTTCAACGTGGTCGAACCCAACCAGATCGACTCCGGCGTCAGCAGTGACGAGCTTGCCAAGCAGGCCGCCCGCGAGCTCAAGAACGTGACGAAGTCCGCCGTCACCCCGGTGTCGGCCCCTGACTTCGACGGAGATCCCGCGCTCGGGCAGGCGTCGAGCACGACGGCATCGGGTGTCGACGTCTCGCTCATCCAGTACTTCGTGATCAAGAACGGCCTCGTCTACGCGGCCACCATGACCTTCGACAGCCGCCAGGCCGACGAGGCGAAGGCGACGCTCGACGAGATCATCGGTTCGTGGTCCTGGACCTCCTGAACCTGGCCGGCCGTCAGCCGTCGCGCAGCGCCAGCCGCCCGAGCATGTTTGCGGCGTCCTCGGCGACCTTGGGCACGCAGACGATCTCGTAGGACATCGCGACCACACCCGTGTTCGAGGTGAAGTCGCGTTTGCCACCGGTGGCGTGGTAAGCCGCCAGGCCGGAGAGCGCACCGAAGCCGGCGCCGACCGCTGCCGCGAAGACGGCGACCAAGATGTTCGCGTTCGTCGAGAAGAGCACGAACAGGACGCCCATGAAGAAGCCCCACGTGGCGCCCGTGGCGGCCGTGGCACCGACCACCTTGCCCCTGGTCAATCGTCCCGTGACGTTCTCGACCAGGCGCAGGTCGGTGCCGATGATGGACACGTTCTCGACCGGGAACTCGTGGTCGGACAGGTAGTCGACCGCCTCTTGCGCCTTGGCGTACGTCGGGTAGGTCCCGATCGGGATACCTCTCGGCACCTCGTGGATGGGGATGGGCATGGTTCTCTCCTCGGCTCATACCAAGCCTAGGTCAGAGGTGGTAGTCCTCCAGCAGGCGCCGACCGATGATCATGCGCTGGATGTCGGCCGTGCCCTCGCCGATCAGAAGCATCGGCGCCTCGCGGTAGAGCCGCTCGATCTCGTACTCCTTCGAGTAGCCGTACCCACCGTGAATCCGGAACGAGTCCTCCACGACCTGAGAGCAGTACTCCGAGGCGAGGTACTTCGCCATGCCTGCCTCGAGGTCGTTGCGCTCCCCTGAGTCCTTCTTTTTCGCCGCCTTGACCATCATCTGGTGGGCCGCCTCGACCTTCGTGCCCATCTCGGCCAGGCGGAACAGCACGGCCTGGTGCTCGGCGATCTTCTTGCCGAAGGTCTCACGCGTCTGGGCGTACGCGATCCCGAGCTCGAACGCGCGCCAGGCGACACCGCAGCCACGAGCCGCGACGTTCACCCGGCCGACCTCGACGCCGTCCATCATGTGGTAGAAACCGCGTCCGGTCTCTCCACCGAGGACCTTGTCGGGACCGACCCGATGTCCGTCGAAGACGGCGCCCGTTGAGTCGACTCCCTTGTACCCCATCTTCTCGATCTTGTTGGGGATCGTCAGCGTGCCGTCGGCCTGGGCACCGAGCCCGGGCTCCTTCTCGATGAGGAACGTGGTCATGTTGCGGTGCGGCTTGCCCACGTGGTCGGGGCCTTCGTCCGTCTTGACCAGAACGGCCAACAGGTTCGACGTGCTGCCGTTGGTGATCCACATCTTCTCGCCGGTGATGACGAAGTCGTCGCCGTCGCGCACGGCCTTGGTGCGGATCGCCGAGACGTCGGACCCGCAGCCCGGCTCGCTCATCGAGAACGAGCCGCGCAGATCTCCCGTCGCCATCCGGGGCAGATACTTCTGCTTCTGCTCCTCGGTCCCGTGCTGCATCAACATGTACGCCACGATGAAGTGCGTGTTGACGATGCCGGAGACACTCATCCAGCCGCGAGCGATCTCCTCGACCACGAGCGCGTAGGTCAGCAGCGACTCGCCCAGGCCGCCGTACTCCTCCGAGATCGTCAGGCCGAAGAGGCCGAGCTCTTTCATCCCATCGACGATCTGCTGCGGGTACTCGTCCGCGTGCTCGAGCTCACTGGCGACCGGCAGGATCTCCTTGTTGACGAACTCCCGCACGGTCTTGAGGATCTCGGTCTGGATGTCCGTCAGACCTTCGGTTTCGCAGAGGCGACCCATCAGGTGTCCCTTTCTCGTCGCGCGGCGGAGGTCATGAGGTGGACGGGGTCCAGCGGTCGCTGCGCTCCATGCCGGCGGCGCGACCCTTCGCCGAGATGACCAGCGCCATCTTGCGCGAGGCCTCGTCGATCATCTCGTCCCCGAGCATGACGGCGCCGGTCGCGCCGCCCTGCTCGGACGTGAAGTGGTCGTAGGCGTCGAGGATGTTCTCGGCGTGGTCGTAGTCGGTCTGCAGGGGCGAGTAGACCTCGTTGGCCGCGGCGATCTGGTCGGGGTGCAGCACCCACTTGCCGTCGAAGCCGAGCGCCGCACTCCTGCCCGCTACCCGCTTGAACCCGTCGACGTCGCGGATCTGCAGGTACGGTCCGTCGATGGCCTGCTTGTCGTGGGCGCGGGCCGCCATCAGGATCCGCATGAGGATGTAGTGGTAGGCGTCGCCGACGTCATAGCCCGGCGGCTGCTCCCCCACCACGAGTGACTTCATGTTGATCGAGGCCATGAAGTCCGCCGGGCCGAAGATGATCGTCTCGACCCGCGGGCTGGCGGTGGCGATCGCGTCGACGTTGATGAGTCCGAGCGCGTTCTCGATCTGTGCCTCGATGCCGATTCGCCCGAGGTCGAGGCCGACGGTCTTCTCGATCTGGGTGAGCAGCAGGTCGAGGGCTACCACCTGGTCGGCGGTCTGCACCTTCGGCAGCATGATGCAGTCGAGGTTGGCGCCTGCACCTTCGACGACCGTGACGACGTCGCCGTACGTCCATTGGGTCGTCCAGTCGTTGACGCGTACGACGCGGACCTTGTCGCCCCAGCCTCCGGAGTTCAGCGCCTCGACGACAGTGCCCCGGGCGTCGGTCTTGGCGATCGGAGCGACCGAGTCCTCCAGGTCGAGGAACACCTGGTCGGCGTCAAGTCCCTTCGCCTTCTCGAGGAAGCGCGGGTTGGAGCCGGGCACGGCCAGGCAGGAACGGCGCGATCGCAGACCCTCGGGCATCAAACGTCCTTTGCAGTGGAGACATGGGCTGGCGCCGAGCCTAGACCGCGCCACCATGGGGCCGACACCGCTCGTGAAACATCTCACGCGGCTCGATTGGGAGGTTCTGCAGGTAGAACAGCACGCCAGACCCGCACAACCTCCCACCCTGGCGGCCCCGAGGCCTCGGTCCGCGGCGGTCGGGTCAGTCGATGGGTGCCTCGCGGGGCGTGGCGCGACGGGACCGGGCATTGACCACGATCGCCAGGCCTCCGACGATGAGCGCGAGGCCCACATACACCGCGGCGGGTGGCGCCTGACCGAGGAAGACAGCGGCCAGGAGCGCCGCGCCCGGCACCTCGAGCAGGAGTGTCATCGAGACGACGGTCGGGCTGATCGTGGCCAGCAGATGGTTGAAGACCGAGTGTCCCAACAGCTGCGCCACCACTGTGACCGCGATGATCAGACCCCAGCTCTTCGCGTCGTAGCCCACCAGCTGGAGGCGACCTATGGCGCAACCGAGCAGGAGCAGCACGGCGCTGGTCGAATAGCAGATCAACGTGTACGACGAGGTGCTCAGCTGCTCACGCACGCGTCCACCGACGATCGTGTAGACCGCGGCGAACAAGCCGCCTGCCAGAGCCAGTGCGTCTCCGGTCAACGCGCGGGTCGACACCGAGAAGTCGACGCCAGAGATCACCAGCACCCCCGCCAGGGCCAGTAGCAGGCCCAGCCAGACCCGCCGTACGACGGGTACGCCGGTGAACCGGGACAGGACGACGACCCAGGCCACCTGAAGCGACACGAGCGCCGTCGCCGACGCCACCGAGGTCAGCCGCAGGGAGCTCACCCACGTCGCGAAGTGCGCAGCCAGCATGACGCCGGACAGGAGGCTCAAGCGGAGCTGCGCACTGGTCATCGCGCGAAGCTCGGCACGACCCCGGACAAGCGCTACCGGAGCCACGGCGATCGCACCCAAGCCGTTGCGCCAGAACGCGATCGCCAACGCAGGGACCGCCGTGGCTCCTGCCATGATCGGCCCGGACATCGACACCCCGACTACGCCGACGACAAGCATCCCGACGGTGCTCGCCGACATCTCCCCAGGCTGTGCGGACGTCACCGGGGTGGGCGTCGAAGCGGGTTCGGTCACAGCTGCCATCTAACTGGGTGGGCCACTGTCGCCTCGAGCGGCATCAATCCACGGGGACCGCGGCAGATCCGGTCGAGACTCGGTTCACCAGGCGTCACCAGTCCGGTCCTCGCAGCACACCACCACCGACAGATCCGGGACTACTGACGGATCAAAAGCGCAGGATCATGAGTCCGCCATGATGGGTGTCCTGGACGATGCCTGTCGCTGTGCGGGTGTAGGTGAGCCCACGCCACTGCTCCCCACCCAGCTTCTCGTAAAAGCCCGTGGCCCGTCCCGTGGAAAGCAAGGCAACCGGCCAACATGAGGAGATCTCGGCCTGCAGCCTCTCCATCGTTCGACGACCCAATCCTTCGCCCTGACGCTCAGGATCGGTGGCGACTGCTTCAACGTATCCCACCGTTCGCCACGGTTTGTCCCCGAAGACGACGACGTCCACAACCGTCAATCTAGGCGCTCGCGGGCTGATACCCATCGGACAGTCCGCGAGCCCTCGGCTGCCGTCGTCGGTGGACGCTGGATCTTCGGCATTGAACGCGGGTGTGGCACGCTTCGACACGTGGGTGACGAAGCACAGCCGGACCAAGCGTGGCTGGACGACGCGCTCCTCGACGAAGCGATGAAGAAGTCCGGCGTCATCTGGGTGACGACGCCGGCCGAGCCTCGAGGACGCGGTTTCTGGTACGCCTGGCTCGAGCGGACGGCGTACGTGCTCACCGGCCCGGACGAGCAGCCCGACCCCGGCTGGACCGAGGGCGCCGAGGTCTCCGTCCTCGCCCGCAGCAAAGACACGACCGAGCGGCTGGTGACGTTCACCGCGCTCGCGAACCGGCTGACGCCCGACGCTGCCGACTGGGAGGCCGCCGCGACCGCACTGGCCGCCGGTCGCCTGAACCTCGAGGCCGCCGACAGCGCACCGACGCGGTGGGCGAGCGGCACCGCGATCCTCTATCGCTTGCGTCCCACCGGCTCGCTCGTCGAGCGGCCCGGCCACTACTCCAGCGAGAGCCACCGGGCGGCACCGCTACCCACCCCGGCGACGACGCAGGGCAAGAAGCCGTGGATCCTGCACAAGCGAGGCGGTTCTGGTCGACCGTTGTCCTAGGGGCCGGGCCCACCAAAACTGGTTGACCGACCGGAGGCAAGCCGTCAGCCTCGTCGCTGTGACCACTCCCGACTCCACAGCTGTCCACTCGACTGAGCCCGCAGGTGCCAGCACCTCTCAGCCCGCAGGTCTCATCTACCAGCACGCACTGGCCTACCTCATCGGTCTCGAGGGTGTCGCCCTGATGAAGGCGTTCGCCGGCGAGTTCGACGCTGCGTTCACGCGGGCACGGCTGGCCGAGGTGCGGACGTTGCTGGATTCCGCCGCCATTCCCGGCGACGGCATCGAGATCCCACCCATGTCGGCCGTCTCGGCGTACGACGGCTGGGCGCCCACCTACGACAGCCCCGACAACGGCATCTTCGCGATCGAGGAGCCCGCGCTCCGGCCGATGCTGGACCGGCTTCCGGCCGGCGTCGCGGTCGACTCAGCGTGTGGCACCGGCCGCCACGCAGCGCACCTGGCCCAAGGTGGACACCGCGTCCACGGGTTCGACATCTCAACGGAGATGCTGGCCGTCGCAGCGCAGAAGGTGCCGGGCGGTGAGTTCCGTGAAGCAGACGTCCGCGACCTGCCGCTACCGGACTCCAGCGCAGACCTCGTCGTCAACGCCCTGGCGCTGGCGCACATCGAGGACCTGGGGCCGGTGTTCCGCGAAGCCGCACGCGTCCTGAGGCCCGGCGGTCACTTCGTCATCTCCGACACGCGCAGTCATTTCGTCGGGTCGCCCCTGTACCCGTTGGTCAAGTGGGATGTCGACGACAACTTCGGCTACATCCCGACCTGGCGGCACGCCACGAGCGAGTACCTGCAGGCCGCGATCCCCGCTGGTTTTGCGGTGCGCGAGTGCCAGGAGCCCCTGAGACCCGGACCGATTGTCGACCCCTCGTCCCCGCCCGAGCCGGAACCGATCGACCCGGCCGATCCCCCGGACGTCTGGAACCTGCACGAGTGGGCGGTCGCGGCTGCGAACGCCACCTACCGCGACGAGCCCTGCCTCATCGTCTGGGACTTCGAGCTCGAAGGTCCCCGCTGAGTCTCAGGGGACGGCGATCGTGCCCGACGCGATCGGGATGACGCGACCTGCCACGTGAACCAGCGTCGCCTGCCCGTCCGCGGCCTCGACCCGACCCGTCAGCCGCGAGGGACGCCCCATCTCGACACCCTGCTCGATCGCGTACGCCGACGTGCCTTCACCGGCCGCGAGCCCCGTGGCGACGAAAACCAGGCCGAGCCCCGCCGCCGCCGAACCGGTGGCGGGGTCCTCGGGGATGCCGAACCCGGGCACGTAGACCCGCGACCGGATCGAGATCGGCCTGCCCGGGTCGCCGCCGGACTCTGCGGCGTACACGTCGATGCCGTCGAACGGGTCCTGGAGGAAGCTCAGGTCGACCGAGGTCTCGCTCACCTGTCGGGACCCGGGCCGGCTGCGCCCGACGGCGTCCGGCCGGACCCGCAGGTACAGCCAGCTCAGTCCGCACCCGGCGGCATAGGCATCGCCCACGACGTCGTCGGCACCCAGGCCGACGAGCTCGGCGAGCTGGGCGGTTTCGTCGTGGCCCAGGCTGCGCGCGTGGTCCCGCGGCCGGGCGGTCAGCTCAACGTCGGCATCCGGGTCAGCGGGCACCTGGACACCGATCAGGCCGGCACCGCAGGCCTGCTTTCGGGCGCCGGGCTCGATGACCCCGCTCGTCCGGAGCGACCAGGCGGTGCCGACGGTGGGGTGTCCGGCGAACGGGATCTCACCACCGGGCGTGAAGATCCGGACGCGATAGTCGGCGCCGGCAGCGCGGTCCTCGTCCGTGAGCGCCACGGGGAACGCCGTCTCGGACAGGTTGAACTCCATCGCCAGGGCGTGCAGCTGCTCGGTCTGCAGGGCGTCCGCGCCGTACACGACCGCCAGCGGGTTGCCCGCGTAAGGGCGCTCAGCGAACACGTCGACCACCTCGTAGCGCAGCCGACCCGCCAGCGGTTGGGTCGGGGACTGCGCGTGGTCGGAGTGGGACAGGTCTGCGGGGTTCACAGGCATGCCCGCGAGCCTAGGACCTGAACGCGGTCGGTCCCGGGTCGGCCCCGGTAGCCTTTCGGGCGTGAGTGTCGCCCCGACCCGAGTCTTCATCGCCCGACTGGCGGGTCTGTACGTCTACGACCCCAATGGTGACCAGGTGGGTCGCGTTCGCGACGTCGTGGTGGCGGCCCGTGCCGACAACCAGCAGCCCCGGGTGCTCGGCCTGGTCGTCGAGGTACTGGGACGTCGCCGCATCTTCTTGCCGATGACCCGGGTGACGAGCGTCGACGCGGGTCAGGTGATCACGACCGGACTGGTCAACATGCGCCGGTTCCAGCAGCGCAGCACCGAGACTCTGGTGCTCGGCGAGCTGCTCGACCGCACGGTCACGATCATCGAGAACGGCACCGAGGGCACCGTCTACGACATCGCGATGGAACAAGGCCGCACCAGGGACTGGGTGCTCTCGCGGGTGGCCGTGCAGCACGGCGCGAAGCGGTTCGGACGCAAGGGTCAGACCCAGGTGCTGGAGTGGTCGGAGGTCTCGGGGCTGACCGGTCTCGAGGCGGGCCAGGGCGCCACGCACATGTTGGCCGCGCTCGACATCATGCGTGCTGCGGACCTGGCGAACGTCATCCACGGGCTGTCATCGAAACGACGCGGTGAGATCGCAGCCGCACTGAACGACGAACGACTCGCCGACGTCCTCGAGGAGCTCCCCGAGGAGGACCAGGTCGAGATCCTCGGCCAGCTCGAGAACGAGCGCGCCGCCGACATCCTCGAGGAGATGTCGCCCGACGACGCTGCCGACCTGATCGCCGAGCTGCCGCCCGAGACGGCCGAAGCGCTCCTGCTACTCATGGACCCCGGCGAGGCCGACGACGTACGACGACTGCTCACCTACGAGGAACGGACCGCGGGCGGTCTGATGACCACCGACCCCGTCATCCTGCCGCCGGACGCCACCGTCGCCGAAGCGCTGGCGCGGATCCGGGCCAGTGAGCTGACGCCCTCGCTGGCCGCCATGGTCTACGTCTGCAGACCGCCGATGGAGACCCCGTCCGGCCGCTTCCTGGGTGTCGGGCACTTCCAGCGCCTGCTGCGCGAGCCGCCGTCGAGCCTCGTCTCGGCGGTCATCGACAACGACCTCGAGGCGCTGCGGGCTGACGCGACGCTTGACGAGGTCACCCGGCATCTCGCGTACTACAACCTCGTCGCGAGCCCAGTCGTCGACGACGACGGTCACCTGCTGGGCGTGGTGTCGGTCGACGACGTGCTCGACCACCTGCTGCCCGAGAACTGGCGGCAGCGTGAAGGCGAGCTCGCCGCATCCGCCGCACATGCTCTGGTCGAGGGGACCCCCGATGGCTCGTGACGACGTGCGCGAAGAGGAGCGCCGCGAGACCAGCCGCCATACGCCGGCGCGAACCTCGCGGGTGGCCCGGCTCGACGTGCCGAGAGATACCCGCCGCACCCTGGTGATGCGGCCGAGCTACGACCCCGAGATGTTCGGCAAGTTCGCCGAGAACTTCGCGCGCTTCATGGGCACAGCGCGCTTCCTGACCTACATGACCGGTTTCGTCATCGTCTGGATCACGGTCAACCTCATCGGGTTGTACGGGCTGGATTGGGACCCCTATCCGTTCATCCTGCTCAACCTGTTCTTCTCCACCCAGGCGTCGTACGCCGCACCGCTGATCCTGCTCGCGCAGAACCGCCAGGAGGCACGAGACCGCGTCGTCACCGAGCAGGATCGGGAGGCGAACGTCCGCGCACACGCCGACATGGAGTTCCTGGCCCGCGAGGTGGCGTCGCTGCGGATGGCGATCGGTGAGGTCGCTACCCGCGACTACCTCCGCTCGGAGCTGCGTTCACTGCTGTCCGACCTCGAGGAGCGTACCCAGTCCGGCGACCAGGATTCTGACGAGACGGCGCGGACCCGTAGCCTGGAGCCATGACATCCCCGGTGCTGGACCGCGTCAATGCCGCCCTCGCGACGGTCAATGACCCCGAGATCCGGCGACCGGTGACCGAGCTCGGCATGGTCGACGAGGTGACGGTGAGCGACGACGGCAACGTCGCGGTCACGATCCTGCTGACGGTCTCCGGCTGCCCGATGAAGGAGACGCTCACGCGAGACGTCACCGCGGCCGTCTCCGCAGTCGCCGGAGTCAGCGGCGTCGATGTCACGTTGGGCGTGATGAGCGACGAGCAGCGCCAGCAGCTGCAGCAGAACCTGCGCGGTGGCCAGCCGGCCAAGGAGATCCCGTTCGCACGGCCCGACTCGCTGACCAAGGTCATCGCGGTCGCCTCCGGCAAAGGTGGCGTCGGCAAGTCCTCGGTGACGGTCAACCTGGCGATGGCGATGGCGCGCACCGGCCGCAAGGTCGGCATCCTGGACGCCGATATCTACGGCCACTCGATCCCGGCGATGCTCGGCGTCGCCGACGAGCGGCCGACGCAGGTCGAGGACATGATCATGCCGGTCCCGGTCATGGGGCTCAGCGTGATCAGCATCGGCATGTTGAAGCCCCGGCGAGACCAGGTCGTGGCATGGCGCGGACCGATGCTCGACCGCGCTCTCGTGCAGATGCTCAGCGACGTCTACTGGGGCGACCTCGACGTCTTGCTGCTGGACCTGCCGCCCGGCACCGGTGACATGGCCATCTCCGTCGGCCAGCACCTGCCGAACTCCGAGGTCCTCGTCGTCACCACCCCGCAGTCCGCCGCCGCCGAGGTGGCAGAGCGCGCGGGGACGATGGCGTCGATGATGCATCAGCGGGTCGCCGGGGTGATCGAGAACATGAGCTTCCTGGTCTGCCCGCACTGCGGTCCCGAGCACACGATCGACCTGTTCGGCACGGGAGGTGGAGCGAAGGTGGCTGCCACCCTCTCGGCCCGTTTCGGGTATGACGTGCCTGTGCTGGGCCAGATCCCGCTCGACATACGTCTGCGCGAGTCCGGCGACGCGGGGAGGCCGCTGGTGCTCGACGAGACCGAGACTCCCGCTGGCGATGCGCTCACCTCGATCGCCACGGCGCTGCTGGCGAAGGGCCGGGGGTTGGCCGGCATGCAGCTGGGCCTGTCCCCTGCTGGTCGCTGAGGTTCCACCTCGAGCGACCTGCGAGATGTGTCAGGCTTGACGCATGTTCGACATCGGTCTGCCGGAGTTCCTGGTGCTGGCCGTCGTCGCGCTGTTCGTCTTCGGTCCCGACCGGCTGCCCGAGGTCGCCCGTCAGGCCGGCAAGATGCTGCGCTCGGCGCGGCAGATGCTGACCCAGGCCCGCTCCCAGCTCTCCGAGGAGCTGGGTCCGGAGTTCGCCAACCTCGACGTCAACGAGCTCAACCCGCGCGCCCTCGTCAAGAAGCATCTGCTCGACGACCTCGAGGACGACAAGGATGATGCGCCCAAGCGACCTGGCTTGCGGCCGCTCGCGCTGGGTGAGTCGGCCCCCTTCGACCTCGAAGCCACCTGACCCTGCCTACCCGTGCTCCCTCGTCCACCTTGCCCGGGGGTGACTGCCCCTCTGGCCCTCCGCGTTTGCCTAGTCCACAAGCCAGGTGGTCACGTCACTAGGCACATGCGCCTTGGGAACAGGGGGCTTGCCTCGCTCACTGGCACGGGCGGCGGCCACCAATGAGGTCAGCCGAGAAGCTGCATCATCGACGCCTCAGCGAACCACTTCTCGTATTGCGCAGGGGTCCAGCCACGCTCGCCGACCAGCAGCTGCCAGGTGTTGGGGTGGTTGAGCGTCCACAGGATGTCTGCCCCCCTGGCAACGCCCAGACCTCGCTTCAGGGCACCCTTGCGATGCAAGCTCTCCACGATGACCCGCTGGTTGGCGTGGAACTCGATCTGGATCGTCCTCCAGAGATCCGCCACCGCCGGGTCGATCCCGGTCGCCGCGCGAATCACCTCCAGCACCCGACCGATCCGCTCCTTGCCTGAGCGGGAGTTGCGGGCGTTGAGCACCAGCTGGCGGCGTGGATCGGGCTCCTCGAGAACGTCCTGATACCACCTGCGCTCCCCGACCGGGGTCTGACTGTCGTCTCCGCCGAGCGCAAGGTCCCAGACCCCGTGCAAGAGGCCGCCCTTGCTCCCGAAGCCGCTGTAGACCGTCTTCTGCGCCACCCCGGCCTCGCGGGCCACCGCCGGAATGGTCGTAGCGGCGTACCCATCACGCTCGAAGAGCCGCTGGGCCGCTCGCATGACGTCGCGGCGGGTGTCGGCTGCCTGGGCGCGCCGGCGTGTGGAGTCGTAGGTACGGGGCTTGACAGGCTCGCTCATTTGAGTACAGTCACACTCACTTCAATATCTTGGCGATCTACCGAATATGGTAACCGAGATCGCCGCCGACTGAACCGAGGGGATCACGATGACAGAACTCGCGAGCAGAGCAGCCGCGGCACAGACGCCAGACGCGGACCTGGCAATCAGGCGCCGAGTGCGCGACATGTGGGATTCGGTGGCGGTTCACTGGGCGGAGCACGTCGACTACGTCGACAACCGAGCCCCGGACCTGACCCGCCTGATGATCGAGAGCGCCGCGCCCGTACCCGGGGAGCGCGTGCTCGAGCTCGCCTGCGGCGTGGGCAGCGTCGGCCTGGCCGCGGCGACGCTGGTCCTGCCCGGTGGCGAGATCGTGATGTCTGACGTGGCCCCTGACATGACGGAGATCGCCCGACGACGTGCCGCGGCGGCCGGTCTCTCCCACGTCAGCACCCGTGATCTCGACCTGGCTCAGATCGACGAGCCGGACGCGGCGTACGACGTCGTGTTCTGCCGGGAGGGACTCATGTTCGCCACCGACCCGGCAGCCGCCGTTGCCGAGATCCGGCGGGTGCTGCGTCCCGGGGGCAGAGTGGCGATCTCCGTGTGGGGGCCGCGGGAGGACAACCCGTGGTTGGGCCTGGTGTTCGACGCAGTGACGGCCGAGACCGGCGCTCCGGTCCCGCCGCCGGGTGTACCGGGGCCGTTCTCACTCTCCGATCGCGAGCGTTTCTCGAGCCTGTTCGAGCAGTTCGAGAACGTCCGCGTGACGACCGTCGAGGTGCCGGCGCACGCCGGGTCTTTCGAGGACTGGTGGGAGCGGACGGCTGCCCTGGCCGGGCCGCTCAGCAAACTGCTTGCGTCGTTGCCGGAGACGTCTCGGACGGCCCTGGCCGCGCGGCTGCGCGACGCGTGTGCGCCGTACACGACCCCTGCGGGCGTCGAGCTGCCCGGCCTTGCTCTCTGCGCCACCGCTCACCGGTGACGCCGGGTACCGCCGCCAGCCGTTGGGGTTTGCCATGTCCACAAGGCAGGTCGTCAGCTGACGACGCGGGTTTGCCTTGTGAACAAGCCACCTGGCTTGTTCACAAGGCAAACGCCTAGGGCCAGTCGGAGAGCGACGTCAGGCGCGGTCAGGTCAGCCGACCTTCTTGCCGAGGGTGACGCGGATGCGCTGCGTCGAGCCGCCCCGGTCCACGAGGAGAGTCACGGTCTGCCCCGGTTCGAACGACCGGATCTTGACGATGAGCTCGACACCGTCCTTGACAGGCTCGCCGTTGATCTCCTTCACCACGTCGCCGTTCTGGAGCCCAGCCTGCGCCGCCGGGCTACCCGCGTCGACCTCGTCGACGGTGGCGCCTTCGGAGGAGACCGCCACGTCGACCCGAGCCCCGATCACCGGGTACTCCGCCTGACCGGTCTTGATGATCTGCTCGACCGTGGTCACCACCTGGTCGATCGGGATCGAGAAGCCGACGCCGATGTTGCCCGCCTGTCCACCGGTCGAGGTCCCCAGGGTGGCGATCGCCGAGTTGACCCCGATGACCGCCGCGTCGAGGTCGACGAGCGGACCACCGGAGTTGCCGGGGTTGATCGCGGCATCGGTCTGGAGGGCGTTGATGTACGACGTCTCCCCCTGCCCACCCGCGGTCACGGGCCGATGTGTGGCACTGATGATGCCTGAGGTGACCGTGGCGTTCAGACCCAGCGGCGACCCGATGGCCACCACGACCTGACCGACCGCGACGTTTCGCGACGTACCGATGGTCGCCGGGCTCAGCTCGGGCCCGTCGTCGAGCTTGATGACGGCGAGGTCGTAGGACGGGCTGCGTCCGACGATAGACGCTGACACGCTTTGCCCATTCGACAGCGACACCGTGATGTCGCCACCGTTGGCGGCCGGCTCGATGACGTGGTTGTTGGTCACGACGTGCCGCTGGTCGTCATACACGAACCCCGAGCCGGTGACTTCGCTGCTGCTGCCCTGGACGTCGATCGAGACCACGCTCGGCAGCACCCGGTCCGCCACCCCGACGACCGGGTTGGCATCGGACCCTCCGGCGCTCGGACCGCGGGAGATGACCTGGCCGTCGCCCAGCGAACCTGCCGGTGACGTGTCCCGACCCTGCTCGACGAGCCACGCACCAGCCGCGCCCCCACCGAGCCCGAGCAGCAGGGACAGCAGTGCCACGGGCACGAACGGCACACGGCTGCGTGGCTCTCGCGCCGTTGCGGGGGGCCAGCCTGTCTGGAGCTCACCGAGCGGCAGCGTCGGCTCGGCGTGACCGCCATACGACCAGGTCGGGGGTGGCACCGGCCGTTGCTCGGTGCCCGCGTCCCATCCGGGCCGAGCGGGTGGCCGGTAGCCCTGCGGGGCACCACCCTGCGGGGCACCGCCGTACGGGGCACCACCCTGCGGGGCACCGCCGTACGGGACACCGCCGTACGGGGCACCGCCATACGGGACACCCGTGGGAGGCGGCCCCTGCTGGGGACCGCGGGACGGACTGGATGCGGCCTCGGAGCTGGCAGCCGCCGACGCATCCGGGGCGGGCGAGGTATCTCCTGTGGGCGAGGCAGCCTCGGCGCCGGCGGAGGGAGGTGCCGGCGGCTGAGGACCGACGCCGCCGAGGCCCTCCTCGTGGTCGGGATGGTCGTCGGGCACGGGCACTACTCCTGGGGGACGGACTGGTCTGGCGCCGTCGTCGTCCAACGGTGCTCATGGTCAAGCATGCCTCACGCCCCGTGGCGATGCGCCGGAGATCCGGCCGGACCGACGGCTCACGCTTCCCACTGCGTCGGGAGAGCCGCCGCAGCCGCTCACTCAGCCGGATTGACGTAGGAGGCGATCCGCTCCAGACCCCGACTCAACCGGTTCCCGCCGGACGCCAGATCTGCGCTGTGCGGCAGCGCCGCCACCAGCTCAGCTGTGGTGCTCATCGGCGCATCGCTCAGCAGCGTGTAGACCATGCCATCGGCCTGCCAGAGCACCACCGTGGGAAGACCGTCCTGCACCCACAGCGATGACCCACTGGACACCACGTGCCGGTACGCGCCGAGCGCTGACGTGTCGAGCTGCCCTCGCTCCTCGAAGACCGACGCGGTCGAGAGACCGTCGGAGTACGCCGCATGCACGACGTCGCCCGCACCGTCCAGGTGGTGCAAGAAGGTCAGCTGGAAGTCGCCGGGCAGCTGAAGGGGACACGCCCAGCCCTGGTCGGTGAGCGCTGGAGCGACCTGCATCGACAACTGCGTTGCCGACGGTGCCTCCAGCTCGGGGGCGAGGTGGGAGATGAAGTGATGGTCCTGCGTCTGGAGGTGGGACAGCGTGCTCATCCGGATGAGGACGTTGTCGTCGTACAGCGCCCGCTGCAGCAGCAGACCGGTCTCCTGGTCGATCCAGAAGCGCGCAACCTGCCCCCCGTCGCGGCTCGCCTCGACGACCGTGGCTGCGCGTCCGTCGACGGTGCCTGTACCGACACTCGAGAGGTCATACGCATCCAACAGCAAGTCGACGGGCTGGGCGCTCACCGAGCCATCGTCGGCCGCTTCGCTTCGGGTGATGAACGTGGGATCGGGACTGTCTGCTCCGTTCATCACCGTGAAGCTCGTGCCCTGCTGCGGGGCGTGCTCGATCGCCAGCGTCACTGACGACTCACCGTTGGATCCGAGCCACGTCACCGTGCGGATGGCCGTGTACGCCACTTCGGCGGGCGCGGCCGCTGACCGCCGCAGCCACTGCACCGCGCGTGGGTCGTCAGCGGAAGGGGAACGCTGCCCGACCACGCCTGCGATCGATGTGAAGGCGCTCGCCGCGCGCAAGGTGTCGCCGGAGGTGGACTGCTGTCCCTCGGAGAGCACCTCGACGGCCGGGTCGGACAAGGCCGCGAGGCCGGTGCTGTCGGCGAACTCGGCGGAGAACTCACCGACGGGAGGATCAACACTGGAGGAAGCGGGTTCGGAGCCACCCACGGCGTAGGCGAGCGTCACCACCGCCAGCGACATCGAGCCGGCACCGACCAGGGCGCGTCGTGTCGCGACGGCTACCCGGGAGCCAGCGGTCGGCGTGGCGGCTCTCGGTGCAGAGCGTACGGAGCCCAGAGCGGCGAACAGGTCGGCCGGCGGCTCGGCAGCGGCCAGGCCGAGCAACCGCTGCTTCAGGGCGTACGTCTGCTCGAGCTCTCGCTGGCAGTCCGCGCACGTGGAGGCATGTGCCAGCGCACGTCGACGGGCGCCGCCTTGCAGTTCGCCGTCGATCAACGCCGACACCTTGTGGTGCAGGTGACTCACCGGGCCACACCCACTTGGGTGGCGTCGACCGCACCTCCGAATCGTCTCCTCGTCGCTGTCGGCGCCCGGTGGGCCAGCGCCTTGCGGAGCATCGTGCGTCCGCGGTGGATGCGCGATCGAACGGTGCCGATCTTGACGTCGAGCACCTCTGCGATCTCGTCGTAGGTGAGGCCCTCGATGTCGCACAGGACCACTGCCACGCGGAAGTCGGGTTGCAGCTCGGCCAGGGCCGCCTCGATGTCCGGGTCGAACATCTGGTCGTCGAGACCGGCCGCCGGCGAGGGCAGGAAACCGGGCAGCTTGTCACCGACGTCGTCGGGGAGGGCGTCGAACCTGATGCGCTGCTTGCGACGCGCCTGGTCGAGGAAGAGGTTCGTGGTGATCCGGTGCAGCCAGCCCTCGAACGTGCCCGGCTGGTACGACGACAACGACCGGAACACCCGCACGAAGACCTCCTGGGTGAGGTCCTCGGCATCGTGACGGTTGCCGGTCAGGCGGAACGCCAGCCGGTAGACACGGGCGGAGTGCGTGCGGACGATCTCGTCCCAGCTCGGGGGGACCCAGGCGTCCTCGGTGGCCGGACGCACGTCGGTTGAACCGTCCACGTCGCTTCCACCTCCTCGTCGCACGTCCACGTCAGTCGCGATGGCGACCATGGCCGGCGGGCTCCTCCCTGCTGACGAATGGTGGCGCCTTGAGCCGCGGATCGTCGTGCTCTCAGGATAGTTCACACGCGACGCGGTCAAGCCGCCACTTACGTAACGTTCAGGTGCCAGGTGCAGTTCCCGGTTCCGGTCCGGTGCGGCCCGATGACCCGTACGCCGTGAAGCGACTAGGCTCACGCCAGATCAACCAGCACCCCGGCGTCCACAGGGGCCCGTCGGGGCCGAATGAGGAGGCCGCCATCGCCACCGGGCTGAAGCCTGCTTCGTGGGCTTATTCCGAGCAGTTCATCGCGGAGGACGATGTCCTCACCAATGCCCGGTCCCGCGCGGCCGAGGTCGATGCGGTCCCGATCGGCGCGGGGGGCGGCGCGGCGTTGCGTTTTGTCGCGGCGTTGCTCGATGCGCGCAACGTGGTCGAGATCGGGACTGGCTGCGGTGTGTCCGGCGTGTGGATGATGCGCGGGATGCGCTCAGACGGCGTACTCACGAGCGTCGACCTGGAGGCGGAGCACCAGCGCATGGCCAAGGAGGCGTTCCGGGAGGCCGGGATCGCCTCACAGCGCGTGCGTCTCATTCCTGGTGCTGCCCTGGAGGTGCTGCCGCGGCTGACCGACGAGCACTACGACCTGGTCTTCTGCGATGGCGACAAGCAGGAGTATCCGCAGTACCTCGAGCAGGCCATCCGGCTGCTTCGTCGCGGTGGTGTCGTCGCCTTCGACAACTCGTTGTGGCATGACCGAGTGGCCGATCCTTCCGTACGCGACGCCGAGACGACCGCGATCCGCGAAACCCTGCGCCAGGTGACCGAGCAGGAGGAGCTGTTGCCCGTGCTGCTCCCGGTCGGCGACGGGCTGCTCCTCGCCCAGAAGCGCTGACTCCCCTAGGCAGACTGCCTCTCCCCGCCGCACGTTTGCCTAGTTCACAATCCAGCTGGCTTGTGGACTAGGCAAACGTGCCGCTCGGACTGGGGGTTTGCCTCATCGAGTTGCACCAGCGGGTCGGTGCGCGGTGCGCGGTCAGGAGTCGGCGGGACCGGTGACGATCCAGAAACGCAGCTTCGGGCCGCGGACATCGTCAAACATGCCACCGGCGGTCTCGATCACCTTTCGAGACGGTTCGTTCGTGTCGTCACACGTCACGAGCACCGGGTCGATCCCGAGCCCGTACGCCACCGGCAGCGACGCCCGGAGCATCGCCGTGGCGTGGCCCGTCCGCCGGGCCGTCGGCCGTACGACGTACCCGATGTGCCCGCCGTACTCCAACAACCAGGGCGTCAGCATGTGCCGGATGGACAGCCGGCCCAGGTACTCCTCGCCGTCCACCCACCACAGGTAGGTCGACGGGACGATTCCCTCGGGCAGCCAGGTGTCGGGCTCCGCCAGCTGCCGAAGCCGTCTGCAGTACTCCGCGAACGTCTCCGGATCGTGCAGCGTCTCGAACGGGAAGTACTCGCCTTCGTAGTCGCCGATCGCACCGATGATCGTCAGCCCGGCGTACCGCTCGTCCTCACCCCGCTCGCGGATCTCGACGACCGAGGCGAGGAATGACCGCTGGTAGCGCACATCAGGGACGACGAGCTCCGGCACACGGACAGCCTAGAAGCGCCCCCGTACCGGCAGACGCACCGACCCGGCAGATCAGCTGGTCTGGGCCTCGAGCCAGCGCAGCAACAACCGCGACCCGAAGCCGGTCGCGCCCGCGGTGTACTCGAAGGCATCCTTCGGAGAGTCGCCGACGCTGGCGATGTCGAGGTGCGCCCACCGAGCATTCCCGGCGAAGTGGCGGAGGAAGAGCGCAGCGGTGATCGACCCGGGCTGCCCTGAGGCGTTGGTCGCGTCCGCTGACATCTCCTCCAGCATCGGCTCGTACACGTCGAGCAGGGGCAGCCGCCAGACCGGTTCTCCGGCCAGGTCTCCCGCTACGGTGAGCGAGGCCGCCAGGTCATCATCGGTGGCGAACAGCGCGCCCAGCGACGTTCCCAGCGCCATCTTCCCGGAGCCGGTGAGCGTCGCGATGTCGAGGACTGCCGTTGCGTCGATGTTCGCCGCGGCGTAGGCCAGCGCGTCCGCGAGCACGAGCCGCCCCTCGGCGTCGGTGTTGCCGACGAAGCTGGTGCGTCCGCCGAAGTGTGTGATGACGTCGCCGGGTCGCATCGCCGCGGCGCCGATCGCGTTCTCCGCGGCCGGCACCAACCCGGTCACCTTGACCGGCACCTCGAGGTCGCGCAGGGCGCCCAGCACCGCGATGACCACTCCTGCACCGGTCATGTCGCGCTTCATCGTCATCATGGCGTCGCGCGGCTTGATCGAGATTCCGCCGGTGTCGAACGTGATGCCCTTGCCGACGAGCACGAGATGCGGTGTGTCGCGTCGGGCCTTCCGGGGGGTGTAGTCGAGCCGGATGAAGCGCGATTCGTACGCCGATCCCGCCCCGACGGCGAGGATCCCGCCGAAACCGTCGGCGGCGAGCCGCTTCTCGTCCCAGACCGTGATGCCGAGACCGCCCTCGTCGGCGGCTTCCCGGGCCCACTCCTCGAGTCGCTCCGGGCCTTTCTCGTTCGATGGGGTCAGCGCAAACGCTCTCGAGCGCCACGACGCCATGGCACGCAGCGTGGCCCGGTCGACGACGCGCCCGCGCGGCGTGCCCTTTCCGTCGAGCATCTCGGTCAGGACGACCCGGGGCGCGCCGGCGGGTCTCTCAGCCGACTTGCGGTGGAAGCCGAACGCACCCAGCACCAGGCCTTCGGTGAACGCAGCCAGCTGGTCGTCATCAGCCAGGGCCGCGATGGAGGTCGCCGCCGGCCCCCGGTCGCGGGCAGCGCGGGCCAGCACCGCACCTGCTCTCCGGTAGTCCTGGCCCCGGCCAGTGCCGAGACCGATCAGCATCACCTGCTCGACGGAAGACCCGCCGACCTGGTCGAAGAGCTCGAGCGAGACGACCTCCCCGCCGTCGCCGGAGGCTTTCGCCCGGTCGAGTACGGCGAACGGGTCCACCCCGAGGTCGCGCATCGCCTGCTCGGCACCGAGCCCGACGACATACTCTCCGTGCTGGCTCGACGGGTCGGCCGGCGTGCCGTCGTCGCCACCGCGGCTGAACCCGATGGCCACGATGCGCGTGTCGGCCCTCTGGGCGTCCGACGGGCTCAGCTCGATCGTCGTGGGCAACGGCTGCGGTCCGGGCGAGGGGGTTGACACGCGAGCACCCTAGCGCCCGCACACAGAGCCGGACCCCGGAGGTAGCGAGTACCTCCGGGGTCCGGAACGACTGACCTGAGTGAGCGCGGTTCAGCTGGTCACCAGGCTCAGGGCCTGTTCGAGCGCCTTCGCCTCCTCAGCGTTGAGCTCGACCACGAGCCGTCCGCCACCCTCCAGGGGGACGCGCATCACCAGGCCGCGACCCTCCTTCGTGACTTCCAGCGGACCGTCACCCGTCCGCGGCTTCATCGCCGCCATGCGCGCACCTACCCTTCGTCGTGAGCGCCGAGACTCCACCCCTGACGGGTCGAGACGCCGGTGGCGCATCGGTTACCTCGCACCATTATCGCACCGCTTGTGGAAACCGTGCGGCAGACTGCCTCCTTGTGAACGCCCGCTCCGCCCTGTTCGACGTCTATGGCGACCACCTCCGCTCCCGCGGAGGGCGGGCCCCAGTGGCCGCCCTGGTCCGCGTCCTGGCCACTCTCGACATCGCTGCACCGGCTGTCCGTACCGCGATCTCGCGGATGGTGAGACAGGAATGGCTGGCCGCGGTGCGGCTCGCCCAGGGGCCCGGATATCGGCTCACGCCACGTGCTGACCGGCGGCTGGCCGAGGCGGCGGCGCGGATCTACCGACGCGGCATTGGGCCCTGGGAGCAGCGCTGGCACCTGCTCACGCTGGACCACGTGAAGGAACGAGCCGCCCGCGAGCGGGTGCGGACGGGCCTGGGCTACCTCGGCTACGCGCCTTTGCGGGACGGCACCTGGATCAGTCCTCGCGCCTCTGGCGAGGTCGATGCGCTGCTCGAACGCGAAGGCGTCCGCGCGAGGCGTTTCTGGGCCGAGCACGACGGCGACGACAGCGCCCTCGCGGCGCAGGCCTGGGACCTGGACGGGCTCGGTCGCGCCTACGCCCGGTGGCTTGTCGAGGCACGCGAGCTGGTGGCCGAGGCGGGAGGGTCGCCCGGCGGCTCCCTCCGCGACAACGGCGCCGTGGACCCCGAAGCGTTGCGCCCGGATCCGGACCGGGACGACTTCGTCGTACGCAGCCGACTCGTCCACGAGTGGCGCAAGTTCCTGTTCCGCGACCCGGCGCTCCCCCGTGAGCTGCTTCCTCCCGCCTGGCCCGGACAGGAGGCGGCTGCCTTCTTCGACCGCGAGGCGCAACGACTGCTGCCGGGAGCGGAGCGGTACGTTGATGCATGTCTGCGCCCGAACGGCCACTCCACGAACGGATCACCAGATTGAGCCACCGATGACCGCACCCGTCATGTACGACGTCGCCGACCAGGTGGCGACGATCACCCTGGCCCGACCCGAGGACATGAACAGCCTCGACACCGCCACAAAGGACGCCTTGCACGCAGCGATCCAGCGAGCCGCCGGCGACGAGGACGTGCGTTGCGTGGTGCTGACCGGGACGGGCCGGGCCTTCTGCGTGGGCCAGGACCTTCGTGAGCACGTCGCGAACATCTCGACCCAGTCCATCGAGGAGGTCTGGTCCACGGTCGACCGGCACTACACCCCGATCGCGCTCGGACTGGCGACGATGGAGAAGCCGGTCATCGCGGCAGTCAACGGGGTAGCCGCCGGGGCCGGGATGTCGATCGCGCTGGCCTGTGACCTGAGGCTGGCCGCCGACACGGCCGGCTTCAACACCGCCTTCACGGCGATCGGGCTCTCGTGCGACACCGGCGCCTCGTGGTCACTGCCGCGGTTGGTCGGCCCCACGAAGGCGATGGAGCTGCTGCTGACACCCCGTACGGTCGACGCACAGGAAGCGCTCGCGCTCGGGCTGGTCAACCGCGTCGTACCGGCGGCCGATCTCGCGGTCGAGGCTGCCACCCTCGCCGCGACCCTGGCCCACGGCCCGACGCTCGCCTACGCCTCCGTCAAGGCCTCGATCGCCTACTCGGCCACGCACCCGCTCGCCGAGTCGCTGGCCTTCGAGAGCCGGATGATGGCCCGGACCGGCGGGTCCGCAGACCACCGCAACGCTGTCGATTCATTCGTGGCCAAGGAGAAACCGACGTTCGAAGGACGGTGACATGAGTCCACTCATCTCCCAGCCCGAACGGACCAGGACGAGGCCGAGACGGTACGCCGTCGGGGCGATGGCCCTGCTGGTGACGCTGCCGCTGGCCGTGGGAACCGTCGGCTCCACCGTCGTCGGCACCGCAACCGCCGCCCAGGCCGGCCGACCCCTCCCCGAACGGATCGGTGCACGCCCCGGTGTCCACCAGATGATCACGGTGACCTCGGCGAACTGGCAGACGTCGACCGCGACGCTGAGGGCCTGGCAACGCCGCGCGGACGGAAGCTGGCGCCTCGCACGTGGCCCGGTCCGCGCCGTCGTCGGCTACAGCGGGTGGGTTCAGGCGTCCAAGCGAGTCCAAGCCACGGGCACCACGCCGGCCGGCCGGTTCCGGCTGCCATATGCGTTCGGTCGGCTGGCCGACCCCGGGGCCAACCTCCGCTACCGCCACTTCGACCGCAACGACTGGTGGCCGTACGAGCCGCGAGACCCAGCGACGTACAACGTCTGGCAATGGCGGAAGGCTACGAAAACTCACTGGCGAGCCAACAAGGCCGAGCATCTGTGGAACTACGGCAATCAGTACGCCTACGGAGTGGTCATCGGCTTCAACCTGCCGAGCCAGATCCGCTATTCACACCGTCGAGGTCAGTGGGTTGCCGACCGTCGAGCCGACACCGCACGCGGGGGCGGGATCTTCCTGCACGTGCGTGGCGACGGCGCCACGGCCGGCTGCGTAGCCGTGGGACACGGACAGCTGCGGTGGCTCATCCGCTGGCTGCGCCCGGGTGGGCATCCGCAGATCGTGATGGGGCCCTACGACTACGTCATCGGCCTCTGACCGCACGCGTGCCCGCTGGGACCGGGCCGGTTGCCGCAGCTGGCTCAGTAGTGGCCGCCGATGGCACGCATCAGCCCGCGTGGCGCGCCGACATGCAGGTAGCGCGACGACGGGTTGTCACCGAACTCGACCGTGACGCAGGCGCCGTCGTGGTGACGGTTGAACCACTGGGTGAGCGTGCCGTGGCAGACACCTCCGCAGTCGAAGGACCGCTCCGGCAGCCGCATGTTGCGGGCCAGCCGGCGGGCGAACCTTCGATCCTTGGAGTCGTACACGTCGATGCCGTGCAACGGGGAGTGCATGGTGACGACGTATGCGGGGTCGATGCGCTTCAGGAACCGCATGAGCGCACGAGTCTCGGGCTCTGAGCGAGGGCGCGGCCCGGAGTCGTAGCTGCCAGTCAGCTTCTTCCACTTCGTGGGGAAGTTGCGATTGAGATCGACACCGTGCGCGTTGCGGCGGTGGCCGGCGAGCACGCCGTCGGGGTTATCACGGCGGATGGCCCAGATGTGCACGCCCTTGATCGGCTTGCCGGCCATCAGGGCGCTGATGACCGTGGAGCCCTCCGTCTCGTTGCCGTGCATGGCGCCGATGACCACGACGGTCTTGGCGGCTCGGCGACTGCCCATCTCGTAGGCGCGGATCGCATGGTCGCGCACTGACCGTCCGATGGTGCGTTGCGAGAGCACGGCAGAGCTCGTGGACTTCGAGGCAGTCGACGCCGTCGAGGCCGCCGAGGCGACGACCCCGGTCCTGGCCTTCGGCTGTGCCCCACTGGAATGGGCCTCCGCGGCCGACGGCGTGCCGAGCGCCGCCGCGGCGGCAGTCGCTACGACTCCGGCCACCACGACCCGCAGGGGCCTCCGGAGAGGGGTAAGGGGACGGGGTGCGGTCATCAGCTGACCCCGTCGCGGGCCCAACAGTCGACGAGGTGGTCGTTCACGAGGCCAGCCGCCTGCATCAGCGCGTAGGCGGTGGTCGGGCCGACGAAGCGGAATCCCCGGCGCTTGAGCTCGCGCGCCAGGGCTCGTGACTCGTCGGTCTGCGCGGGCACATCGGCCAGCGTGACCGGGGCAGGTCGGGGGTCGGGAGCGAAGCTCCAGATCAGCTCGGCCAGCGGCTGGTCGAGAGCCACTGCCGCGCGTGCGTTCGACAACGCGGCGTCGATCTTTCCGCCGTGCCTGACGATGCCGGGATCGGCGAGCAGCCGGGCGCGATCCTCATCGTCGTACGACGCGACTGACTCGATGTCGAAGTCGGCGAACGCCTTGCGGAAGTTGTCGCGCTTGCGCAGGATCGTGAGCCAGGAGAGGCCGGACTGGAAGCCCTCGAGCGTCATCCGCTCATACAGGCCGTTGTCGTCTCGGATCCGACGGCCCCACTCGTCGTCGTGGTAGGCGATGTACTCGGGAGCGGAGACACCCCATGGGCAGCGCAACCGACCGTCGGCTCCCTGCGTCGAGCCGCTCGTCGTCACGACTCGGTCGCCTGGTGGCGAGGCGTGTGCTCCTCGGCGGCCTCCACCTGCGTGCGCGGGTCGCTCGCGCGACGGTATTCGAGCGGAAGGGGGCGACCAGGCTCCTCCGTCGTCCGTAGCTCGCTCTCACGCGCGATGAGATCCGCCCGCAGCTGGTCGATCAGTGCGTCGACCTCATCCATCCGGTAGCCACGCATCGCTGTGGTGAAGCGGACCGCCTCGAGGTCGTCGGACGTCAGAGCGCGCCCGGTGGGAACGGCACGGTCGGGGCGGTCCTCGGACGCCTCCGCCATGGGCTGCTCGCGGCGCGCCGCCAGCACGGCGATGGCACCGATCACGACGACGAGGACGAGCACCCACAACCAGATCACGGCAACGATCGTGCCACGCTTGACCAGCGAAGACCCGTCACAGGGCCGAAACACACAGACAGCAGTGAGGAGCCGCGGTACCGATGCAGCTCGGACGTCGTGACTTCGGCGAGACCGATCTCGCCGTGATGGCGATCGTCAACCGGACCCCGGACTCCTTCTACGACAACGGCTCGACCTACGACGAGGCGGCTGCTCTGGACCGGGTGGCGCAGGTGGTCGACGAGGGCGCCGACATCGTCGACATCGGCGGCGTCAAGGCCGGCTACGGCGACGAGGTCGACGTCACCGAGGAGTTGCGGCGGACGGCGTCGTTCGTGGCCGCGGTGCGGTCGGCGTATCCCGACGTCGTGATCAGTGCCGACACCTGGCGGGCACCGGTGGCTCGCGAGCTGTGCCAGCGCGGGGCCGACCTGCTCAACGACACATGGGCGGGTGCCGATCGCGAGGTGGCGGAGGTGGCGGCCGAGTTCGGCGTCGGGCTGGTGTGCAGCCACAGCGGCGGACTCGGGCCGCGGACCGATCCGCATCGGGTGGCGTACGACGATGTGGTGGCCGACGTGATCACCACCGTGACGGCGCTGGCGGAACGGGCAGTCGCTCTGGGCGTCGACCGGAACCGGATCCTGATCGATCCCACGCACGACTTCGGGAAGAACACGCGGCACTCCCTCGAGCTGACCCGCCGGCTCGATGAGCTGGTGGCGACGGGCTGGCCTGTGCTGGTGGCGTTGTCGAACAAGGACTTCGTGGGCGAGACGCTCGACCTGCCGACGGACCAGCGTGTGACCGGGACACTCGCGGCCACCGCGATCTCCGCCTGGCACGGAGCACGCGTCTTCCGGGCCCACCAGGTGGCCGAGACGCGTCAGGTGCTCGACATGGTCAGCTCCATCCGGGGGAGCCGACCTCCCTCCAGCACCACCCGCGGCCTCGCCTGACCTCTCTCCTCGTTGAACCGTGAGTTCTGGCCCGTTGAACCGCGGATTTCGGTCCCTTGAACCGTGAGTTCTGGCCCGTTGAACCGCGGATTTCGGTCCCTTGAACCGTGAGTTCTGGTCCCTTCAACCGTGAGTTCTGGTCCCTTGAACCGTGAGTTTCAGCTTTCAGGGTCAGCGCGCGATGGCCGCTGTCCGCCCGCCGGTGACGCGGAGGAGGTCACCCGCTGAAAGCTCGACGTCGATGCCGCGCTTCCCCGCCGAGACCAGGATGGTGTCGTACGACATCGCCGTCTCGTCGAGGACCACGTCCAGCGTCGTACGTCCCCCGAGCGGCGAAATACCACCCACAACCGAACCGCTCACGCGCTCAGCAACGTCTGGCCTGGCCAGCACCACCTGCTTCGCCCCGAGCACGGCCGCCATCGCCTTGAGGTCGAGCTGGCGAGAGACGGGTACGACGCCGAGTACGTGCTTTCGACCATCGTGCACCATCAGGGTCTTGAAGACGCGATCCGAGCTGATGCCCAGCGCCCGGGCTGCCTCGACGCCATACCCCATAGCGGCACTGGTGACCTCGTCATGGTCGTAGCTGCGCACGGTGTGCTCAATCCCCGACTCGACCAGCTGCCCCAATGCGGGTGTCCCACGCGGGTGACCGGGCTGCTTCTTCCGCGACACGGGATCATCCTGGCATCCGGCCAACAACCCCGTGGCCAAGCCCTCGCAACCCGCGACTCAACAGACCACAACCCGCGACTCAACAGACCACAACCCGCGACTCAACGAAGGAGGGTCAGTCGGGGCGGTGGGGGGTGATGTCGGAGCGGCCTTGCTGGGCGGCGGCAAGCGCCTCTGCACGTTCGCGCCGGGCCGCGACCATGATCTCGACGGCCTCGTCGACGTCGTCGGTGACCTGCAGCAACGCGACGTCCTTCTCCCCGACCTTTCCACCGCCGAGCACGACGGCACGGATCCAGTCGACGAGGCCGCCCCAGTACTCGCTGCCCACGAGCACGATCGGGAACGACGTCACCTTCTGCGTCTGCACCAGCGTGACCGCCTCGAAGACCTCGTCGAACGTCCCGAAGCCGCCTGGCAGCGCGATGAAGCCCTGCGCGTACTTGACGAACATCGTCTTGCGCGCGAAGAAGTACCTGAAGTTGATGCCGATGTCGGCCCACCCGTTCAGACCGGACTCGAACGGCAGCTCGATACCCAGCCCGACCGAGACACCGCCGGATTCGGACGCTCCCCGGTTGGCCGCCTCCATCGAACCCGGCCCACCACCCGTGATGACGGCGAAACCCGCCTCGACCAGCGCGCGAGCCAGAGCCATCCCCTGGACGTACTCCGGGTCATCCGGCTTGGTCCGGGCCGACCCGAACACCGAGATGGCCGGTCCGAGCTCGGCAAGGGCTCCGAAACCTTCGACGAACTCGGCCTGGATCCGCAACACCCGCCACGGGTCGGTGTGGACCCAGTCGCTCGGACCACGCGAGTCCAGCAGGTGTTGGTCTGTCGTCGACGACAACACCTGACGCCGGCGGGTGATCACAGGTCCGCGGCGGTGTTCGCGGCCGTTTCCGGGCAGGGAGTTGGTCATGTATGCCAACTTAGCGGCCATTCGCCCCGCATCCGGTCAGCCGTGCGGTCGGCTTCGGGTCAGCCGTTACGGCCGCGTCAGGTCAGCCAGGCGGTCATCTGGTCCAGGCAAGAGCGCAGGTGCGCGAGCGGCACGAACTCGCCCTGAGTGTGGGCCAGCTCGGGGTTTCCCGGCCCGAAGTTCACTGCCGGAATGCCCATCGCGCTGAAGCGAGCCACGTCGGTCCACCCGAACTTCGGATTGGCGGTCCCCCCGACCACGTCCAGGAACGCCGCCGCGGCAGGCAGGTGGAGTCCCGGCATCGCGCCCGGCGCCGAGTCGACCACGTCGACCTCGAACCCGGCGAACACCTCACGCAGGTGCGCGGCCGCCTCCGTAACCGAACGGTCGGGCGCGAAGCGGTGGTTGATCGTCACCGCGCACGAGTCCGGCACCACGTTGCCGGCCACCCCGCCCGCGACGCCCACTGCGTTGAGCCCCTCGTGGTAGCGCAGCCCGTCAATCTCCGGCTCCCTCGGCTCGTATGCCGCCAGCCGGTCGAGCACCTCGCGAGCCGCGTGGATGGCGTTGACGCCGTTCCACGACCGCGCGGCATGGGCGCGGGTCCCTGCCGTGGACACGACGACGGTGATCGTGCCCTGGCATCCTGCCTCGATCACCGCGTTGGACGGCTCCATGACGACCGCGAAGTCGCCGTGCAGCATCTCATCTCGGGTGGCGGCGATCAGCGTGAGCCCGTTGCGTTCGGCCTCGACCTCCTCGGCCTCGTAGAACACGTAGGTGAGATCGCGCGTCGGTTGGTCGAGCGTCGCAGCCAGCTGCAACGCCACCGCGACACCGCCCTTCATGTCGCACGACCCGAGCCCGTGCAGAGCCCCGTCCTCGATCCGGGAGGGCAGATTGGCGTTGATCGGCACCGTGTCCACGTGGCCGGCGATGACCACCCGCTCGTCGTGACCGAACGTCGTACGGGCCACGAGCGAGTGCGAGTGCCGCCACAGCTCCAACCACGGAACCGGCGAGAGGGCCTCTTCGATCGCGTCGGTGATCGACTGCTCGTTGCCGCTGACCGACTCGATGTCGACGAGTGCGGCGGTCAGGTCGACGATGTCCTGGTGCGGGTCGAGGGCTGTCATGCCCGCCATTGTGGCGGACCCGCGGCAATGCCTGCACGACGGAGGATGCGGCAACCAAGTGCAAGACCTTCGGCGTGCCCGGGACCCGTCCGGCTCCGGCGACTGGGTAGCGTTGGCGTGGTGACTGACACGACCTCTGCCGCGTGGGGCTTCGGCCTGGCAACGTACGACGCCGACGGCGTCCTGCTCGACGTGTGGTTCCCCGAACCTGCGATGGGTACGCCGCCGGCCGACTACCACGTCCCCAGCGCGCTCGCGTCCCTCGAAGGTCACGACACCGTTCGCGATGTCCACCGGAGCGTGCAACACGTCGTCATCGCCGACCTCGGCGCTCCGCCCGTCGACACGGCCGACGTCTGGCTCCGGCTGCACCTCCTCAGCCATCGCCTCGTCGCGCCCCACGGCCAGAACATGGACGGCGTGTTCGGCCTGCTGACCAACGTCGTGTGGACGAACCTCGGCGCCTGCGCCGTCAACGGCTTCGAGACCACCCGGCTTCGAGCGCGCGAGGCAGGCAGGGACGTCACCGTGCTGGGCATCGACAAGTTCCCTCGCATGACCGACTACGTCGTTCCCACCGGCGTCCGGATCGCCGACGCTGACCGCGTCCGGCTGGGCGCGCATCTCGCTGAGGGCACGACCGTGATGCACGAAGGCTTCGTGAACTTCAACGCCGGGACGCTCGGCACCTCCATGGTCGAGGGTCGGATCTCCGCCGGCGTCGTCGTCGGCGACGGATCGGACGTCGGAGGCGGCGCATCCATCATGGGCACGTTGTCCGGCGGTGGCACCGAGATCATCTCGATCGGCAGGAGGTGTCTGCTCGGCGCCAACGCCGGTATCGGCATCTCGCTCGGTGACGACTGCGTCGTGGCCGCGGGGTGCTACATCACCGCGGGCACCAAGCTGACCCTCGCGGACGGCTCGGTGGTCAAGGCCCGCGAGCTGTCGGGTCAGTCAGGCTGGCAGTTCTGGCAGAACAGTGTGACGGGGGCCGTCGAGGCCATGCGGCGCGACGGCAGCGGGATCGAGCTCAACGCCGCCCTGCACAGCAATGCGTAGCTGGCGCCTGCTCACGACCGCAGTCATCGTCCTGGCCCTTCTCGTCGGCGGAGCCTACTACGCGGTCCAGCACGGGATCGGCCCTCTCCCGGACCCGAAACACTGCCTGGCCAGGGTGGACGGTTACACGGTCGAGATGTCGACCGAGCAGGCCGAGAACGCCTCGATCATCTCCGCCGTCGCGGAGCGCCGGGGCCTGCCTGCCCGGGCCATCTCGATCGCGATCGCGACCGCATACCAGGAGTCCAAGCTGCGCAACCTCGACAGCGGGGACCGCGACTCCGTCGGCCTGTTCCAGCAGCGGCCGAGCCAGGGCTGGGGGACGGTCAAGCAGATCAGAGACCCGTACTACGCGGCGAACGCGTTCTACGACGCCCTGGTCACGATCGACGGCTACCAGTACATGGAGATCACCAAGGCCGCCCAGGAAGTACAGCGATCCGCGTTCCCGAACGCGTATGCCGACCACGAGCGGGACGGACGCGCGATCGCCTCAGCGATGTCCGGATACAGCCCGGCGTCCTTCACCTGCACCGCAGATGCCGTGGACCTGGCCGCACAGAAGATCACCCCCTCGGGCCTGACCCCCCGCGCCGAGGCGGTCCGGGATGACATCCGGAAGGCCTTCGGCGACCTGCCGATGGGCGGCTTCGAGCCCGGTGGTGTGAAGACCGGGCACATGGCCGGGTCGGCTCACTACGAGGGTCGCGCCGTCGACGTCTTCTTCCGCCCGATCGGCGCGGACAGCATCCGCCGTGGTTGGGTGCTCGCCCACTACCTCGTCGCCAACGCATCGCGGCTCAAGATCGCCAACGTCATCTTCGACGCGAAGATCTGGTCGGCCGGCTCGAAGTCCGCAGACGGCTGGCGTGCCTACGATCCCCAACTCAGCGGCAACGAGACGGCAGCGACCAAGGCGATCCTGCTTCATCGAGACCACGTACACGTCGACGTCGGCTGAGGTGCCCGCCTCCTGAGGTGCCCGCCTACGCGGGCGCCAGCAGCCGAGCACAGGCAGCCTCGACGCGTTCGTCGGTCGCCGTCAGCGCTACCCGGACATGACGGGCTCCCTGAGGCCCGTAGAAGTCGCCTGGTGCGACCAGGATGCCCTGTGCGGAGAGCCATTCGACGGTGTCCATGCAGGGCTCGTCACGGGTGGCCCAGAGGTACAGCGACCCTTCGGAGTGGTCGATCCGGAACCCAGCGGTCTCCAACGCGCGCCGCAGCATGCCACGGCGCTCGAGGTAGATCTCGCGCTGCTCCTCGATATGACCGTCGTGGTCGAGCGCGGCTCTCATCGCCACCTGGACCGGTCCCGGGACCATGAGCCCCGCGTGCCGACGGACCTCACGCAGTTCGCTGACGATCGCGGGGTCACCGGCGACGAAGCCGGCGCGGTAGCCGGCCAGGTTGGACCGCTTCGACAGGGAGTGCACCGCCAGCACGGAGTCGAGCGAGCCACCGTTGACCGACCGATCGAGGACGGACACCGGCTCGGTCTCCCAGGCGCACTCGAAGTAGCACTCGTCCGAGGCGACCACCGCCCCGCGTTCCCGCGCCCAGGCGATGACCTTGCGCAGGTGGTCCGGCGGCAGCACGCGACCGGTCGGGTTCGCCGGTGAGTTGATCCACACCAGCGGGACGTCGAGCGGCCCGACGGAGACCGTCGCATCACTGGCCAGGTAGTCGGCACCGGCGAGCAGGGCACCGACGGCGTACGTCGGGTAGGCGATGGCCGGGATCAGCACCGTCTGGCCCGTACGTACGCCGAGCTGCGCCGGCAACGAGGCCACCAGCTCCTTGGACCCCACGGTCGGCAGCACGCTGTCGTGGTCGAGGTCGATCGACCCGCACCGCCGGTGCAGGTAGTGGATGATCGCGTCGCGCAGCTCGGGCGTTCCCCACACCGTCGGGTAGCCCGGCGAGTCGGCAGCCGACTGCAGCGCCTTTTGCACGACCGCCGGGGTGGCGTCGACCGGGGTGCCGACCGAGAGGTCGACGAGCCCGTCGGCGTGAGCGGCAGCGCGCTCCTTGAAGGGGATCAGCCGGTCCCAGGGGAAGTCCGGAAGGCGGGCCGAGACCGACAGCGCCGCCGACCCGTCACGGGTTGGCGGCGCGGATGTCGGTCGGGCTGACGAGCTCACTACCCCTCTTGCTCCTGTGGCGGAAGCGCCGCGATGATCGGGTGGTCCTTGTCGATGACGCCGAGCTTGGCGGCACCGCCGGGTGAGCCGAGGTCGTCGAAGAACTCGACGTTGGCGGCGTAGTACTCCTTCCACTTCTCCGGGGTGTCGTCCTCGTAGAAGATGGCCTCGACCGGACAGACCGGTTCGCATGCGCCGCAGTCCACACACTCATCCGGATGGATGTAGAGCATGCGCTGGCCTTCGTAGATGCAGTCGACGGGGCACTCGTCGACGCAGGCCCGGTCCTTCAGGTCCACGCATGGCTGCGCGATGACGTACGTCACCTAGTCCTCCTCGTTCACGATCCGGCACCCCGCCTTCACGGCGGGTGGTGCCTCAACTCCCACTAGTATCTATGCTCCGCCGCCAGCCGCCGAACCCAGGTCCATCCCATGGAGTCCCATGCCTCTCCACGCCGGTCTCGTCGGCCAGCGCATCGTCGTCCGGCGCCTGCTTCCCGGCGAGCAGGGACCGACCGGTGGGCCCGCGATGACCGACGTCCTCGGCATCCTCGAAACCTGGGACGACACCTCGATCAGCGTACGCCGGGAAGGCGGCGAGCTGGTGACGATCGCCCGCGAGCACATCGTGACCGGCAAACCCGTCCCGCCCCGGGCGTCCACCCGGTTGCGGATCAGTCCCGAACAGCTCGAACGGGAGTGCCAGCGGGGGTGGCGGGCGGTGACGGAGCGCGAGCTGGGTGACTGGACGCTACGCGCCGCGAGCGGGTTCACCGGCCGCGCCAACTCCGTGCGCGTCGGCGGTGACCCGGGACTGCCCCTCGCCGACGCCCTCGACGAAGTGGCCCGCTTCTACGCCGGTCAGGGTCTGCGCCCGATGGCCCAGGTCATCGTCGGCTCGGGCGGTCAGCGCGACTTCGAGAGCCTCGGCTGGCAGCCCCGCCGGACCGGGGCCGACCCGGTCGTTCAGGTCGCCTCGGTGGCCCAGGCCCGCCGACGGGTGTCGGCAGGCTCCCGCCCGGCCACGGTCACGATCGACGACTCGGTCGGGGCGGACTGGCTCCACCTGTACGAGCGGGCGGCCGGACTGGACACAGCGGTAGTCACCCAGGTGCTGCAATCGGGCGACGACGTCGCATTCGCCCGGGTGGGAGATCCGGTCGTGGCGATCGGCCGTGGCGTCGTCAGCGGCGACTGGCTTGGCCTGCAGGCCGTCGAGGTTTCCCCGACTCATCGGCGACAGGGTCTGGCGACCGCGGTGGTCGAGGAGCTGCTCGCATGGGGGGCGTCCCGTGGCGCGCTGTCGGCATACCTCCAGACGCTGCCCGACAACGTCGCCGCGCTACGGCTCTACGCCGGCTTCGGGTTCACCACCCACCACTCCTACCGGTACCTCGTGCCGCCGACCACGCAGTGAACCGAGCGCTCAGCGGCAACGCACCTGGTCGAGCGGGACGTAGGCGGCGTGGGTGCGTTCGGTGCGCTTGTGGCCGCCCTGCTTCAGCACCCGGGTGACGTCGTACTCGAATCCGGCCACCCCGTCGCGCGGGACGCACGACGGGCGGGTGTTCGTGATGACCTGTGGCTGCACGACGTTGTAGCGACCGGACGTCAGGGCTCGCACCGTCCAGTACGACGTGCTCCACATCTCGACGTGGGCGACCCGCGGCGACGAACCCTGACGACCCGGACTCTCGACGTAGGCGCGGACGTAGACGCCGTACGGCGAGGCGTTGGCGAGGACCAGGTCGGTGCCGGGTGGTTCGACATGGGCGTCGAAGCCGGGGGCGAACGTGTCGGAGTAGATCCGGGCGTTCGTGTGCACCGGGATGTCGAGGCCCGCGTAGAACGCCGCGTCATAGGCCATGGACGCCACGAACGAGGCTGCGGGCGATGCGTTGGCGCCGACACGACGCAGGAAGCTGAACGTCTGGCCCGGCTGCACCAGGGCTCCGTCGAGCCGTCGCAAGACAGCCGCCGGGTCGGCTCGGTCACCGGCTCTGAACCGGACCTGGGTGGCGGAGATCTGCTGGTTGATGCGCATCACGCGCAGGTCTTCGGTGCTGACGTCGGGGTTGTCGGCGGTCGGTTTGGCACGAGCGACACGCTTGGCGCCTCGGGAGTCGACTGCGTCCAGCACGGCCTTCGCCAGGTCGCCGGCCCCCACCGTGACACCGCTGCTCCCCGGCACGATGACTGGTCGGTCACCTCGGAACGAGATCCGCGCGTTGACCGGATGGTGGGGCAGTTGCCTCATCGCCGGGCGTGCCCGCGTGACGAGCTTCGCCTGGTCGACCGACAGCCGCAGACCCTGCGTGCCGGGCAGCGCCTGGAGGGCCGGTCCGAACTGACGCGGAGTCAGGGTCATCACCGAGTCGGCGACCTTGATCCGGATCGGGCCGGCGACCGCCTTCCGGGCGACGGTGTCCTCGAACGTGGTTGCCCTCATGACGGTCACCTGCGGCTGGATCGTCTGGACGGCCAGTTTCACGCGGTCGTCACCGGCGATGATGGCTTCCTTGAGGCGTTCGCCACTGCTCTGGAAGTCGAGGGCCCGCCCCGCACGTCCGTAGAACACCTTGGGCTGAACCCGCCGGAACGACACGCGCGAGTCGACCGGCTTCCGCTCGACGTGCTTGGCAACCCTGCTCAGGCTCGAGACCAGCTCGGCACTGTCGAGGTCCACGACGGGATCGAGCGTGTCGCCGCCGGTCAGGACGTGCAGCATGTGCCGCGGGTCCCACGCGCTGCCGCCGAGAGCCTGCTCCAGCGTCGCGTCGATGTCGAACGTCAGTCCCGCCCGCTGCGGGTCGATGGTGTAGGTCTTGCCGGCGGCACTGACCTTGATCGGGTTCTCCAGGCGCGGGGCCAGCTTCTCCTGGAGCGCCGTGCGGGCCTCGTTAGGGCTCATCCCGCCGACGTTCACCTCTGCGACGGTGGTCCCGGCCGGCAGCTTGTTGCCCGCCACGAGATAGCCGACGCCGTACAACGCACCGATCACGACGGCGAGGCCGACGACGAAGATCAGGCCGAACCTCAGGTCGTGAGTCTTCGGCAGGTCGTCGAGGTAGACCTTGCGCCGCGGCCAGAGTCTCATCGTGGCGGTCCTCCGAACGAGGCCACGCTGATGACCACCGCTACGGACGCGAGGAGGTAGCCAAGACCCAGCCCGTCCTGCGCGAGCAGGTAGTCACCCTCAGGTCGACCGGCGAGGAGCAGGCCCGTGCCGATGATCCACCCGCCGGCGGCGGCGAAACCGAGACCACGCGACAGGATCCGCGCGATCAGCACAATCGACGCCGAAGCGGCGACACCCAGGGCGAGACCCCACGGAACGGAGAACTGGTCCGTTCGGTAGATGAGCCGCGAGACGACTCCCGACAGGGCCGCGACGCCCACCGATGCCAGGCCGAGGACGACGGCGGTCGCGGCGAGCCCGGTGCGTGACCGAGGCGCGTGCAGCCGTGGCGTACCCGCTGCGCGCGTGCTGTCTGCCCCGGCCGCGCGTTGGTCCTGCGTCACCATCCTGCTCGATGGCACGGATCAGACCACACCGGAGAACAGATCGTTCTCATGGCCATCCGCATCGCGCTTTCCGAGGCTGCCCTTGACCAGGCGGTACGACTCGATCCCCCACACGTGGTTGCCGATGTTGTTGGACAACGCGAAGAACGGACCGTCAACCGTGATCTGGGTGGCGTGCGCACGCATCGCGTCCAGCTTCTGGTCGACGTGGTCGAGGCCGTCGATGGTGGTCGTGATGTATTCGTCCGGCGTCACGAAGGAGGGCAGCTCACCCTCGGGGTCCAGCCCCTCGAACGTGGTCAGGTCACCGGTCGCGCGCACCCGGCGCAGCCCCTCGCGCATGCGCTGCTCGGACATGGCGTTCCAGTAGATCTTCGGGACGTCCCACGCCTCGCCGAGGTCTGGCCGGTAGCTCGGCACTGCGGCGAGCATGCTGCCGTACATCGCGACCCGGTGCGCCTGGATGTGGTCGGGGTGTCCGTAGCTGCCGTTCTCATCGTAAGTCGCCATGACCTGCGGCCGGATCTCGCGGATCACCTCGACCAGATGGTTGGACGCCTCGACCAGGTCTGCAGCCCAGAACGCATCGCCGCGGATCTTCTCCGGAGGGATCGCACGGCCGCGATCGTCAACCGCCATACCGGTGTCTCGGTAACGGCCCGGGCCGCCGAGGAACCGGTGGTCGGTGACACCGAGGATCCGCATGGCGTCGGCGAGCTCACCGATGCGGTGCTCCCCCAGCGCGTCGGTCTGGTGGGAGGCGAGATGTTCGAGCTCCGGGATCAGCACCTCTCCCTCTTCCCCGAGCGTGCAGGTGATGAGCGTGACGTGCGCCCCCTCGGCCGCGTACTTGGCCATGGTGGCGCCGTTCCCGATGGCCTCGTCGTCCGGATGCGCGTGGACGAGGAGCATGCGCCGTTCAGGCAGCGTGGCTGCTGTCATGACGTCCAGCCTACGGCGCCGCTTGTCGGCCCGGTCGCACGCCACCACTCTCCACTCAGGTCTTGTGGCGCCGCGGCTGACGTGGCAGGTCCGCCGCCGAGCCGTCCACCAGCGGGGAAGACTCCTCGATCCACGCGTCGCGATCGGCGACGAGCTCGGCCACCTCGGTGTCGGGCGCGTCGGTGTGGACCACGTAGACCACCTCCTCGCCGTCGTCGTCACCGGCAAAACGCTCCCGGACGACGCCGGCCTCGAACCCGGCCGTCGTGAGCAGGGTGACCAGCTCGTCGGCGTCACCGGAATCGTGGAAGGTGACTCGTAGCGGCACGAGCGCTCCTTGGCTCGGTGGGGGCAGGTGACCAGTCGACTCTACGGCGACAACGCCTGCCTGATCGTCGGCAGGCGGCTGGCCAGCTCACTCAGGCGCGCCGCCGATCGGGCTGGCTCTCCGACAGCCCCCAGCGCCAGCATCCCCGGGTCGCCTGCCGACTGCCCGGCTGCGATCACATCCAGCGAGCGCTGCAACCGTGGCGCCACGTGGTCGAGGATCTCGGTCGCCGAGACCCCGGAGTACGCCGTCGCCATCACCCCCAGGCGACGCGCACTGAGCGACGTGCCTACGTCGCGGAAAAGCGGCACCCAGTTCCAGGCGGCGAACGCCAGGTCATCGATCGGTCGGCCCGGCCCGGCCATGTCCCAGTCGAAGACACCGGCGACCCGCTCACCGTCCGCCGAGCTGCTCAACGCGACGTTGTAGGGCGCGAAGTCGTGGTGGCAGATGATCTCGTCGGCGCCGAGCGACTGGTTCGTCGTCCGCCAGACACCATCGGGCCGGTACTCAGCGACCACGTCATGGAACCGCCGGAGCCAGCGCATCGCGTCCGCCAGCGTGTCCTCAACGACGACTTCTCCATTGACGTCCGGGACCCGGCCATCCAGGTAGCCGAGCACCTCACGGCCGCGCTCGTCGGCACCGAACACCGGCGGCACCTCGACCAGACCCGACCGGCGAAGGTGCTCGAGCAGCTCATGAATCGAAGCGGACCAGGGGCCGGCTGCGCGTCGAACGGTCGGCCCGATCCGGAGGGCCCCCCCGACGTTGCCACCCGGCAGGAGATGTCCGTCCAGCAACCGCTCTCGCAGCTCCGGAAGGAACGGCCGGTCCGCATCCAGCCACTCCACGTCGCTGAGCTCCTCGGGTCCGAGCCAACGCACGGCATCGTGCTCGTGCGGGACCGGCTCACCGGAGCGCAGCCGGGCAACCTTGACCGTCATCGAGTAACCGGGCTTGATCGGCACCCGACCCTCCAGCGACCCGACGATGTCGATCGCGCAGCCCAGCTCCTCACGGATCTCCCGCACCACCGCGTCCTCGGCCGTCTCGTCCGGGTCGACCTTGCCACCGGGAAGCTCCCAACCGCCGGCCACGTCGGTGGGCTGCACGCGTCGAGCGGTCAGCACCCGGCCGTGCCGCACGATCGCGGCGGCGACGACCTCGATCTCCCCTGTCGGCTGCGGACTCGTCACGCGGTGCAGCGTCGCACATACCGGCAGATCGGAGGAATTCTTGGGGATCTGGTGGAACTCACCCCAGACTGCGGACATAAGCAGGATGTGACAACGCTCGAGGGGACGACGATGGAGGAAGCCGGGCTCGACCGCCGTACCGACGACGCCGCCCGGTCTGACGACCTGCTCGTCGAGGAGCTGCGTCACGGCAGCAGCGCGGCGCTGGCCGAGCTGTTCGATCGCCATGTCGACGCCGTGCATGCGTTCTGCTTCCGGCGGACTGCGTCGTTCGAGGCAGCGGAGGACGCCGTCTCCACCGTCTTCCTCGAGCTGTGGCGGGGCCGCGCCCGCGCCACCATCCACGACGGGTCTGCACTCCCCTGGCTCTACGGGATCGGCCGCAACGTCTGCCGCAACCTCGAGCGATCGAGGATGCGACTGGGCCGCGCTTTGCGCCGGGTGCCGTCGGAGGGGACGGCATCCGGCGACACGTTGGCCGACGACGTCGTACGACGCGTGGACTCCGAGCGCCGCATGGCCGCCGTGCTCGAGGCGATCCACGACCTCCCTACCCATGAGCGTGAGGTTTTCGAGCTGGTGGTCTGGGCGGGAGCGAGCTACGAGACCGCCGCCGCCTGTCTCGGCGTACCCGTCGGTACCGTCCGCTCCCGCCTCTCGCGGGCGCGCCAGCGGCTTGCGCTCGCCGCGCCCGACGATCCCGGCAACGCCGGAAGGACAGCTCCATGACCGATGAACGACCCGACCTCACACCGCCTGACCCCGAGCCGATGCCCGACGAGCGCAAGAGGGAGATCCGGGCGCAGCTGCTCGCCGCCGCCGGGCCCAGCCCGCAGACGCCACGACGCGGCTGGCTCGTGCCCGGCCTCGCCGCGGCAGCGGTGGCCACCATCCTCGCAACCGGTGTGTACCTGGCGAACAACGACGGCTCGAGCCGTTCCACGAAGCCGCTGCAGCCCGCCGGTGGTGCAGGCACGAGCACACGTCCGGCCGACCCCGTCCCGCCCTCTCCGGCCGACACGACGGTGACGGCCGAGATCGGGCCGCCCACCTACGCCTCGACTGGGCCACCACCTGCCGCTCCTCCGCCCGGGAACTGCGCGGACGCCGTCAACGAGCTGATCCAGCAGGCCGCGCCACCCCTTGCCGGCGCGACCGAGACGGCGTCGCGTCCGGGCGGCATCGGGACCACCTACCTGTACGAGTCGACGGACGCCTGGGTCGTCTGTGACGACTTCGCCAGCGTGGACGGCGGCGCACCCACCTTGTTGCAGTGGCACCTCAAGTCCGATCAGTACGCGCCGACCGCGAAGACCGTCGGCATCAGTGAGAACGCCGTGGGCAAGCCCGGCCACCTGGACCACCAGTACTTCGCCGGCGGCCGGGACTTCACCGGCGTACGCGCGATCGCGTACGCGTTCCCGGACGGGCACACGGAGGATGCAGTCGTCGGCCAGAACGGACTGTGGTCGATGAACTACCAGCCCGCGACCGGCGTCCTCGTCGACCCGAACACCAACGAGCGCACGCTCGACCCCATCAAGGTCACGGTGACGTACACCGCGTCGGCCGGCGGCGGGACGGACACCTTCACGCTGCAGTGGGGACTCGGCACCTGCGGCCAGACCAACCACGGGTGCTGATCACGCCTGTCTGAAATCTCACACGACCTCGACGTCCGACCAGCCAGGCTCAGCGGTAAAGTGCCGGATGTCGAGGACGTCCAGCGGCTGACGATCGTCAATCGTGAGGCGTGTTGGCTTCATACCCCTCGATCGACGCGCCCCTGACGAGCCGAAGGAAGCCGAATGTCCACTGGAGTCATGGGTCCGGGGCGTGCCCGGGTCCAAGCCAAGACGCTGCGTCAGGACCGGTGGTGGCTTGCCCCACTCATCACCTTCATCGTCTTCAGCGCGTTCGTCGTCTACGCCACCTGGCGGGCGTTCTCCGGGTCGGACTACTACTCATCGCCCTACATCTCGCCGTTCTACTCCCCGTGCCTCACCAGTGACTGTGTCTCGGGTTCGTCCGACTTCGGCCAGCCGTTCTCCTGGTGGCAGCTGTCGCCGGCGCTGCTGATCTTGATCTTCCCGCTCGGTTTCCGGATGACCTGCTACTACTACCGCAAGGCCTACTACCGCGCGTTCTGGTTGTCGCCGCCGGCCTGCGCCGTCGCCGAGCCGCACGGCAAGTACACCGGCGAGACCCGGCTGCCGCTGATCCTGCAGAACATCCACCGCTACTTCTGGTACGCCGCGATCGTCGTCTCGTTGATCCTCACGTACGACGTGGTGCTCGGCTTCCGTGACGAGGACGAGAAGTGGGGCCACATGGGGCTCGGCACGGTGATCATGATCGTCAACATCGTGCTCATCTGGCTCTACACGCTGTCGTGCCACTCCTGCCGCCACGCCGTGGGGGGCCGGCTGCGGCACTTCTCCAAGCACCCGGTCCGTTACAAGCTCTGGACCGGGGTGTCCAAGCTCAACCTGAGCCACGCCCGCTACGCCTGGCTCTCGCTGTTCTCGGTGGCGCTGACCGACCTGTACATCTACCTACTCGCCACCGGCACTTTCGACGACCCGAGGTTCTTCTGAGCATGTCCACGACTGAGCATCCCCACGGCCCGGACGAGAACCGGCACCCCATGACCGGCAACGTCACCTCGAGGGAGACCGAGGCGCAGGACAGCCACGGTTTCGAGGAGCACGAGTACGACGTCATCGTGATCGGCGCCGGCGGAGCCGGACTGCGTGCCGCCATTGCGGCCCATGACGCGGGCGCCCGGGTTGCCATCGTCTGCAAGTCCCTGCTGGGCAAGGCCCACACCGTGATGGCCGAGGGTGGCATCGCGGCCGCCATGGGCAACCTCTGGGAAGAGGACAACTGGCAGGTCCACTTCCGCGACACCATGCGCGGCGGCAAGATGCTCAACAACTGGCGGATGGCTCAGCTGCATGCCCAGGAGGCGCCCGAGCGCGTCATCGAGCTCGAGGAGTGGGGCGCCCTCTTCGACCGCCTCGACAACGGCCTGATCTCCCAACGCGACTTCGGCGGCCACCGCTACGCGCGGCTCGCCCACGTCGGCGACCGCACCGGGCTCGAGATGATCCGCACCCTTCAGCAGCGCGCAGTCGCCCTCGGTATCGACGTGTTCATGGAATGCACGATCACCGAGATCTTCAAGGACGACGGCCGGGTGTCCGGCGCCTTCGGCTACTGGCGCGAGTCCGGCCGGTTCATCGTCTTCACGGCGCCGAGCGTGATCCTGGCGACCGGCGGCATCGGCAAGTCCTACCAGGTGACCAGCAACTCCTGGGAGTACACCGGCGACGGGCACGCCCTCGCCCTGCGCACCGGCGCATCCCTCCTCAACATGGAGTTCGTGCAGTTCCACCCCACCGGCATGGTCTGGCCACCGTCGGTCCGCGGGCTCCTCGTCACCGAGTCCGTGCGTGGCGACGGCGGCGTGCTGCGCAACTCCGAGGGCCGGCGGTTCATGTTCGACTACATCCCGGAGTTCTTCAAAGCCGAGACTGCCGACACCGAGGAAGAGGGCGACCGCTGGTACGAGGACAAGACCAACAACCGCCGCCCGCCGGAGCTGCTGCCGCGCGACGAGGTGGCACGGGCCATCAACTCCGAGGTCAAGGCCGGCCGCGGCACCCCGCACGGCGGCGTCTACCTCGACATCGCATCCCGGCGCAGCCCGGAGTTCATCAAGCGGCGGCTGCCGTCGATGTACCACCAGTTCAAGGAACTGGCCGACGTCGACATCACGGCCGAGCCCATGGAGATCGGCCCGACCTGTCACTACGTCATGGGTGGTGTCGAGGTCGACCCCGACACCGCTGAGAGCATCGTCACCGGCCTGTACGCCGCCGGCGAGGTGGCCGGCGGCATGCACGGGTCCAACCGGCTCGGTGGAAACTCGCTGTCCGACTTGTTGGTCTTCGGTCGACGGGCCGGACTCAATGCGGCGTACTACGCCCAGCGGACCGCCTCGAAGCGTCCGGTCGTGTCCGAGGACGAAGTCCGCGGAGCGGCAGCCCGGGCGTTGGCGCCGTTCGACGACGAGGGCGAGAACCCGTACACGATCCAGCACGACCTGCAGGACGTGATGCAGCGTCTGGTCGGCATCATCCGCAACGCCGACGAGCTCTCGGAGTCGCTGAAGGAGCTCGAGCGGTTGCGCGAGCGCGCGGCGCACCTGTCCGTCGAGGGCCACCGCCAGTACAACCCTGGTTGGCACCTGGCCGTCGACATCCACAACATGCTGCTGGTGTCGGAGTGCATCGCGATGGCGGCACTCGAGCGCAAGGAATCCCGCGGCGGCCACACCCGGGATGACTATCCCGGCCCCGACCCGCAGTGGGGCACGCAGAACCTCGTCCTCACGATGAACGACGAGTCTCGTGTCCAGCTCAAGCACCAGCCGTTGCCCGTCATGCCCGACGAGCTCCAGTCATTCTTCGAGCAGTGAGGACGTTGCACTGATGGGTTACGACCTGAAGATGCGCATCTGGCGCGGTGACAAGACCGGCGGCGAGCTCGGTGACTTCACCGTCGATGTCGAGGAGGGCGAGGTCGTTCTCGACGCGATTCACCGCGTACAGGCCACCCAGGCCGGTGACCTGGCGGTGCGGTGGAACTGCAAGGCCGGCAAGTGCGGCTCGTGCAGTGCGGAGGTGAACGGCAAGCCGCGGCTGATGTGCATGACACGACTCTCCGACTTCGACAAGTCCGAGACCATCACGGTGACGCCGATGCGTGCGTTCCCGGTGATCCGCGACCTCGTCACCGATGTCTCGTACAACTACGAGAAGGCCAAGGAGATCCCGGCCTTCGCGCCGACCCCGCGCGACGCAGACGGCAAGCGGCGGATGCAGCAGGTCGACGTCGAGCGCGGTCAGGAGTTCCGCAAGTGCATCGAGTGCTTCCTGTGCCAGGACACCTGCCACGTGATCCGAGACCACGACGACAACAAACCGGCGTTTGCCGGACCGCGGTTCTTCCTGCGGTTCGCCGAGCTCGACATGCACCCGCTGGACACCAACGACCGGCGCAAGCTCGCCCAGGACTCGGGCGGCATCGGGATGTGCAACATCACCAAGTGCTGCACCGAGGTCTGCCCCGAGGGCATCAAGATCACCGACAACGCCATCATCCCGATGAAGGAACGCGTAGCCGACCGCAAGTTCGACCCGGTCACCTTCCTTGGCTCGAAGATCTTCAAACGCAGTGACCGCGCCTCCCGCCAAGAGCTCTGACAACTGCCCCGTAGGCAGACTGCTTCTCCTCGCCGCCCGTTTGCCTAGTTCACAACCCAGCTGGCTTGTGGACTAGGCAAACGGGCCGCTGGGACTGGGGGTTTGGCTTCGTATGACGCCCGGCCGGCGCTGAGTCCGCGGCCCGCAAACCGAGCCGCCCGACACCAAGGCTCGAGCGATGAGGGCTATGCGCCAGCCGCAAGATGCACACCTCGCGGCCGAGCTTCGGTGGTACTCCTCGTCACCAGCGAATGGACCGCTCGTTCGGCGGTCATGCTCCAGAACGACTTGCTGAACATCACGATCATGGTCGGCCCCCCCGACGCGACCGGAAATGGATGTCTTCAGGAGGTCGGGCGCTCTGCCCAGATACGTGGCGTCCGCCACGGGCGTACGGTGTGGCCATGGCCGACCTCCTGAACCAAGCCCAGATCGACGATGCCCTCGGCTCCACGTTGGGCGCCTGGACTCTCGAAGGCGGCGACACCATCCGACGCGACATCACGGCCGACACCTTTGCCAACGGGATCAGGATCGTCGACGAGGTGGCTGCCATCGCTGACGCCATGGACCACCACCCGGACATCGACATCCGCTGGACCACCGTCACCTTCCGGCTGTCGACGCACTCGGCCGGTGGCCTCACCGACAACGACCTAAGGCTGGCCGCCGAAATCGACCGCCTCGCGCCATGAACCGAGCCGCTCGATGACACGCACCCGCGTCACCCTCGTCACCGCCCAGGTCTTGGTCGCCATCGTCGTCGCGGCCCTCCTCGGTGCCGCGTACGCCGCCTCGACACGATCCGGCCAAGAGCCGTCTGAGCGGCTGGTCGGACTCCACCCGGCCGATCGCCAGGCCACGCCGATCTACTCGACAATCGTCTACCCGCACCAGATGTGCGAAGAGCTCCACCACCCGGCCACGAAGCAGAGCCCACGCTCCTGAGGGCGTCGGTCACGCGGCGGTTGCAGCCGGGTCAAGACTCACCCTCATGTCGCCGCGGTCCGCCCATCCGGCCCTAGCATCAGCGGCATGACCAGCCAGGCTGACCCTACCCACCACTTCGACTTCTGGATCGGTGAGTGGGACGTCTTCGGACCGCAGGGCACACAGGTGGGCACCAACACCATCACCGCGCTCTTCGGTACGGGTGCCCTCGCGGAGCACTGGCGTGGGGCCGGCGGCATCGAAGGTCGCAGCCTCAACGCCTACGACGTCCTGCGCGGCTGTTGGCACCAGACCTGGGTCGACGCGACAGGCACGCTGCTCCAGCTCGACGGCGGCTGGCGTGACGGTGCCATGGTGCTCGAAGGCGTCGCCCCGGCAGAGGACGACCCGAGCAGGGCAGACCGCCAGCGGATCACCTGGACACCCAGCGACGCGGGTAACCAGGTGCGCCAACGGTGGGAGGTGTCCGCCGACGACGGGACCACGTGGACGACCGCGTTCGACGGCCGCTATCACCGCCGGACACCATGACGCCATGTCGTCACCCGGAACAGTCACGAACGGTCGCCCCGAGCGGACCCAGTCGCTAAGGTCCCGCAGGTGGAGATTCGTACGGCGACAGCCGAGGACTGGCCGAGCATCTTCCCCTTCTTCAGCCGCATCGTGGACGACGGCAGGACCTACGCCTACCCGTCAGGCCTGACCGAGGAGTCGGCCCTCCCTTGGTGGATGGAAGAACCGCCGGGCCAGACCGTGGTCGCGACCGGTGCCGGGGAGATTCTCGGGTCGGCCAAGATGGGACCCAACCGGCCCGGCCCCGGTTCCCACGTCGCCACCGCGAGCTTCATGGTCGACCCGGCCCAGCAAGGCCACGGCGTCGGCACCGCCCTCGGCGAGTACGTCGTGGAGTGGGCCCGTAGCCAGGGTTTCCACGCCATGCAGTTCAACGCGGTTGTGGAGACCAACGTCGTGGCGGTCTCGCTCTGGCGGCGGCTCGGCTTCCGTATCCTCGCTACCGTGCCCGAGTCATTCGCCCATCCTGATCATGGTTTGGTCGGTTTACACGTGATGTACACGAAGTTCTGAAACATCACCTGGGCGCTTCACCCACCTCGGGACAGTGCGTGAGGACCCTTGACACATGGGTAAGAATCGACGCATGGAGCTCGTCCGTCATCGCATTCTCACCGGGACGTGCCCCGAGTGCGGGACCCGCCTCACCGGCCAGGAGCTCGGTCAGTCGACAGACGACGGCAGCCCGGTCGAATGGGTCCTCGTCAAGCAGTGGTGCTACAACGGGTGCTTGTCGATGATGGGCGGCCGGGTCATCCCGGTGCAGCCGAAGCAGGCCGGCGATGACGTTGGGCGCACCCGCAACACCCACCTCATCATCGGCCGCTGACGGGCTCCTCGACGCGAGCGTCGGCCTGGTCGTCGGTGCTGTGCCCCTCGCCGGCACTCACCCGCTTTCCGGGGATCGCGACCGCCAGCACGAGCGTGGCCAGGATCAGCACGCCGGCCGAGGTGACCAGCGCGTTCGCCATCCCGTCCACGAACGCCTGCCGCGCCGCCGCGGCCAGTCCGGTCCCCTGGTCGCCGAGCTTCGACGCGATGCCGAGGGCAGCAGCCAGCGAGTCCTGTGCCGTGTGCACGAGCCCGGCCGGGGCGTTGTCCGGCGCTGCCGAGCCCACGCCCGAGCGGTATCGCTGGTTGAGGATGCTGCCGAGCACGGCGATGCCCAGGGTTCCGCCGACCTCGCGCGCTGCATCGTTCACGGCCGAGCCGACCCCCTGCTTGCTCTTCGGAAGCGCACTCACGATGTCCGTGGTGGCGGGTGCGGTAGCCAACGCCATGCCGGCCCCGCTCGGAATGAGTCCTGCCAGCAACAGCCAGTACGACGAGTCCGGTCCGAGCCGGCTGAACACGGCCATGCCGATCGCCATCAGCAGCAGACCCGCTACCGCCAGGGGTCGCCTGCTCACGCGTCCCATGAGGTGCGGAACCCGGCGAGACAGTCCCGCGAGCACCACCGCCATCGGCACCAGGGCCAGTCCAGCTTCCAGAGAGGAGTAGCCGAGGACCAGCTGCACGTACTGGATGACGAGGAACACGAATCCGAAGAACACGAAGAACTGCAGGCTGATCGACAGCACCCCGGTACCGAAGTCCCGCCGGGCGAACAGCCGGGGGTCCAGCAGCGGCTCGTCGACGTACAGGCCCCACGCGACCCACATCAGCAGCCCGACAGCCCCGACCGCGAAGGCCGACACCGTCAGGTGATCGCCCCAGCCCCGTTCGGGCCCCTCGATCGCCCCGAAGACGATGGCGGCCAGGGCAACGACCGAGAGCAGCCCGCCCACGTAGTCCACGCGGGGTGGGTGCTCGTCGCGAGAGTTGGGGATCACCCTCAGCGCCACGAGCCCGACGAGGGCGCTGAGCACGGCGCTGAACACGAACACGGACTGCCAGCCCCAGACCTCGAGCAGCAGACCGGAAGCCAGCAGACCCAGTACTGCCCCTGCACCCGCGACCCCGATCCACGCACCCACCGCTCGCCCGCGCTGGTCCTCCGGGAAGGACGTCGTGATGATCGACAGGGTTGTCGGCATGACGAGCGCCGCCCCAACCCCCATCAGGGCGCGGAGCCAGATCAGCGCTTGGGGGGCGTCAGTCAGCGCGGCGAGTCCGGCGCCGGAGGCAAAGACCGCAAGCCCGATCACCAGCACCGGCTTGCGGCCGTAGCGGTCCCCCAACGCTCCGGCCGGCAGCAGCAGTCCCGCGAACACGAGGGCGTAAGAGTCCACCACCCACTGCAGCTGACTGGTGCTTGCGCCTGTGCCGCCCGCAAGGTCCGGGAGCGCCACGTTGAGCGCCGGCACGGCCGCCACGACCAGTGCCAGGGACATCAGGACGACGGGGAGGGTCCCGCGATGGTCGGGTTCATGGCTTGGCATGGCATCTCCTTCGACAGTGACCAATGAAAGTCAACGTACGTTGACTTCGATCATAAGTCAACGCACGTTGACTTCAACCTGCTTCGCGGGCAAGGTTGAGGGCAGGGAGGGGTGCCGTTGTCGAGCCAGGAGGTGCCGATGCCAACGAAGTCGGAGCGCACGCGGGCCGCGATCCTGGCGGCAGCGCGCGACCACTTCGGTCGACTTGGCTACGACCGGGCGAGCATCAGAGCGATCGCGGCGCAGGCGTCCATCGACCCCTCGATGGTGATCCGCTACTTCACCAGCAAGCAGGCGCTGTTCGCCGAAGCCGTGGATGTCGACCTGATGTTGCCCGACTTGGCGGCGGTGCCAGCTGGACGATGCGGACGTGTCTTGGTCGAGCATTTCCTCAACCGATGGGAGGGCGAGCTCAGCGACGACGTACTCGTCATCCTGCTCCGGACCGCGGTCACCGACGAGTACGTCGCCGAGCGACTCCGAGCTGTCTTCACCGGCCAGGTGGCGCAAGCCCTGAGGCCTGTGGTCGGGGACGAGGAACTGCAGCGCCGGGCTGCGCTGGTCGCAAGCCAGATGATGGGAATCGCCATGACGCGGTACCTACTGCGGTTACCCGGAATGGCCGACCGGACCATGGCCGGGCTGGTCGCCGACGTCGCACCCACCATCCAGCGTTACCTGACGGGAAAGCTTCCTGCGCCGCAGTGACCGATGCTTACGTCGTCGCCGATCTGATCCAGCGTCCGTCGAGCGCTGCCTCGACCTCCCGACCATAGGACTCGATCTGCTGCTCCTCCTCCGGGTCGAAGTCCTGTTGGGCCGCGCTTCGTCTCAGCCTTCTCAGCTGGGTCCGCACGTCGTGACGATGGGACGGTTCGTCGGTGGACCAGGCCACGTCGCGGAGCAGCCAGAACAGTCTGGCCACCACATCAGGGTCTGCGGCGCCGTACCGTCGTGGCTGACGCACCGCCAGATCGAGCAGCTCACCAAAGCTCGACCGCGGTATGGCGACGCGCACGGCAGCCTCGTCGTCACGCACGAGCTGCGGCCCCAGGTCGCGCGCGGCGAGCTCGCTCAGGAGAGCCGTCGTCTTGTCGATCGTGTGACAGGCCGTGGTGGGGTCGTTGATGCCCGGAGACAACGCCTTCGTGGCGACGTCGGCGAGCTGTCGCAGCCCGTAGGTCACGTCATGGATGGACGTGCGTTCGAAGCCCAGCTCCAGGGCCACTGAGCAGCGATCTGTCAGCTTCTCGAACTCCTCGTCCGGCCAGGTGGCCACCGCGGCTCGCGGCCACACCGATGCCACCGGGGTGCCGGCTACCACGAAGCTGCCGAGCACCCGCTGCACGGCGATGGCGGCGTCCTGGTCGCACACCGCCCTCATGAGGAGCTCGGTGTCCACCGCGTTGAGGAAGCCCGAGCTCCGCGCCAGCACGAACCGCGCGTTCTCCGGCGTCTCGGGCAGTGCCTCATCGACGTGACCCCGCTGTCGCTCGGGAAGCTCGCGCAGCGCCGTCTGCCTTGCGTCGCCATGGACCTGTTCGAGCATCGTCTCGACGCGGATCTGTCGGACGAGATGCGCGAGGAACAGCACCAGGGCCAGCACGCTGGCCAGCGCGAGCAGGAAGCCGAACGTCACCGACATCTGCGGTACGACCTCGGCCTGGTTCGAATGCTCGGTCCGCACGGTGCGCAGCACGGTCAACGCGTAGACGAACGTGGCCAGGAAGACGGTGAGGGTCGCCTGCACGAAACGATCTCGCGTGAACGTGCGCAACAGGCGGGGGGAGAACTGGCTGCTCGCCAGCTGAAGCGTGACGACGGTCAGGGAGAAGGTCAGCGACGTGACCGTGATCAGTGATCCCGCGATGGCAGCCAGCAGGCTGCGGGCCGCTTCCGCGTCGCCTCCGAAGATGAGATCGGAGACGTTCGCCGGCAGGTCGTCATCGACAGCGGCATCCAGCTTGGTGAAGGCGATGGCGACCACGACGGCGACCACGACCCCGATGGCTGGCAGTGGCCACAGCCGTGTCCGGAGACTGTCGAGCACCCGCGCGACGATCTCTCGAGGGGATCCCACCTTCATGCGCTGCCTTCCCGACGACTCTCCCCAGCAAACTGGCTGAGGCGCCTAGCCTGCCAGGGCTGGACGTCGGCTGCGCGAGCGCCGTCGCGGGACGATGACGCGGAGAGCTACTGAGGGATGCAGCAGGGCGCCCCGACAGACGCCGAGTGGCTCGGATCAGTTGCCGAGCGACCGGATGAACTCGAACTGGTCGGTCATCCCGATGTGCTGGACGAAGACCCAGACAGCGAGCATCACCGCGCCGACCAGCAGCAGACCGAGCGCGAAGGTGATCCCTCTTTCGGGGCTCTTGTGCGGCTCATGCTCAGGCCGGAATGCGTTGCTCATGTTCTAAGTGGAGCAGAAGATTCAGCGCATTATCCGCGACATAACGGCAATCGTCCTGCGCGCGTACGCACGGTGACGATTCGGACGTTGTACCCGATAGAGGGCGGGACCCCGGCACGCACCGAGAGCCGCACCGGGGTCACCAGCAGCGCGAGAGCGGCTGCCTATGCGTCCCTCCCCACGGGCTGCCCCCTCAGACAGCCGGTTTGAATGACGCACAACGACCGTAACGAGACATGGACGCTCGCCGTAAGCGTCCGTTTGGACCTACTTGGTCATCCGTTCAGTCACCCCGACCACGTGCCGGGAGAGGCCATCGACCCGACCCGTCTCCTCCGTGACGCACGGCGGGCAGCCTGGCGCCATAGCCCGATGGGACTATGCGAAAAGCATCCGCTAGTCATGATTTGGCTAGGAAGGGTCACGCGGGCTTGGTGTGGATCCACGTAGGGTTGGGAGTTCTTGCACCCTTTCGAAGGTTCGGTCATGCGTATCTGGTTCGCCCTTGTCCTCGCGCCACTTCTCGTACTGCTCCCGTTGAGCGGGACGGCAGCAGCGGCCAAGGCAGGGTTCGGCGGCCACTGGCACCTCGATGAGAAGAACGGCAGCAAGGCGCACGATGCCACCGGCAACGGCAACCAAGGCGCGAACCATCACACGGTCGGCAACGGCTCCGGATACGTGTTCAACGGCAAAAATGCCCGGGTGATCGTTCCCTCCTCCAACAGCCTGAACCCCGGCGGCAGCGACTTCTCCTTCGGCGTCACGCTCAAGATGACGAAGCCGCCGACCAAGGTCGGCGAGACGTACGACGTGCTGCGAAAAGGACTCGCGTCGACCAAGGGCGGCGACTACAAGCTCGAGATCAAGAACGTCAAGGGCAAGGCCGTGGCCCGGTGCGTGGTCAAGTCGGTGCGGGACAACGGCAGGAGGGTGAACGCCAACATCCAGGGCGTCAGCAAGCGCGACCTGGCCGATGGCAAAGCCCACACGGTCACCTGCGCCAAAACCGCCAGCAGGATCAGTCTCAAGGTCGACTCGCTGAAGCTCCGCTCCAAGACGTACGCTGCCGGACTCGGCACGGTGTCGAACAACAAGGACCTGGCCCTGGGCGCCAAGGCTGAGTCGTCGGCAGAGTCCGGGTTCGACTGGTACAACGGCGTGATGAACGATGCCTGGGTGAAGGCCTCCTGACGGGGAACTGAGCGTCCCGCTCGGTCTTCACGGGGCCGGTCGTCGCCCCCACGGTGCGGGCAATGTCTCCGCGTCCGGTATGAATGGCCCATGTCGGCCGCTTTGACACCTGACCTCGAGGCCGCCATCCAGGACGGCTACGCGCATCGTGACCGCGACAACATGCAGCCCACCATCGACTACTTCGCAGCTCTGCTGGAGCGCTACCCCGGCAACCCCTTTGCGCTCTGCGAGGTCGGTGGCGCCTATGACACCGCCGGCCAGGAGCAGCGGGCTCGCGGGTACTACGAACAGGCCATGGACGCCGGCTTGTCCGGTGATGCGTTGCGCCGGTGCCTTCTTCAGTACGGCAGCACGCTGCGCAACCTCGGGCTGTATGACGAGTCGCTGGCGGCCTTGCGCCGGGCCCGGGCCGAGTTCCCGGACTCCGACTCGGTGCGGCTGTTTCTCGCCCTCTCGTTGCACGCCGCTGCCCGAAGCGATGCCGCCGTTGCCGAGCTCCTGGACCTCGCTGCTGACGCGATCGTGACGCCTGATGTCCAACGGTACGAAGCAGCGCTGCGAGGCAACGCTGCCTACCTGTTCGAGCGGGACCAGCAGACACATGTCCGGTAGCGGTCGCCATGGGGCTCTACACGTCGAACGACGAGGCCCTGCAGCCTGGACTGCCCGACCAGCCCTGCTCCTCCGCGTCACTCACGCGAGAAGGGAAGCACGCTGGTCATCCATGCGATGAACTCCGACGGGTTGCGTGACTGCGTCCAGATCCGACCTGGGCCGCGGACGTCGAACACGAAGCCCTCACCGCTCTTGGCGGACTGGATGAGCCCGCCACCGGCTGCTCGGCGCAACTGGGTCTGAACGCTGTTGTCCCAGGCGACCATGTGACCGGAATCCACGACCACCGACTCGTTCGGTCCCAGGTCGGCCGCGTCGATCGCGCCGTACGCCGCCAGGACCACCTGACCCTGCCCGGACGCCCGAACGAGGAAGCCACCCTCGCCACCAGCAAGGTTCTTGAAGCCACCCCACGACGTGTCGATCTCGACCGACCCGTCGGAGCACAGGTAGCTACCGCGCGTGATGTTGAGTCCTTCCGACACCGGGAGCCCGATCGCGTCGCCGGGAAGGCGGGCCGCGAAGTCGACCCAGCCGCCCACCGCCGGCGCGGTGTAGGTGGTGATGAAGAACGACTCACCGCCGAGCACGCTTCTCTTGAGCGACTTCATGAGTCCACCAGCAGCCTTGGCCTCAATGGCGACGTCGGCTGACGTCGCCATCATGGCTCCCGACTCGGCGCGCACGGTCTCCCCAGGCGTGAGGGTGCAGCGGGCCACGGCGAAACCGGGATTGTGACGAATAGTGATGTCCATCAGGCGACCCTACGGCCTCGCGCGCCACAACCCGGCAAGGCCACGTCGCTGGATCTACTGATCGGCCACACCGTCATGTTGCCGCGGGGCCGACGTACATCACGTTCGTCGGCCCCGCTGCCGCCGGTCCCCTCGTCCTTGCCCGGCATCTCCATGGTGTCGGGCTCGCTACGGTGCCCGTAGGGCCGAACGACTTGAGACCCGAGTACCTCTGCCGGGTTGTCGCCGCAGCGAGTACCAGCTCCGCTTCAAGCCTGGTGTCGGATGGCTAGGCTCTGTCTGGTGACCACGACTTCCCAACAGCTCGGCGACACGAGCCCGGCCGCCTCTGCGGACGGGCTCTTCGGGCAGTTGCCGCGGAGGGCCTGGCTGCCCCTCGAGCTGGCCATCGTGGCGGCGCTCGTCTTCGCCTACGACCGCATTCACAACCTGGCGGAGACGCGCACGTCGTTGTCGCTTCACGACGGCCTCCAGGTGTTGGCTACCGAACGCCACCTCGGCCTTGCCTTCGAGCTACCCGCCAACCTCTGGCTTGCCGCGCACCACCAGCTCGCCGAGATCTCGAGCTGGTACTACCAGCTGGCTCACCTCACGGTGACACTGCTCGTCCTCGTGGCCTGCTACATCTATCGGCCGGACATCTACCGAGCGGCGCGCAACGCGTTGGTGCTCATCAACGTCGTCGGCCTCGTCGTCTTCTGGGTCTACCCCGTGGCGCCGCCGCGGCTGCTGCCCGCGAGCGGCTTCATCGACGTGACGCAGGTGACAGGAGTCGCTGCTGCCGCGTCCAGCACGGCCGCGCCCAACCAGTACGCCGCCATGCCGTCTCTGCACACCGCCTGGGCCGTCTGGGTGACCGTGATCGTGTTCCTCCTGGTCCGCGTCTGGTGGGTTCGGGTGTTGAGCGTTGTCCATCCGGTTCTGACGGTGGCGGTGATCATCACCACGGGCAACCACTACTTCCTCGACGCGGTGGCCGGGGCGGTCGTGGCCCTGGCGGCAGCAGCCGTCGTCGGCCTGTTGCCGGGGTTGTGGTGGTTCGAGCCTGATCGCGGAACCGCACCGGTCATGTCCTCCGATTTGAGCAGGTGACCTGCGGGCCTTCCCGCCCGACCGGATGGCCAGGTCGGTCACCTTTGTTTACCAGCCCGGCTCGTGACCCGGCGATGAGCCGCTGGGAGCGAACATCGGCTAGAAGATCGACCAGCCGGTGCGCGTCGTGAAGAGGTCGAGCGCTGCGACGCCGGCAGCCGAGTTGCCGGTGACTCCCAGGGCCGGGCTCCACACGCAAATCGTGCAGCGGTCCGGGATCACGGCCAGGATCCCGCCGCCGACCCCGCTCTTGCCGGGCACGCCCACCCGGTAGGCGAACTCCCCCGCGGCGTCGTACGTGCCGCACGTGAGCATGACCGCATTGATGCGTTTGGTCTGGCTCAGCGACAGCATCCGGGTGCCGTCGGCCCGGACTCCGTGCCGCGACAACAGTCCGCCGCTCAAGGCGACCTCTCGGCAGGTCATGGACAGAGAGCACTGCCAGAAGTACTGCTCGAGCACCTGCTCGACCGGGGACTCCAGGTTGTCGTAGCTCGCCAGCAGGTGCGCCATCGCGGCAATGCGATGGCCCTGCTCGCTCTCCGATCGCGCAACACCGGGGTCGACGTCGATGAGCGGGTTGCCGCTTTCGGCTCGGACCAGGTTGCGCATCACGGCCGCGGCGTCTCCGGTGACCCGATGCAGTCTGTCCGTGACCACCAGGGCACCTGCGTTGATGAAGGGGTTGCGCGGCCTGCCCGCCTCCTGGTCGAGGTGGAGCATCGAGTTGAACGGGTTGCCCGACGGTTCACGAGAGACCCGACTCCAGATCTGGTCTCCGTCGTGGGCCATCACCAGGGCGAGGCTGAAGACCTTGGAGATGCTCTGCACCGAGAACGCGACGTCGGCGTCACCGATCGCGTGGATGCCGCCGTCGTTCATGGCGACGACCATCCCGAACTGGTGCGGATCGACGGCGGCGAGACCGGGGATGTAGTCGGCCACCTTGCCTTGCCCGATCGATGACGCGACCTCGATCCTGATCTCCTCCAGCAGGTCGTCCAGGTTCATGGCGCTGATTGTGCCGTGGCGATCCGGTCTCCGCGAAGGCGGGCGAGCTAGTCGGGTCGAGAGGCCACGAAGACGAACTCCAGCCCGGCACGGTCCGGGGCGTCACGGACATCCTCGACGTGGAAACCGACCGCGTGCAGGGTTCGTTCCACCTCGTCACGCTGGCGGAAGCGCAGGGTCGAGTCGGAGGTGAGAACGAGGCCATCGGACTCGAAGCGGTACGACCACCTGAACGACACCAGCGAATCCCGGACCTCGGTCACCTCACACCACGTCTCGACCTGCCCGACCCAGGGGATCTCCGTCGTACGGCGCGTCTGGTCGGGGTGCCAACCGAGCCATGCCTTCCGTGCCGGATCTCGGGTCTCGAAGACGAGACGGCCGCCAGGTCTCAACGCGGCACGGATGCCGGACAAGCTCATCTGCCAGTCGTCGTCGGTCAGGAACACCTGCGCCACATTGCCTGTCATGGTCGCCAGATCGACGTGCAGCGGAGGCAGCGTTGTCGCATCCCCGCGGATCCACCGCACGACGTCGGCGCCCACCTTGCAGCGCGCCACGTCAAGAGACGCGTCGGCGGGATCGACCCCGACGACCTCGAGTCCGCGTAGCGCCAGGCTGCAGGCGAACGTGCCTGTCCCGCATCCGACGTCGAGCACGCGGTGGGCCTCGAACTCATCGACGATGTCTGAATAGACATCGAGGTCGGTGCGGTCGACGTCGAGGAGGTCGTACAGCCCCACGAGCCTTCGGACGTCGAATGCGCGGTCAGGCATGGGGGGGACCCTAGGTCGGATATCGCTTCGGCGCGACCTGGCTGTCGGTCGACGCTCAGCAGGTCGCCGCCCCTCGCGCTAGCGTCCTGACTGTGAGCGAGAAAAGCGAGCGTCCTGAACCCGAGGTCGAGGAGGCGTTCGACAGGATCGTCGACGAGGGCCGCGAGCGACTCGAACGTCCGCTCCTGGCGTTGGTCTCCACGGGACTGCTGGGCGGCATCGACGTCGGAACCGGCATACTCGCGTATCTGGTGGTCAAGGCGCACACCGGTGACACCCTGCTCGCCGGGATCGCATTCTCGATCGGGTTCGTGGCGCTGCTGCTGGCGCGCAGCGAGCTGTTCACAGAGAACTTTCTCGTGCCCGTCACCGCGGTCGTCGCCCGCAGCGGGACACTGCGCGGCCTCGCCAGACTTTGGAGCATCACCCTGCTCACGAACCTCGTGGGCGGCCTGCTCATGATGTGGATCCTGATGAAGGCAAGGCCCGACCTGCACTCCACCGCGATCGAGGTCGGCACCCACTATGCGGACCTCGGCGTAAGCCTGCGGAGTTTCACCCTGGCCGTGCTGGCGGGAGCTGTCATCACCTTGATGACGCGGATGCAGCACGCTACGGAAAGCCTGGGCGTTCAGCTGGTCCCGGCCGTTCTCTTCGGCGCCCTGCTCGCAGGTGCGGAGCTGTTCCACTGCATCCTCGACTCGTTGTTCATGTTCGCGGCGATGATCGCGGGAGCCGACTTCGGCATGGGTACCTGGCTGGTGGCGTTGGCCTGGTCGGCGTTGGGCAACGTGGTCGGTGGCATCGGCCTGGTGACCGCCATCCGACTGCTCCGAGTGCCGCGTCGGGTCGAGGAGTCACGCGCGCAGGGGTAGCCGGCCGACCTCGCCCGAGTTCTGGACTGACCGCGTGCACCCGCTTGAACCGGGAGCTAGGTTGGCGCCATGACTGACAGCCCCACGACCTCCGGCCAGGTTCCTGACATGCATGTCGAGCTGGCCAGCGGGGCGGCCATGCCGCTGCTGGGCTTCGGTACGTGGCAGCTCAAGGGCCCGGACGCTGTTCGGGCGACGCGAACAGCCCTGGAGGTGGGCTATCGCCACCTGGACACGGCAACGGTCTACGACAACGAGGCAGAGGTCGGGAGCGCGCTGCAGGACAGTGGCGTGTCCCGCGCTGATGTGTTCATCACCACGAAGTTCCCGCCCAACCGTGCCGGCAACGAGCTGACCACATTGCGCGCCAGCCTGGACCTCCTGCAGAGCGAGTACGTCGATCTGTGGCTCATCCATTGGACGCCCTCACACGGAGTCGGCAGCGACATCTGGGAGGCATTCGTCGAAGCAAGGGAACAGAAGCTGGTGCGCGACATCGGCGTCAGCAACTACTCGGTGGACCAGCTCGACCAGCTGGCGTCCGACACCGGTGTCACGCCCGCTGTCAACCAGATCGAATGGAGCCCCAAGCTGTTCGACGCCGGGCTCGTCAAGGAGCACCGCGCCCGAGGCATCGCACTCGAGGGGTACAGCGGACTGCGCGGCGGAGTACTCGGCCATCCCGCGGTCGCCGACGTGGCACGGCGTACGGGCCGGACTCCCGCCCAAGTCGTGATCAGGTGGCACCTCCAGCACGACATCATCACGATTCCGAAGTCCAGCCAGCCAGATCGTATTGCCGCCAACGCCGACGTCGGCGGGTTCGAGCTGTCCGACGACGACATGGCGACGCTGGACGCCGTCTCCTCCAGTCCCTGACGCGCGCGGTCCGCACGGTGCGACAGACTGGCGCCTCGGCGCGTGACCAGAGGAGCAGACCACCGTGCAGACGACAACAAGGCAGTACCGAGACACCCCTGTCGATGCCAAGGTCGTGCTGAGCGGACTCTGGATCACGATGCTGTTCGTGTTCGCCTACGTCGACATCTTCGCGTTCTACCGCGCCGACGTCCTCGAGGCTGCGCTCGACGGCCGGGTGGCACGCACGGACTTCACGGTCAACCAGATGTTCCTTGCCTCGGCCCTGATCTACATCCTGATACCCACCCTCATGGTGATCGGGTCGCTGCTGCTCCGGCCTCGGATCAACCGCATCACGAACCTCGTGGTCAGCGTCCTGTACCTGGTCAGCATCATCGTGTCGGTCATCGGCGAGCATTGGGGCTACTTCATCGTCGGAAGCATCGTCGAGATGATCCTCCTGGCCGCCATCGCGCGAGCCGCCTGGACCTGGCCACCCCCTGGGATCGAGGCTGGGACTGCCTCAGCCGGCCAACAAGGACACGGCTGATCGGTCGCGGTTCGCCTGCAGCTCGGCCCTACGCGCGTCATGAGCCTCGTCGGTCATGTCGAACCAGGTGGGAAAGGCCCGGCTCAATCGGCTGGGACCCAGCAGCCGGACGTGGCCGTTGCTCAGGAGCTCCCGGAACCTCGTGCGGCCCACAAAGCCACCGATGCATCTGCGCAGTGTCCGCCTCAACCGCCAGATCGACGTCGTAGCCCTGGTCGTCCTTGCAGACGGTTGCTCCGGATGCGTCAAGCTTCAGCCACCCCTCGGCCGCGCCTGCGCCGGTCAGCACGAGGTGCACCACGGTCCGCGCCGCAGGCAGCTTCGCCGGGACCGCATGCTGGTGCAGACGCCAGATGACCGACAACCCGTCGCAGTCGCCTTAGGTGGGGTCACCGAACAGCCAATCGGCGGCCCACTGACCCATGGCCCACACGATCGGCGTGAGCGCTTCGCCCGAGGCAGTCAGCGTGTATCCACCCGCTCGGCCTCGACCGTTGACCTGGCGGTCGACCAGCCCGAGCCGTTCGAGCTGGCGTAGCCGCTGAGCGAGCAGCGTCCGGCTGATCCGTGGGATGCCACAGTGGATGTCGTTGAAACCGCTCGCTTGCCCGACACGTCGAGTCGAATCCCGGCATAGCCGATTCCGAGCTCGATGTCGGACGTGTCCTCGATCGGCCCATGGCACTGGCGAACCGGTGATCACCGCGAGGTGGGGGGCCTTCTCGCGTTGGATGTAGTCTTACGGCACCGCTTGCGACTAAAACGGTCACGCGTAACCACTCGAGTCAATATCTTGGGACCTTGGGCGCGTGGCATTTTACGGGGGCTCGTCGTCCGCAACCGGCATCCCACTCGACTTCGGGGGATCGATGAGCAAGACGCGCACCGCACGTGGGGGTCGACTGCGGTCACTTGCCATCTCCGCGTGGCCAGTTCGGTTCAAGGTGACGCTCGCGATCGCGATCCCGCTCGTGCTAGCCGCCACCCTGGGCGGACTCCAGGTCCGTAGCGACCTCACCGAGGCCGCCAATACGTCATCGAGCGTCCGGCAGGTCACCGTCCTCAGACCGCTCATCGCCTACCTGACAGCCGCGGAGCGGGCGATGGTGGCCGCGCAGACCCCGTCTCCTGCGGGCACCGCCGAGGTCGAGGCCGCTGTACAGGACGTTCGGACTGCCGCCGATCAGCTCCGTGCCGTCCGCGACACGGCTGAGCTGACCACCGCTCAGCGCTACCAGCTCGACGCCTTGCTCGACCTGAGCCAGGCTGTTCGCGAGGCCGGCACGGAGACCTTGAGCCCGGGCACCTGGATCGCGGAGCTGAGGCAGCTCCAGTCCGGCGTGACACAACTGATCACCACCATCGTGAACGCTCAGCTCAACCCAGAGCCGCGCCTCGAGCTGCTCTCCCAGACGCTCAGCGGCCGGTTCTCGCTCGCCATGGAGCAGGCGCTGGTCGCGACCGAGCGAACCGGCGACACGGGTTCGCTGGAGCTCTTTGCCGAGCTCGGAGTCGAGGGCGCCGCCATCGACCGCTTGGCGAGCGGCCTGGGGGACGCCGAGCCCGCCATCGCAGTGCTCCGCACCGAGAACGCCCAGCGATCGCGAACGGTCCGAACGGGCGGAGACGATCTCGGCGGAGCCGCTGCCTATACGCAGTACGACACGCTCATCGTGAAACTGTTGGACGGCCTCGACACGCGACTGTCCGACTCCGCCAGTCAAGCAAGCAGGAACGCGCTGGTGAGCGGTGGACTCATGATCGGCGCCTTGTTCGCCACCATCCTGCTGGCGTTCCTCGTGTCGCGTCTGCTGCTCCTTCCCCTTCGCAGGGTCCGCGAGGGAGCCCGCAAAGTTGCCCACGAGCAGCTGCCTGCGGCGGTCGCCCGGATCCGCACTGGCGAGGACCCCGGCCCCATCACACCCATCGATGTCACCACGCACGAGGAGGTCGGCCAACTGGCCCGTGCCGTCGACGACCTGCATCGACAGGCAGTCAGCCTGGCATCCGGAGAAGCCCGGCTGAGGTCGCAGGTGAGCGAAATGTTCATCACCCTGTCGCGGCGCAACACCTCGCTGATCAACCAGCAGCTCAGCCTCATCGAGACGCTGGAGAAGGACGAGGAAGACCCTCGGCGGCTCGAGAGCCTGTTCCGGCTCGACCACCTGGCCGCGCGGATGCGTCGAACCGCCGACAGCTTGCTCGTCCTCGCCGAAGCACCCACGCACACCAGTGCCGAGGACAACCTGACCGTGGCCACCTCCTTGCAGGCCGCGACAGCAGGCGTGCAGGACTACCAACGCGTCCGAGTCGGTGCGGCCAGCAATGCGCGGATCAAGGACGCCGCTGCCGCCGACGTCGTCCACCTCCTGACGGAGCTGGTCGACAACGCCTTGGCGTACTCGGCGCCGACCACGACCGTCTTGCTCAGTTCCACGACCGCTCCCGACGGTGTGAGCGTCGAGATCGAGGACTCGGGCCTCGGCATTCCCGACCGTGCGCTGGCTGACATCAACGAGATCCTCAAGGGTGGCGGCGAGGCCACGCCTGACACCGCTCGCCGGATGGGCCTGTTCGTGGTGAGCCGCCTCGCTCAGAAGCACGGCATCACCGTCCACCTGCACCACAACCGCCACCACGGCACGACGGCCGACGTCATGCTCCCGACCAGCATCCTGAATGCAGCAACACCCGCGGAGGTGGCCGCCCCCCCGGGGTTGGCCGCACCCCCGGAGTCGCAGCCGGAGTCGCGGCCGGAGTCGCAGCCGGAGCCGGAGCCGGCCGCACCTCTTCCGCGACGTACGACGACCGCGTCGAATGCCGAAACGCCGAGCCTGGAGGAGCGGCTCAACGGCGCCCTTGGCCTACCGCGGCGACAACCCGGGGTCCCCGCCACACCGGAGGGCACACCGACGGTTCGGACTGGTGCGCACGCAGCCGCAGCCCACACGCCGCCTCCCACGACAGCCACCCCCGATGAATGGCACGGCGGGCTGCCCGCCATGGACCCATCGCCCGACTCTGAGGACGAGGCCGACACCCCGATCTTCGAGGCACTTCGGTCCGCCTGGCTGAGCGCAAACGCGTCCGAGGAGACCTGGAGGTCCTCTGAGGTCGAGGCCGGCTGGGACCGCGCGGACCGGGTCGCCGCCTCGTTGGCAGAGGCCCCCGTCAGCGCAGCGGGACTGCCGATGCGCCGGCCGGGCACCCGGGTTGTCCCGGGCGGCGTTGCCAAGCCTGCAGCCGTCACGGCCCGCGATCCCGAAGCCGTCCGGGCGCGACTCGCCGCGCATGCTGCAGGTGTCTCGCGTGGACGGGCTGCCGCAGCCACCTCACCCGACCTGCCGCCACCGGAAGAAGCACCGCATGCCCGACCATGAAGCTGTCGGCGCATCGGCGTCCGACCACGGCAACCTTGACTGGTTGGTGACCCGTTTCGTGGACGAAGTGACGGGTGCCGCTCACGCAATCCTCGTCTCGGCCGACGGCCTGCAGATGGCTGCGAGCACCAGCATCCCCGGCGAGCGCGGCGAACAGCTCGCAGCCGTCTCATCGGGGCTGGCCAGCTTGGCCGTGGGCGCGGCCCGGCTTTTCGAGGGCGGCGCCGTGCTGCAAACAGTCGTGGAGATGGAACACGGCCACCTGATGTTGATGAGCGTCGGGGACGGCTCCAACCTCGCCGTACTCACCCATGCAGCTGCCGACATCGGTCAGGTCGGCTACGAGATGGCGCTGCTGGTCGAGCGCGTGGGACGAACCGTCCAGGCCGGGGCCCGAGTCCCGCCCGACACCGGATGCTGACAGTGAGCACCCGTGACAGTTGACGACCCGTCCGGCCGGCACCGCGCACCCGCGGCTCGCTTCGTCCGGCCCTACACGTTCACGGCCGGTCGCACGGAAGCGACGGTCCACCTGCCGCTGGAAGCCACCCTGCGCCGGCAGCCGAGCGCCAGCGCAGGTAACCAATTGAGCGCTGGGGCGTTACAGGTTCTCGAAGCCTGCGACACCCGGTCGGTGGCAGAGGTCTCGGCCCTGGTGTCCATGCCGATAGGGGTGGTGCGGGTCCTCCTGGGCGACCTGATGGAACAGGGTCTCGTCCAGGTGCAGGCCACCATCACCGAAAGTTCGTCGAAGGACGAGCGGATCGAGCTCATCGAAAGGACTCTTCGTGGACTACGCACCTACTAGCGCCACGCGGAGGGCCGCGTCGACGAAGATCGTCATCGCCGGGGGCTTCGGTGTCGGCAAAACGACGTTCGTGGGATCGGTATCGGAGATCGTGCCCCTCCGCACCGAGGCTCTCGTGACCGACGAGTCCGAGGGCATCGACGATCTGACTGCCGTACCCGGCAAGACCACGACGACGGTCGCCATGGACTTCGGTCGACTCACCCTTGCCGACGATCTGGTGCTCTATCTCTTCGGGACCCCGGGCCAGCGCAGGTTCTGGTTCATGTGGGACGACCTGTGCCTGGGTGCCATCGGGGCGGTCGTGCTGGTCGACACTGCCAGACTCAACGAGTCGTTCTCACCGCTGGACTATTTCGAGTCCAAGGGTCTGCCATTCGTCGTGGCCGTCAACCAGTTCAACGGCATACAGCACTACACCCTCGAAGACGTCGCCGACGCCCTCGCGCTCCCAGCCGATGTACCGATCATCAGTGTCGACGCCAGGGACAGGGCGTCTGCGAAGCGGGCTCTGATCCGCATCACCGAGTACGCCCTCGAGCGACTCACCGACGCATCCTCCGTGACGGCGAACTGACGTGGATCGCATCGCAGACACGCGTCACCAGCGAGGCTCACTCGCCCATCGTGCGGCCCGGATGGCAGGCGCCCTGCTGGTCCTTGTCGTCGGGCTCGTCGGCTGTGGCTCGTCAGAGGGGACGCCAACGACCGCAAAGCTCGACCCGACTGTCGTCAAGGCAGGGACCCTGACGGTGTGTACGAGCTTCCCTTACCGCCCGTTCGAGTTCCGGAGGGACGGCGAGCCGGCGGGATTCGACATCGACCTCGTGAACGAGGTGGCGAGCGAACTGAAACTCACACCACTGATCCTCAACGTGCCCTTCGACGACATCCAGTCCGGACAGCTGCTCAACGAAGGGAAGTGTGATGTCGCAATCGCCGGCATCACCATCACGGGTGAGCGAGCACGTGTGCTGGACTTCTCGAGCCCGTACTTCGATGCCACCCAGGCGATGGTCGTGAAGCGCGGGTCCGGTGTGACCTCGCTCGATGACCTCAGCGGAGACAAGATCGGGGTCCAGACCGGGACCACGGGCGAGCTCTACGTCACCGACAACGCGCCGAAGGACGCCGAGATCGTCGCGTTCCCCGACGCCTCGGGTGTCGACGGCGCGCTCAAGCGCGGCGACGTGGCCGCCGGGGTCTATGACAACACGGTTGTGGGCGGGGTCGTCGCGCGAAACCCCAGCTTCGAGGTCGCCGCCGAGTTCGACACGGGGGAACAGTACGGGATGGCCGTCAAGAAGAACGGCAGCACCGACCTGCTCCGATTCATCAACTCCGTGCTGGAGAAGCTCAAGGCCAACGGCGGTTACGACCAGATTTATGCCCGCTGGTTCGGCTAGCCCGGATCGGTTCCGGACGGATGCAGGAACAGTGACGACCACTTAGCATTGCTGGCTGACTCGGCCGACGTCCCAGAAGAGATGTGTCGCGATGCGCACCAAGCAAGCCGGAAAGCTGGAGGGCTCGGCTGCCGTGCTGCTGGCAACCGGGGTCGTGGTGCTCGAGTTCGCGAGCGCAATCTCGACGTTCGTCGCCGGCACGCTGTTGCCCTTGATCGAGCGGGACCTGACGGCACAGGAGCAGGTTCCCCTCCTGGTCGCAGGAACCACCGTCGGTATGTTCACCGCCCTTCCGTTGTCGTCGCGGATCATCAGCCGGTTCTCACCCGGCCGAGTCTTGATGGCCGGCCTGCTGCTGTCGTTGGTCGGCTCCGCTGTGGCCGCCTCGGCGCCGACGGCGTGGGTCTTTGCCACCGGTCGGTTCGTGGCCGGATTCGCGGGTGCCGTCGTCGCCGTCTACGGCGTGAGTGCAGCAATCAGGCACCTCGAGGAGTCGCTGCGTCTGAAGGTGATCGCCGCGATGTCGGCGATGTGGATCGTTCCGGCGATGGTCGGCCCGTCCGCAACCCTCGCACTCGAGCATCTGGTGGGCTGGCGGGTTGCCATGCTCGCTCCTGTGCCGCTGATGGTGGTGGGCCGGGTTCTGGTCGTGCGCTCAGTGCCATACCAGGAGGGCGATCGAGGAGCAGATCGTCTACTGGCCCGGACGTTGCTGGTGCCGATCGGAGTCACGGCGTACGTGCTGCTCGCCGCATCCCGCTGGTGGTACCTGTCGCCGCTCACGCTCCTCGTGGCGATGGCGGGCTTCTTCGCCCTCATGCCCGAAGGCACTGGCCGGCTCCGGCGCGGTGCGCCGGCGGGTCTTGCCGGACTCACTCTGTTCGGCGCTGGATACTTCGGCGCCAACAGCCTGGTCACGTTGCTGTTCACCCAGACCTACAACACGACCCTGTTCCGGGCGGGCATCGCACTGAGTGCGGCTCCGATCGCCTGGGCGCTGGCGTCGCTTCTAGCACCCAAGCTCGGAGCACGAGGTGCGCCGCCCGGATGGGGGCTTGGCCTGGCAGCCGCAGGAGTAGGAGTCGTCGGCATCCTCGGGCTCGCCGGCGGCTCATGGATCGCAGCCCTCACCGCCTGGACGTTCACCGGGCTGGGAATCGGCCTGTCCTACCCCGGGCTGTACCTCCGCGCCACGACCGAGGACGGCGCCACCATGGCCACCCAGCTCGCCGCCGCAGTCATCACCACCGAGTCCTTCGGCGGGCTCATCGGCAGCACCGCTGGTGCCGGTCTCGGCTCACTCTCGAACGACTTGGGCATCAGCCGGGGCGACGCCTGGTCCTGGTCGTTCGCCGGCTTCGGTGTGGTGCTTGCAGCCGCTGCATTTGCTGCCAGCCGCTCCTCGGTTGACAACTCTGTCGAGCCCGACTGGTCAGGTCCTCTACCGTGAGTCGCGCACTCCTTCCGCTGACCTGTTGGGAAGAACGCCCAGTACGTCGTCGTAGTCACGTGGATCCCGATCCGGCTGTGCCGCCATCCCATGAACGATGGAAAGCGGCGCGTGGTCCGACAGCAGGACGGACAGCTCGGCCGGCGGCAGCGGACGCGAGAAGTGGTAGCCCTGCCCCGTGGTACATCCCTGGAGGCGGAGCAGCGACATCTCATCGGCGCGCTCGATCCCTTCCGCGACCGTTTCCAGATCCATCGAGTTACCGAGACGAACGATCGTGCTGACGAGCGCGGAGTCGCCACCACGGCTCAGCTGCTCGATGAAGCTGCGGTCGATCTTGAGCACGTCGACCGGGAAGCGATGCAGGTAGGAGAGGGAGGAGTAGCCGGTGCCGAAATCGTCGATGGCCAGGCGCACACCCATGGACCGTAGGGTTCGGAGCGTCGCCACCGCCTCTGGAGAGTCACTCATCAGCACGCTCTCGGTCATCTCCAGAGTCAGCAGCTCGGGCTGGAGCCCCGTCTCGGCAAGAACGTCAGCGACGACCTCGGCAAAGCCTTCGTCGAACAGCTGGCGCGGAGACACGTTCACGCTGATCCGGAGACCGTCGGGTGCTTGCGGGATGCTCTGCCAGGCGACGGTCTGTGCGCACGCCTGTTCCAGGACCCAACGACCGAGACTGCGGATGAGCCCCGTGGCCTCGGCGAGTGGGATGAATTCCGTCGGAGAGACCTCGCCTCGCTCCAGATGCGTCCATCTGGCCAACGCCTCGACACCCGTCACTTGCCCAGTGCTCATGTTGATCAACGGCTGGTAGTGCACGTCCAGTCCACCGGTCTCGACGGCCTGCCGGAGGTCTGCCTCCAGGCGTACCCGCTCGACCAACCCCACGTGCATGCTGGGGTCGTAGATCGCATATCCACCGTCCCGGGCCGACTTGGCTTGGTACATCGCGAGGTCCGCGTTGCGGAGGAGGTGCTCAGCGTCGGTCGTGATGTCGGCGTCGTGAGCAATGCCCACGCTCACGCTGAGGTGCACGCGAGTCCCGGCCAGGTCATAGGGCTCGCGCAAGGACGCGTTCAGCCGCTGGGCAAGCGTGATCACGTAGTCGGCGTCCTCGAGGGCTTCGACCAGGATCGCGAACTCATCGCCGCCGAACCGAGCGACGGTGTCGCTGGGGCGAACCAAGTTGAGCAGCCGACCCGCGACCTGGACCAGGAGGCTGTCTCCGGCACTGTGCCCGAGCGTGTCGTTGACCTCCTTGAACCCATCCAGGTCGAGGAACAACACGGCCAGGGACGTGTCCAGCCGCTGCCTGCGCGTCAGCGCGTGCTCGAGCCGCTCCTTGAACATCGCGCGGTTGTACAGCGAGGTCAGCGAGTCATGGAACGCCTGGTAGAGCAGCTGATCCTGCAGGAGCGTGCGATCAGTGACGTCCCTGCTGTTGAGGACGAGGCCGGCGACATCGTCGTTGAGCAGCAGGTTCGTGATGGTGACCTCGAGGTGGCACTGCCGGCCGTCGGGACGCAGCCACACACTGCGCAGCGTCTGGAGGCGCAACGGCTCCCTCGACACCGAGGTGATCGCGTCCTTCAGCGCCGCCACCTGGTCCTCCGCCATGTGGGTCCACAACGGCGTGCCGATCATCGAGTCGGGTTCACGACCGAGAACGCGCCTGCAGGACTCGCTCTGGTAGGTGATCAGTCCATCGGCCTCGATCACGGTGACCACGTCGGAGCTGTGCTGGACCAGGGCGGCAAAGCGCTGGCGGCTTGAATGCAGCTCCGTTGTTCTGGCCCGGACTCGATCTTCCAGGTGCTTGGTCAGTCCGACGTTCTCGCGCAGGGTCAGGACCTGACGCGCGATCAGGAACATCATCAACGCGGTGCCGTCCCAAGCGATGAAAGCGTCCGTCCTGCCAGAACGGATGAGCTCGGTCGCTGAGGCGCCGATCGCGACCATGACGGCGCTGTAAGGCAGGAAGGTTCCGAGGTACTGGCTGACCGACTCTTCCTCGTCCTGCAGAACTGATCTCCTCGTGCGGGTCGCCGCCAACACCAGGAGCGCGAAACCGAGGAACCAACCGATGGCTACGACACCGCCCCGGCCGTCGCCGCCATCCGATGCGATGTACACGGAGGCCGAGTTTGCGAGAGCGAGCACCGTCAGACCACCGCCCACGAGAGGAAGGGAGGTGGGCAGTGGTGCCGAGCAAGCGCGGGCACGAAGCCAGGTCAAGACGACGATGGTGATGATGCTGATGTCACCGACGGGGTAGGCCAGGGAGATGGTCCATGCCAGCGCGCTGTCGCCGTTGGCGCGGAACACTGGGCCGAGCACGATGATCCAGCTGACGAGCAACAAGGACATGGCGACGATCAGGCCGTCCAGCATGGTGCGGAGTCTCACGGCGACGGTGCGGGTAGCCAGCGGAAGGCACAACAACGCCCCCGCTGCCAGCAGCGGCAGGCCGAGATAGCCCGCGTCGGCCACCGACGGGAACGGAAGGTCTCGATGCAACACGGACTCCTGGCAGGTCCGGACAGCCTGGCCGCCCGCCCAAGCAAGGCCGCTCAGGCCGATGAGAAGCCAGAAGACGCGGCCCGAGTCACTGTGCTCGGCGCGGTGGATGGCAGCCGCGCCTGCGACGAGCGCAACGAGCGCGAGGCCGAGGTTGGAGGTGAGATGGACGACTTCCGCAGAAGCTGCCTCTCCCAGGGTCAGGAGCAGTGCCGCCCACGCGGCCGTCAGGGCAGCCACGAGCACGAGGCCTAGGTGCGGCCGCGCTCGCCATGGCTCATCCATAGCAGCACCGTGGCATGGCAGCGGACTGCTCCAGGGGAAACTCGGACAATTATGGCTCAACAGACCAGCGCTCGAGCGCCGAAAGGTGGACCGTCACCTCAGCCCGCCGGTGCCGGTCGGTTTCGAGGGGAGCGTGTCCTCGGCCTGGAGGAACTCGGCCACGGCCGTCCGCTCAATCCAGTCGGCGTACTCAGCTCGCGTCCAGCCGTGCTCGCGGACGAGCGTCCGGTGTACGGCGGGGTCCATGAGCACCAGGGCTGCGGCCACGGCGCGCCCGGTGGTCAGTCCGGGTCGTAGGCCGTCGGTCGCCACGAGGCGGGCGACGATGAACTCCGCGCCCCTGAGCCGGTTTCGTTCAGAGACAGCATGCACGTCCGCGGCCTCGGGGTCGGCGTCGGCGGCCACGACGAGGACAGCGGCTAGCGGCGCCGCACGTTCCTCCAACTCGGCGACGAACTGTGCCCACCGGGTTACGAGCTCACGGGGATCCGTCAGCTGTTCGATGTCCGCGATCACCTGACGCTCCTCAAGCGAGACCGGTTCGTCGTCGCCCACCAGCGCCCAGTCGAGCGCGAGCCTCAGCAGTGCTGCCTTGCCACCGACCGAGGTGAACACCGTCTTGCGGCTTACGCCGGCACGGTCAGCAACGGCGTCGATGGTCGTGCGTGACCAGCCGAGCTCGACGAAGAGATCGCGGGCGGTGCTGACGACCGCTCGGCGAGTCGCTCGCGCCTGATCCTCCCGCAGCGGCGAACGATAGGGACGGCGCGGTTGCGACATCTTGACAACATCCTCCATTTGGCGTAACTATCAGTGTAATCGAATCATCATCAGTGTACTGGAGGCGGCTATGAGGACACTCATCGTGGGGTCGGGTCCGACGGGTCTCCTGCTCGGCGCCGCTCTCGCACACCGCGGGCACGAGGTCATCTCGGTGGACCGGGACCCCGGCCCGGCAGGAGACGTCTGGCTCCGTCGTGGCGTCATGCAGTTCGAGCACGCCCACGGATTCCGGCCTCAGGTGCCGATGACCCTCCAGGCCGAGTGGCCGGAGGCCTTCCACAGCTGGCAGACCATGGGGGCCTGCCCCGTAGAGATGCAAGGCTCCGCCGAGTCTCCCCCGGTGCTGGGGGTGCTGTCCCGTCGATCGACGTTCGAGCGAGCGCTTCGCCACTCCGCGGAGATGCAGCCCGGCCTCACCTTGCGCACCGGTCATGTCGACGGACTCGTCTCCGACCGCGGACAGGTCATCGGGGCTCGGGTCGACGGATCCTCCGTCGCGGCTGACCTCGTCGTGGACGCCTCAGGTCGCGCCGGGCGCCTTAGGCGGTCGAGTGGACAAGGCAGCGACGCGAGCCTCGACGGTGACTGCGGCCTGGCGTACGTCGACCGCACCTACCGGTTGCTGCCTGGAGCGGAGCCCGGTCCGATGGTGAGCCCGATTGCCTACCTGGCCGACTTCGACGGCTACCAGTGCCTGGTCTTCCTGCACGAGGCCGGCCACTTCTCGGTGGTGCTCGTGCGCCCCACCGCGGACGCCGCACTCAAGGACCTCCGCTTCGAGGCCGCCTTCGAGGCCGCCTGCCGAGCCATCCCCGCCCTCGCCGAGTGGACCCACCCGGACCGTGCGCACCCGACCTCGGAGGTGCTTGTCGGCGGGGCGCTGCGCAACGTCTACCGGCGACAGGTCAATACGCGAGGACTGGTCGCCGTCGGGGACTCAGTGGCCACCACGACCCCGACGCGAGGGCGCGGGATCGCCATGGCCTGCATGCAGGTCAACGCACTGCTGGCGCTACTTGACGAAGGCGCTGACCCGGCCACCGTGGTCGAACCGTTCGGCGCCTGGTGTGACGACGCCATCGAACCCTGGGTGGCCGACCACATCGCGATCGACGGCGGCATGGTCCGACGCTGGCAAGGCCAAGACCTCGACCTGAGCACCCCGCTCACCTCCGACCTCATCGCCGCCGCCGTCGAGGCCGACCCCCGGATCGGCCAGTACGCCGGTGGCTACTTCGCGATGACCGCACTGCCCCACACCCTGAGGCCGGCCGAGCCACTCGCCCGGGCGGTGTACCAGAACGGCTGGCGACCGCCCTACGCACCTGGCCCCACCCGCGACGCGCTGGTGGACGTCATCCGGACGGCTGTTCCCGCCGCGTGACCGCGGCCCAGCCAGGCGAGTCTCATCGCCGCGCCGGGGCTGCCGTGAGCGACCGGGACTCTTATGCGGTTGTCTCGCGCCCTGACGACACGGCACCATGGCGCGCATGTCCCTGCCCACCCCCACATTGCACACTGCTCGTATGCAATTGCGCCCCTTCACCGGCGCCGACGCGGACGCCCTGTACGCGTTGCACAGCAGCGCCGATGTACTGCGCTACTGGGACGCGCCGCCCTGGACCGAACCTGCGCGCGCCGAGCGCTTCATCACGGCATGCCGGCAGATGGCGGAGGAGGGCAGCGGCGCGCGGCTGGCGATGGACCGTGTCTCCGACTCGTCGTTCCTCGGCTGGTGCAGCTTGACCCGATGGAACCCGGACTATCGCAGCGCGTCGTTGGGCTACTGCCTCGACGCTGCGGCATGGGGTCATGGCTACGCGACGGAAGCCGCGCGCTCAATACTGCAGTGGGCGTTCGACACGCTCGACCTGAACCGCGTCCAGGCCGAGACCGATACGCGCAACGCGGCATCTGCTCGCGTGCTGGAGAAGCTCGGATTCGTGCGTGAGGGAACACTGCGGGAGGACTGCGTCGTGAACGGCGAGGTGTCGGACTCCTGGGTGTACGGGCTGCTCAGGCGACAATGGCAGTCGCAGCCCGAGCCGCACCTTGGCCACTCCTTCAGCCCTCGAGGTGCGCCTTGAGAGCGTCGAGCATCTGCTGCCAGTTCTGGCTGAACTGGTCGGCCTGCTGCTGATCGGTGCAGCCGTCCTGGGTGAGCTCGAGGCGAGTGCCGCCAGTGTCGGAGGTGAGCGTGTAGACCAGCGTGTGGTAGTTCTCCGGTGCGTCGGGGTCACCCATCATCGGGCTGTAGTGCGTCACCGAGAGGATGTTCGGCTCGTCGAAGGTGAGCACTTCGCCCTTGTCCCGGTATCGGCGGCCGTCGTACTCGCCGTCCCAGGTGATAGCACTGCCGACCTCCCAGGTGGTGGTGACCTGCGATCCCTCCATCCAGACGGCGATCTGGTCCGGCTCGGTCAGACTCGCCCACACCTGGTCGGGCGTCGCGTCGATCTCGGTGCTGGCGGTGGCAATCATCCCGGGCATGCGTGCTCATCTCCTTGGTATTTGTATGACTCACTCATACAATATCCGAGTGGACGCCTCTCGCAAGCCGCGGTTGGAGAATCTCCTGGCATCGCTCTCCCTGAACTTGACCGTGGAGTCGACGACGGCGCTGGAGGATGTGTCCGGGCTGTCTGGCAGTGCAGCAGTCGCGCTCCTGGCGCTCGATGAGTTTCTCGGTGACGCTCACGTCGGCCGACTGGCGGAGGTCCTGGGCGTGACCCACTCCGGGGCCGTGCGGCTCGTGTCTCAGCTGGAGGCGAAAGGGCTCGCCAAACGCCGTTCCGGCGACGACCGGCGGCGGGTCGAGGTCCGGTTGACCCCCGCAGGGAGGCGGCGAGCCGCAGCCGCCAGAACCGCTCGCGATGCGGTCATACGCCAGAGCATCACCCGACTCGACACGAATGAGGCAGCGACCTTGGAGACGCTCCTGACCACGATGGTCGCGACACGGGTGGCTGCCCGGATGGACCAGCGACATCGCGGCGTACCCGTGGGCGCCTGGTGGTGCCGCACCTGCGACTTCACCGCCTGCGGGCGCGCCCAGAGCAACTGTCCGGCGCAGGCGACGGCCGATCCTGGCGTCAGCCCGTAGCTGCACTGACACGGCGTGGCGCTGATGCGCCACGAGACCGACAGCACCTCTTCAGAAAAGTAGACCATATGGCCATCCGGATGGGCCACGTGAGCGTCGTCGTCGACGACCTCGAGGCGGCGAAAACGTTCTTCGTCGAACTCGGTTTGGAGGTGGAGGGCGAGGCGCCGCTCGAGGGACCCCCGGTGGACCAGCTCAACGCGATCGAGGGAGTCCGCACCGACATCGCCATGCTGCGAACCCGTGCTGGACATTGCCAGGTGTGCGATGCCGATGGAATACGTGCCCTCAGGTCTCGTGTGGCGCCTCCGAGACGGCGAGGTCGAGCCAGCGCGCCAGCTCCGTGAGCCTGCGCTCGACAGCGGAGCGCAGGTCGTCGTCGAACGGCTCGTCTTCGTGGACCGCGTGCACAAGAAGCTCGCCAGCCTCGTGGTCGGCCGTCGCGTCGACCTTGCCCGCCAGCCGGTCGCCGTGCAGGACGGGCACGGCGTAGTAGCCCCAGCGGCGCTTCTCCTTGGGCTTGTACATCTCCAGCGTGTAGTCGAAGCCGAGCAGGTCGGTCATGCGTCTGCGGTCGTGCAGCAGGACGTCGAAGGGCGCGAGTAGCTCGATGCGGTCAAGCGCGGGACCGTTGAGCGCATCCAGCGCGGCGGGATCGACGCGCCACTTTCCTCGTACGCCCTCGACCACCGCGGGCTCACCGGCCTCGCCGGCCCCGACTGGTTCACCCTGTTGGTAGACCGCCCCGGCACGGGCGAGACCGAAGGCACGCAGGCGGCGGCGGTCGAGCTCGGCCTCGGCTTCAGCGAGCGGGGGGACTGGGTCGTCGGGGTAGACGCGTTCGGCGAGGTCGTAGATGCGTTCACGGTTCTCACGACCCGCGACCGCCACTTCGCCGCGCTGCACGAGTTGGGCGACCAGCATGCGGGTGTTCTTGCCGTCGTTCCAACCCGACGATCGCCAGGGGCGCACGCAGGTGTCGGGTAGCGAGCTGATCGGCAGCGGTCCTTCTTGACGTAGTCGCTCGAGCACGTCGCGGCGACACGCTTCGTTGGCCTCCATCCAGTCGCTCAGCAGGTGGTGCCACTCCTTCCAAGGCCCCGGAGTCGGCCAGGTGGTCATCTCGGCCCGGTACAGCGCGACGTCGTCGATGGAACGCAACTGGCCGGCGACCTCGACGACCTGCTGCGACGCGATCGCGTCGTCGAGATCGCCGCGCCGGTGATCGTCCCCGAGTCTGCTCCACAGGACCAGTTCCGCGGCCGGCGCCACCGCGCGGGTCTGGTCGAGGGGCAGCATGGTGAGCCGCCGTGCGGCGTCGAGCAGGTCGTCCGGACGGTCGTCGGACAACAGCGCTGCCTGGACGGCGATCCGCTGTGCCTGGGGTTGCGTTAGTTGGTGGGCCTTCTGCGTGGTCACGTCATGACGATCTCACGCAAGGCGGACGATGTCCTTCCGGATCCACTCCGACCGCGGGCTCGGCGGGGCATTCGCTGTCCGCCAATTTCGCGGGACATCGGCGCGCGACGCAGGGCAGGTCCCAGGCACCGGCCACCGGCACGTCACGGGCGTCACCCCACCACGCAGAACTCGTTGCCCTCGCGGTCGGCCATGCCCAAGCCGTCCGCGCAGCCGGCGTCGACGCGAGTAGCTCCGAGCGCCAACAGTCGCTCGACCTCGGCGTCGACGCTTGATGGGGCAGCGGGCGTGAGGTCGAGGTGGAGCCGATTCCTGCCGAGCTTGGACGCCACCGGCTCGCCACCCCAGGTGATCTTGGGACCTCCGGTGGGTGCCTGGACCGCGGTCTCACCGTCCTGGTCCCAGACAAGATTCCAGGCCAGTGCATGGCGCCAGAAGTAGCCGACCTCCGCCAGACCATCACCGGCCAACGAGCTGAAGAACGGGCAGCCAGCGAGAAAGCGACCTCCAGGCTCAAGGATGCACAGCTCGTTACCGTCGGGATCAGCGAGGACGACATGTTTGGCGTCCGGTCCCTGGCCGACATCCAAGTGCCGTGCGCCCAACTCAAGCGCGCGGTGGATCGCGGACGCCTGCTCGTGGATGGAGGTCGGTTTCAGGTCGGGGTGCAGCTGGTTGGGACCCCGCTTCTCACCCGCCCCGTCGACGAATCGCAGACTGAACCCCACCTCGGTCTACGCCGACAGCGACGGTGCGCCCCGTTCGATCGTGACGTCCTGGCCGAGCAGGCCACCCCAGAACCCGGCGAGACGCTCCGGGCCGGGTGAGCTGAAGGTCAGGGCAATCAAGTCACACACCATGACCGCCATTCTCCGGCGCGCTCGTTTCGCGTCAATCGATTACCGGAGGGCAGCCGAGCACGCCTCCGCTCACATGCGGGGCCATGGCCGCATCTGACGGTGGCCGGAACTGGATGGCTCATCGGAACGCTCCACGCGCCCTTGGGCACGTGGAGCCCGACCAGCACATGACCGCTGCGCGAGACGAACTCAGCGGGACTGGTCCCGGCGTCGACCAATGCCCCCGGCCGGGACATGACCACTGTCCGGAAGGAGATCGCCCGGAATGGCCTCTACAGTGCCGGGTATGACAGAGATCGGAACGGATTGGCGGATGGTCGATGGCATTGCGACAGCATGGTTCGACGCGCCCTCGATGATCGAGGGGGCTGCACTGGCGCGGTGCATCGTGGAGCTGTCGGCCGAGATCGCGGTTGACCTGCGCGCGACAGGCATGCGAGTACGCCTCGACTCAGACGAGCACTCCGAGGCGGTGTCGGCCGCCGCGCGAGATCTCGGACTGGCCGTGAACCCTGCGGTGCTGCAGCACCTGACCGTCGTGTTCGAATCCGCGAACCCGTCTGAGCTGCGGCCGTTCTGGCAGCGCGTGCTCGACTACGCGCCTGGGGAGGACGGCGGGTTGGTGGATCCGTTGCGGCGCGACCCCGCGATACGGATCCGGCCGTCGACCGAGCCACGGCCCTTGCGAAACCGCATCCACCTCGACGTGGTGCGGCCGGCCGCGGCGGTCGAGCAGGCGAGTCTTGGTGAGGCATCGGGACCGTGGGGGGTCTGCCACATCGATGCCGACGGCAACGAGGTCGACCTGGTTCCGGGCGCCGCGCTCGGCGAGAAGACCGGGACAGCCGACTGGCAGGCGGTGTTCAGCGCGATGGTGTGCTACCGAATCACCTCGCCGACGCAGCAGCGTGACCTGACCGCCGCAGCAGCGGCGCTGGCCGACGACACAGGCTTCCCGCTGCTGGTGGACCTGCGCCCCGGGCTCGTGATCATCGACAGCGGCAAGGACCAGTCGGACGAAGACGCCCACGGCCTCGAGCTCGACTTCAGCGACCTCGCCGAAAGACTCCAGAGCTCCGCAAGCGAACTCGGGGCCACCGCGGATCCGGGGCTGCCGCGCTTCACTCAGCTCTTCCTCGACGCCGCCGACGTCGGCGCGGTCCGCGCGTTCTGGGTCGCCGCCCTCGGATACACCCGCGACAGGCGAGCCGGAGTCAGCGACATCCATGATCCGCGGCGGCTGAACCCGGTGCTGGTGTTCCAAGAGCTCGACGCCTCGGAGACCGAGCGGCGCCGGCAGCGCAACCGCATCCACATCGAGCTCACTGTGCCGTCGGACCTCGCGCAGACGCGCCTCGCCACGGCCGTCGAGGCCGGTGGCCGGCTCCTGGAGGAGTCGGAGGATCGCTGGCGGGTCGCCGACCCCGAAGGCAACGAAATGGTGATCGTCAGCGGCCCATGAGTTCGCGTTGCTCCGATTGATGAGTCCGGCCTGCCGCCGATCTTCACCATCCCGATGTGGGATCGGCTGCGTCGCTAACTTTCCCGCAACGGTTGGGCCCGCGTGCGGCTGGTCTGGCCATATCTAGCGAGACTGGGTCAGTGCTTCGCTTCGCGGTGGCGGTTGCAGTCGGTCTCGCCATCGGAGCGTGCTCGGTTCCGACCGAGCGGCCGGCCGGCCAACCGGCTTCGTCAACGGCATTGGACGGCTCGGGCGAGGCCGCGCTGGCTGCCCGCGCTGCTCACACAATGACTGCTTTGGCCAGCGGTGACCTTCTGGTGGCGGGCGGTTGTGACGTAGACGGCTGCTCATCGGCAACCACTTCGACCTTTGTCGTGTCCGGAACGTCGGCAACTCGAGTCGCGGACCTGGCGAAGGCTCGTGATGCGCACACGGCGGTCACCTTGGCCGACGGCCGGGTGCTGGTCGCGGGCGGTTTCGTTGAGGAAGGACAGCCACCGCTGGCCAGCGCTGAGCTGTTCGACCCACAAACCGAGCGTTGGACGACGACCGGGTCGCTGCGACTTGGCCGCGGCGGCCACGCCGCGGCCCTGCTAGGCGATGGTCGGGTGCTGGTGGCCGGAGGATGGGTTGGGCCCTCGACCTACACCGACACCACGGAGATCTTCGACCCGAGCACTGGAGAGTTCACCGCTGGTCCACGACTTCCGGTGGGGGCGGACGGTCTCGCCGCCGCGCCGCTACCCGATGGCTGTGTGCTGGTCGTGGGCGGCCAGACTCGCGCGCAGATCGCGACCAATCGAGCGGTCACGATCTGCCCTGATGGGCTTCTCCACGAGGTGGGGGGCCTCAGAGCTGCGCGATTCAAGCACGGCATCGCAACGCTTGAGTCCGGGAAGGTTCTGGTGGTCGGAGGCACGCCGGACGATGCCACGCTACTCACCAGCACCGAGCTGTACGATCCCGCGACCCGTCGCTTCCGTCCCGGTCCCGTCATGCTGTCGGGTCGGTACAAGCTGACCGACTCTGTCGTGGTCCTGCCCGGCGACCGGGTGGTCGTAGCTGGCGGTGGCGAGGGCGTGGAGATGATCGATCTCAGCGCGGGCCGCTCGGTGGCGATCGCACAACTCAACGGCGGGCGTCGGTCGTTCTCGACCGTCGGAGTCACGGACGGCCAACTCGTCCTTGTCGGCGGGTACGACGAGTCGATTCGGCTTACCAGGACCTACGGCACCATGCGCGTGGTCGATCTCTGAAGCATCAAGCGGAACCGGGCAACCGTTTATCCACCTCAGCCGAGTTTCCGCGCAAGCAGGCGATGGTCAAGCGGAGCGTGTCACTGCAGCCTTCGAGGCGCTGCAGCAGGGCCGCACGGACGAGCGGCGTACCGCGCTGGGTGACCGGCTGGACGAGGCGGTCACCGCGGGCGCCTCGCCTCCGAGGACCGGGCGTCTCCCCTGCCGGACAGGGCCTTCCGTACTCTCGCCCACCGTCAGTCGCGGACCTCCTGACCCACCCGGGCTAGGCTGCGGTGTGCCCGATTTCAGCTGGCGACCGGCCAACGAGACAACGAACGGGGACGTCGAGGCGGTGTTCGACACCGGTGGCGCCCGCAAGTGCCGCTGCCAGGCGCTGAAGGCCCCAGGCTGGATCTGGCGCGACACCACCCAGGAGCAGCGGGACGCCGCCCTGCTGGAGCAGACCGGTTGCGGCACCGACGGACCCACGTCCGGACTGATCGGGTACCTCGACGGCGAGCCTGCCGGCTGGGTCGCGGTCGAGCCGCGGGAGAACTACCCCAGAGTGTGGAGCCGGAAGAAGTCGTGGATGCGGCTCGACCCCGAGCTCGTGGGCGTCTGGTCAGTCACCTGCTTCGTCGTACGCAAGGGCTTTCGGCGGCAGGGACTGATGTACGAGCTGGCCGCCGCCACCGTCGAGTACGGGAGGCTGGTCGGCACCCGAGTGCTGGAGGGCTATCCCACCGAGCCGCCGCCCGGGAAGACCGTGATCTGGGATGAGGCGTCGGTCGGGCTGCTGCAAGTCTTCCTTGACGCCGGTTTCGAGGTGGTGGCCTCGCCGACCCTGCGCCGGAGGGTGGTGCGTCACCGACTCGGCGAGCCATCGTGACGCGCCGGGCACCACAAGCCGATCCCTGTCGGACGCGCCCAGCGGGCCCGTCGTGCCGCGAGTCATGGTCCCCGCAAGCCGATCGGCATGAACCAGCGACCTATCTCTGGATGAGGGCGAGGTCGCGCACGCAGAACTGGTGGTGCTCGAACTCCTCGCCGAGCACCGTGCCCAGGCACTGACGCACCGATCGCCCGCGTGCGTACGGCGGCCACATGTGGTTGTCCGGGATCGGTGCCGGCTCCTGGAGCCGCTCGGCGGTTACGGCGTCCAGCCAGCGCTCCAGCTCGGTCGCCTGTTCGTCCCTGATCGCGAGCACCTCGTCGAGCGTCGGGTCCGCCGACGGGTCGAGCCCCTGCTCCTCGCGGCTGGGTACGGACTCGATGCCCAGACCCATCGGAGTGAACAGATCGGTGGACCCGAGGCAACAGCGCCGAAACCACGAGTCGTGGACGAAGACCAGGTGGCGCAGCGTCTGCACAGCCGACCACTCGTCGTTCACGCTCTTGTGCTCGATGCCGGGCGACTCCCGCATGAGCGCCACGGTCGCCGCCCAGTCGGTGCGCAGCTGCCCCCATCCTCGACGCAGGTCGACCAGGTCGTCGGACCGGATGAGCCGACGGACTGGGTGACGACGGTCGAGCTCGGCCTCGACGTACGCCATGACTTCGACGCCGTTGACGACAAGGTTCGTCACCAGCCCGTCGATGACGGCGTCCTGCATGATCACGCCGATCAGACGGGTGTTGTTCAGGTTGCACTCGCGGAACTCCGCGCCCTCCATGTCCTCGTCCATGTACCGCGTCATGCTAGGCAGGCTATGCCCGTCCCCCGACATCCGGAACGGACACCCGCGCAAGGTCGCGAGATGCGCTTCCCGTCGACACAGCAGCAATGCCGTTGAGCTGGCCAAGAGCAGCCTGGAAGCTACGGAGACGCCCGGCTCGCGCCGGTGGGTCAAGGTGATTCTGTCGGCTCGACGTACTTTGCTGTAGATGCGAGGGTCCGCACCGTGTGCAGGTAAGCGTCGTGCCGGTAAGCGTCGATCGCCGCGCTGTCACCGTCGCGTCCGATGGCCGCGACGTAACCGTCGGGTCGGACCATCACCCGACCTGGCAGGCCATCCTCAGGGCCCGCGAGCACGTGCTCGCCGCCTCGGAGCGCCTCGTTGATGGTACGGCCGTCCCGCATGCGGATGTTCGGCATCCGCTCCCCCGGCTCGGGCAAGCCCCGCACCCGACCCGGGCGCGTAATGGGGCTGTCGGGGTAGGCGATCGCGAGCTGCGCCATCCGATTCGCCAAGCGCCGCCGGATCTTCGGCAGCCGCAGCAGCGGCATCCTCGCCCGCCGCAGAGTCCGCTTGACCCGCGACGGTTCGGTCGCGAAGCGCACCATGTTGTCGGTGAAGGCCATCACCTTCTGGGTCGCCGGGAGCCGCTCTGCGCCATAGCTGTCGAGGAGCAAGTCTGGCGCCTGACCGAGGACCACGTGCGCCAGTTTCCAGCCCAAGTTGGCGGCGTCGTTGATGCCGAGGTTCATCCCCTGCGCCCCGGTCGGCGCGTGGACGTGGGCGGCATCGCCGGCCAAGAACACGCGGCCGCGTCGGTAGACGTCGGTCGAGCGGATCTGGCAGCGGAAGCAGTGGAGCGTCTCCGGGTCGCGGACGACGATCCCGCCCGGGCCGCGCGTGTCGACCAGCCCCTGGATTTCCGCCAGCGTGGGCGGCGTACCCCCGCGGTCCCCCGGTACCGGAGCGGAGACGCGCCACAAACGCCCGTCGATCGGGATCAGGCCGAGCGCCTGCCCCCCGGCACCCCAGTAGACGTGCACGCTGTCGCTGCTCTCGACACCGTCGAGCTCGGCATCGGCGAGCAGCCAGTCGAACGGATAGGACTGCCCCACGAACGGGACGTCCAAGATGTGGCGCACCTTGCTGTGCGACCCGTCGCAGCCGGCGAGGAATGTGGTCGTGACCTGCTCCTCGCGGCCGTCGGCGTCCCGCAATGTGGTAGTCACGGCGCCGGCGTCCTGGACGAAGCCCAGCAACTCCACCCCCGACTCGACCTTCCCGCCGAGCTCGGCGATGCGCATCCGGAGCACCTCCTCCGTTAGGTGCTGCGGCAGGTGCAGGACGAACGCGTAATCCGAGTCCGCGTAGGTCATGTCGATGCCGACCTGTCGCCGGCCGTCGAAGTAGACGCTGACCCCCGTGGTCCGGTGCCCCCTCGCCAGCAGCTGGTCGGCCAGGCCCATCATGTCGAGGGTCTCCAGGGTGCGTGGTTGGATCCCGATCGCCCGGCTGAGCTTCGGAAGCCCGGGATCCTGGTCGATAACGCGCGTACGGACCCCGCGTGAGATCAGCTGGATCGCGAGCGTCAAGCCGGTCGGCCCGGCGCCTACGACCAGCACATCGCAGTCTGTGGTGTTCATGCACCGACTCTGCGCCTGAACGAGACCCAAGGAGTCCGTGGAACTACGTAACCTCGCCACGTACGTCGGTCATCAGCCCCTCCTCGTGCGCCCAGACGGTGAGCTGTCCCCGAGTGTTGAAGCCGAGCTTGGCGAGCACTCGGCTGACGTGCGTCTCGACCGTCCGCACCGACAGGACCAGAAGCTCGGCGATCTGGCGATTCGTCAGCCCCCGGGCCGCCAGGGTTGCGATCTCGCGCTCACGCTCCGTGAGCCCGGGCGAGGTGCCGACGTGCCACGGGTCCTCGGGCCGCGGGTCGAGGCCGGCGACGATCAGCTCGCCGATCCCGATGGTGCGGCCCTCTGCCTGCAACCGGGTGGCTGCAGGGCCGACCTCGGCGAGGACCGGCACCAGCCAGCCCTCGAGCAGAGTCCGGATGAACTGCGGCCGATTGGTCTGGTCGGCCGCCTCATGGGCCGAGGCGGCGCCCGCCAGCCGAAGCGCTGTCCGCGGCCGACCTCGCTGCGCCGCAAGGCCGGCCAGGATGCTCAACGCGATCGGAATCCCGAATCGGTCACCCACCTCGACGACGGCCGGAACCGCATCGACGAGCGCTGCCTCGGCTCCACTCAGGTCGCCCATGTCCATCCTCACCGCCCCGAGCAGATACCCGGCACGGGCCGACATGACGGGCTGGCCGAATTCAGCACACCGCTGCGCGCATGCCTCCAGCCGATCCCGGGCAAGCTCCAGCTCACCGGCGAAGTGAGCCATGGCGCCGCCGAGCCACAGCGCAATCGCTACGCCCACAGCGTCGCCCGAGGCCTCCTGAAGTGCGAGCGACTGCTCGATGTCGTCGCGGGCGCCAGCCGGGTCACCGATGACCCCGCGGACGCGGCCCCTGGCCAACAACGCGTCGGCCTCCCTGCTGCGGTCCCCGGCGGCGCGAGCCGCCGAGAGGGCCTCGTCAAGGAGCGGGAGCGCGCCGCCGCGATCGCCCTGGTCGGTCGCGAGCCAGGCCTCGCCGATGAGCGCGTCTGTGAAATCGGGTTCGCCGACCGTCCCGTGCTGCCGGAGGTCGGCCAGGCGTCGACGCCCTTCGGTGAAGTAGCCACGGATGGTCCAGAAGCACGTCAGCCGATTGGCCATCCGCAGTGCCGCGGCAGGGTCCGACTCGGAGTAGTGATCGAGGGCGGCCCGGAGGTTGTCGTGCTCGCGCTCAAGGGTGTCCAGGTCCGCGCGGCCGGGGGTGGCCGGCGGGCGCGGCATAGGTTCGACGCGCTGCCAGAACGCGTGAGCGTGCGCGCCACGGGTTGCCTGCAGTTCCTCGCCTGCGGCGAGTTGCTCGGCTGCGAACTCGCGCACGGTCTCCAACATCGCGAATCGCGGAAGCTCGCCAGGGTCGACTCGTCGCAGCAGGCTGTGGTCGACCAGCTCGGCCACCGAATCGAGAACCGACCCGCCTGAACCGACGGCTGCACACACCTCAGTAAGCACGTCGAGATCGATGCCCCCGCGAAAGACCGAGCAGAAGGCGAACAGTCGCTGCGCCTGATCGCTCAACAGCTCGTGGCTCCACGCGATCGTGGCGCGAAGCGTGCGCTGGCGGTCCGGCACGTCACGGTTCCCGCTCACCAGAAGTGCAAGCGAGTCACCGAGCCGCTCGAGAAGCGCCTCGGGCGGTAGCACACGAACACGGGCCGCAGCCAACTCGATCGCCAGCGGCAGACCGTCGAGTCGCTCGGCGATTCCCTCGAGCGTCGATGAGTTCGCCTCCGTCAACGCGAATCCGGGATCCGCGGCGGCGGCCCGCGCCGCGAAGAGTTGCGGCGCCTCCGACAACGGCGGCACCGGCAGCTCCTGCTCCCAGGAAACATGCAGGGGTGCGCGACTCGTCGCCACGACCCGCACCCCCTCGGTCGCGGCGAGGATGTCCGCGACGAACTCGCTCGCCTCAAGCACCTGCTCCATGTTGTCGAGCACCAACAGCAGGTCCCGACCCACCAGATTGGCCACGATGTGGTCGAGCAGAGGAGTTCCGCGGGAGTCCTGGAGCCCGAGCCCGCCGGCGATCTCGACCGGCACCAGCGCGGAATCCCGAACGGCCGCCAGCGGCACGAAACAAGCGCCATCCGAGAATCCCGCCGCCAACCTGCGCGCCAACTCGATCGCGAGCCGAGTCTTGCCCGCGCCACCCGGACCGGTCAGCGTGAGCAGCCGCGACCCGGCCAGCAGCTTTCGCGCCTGCGCCAACTCGGTTTCCCGGCCGACGAAGCTCGTCGGCGGTTTTGGCAACACGGCTCATCGTTGCACCCCCGCCGTCGGTTCACAGCCGATCCGGACGGCGTCCACAAGATTCTGGAAAGGCGCGTCCTTCCACGGCCAGAGATGCCGTCACGAGCGGGTCAACGGGCAGCACTCGGGGTCCGGAGATTGGCTCTCGAACGGCCAGATCGAGCCCATCACGCTGAATTTCTTGCGGACTCTATGCGGACTGGGAGGGGTCACACCTACTCTGACCTGCGGAACCGCGCTAATTCACACGTTGAAGCGGAACTCCACGACGTCACCGTCAGCCATCATGTAGTCCTTGCCCTCCATGCGCACCTTGCCCGCCGACTTTGCGGCCGCCATGGATCCGGCCGCCACCAGGTCGTCGTACGACACGATCTCGGCCTTGATGAAGCCGCGCTGGAAGTCGGTGTGGATGACGCCGGCGGCCTCGGGAGCGGTGGCACCCTTGGGGATCGTCCAGGCGCGTGCCTCCTTGGGCCCAGCCGTCAGGTAGGTCCGCAGCCCGAGCGTGTCGAACCCGACCCGGGCGAGCACGTCCAAACCGGGCTCGTCGACTCCCATCTCCTCGAGCATCGCCCGCGCCTCGTCGTCGTCGCCGAGCTCGACCAGCTCGGCCTCGAACTTCGCGTCCAGGAAGATCGCCTCCGCCGGCGCGACGATCTCGCGCATACGCGACTTGAGCTCCTCGTCAGCCAGCTCGTCGGCGTCGCAGTTGAACACGTAGATGAACGGTTTGGCCGTCATCAGCATCAGCTCGCGGATCAGCTCCCGGTCGATGGAGGTGGCCGTGATCGGCGTACCCGCTTCCAGCGCCTTCTGCGCCTCGCGCACGGCCTCGAGCTGGGCAGCCGTCTCCTTCTTGAGCCGCGCCTCCTTCTCCAACCGGGGCACGGCCTTCTCGACGGTCTGCAGGTCGGCCAGGATCAGCTCGGTCTGGATCGTGGAGATGTCGTCGGCCGGCGAGACCTTGCCGTCGACGTGCGTGACGTCGTCGTCGCGGAAGACGCGCGTGACCTGGCAGATCGCCGCTGCCTCGCGGATGTGGGAGAGGAACTTGTTCCCGAGCCCCTCCCCCTCCGAGGCACCCCTCACGATGCCGGCGATGTCGACGAACTGCACGGTCGCCGGCAGCTGCTTGGCCGAGCTGTGAATCTGCGCGAGTACGCCGAGCCGCGCGTCCGGTACGCCGACCACGCCGACGTTGGGCTCGATCGTCGCGAACGGGTAGTTCGCCGCGAGCACGTTGTTCTTCGTCAGCGCGTTGAAAAGGGTCGACTTGCCGGCGTTGGGGAGACCGACGATCCCGATGGTGAGTGCCACGGGCGACAAGGCTACGGCGAAGGACGCCTCAGCCGCGAATCCACCGAGCCGATTCGGAACAGGGTTGCGGTCAAAGGGCCTCGGCGACCGCAGTGGCGTTCCGAACCGGGTGCGTCAGGGGGTGAGGCGGAACAGCTCGAGCTCCGAGTCGTAGTACGCCGACGTCCGCCCGACGTGCGTCATGCCCAGGCGCCGGCACACGGCCATCGACGGATCATTGCCCGGCCGTACGACGGCCAGGACCTCCGTCAGACCGTGGTCGAAGCCCCACGTCACCGCCGCGCGCGCCGACTCGGTGGCCAGACCCTGCCCCCACGAGTCGGGGTGGAAGTGCCACCCCACCTCGACCTCACCATGACCGTCAGGGAGCGGCACCAACAGCACCGCACCGGCGACCACCCCGTCGGACTTGCGCTCGACCGCCCAGAATCCTGCCCAGCCGTCCTTCGCGTTGATGCCCGACCAGTGCGCCACGCCGTCCGTGGCCTGCTGCAGTGTCTCCATGACGCGCGGTGCCGAGCCGAGCCACTTGGCCACTTCCCAGCGTGAGTAGATGTCCAGCACGCGGTCGACGTCGTCGTTGCGCCAGTTGCGGATCAGGCATCGCTCGGTCTCGAACGCGACAGCGCCATCCATAGCGGCGACCCTAGTGACAGTCCAGGCGATCGCGCACCCGGCTTCGGGCTCTTCGCGCCAAGCGGATGCAGCTGAGCCGGCACGCCTCGATCTCGACAGGCTCGATCAGCGGGGTCGACAGGCTCGATCAGCGGGGTCGACGGGCTCGATCAGCGGGGTCGACAGGCTCGATCAGCGGGGTCGACAGGCTCGATCAGCGGGGTCGACAGGCTCGATCAGCGGGGTCGACAGGCTCGATCAGCGGGGTCGACAGGCTCGATCAGCGGGGTCGCCGGGCTCGATCAGCGGGCTGATCAGTCGGGCACGAGGGCGAACGCCCGCACCGGGAACGTGCCGAACCCGACCACCTTCGGTGGCACCGCGAAGAACCGAGCCCCGACCGGCGGCACGTCGTCCAGGCCGGTCAGGTGCTCGACGATCGGGATCCCGGCACGAAGCAGCAGCGTGTGCGCCGGGCGGGTGCCGTCAGCCATGTCGTCGATGTTGGCCGCGTCGATCCCGACCACCCGCGCACCCTGCTCGACCAGCCACGCGGCACCGGCACGCGTGAGGAACGACGCCTTCTCGACATACTCCGGGGTGCCGAACCGGTCGCTGTCCCCCGTCTCGATCAGCACGGCCTGGCCTCGCACGTCGTACGCCGCCAGCGTCTCAGCATCCACGCCACCCGGCGGGGCGTCTCGGAGTCGGATGACGAGAGACGGCACGTCCGCCAGCACGGCGAGGTCGAGACCGGAGAGGTCAGCGCCGTCGGCGAAGCGGTGGTTCGGCGAATCGACGTACGTGCCGGTGTTGGCCACCATCGAGATGCGGCCGATCTCGAAGCTCGTCCCGGGCGCGTAGTGGGACTCCGAGGCCTCGCGGGTGAGGTGCGGCGTGATCTCCGGACCGGGAAGGCCAGGCAGCGTCACCATGCCGTCTTCGATCGAGTGGCTGAGGTCCACGAGTCGCCTGGACGACCCGGCCGCGTCAGCGGTGTCCGCCGGGCCGCCGCGCGTGCCCTTGTGCCGCTCCTCGACGATGTCGACGCTGTCGAGCCGGACGTCGTCGGCCATCAGCAGTCCCAACGAGCTGACGAGGAGCCACCCGATCTCGTCCGTGGCCACGTCGGGACCTCGCAGGTCGAGACGGAAGCCCTTGACGGTGATGCCACCTCCGTTGGCGAAGCTGACAGCGCCGTCGATGACGGCCCGGTAATCGGTCATGCCGCCATCGTGCCGACCGCCACCCGCCCGTGCGAGCCCCTTCCCTGCCAGCGTGACGCGAATTGCCGCCGATTGCCGACCTGCCCGGGATTGTCGGTGGCCTGTGTCATCGTCTCGGCATGAACGCGACCACCTTCGTCATCGCCCTGCTGACCCTCGCCACCGGCCTCGCTGTCGGCGTCGTGGCCGGGCTGCGCATGGCCGCGCGCTCGCGGGCCGACCTGCGCGAGGAGCTGCGGGCGCTGTCCTCTCAGGCCGTGCACGACTCGAGCAGCCAGGTGCTCGCACTGGCCGACTCGCGGGTCCATGCCACCGAGCAGGTCGTACGCCCGGTGCGTGACAGCCTCGACCGTCTCAACGATCGCATCAACTCCCTCGAGCAGCAGGGCGCCTCCTGGCAGTCCCAGCTCAAGCAACAGGTCGAGTCGGTGCACCTCAGTGGTGTGGAGCTCCGTCAGCAGACCCAGGCGTTGGCCGAGGCGCTGCGGCGTCCGCAGGTCCGGGGTGCCTGGGGCGAGATGCAGCTGCGCCGCAGCCTCGAGATCGCCGGGCTGACCGCCCACTGCGCCTTCGAGGAGCAGGTGTCACGAGCCACCGACGACGGCGTACTCCGGCCGGACGTCGTGGTCCGCCTGACCGGTGGCAAGCAGATCGTGGTCGATGCCAAGGTTCCGCTCGACGCGTTCCTCACCGCCACGCAGGCGAGCCCCGACTCGCGCGAGGCAGAGCTGCGTCGCCACGCCCGTCAGGTCCGCACCCACGTCGATGCGCTGGCCGCCAAGGCCTACTGGGCCCAGTTCTCGCCGGCGCCCGAGTTCGTCGTGATGTTCCTGCCCGGGGAGGCGATCTTCGCCCAGGCTCTTGACGTCGACCCCGCCTTGATCGACCACGCCGCCTCCAAGGGCGTCATGCTCGCGACCCCGACCACGTTGATCGCGATGCTCAAGACGGTGGCCTATGCGTGGACCCAGGAGGCGCTCGCCGACAACGCTCGTGAGGTCCATCAGCTGGGCCGCGAGCTCTATGACCGGCTCGGGACGGTCGGTGGCCACCTCGACAAGCTCGGCCGATCGATCTCGACGGTGGTCGGCAGCTACAACCAGGCCGTTGGTTCGATCGAGACCCGGGTGCTGGTCAGCGCTCGCAAGATGCGCGACCTGCAAGGCGTCGAGGGCGACCTCTCCGCACCGGCGACGTTGACCGAGCTGCCCCGCCCGTTGTCGGCGCCCGAGCTCCTCGACGACGAACCCCTGCGCGCCGTGGTGATCGAGGGCCAACCCGGCCGCGAACGGTTCCCCCGACATGCCGTCGGCGACTAGTCGCCTCGAGCGCCGGGAGTGGTCCTGACCTGGCACAACGTCCCGACTCGGGTACGGCGCGCCGCCACTGCCGCGAGGCCCGCGCGCCGTACCGTGAACTGACGAACCGGCTAGGGAGGCGACCCATGTCCACTTCGCCACACCCCACGACGGACATCCCGTTCGACCAGGACGCCCCCGACATCGTGGTCGGGCCCGTGTCCCCCTTCGGTGCGCCCGACTACCCCATCGACTCCGTGATCGACGAGATCGACGAACCGGCATACGTCGACGACTCGTACGAACGCGGCCCGGTTCCACATGTCCCACGCTCCACGGTCTACGAGTCGCTGCCCGGGATGCCCGGCCGCGGCATCATCGTGGTGGCCGGGCTGGCCACCGGTCTCGTCGTGGGGCTGGACTTCGCGTTGACGGGCGGCCTGTCGTACTTCTTCGACCTGACGTTCGTCGTGATCTGTCTGGTCGCCGGCATGGCCGTGCGCGGACATGACCTCTTCACCTCAGGAGTGTTGCCGCCCTTGGTGTTCGGCGCCGCGATCGGGCTGGTGTCGTTCCTGGCGCCGGCCACGTTCGTGCCGTCGGGCGGTATCGCCGAGACGTTCCTGACCGGGCTGACCTCCCATGCAGGGGCCCTTGTCTTCGGCTACGGCACCGCACTCGTCACGGTCGCCGGCCGGGCCGCGCATCACCGGCACCACTGACGATCAGCCGCGGGCCGTCTCCGCGTCGCGCATGTCCTTGCGCAGCTCTGGTGGCAGCGCGAAGATCAACGACTCCTCGGCGGTGTGTACCGCCCGAGCCGCTGGGTAGCCACGCTCGGCCAGGAAGCCGAGGACGCCGTCGACCAGGTCTTCTGGCACCGACGCACCCGACGTGACACCCACCGATTCGACGCCCTCGAGCCAGGCCTCGTCGATCTCCGACGCGTCGTCGACGCGGTAGGACGCCTTGGCACCAGACTCGAGTGCTACTTCGACGAGCCGAACGGAGTTGCTGGAGTTGCCCGAGCCGACCACGAGAACCAGGTCGGCGCCCTTGGCGATCTCCTTCACCGCCTGCTGACGGTTCTGCGTCGCGTAGCAGATGTCATCGGACGGCGGATCGAGCAGGTTGGGGAACTGCTCGCGGATCCGGTCGACCGTCTCCATCGTCTCGTCGACGGACAAGGTGGTCTGGGAGAGCCACGCCACCCGGTTGGGGTCACGGACCTCGATGGTGGGCACGTCACCGGGACTCTGCACGAGGCGGATGTTCTGGGGCGCCTCCCCCGCCGTGCCCTCGACCTCCTCGTGACCCTCGTGGCCGATCAGCAGGATGTCGTAGTCGTCATCGGCGAACCGACGGGCCTCGTTGTGCACCTTCGTGACGAGCGGGCAGGTGGCATCGATGGTCTTGAGACCACGCACTGCCGCCTCTTCGTGGACGGCCGGTGAGACCCCATGGGCCGAAAAGACGACGGTCGAACCCTCGGGAACCTCGTCCAGCTCCTCGACGAAGATCGCGCCCCGATCCTCGAGCGTGCTCACGACATGCTTGTTGTGCACGATCTGCTTGCGCACGTAGACGGGCGGGCCGTAGAGGTCGAGCGCCTTCTCGACGGTGATCACGGCGCGGTCGACTCCGGCGCAGTAGCCACGCGGCGCCGCGAGCAGGACGGTGCGGTCACCCGGCTCCGTGGTCGTCGTCGAGGCGTCAGACGGCGTACCGGTGTGGTCAGACGGCGAGGAGGACATGCCTGCCATCGTAGGCGGGGCGGCGTACGGCGCCCAAACGTGCGCGCGCGCAACGCCTGGTCGTCCACACGGGCTGTGGCGTGTCCCACTCTGCCGGCCCGGCCCACTAGCCTCGGTCTGTGGCCCTCGACACCAGCCTGGAGCAGCCGGCACCCGTGCGCGTGATCGCGAACGCGATGACCGGTTACATCAGCAGGCTCGGCCCCGTGTGGGTCGAAGGACAGATCGCGCAGCTCACCCGCCGACCGTCCACGCCGACCGTCTTCCTGACCCTGCGCGATCCGCTGGCAGAGGTCTCGGTGCAGGTGACCTGCCACCGGTCCGTCCTCGACGCGATGGCGACGCCGATCACCGAAGGCGCCCGGGTGGTGGTGTTCGCCAAGTTCAGCTACTTCGTACCGCGCGGCTCGTTGTCGTTGGTCGCGAAGGAGATCCGGCCCATCGGCGTCGGGGAGCTCCTCGCGCGGATCGAGCAGCGACGCCAGCTACTGGCCGCCGAAGGACTGTTCGACCCGGCCCGCAAGCGTCGGCTCCCGTTCCTGCCCCGGCTGATCGGGCTGGTCACGGGGCGCGATTCCGCCGCCGAGCGCGACGTGATCGACAACGCCAGACGCCGCTGGCCAGGGGTCGCCTTCCGCGTCGAGAACGTCAACGTGCAGGGCCATGACTCGGCCCGACAGGTCATCGAGGCCCTGCAGGTGCTCGACAAGGATCCCGAGGTCGACGTCATCATCGTGTCGCGCGGGGGTGGCGCGCTCGAAGACCTGCTGCCGTTCTCCGATGAGGGTCTCGTTCGTGCGGTGGCGGCGTGTACGACGCCGGTCGTCAGCGCGATCGGGCACGAGGAGGACCAACCACTCCTCGACCTGGTGGCCGACCTCCGCGCCTCGACTCCCACCGACGCGGCCAAGCGCGTGGTGCCCGATGTGGTCGAGGAACTGCACAAGGTGGTGGCTGTGCGCGACCGCGGCCGGTTCGTCATGACCACCTTCGTCCAGCGCGAGGAGCACGCACTCTCGACGATGCGCTCACGTCCGGTGCTGGCCGACCCGCACCGGATGTTCGACGAGCTCGCCGGTCGGGTCGGCGAGCTCGTGGCGCGCACCCGCCGTACGGTCGACCACCGACTCACCCGTGGCACCGACGACCTGGCCCATCAGCTGGCCCGAGTGCGGTCGCTGTCTCCGCTGGCCACCCTGCAGCGCGGGTATGCCGTCGTCCAGACCGAGGACGGCGACGTCATCACGTCGACCACCGCGCTGGCCGCCGGTACCCGTCTCGACACCCGCCTTGCCGACGGACGGTTCACGTCCACCGTCGACGAGATCCACCCCGACGACCACGCCGACGAGCAAGGAAGCCCCGATGCCTGACAAGCCGTCCACCCCCGCAGCCGGCGACGCGAAGAGTGCCGCCGCTGACGACCTCAGCTACGAGCAGGCACGCGATGAGCTCGTGACAGTGGTGCAGCGACTCGAGGCCGGCGGCACGACCTTGCAGGAGTCCATCGAGCTGTGGGAACGCGGCGAACAGCTCGCGGCCATCTGCCAGCGCTGGCTCGACGGCGCCCGCGCCCGTCTCGACGCCGTGATGGCCCAGTCTTCAGACGCCGACGACTCCTCCCCCTCCGCCTGAGCCCGGCCACCGCTGAGTGGGGCGGCCAGGGCAGCAAGAAGGGGACGTGCGTGGGGCCGTCAGGAGGGGGACAGCGAAGCCGCGAACGCCACCAGCTGGGACTCAGAAGCCGTTCCGGTCACCATCGTCGTGACACCGTCGCCGGCAAGGACGAGCGCCGTCTCGTTCCCCGACGTCAGGGTCTGCCAGGTCTGCCCGGCGATCTGCACCGGCGCCCCCGGCTCGTTCGCGCGCGTGTGCTCGGTGACGAAGGTCTGCGTGATCGCGTTGCCCTGCTCGAGACCGACGTACGCATCCTGGCTGGTCAACAAGCCCAGGTGCCAGGCCTTCTCCGGGCCACTGCCACTCCATTCGACACTCGTCGCGCGCCATCCGGCTGGAAGCGACGTCGGCGCCAGAACCGGGAACGGCGCCTGCGACCGGGCCTGCGCCAGGACGCTGGTGTAGTCGACCGTCGGCGCCGGGTCGGTCGAGCTGCCGCGCTGGAAGAACGAGAACGCGAAGAAGCACCCGATGAGCGCCAACGAGACCAACAAGGCCCCGATCAACCCCGACATGCTCGACCGGTAGCCGCTCCTCGTCTCGCTCACCCCACCATTGTCCCCGCCCAGCGACGGCGCCGTGCCGCGGCCTCCCTCCGCCGCTTCGACTCCGTATCTGCGGTCCCACGAACCGGCCAATCAGCCGCAGGTGCGGATACAATCCGGAGCATGACGATTTACCGGCTGGCTGACGCCGCCCATCTGCTCGGCGTCAGCGACGACACCGTACGCCGCTGGGCCGACGCCGGGAGGTTCCCGACCGCCCGCACCCCGGACGGTCACGCAGGCGTCGAAGGCACCGAGCTCGCCGCCCTGGCCCGGGGCCTCGCTGACCTCCCCGCTGACGGCGCCCAGGCTGCCTCCCACCGCGTCAGCGCCCGCAACCACCTGCGTGGCATCGTCACCGAGGTCAAGCGTGACACCGTGATGGCTCAGGTCGAGCTGTGCTGCGGCCCCTACCGCGTGGTGTCGCTGATGAGTCGCGAGGCCGCCGACTCGCTCGGCCTCGACCCGGGGGTCGTCGCGGTCGCGTCGATCAAGGCCACGAACGTCGTCGTCGAGGTGCCGGCATGATCGCCCCCCGTCGCCGAGCGACGCGCCGGCTGGCCTGCTGCATCACCGGCCTCATGCTCCTGTTCGCCGTCCTGACCGGGTGCAGCGACGGCGGCGACGAGACCACGCTGACCGTTTTCGCTGCCGCCTCGCTCAGCGAGACATTCACCAGCCTGGAGAAGAGCTTCGAGAAGGACCACCCCGGGGTCGACGTGCAGATCTCGTTCGGGTCGAGCAGCGCTCTCGCCGAGCAGATCACCGCAGGATCTCCAGCCGACGTGATCGCCACCGCGGACGACACCAGCATCGGCATAGTGTCTGACAAGGGTGAGCTCGACGGGGCGCCCACGCAGTTCGCCACCAACACGATGGTCATCGTCACCCCTCCCGACAACCCCGGCAGAATCTCCTCACTTGCCGACCTCCAGGGTGCGGACTTCGTCGTGTGCGACCCCTCGGTCCCGTGCGGCGCAGCTGCCGCCCAGATTCTCCAGAACGCCACCATCACGACCCACCCGAAGTCGCTGGAGCAAGACGTCAAGGCCGTGCTCACGAAGGTGACCCTCGGCGAGGCAGACGCCGGCGTCGTCTACGTCACCGACGCGCAGACAGCCGGCAACGACGTCTCCACGGTCGACATCGCGCCCGACGTCAACGTCGTCAACCCGTACTTCATCGGCGTCGTGAAGGGTTCATCCCAGACCGACCTCGCCCAGCAGTGGGTTCAGCTCGTCGAGTCACAAGCAGGGCAAGGCGTGCTGACGGCCGCTGGCTTCGGGGCGGCCCCGTGACGATCCCCGCCGGCGACGTGCGCGGACGTGCGCCTCTGGGCCTGACCGTGCCGGCCACGCTCGCGCTGGCCTTTCTCGCGATCCCGATCCTGGCTGTCTTCGCGCGGGCGCCCTGGTCATCGCTGGTCAGCGACCTGTCCAGCGCCGAAGCGCGCGCGGCGCTGCTGCTGAGCCTGCGTACGACGTTGGCCTCGACCGCGATCTGCCTCCTCTTCGGGGTACCCCTTGCCTGGCTGCTGGCACGGACCTCGTTCCGAGGGCGCCGTCTCGTGCGAGCGCTGGTGACGCTGCCGCTGGTCCTCCCGCCCGTGGTCGGCGGTGTCGCCCTGCTGATGGCTTTCGGCCGCAACGGCCTGATCGGCAAGCAGCTCGATCTCGCCTTCGGGCTCACCTTGCCGTTCACGACCACTGCGGTCGTCATGGCCCAGACCTTCGTCGCGCTGCCGTTCCTCGTGATCAGCGTGGAAGGCGCGTTCCGCGCGTCGGACGAGCGGTATGACGACGCCGCCGCCACGCTCGGCGCCTCACGCTGGTCGACCTTCCGCCGTGTCACGCTCCCGCTGGCCCTGCCCGGCGTCGTCGCGGGCGCCGTGCTCTGCTGGGCGCGCGCGCTCGGTGAGTTCGGTGCGACGATCACGTTCGCCGGCAACTTCCCCGGCACCACCCGCACCATGCCGTCCGCGATCTACCTCAGCTTCCAGTCCAATCCCGACGCCGCGATCGCGTTGAGCCTGGTCCTGATCGTGACGTCGGTTGCCGTGCTCGCACTCCTCCGTGAACGTTGGCTGTCCGGCGCAGCCCGGTGACCCGATGACGTTGGACGCGCACTTCGTCGTACGGCGACCGGACCACACGACGACGATCGACCTTGCCGCCCGGTCCGGTGAGGTGGTCGGGCTGATCGGCGCCAACGGGGCCGGCAAGTCGACGACGCTGCGCGCGCTCGCCGGCCTGCTTCCCGTCGATGACGGCACGATCAGCGTCGACGGAGTCGTGTTGTCGAGTCGATCCGTCCACGTCCCGGCCCACGAACGATCCGTCGGCTTCGTCTTCCAGGACCATCTGTTGTTCCCGCATCTCAGCGCGCTCGACAACGTCGCGTTCGGGCCACGGTCGACGGGAGCGCCGCGCGGCGAGGCCCGCACTTATGCCCTGGCCTGGCTTGAACGCCTCGAGATCGCCGACCTCGCCCACCGCCGACCGCACGAGCTGTCCGGCGGACAGGCGCAGCGGGTCGCCATCGCGCGGGCCCTCGCGGCCGAGCCCCGGATGCTGCTGCTCGACGAACCCACGGCTGCCCTCGACGCCGCTGGTGCAATGGGACTGCGCACCCAGCTGCGTCATCACCTGCTCGAATTCGCCGGCGTCTGCATCGTCGTCACCCATACCGCGCTCGACGCGATGGTGATGACCGACCGGCTCGTCGTGCTCGACCAGGGCGTGATCGCCCAGACAGGTACACCGGCAGAGGTCGCAGCCCAGCCGCGCACGCACCACGTGGCTGCACTCGTCGGGCTCAACCTCGTCCGCGGAGATGCCACCAACGGCGCCATCGAGATCGGGTCAGGAGCGACTCTCATGGCGGCCGAGCCCTTGACCGGCCACGCCTTCGCCGCCTTCTCCCCCTCGGCCGTGAGCCTGTTCGGCGGACAACCCAGCGGCAGCCCCCGCAATGTCTGGGCCGGCACGATCACCTCGATCGCACCCCACGGCGACGCTGTCCGCGTCCAGGTCGACGCCGCAGTCCCGCTGCTCGCCGACGTCACGCCGGCTGCCGTGGCCACGCTGGACCTCCGTCCCGGCCGATCGATCTGGGCCTCGGTCAAGGCCACCGAGGTCACCATCTACCCCGCCTGAGGCTCGCGACCGGTCGGCCTCGTGCGAGCGTCGCCTATTCGGCCGTACAGGCGCCCGGCACCCGCGTTCGTTACCATCAGGCTCACCCGCCGACGAGGAGAGCCGCCGTGTCAGAGTCCCTGCCCACCGCCCCCATCGGACATCCGCTCGAAACGCCCCGCGATGCACCCGACCGCAACCTTGCGATGGAGCTCGTGCGCGTCACCGAGGCTGCTGCGATGGCTGCCGGTCGCTGGGTCGGACGCGGCGACAAGGAAGGGGCCGACGGCGTCGCCGTCAACGCCATGCGCGCGCTCATCGGCACCGTCGGGATGGACGGAATCGTCGTCATCGGTGAGGGTGAGAAGGACAACGCGCCCATGCTGTTCAACGGTGAGAAGGTCGGCGACGGCACCGGTCCGCAGTGCGACGTGGCCGTCGACCCGATCGACGGCACCACGCTGGCCGCGAAGGGCATGTCGAACGCGGTTGCGGTGATGGCGGTGTCACCCCGCGGCTCCATGTACGACCCTTCTGCCGTCTTCTACATGGAGAAGCTCGCCACCGGACCCGAGGCCGCCGAAGTGGTCGACATCCGACTGCCCGTCGCCGAGAACATCCGGCGAACCGCCAAGGCCAAAGGGAGCTCGGTCGACGACATCACCGTCGTCGTGCTCGACCGACCACGCCATGATCAGTTGATCCACGAGATCCGCGAGACGGGAGCCCGGATCAAGTTCATCACCGACGGCGACGTCGCCGGTGCCATCATGGCGGCCCGACCCGACACCGGGATCGACCTGCTGCTCGGCATCGGCGGTACGCCGGAGGGGATCATCACGGCGTGCGCGATGAAGTCCCTCGGCGGTGTCATCCAGGGTCGACTGTGGCCCACCGATGACGACGAACGCCAACGCGCGATCGAAGCCGGCCTCACCCTCGACCAGGTGCTCACGACGGACGACCTCGTCTCGGGTGACGACTGCTTCTTCGTCGCCACCGGCATCACCGACGGCGAGCTGCTCCGTGGGGTCCGGTACGCCCACGGAGGCGCGGTGACGCACTCCCTGGTCATGCGCTCGCGCAGCGGCACGATCCGGTCGATCACCAGTGAGCACCGGTTCGAGAAGCTGAGCAGCTACGCGGCGGTCGACTTCGAGCACGCGTGAGGTACCGCCGCCATGGGTTTGCCGCCTTTGTATACTGGTGAGTAACAAAGGTCGCCGAGCGCAAGGAGGCAGAACCGGTGCAGCGCAGTCTGGAAGAGACCGCGGTCGTCAACGGCGACGTCAGCCTCTGCTACGACACGTTCGGCAGCCCTGAAGACCCGACCCTGCTGCTCATCATGGGCATGGCCGGCCCACTGACCTGGTGGAACGCCGAGCTGTGCGAGTTGCTCGCCGGGCGAGGCTTCCATGTGGTGCGCTTCGACAACCGCGACGTGGGACGGTCAACCCAGCTGCACGACCTGTCAGCCCGGCGGACCGACGTACTCCGCGCCTTCGTCCTCGGCAAGACCGTGCCGCCGTACACCTTGAGCGACATGGCCGCTGACGCCGTCGGTCTGCTCGACCACCTCGGCGTCGACCAGGCCCACGTCACCGGGGCGTCGATGGGCGGCATGATCGCCCAGACCATGGCGATCGACCACCCCGGCCGCGTGGGGTCGCTCGTGTCGATCATGTCCACGACCGGCAAGCGTTCGGTCGGCTGGCAGGACCCGCGGCTCTTCCCCCGGCTGCTCGGACGCGGGCGCCACCACCGCACCACCTTCATCGAACAGTCCGTACGCACCTGGGCCGCCATCGGATCCCCGGGCTACCCGACGCCGCCCGATGAGATCCGGCAGCGCGCCGGCGACACGTTCGACCGTGGCGTCACCACGTCCGGAGTTCTGCGACAGATGCAGGCCGTCGTCACCCAGCCGGACCGCTCGACCGCGCTGCAACAGCTCGACATTCCTGCTCTGGTCGTCCATGGGCTGGCCGACCGTCTCGTCCACGTCTCGGGCGGCAGGGCCACGGCACAGTCGATTTCCGGGGCCGAGCTCCTGCTCATCCCCGGCATGGGTCATGACCTCCCCCGCCCGCTCTGGCCGACGTTCGCCGACGGCATCGAGCGGACCGCACGCCGCGCAGAGGCGCCGCCCACCCCCCGGTCCAGGACCAAGGCGAGACCCCGACAGGCCTAGCGACCTTTCACCCCGTTGGTTTCCCCGGTGCACGGCGGCAGGGCGGTCGAGGCAGGATGGAAGCATGGACGACACGACATCGCACCCGGTGGTCGCGAACTTCATGGACACCGACGGCCGCCTCTTCACTCTCCCGGCCAAGCGCAGCAAGCGCCTGCTCGTGCTCGACCATGTCGTGCAGGCTTTCGAACCCGGGAGGACGTACGCCGAGCAAGAGGTCAACGCGGTCCTCGAGCGCCGTCATGACGACTACGTGGCTCTTCGGCGTGCCCTGGTCGACGAGGGCTTCCTCACCCGAGAGAACAGCGTCTACTGGCGCAGCGGGGGCACTGTCGTCGTCTGACCGCCCCGCCGCTGCCGGACGCACCCGCCAGCTCGCGCCCAGCGGCGTCAGTCGACCAGCGCCAGCAGCTCGTCGAGCGCGTCGCGCAGATAGCCGATCAGTTTCCACACATCCGGGACCAGCTCACGGCACGCGATCAGCCCGAAGTCGAGCGCGCCGTCATACGAGAACAGCGTGATGTTGAGCGCGCCGGTGAGGTCGGTGATCGCGGAAGCGGGATAGACCCCGAGCACCCGAGCACCACCGATGTACAACGGCAGCTGGGGTCCGGGCACGTTGGAGACGAACAGGTTGAAGGGGAAAGCGCCGACCGTCACCATGCTGAAGATCGCGCGAGCGGCCAGTCCGGACAGCGCCGTGGGGATCGCCGCCGCGACGTCCTGGAGGATGGACGCCGGTACTGCCTCGAACTGCTGCTTGGCCTCCGCCATGGCGAGCTGGACGCCGAGGAGCCGGTCATGCGGGTCGGCCAGATGGGTCGGCATCGCGGCCAGCATCACCGAGACCTGGTTGCCGTTCGAACCGCTCTGGTCGTCGCTCCGGATCGACACCGGCACGGCCACCACGATCGGCTTCTCCGGAAGACCGTCATGGTCGAGCAGCCAACGTCGGAGCGCAGCCGTGCACAGGGTCATGACGACGTCGTTGACCGTCAGGTCGAAGGCATTCTTCACGGTCTTGATCTCAGCCAGCGGGAGCGAGCCGTACGCGAACCGCCGGTGAGCGGTGATCGCACCGTTGAGCGGGGTCGGGGGCGTCGCGAGCGTACGCCGCTCGACCGTACGGCCCAGCGAACCCGCGGTCGCCATCTTCAGCAACGAGTCCGCGATGTCACTGATCGTCTTCGCACCGGGCACGAAGCCGGCGCCCGGCAGCCCCGCCAGATGCGGAAGCGACTTCGGCAACGTCCTGATCACGTCGAGCGGCTGGGTCGCCATCGCAGCCAGACCGCGGCTCATCAGCTGCCCAGCGCCCGGCAATGGCGGTGGTCCCCACAGCTCGTCGGGCTGTTCCTCGACCCGCGGCTCGACGGTGACGTCCATGATCGTGCCCAGGATCTCGGCGCCCGAGACTCCATCGATCGCGGCATGGTGCACCTTCGCGTACAGGGCCTGCCGCCCACCGGAGACGTTGTGGATGAGGTAGATCTCCCACAACGGGCGAGTGCGGTCCAACGGCCGGGCATGGATACGTGCCACCTGCTCGCCGAGCTGGACGTCATCGCCGGGGCCAGGCAGTCCGATCTCGCGAAGATGGAACTCGATGTCGAAGTCCGGGTCATCCACCCAGTACGGCCGACCTAGCCCCAGCGGCACCATGACCAGTCGCTGACGGAGGGGCGCGGCCAGGTGGAGGCGAGGTTCGAGCACGTCGCGCAGCCTCTCGAGAGACAGATCACCCCCGGGCGCCTGGGCCGGATCAAGCAGGATCAGGCTACCGACGTGGCCCACCGTGGTCGCAGACTCGACATGGAGGAACTGCGCGTCCAACGACGACAACTGGTGCATCGGCAAAGTATGACTGACCGGTCGCTGTTGCAGACTGTCGGCGTGGTTCGGTTCATCATCGACATGACAGGCAGGGTGGCCTCATGACCGACAACCGCTTCGCGGCGGACGATGCCTGGCTGACGTCCATGCTGCCGTTCGTGCGCGAGCAGCTGCCCCCTCCACCCGCGCACGTCGTCGAGGTCGGCTGCGGGTCACTCGGCGGGTTCGTACCCGCTCTCGTCGCTGCGGGCTATGCCGCGGCGGGCGTCGATCCGGAGGCGCCGGAAGGCGCCACATTCCACCGGGTGGCCTTCGAGCAATTCGCTGCGGAGCAGGCGGCGGCGCCGCCCGCAGATGTCGTGGTCGCGAGCCTGTCGCTGCATCACGTCGATGACCCGGGAGTCGTCCTCGACCACGTGGTCGGTCGGCTCGCGCCCCGAGGTGTCGTCGTCGTGCTCGAGTGGGCCAGCGAGCGGTTCGACGAGGCCACGGCGCGGTGGTGCTTTGCGCGGCTCGGTGCACGGACCGACGCCGACCACGACCACGACCGCGACCATGACGGCCACGAAAGCGGCTGCTGGCTGCACCACATGGCGGACCAGTGGCGGGCGTCCGGCAAGCCGTGGGATGAGCACGTCGAGGGCTGGCTGCGGGAGGGAGGGCTGCATCGCGGAGACACGATCCTCAGCGCACTTCGGGACCGATTCGACACACTCCTGCTGCGCGAGGGTCCCTACTTCTTCCCCGACCTCGAGGCCACTCGCGAAGACGAGCTGGCGGCGATCCGTGCCGGCGAGGTCCAGCCGGCCTGCCTGCAGTTCGTCGGTCGCCGCCGCTGACGTCGGTCGACTGGCATGGAGGACGACGCGGCGCTGGTAGAAGCGCTAGTCGGCAACGACCAGTACGGGGGTGGCGTCGACGACGATCGCGACGCGGTCACCGAGCGCTACTCCGGGCGCCGTCGTGCGCGGGACCTGCGAGACCACGGTGACGCCCTCGTCGAGCTCTACCGTGATGCGTGAGATCGCGCCCAGGAAGCTCGAGGCGACCACGACCCCGTTTCCCTGGCCCGAAGGGTCAACTCGCACCGCCTCGGGGCGGACCAGCGCGGTCCCGTCCCCGGACGGCACCGAGCCGTCGAGAGTAGGGATGTCGACGCCGCAGACGTGCGCCCTTCCGTTGGCGACCTGGGCCCGCAGTCGGTTGGTCAGCCCGACGAACTCGGCGACGAACTGGGTCGCCGGCTGCACGTACAGCTCCTCGGGAGGGGCGATCTGTTCCAGCTGGCCGGACTTCATGACGCCCACGCGGTCGGCCATCGCCAGCGCTTCCTCCTGGTCGTGCGTGACGAACAACGTCGTCGTACCGACCTCGACCTGCACACGGCGGATCTCGTCGCGGAGCTGTGCGCGCACCTTCGCGTCCAGCGCCGACAACGGCTCGTCGAGCAGCAGCACGCGCGGCTCGATCGCCAGCGCGCGAGCCAGGGCCACGCGCTGTTGCTGACCGCCGGAGAGCTGATGGGCAAACCGCTCGGCGAACGTGCCGAGACCAACGAGCTCGAGCATCTCCATCGCTTTGGCGCGGCGGTCGGCCGACGAGACCTTGCGGAGCTTCAGCCCGAACTCGACGTTTTGCCGCGTCGTCATGTGCGGGAACAGGCTGTAGGCCTGGAACACCATTCCCATGTCGCGCTTGTTCGCCGGTACGCCGGACAGGTCCTGGCCCCCGACGACCACGCGGCCGCTGGTGGCACCGTCGAGACCGGCGACGATCCGCAGCGCGGTCGTCTTGCCGCAGCCCGATGGGCCCAGCAGAGCGACCAGCTCGCCGGGAGCAAGCGTCAGGTCGAGCCCGTCGAGAGCCTTGAAGGAACCGAAGACCCGGGTCAGCCCCTCGAGACGGACTTCGACCCCTTCAGTACTGCGATGACGCGACGCCGACTGAGTCACCTCGGTCATGACGAGACCTCCTGATTCTTGCGACGTAGCCCGATGAATGAGATCCCGAAGAGCAGCACGAAACCGAAGATGAGCGCCGCGAGTGAGGTCGCCACGCTGATGTTGGAGTTCTGCAAACCAAGCAAGGCGATGACCACCTGCATGTTGTCGTAGAAGAACAGCGAGGCCAAGGTGAACTCTCCCAGCACCACCGCCACCGCCAGGAAGGCTGCGGAGAGGATGGCGTAGCGCATGTTCGGCACGATGACCTTGACGATCACCGTGTACCAGCTCGCTCCGAGGCTGCGACCGGCCTCTGCGAGCGTGTTGACATCGATTGCAGCCAGGCCGGCGTCGAGCGCGCGGTAGGCATACGGCAGCACGAGCACGATGTAGGGAAAGGTGAGCGCCAACGGTCCGGACGTGGTCAGGTAACGCACCCAGGACATCACGTTGTCGAGGCCGACCACCAAGACGATGGCCGGGATCGTCAGCGGCAGCAGACACAGGAACTCAACAGGACGCTGGGCCCAGGGAACCTTGAGCCGGATCCAGATCATGGTCGGCAGCAGGAGCACGAGCATCCCGATCACGGTCAGGGCGGCGAGCTTCAGCGAGGTGAAGATGGCGGTACGGAGCTGGTCGTTGGTACCGATCGCCTTCCAGGAGTCCCATCGTTCCCGGTTCTGCGGCGTGATCTGCACGCTGTACTTGAACATGGAGAACAGCGGGACCAGCATGAGCCCGCCGACCACGAACAGCACACCCCAGCGAAACCAGGTCTGGTGACGTTGGCGTGCTTCTGCGGTGCTCACGAGAGCCACCCCGACGTGCGCTTCTGCAGGCGGGCGTAGGCGAACATGACGACCGCCACGATCACGACCATCTCGAAGGCGAGCGAGGCCGCGAGGTTGCTCTGCGCACCCAGCAGCTCGTTGCCCAGCGAGTTGCCGATCTTGAGGGCCAGGATCGGGTTCGCCTGGTTGATCAGCGCTCGCGCCGTCGCGTACGCCGCGAACGCGTTGGCGAACAAGAGCAGCGCGGAGCCCAGGAACGCAGGCAGCAGCACGGGGACCCCGACGTAACGCCAGAACTGCCACGTTGAAGCACCGAGGTTGTCAGCCGCCTCGCGCCACTGCGGACGCAGCCCGTCCACTGCCGGAAGGAACACGATCACCATCAGCGGGATCTGGAAGTAGGTGTAGACCAACGTCAAGCCGTTCAACGAGAACAGGAACGTGCTGTCCCTGAGGTTGATGCCGATGTCCGCGAGAAACGGCGTGACGACACCGTTGCGTCCAACCGTGGCGATGAACGCGAACGCCAGCGTGACGCCGCCGAACTGGGCCAGGATGCCGCAGCCGCTCGTGACCACGCGGCGCAGCATCCCTTCCTTGTCCGCCGTCGAGACGACGTACGCCACCACCGCGCCCACGACCGCGCCGATCAGCGCGGTCGTGAGCGACAGGACGACGGTGTCCTTGGTGATCTGGATCGTCGACGGGCTCTTCAGAGCCTTCATCCCCGCGAGCGTGAACCCACCGCCGGGAGCGGTGAACGCCTGGATGAACACCACCACCGTCGGGATGACGAGGAAGATCCCGGCGTAGAGGAAGAACGGTGCGAGCCCGATGCTCGCACCGATCCTCCGTCGGCCCTTTTCCACGGTCAGTTGACCGCAGCAGCCCAGTTATCAGCGAGGTACTGCGCACCCTTGGTCGTCTGCTCGACGGTCGAGAAGACCGGCGTGCCCTTGACCGGGGGCAGCTTGCTGTACAGAGCCTCGTCGATCGTGCCGGCCGCCACCATGGCGTCGGCGCGGATCGGTCGAGCGCCACCCTTGAGCCACAGGTTCTGGCCCTGGTCGGAGTACAGGAACTCCTCCCACAGCCGTGCTGCGTTCGGGTGCGGTGCGTCGGCGTTGATGGCCTGGTAGTAGAAGCCACCCACGACGTCGTTCTCCGGCACGATGACCTTCCACGAGGGAAGAGCCTGCGTCTCGGCTGCGTTCAGGTAGTCCCAGTCGACGACGACCGGGGTCTGACCGGACTCGATCGTGGCCGGTGTGACGTCGATCGGGATGAAGTTGCCGGCATCGTTGACGCGCTTCCAGAAGTCCACGCCTGGTGCCAGGTCGTCGGCGGAGCCGCCGTTCACGATCGAGGCCATGAGAACGCCGTTGTAACCGACACCGGACGACGTGGGGTCACCGTTGAGGGCAACCTTGCCCTTGAACTCGGGGCCGAGCAGGTCCTCGAGCTTGGTCACCTCGGGCACGACCTTGCTGTCGTAGCCGATGGACATGTAGCCGCCGTAGTCGTTGACCCAGCGGCCCTCGGGGTCCTTGTTGGCCTCGGGGATGTCGCCCCAGGTCTGCACCTGGTACGGCGCGAACATGTCGACGTTGGCGAGGGCGACGGACTGTGACACGTCGAAGACGTCGGGAGCGGTGGCCTGCCCCTTGAGCCGCTTCGCGGTGTCGATCTCTGTCTGGCTGTCGGTGTCAGGGAGCTTCGAGTTGATCTTGATGTCGTACTTGTCCTCGAAGGTCTTGATGATCTCGCCGTAGTTGGCCCAGGTCGGCGGCAGTGCGATGACGTTGAGCTCGCCTTCCGCCTGCGCCTCGGCGATCAGTTTGGTCATGTAATCAGCTGAGGAGGTGCTCCCACCCCCGGTGTTCGTGGAGCCGGCGCTCGTATTGCTCTTCTCCGGCGCGGAACAGGCGGCCAGCGTCAGCGTCACCGCTGCCGCAGTAGCGACCAGTCCGATGGTGGTTGTACGACGTTTCAAGATGCTCCTCCTGATGGCCCGGCACCCCCGCGCGCAGCCAGATTGGCCGCTGCTCGCACACAACCACACGCAAGACACGCCTGCAATCAAAACCGACAACGTTTGCCGAACCTTTGTGGACCGGCGGCGCTGACGAGGGGATTTGTTCCGTCCTGCACAACAACCGGAGGCGGTACCGCCCATTTCGCCCTCGCGCTCCACCGACATCTAGGATCAGACGACAGCCCCGATGGAGCCGCCGAAGGAGATGCCGCGTGAGCGCCGCCAGTCCCGAGTTCACGTACTCAGATCCGCTGCCGACGGGGCCGGACCAGACGTCATACCGGCTCCTCACCACTGACGGCGTGCGGAGGGTCGACTCACCGGCCGGAAGGCTGCTCCAGGTCGACCCATCGGTGCTCCAGCTGCTGACGGCCAAGGCGATGCACGACGTCGCGCACCACCTGCGGCCGGCCCACCTCGCACAGCTGCGGCAGACCATCGACGACCCCGAGGCTTCGGGTCCGCATCGACCTGTCCCAACCGATGGAAGCGATCCGGGCCGAGCTTCGAGACATCCGGTCAAGACCCGCCTGTCCCTGACGGGGCCCCTGGTGGTCGCCCGCGACATCGCGCACGCCAAGATCAAGGAGCGGCTCGACGCCGGGGAACCCATGCCGTCCTACCTGCGTGACCACGCCGTCTACTACGGCGGCCCGGCCAAGACGCCCGCCGGCTATGCGTCCGGATCATTCGGCCCCACCACGGCCGGGCGGATGGACTCCTACGTCGAGGAGTCTCAGGCGGCGGGTGGCTCGCTGGTCATGCTTGCCAAGGGCAACCGGTCGAGCGCCGTGACGCGGGCGTGCCAGGAGCAGGGCGGCTTCTATCTCGGGTCCATCGGGGGGCCGGCAGCGCGGCTGGCCCGGGACTGCATCCGGCATGTCGAGGTGCTCGAGTACGAAGAGCTCGGCATGGAAGCGGTCTGGAAGATCGACGTAGAGGACTTCCCTGCGTTCATCGTCGTCGACAACAAGGGCAATGGCTTCTTCGCCGACACGGCCAAGCCCCTGGGCTTGACGATCCGCACGCGCTCGGCCGCATCCACGTGAGCGGCCCTGTCGAGCGCTCGTCCACCGCCTCGTCCGCCGGGCTTGCGCCACTCGGTCTGGGACTGGCCGCGCTCGGGCGGCCGGCGTACATCAACCTCGGGCACCGTGACGATGTGCGCGATACGCGCGAAGTGACTGCTCTGGAGGCGCGTGCCCACGACGTGCTCGACGCCGCGTGGGAAGCGGGGCTGCGACACGTCGACGCGGCCCGCTCGTACGGGCTCGCGGAGCGTTTCCTCGGCTCCTGGCTCGTCGCGCACCCCGGTCGCAGGGCCGAGGTCACGGTCGGCTCCAAGTGGGGGTACACGTACGTCGCCGACTGGCAGATCGACGCCGATACGCACGAGGTGAAGGACCACTCGGCGCAAACGTTCGACCGGCAGTGGCCGGAGACGCTCGCCGAGCTCGGCTCCAAGCCTGACCTCTACCTGATCCACAGCGTGACGCCGGACAGCCCCGCGTTGACCGACGCGAAGCTGCTCGAGCGACTTGCTGGGCTGGCCGGTGAAGGTGTGCGCGTCGGGCTCTCCACCAGTGGGCCGGAGCAGGCCGCGGTCATCGCCCGCGCACTGGAGCTCGACCGGGCACCGTTCTCGGCCGTGCAGTCGACGTGGAACGTCCTCGAACCGTCGGCGGGCGACGCGCTGACGGCCGCGGCGGCGCTGGGCTGGCACGTCGCGCTCAAGGAGACGGTCGCCAACGGGCGACTGACCGCGCGAGGTCAGGTTCTCGAAGCCGTGAGCGCGGTGGCAGCCCGTCACGACACGACCGTCGATGCCGTGGCACTGGCGGCGGCGCGGGCAATGCCCGTGTCAGTGGTGCTGCTGGGACCCTCCACGGTCGAGCAGCTGCGGTCGAACGTCGCGGCGACCCGCGTCGAGCTGGCCGGACAGGACTTCGACGCGCTCGCCACCGTGTCCGAGAGCCCGACGGCGTACTGGGAGCACCGCTCCGGGCTCCCCTGGACCTGACGGGTCAGTCGTCGTCGCCACCCCATCCGAGCGGCAGCACCTCGAACACGCTCGCCTTGGCGACTCCCAGTCGTTGCCCGGCCGCTCTGGCCATACCTTCGAGGAACTCTTCCGGGTCGAAGTTCTCCCAGCCGAGGCCGTCGATGTAGGCCTGATGGGCGGCCAGCGACGCAACTCCGCTGTCGAACGAGTCCGTCGTGTCGGCGGCGTGCCGACTCAGCGGTGAGCCGGCGGCCCATACGTGCGTCACGCCGGGCCACGGCTCGACCCCGTCGACGAGCTGCTCGGGAAACACCCATCGGTTGCCGGCGTCCCGGACTGCGTCGAGCGTCGCACGACCTGTGGCGATGTGGTCGGCCTGGTTGAGCGCCTGCCCGCCCCAGGTGTCGCGGAAATTGTTGGTGATGACGATCTCCGGGCGGTGGCGGCGCACTGCTGCCGCGATCACCCGGCGCAACGGGACGCCGTACTCGAGGATGCCATCGGGCATACCGAGGAACTCGACCTCGTCGACGCCGACCAGACGGCATGACTCGCGTTGCTCCGCCTCGCGTACTTCTCGGCAGCGTTCGGGATCCATGCCGTCGATCCCGGCCTCTCCACTCGTGACGAGCGCGTACACGATGTGCTTGCCCTGTCCGGTCCAACGCGCGACCGCGGCAGCGGCGCCGAACTCCATGTCATCGGGGTGGGCGACGACGACCAGGGCGCGCTGCCAGTCCTCGCGCAGGGGCTTGTACGGCTCGGGTTGGTCCATGCCCTCACCGTACGGCGAGAATGGCGCGATGTCCCAACCCCGATCACGACCACCCGAGTCCTCGGACGTCGTGGCGGAGGCGAGGAGCGAACGCGGCGAGGTGGTGTTGCGTCGGCGGGCAGCTGACGGAGCGCTCGAGCTGCGGGTCAACGGCGTGTTCGTGATGGACGACCGTGAGACTGCGACCGAACGGCTCTTGGCAAGAAGGACGTTGGACCGTCTGGCTGACGCAGCGGACGCGACCGCTCCGGCTGATGCGGTTGGCTCGGCGGCTGAAGCGGGTCACCTGGCTGCTCATCGGGACGGTTGGCGCGTGCTGGTCGGCGGACTCGGCCTCGGTTTCACCCTGGCGGAGGTGCTGGCCTCGCCACGGGTGGTGTCGGTGGTGGTGGCGGAGATCGAGGCTGCCGTCCTCGAATGGCACGGCGCCGGTCTCGTTCCTGGATCACCTGTACATGACGAGCGGGTCACGGTCGAGGTGGCCGACGTGCGCGATGTCGTCCGCGCGCTCGCCCCGGGAGCGGTCGACCTGATCCTCCTCGACGTCGACAACGGGCCGGGCTTCCTCGTGTACGACGACAACGCGGCGGTCTACGGGACCGTGTTCCTCGAGTCCTGCCGAGACGCTCTCGTGCCAGGTGGCGTGTTGGCCGTCTGGTCTGCTGACCACTCCCCCGATCTCGTCGAGGCCCTCGACTCCGTCTTCGGCTCCTCGGTCGAGCACGCCCTCCCCGTTACCCTCGGCACCCGCCACACGACCTACCACCTCTTCCTCGCCCCCGCCTTCGTTGAACCGTGAGTTGTGGCCCCTTGAACCGTGAGTTGTGGCCCCTTGAACCGTGAGTTGTGGCCCCTTGAACCGTGAGTTGTGGCTGGTCTGCCCGCCGGTTGTACGCCGCTCCGTGGTCAGTCGCGCCGACGTCGTTAGGCTCGTCGTCATGCCCGGGCCCGTCGTCATACGAGACGGACTCGTCGTTCCCGAAGGGGAGCTGCGCTGGCGGTTCTCCCGGTCGGGCGGGCCTGGCGGTCAGTCGGTCAACACCACAGACAGCAGGGTCGAGCTGAGCCTTGACGTGAGCACGTCAACGGCGTTCACGCCGGTACAACGCCAGCGTGCTCTCGCGCAGCTGTCGGGGCGCCTCACCAACGGCGTCCTGACCATCGCCGCATCCGAGCATCGGTCACAACTACGCAACCGTGATGCGGCCGAGCGCCGCCTGGCACAGGTGTTGCGAGAGGCGATCGCACCTCCGCCGCCCAAGCGCCGGCCGACGCGACCCACCAGAGGTTCGGTACGCCGGAGACTCGACGCGAAGCGCCAGCGCGGCGAGCTCAAGCAGCAACGCCGCGATCCGAGCGGCTGATCGACACCCACGGCTCAACACCCCACAACTCACGGCTCAACACCCCACAACCCACGACTCAACACCCAGGAACCCGCGGTTCAACGAGGGGGTCGTACGGTGGGGGAATGAGTGAGCGGGAGGACATGCCGAGGTACCGGATCGAGCACGACACGATGGGTGAGGTCCAGGTGCCGGCGGAGGCACTGTGGCGGGCCCAGACCCAACGCGCGGTGGAGAACTTCCCCATCTCCGGGACGACGCTCGAGGCGGCCCACATCCACGCGCTCGCCCAGATCAAGGCCGCGGCCGCTCACGTCAACGGCGAGCTCGGCGTCGTCGGCGCCGACATGGCGGCCGCGATCGAGGAGGCCGCTCTCGCCGTCGCGGCCGGCCAGTACGACGAGCACTTCCCCGTGGACGTCTTCCAGACAGGCTCGGGCACCTCGAGCAACATGAACGTCAACGAGGTCATCGCCTCCCTCGCCACCCAGGCTCTCGGCCGCGACGTCCATCCGAACGACCACGTGAACGCCAGTCAGTCGAGCAATGACACGTTTCCCACGTCCATCCACGTGGCCACGACTCAGGCGATCGTGCGCGACCTGATCCCGGCACTCGCCCACCTCGCGGTGGCGTTCGAGCACAAGGCCGACGAGTTCGCCGACGTCGTGAAGTCCGGCCGTACCCACCTCATGGACGCCACCCCGGTGACCCTCGGCCAGGAGTTCGGCGGATTTGCCGCCCAGCTCCGCTTCGGGATCGAGCGCCTGGAGTCGGCCCTCCCCCGGGTCGCGGAGCTACCCCTCGGCGGGACCGCGGTCGGCACCGGCATCAACACACCGCCCGGGTTCGCCGCCCGGGTGATCGAGGTGCTGGCGAACCTCACCGGCCTGCCGCTGACGGAGGCGCGCAACCACTTCGAAGCGCAGGGCAGCCGCGACGGGCTCGTAGAAGCGAGTGGGCAGCTGCGGACCATCGCCGTCGGCCTGCACAAGACCTGCACCGACCTGCGCTGGATGGGCTCCGGCCCGCGCACCGGCCTCGGCGAGATCCGTCTTCCCGACCTGCAGCCGGGGTCGAGCATCATGCCCGGCAAGGTCAATCCTGTCCTCCCCGAGGCGACCGCCATGGTCTGTGCTCAGGTGATCGGGAACGACGCCGCCGTGGCGTTCGCGGGCTCCACCGGCAACTTCGAGCTCAACGTCATGATGCCGGTCATGGCGGCCAACCTCCTGCAGTCGATCCGCCTGCTCAGCAACGCCACCCGCGTCCTCGCCGACCGTTGCGTCGCTGGGATCGAGGCCGACGTCGAGCACTGTCGGGAGCTGGCGGAGTCCTCCCCATCGGTCGTCACGCCGCTCAACCGCGCCATCGGGTACGAGAACGCCGCAGCCGTGGCCAAGAAGGCGGTCAAGGAGCGCAAGACGATCCGCGAGGTCGTCATCGAGGAGGGGTACGTCGAACGAGGCGACCTCAGCGAAGCCGAGCTCGACGCGGCACTCGACGTCCTGGGCATGACCCACCCGTAGGCACCCCGGTGTTCACGAGTCACCGATCGTGGCTCAGTACCAGTTGTGGCCCTCTTTGAAGTACCAGGCGCTGCACGGTGACCCGTACGACGACTGGATGTAGGTCAGTCCCCACCGGATCTGGGTGACAGGGTTGGTCCGCCAGTCGGGGCCGATGCTGGCCATCTTCTCGCCGGGCAGGGACTGTGGGATGCCGTAGGCGCCTGACGAGGAGTTCGACGCGTACGGGTTCCAGTTGCTCTCACTCAGCCACAGCGAGTCGAGGCAGGAGAACTGGTCGCTGCTCCACCCGAAGTCGCCCAGCATGGCCATCGCGATGTCGCGGGGGTCGGTGGCCTCGACCGTTTCAGAGACCGTGCCGGCGACGTCCTGCTTGGTGACGGGGAGATGCTTCGCCTTCGTCTCACGCTGGACCGACGCGAGCGCCGGGCGCGACGACGAACGGCTCACCTGCGGGTCGGCGGACCGGTGCCGGGCCTTGATGGCTTCGTCGGACAGGCCCGCCTTGACGCCGAACAGGTCGGCGGCCGCTGCTACGGGCGTACCCGCCGGGACAGCGGACGCGTTGACGGTGAAGACCCCCAAGCCGACGGCGACGCCTGCGGCGCCCACCAGGGCCACGGCACCGCCCACTCCTGAGGTGGGCAGGCTGGACACGACATCACCGGCAACGCGCCCGACGGTCTGCTTGAACGACCGGGGCGCCTTGTGCCGTGGTGCGATGTGCCTACCGGGCACGCTGAACCACTCCTCGAGGGGTAGGAGACCGGTCCAGCCTGGGGGGAATCCCCAGCGCCGTCAAATCTCCCGGGGCTGTTGTGACGCATGTGACACCAGTGGTGATTTTTTGTCCCGATCGGCCTCTGACCTGCGCAGAAACAAGCCCGGCCGCCTCCCTGTCTGGCGAGCCGGGCCTGCCTCCCGCACGTCGGATGACCATCGGCCTACAGCGACACGTCCTCGAGCATCTCGGTCACCAGCGCCGCGATCGGCGAACGCTCCGACCGCGTCAGGGTGACGTGCGCGAACAGCGGGTGGCCCTTGAGCTTCTCGACCACCGCCACGACACCGTCGTACCGACCGACCCGCAGGTTGTCGCGCTGCGCCACGTCGTGGGTCAAGACCACCCGCGAGCCGGCGCCGACCCGGGACAGCACCGTGAGCAGCACGTTGCGCTCGAGCGACTGGGCCTCGTCGACGACGACGAACGCATCGTGCAACGAGCGGCCGCGGATGTGCGTCAGCGGCAGCACTTCGAGCATCCCCCGCGCGAGCACCTCCTCGATGACGTCGGAGCTCGTCACGGCGCCGAGGGTGTCGAAGACCGCCTGTGCCCACGGCTGCATCTTCTCCGACTCGTTGCCGGGGAGGTAGCCCAGCTCCTGGCCGCCCACGGCGAACAGCGGCCGGAACACTACGACCTTCTTGTGCTGACGGCGCTCGAGCACTGCCTCGAGGCCCGCGCACAGAGCGAGAGCGGACTTGCCGGTGCCGGCACGACCCCCCAGCGAGATGATCCCGATGTCGGGGTCCAGCAGCAGGTCGAGCGCGACGCGCTGCTCGGCGGACCGGCCACGCAGGCCGAACGCCTCGCGGTCTCCGCGAACCAGACGCACCTGCTTGTCGGCGGTGACGCGGCCCAGGGCGCTGCCTCGCTCGGACATCAGGACCAACCCGGAGTGGCACGGCAGGTCGCGCGCGGCCTCGAGATCGGCCACCCCGTCGTCATACAGCACGTCGAGGTCACTGCTCGTGACGTCGATCTCGCTCATGCCGGTGTAGCCGGTCTCGATGGCGAGCTCGGCGCGATACTCCTCGGCACGGAGGCCCACCGAGGACGCCTTGACGCGCATCGGGAGGTCCTTGGAGACGAGGCTGACGTCGGCACCCTCGGCGCGCAGGTTGAGCGCCACCGCAAGAATGCGCGTGTCGTTGTCGCCGAGCCGGAAACCGGCCGGCAGCACCGTGGGATCGCTGTGGTTGAGCTCGACCCGGAGCGTGCCGCCCTCGTCGCCGATGGGGACCGGGCTGTCGAGCCGCCCGTGGAGAACGCGCAGCTCATCGAGCATGCGCAGGGCAGACCGGGCAAAGTACCCGAGCTCGGGATGTGCCCGCTTCCCTTCGAGCTCGGTGATGACGACCACCGGGAGCACGACCTCGTGCTCCTTGAAGCGCTTCAGCGCACCTGGATCTGCCAGCAGGACGCTGGTGTCGAGCACAAACGTCCGCGCGGTCTCGGTACCAGTGCTGGACTTCGATGCCTTGCCGGTGCTGGTCCGAGCGGCTTTGGCGGGTGCAGACGGTCGTCCGGTGGCTACGGCCACAGTGGGTCCCCTCGCAGACCGCGCGGGAGCATCGCCTCGCCGGTCCTTGGTGTTAGTCGGACCGGGAAGAACTCGCCCCAGGGCACGATGCCTGCCCTGACAGGTCTTGCACGTTGGGCCTCCCGCGACATCCGGCCTTTGCGCCGGACGACAGTTCCGACGGTACGGCGCCGGGGGTGGCCGGACAGCGACGACACGCCATGCGCGGGGTGAACGGGTTGAGGCGACCTATCGCCGCACGGGGGACCCGCGCGGCGACCGCGCACGTGTGCGGGCTCGTCAGGTGCCGTAGCGACGCTCCCGGGCGCCGTAGGCCCGGATGGCGCGGAGGAAGTCCGTGCGGCGGAAGTCCGGCCACATGGCTTCGCAGAAGTAGAACTCGCTGTGAGCGCTCTGCCACAGCAGGAACCCCGACATCCGTTGCTCCCCGGAGGTACGGATCACCAGGTCAGGGTCGGGTTGGCCGCGCGTGTACAGGTGCTCGGCGATGTGCTCGACGTCGATGAACTCGGCCAGCTCCTCGATCGTCGTACCCTGCGCCGCATGGTCGTGCAGCAGGGAACGTACGGCGTCGGCGAGCTCACGCCGCCCTCCGTAGGCGACCGCGATGTTGACGGTCATGCCTTCGACGTCGGCTGAGCGGTCGGCGGCGGCCTTGAGCCGCTGGGCCGTGGTCGCCGGAAGGAGGTCGAGGGCACCGACGGGCTGCACGCGCCAGCGTCCGGTCGCAGCAAGTTCGTCGACGAGCTCCTCGATGACCCGCATCAGTGGCGCGATCTCCTCGGCAGGGCGGGCGAGGTTGTCGGTGGAGAGCAACCAGAGGGTGACGAGCTCGACGTGGAGCTGGTCACACCAGCTGAGGAACTCCGGGATCTTGTCGGCTCCCGCGATGTAGCCGCCCTCGACGTGCTCGCCCGTCGACCGGGCCCAGCGGCGGTTGCCGTCGCACATGACGCCGATGTGCGCGGGGATGCGGTCGGGATTGAGCTGACGGAGGAGTCGCCGTTCGTAGAGCTCGTAGGCGAGTGACCGAGCAGACGCCATCTGGTGCACCTCCTGAGCGCATCGGGGCCAAGCCTCGAGGCGTTGGCAAGATCACGCCCCCGGACAGAGGTTACCCCTGCATCTCTCAGGTTGCCCCTCTACCGTTGGCACCATGATCGCGCACGCAACTGAGAGACTCCGGGAGGCTGCGCGGGAGCTCAAACCCCATCTGCGTGGCTGGCTGCACCTCGGCACGTTTCCGTTGAGCGTCGCCGCCGGGATCGTTCTCGTCACCCTGGCGCCCGATGCGAAGACAAGGATCGCCTCTGCGATCTTCGCGCTGTCGGCGTCCATGCTGTTCGGAGTGTCAGCCTTGTTCCACCGCGGTCACTGGGGTCCGCGATGGCACGGCGTACTCCGACGGCTCGACCACTCCAACATCTTCTTGTTGATCGCCGGCACCTACACGCCGTTTGCGCTGATGCTGCTCAGCAGCAGGAACGCGCGCATCCTGCTCAGCCTCGTGTGGGGCGGTGCGTTGCTCGGGATCGCCTTCCGCGTGTTCTGGATCGGCGCGCCCCGCTGGCTGTACCTGCCGGTGTACATCGCCCTCGGCTGGGCGGCGATCTTCTGGTTGGGCGACTTCGCGCACGCAGCCGGGCCGGCCGTCCTCACGTTGATCATCGTCGGCGGCGGGCTGTACTCCGCCGGGGGCATCATCTACGGGCTGAAGCGGCCCAACCCGATCCCCCGCTGGTTCGGCTTCCACGAGGTCTTCCACAGCTTCACCGTGGCCGCCTTCGTGGTCCATTACGTCGGTATATCGATGATCGTGTACGGCGCCCGCTGACGCTCGCTTCGCTCTGGGATGGCACAGAGAGGGGTCAGGGCTGGGCGGCGACAGCGGAGCGGAACAGCGCCAGGACACCGGACGCGTCGTGACGTACGCCGGCCACGGTGATCTCGTCGCAGCCTGAACCGAGGTAGATCCGCTGGACCGAACCGTCCGGGTAACCCACCAGCAGCACGTACGCCTCAGTGCTGGAGGGCGCGTACGCATCAGGTCTGGACGGCGGGTACGCCTCAGGGCTGGAGGGCGCATATCCGTCCGGCCGGGAGGGCGCCGTCAAGCAGTGGTTCGCGGACACCTCCGGCGACCGCGCGACGTCCGCGAGGAACGTCGAGCCCGAGTCCAGCAGCAACGCATCGGCGGGCAGCAAACCTCCAGAAGCTCCCGTCGAGCCGGACGCTTTTGCCAGGCACAGCCGCAGCGACGAGGCGTCAACCCGGACAACGCCATCCGCGAAGTCCCCTGGAAGCGCGACCAGGTCGGCCGGACACGGGGTCGTCGTCCGTGGGTCCGTCGACTGACTGCTGGCAGCCAGGCGGTTCGCCAGATCGTTCCGCAAGTTCGTCGTCCGGGTCTTGTTGAGGAGCTGCGGTGTGATGATGAAGGCCGCCACCGCCAGGGCGAGGAGCGTGCTCAGCGCCACCCGACGACGCCGACCACGCCGCTCATGAGCCGCGATCCGGTCAGCGTCCGGGGCGCCACCGTTCGCCGGCCGCGACTGGGTCAGCAGGCTGCGCAGCCGCTCGGTGTCATGAGCCGAATGCGGCTCTTTCATGGACGGGCTCCTCGATGTCACCACCATCGTCGCCGACCAAGGGGCTCGACCCAAGCCCACGCGACACCTGCCCGTCACGCCCGCCCGCGAATTGCGGGAAACCTCAGGACGGCGTCGGCGTGTCGACCTGCACCTCCCCGCAATTCACGGGGCAGAGGGCGACCTGGCAAACGGTCAGGAAGCCTGGGCCTGCTGGATCGCCTTCCAGACTCGGTGCGGCGTGCACGGCATCGGTACGTCGACCACACCCAAGGGGCGCAAGGCGTCCAGCACGGCGTTCATCACCGCCGGCGTCGCCGCGATCGCGCCCGCCTCACCAACGCCCTTGGTGCCGAGCGGGTTCGTGGTGGCCGGCGTGACGCGGCGATCGGTACGCATCGTGATCACGTCCGCGGCCGACGGCATGGCGTACTCGACGAAGCTCGGCGTCAGCACGTTGGCGTCCTCGTCGTACGCCACCTCCTCGAACATCGCCTGCGCGATCCCCTGCACCGCCCCACCGTGCACCTGGCCGTCGACGATCATCGCGTTGACGACGTTGCCGACGTCATCAACACCCACGTAGTCGACCAGGCGTACCACCCCCGTCTCGACGTCCACCTCCACAACGGCCAGGTGCGCGCCGTAGGGGTAGGTGACGATCTTGAGGTCCGACGTACGCGTACACCCGAGCCCCGGCTCGAGGCCATCCCTCGCGAGCGTCCGGTCGTCGTACGACGCCAACGCCACCTCGCGCAGCGACGTCGACGTCTGTGTACCACGGACGGTGAACGAGCCGGCCTCGAACTCCAGGTCGGCCGGGTCGCACTCGAGCACCCGCGCGGCCACCTCGGTCGCCCGTCGGCGCACCTCGACTGCGGCTTCGTACAAGGCCGAGCCGACAACACTGACCGATCGCGAACCGTAGGAGTCGAAGCCGTGCCGGGATCGGTCGGTGTCACCCTGCACCACCCTGACGGCCGCGACGTCGACCCCGAGCTCGCGACTGACGATCTGCGCCCACGTCGTCGCATGGCCGGTCCCGAACGCTGTCGTGCCGATGATCACCTCCGCGCCTCCGGGCGTCAGCCGCACGCTTGCGGTCTCGACGGCGTTGTCCTCGTACCTGATGCCGCCGCCACACGCCTCCACGTACGTCGAGACGCCCAACCCGAGCCGCACGGTGGAGCCCTCGACGTTCTGCTCCCGCTGACGCAGGCGCAGGGCGTCGTAGTTGCCGAGCTCGAGCATCGCGTCCGCGGTGCTGGCGTAGTCGCCGACGTCGTACGTGACGCCGCCGCTGGTCTTGTAGGGGAACTCGTCGGCCGGGATCCAGTTCTGGCGACGTAGGTCGATCGGGTCGACGCCGAGCTCCGCGGCCAGCTCGTCGACCATGCGCTCGATGGCGTACGTCGCCTCCGGGCGGCCGGCGCCACGATAGGCGCCGACCGGCGTCTTGTTCGTGAACGCGCACTCGCAATGGAACCGGTAGTTAGGAATGCGGTAGATGCCGGGGTACATCCGGGCGCCCCCCATCGCTGCTCCCGGTCCCAGCGGCGAGACGTAGCCGCCCGAGTCACCGATGAGGTGTACATCCAGCGCAGTGATCTCGCCGTCGCGCGTGGCTGCAATCGTGACGTCCTGGATCAGCGCGCGTCCATGGAACGTCGTCTGGAAATCCTCGCTACGGGTCGCGGTCCACACCACTGGGCGGTTCAGCTCGCGGCAGGCGAGCAGCGCGACGACCTCCTCGGCGTAGAAGAACTTGCCGCCGAAGCCCCCGCCGACGTCGGGCGCGATGACGCGCAACCGGTCCTGATCGATCCCGGTTGCCTCGGCCAACAGGTAGCGGACGATGTGCGGCGTCTGGGTGGACAGCCACATGGTGAAACCATCGCCCTCGGGCTGGACGGTGATCGCGCGCGGCTCCATCGCGGCGGTGAAGACTCGCGGTTGCTCGAACCTCCGCGTGACCACGACGTCAGCCACCGCCAGGGCCGCTTCAACATCTCCGTGTCCACGGCGGTCGTCTGACGCACGGTTCGCGGACACGGTCTCGTGCAGCAGCGGCGCTCCGTCCGCGAGCGCGGCGACGACGTCGGCGACCGCAGGCAACGCGTCGTAGTCGACGTCGACGAGCTCGGCCGCCTCGATCCCGTCGGCACTCGACCGGGCGACGATCACGGCCACGGCTTCTCCCACGTAGCGGACCCTGTCGGTGGCCACGAGCGGCATGTTCGGGCCGTCCTCGAGGCTCGACAGCTCCGGGCACCAGCGGGCCAGGTCCGTGCCCGTCCAGACGGCGACGACGCCAGGAGACCGGCGCGCCTGCTCGACGTCGAGGGTGAAACGCGCGTGGGGCATCGGGCTGCGCACGAACGTCAGATGCAGGGACCCCTGCGGCCGGATGTTCGCCGTCCACCGGGTGCGCCCGGTGATGAGGTGGTCGTCCTCGGTGCGCAGCACCCTGTCGTCCGCGGTCATGGCGCTCAGCCTAAGCAGCCATGGCCCCTCACCGCAGGGCGGCCGGGTCTGTCACGGGCAGGTCGCAGACGAAGTGTCGACACACGTACGCCGTGGCTCGACCCTCCACGAGCGGTCGTCCCTCCAACAAGGACACCGGTTCGGTCTCGCCGTCGCCGACCGCCACGACCAGGCCGGGATGGGAAAGCCGGAACGTCGCCCGGAGCATGGCCTCGTGGCCGGCGTCTCCGGACACTCCTACGATCGCTGCCTGTCGAGGGCCGTCGGCCAGTGCCTCCAGGGCGGCCAGCGTCTGGCCGGCGAAGCGTGGTGCGTTCTCCGCCAGGCCGCGCAGGCGCGTGGCGAGCTGCTCGGCATAGTCCCGGTATCGGTCGTCACCGGTCAGCCCGTGCATCGCGATCAGGACCGAGAGCGTCATGCTCTGGCCGGACGGCGAGGCGTTGTCCGCGGGGTCCTGTGGCCGTTTGAGCAGTGTCTCGGCGTCGTCGGCCGTGTCGTAGAAGCCGCCGCGCCCATCGGTGAAGTGCTCCCCGATGGCCGCGACGAGTCCGGCCGCAAGGTTGTACCAATCAGCGTCTCCGGTGGCCGCGAACAGGGTGAGCAACCCGTCGGCTACGCAGGCATAGTCCTCGAGCACCCCAGCAGGCGCACCGACGTTGCCGTCCCGGGACACCCGGCGCAAGCGGGGGCCGTCCAGGTGTACCGCGGCCAGCAGCTGTCCCGCAGCGCGCGCGGCGTCCACGAAGCGCCGGTCGCCGAGGACGACGCCCGCCTCCGCCAGCGCCGCGACCGCCAGGCCGTTCCAGGCGGCGACCACCTTGTCGTCGCGCGCAGGGCGGGTGCGCGCCGCGCGTACGTCGAGGAGCCGGCGACGCACCTCAGCCAGCCGATCAGCGTCGTCAGGCGTGGCGGGGTCGCGGTCGAGCCGCAGCGTCGACGTGCCGCGCTCGAAGTTGCCCGCCGGCCCGACACCGAACAGCTCGCGGGCGAAGGCGCCGTCCTCGGGCCCGAGCACATCGTCGAGCTCGCCCGGCGTCCAGACGTAGAACACGCCCTCCTCACCGTCGGAGTCCGCGTCGAGCGCCGACGCGAAGCCGCCTTCGTCGGTGCCCAGCTCGCGGATCATGAACTCGGCTGTCTCCGTGGCGACCCGGGCCGCCAGCTCGCTACCGGTCTGGCGGTGCCAGTGCGTGTAGACGCGCAGCAGCAAGGCGTTGTCGTACAGCATCTTCTCGAAGTGCGGTACGTCCCAGCGGGCGTCGACGCTGTAGCGAGCAAACCCGCCACCCAGCTGGTCGTAGATGCCACCGCGGGCCATGGCCTCGAGCGTCGCCTCGACGAGGCCGAGGGCCTGGGCGTCCCCGGTGCGTGCCGCGTGGCGCAGCAGGAACTCGCAGACCATCGAGGGTGGGAACTTGGGTGCCCCGCCGAACCCAGCGTGCTTGTGGTCGAAGCTCTTGGCCAGCTCGGTCACGGCGTGGCTCATGACGTCGTCGAGCGTCCCGGGGGGCAGGTCGCGGTCCTCACGGAGGTGCGCGGCGATGTCGGAACCGACGTTCATGACCTCGCTACGCCGGCCGGCCCACGCCTGCGTGAGCGCCTCGAGGACCTGCCGAAATGCCGGCATCCCCTGGCGAGGCTCCCGCGGGAAGTAGGTGCCGGCGAAGAACGGCGAACCGTCAGCCGTGAGCACGCAGGTCATCGGCCAACCGCCCTGGCCCGTCATCGACTGCGTCGCCTCCATGTACACCGCGTCGATGTCGGGCCGTTCCTCACGGTCGACCTTGATGTTGACGAAGTTCTCGTTGAGGTACTCAGCCGTGGGTTCGTGCTCGAATGACTCATGTGCCATCACATGGCACCAATGGCAGGCCGCATATCCGATGCTCAGGAACACCGGAACGTCACGCTGCCGGGCCTCCTCGAACGCTTCCGGTCCCCACTCCCACCAGTCGACCGGGTTGTCGGCGTGCTGGAGCAGATAGGGGCTGGTTGCGTTGGCGAGCCGGTTGGCCATTTCCTGTAACTCCTGACGAGTGGCACGTGCATCATTCTTCCTTGAGTGATGCACGAGAGTGATGCACGAGAACTCGGCGCCTACGAGCCGGTGCCTCCAGCCTAGGAGGGGTCTCGTGGCGCACGCGCTCTCAAGCCGAAGCTGCTCGCCCAGGGCAAGCCGCGCACGCTCGGCGGCAGCACGCGGCCGTGGCGGGTGCGGCTCTACGCCCCCGGCGCGGGCAGCAACAAGTACCAGGTCTACTTCCGGGCGCCTGCCGGCGAGGGCGAGCCGTGGAAGCGGGTGCTGCGCCGGGCCAGCTCCGAGGAAGAGGCGCGCAAGATCTTCGCCCAGGCCGAGGCCGCGCTCGACACCGAGCAGGCGACGCCCGCCGGCGCCGACGTGCGGGCCTCGCGGACGATCCGGATGCTCGGCGAGGAGTACCTCGAGGACAGCGATCGAGCGCGGCAAGCAGCCCCGGACGATGGAGGGACGCGAGTCCCGCCTCAACGCCCACATCCTCCCGACGATCGGCGACGTGCCGGTCACGAAGTGGCGGGTCGAGCACAGCCGCAAGGTGATGGAGAAGGGCATCAAGACGCTCTTCTCCCAGCGCGGCCGCGAGGACCTCCGCGGCCAGCTGGCCGCGATGCGCAAGCTTGCCTGGCGGCTGGGCTGGCTCGACCGGTCGATCGACCCGCTGGACGGCCTGGAGATCGGGCGCGCGAACGTGCTGCATGGAGCGACGGCGCAGTACGTCGACCCGCGTCTGCGCCCGGAGACCCGTCAGGTGAAGGCGATGGCGGCTGCCGCCGACAAGCTGTGCGGGCCCGACGGAACCGACCCGCTGATGACTCGGCTGCCGCTGTTCGGCACCAAGATCCGCGTCGCCGGCTTCGGCGGCCTTCGCCTCGGCGAGCAGAACGCGCTGCGCGCGATCGACGTGTTCTTCGAGCGCGGCTACGTCCACGTCAACGGCTCGCTGGATCACCCCGCGCGGCCAGGCCGGGTTCCGCGGCCCGGTGAAGAACCACACCCTCCACGAGGTCCCGCTGCCCAAGTCGCTCATGCACGACGAGCTCCTCCCCCGCGTCAAGGAGCTGCTCGGCCTGCCCGCGAAGGCGTCACTCCAGCAGGTCATCAACGCCCAGGAGGCGGAGCGCCAGCGCCGCGCCTCGCTCGCGGCCCGCGAGAAGGACAGGAACCTCGCCTGGTGGAACTACCCCGTCCCGCCCGAGGACGAGCTGTGGCTCTTCGTCGACACCGTCACCGGCCTGCCGGTGAAGCCCGAGATGCACAACGAGCGCTGGCACCGCGTCCGCCGCTGGGTCGAGGAGAACGACCCCGACAACGCCTGGCCCCGCACGATCGTCTACCGCAACCTCCGCCACCACGCCGCGACCAAGTGGTTCCACGAGGAGCTCGGCGAGCCCTGGGAGGTCGTCGCCCAGTACCTCGGCGACAAGCTGACCACCGTCCTCAACCACTACGTCCGCGCCGGCGAGGACGCCCTCCGTGATTCGGTCATCAAGCTCTCGGAACGCTGAACCACACTCTCGACCGAACCCAGGCTTCGCCATCGGGAGAACCCCATACATCGGGGATGTGTCGGTCGTTCCTGCCAGGATTGGGACGTGGCCTCGATTCGGACTGACGGGGTGCCGTCGAACCTCGACGGTCCCGCGCTTGTGGCGGCAGCAGCGGGTCTGATGCTGCTTCCCGAGAATGCATCGAGGCACGTTCGCCTTCGTCGACTGGCCGCTTTGGGCGCGGCCTTGCCGACCCAAGCCGCAGCGCCAGCGAGCCCGAGCGCCGTCCGATCACTCTTGAAGCGCGACGACATCGGCGGCCAAGCCATCCTGATGCAGGAGGACCCATACAGCGAGGTGCTCATTCAGAGCATCTCATTCTTCGGTGGCGACTACCTCGTCTCGGCCGGGGCCGGCGAGCACACCGTGGCCGATCTGGAGAATCTGCTTGACGCCATGTTCCGCGAACCCTGGATGCCGGACGACATGGGCAAGCCCGCTCGCCAACTTGTCCAGGCCCTTCTCGCCATCAGCGACTTGGTCCTTCAACGCGCGGGGCTCAAACGCGGAACCCCTCCGGGCGGGTCTCCACGCACCCCGGTAGACGTGCCCGGCGCCAAGGGCTTGAAGAGCCTAGTCGACGCAACCTTCATCTCGAACGACGAGATCGACAGTTATGGCGATTGGCTACGAATGGTTGTCGACACGTTCGCTATTGATCCGGGCAGTTTGGCGGATCCCCGCGCCAATGACATCACCGACGACCGGCTGTACGTAGCCCCCTTCCTCAGGCTCAGCGACGGCTACCGCCTGATCCTGCCGCTCGATCTGGCGATCACGATCCGGTTTCACCTCCTGCGGTTTGCACGGCAGTCAGGCCAGCTCGAAGAACTTGGCAAACGCTGGCGAGGTTCGGTCCTCCGTCGATTCCAGCGACTCCTGGCACCTGGGACAGTCCTGACCCCCATCGAGGAGACGGTCGCCGCAAGCCGCTATCTCGTAGAGATCGACAGCAAGCGCCACCTCCATGTCGTCCTCGCCACCGACATGCTCGTCGGCTGGGAGCAGGAGGTATGGGGCACGTACAGCACTCAACAGGCGTTGACCCAGATCGAGGCCTTCGTCAGCCCCGAAGCTCGCATGCAGTACTCGACGGCCGAAGAGCTGGTCCACCTCCTCCTCGTCGACAGCCCCGGACGAGGCGCGTTCTGGGGTGTCCCGAACATCGAAGGATCGGACCCGATGCTCATTGCCCGAGCGGACGACGTCGAGGTGATGATTCACCAGGAGCGGGACGGACTCCTAGGACTCCTCCTGTTCGCGCAGGCCGTCGAACGCCGACACGGCAGGTCGATGTCGACCGACATCCTCGATGAGTTCTGCTCGTACGTCGAGAGCGACAGGTCGTTCTACCTCTCCGACGGCGCGGTGCCCGACTTCATCACATTCCAGACCGGCGACGGGCTGTACCCGCGACTCAAGCAATACTCGGAGACCGATAGACATGGGGTCGTCGCCCCCGCGCCAAGTGGTCCCATCGTCCAGGCCTCTCGGCGCTACCCCAGGGACGCCCCTGGGATCTTCATCATCGAGCCATCGAGTTCCTATCTGGGGTACGTCGTCGAACTTGGCGACCAGGACGTCTTCGTCACAGTTGACCTTGATCATGGCGAACACGCCATGATGGCGCTGGATCTCCTCGAAGCCGTCGCATTCTGGGTTTGGGAGTGTGCAAGACATCTGAATCTCACGCCGACCACGCCGGTGACGGAGATCGAGCTGCACCTTGGAGATCCCAGCGCCTGGTCGAACGTCCGTGACTGGTCGACGGATGAGCCAGCAGTTCGAGCCGCGCCGACCTCGACCGGGTTTCTTCTGGAGTTCTCCGAGGCTTTCGTCGCTCTACTACAGGAGAGAGCAAACACTGCCGAGCGGGAACTCGTGCGAGTCCTCTTGGCCACACTCTTCGAAGTGGAGAACCTGGCTCTGACCGGCTCCGTTGACGAGGTTGCGCCGTCGGGGCCAAAACGCATGCTGAAAGCGTTCAACCAGAACGACTCGCCGGACATGCTGGCCGCAGGTCTCCCCCGACCCTTGACCGTCCACGAGCAGGCAACCGCCCAACTTCTCGACGAGCTCGGCGAGTGGCTGCGATCGCCAAGTGGTGGACGGTTCTCCACTGGGGTACCGCAACCTGACGGCCGGGTTCCACTGCTCAACGCGGCGGTTGAGCATCTCTTCGGTGTCTTGGAACAGGAAGTCGCGGAGTACGGCAGCCGCCAACTCCTCGACTTCCTCATCGCACAGAATGAAGCTCTCGTCCATGACTTCAAGTTCAAGGAACTCATGCTGAGATCGCGACTCGCGTGCTTCGGCGAGAAGTCAGACACCGTGGACGACTTGGTCCAGCAGCGAACGTCGACGTCGCATGCGCATCGCGCAAACCGGTTTCTCATCGAGTATGTCGCCGCACGGCCACCAACGGGAGAACGCCTGATGGAGGATCTCGACTACATCAGGCTCCTCGCCATCGCCAACGAGATCGTCGAACGAGGGACAACGTCCGACTTCCTAAACTACAAGCTGGCCGACTTCGAGGTCTCGATCCTCGGCTCGGGGCGCCTGGGCGTCAGCAGGGAAGAGCCCGTCATTCAGGCCATGAACGCGTACGCCAACCATGCGGGCATGCGGTCGATTCGCGAGGCACAAGAGGAAGACTCGGGCGACAGCGCCGAGGACCTCGACCTTGCCGCATTCATCACGGAGAGCGATGAAGCGATGCGAGCGGAGTTCGGATTCACTTTGACCGACCTTCGCGAGGTCTGCGGCGGCCTGCTCGACTTGGCGACTGCCGACCAGGTAACGCGAATCCCGCGCGATGAAGCGATTTCCAAGATCGCCGCCGCGAGAAGTCTGGCGACAGATGTCGTGTCCGCGGTGCTCGATGAGATCACCCTGACGAGTCGCGAGGCGTTTCTCAGCATCGGCCCGGACGCCTACCCGTGGCGCTTCAGTCGAAACATGTCCTACATCCGTCGCCCGGTGGTCCGACAAGGGGATGAACTGGTGATCGGGTTCCGGAGCATCTACCGGCTCGGTCCCTATTGGGCGGACGGTATGCTCTCCGGCCGCCTACAGGGCAGAGCGAAGACGTCCGAGATGAAGCAGTTCATCTCAGCCGTGAGGGGAATGGTCACCGAGTCGTTTGCCCGTTCAGTCGCCGCGAGGCTTGAGGGGCTCGGAATGACAACGAGGTTATCCGTGAACAAGATTGGCCAGCAGCGAATCATCGACTCGAAAGGGCAGGATCTTGGGGACGTCGATGTCCTCGCTGCGCACCGGCCGACTCGATCCATCGTGGCAGTGGAAGCGAAGGACTTCGAGATCGCTCGTACGCCAGCCGAGATCGCTGGCGAGCTAGAGAAACTGTTCGCTGGCAAGAAGTACAAGAAGTCGACGGTTGAGCTTCACGGCCGACGCCTTGAATGGCTCCGCGAACACCTCGACGAGGTTGTTCGGAGACTGGGCGAAGATCCCGACGACGGGACATGGCACGTCGTCGGGAGCATCGTGACCAGCGACCCGCTGGTCACGCCGTTGGTGGAGTCCAGTCCGATTCCAGTCATTCCATTTGCCGACCTTGAGATCGAGACACTCCAACTGCAACCTGAGGCTCGCGATAGGTCCGCCACGCGCAGACGCAAAAAGAAGGGATGAGCACGGAAACCTCGCGCCTCAGTCCATCGGCGTGACCTTGTCCTCGATGAAGGCGATCTCCTCGGGGTCGAGGCCGTACTTGGCGTAGAGCTGGGCGTCGATCTCGGGGATGGTCTTGGTCCAGTCGATGTCCGAGGCGGAGCGTGAAGTCCTGGTTCGGGACAGCCGCCAAGTGCTGCGCTGCGTTGTGTTGCGTAACTTTCAGGACGCCGAGCATCGGCACGGGCGAACTTCGACTTCACGTACTTCAGGCAGCGCCTCGGCCTCCGCCTCGGTGTCGAAGCAGCCGATGGTGAGAAACGTCTGGTGACCGCGACCCCTGGCCCAAGCACCGTCGGGTTGTTCAACGCAACGCCAAAGAAGTCGGTTGTTGACCCCGACCCGTTGGCCTCCGGGACCGCAACCTTGTAGCAACGAAGCGAGGGAGGGCCGGTGATGTAGTCGCGGCGAAGCCAGCGGGTGGCGCGCTTGTTCTTCCCGATCACGCCGAGGACCTCGACGTAGTCGCGCCCATCAGTGGGCATGTCTCGTGGTAGAGGAATGAGAACGGCTCGCAAAGGCGTTAGTGTTGAGCTAGTGCGGGTTGCCTGCCGGACATCAGAGCGCGTGCGTCAGGGTGGTCCTCGTGCATCTTGTCCGTGTAGCGGTACTGAGCGGTCAGCTCGTGATACCCAAGTCTCGGTGAAGAGCCGATCCCGCGACTCCTGGACCTTGTGCAGAATCGCGTTCAGTTCGGGGTGCTTGGTGAAGAAGTCCGATCGGGCCGAGCTTGCGCTCCGAGTCGCGGTACGTGACGGCGATGCCGCCCTTGATGGGGTCCGTAAGGCTCGGGAAGAGACGGTTTGAGTCGGGCTCGAAGTGCGCCACGCTCAGGTGCTCGTCCGCCAGCATCTTCTCGTTCCACGCCTTGGGCGTGTAAGCCTGCGTTGAACAGGAAGCGTGCCGGCGTGATGAGCACGGCCTTGGTGCCGACCTCGTACGCGGCGTCCATGAACTGGTCGTAGATCGGCGTGTCGCGGGTGCCACTCGCCCTGGGCGTCTTCCTGGTAGGGAGGGTTGCCGATGACGACGTCGAACTTCTTGGTCATGTCAGTCGTCTCCCAGCATCTCGGCGATGGTCTTGGTCGCGTTCTTCGGGGGTCATGTGGGCGAGGTTGCCGACCCGGAAGTGCCCCGAGTCCTCGATCCAGGCCTTGCGCTCCTCGACGCCGCCCGAGACGGCTTCGATGGTGATGCGGTGCAGGATCTCGTTGTGGCTCATCTCGTAGATCTGCGAGGTGAGGATGTGGCGCAGGCGTTCGTCCTGGTCGGGGATCGCCTCGGCGAGGCCGGTGTCGAGCCGGCGGACGAGCTCCATGAGGAACAGTCCGGCCGTTGAGAACAGGTCGGCGAAGGTCTTCGTCGGGTCGGTGAAGATGCCGGGGTTCTCGGCCTCGAGAATGTCGACCATCTTGGTGACGACGGCCTTCGGGGTGAACACCAGGGACGTCTTCTGCTGCGGGATGTAGGCGAAGATGTCCTCGGTCAGCGCCGTCATCGAAGTAGTCGGCGAGCTCGGCCTTCTTGTCGAGGAACTCCTGGATGGCCTGGTCGAACACGGCCTCGTCGAACAGGCCGGGGATCGTGGTGACGGTGCCATCCTCCTCGGTGACGTCCTGGCCATCGCGCAGGAAGCGGAACTCCGCCTCGGTGATCCCGGTGATCTCCTCGAACACGTCGTCGGGGGTGTAGTCGTCGAAGTTGGCGAGGCGGATGTCCCGGTCGCCGTAGGCCATGAGGAACATCGGAATGGTGCGAGCGAACCCGCGCAGGTGGCTGCGAGCGTCGTCCATCGACTTGTCGGCCTGCTTCTGGACCTTCTTGGTCTCCTCGCGGGTCACGACCTCGGGGACGATCTTGTCCATCGTCTCCTCGACGATGCTCAGGATGTTCGCCTGGAACGCCTGATCGGCCTCGGCACGCTTGGTCGCGACGGCTTGCGCTTCGGCCTCGGTGGCCGCCTCCTCGGCTTCGTCTTCGAGGTGCTGCTGGGCGATCTTGTGCTCGGCATAGGCGCGCTCGACCTCGGCCTTCACCTTGGCCTCGGTCGCCTTGGTGTCGCGCTCGACCTGCTTCGCGGTGAGCCCGTAGGACTCCTGAAGCTCGGTGCGCTTGGTGCGCGCCTGCTCGGTGACGGCCTCGGCGATCTTCGTCGCCGCGGTGCGCGCGGGTGTGCTCGCATCGACGGGCGGGATCGACTCGGTCGACCAGACAGGCTTGCCGAACTCGGCGACCTTCGGGTTGATGACGGTCTCGACGTCGATCTTGACGTTCCCGTCCTTGTCGGTGACGGGCGGCGGGTAGGGCAGCTCCAGGGACTGCCCGGTCGTGACCTTGCCCTGCTTGGCGGTGGGCAGCTTGTCGAGGATCTCCTTGACGTGCTCGCTGTAGCGGAAGATGCCGGCGACGTTCGCGAACAGGAGGTTGGAGAGGAACCCGCGCCGCACGACCTCTCGTGCCTTGAAGACCTGCGGGAAGGTGAGCACCTGGGAGGCGTCGAGCTCGATCATCCGGCCCTCGGAGTCTTCGCCGAGGACGGGGAAGAAGTTCAGCAGCCGCCGGATGTTCTCTTGGCGTTCGCCACTGTCGATGGGCGGGTGTGGGGCGAGGTTGTTGGCGAACGCGTCGAAGATGGTCAGTGTGCGCTCGGGGGCGAAGTCGAAGATGTAGGCGTTCTTCTTCTGAAGCACCGTGTTGTCGTTGCGGACGAACGTGTGGGGGTTCTGCGCGCGGAACGCCGCCTGCATGTAGAGCGCGGGCGAGGAGATGTTGGACAGCATGATGACCGCCGTCCACTCCGGGACCGTGACACCCGTGGTGAGCTGACCGACCGAGAGCGTGATCGTCTTGCCGCCGACCGCCTCGGCCTTCTTGATCGCTTCCCGGACCTTGTCGAGGGACTTGCCCGCCGATGTCGCGTCGTCGCTGGTCTCGTCGAGACTCTCGTCGCTGGTCGGAGCGGCCGTCGCCGGCGGCTAGGACGATCGTGTAGTCCTTGAAGACCTCGTGCTTCTTCAGCAGGCGTTCGAGCGCCTTCGCGGAGGCGACGCGGTTGAGGAGCCAGAACGAGTGCCGGATCTCGTCGCGCAGCTCGGGGGTGGAGAACGGGTACTTCTCGTTCGTCGTCAGCGTGTCGAGGAACTTGATGACCTCGGCCTCGTACTCGAAGAAGCCGTTGTCCTTGGTGCGGAAGAACTCGGCCAGGTCGAAGGTGTAGTCGACGTTCGCCTCGTCCTCGTCGACGGCGACACCCTCGGCGAGGCGGTCGGCGACCATGCGCGACAGCTGGTAGGTGAGCAGGTTGAGCGTCGGCAACGAGGCGTACGGGTTGTCCTGCGAGCCGTCGGACCACTGGTCGCGAGCGGTCTGCTCGTCCTCGTACGTCCAGTTGAAGATCTGGTCCTCGCCGAACCGGCCAGAGGCGAGCGCCTTGAACGGCGTGCCCGACAGGTGCAGGGTGTGGCTGCGCTTGATCTGGTCGAACGCGATGTCGGTCTTCGTCGTGTCGATGCCCTCGTGGGCTTCGTCGATGACGAGCAGGTCCCAATCCATCTCAGCGATGTGCTTGAGCTTGGGGTAGCTGCCGCCGAAGTACTGCGAGCCCTTGAGGTCCTGGAGCGAAACGAACTCGATGATGCGCGGGTCGGCGTCGAGGTGCTGCCACGGAGTACGCCCGCCACTGCTCTCGCGTCATCGGGGAGCGCTCAGACAGGGACGGCGACTCGGAGACGAACTGGTAGGTCGTCTGGTGGCCGATGAACCGCTGGAAGTCGTCGTACCAGGAGTTGGCGATGGCGGGCCGGTTGGTGACGATGAGCGCCCTGCGGACGTCCATCTTCCGCATGAGGTCGTAGGTCGTCAGCGTCTTGCCGAACCGGGGCTTGGCGTTCCAGAGCACCTCGCCCTCGCCAGCTCCGAAGCGCCGTGATCGCCTGCGCGACCGCCGCGTCCTGTTCGGGGCGGAGCTGGTAGTCCTCCTCGGCGATCAGCCGGGGGGTGGCGAAGTCCTGGAAGATGAAGCTCATGATGTAATCGAGGGACGTGCTTGGGGCGGTGGCGAAGTGGTGCCACTCGGTGCGCTTCTCGTACTTCGGCGGCGTCTCGCGCTCGACGCCCTGCTGCTTGAGGAATGCGTGGAAGTCGATATCGCGTGAAGCGCCCGCCGTCCTCGGTGCTGAACGCGGCCCGGTAGCGACCAGACCTTGACCTTCTCGACGTTGAGCTGGCTCGCCTGCTGGGCGATGCGCGTCTCGGAGGAGTCCTGCTCGGTGTACCCGATCTTCTCCCAGCCGTCGTACTTGGGGATGTCAGGCGTCTTCCACGAGTAGATGTACGGGACGACCTCGCGGAAGGTCTCGATGTTGGGACTGCGCATCAGCGGGTGGCCTCCTCGTGCACCTGGTCGATCGGGCATGGCAAATACGGGTTCTCGTAGGCCGAGGTCGAAAAGGTCGAAGAGATCCCCTTGGCCCTGCGCCTGCTTGCGGAGCGACTCAAGGGTGAACGTCTCGCGCTGGACCATGCCGGGCTTGCCGTCGACGCGGTGCCACCACGAGAACGTGATGAGCTCCTGACCGGCCTCGGAGCCGTCTCATCGACCAGGTAACCGCTGAGCGTGTTGCCGCGGACGATGTTCGTGTCGACGAGGAAGGTCGCGGCCTGCATCAAGTCGGTGCTCGGGTCACAGGGGACACCGTGGCCCGCGTGGAAGCTCTCGAACTCTTCGAGCATGGCGTCGTGGGCGTCCGGCGTGGTTGTCCTCGAGCAGCTCGATCCCGTAGATCGAGGCGAGCGCGAACAGAGACTCGATTGGCCACGACTCTTGCGGGTAGTGGGCTCGTCAACGCCTGGAGCTTGCGGTGCAGGATTGCGACGAGGAAGTTGCCGTCCCCTGCGGCGGGCTCAAGGAACGTCTTGTCGACGAAGTCTGGGCCGGCCTCCAACTCGTCTCGCACCAGGTCGAGCATCCGGTCGACCATGTGACGCGGCGTGAAGACCTCCCCATAGGCCTTGACACGATCCCGCGACTTCACCACCAGCTCCTCGACGATCTCTTCGGCCACCGTCACGCTTCAAACTCCAACTGCTCGTCAGCCGGGACCGAGTTCTGGAACTCCGTGCGCACGTCGCGGAGCCGTCGACCATCAGCCACTGCCCAGAAATACCAGCCGTTCGTTGCTCGCTTGCGGAGGGAGTGCCCTGCAGCGGACGGCGACGTGTAGCGCTTCCCGTCCAACTCGATCGCGCCGTCGGCGGTCAGCGTCGCCTCCTTGCCCTTGAAGTCGCGGTGGGTCGCCACGAGCTTGTCGTCCGTGGCGAGGAGTCCTGCCTCGATCAGGTGCTTCAGATCGACCCAGTCGCCGGCCTTGGTCTGGGGGTCGACGACTTTGCCGTGATGACCCTCTGGGACGGGCCAGACCCGCAGGATGGCGTCGATCAGGTCGGAGGTTCGCTCGTCGATGAGCTCCTCGTCCCAAACGTGGTCTTCGGTCCGCTTGATGACGCGGCCCGTGAGGGTGATCGTGTTGTGGTCCTGCAATGCGGAACGCTTCGCGGGCCACGGGCCGTTCGAGACCTTTGAGTTGAGGGACTTCGTCAGCAGGGTGAGGTTGCCAAGGCGGTGCACCCGCGCCTGGCGCTCTTCGGCTTCCTCAGGGGAGCCGACCGGCCAGGTGTCCTTCCAACTCCGTGGAAGGAGGTGCTCGATCGGGTAGCCCTTTCGCTCGATTTGAGGCTGCTTGGTTTCGGCGCGGTATTGATCCTCGATGGCTTCCAGGAACATGCGTAGACGTCCGCGCGGGAAGCGTGAGTAGGCGGCCTCCGTTGCCAGGGTCCTGCGGATCTCCTCGTCGCCGGGCCAATAGGTGCTGGTGACGTTGAGGCGGGCGAGGTGGCCGGTGACCCGCTCAACGAGTTCGCTAGCGGGCGCGGTGGCGTTGGCGGCGATGAGGTCGGCCACGATGCGACCGAGGTCGCTGCCTGAAAGACGGAGGAGCTGGCGGCGCACGACCCAGCTCTCGGCGGCTCGAATGATGTTCTCGATGGACTCTTGCGCAAGGTTGCGTCCGGGTTCGTGCAGCCAGATGAGCAGCGGCTTGAGGACCTCGACACCACCGGCCTGCATGCGGTAAACGGCCATCTCGGCGGCGTTGAGACTCCCGCCGGGCCGGGCCGCGAACTCGGTCCACGCTTCGTACTGTTGCGCCTGTTGCTTAATGACGGGCAGCAGGTCGGCCATTTTGTGGCCGGCCTCCAACTCGACGTAGGACTTGAACCGGTTGAAGGTCGCCTGCGGGCTCACCTCCTCGCCGGTGCGAGCCACCAGCCACTGGTTGAGGAACAGTGAACTTCGGCTGACGAAGTTGCGGCCGACGCTCACCTCCTTCATCCAGAACTTGGTTTCGAACGGCCAGTCCTCGCGATAGGCCTTCGTCGTGTCTCCCCCCTCGGCCTCAAGCCGCTGGAACACGAAGTTGCGCACCAGGTCGGCGGCGGTCAACGGCGTGCCACGTGCGTTGAGCGTCTCGAAGATCTCCTGGGAGTTCTCCGACACCTCCAGCTCGATAGAGACCAGTTGGAGACCGTCGAGCAGTACGCCGGTGAGCTCCTTCGCCTTGACGGCGTACTCGTCGGGCTCCGGCGCACCGAGCCACTGCTCGACCACCGTGGAAAAGTAGGCGTGCGCCGCGACGATCTGCGACTCGGAGTGGGTCAGGTCGGCATGATCGACAGGCGGCTCGGCCGACATCACCTCGTCGAAGGCGGCCTGGTCCTTGTTGAGGTGACGGACCTTGAGCCGACTGTCGCCGTCTTCGACGTAGATCTCGTCGTTGTGGGTGAGGCGTTCGAGTTGGCCCGACAGTCTGGCGTGGCCAGACTCCGCGAGCAGCGCACAGGTCGCATCCGCGAGGATCTGAAGTGTCGTGAGGCGCTGCTGGCCGTCGATCACATTCCACGTCATCAGGCGCTTGCTCTGCGCCTCATGGGACTGGATGACGACTGCGCCGAGGAAGTGCGTCGCGTTGAGATGTGGCTCCGCAATGCGGAGCGCGGCGATCCGACGGATGTCCTTCCACAGCGGCTCCCACTGCTCGTCTTCCTTCCAGACGTAGGGCCGCTGGAAAAGCGGTATCACGAAGTGCTGCGGCAGGTTGAACAGCTGCAGCGGCGTCCGCTTGAAGGTTTCCACCTGCCCATCCTGCCCTGTGCTTCCGACAAATAACGGAGGTGCCAACGAGAGTCGCGGATCCGTTGCTGTCCGAGCGGGTCGCAAGCGTTCAGGAGCAGGAGTTCCAGGCTGAGGCCGTCAACGCCGCGTCCGACGAGAAAGTGCACGGCGTCGTCGAGAAGGCCGAGCTGTGCGGCCCTGCTGCCGGTCATCGGGACGCACTCGGGCCCGGCGTCAACGGTGATCCGGTCGAGCTCTATCAGCAGGCGATCGATTGTGCGGACGCCCCCTCGTCGCTTGTCGAATCGATGACGCGGCAAGGAAGGACGGTCGGCGTGTTCGAGGTTCGGATCCACTCGGCGATCTCCCCGGCGCGTAGGACTTCAGCGCGAGCCGACTTCACCGACCTGTGGATTAGGACCTTCATCCCACTCCCCTGTCACCTCACGCCGGCCTTCCCCCTCCACCCATTGCCAACCACCAATGACTCCCACATCTCCCTCCCCGATGGCCCTTCTCACCCTCCCCCTCCAGCGGCACGCATGCTACGAAATTCGGTAGCGGGACGGGCGCTCACGTACCCCCTGACCTGCGGTTTCGTGGTTGTCGACGGTTGCTGATGGAGGTGGTTCGGGTGCACGGCGGCATGAAGATCTACCGCGGCGCAGCGGCCGCTGCCCGGCACTACGTCGAGGCCGACCGCTCCCGCGCTGACGACTACTACCTCGCCGAAGGCAGCGGCGTAGCCATGCGGATCGTCGCCACCCCGGAGTCCGTCGAGCATCGAGCCGACATGGACGGCGCGACCTACGAGCAGTGGGTCGCCGGCTACGACGTCGAGACGGGCGCCGCCAAAGGTCGCCTGCGGATCGACGACCAGGGCGTCCGGTTCGTCGAGGTCACCGTCAACGGGCCGAAGACCTGGTCACTGGCGGCCGCACTGCACCCCGAGATCGCCGAGGCCTACGACGCCGCGCAGATGGCAGCGGCCAAGGAGATCATCGGATGGCTGGCCTCGCACGCGACCACTCGAGTCGGGCCACGCGGCCGACAGGTGCAGGTGCCAGTCGAGCAGATCGAGGCAGCCGTCGTACGTCACTTCACTTCACGCGCTGGAGACCCGCACCGGCACCTGCACCTCCAGATCAACGCGAGGGTCTTCGCGGCAGGCGCCTGGCGCGGGCTCCACACGGTCGGCGTACGCGACAGCCTGGAGGCGATCAACGGGATCGGGCACGCGGCGGTGATGACCAACCCGGAGTTCCGGGAGGCGCTGGCACGGCACGGGTTCACGCTCGATGCCGAGACGGGCGAGGTCGCCGAGCTGGCTGCGTACGCCGGGGCGTTCAGCGCCAGGGCCAAGCAGATCGAGGCCAACGTCGACACCTACGAGGCCGAGTGGCGCGCGGACCATCCCGGCGAGGAGCCCGGGCCGGCGCTGCGGCAGGCATGGGATCGGCGAGCGTGGGCCGACGCGCGGCCGGACAAGGTGGTGCCTACAAACGGTGAGGAACTGCGGCACCGCTGGATGGAGGAGTTGCACGAGCTCGGCTACGTCTCTCCGGCGCCAGGCGCTCCGCTACCCATGTTGCGGACGGGCGCCGTCGACCGCGACGGCGTCGTCGAGCTGGCTCTCGTCCGGCTGGGCTCACGTCGCTCGGCGTGGAACGCGGCCGACGCCCGGGGTGAGGTCGAGCGGATCATCGCATCCGGCGGAGGCGTGGTCGACCGGGCCGTGCGCCGTGAGTTGGCAGAGGATCTGACCGCTCGCGTCATCGCCGCCTCACGCCCGCTACTCCCCCGATCGGACGTGCCCGAGCACGTGCGTTCGTTCACGTCGGTCGACGTGCTGGCCGTCGAGCACGAGATCGTCGACCGCCTTGCGACTCGTGCCGAAGCCAAGACGATCACCGTGATCGAGGGCGCGGCCGGGGCTGGCAAGACCGCCCGTCTCGCGGCAACCCGCGAGCGAGCGATCGCGGCCGGGCGTCGGTTAGTCGTGGTGACACCGACTCTCAAGGCGGCCCAGGTCGCAGAGGGCGCGATCGGCGCGGCGTCGTACTCCGCAGCCTGGCTGCTCCACCAGCACGGCTTCCGCTGGGACGAGGACGGTCGGTGGAGTCGAGGCGACTCCGTGCCCGACGTCAGCGCCCGACTGCGTCGAGGCGACCTGCTCGTCGTCGACGAGGCGGGCATGGTCGATCAGGACACTGCCCGCGCGCTACTCCGTCTGGCCGACGAGACCAAGGCCCTCGTGATGCTGGTCGGCGACCGCCATCAGCTCCCCGCCGTCGGCCGTGGCGGGGTCCTGGATCTGGCGATCAGGTACGCACCCGATCGGGTGCAACAGCTCGACGGCGTACGCCGCTTCAAGGACCCCCGCTATGCCGAGCTGTCGGTGCGGATGCGGACGGGCACCGCGCCTGGCGAGGTGTTCGATGAACTCCTCGCCCGCGGCGAGATCGTCATCCACGGAAGCGACGTCGAGCGGACCCGACGCCTTGCCGCTGAAGCCAGCGTCGGCAAGCTCGTCGTCGCCGACACCCGCGAGCAGGTGGGCCGGATCAACGCCTTCGCGCACCGGATCCGCAAGGCGACCGGTGAGGTCGACGAGCAGGTGCTGACCGCGGCAGGTGAACGGCTCGGCGTCGGCGACACCATCGCGACCCGGCGCAACGACCGCGATGCCGACGTCGCGAACCGCGAGTTGTGGACCGTCGTCTCGTGCGATCGCGGCGCGCTCACCGTAAGGGGCGAGGCGGGGACTCGTGTGTTGCCGCCCGACTACGTGCGTCGCGATGTCGAGCTCGCCTACGCCACGACCGCCTACGGCGCGCAAGGCGCCACTGTCACCGAGAGCCATGTGCTGGTCGGCGAGCACAGCGGAGCCGCGTCGGCGTACGTCGGGATGACACGCGGCCGCGAGCGAAACGTCGCGCACCTCGTCGCCGAATCCGTCGAGGATGCGCGCAAGCAGTGGTGCGACGTGTTCGGCCGGGACCGTGCCGACCTCGGGCCGGCCCACGCGCGGGAGGCGGCGGCCGAGGCGATCGAGCGGTACGGACCGAAGGCGCCAAGGCGGCGGGCGGCGCCGCGTCTTCCTGCCGAGTTCGATTCCCGGCCTGCGGCATCGCCGTCGGCACCGGGCATCGGGTTCTGAAGCGCGGTTGGGGCACTGGATCGGGTTCAGCCCGTTCGCCACAGCCTGATCAGTTGCTCGCCGACGTCGAGCCTGTCGTCGTAGGGCTCCGCCGTGACGCCGACGACGCATCCGGGTCCGCTCGGCGCAAGCACAACGGTGTGGCCGTTGCCCAAGTCCGCCCACCTCCGCGCGAACGCGACTCCTGCGTTCCAGGTGGCCGGGGCGGCGGGGTGCCGCGACGTTGCCAGTTGAGTGGCGAGCAGTTCGGCAATCTTGGCGACGGTCGCTGCCGGTTTCGTCTCGTCGCCGTCCGCCGTCGTCTCTGGCGGCCGCGGGTCGAAGCGCGTCCGGATGAACCGCACCCGCGGCTCCTTCGGGGCCGGCGCCCTCCTTGGCACTGCTTCGTGTCCGCGGACCCACGCTTCAGCCGTGAACGAGTCGTCGCCTCGGCCCAGGATCCGCACGGTGTCCGGGTGGGTCGGTCCCCGCGCGATCACAATCGGCCACTTCCACGCCTCGCGGAGCGCGTCCGGGAGGTCGAGCTCCTCCCACACGTCGACCAGGAGGGGGCCGTCGATCCAGCGGATCATCTCCTCGGGCGAGCCACCTTGGAGCAACTGCTCGTAGACGCCCTTGCGCTGTGCGCGGTCGTGCATGTCCCACTCGCGCATCGGCCCGTCGCCGACGAGGTCGGGGAACGCCAGGATCGCGAAGCAGTCGGGCGTCTCGACGTGCCACAGGGTGCTCGGCACCCAGAAGTGCCCGACTCCGGGCGCTTCGTGCTCGACCCAGTCGATGAGCCGGCGCAGGTTGAGGTCGTATGCCGCGGCCTCGAGGATCCGCGCGGCGACCTTGAGCGTTGGCGACTTCAGACCTCGTTCGTACGCCGACATCGTCGCCTGCGACGTACCGGATCTGGCGGCGAGCTCGGCCTGCGTCAGACCGCTGGCTCGTCGTGCGACTTCGATCAGGTACGCCCGATCCATCTCTCGACGATATCCGATCGAACGTATTTGGCCCTCTGTGCGGCACGGCCCTCACACCTACCTGTCGCCCACGATCCTCGCGGGCCAACGCCTGACAGGAGGAACCATGAACAGCAACACCCACGACGTCCCCTTCCACGCGCGCCACGACGACGAGCTGCTCACGCTCGATGACGTCGCCGAGATCCTGCGGACACCGGTCAACACCGTCCGCTGGTGGCGCCAGGAGGGCACCGGGCCGGAGTTCTTCAAGATCGGCCGGCGCCTCTACACGACCGTCGGCGACCTGCGGACCTTCATCCGCACCCAGCGCCTCGCCTCCCAGCCCGTGCTCGGCAAGCCGAAGGCGGTGTGAGAGCCATGGACGACCCCCGACACGTTTTCCTCAGCGCGAGCGAGGTGATGGCTCGCTACGGCTGGGGCAAGACGAGGAAGAGCCGTGCACTGGCCGCCCGACGCCGGAGACGACACCGACCCGCGGCACGTCTTCCTCGACGCGCACGACGTGATGGCGCGCTACGGCTGGGGCAAGACGAAGGGCTACCAGAACCTCAAGGACCGCTCGCTGGTGCCGGCACCGGTCATGACGCACCCGGACCGGTGGCGGCTCGATCAGCTGCTGGCCTGGGAGGAGAAGCGGATGGAACTGGCTGAGGCGGCGCACGAGTCCCTGGCCGCTCGGGACTGGGAGTCCACCTCGATCACCGACCTACTCCCTCAACCGAAGCGGCGGAGGCGTGCCGGTTGACGGGGTCACGTCAACACCACGTCGACGTCCTACCTCACTTCGAACGGCTCGCCACCAATTCCATGGAAGCCTCCGGCTCGGTCGGACCCCGATGTCAAAATGCTGGCATGAGCGAGCAGACCCCCGCTGGGTGGTATCCGGACGGTCAGGGCACGACGCGGTATTGGGACGGAAGCGCGTGGACGGAGCACACCCAAGACTCTGGCCCGGACGCCGCCGTCCCGACGGCCGACAAGAAGGAAGGGGCGTTCGCCAGGCTCAAGAAGGCCTCCGCTGATCGGTCAGCCGAGAAGCGAGAAGCAAAGGATGCCGAAGAGCGAAAGTGGGCTGAGGACGTAGCCGCAGCCGGCGCTCTCGTCACCAGCGGAACCTTCGGGCTATCGACCGTCGAGATCTATGAGGGGGGCTACGTCCGGGTTGCGTCTGGTGAGCCGGCCGAGCGCCCGAACGTCGCGAATGTGAGATCGCAGATGGCCACGAATCTGCGCGGCGGCGGAATCCAAAAGAAGACGCCGTACGAGAAGTTGCGGTCCATCACGTTCACGCCATCGGATTCGGATCAGGCCTCACAGGGCGGCTCCGGTCTCGAGAGTGCGATCGGCCCTGCCGTTGCGGGCCTCCTGAAGGGCACGAAGCATCTGATGAAGGCGAGTGCACCCGGTTTAGCGGCTGCCGGGATCGCACACGTCGCAAGCCAGGGGTCTCGCACCTCGTACCTGACGATCACTACGGACCGTCAGATCTACACGCTCTCCAACCAAGTCCCGAACAGTGTGGGGCTCAAGACCGCCCAAAAGGGCCACGTCGACGTCGGGCGGGCGCTCGAAGCCGCCGGCAACGCCGTTCTCGGCATCGACAGCTCCGCTACCGCCGACGCCGACGCAGCTGCGTTTCCGCCAGCGGTCCAACCTGAGGCCGTAGCTGGGCCTCAGGCATCCCCTCCGAGCCTGGCCGACCGGCTCCGCGAACTCGCCACCCTCCACCAGGAAGGGATCCTGTCTGACGAGGAGTTCGCGAGCGCCAAGGCCAAGCTGCTCAGTGGACTCTGATCGCCGCTCTACAGCCCGCGTGCCATCGCTGAAGCGGCGCCCCGGCACCGAGGGTAGTGGCAACGTTCCCGGCGCAGGTCCAGGCCAACGTCCTCCTCGGGTTCCACCTCAACGACGTCAGCCCAAGGGACGACGGCGGTCGGTGTGATGGCTCTCCCGCAGCCGTGGCGCCCGAACACCGCCGCCACGAAGTTGTTGTGTTGTCGTTAGATCCGACGAACCTCAACAACATTGCGAAGTTCAGATCAGGGCCGCCTCACCAGCTCTTTCGCGATCTCGACGAGCACCATCGCTCGCCGGACGAGTGGCTTCGCCTTGGCGAGCGTGATGAGCCTGGCGCCGTACTCGACTTCGCCCTTGATCGAGATCAGTTCTCGCAACGCCTTCTCTGCCGCTGCGGCATCGCGGTGAGCACCGAGCGCCTGGCGCAACTCCTTCACCGCCTTGGCGTGGTCCTTCGCCTTGCTGGTCTCCCCGGTCAACGCCGTCACGATCGCGTCCTTCGCGCTGATGCCGGCATGGATCGCATCCCCAGCGGCCGGAGTCGCGCGCTCGAGATCGAGATTATCCTGAGCTGAGTCCAGGTACTCCTGCGCCTTTTGGAGGAACCTCTTGGCGTGGTTCCTGCTCTCCGTGTTCGTCATGACGCCACCCGACTCCGACGCGGCATTGTGCCGACCAGGGCGATCCCGTCGCGCAATATCTCGGACACGACCGGCTCGCGGTCCTCTGGAGCGAGCTTGAAGTGGTCGCCGGTCAGGTGCAGGACGTCGCTGTCATTGCCGAGGCGCTCATGGACCTGCTGCTGCAGCTCGGCCCCACCGTCCCAGGTCGCGGGGGCGATCACTGCGAGGTCGACGTCGCTGTCTGCGTGGGCATCGCCGCGAGCAACTGATCCGAACACGATGACGGCTTCGACGCCTCGCACGGTCTCCTCCACGACGCGAGTCAGCATTTCGATCGGGCTGGCCAAGGCACGCAGTGGGGCGATGGCTGCATGGCCTTCGTTGATGTGGTGCACGCCGGCACGCCCGATGGCCTCCGTCGTGATCAGCCCCAGCCGATCGAGGTCTCGCAGCGCCTGCTGCACGGCACCCAGACTGTGGCGATCCGCGACCAACGCGTGCACGCGCCGTCCGGTCAGGGGCGCGCCAGTGCGAAGCAGCACGGCGAGCGTCGCACCGCGCGCTCCAGGTATCAGGCCGCCGAAGGGTTCACCGAAATCCATATGAACAGACTACTGCTCATATGAGCAGGAATCTAGTCGTACGTCTCCAGCGCAGGCTTCTGCAAAAGGTCGACCGGAACGTCCGCAAAAGGTCAACTCGAGACCGCGAGTGATGCACGAGAGTGATGCACGAAGCCCCGAAATCGGTGTCCAACGGCGGCCTTCGCTGAAACGACATGAACCGCCATACGCCGGCTGACCTGCGGTTTCGTCAAATTCCGCGGACAGCCGCCAACCGGGGAACCTCGTGGCACCAATGGCAGGCCGCATATCCGATGCTCAGGAACACCGGAACGTCACGCTGCCGGGCCTCCTCGAACGCTTCCGGTCCCCACTCCCACCAGTCGACCGGGTTGTCGGCGTGCTGGAGCAGATAGGGGCTGGTCGCCTGGGCCAAACGGTTCACGCCGCCACCCTGCCACGTTCGTGGCGAGCGGTCGCGTCAGCGAAGAGGTGGTTCTCCGGGAGGCTCCGGTGCGTCGTCACCGGCAGCCGGGCCGGGCTCGGCCGGTTTCTTCGGGTTGCCGTGAGCGTCGAGGTCGGCGCGATGCGGCGCCTTGATGCGGCCGAGCTGGGTGTTCATGCTGCGCCACAACAGGAAAGTCGCGATCCCCAGCGCGACGACGATCGCGAGTGCCACCCACCCGGGCTTCACGTCGTTCGGGTCGTACGCGAGCAGGATCAGCGCGGAACTCATACGTCCATGGTCTCGCGCTGGGCTTCGTCGCGGCTAGCCAGGTCCCGGATGCCCGCGAACAGGTCGTCCTCGGGTAGCGCGCGAGGCACGAGCGACTCCACCAGCTCGAAGTCCTCCGTCGGCCATGCGCGCTGGCTGACCTCGGTCGGTACGGCGAACCAGCGTCCCTCCGGGTCGATCTGGGTGGCGTGCGCCACCAGCGCCATGTCACGGATGTGGAAGTAGTCGGCACAGGGCACGCGCGTAGTCACGCGGTCCTCGTGCTCGGCGTCGTCCTTCCACTCCTCCAGCCACTCCTCGTACGGCGACTCGAGCCCGCGCTCGAGCATCGCGTGGTGCAGCGCCAGGATGCGCGGGCGGTTGAAGGTGTGGTGGTAGTAGAGCTTCAGCGGCTGCCAAGGGGGTCCAGAATCCGGATAGGCGTTCGGGTCGCCGGCGGCTTTCCAGGCGTGGATGGTCACCAGGTGCGTCATGATGTGGTCCGGGTGTGGGTAGCCGCCGTTCTCGTCGTACGTCGTGACGACGTGCGGGCGGAAGCTGCGCATCAGCCGCACCAGCGGTTCGGCCGCCTCCTCCAACGGCACCAGCGCGAAACAGCCCTCGGGAAGAGGCGGCGGCGGGTCACCCTCGGGGAAGCCGGAGTCGACGAAGCCTAGCCAGTCCTGAGTGACCCCGAGGATCTCGCGGGCACGGTCCATCTCCTGCCGCCGGATCTCGGTGATGTTGGCGAGCACGTCGGCGCGGTCCATGTTCGGGTTGAGGATCGAGCCTCGCTCACCCCCGGTGCAGGTGACGACATGCACGTCGACCCCCTCAGCAACGTACTTCGCCGTGCTGGCCGCACCCTTGCTCGACTCATCGTCAGGATGCGCGTGCACGTGCATCAGCCGCAGACCTTCGCTCACTTCCGCACCTCATTCATCACGTTCGCCGGGCTGAACGGCAGGGCCGTCGGAGCTGGCCGCCCGCCACCCGATCGGGGTCCGCGGGTCCAACGGACACAATGGTGTCAGCAGCACGACGTGGTGGCGACCTCAATATGGCCCTTCGCCAAGCTCAGGACGGGCCTGTCGGGTCTTGATCGCTACCAGGGCGTGCTGCCCTCTCCCTACAACCACGACGAGCGAGGACCATTCCCGGTGACTTCCCCGTGACCACGTCAGACCCCGGACCCGGCCGGGACGGGCAGCCCGTCCGTCCCCGCCAGACGATGGACGAGCGGTACGGCGTCCGCACGCCGACCCAGCGGCGCCGCACGCTCGTGGCGGTGGCCGCCGTGGTGCTCGTCCTGCTGGGCTGGCTGGGCTGGGCCGCCTGGGTTCACAGCCGTGCCGACGTCGGCGGCCGCTTGCGCTCCTACGACGTGGTGTCCTCTCACGAGGTCCGCGTCGTGGTCGAGCTGACGCGGCGCGACGGGCAGTCGGTGGTCTGCGATGTCACGGCGCAGGCCGAGGACCACTCGACGGTGGGCGAGAGGCAGGTCAGGGCGCCCGCAGGGACGGAGACGGTCGTGAGCATCACGACCGTCATCCGGACGGATCGGGAAGCGACCTCCGCCAACGTCTCGAACTGCAGAAATGCCACTTGACCTGGGCTTACGTCGTCTACCGAAGCGATCTCGATCGGTGAAATTTGGGGAAATCTGCCTGATCTTTGGTAGCCTCGAGGTTTCCCCGATGGGGCCTGCGGCTGAGTTCCTCAGAAGTTCTGACCAGTGCTGCGTGCCCGCAACCAAGGAGCACAACCCGTGACACAGCCCACCACTGAGTCCGTCATCTGGCTCACCCAGGAGGCGTGCGACCGTCTCCAGGTCGAGCTGGAGCACCTCAAGGGGCCTGCTCGCAGCGAGATCTCGCAGCGCATCGCCGACGCACGCGAAGAAGGTGACCTCCGCGAGAACGGCGGCTACCACGCCGCCCGCGAGGAGCAGAGCAAGGCCGAGGCGCGGATTGTGCAGCTCGAGGACATGCTCAGCCGCGCCAAGGTCGGCGAGCAGCCGGCTGGCGAGGACGGCAGCGTCGCTGCCGGCATGCAGGTCACCGTCAAGTTCGACACGGGTGACACCGAGACGTTCCTGCTGGGCGCCCGTGAGGTGCTCGCCCTGGACGACAACGTCGACGTCAGCGTCTACTCCCCGCAGTCACCGCTGGGTGCAGCGATCGTGGGCAAGAAGCCGGGCGACTCCGCGTCGTTCGCCGCACCGAACGGCAAGGACATCAACGTCGAGATCGTCGACGCCCACCCCTTCGCAAGCTGACGTGGCACTCAGTAGACCGTGACCTCATAGCCGCGGTCGCGGAGCCTGGCCAGCACCATCTCGCGATGCTCCTGACCGCGCATCTCCATCTGCAGGACCACGTCGACCTGGTCGAGGGGCAGCGACTCCGAGTTGCGCTCGTGGACCACGTCGAGCACGTTCGCGTCGGCGGCGCTCAGCTCTGCGAGCAGCTTCGCCAGGCCACCGGGTCGGTCGGAGATGCGGCACTGCATCGACAGGTAACGACCCTGGGCAGCCATACCGTGGCGGATCACGCGCATCAGCAGGATCGGGTCGATGTTGCCGCCGGACAGCACCGCGACCACCGGACCTTCGAAGTCGTGCGGATGGTCGAGCAAGGCAGCGACGGCGGCCGCGCCGGCGGGTTCGACCATGACCTTGGCCCGCTCGAGCAGCACCAACAGCGCCGTCGAGAGCGACTCCTCCGAGACGGTGCGGATCTCGTCGACGTACCGGCGGATCGCCGCGAACGGGACTTCACCGGGACACCCGACCGCGATACCGTCCGCCATCGTCGCCATCTCTGCAAGAGGGATCGGATGGCCGGCCGCCAGCGAAGCCGGGTATGCCGCCGCCGACTCCGCCTGCACCCCGATCACCCGCACGTCCGGCCGCTGCGACTTGATCGCGGTGGCGATGCCGCCCAGGAAACCACCGCCGCCCGTCGGGACCACGACAGTCCGCACATCCGGCGTCTGCTCCAAGATCTCGAGGCCGCAGGTGCCCTGTCCGGCGACGATGTCGACGTGGTCGAAGGGATGGATGAGCACGGCGCCGGTGTCGGCTTCGAACTTTCTGGCCTCGACCAGGCACTCGTCGATCGTGTGACCGACGAAACGCACGTCAGCGCCGTAGCCGCGCGTGGCCTTCTCCTTGGGGATCGGCGCGCCGTTGGGCATGAACACCGTCGACTTGATGCCGAGAAGCGAGGCCGCCAGGGCGACCCCCTGCGCGTGGTTGCCGGCGCTCGCGGCCACGACGCCGCGGGCCCGTTCGTCCTCGCTGAGCCGACTGATGCGCAGGTAGGCGCCCCGGATCTTGAACGACCCCGTCCGCTGCAGGTTCTCGCACTTCAGCGACACCTTCTGCCCGGTCAAAGCGTCCAGCCAGCGCGACCCTTCCATCGGCGTGACCAGCGCGGTTCCCTGCAACTCTTCACGGGCGGCCCGGATCTGCGCCAACGTGACCTCCGGCACAGCGGGGCTCCCGGGGGAAGGTTGAACAGCGTCTTCGATGTTCATGTCAGAAGAGTAGAGCCACAGATCATCATCTGATCGACCGCCGGCCGTAACGCGGTTGTCATGCGCGACGGCAACGATGGAACCGTCCGCACCGCACCATCTCCCAGGAAGTCCACCCATGACCCCCAAGAGCCCCCTGCTGACGAGCCTCGACGCGCTGCACTCGGAGTACGTCGCCCGCATCAACCGGGCGGTCACCGTCGACCACCTGCAGGACGCTGACGCCCTCGCCGCTGCGTATGACGAGGACGCCACCCGTCTCGTCGCCGAGCACGACGGTCTCACCCACCTGCTGCCGCTTCGGCGCCAGGTGCCCGCCCAGCGGTTGCGTCGGATCGAGCGGTTGCGCTGGCTGGCCCGCTTTGACCCGTTTGTGAATGGGCGAGGCACCCGCAAGCACGACTGACCGCGCCGGTCGCTTCCGTTCGGGGGACGGAAGCAACCCACGCAGCCTCTCGAATGTGCATGCGCCATGCATGTAGTTGTATGCTTGCGCCATGCAAGGAAATCTCTTTCCGGGCGACGAGCCGCAGTCTCCTGAGGAGGCCGTGATCGGCCTGCTGATGCAGGCGGGTCGCAGGCTCCGTACCCGGGACCCCGAGGACGAGGTCGACCCTTCTACCTTCCCCCTCGCCAAGCAGCTCATGTGCCACGACGGCATGCGGCTGTCCGATCTCGCCGCCAAGGTCGAGCTCGACGCCTCCACCGTGAGCCGGCAGATCAAGCAGCTCGAGGACAAGGGTCTGGTCGAGCGCACCCCGGACCCCGACGACGGTCGGGCGAGTCTCATCCAGCTGAGCTCTGAGGGCCACCGCACGATGCAGGCAGCCTTCCGACGTCGCTTCGAGCGCATCAAGACGGTCCTCGATCCGTGGAGCCAGCGCGACAGGGACCTCCTCCAAGACCTCCTCACCCGCCTCGCTGCCGACCTGCGCGAAGCGAACGACCGTCAAGAAAGCAGCGTGTCCGTATGACGCAGACCCAGACGCCTGACGCGCAGGGTTACCTGACCCACCGCCAGATCCTCGTGGTGATGGGTGGCCTGATGGCCGGCATGTTCCTGGCAGCGCTCGACCAGTCGATCGTCGGCACCGCCCTCCCCCGCATCACCAGCGAGCTCGGCGGGCTCAGCAAGCTTTCGTGGGTCGTCACGGCGTACCTGCTCACCCAGACCGCGTCGACGCCGCTCTGGGGCAAGATCTCCGACCTGTACGGGCGCAAGCTGATCTTCCAGGCCGCGATCATCACGTTCCTCGCCGGCTCCCTGCTGTCCGGCATGGCGCAGAGCATCGAGGAGCTCATCGCGTTCCGTGCCGTCCAGGGTCTTGGTGGTGGCGGTCTCTTCGCGCTGGCACTGGCGACGATGGGCGATGTCGTGCCCCCGCGTGAGCGTGGCCGCTACGGTGGCTACTTCGGCGCCGTCTTCGGCACGTCGAGCGTCCTCGGGCCCGTGCTCGGTGGCTTCTTCACAGATGGGCCTGGCTGGCGCTGGATCTTCTACATCAACATCCCGATCGGCATCGCTGCTCTCGTGATCACATCGATGGCACTGAAGATCGAGCACGTCCGGCGCGATCACTCCATCGACTACCTGGGTGCCGCCACCATCGTCTCCGGCGTCAGCTCGTTCCTGCTCTTCACCACGTGGGCGGGCCCTGACCACGGCTGGGGCTCCCCCTTGGCGCTGGGATTCATCGCTGCCGGCATCGTGTTGACGGCGTTGTTCGTCTTCGTCGAGTCGCGCGCAGCGGAGCCGATCATCCCGCTCGAGCTCTTCCGGATCTCGGTGTTCCGCACCAGCAACCTGTACAGCTTCATCATCGGCTTCGCGATGTTCGGCGGCATCATCTTCCTTCCGATCTACCTGCAGGTCGTGAAGGGCATGAGCCCGATGGACTCCGGCCTGGCGCTGCTGCCGATGGTCGTCGGAATCTTCTCCACGTCGATCTCGTCCGGGATCCGGATGAGCCGCACGGGTCACTACAAGATGTTCCCGATCGTCGGTGCGATCACGGTCATCGGCGCGCTGTTCATGCTGTCGGTCCTCACTGCGAGCTCGCCGTACTGGCAGGCTGCTCTGTCGTTCTACGTGTTCGGCGCCGGCCTCGGGTTCAGCATGCAGATCATCGTGACGATCGTGCAGAACGCGGTCGACCGCCGACACATGGGCACGGCCACCAGCTCGGTCGCGTTCTTCCGATCGATGGGTGGAACATTCGGCGCAGCGGTCTTCGGAGCCATCCTGTCCAGCCGGCTCGCGGTCCATCTGGCTGACCAGCTCAACGGCAGCCCGAGCGGCGCCGTCCCCGAAGGGGGCGACATCACCGGCAACGTGCAGAAGATCCAACAGTTGCCCGAACCCGTGCATGGGCTCGTGCTGCAGGCGTTTGCGGACTCTCTGCACGACGTCTTCCTGTGGGCCATCCCGGTCGTCGTGATCGCGCTGGCGATCTCCTTCTTCATCAAGGAGATCCCGCTCAAGGCTCGCGAGGTGCCGGCCGAGCCGGCGGCCGCCGAACCCGAGGAGATCGCTCTCACCCACTGACCTCCCCATTGTCAGAAGTAGAGGGGGCGCTAGCCCTCCCTACTTCTGACAAGTCGGTGGAGGAGTGCGTAGGCGGCTTCGGGATGGTCCGCCGCGAGGAGCCCGGCCGCAGCCAGGACGTAGTCGTGGTCGATCACGACCCGCGGCGCGCGCGGCATGAGCCAGCCGCCTTCGACATGGTCCCCAGTGGCGGCGGACAGGACCCTCTTCGCGTCGGCGTCACCGTTGTGCCGCAGGACTCCCCCGGAGCCCACCAGCAGGTCGACCTCGCGCAGGTCCTTGCCGCTGCGCTCGACCAGCCGCCCCTCCGGGCTGAACACCACCTGCTGGCGCCCCGCATGCCGGCGTACAGCCAACAGCACCGCGGCCGACGCGATCGCCAGGTCGTGCTCGACCTCAGCGGGACTGTCCGGCACGAGGCTCGGATCCCGACGGCGCGCCTCGGCGGCCAGGGCCACGTCGGCGCCCAGCTCGAGCCCCGCGGCAGCAGCGGCCGTCACGGTCGGTACGGCGCTCCAGCGCATGCCCAGATCACCCTCGACCGTCCGGCTGACCGGCACGGTCGCGACGACCTCTCGGCCCGGCTCCGAGTCCTCGGGATCGACCTCCACGACCGAGTGCACGTCGGTGGTCGCCCCACCCACATCGACCACGACGACGTCCCCTGCGCCGGGTCGCTCCCGACCGAGTCCGCCGGCCAGCAGTTCGACCGCCGTGAGCACGATGTCGGGGGTGGCGCCTTTGACCATCGCGGTGAAGTCCGCGCGCGCCGACAGGTGCTTACCGCCGATCACGTGCGTCAGGAACATCTCGCGGATCGCCGCGCGCGCGCCCTCGGGCGTCAGCACCCCGATCCGGGGTACGACGTTGGGCGCCACGACATACGGCACCCCGCTCCCGTCGAACTCCGCCACGATCTCGTCGACGGCCTCGCGGTTCCCGGCGAGGACCACCGGTCCCGACCAGGACGACCCAGCCATGGCCGCGGCATTGGCCAGCAGCACCTCGGCATTGCCGCCATCGGTGCCGCCGACCAACAGGACGACATCGGGCGTGCTCTCGCGCAGGGCGGCCACATCGACGGCATCGGACGACACGTGTACGACGCGACCACCGCTCGACAAGGCGACGCGACAGCCGGCCTCGGCGGTGACCAGCTCCTCGTTACCGACCACCGCGATCCGCAGGCCACCGCCCGCCGACGAGCAGGCCAGCACGGGGATGGGTGCTCCGGGTCGGGGGGCTGCGAGATCTTGGAGTTTTGAGCGGATCGCGTCCCAGCCGTCCAGGACGTCGGTCTCGAGTGTGGTGCGGTGCGTCGCGGTGCCGACCAGCTCACCGGTGTCGACGTCGACGAGTGCCGCCTTGGTGAACGTCGACCCGAAGTCGACGCAGTAGACCAGGGACACCGACGGTCGACCTCAGCCGGCGAGCGCCTGGTCGAGGTCGACGATCAGGTCTTCGACGGACTCCAGGCCGACAGAGAGTCGAACGAGATCGTTCGGGACCTCGAGCTCGGACCCGGCCACGGACGCATGCGTCATGGTGGCGGGCAGCTCGATGAGGGACTCGACGCCACCCAGCGACTCCGCCAAGGTGAACACCTGAGCGCGGTTGCAGACCTCGAGGGCTGCCACGTGGCCACCCTTGACGCGAAACGAGACCATCCCACCGAAGCGCTTCATCTGTGCCGCGGCCACCTGGTGGCCGGGGTGGTCGCTGAGACCCGGATAGTAGACCTGCCCCACGGCATCGTGCTGGGTGAGAAACTCCACGATGCGCTCCGCGTTGTCGCAGTGCCGGTCCATCCGTACCGCCAAGGTCTTGAGACCCCGCAGCACGAGGTAGGCGTCGAACGGCCCCGCGATGGCGCCGGTGGAGTTCTGGAAGACAGCGATCCGGTCACCCATGGCCTCGTCGGCCGTGATCACCGCGCCGCCAACCACGTCGCTGTGACCACCTGCGTACTTGGTCGTCGAATGCACGACGACATCGGCGCCCAGAGTCAGCGGCCGTTGCAGGTAAGGCGTTGCGAAGGTGTTGTCGACGACAAGCAAGGCCCCGGCGTCGTGCGCAAGCTGTGCGATGGCCGGGATGTCGGCCACGCCGAGCAGCGGGTTGGACGGTGTCTCGACCCAGACCACCTTGGTACGCCCCGGCTGGATGGCAGCGGCGATCGACGCCGGGTCGTGCACTGAGGCGGGAGTGTGGTCGAGCCCCCAGGGCTCGAAGACCTGCTTGAACAGACGGTAGGTGCCGCCATACGCGTCGTTGGGGATGACAGCGTGGTCGCCCGGCGAGCACACGACCCGGAGGAACGCGTCTTCGCCGGCCATGCCGGAGGAGAACGCGACGGCGCGGCCGCCTTCTTCCAGGGCGGCCAGACAGTCCTCGAGAGCACGGCGTGTGGGGTTACCGGTGCGCGAGTACTCGTAGCCGTCGCGCAGGCCACCGACGCCGTCCTGCTTGTAGGTGCTGACGGCGTAGATCGGCGTCATCACCGCCCCGTTGTTGGGATCTGGCTGCTGGCCGGCGTGGATCGCCTTCGTCTCGAAACCGTGTGCGGAGCTCATGCCGGAAGCCTATGGCCGGTCCGCAGCCCAGGGTCCTTCGGGGGCGAGACGGCGCAGGACAGCGAGCACATCAGGCTCGTCGGCACCGTCGAGCTCTCCGAGCTGCTGCCACGGGATCCACCGGTGCCCGAGGTACGACGCCTGCTCGATCTCGGTGTGGCCGGACACCTCCGGTGTGTCGGCGACCTCGACGCGGCCGAGGAAGAAGCTCTCGTCCACGAGGTGCCGGTCCCCCATCCACAGACGGTCGCGCGCGACCAGCACCGGCTCACCCTGCACCGCTGGCGACGGCAGCCCGGTTTCCTCGGCCCATTCGCGCAGGACCGCGGCATCGGCATCTTCACCGGGTTCGAGACCACCCCCGGGCGGCTCCCACAACACGTGGCCGTCATAGGGGTCACGCCACTGCAGGAGCAGCACGCGATCCTCGGCGTCGACACCCAACATCCGGGCTGCCGCCCGCGGAGCCACCGGCTCGGCGGTCAGCTCACGGGTGTAGTGCACGATCTCCTCACCGAAGTCGTCGGGTTTGGCGCGACCGGACCACGTGAAGCCGAGGGACTCGTAGAGATGCCTTGAGATCGGGTTGCTCGAGTGCGTCCAGAGCTGCGCGCGAGCGAAGCCATGCCGGATGCCCCGGGCCAGGATCGCATTGACGACACGTCGTCCATGTCCCTCACCCCATCGGGCCGGCTCGGTGGCCACCGACGAGATGTGCATCAGCCCCGGCATCACCCGCCTGCCGCGCCCGTCGTCGTCGACAGCCGGCAACGCCACCGCCATGGAGAGCAGGGCGTGCCCCTCGAACACACCGACGCCGAAAGCTCCTGGTCGCCCCAGCGCGGACCCGGCCTCCTCACGCAGTCGGTTGAGTCTGATCTGCTGCCGCCGCGCCTCGTTGGCCGCCGCCCAGAGTGCAACGAGGGCCTCGTCGTCCCGATCGGCGATGAGCTCGTGCACCTGGCGAATCCCGTCAAACCGTGCGTCCGCCATGCGGGCAGCCAACCACAACCACCCGAACGCACCAATGCATGGGCCGGCGGCGAGGAGCACGATGTCAGCGTGACCCCGCCACGAATCGATCCCAGCCATGTCCAGGAGCTGAAGTCTCGCGAGGACAACGCCTTCGTCGCAGCTCGTCCGCGCAGCCTGGAACTGTGGAAACAGGGCCAGGCGGTGATGCCCAACGGCGTACCGATGAGCTGGCTCCGGACGTCGTACGACCATCCGCCACTGTTCGTGGCCGAGGCGTCGGGTGCGCGGTTCCGCGACGTCGATGGGCACGAGTACGCCGACTTCAACATCGCGGACATGTCGATGTTCACCGGCTACGGTCCGGCTCCGGTCGTCGAGGCGGTGAGCCGTCGGGTCGCGGCCGGGTCGCAGTTCATGCTCCCGAGCGAGGACTCGATCTGGGTCGCGCGTGAGCTGGCACGCCGATACGGCTTGCCGCTGTGGCAGTTCACACTGGCCGCGACCAGCGCGAACACCGAGGTGACCCGCGTAGCGCGCGCCGTGACCGGCCGCCAGCAGGTGCTGTTCTTCGACGGCAAGTACCACGGGCACTTCGACGAGGCGCTGGTCGAGCTGGTCGACGGGCGACTCGCGCCGGAGGAGGCCGGGCTGCCGGACGACGTGACGACGCGAACCCGCATCGTGGCGTTCAACGATCTCGCCGCTCTCGAACGCGCCCTCTCCACCCGCGAGGTCGCTGTCGTGATCACCGAACCCGCTCTCACCAACAACACCGGGCTGCTCATGCCCGACGACGGCTTCCATGCCGGACTTCGCGAGCTGACCGCCGCCACCGGGACCCTGCTGGCGTACGACGAGACCCACACCCAGGTCGTCGGGCCGGGTGGCCTCACCGCACGCTGGGGACTCGCGTCGGACTTCGTCACCGTCGGCAAGTCGATCGCGGCCGGTATCCCGCTCGGCGCCTATGGGATGACCGAGGCGGTGGCGGAGGTACTGCAACGCCCGGCCGGCCGCGACGACGAGAAGGCCCTGGTCGCGACCGGGGGCACGCTGTTCGGCAACCCGCTGTCGATGGCGGCCGCCCGCGCCACCATGGCCGAGGTGCTGACCGACGAGGCCTACGTCCATACCCAGGAGCTCGGGACGCGGTTGGCCGACGGGCTGTCCCAGCTCGTGACCTCGGCTGGGCTGCCGTGGACGGTGCACCGGTTCTGGCCGCGGAGCGGGCTCACGTTCGCTCCGACCATGCCTCGCAGCGCCGCTGAGTCGCTGGCCTCGTTCGACGTACCGCTCCGTCAGCTGATGCGGATCTACCTCGCCAACCGGGGCGTCTGGGAAGCCATCGTCGGAGCCGGTCCGACCTGCTCCGTGCCGGCGAGCACGGCAGACGTCGACCTGTACCTGGCCGCAATGACCGAGCTCCTCACCGAGCTGGTCTGACCGTTGGCTGCGTCACGGTCCCGTAAGAACTCGACCGGAATACCGGCTTTGGCAGGCTGGTTGCTCCAGGTGCCACTTCGACGAGAGGACCCCTGATGATCTTCGGCCGCAACAAGACCGAGCTCCCCACTCCAGACGCTGCGCTGCCTGGCCGCGCGACCCGCCCCTTCGGAGTCGGCGACAAGCACCTGGTCCTCGGGACGCCGATCGAGGGCGAAGTGCCGGAGGGCTTCGAGGTCACCGTGGTCGGACTCGGCTGCTTCTGGGGCGAGGAGCAGACGTTCTGGCAGCTGCCCGGCGTCTACTCCACCTCCGTGGGGTATGCCGGCGGCGTGACGCCCAACCCGACATACGAAGAGGTCTGCACGGGGCGTACCGGACACGCGGAAGTCGTCCGGATCGTGTTCGACCCCAGCAAGCTCAGCTACGAGGACCTGCTCAGGGTGTTCTGGGAGTCGCACGACCCCACACAGGGCATGCGGCAGGGCAACGACATCGGCAGCCAGTACCGCTCGATCCTGCTGACCACGACGCCCGAGCAGCAGGCCGTGGCCGAGAAGTCGCGCGACGCCTACCAGGTGCAGATGACCAAAGCGGGCTACGGCGAGATCAAGACCTCGATCCTGCCGCTGGACACCTACTACTTCGCCGAGGACTACCACCAGCAGTACCTGGTGAAAGTGCCCAACGGCTACTGTCCCATCCATGCCACGGGGGTCCAGTACGCCGACGCCTGACCGCCGGCCCGGAAAATGTTGCCGTTCGCTGTCGGATCCGGCTGCCGCCGTTCGTGGAGTCAGGTAGAGGCGGGCACCGGGTCCGCGACGGAAACGAGGAGCAGACGTGACCGAATACCTTATCTACTTCAACCAGCAGTGGGTGGGCGACCACACCGAGGAGTGGTTCCGCGGGCGCGGGCCGCTCGCAATGGCGGTCCTGAACGAGATGAAGGCCGCGGGTGTGTACGTGTTCGCCGGAGGGCTGGAGGAGGAGGACGGGCCGGTCTTCAGCGCTGACGCGACCAGTGGATCGTTGATGGTCACCGACGGGCCCTTCGTCGAGACCAAGGAGTTCCTCGGCGGGCTGACCGTGGTGGACGTGGCCGACGAGCAGGCCGCCAAGATGTGGGCCGGCAAGATCGCGGAAGCATGCGGTTGGCCCCAGGAGGTTCGCCGCTTCAAGCCGCAGCCAAGGACCTCGTGAGGCTCGGATTGTTCCGTCATGATCTGAGGAGACGCAGGAGGTGGGCATGACCATCTACACGCTCGGACTGTGGCGGGTGAAGGAAGGCCACGAAGAGGCCTTCGTGTCAGCGTGGGGCGCGATGGCCGACCGCACCAAGGTGGACTTTCCCGAAGCGAACGCGACCCTGCTGCGGGACCAGGACGACCCGCGGTTGTTCATCAGCGCGGGGCCGTGGGAATCGGCCGAGCGGGTCGCCGCATGGCGCTCGTCCGCCGCATTCACCGAGAGCGTGACAGCGATCCGTGAGCACCTCGAGAGCTTCGAGCCGCACACGATGGACCTCACCATCAATGTCGACTGACGCAATACTCGCTTGGAGATCACCACGCGTCCGTCGATGATCGCGGCTATGTCCACGACTCGGAAGTTCCCTGACATGTTCGTCGACCCGGAGGACGATCCGCGCGGGGTCAACGTCGTCTCACAAGGCGACGAGCGGGCCACCCTGCTGGAGTTCCTCCGCTATCAACGTCTGACGATGGAGCTCAAGTGTTCTGACCTCGACGCCGAGCAGCTTGCACGACGGTCGGTCGAGCCCTCGTCCATGTCGCTGCTCGGCCTGGTCCGACACATGGCCGAGGTCGAACGCAGCTGGTTCCGACGCCGGATGGCTCAGCAGGATGTCCCCCGGCGCTACTGCACTCCCGAGAGCCCGGACGGCGACTGGGATGACGCCGCGCCTGATCCCGCCGTCGTCGAGGAGGCCTGGGCCGCCTGGCGTGAGGAGTGCGCGTTCACCGACCGCTTCATCGCTGCGACCGACGACCTCGGCTTCACCGTGACGTACGACCGCGGGACGATCTCGTTGCGGGAACTGCTCTGCCACATGATCGAGGAGTACGCCCGACACAACGGCCATGCCGATCTCCTGCGCGAGCGGATCGACGGAAGGACCGGCGAGTAGCCGCCACGTGTCAGAGGTAGCCCTCGGGCACCGGACCGATGACCTCCATGGAGTAACGCTCGGCGATCGCTCCCAGCTCGGTTGGGTCCGCGTCACCGGCGGCCAAGGCTGCGCTGAGGTCGTCGAAGTACCCGACCATCGCTGCGGGCAGGTAGATGTTCAGCTTGCTGCTCTGCTTCTTGCCCACGCGGAAGCCGTGCGGCGTGCCGGCGGGGATGTAGATGAACGAACCTGCAGGACAGTCCCATTCCTCATCGTCGATGAAGATCCGGTACTCGCCGGAGAGCACGTAGAACGCCTCGCCCGCGTCATGGTGGATGTGCAAGGGAGGTCCGAAGCCCGGCGGCTCGTCGGCCTCGAGCAGCGTGAACGTGCCGGCAGTGTCCACTTCCGATGCCTTGACACACATCGTGAAACCGCCCAGATCGATGGATCGGCCCTCGCCGGGACGTAAGACGATGCGCTCAGCACCACTCATCGGAACCTCCTGGATCGCCTGCTGTCCATGCTCGGTGCCATCATCCCAGTCACGACATCCACGCGCATGCCTGTCGAGAGCCAACCGTCCGGCGATCCGCTCCTTCGACCAGGATCAGGGCAAGCGTGTCGAGCTCGCAGAAACCCTTGTGGACAACGCGAAACTCTCTGGCCACTGTCGGACATGCCGGGGTAGAATCGAACACATGTTCGACACCGACCTCAGTGCTCTCGACGAGCCGGCCACGCTGGCCGCCGCTGAGCACGCACGTGCGGTGGTCGAGCAAGGTGAGGTCCGGTTGTTGCAGACCGCCGCGCATTGGGCCGATCTGCACGGTGAGCTCGCCCGGGCCACGAGTCCGCTGCTGCCCGGCAGTGAGCAGCTGGTCCTGTTTGGTGGGGACGGGACACCTGCGGTGGCGGAGTTCGCACCCGCCGAGCTCGGCGTCGTCCTCGCCACCTCATCGGCGGCCGCAGAGCGGCTGGTCGGGGACGCCCTTGACCTGCGGCATCGGCTGCCGCGGCTGTGGGCCAGGATCGTGGCTGGTGAGGTGAAGCCGTGGATCGGCCGCCGCACCGCCGACGCCACCCGCCACCTGGCTGTGGAGACCGCTGCGGTGGTGGACCGCCGGATCGCCAGATACGCCCACTCCTTGTCGTGGGGTCGGATCGAAGCCATCATCGCCGCGTGCTGGTTGGAGTGTGACCCCGAGGCTGCCGCTGAAGCCGACGCGGCGGCACAGGCGTCGTTGGGGGTGTGGCTCAAAGACCACCAGCCCGGCGAGGCCGGTACCGGTGAGATCTTCATCCGGGCCGAGGCACCCGACGCGTTGCGGTTCAACGCTTCGATCGGCGGCCTCGCCACCGGCCTCGGCACCCTCGGCGACACCCGCCCGGTCGACGTGCGCCGGGCGGCGGCGGTGGGGATCCTGGCCGACCCCCAGCACGCCCTGGACCTCTTTGCCGACATCGACGCCGCCACCGGAGACCCCGAGCCAGCCCCCGACAGCCTGGCCGATCCGGCACCGGTCGCGTCCACGCCGCCAACGCCTCGACCGGTCAAGACCGGCCCGGACGTCACGTTGTATGTCCACCTCACCGACCAAGCACTGGTCACCGGGACCGGAGTGGCGCGAGTGGAGCAGGTCGGCCCCATCACCCTCGACCGGGTCCGGTCCTGGCTCGGACACGCCAACGTGACCGTGAAACCGGTGATCGACCTCAACGACCAGGTCCCGGTCGATGCCTATGAGATCCCCGACCGGATCCGCGAAGCCGTCCACCTGACCATCCCGGTCGACTGCTTCCCCCACGCCACCTCCACCCGCCGCAGCGGCGACATCGACCACACCATCGCGTTCGTCAAACCCGACGAGGGTGGACCACCGGGCCAGACCGGACTCGGCAAGCTCGGCCCCATCACCCGGTTCCACCACCGGGTCAAGACCCACGGTGACTGGCACGTCGCCCAACCCTTCACCGGCGTGTTCGTGTGGCGCACCCCCCACGGCCGCTACTACCTCGTCGACCACACCGGCACCCACCCCGCCATACCCGCCCGTCCGGCACTGCCGGCTGCCTGAACCCACACACCCGGCCCTGCACCCCAAGTCCGCCAACGGGGAGGCTCTGCAGGCCGCAAGCACGCGAAGGCCTGCACAACCTCCCAGTCTGTGGGCTCGGCCTGGGTGACTCGACGGGCTCGATCAGCGGGTGGTCGCGCCGGACTGGAACTGTGGTCGCGGCTTCGAGCCGAGGCCCCTACAGTCTCCGCATGGCGAGCCAGTGGACAGACCCGGCATGGCAGGAGTCCGCGCACAGCTGGATCGCGACCGAGCTCGACCGGCTCGGGATCAAACGGACCGGGGAGATCGAACAGCCGCATGTGCGCGTCTGGTCGACGGTGATGCGCGTGCCCACCGACGCCGGAGACATCTGGTTCAAGGCGAACATGGACGCACTCCACCACGAGGCAGCCGTGGCCGAGATCCTGTGCCGACGCGTCCCGGGGCTGGTCCCCCCGCTGTTGGCGTCCGACCGCGAGTCCGGCTGGATGCTGCTGGCAGACGCGGGTGAGCAGCTCCGCCGGATCATTCCACGCGAGGACAGCCTCGAGCGTTGGAAGGACGTGCTCCGCGACTACGCAACGATCCAGCTGGCGCTGATGGACGACGTCGACGAGCTCCTGGCCGCCGGCGCCCCCGATCTACGGCTTGTCACGTTGCCCGAGAAGTACGAGCGGTTGGTCAAGGAGATCGACGCCGAGCAGCGGTTCAAGGATGCAGTGCCGTTTGTCGCCGAGCTGGCTGAACAGCTCGCAGCCTTCGGCATCCCGGAGACGATTCAGCACGATGACCTCCACGACGGCCAGGTTTTCGTGCGCGACAACCGGTACCTGGTCATGGACTGGGGCGACGCCTGCATCTCGCACCCGTTCTTCACCTTGGCGGTCACCCTCAACGGCCAGATCGCGTGGGGGCTCGACGACGAGGAGAACTCGGTCGACATCGCGCCCTTCCGTGATGCCTATCTCGAACCGTTTGCGGCGAGGTATGACGTCGACCTGGTTGCCGCCGTCGACGTCGCCCTGCGGCTGGGTTGGGCGGCCCGAGCCGTGAACGGGCACGTCCCGGGCGAGGACGACTCCGGCGCCCGGCTGCGCATGTTCCTCGACGGCCGCGCCTGAGCACCGGTCCGGACTTCGGCCGGCGAGCTAGAGCTGCTCGTGAGTCGGAGGGCCGATCCAGCGGGCGTCAGAGGGCAACTCGATCTGCCAGCAGGCAGCGCGCGAGACGTCGCAGGACGCATCGGCCGCGTGGGGCCGACCGTTATTGTCCCCGATCGTCAGGAGCACATCGTCTCCCGACCAGCTCGACGAGAACGCCGCGTGGACCTGACGGCCTGGGCCTGCGTCGATCGTCAGGGCCAGATCACCCGTGTGAGCCTCGATCACCTGCAGGTACCGGCTGCTGTGCTGGAAGACCAGCGCGTATCGGCCATCGGGGCTTGTCTCGGTGAACGGGTTGGGCCGGTCCCACCCACAGACCCGCCACAGCTCCCGATACGTGCCGGCGTCATGGAGCACGTTGCAGTGTGCTCCGACCACCCACACAGCGTCCGCGTCGTACACGGCGAGCGGCTGCTGACCGCGCCCCATTGCCGTCCATCCACTGGACGGATGATCAGGATCGACCCGCCAGACCCGGCCTTGCCACAGCCGCCAGAAGTAGTCGCGCGTAGCCGTTTGCAGGGCCCGTCCCGGGATGGGGCTGTCAGACACACGTCCGTCCTGCCCCACCGACACGACGTGCCCGGGTTCACCGGCCATGTAGACGGTGTCGTTGGGTCCGGGCGCCAGCTCTCGATAGTCCTCGAAGATCCCGCTGGGCGGGAGCACCAAACCTGGTTGGCCGTCGTCGACCGCGATGGCGTACCCGGCGCGGGTGTCGTGCAGAATCACGAGCCGCCCATCTCCGCCCATCACCCAGCCGCCGCCGATCATGCTGATCGTCTGTGCGGCCGCGATCGATACGACGCGGCCATCAGCCCCGTGGAAGACGTTGCCCTGATCGATGTAGTCGAGCGGCGGTGTCTTGCCCGGGCCAAGGTTCGTCAGCGAAACCGTCCGCGGCTCTGTCTGCTCTGTCTGCTCTGTCTGCTCTGTCGGCGTCGGCGTCGGTCGCGGCCCGGTCGCCTCTGGCTGCCGGTGCTGCGAGCCACCCCACAGGTCGATGCCTCCGACAATCGCGAGCGCGACGACAACCACGCCGGCCACCGCTCCTCGTCTGCGACTGCTTTGCGTCCTGGTCGACGTTGACGTCATCGCTCTCCCCCGCTTCAGTACCCGCCGCTGATGAAGACGCCTGTTGAGCGTCCTACCTCGTTACCAGGTGAAACGCCGCGCGGAGCGCTTTGGTTGCGGGAATGGCACAAAGGCGTTCGTTTCGTGACCTCGCCTCCGACGCAGAATCACCATCCCGAGGTCGTCGCCGCCAGGATCCCCGCGATCGAGTCCATCGTCAGAGGTCGCTCCTCGAGCTCGTCGAAACGGCCGGAGGCCCAGTTGATGTCGGCCGGAGTGACCGTGGGTTGCAGCAACCGCTCCATCGCCATCTCGTAGAAGTGACCGAACTGCGCGATGACCATGGTCAGGTCGCCGGGCCCGGTGACACGTGCCGGCCCGCCGGCAGACCGGTAGGCGTCGAACAGGGCGCCGATGCGCTCCGGTGAGTCCAGTCCGTACTCGTAGAGCAGCATCGCGAGCTCGTGGTTGGGGTCTGCCGGTCCACAGTTGTCCCAGTCGAAGACACAGAGCCGACCTCCTGGCGTGGTCCGGACGTTGTCGGCCCACAGGTCGCGATGGCAGATCCGGAGCCGGGTCGGCGTGGCGAGGAGTGCCTCGAGCTCGACGAGCCGCGGCAGGGCCTCCGCGATGCGGTCGAGGGCCGGTGAACCCGCTGCTGACAGTCCGTCGACGAGCTCGTGCCAGCGGGCGGCACCGAGTGCATCGGTGTACCACGGGTCGACCTCAGCGGTGCTGGGATCGCCCGCAGCGTGCAGCTCGGCAAGCATCCGACCGACCGTGACCGGGTCGAGACCGGGATCAGGACCGGCCATGTCGAGCCAGCTCTGCACGCGCAGCTGCTGACCTGCGATCGTGGCGAGCACCAGGCCCTCGGTGGTGCGCACCGTGCGGGCGACGTCGAAGGTCGTCGCCGTGGCGGCGGCCCGCGCGTGGAAGGCGACCTCGCGAGCCACACCGGACTCGGTCTGGGCGATCAGCAGCTCCTTGACAGCGAAGGATCCCTGCGCCGTGTCCAGCCGCCAGATGACGCCCTGCTGACCGTTGGCAGCCCAGACCATCGGCGCCTTTGGTGTGCCGAGGCCGAAAGTCTCAGCGACCTGTTCAGCATGTGCGGGCAGAGAACCCATCAGTCCGGCGGCCCGGCGCAGATGCGCCGTCGGAGCTCGGCGTTGTCTTCGGGGGTGCGGCCAAGGCTCCACCAGCTCTCGACCCACCAGGTCGCCCCGGCCTGCGCCCAGGCCGCGGGCTCGGCCGGTTCGAGCTGCACGAACTCGCGGCTGCTATCCGCCTCAACCACCACGTCATAACCCTCCCACGACAAGTTCGCACGCTCTCGGATCCGACGTACGGCGCCTACCACGTCGGCGAACGCCTGGAGCTGGTCGGGCTTGCCTCGCTCGTCCTTGTCGACCACCTGCGGAAGCAGCCCGTCCCAACGGGCGGCCCGTTCGAGCGACGGCTGGCGCCGGCGCCCCACAACGTGTGCACCAACGACCCAGACCGGAGGTCGTGGTTGTTGCACGGGTGGGTCAGGCAGCATGAAGTCGGTCGGCGCTGCCGAGAAATGCTTGCCCTGAAAGGCGAACGGCTGCCCTCTCATCAGCCCGTCGTAGATCGCGAGCCCCTCATCGAGCCTCTCGGCGCGTGTCTTGCGTCCCTCATCGGGCTCGAAGGCCGTCCAGCCGTCGTGCAGCGCTCCCAGCCCGGCTCCGAGGATCGTGCGTCCGCCGCTCAACGTGTCGACCGTGCGCACCGTGGTCGCCAGGTCCCAAGGTCGTCGCCGAGGTATCGGAGTCAGCAGCGTGCCGAGCCTGATCCGCTCCGTCGCCATCGCCGCGGCCGCCAACGCCACCCACGCGTCGACCCCCCACAGCGCCTCCCAGCTGAAGACCGCGTCCCACCCGTGCCGCTCGCCCAACGCCGCCAGCTCGGAGAACTCGCGCGCATCGGCGTACGGGACGACGAACCCGAAGCGCAGTGCAGAGGCCATGTCGGGCACGCTACCCGTGCCCACCCGTGCCCACCCACACAGACCGCCGGAGATCCGCCGAGCTCCTGCCGGCGCGAGTATCGCGCTCTACAGTGCCGTATGACCGTGCGCCGACAACCTCGCCGCCGCCGACAGCTCGGCCGACTGAGCCTGATCACGGGGCTGGGCCTCTGCCTTGTCGCTGCTGCGGCAGGTTGCGGTGGCCGGAGTCAGGATCCGGCAAATGACCCGGGCTCGTCGACAGCCGCGACCGACCGCGGCGGGGCTGCCCTGCTGGATCTCCGCTTCGACGATCTACTCACCGATGCGGCCACGGTCCAGCGCATCACGTCTGCTGGCTCTGGGTCCTACGACATCACCGTGGTGATGTCGGGCGGCGGTGGCCTGGTCACGCAGCCGGGCCGGGACGGTGGTGTCGATCGGGCGCTGCGCTTCCCGCCGTTCGCTCCCGTCATCGCTGGTGCGCGTGCGTTGATCCGGGTTGTAGCGACCGGATCCACCGACGACCTCGACCCGGCTGCCGGCGACTTCATGTTCGGCGCGGACATCCGGCTCGCTTCACCCTCTCAGTCGCCTACCGGCGATGACGACGGCAACAACGTCGTGCAGAGAGGCCTGTACGCGGACCCCACCCAGTACAAGCTGGAGGTCGACGAGGGACTGGCAACCTGTCGGATCAAGGGATCCTCCGGCGATGTCCTGGTCACCTCGAAGACGCCGATCGACCCCGGTACGTGGTACCGGCTTCGCTGTCTTCGCAGCGCCGACTCGGTCATGCTCACCGTGATCCGCTGGTCGGCCGACGGGTCGACGGCCACGACACAGGACCGCCGAACCGGAGCCACCGGCGACCTCACCCCGCCGGACCCCACCGTACCGCTCACCGTCGGGGGCAAGCTCGGCTCGGACGCCGAGACCATCGAACCGCAGTCCGACCAGTTCAACGGGATGATCGACAACGTGGTCCTCGAGATCGGCTGACGACCAGCCGCTGCGGACCAGTGTTAGCGTCGACCGGTGGACGACGTGAAGGATGCCGTGATCATCGGCAGTGGCTTCTCCGGTCTCGGAATGGCGATCAAGCTCAAGCAGTCCGGCCGCGACAACTTCGTGATCCTCGAGAAGGACGACGACCTCGGCGGCACCTGGCGAGACAACACCTACCCCGGCTGTGCCTGCGACATCCCGTCGCCCCTCTACTGCTTCTCGTTCGCCCCCAATCCACACTGGAGTCGCCTCTTCGCACCTCAGCAGGAGATCTGGGACTACCTGCGCAGACTGGTCGATGACTTCGATCTGGCCGGTCACATCAGGTGCGGCGCCACGGTCACCTCCGCGACGTTCGACGAGCGGACAGGGACCTGGGAGGTGGTGGTCGACAGCGGTGAGACGTTGCGTTGCCGTGTGCTCGTGACCGGCGTCGGCGCGCTGCATGTGCCGTCCGTGCCGGACCTTCCCGGGCTCGGATCCTTCGCCGGCACGACCTTCCACTCAGCCCGTTGGCGGCACGACCACGACCTGACCGGGAGTCGGGTGGCGGTGGTCGGTACGGGCGCAAGCGCCATCCAGTTCGTTCCCGAGATCCAGGGATCAGTCGACAAGCTCACGCTGTTCCAGCGCACGGCGGCCTGGGTGACACCCAAACCCGACCGGGCCCTGAGCGCAAAGGAGCAGGATCTCTACGCCCGACACCCCGCCGCGCAGCGCGCGCTGCGCGTGTTCATGTACTGGACGCTCGAGGGCCGTGGTGCTGGGTTCGCGCTCAGTCCCAAGGCGATGGGCTTTCTCGAGCGGTCCGCACGGCGCCACCTGGCCAAGCAGGTGCGCGACCCTGAACTACAGGCCAAGTTGACCCCGGACTACCAGATCGGGTGCAAGCGGGTGCTGATCTCCAACACCTTCTACCCGGCGCTGACGCAGGACAACGTCGACGTCGTGACCGAAAAGATCGTCCAGGTCCGTCCCCACGGGGTCGTCACGGCCGATGGTGTCGAGCACGAGGCCGACACCCTCATCTTCGCCACCGGCTTCGAGGTGAGCGGCAACCTGCTGCAGATGAGGATCGTCGGGCGCGACGGCCTCGAGCTCAGGGACGTCTGGGGCAGCCGCGGCATCGGGGCGCATCTCGGCATGACCATGGCCGGGTTCCCCAACCTCTTCGTCCTGCTCGGCCCCAACACCGGCCTCGGTCACAGCTCCGTGGTGTTCATGATCGAGTCGCAGATCCGGTACGTCGTGCAGGCCCTCGACCTGCTCGACCGCCAAGGCGCCGACTACCTCGAGGTCCGCCCGGATCGCGAACGCGGGTTCCGCCGACGCGTCCAGACCAGGCTCGACGACACCGTGTGGGAGTCCGGCTGCCGGAGCTGGTACATGGACGAAGCCGGCCGCAACTTCACGATCTGGCCTTACTTCACGTTCCAGTACTGGCTCGAGACCAGGCGGCTGAGACGACGTGACTTCACTGTCGTGCGTCGTCCCCGGCCATTCTTATGCAACTCCGACGCGAGCGCGTCTGCGCAAGTTTGACGGTTCTCTTCGTCGGGGGCACCAAGAACACTGGGCAGTACCCAATCCCAGAGTTCAGGAGTGAGTGTCATGAATCCCGTGTTCCGCCGTCTCGCCGCCACATCAACCATCGCGTTGGGTTTGGTTGCGTCCGGACTCGGTGCCCCCTCAGCGAACGCATCATCCGCCGAAGCAGGCAACGGAGCTACGAGGGTGGCCGTCGCACCGCGGGTCGCCAAGATCATCACCAACGCCGGCATCGCGGCGACACCCGTCGGCGACGCCAAGGCCTTCGGGTTCCAGGGCACCGTGGCCCTGCGCTTCCCGATCACCAAGGTCAGCGCAGACGGTAAGCGCATCAGCCACAGTGGCGGCGTCAAGCTCGCCGCGGGCCACGAGCAGCTCGTGCTGCAGCGCTTCCGAATCAACCTCAAGCGCGGCTACGTGTCCGCGATCGTCAACCACGGCGACCGCCTGGCCGTCTTCAACCTGGCTGACTCCAACCGCCCCCGTCTCGGTCCGGTGCGGCTGACGCTCAACAAGACGTCCGCGTCCGCGATCAACAGCACGTTCGGTGTCGGCGTCTTCAAGGCCGGCCAGAACTTCGGTTTCGCGAAGGTCAACCCCGCCTGACGGTCCTCCCCCGCATAGGGCCTTCGGGTCCGATGGGACCGTGACAGAGCCGGCTCCTCCCACCCGCAGACGGGTGTGAAGAGCCGGCTCTTGTCGGTCCCGTCGAGGCGCTGTCACAACGACGCGCTTTGACAGCACCAGCGGTGGTACGACTAGGTTGGAACATGGCCGAAGCTTCCGTACCACCGGCGCAAACCGCCGATTCTGGTCCTCTCGTGTCTCTCCACGGCGTGAACAAGTGGTTCGGCGACCTGCATGTCCTCAAGGACATCGATCTCGACATCGCCAAGGGCGAGGTGGTCGTGGTCATCGGTCCGTCCGGCTCAGGGAAGTCGACGCTGTGCCGGGCCATCAACCGTCTCGAACCCATTGACAAGGGCGAGATCAAGCTCGACGGTGAGCTCCTACCCGACGAGGGCAAGGACCTGGCTCGGCTTCGAGCCGAAGTCGGCATGGTCTTCCAGTCCTTCAACCTCTTCGCCCACAAGACCGTGCGCGAGAACCTGACCCTGGGTCCCATCAAGGTCCGTCGTGAGTCGTCAACCGAGGCCAACCAGCGAGCCGAGGACCTGCTCAACCGCGTCGGCGTCGGCGAGCAGGCCGACAAGTACCCCGCCCAGCTCTCGGGTGGGCAGCAGCAACGCGTCGCGATCGCCCGCGCCCTCGCCATGAGGCCCAAGGTCATGCTGTTCGACGAGCCCACCTCGGCGCTGGATCCCGAGATGATCAAAGAGGTTCTCGACGTCATGGTCGAGCTTGCCGAGGACGGCATGACGATGGTGGTCGTCACGCATGAGATGGGCTTCGCTAGGACGGCGGCCAACCGGGTGGTCTTCATGGCCGACGGCGCCATCGTCGAAGAGGCGAACCCTGAGCAGTTCTTCACCAACCCACAGTCTGACCGCGCGAAGGACTTCCTCGGCAAGATCCTTCAACACTGATCGACCAGACAGGAGCGAGGCACGACCGCCCGACGTCTCGGGTCGGACAACTCAACATCCATCAATGCACCGCACGTAGTGAACGCCGGATTTGCCGGCGCACGATCCTAAGGGGAACGGCACCACATGAAGATCACCAGAAGGACGCGCTACGGCGCACTGGGAGCCGCAGTGCTCCTCGCTCTGTCACTCACCTCGTGCGGTGATGACTCGAGCTCCGGCACCAAGACCGACGTCACCGTCATCGACAACCCTGATTTCGCCGCAGGTACGACGATGGCCAAGCTGGCGGATGCCGGCAAGATCACGATCGGCGTCAAGATCGACCAGCCCGGGATCGGCTTCCAGAAGCCCGGTGCCGACGCCCCTGAGGGCTTCGACATCGAGATGGGCCGGATCATCGCCGGAGCCCTGGGCATCGACGACTCCGGCATCACCTGGAAGGAAACGATCTCCGACAACCGCGAACCCTTCCTCATCAGCGGGGACGTCGACATCGTGCTGGCGTCGTACTCGATCACCGACGACCGCCGCCAGGAGGTTGGCCAGGCCGGTCCCTACTACGTCACCGGACAGCAGCTGCTGGTGCGTGCGGAGGACGCGGACAAGATCACCGGGCCAGAGGACCTCCAGGGCGTGAAGGTCTGCTCGGTCGAGGGCTCGACGTCGCTGGCGACCGCCCAGGACAAGTACGGCGCTGACCCCGTCCCGCAGGGCACGTACTCCGAGTGCGTCGACGCGCTGAAGAACGGCACCACCGACGTGGTCACCACGGACGGTGCCATCCTGCTCGGCTACGCCGCTCAGTCGCCCGACGAGCTCAAGGTCGTGGGTGAGGCGTTCAGCGAAGAGCGGTACGGCGTGGGATACAAGCTCGGCGACACAGAGTTCTGCCAGTTCATCACCGACACCATCAAGAAGGCCGAGGAAGACGGCACCTGGGCCAAGGCGTTCGAGAACACGCTCGGACAGTCCGGCGTCGAGACACCGGACTCGCCGGCACTCGACCCCTGCCAGTAGGTCGTACGGCGTGGTGGTGGCCGGCGAGGAGCCCGGCCACCACCACCCTTCCGCGAGACGAGGTGACGGACGGACATGCAGGTTCTGATCGACAACTTCGGGCAGATCGTCGACGGATTCGTCAAGACGCTGTGGTTGTTGCTCTTCTCCGGCCTGATCGCGGCCTTCCTCGGCACGTTCCTGGTCGCCCTCCGTGTCTCCCCTGTGGCGTTGATGCGCGGCGCCGGCACGAGCTACATCAACGTCGTGCGTAACACCCCCCTGCTTCTCATCCTGTTCCTCTTCCGGGACGCGTTTCCGAAGCTGGGCTTCAACTACTCGATCGACAACTACTTCAACTTCTTCTTCGTCGCCGCGACCGTCGGACTCGGCCTCTACGCGGCCGCGTTCGTCTGCGAGGCGCTGCGATCCGGCATCAACTCGATCCCCGTGGGGCAGGCGGAAGCCGCCCGGGCGATCGGCATGACGTTCAGCCAGACGATGGCGCAGATCATCCTTCCGCAGGCGTTCCGCGCCTCGATCCCGCCGCTGGTGAGCACGTACATCGCGCTGGCGAAGAACACCAGCGTCGCCCTCGCCATCGGCGTGACCGAGGCCACCTTCATCATGAAGAAGCTGACCAACGACAACGCCGGTGAACGCTGGTGGATTTTCGTGGGGTTCGCCGGCGGCTACATCCTCATCGTCTGGGTCATCGCCACCATCGGGACCTTGCTGGAGCGCAGGGGGGCGAGAGCACGATGAGCAGCCTCCTCTTCGACGTGCCTGGGCCGAAGGCGCGCGCCCGCCACCGGATCTACACCGTGATCACGCTGGTCGTGCTCGCCTTGTTGGTCGCTGTGGTCGTCCGTAAGCTTTCCGCCGAGGGTGTCCTGACCTCCACCGTCTTCAACGACACCTTCACCAGCAGCAACATCAGGTACCTCCTCGAAGGGCTGGTCGGCACGCTGAAAGCTGCCGGCGTCGCCATCGTCGGCGCCCTGGTGCTCGGCATGATCCTCGCGACCGCCCGGCTGTCCGACCACACTTTCGTGCGCGTCCCCGCACGGGTCGTCATCGAGCTCTTCCGAGCGATCCCGCTCGTCCTGCTGATGATCTTCCTGTTCTTCACGTTCAGGTCAGTGCTGGGTCCCTTTGGCGCTGTGGTCACCGCGCTCGTCCTGTACAACGGGGCTGTGCTGGCCGAGGTCTTCCGCGCCGGCATCAACGCGGTGCAGCAGGGGCAGTCCGACGCGGCCTATGGCATCGGTATGCGCAAGGGGCAGGTGATGCGGCTCATCCTCGTGCCGCAGGCGGTCCGCTTCATGCTGCCCGCGATCATCAGCCAGTGCGTGATCGTCCTGAAGGACACGTCCCTGGGGTACGTCGTCGTCTACGGAGAACTGGTACGACACGGTCGGCAGGTCGCCCTGTTCGTCAGCGACGGCACGATCCTGGTCTACTCGACGATCGCTCTGGTCTTCATCATCATCAACTACTCACTGTCCAAGCTGGCCCAGTTCGTCGAGCGACGCCTCGCCGCCCGCACGTCGGGTCACGAGGCCGTGAAGGTGACGCAGGTCAACGTCAGCGAATTGGGCGGTGGCGTCGGCTAGCTCAGGCCTGGGCGATGAAGCCGAGCAGGTCCTGACGCGTCAGCACGCCCACCGGCTTGCCGTCGTCCTGCACCAGGACCGCGTCGGCTTCGTGCAACCGTTCGACGGCGGCCGAGACCGGCTCACCAGCGCCGACGGACGGCAATGCGGCGTCCATGTGCTCCGAGACCGGATCGACCAGCTTGGCCTTGCCCGCGTACAGCGCCGCCAGGAGGGCACGCTCACTCACCGAGCCCGCCACCTCAGCGGCCATGACGGGCGGCTCGGCGAGCACGACGGGCATCTGTGACACGCCGTACTCGCGGAGGATGTGCACCGCATCGGCGATCGTCTCGTTCGGGTGCGTGTGGACGAGATCGGGAAGCCGGCCGTCCTTGCCACGCAGCACTGCCCCGACGGTGAGCTCCTCGGGCTGGCCGAGGAAGCCGTACTGCGCCAGCCAGTGATCGTCGAACACTTTCGTCAGGTAGCCCCGACCGCCGTCGGGCAGCAGCACCACGATCACCGCGTCCGGGTCGTCGAGCTCCTGTGCCAGCCGTACGGCCGCCATGGCCGCCATGCCGGACGAACCACCGACGAGCAGGGCTTCCTCACGGGCGAGCCGCCGCGTGAACATGAAGGAGTCGCGATCGGACACGGCCATGATCCGGTCCGCCACGTCGCGGTCGTAGGCGTCGGGCCAGAAGTCCTCGCCGACACCTTCGACGAGGTACGGACGCCCGCTGCCCCCGGAGTAGACAGAACCCTCGGGATCGGCCCCGATGATCTGGACCCGACCGTCGGACACTTCCTTCAGGTAGCGGCCGGTGCCGCTGATCGTGCCGCCGGTCCCGACGCCGGTGACGAAGTGCGTGATCCTGCCCTCGGTCTGTCGCCAGATCTCGGGTCCGGTGGTCTCGTAGTGGCTACGAGCGTTGTCGGGGTTGGAGTACTGGTCGGGCTTCCAGGCGTCCTTCGTCTCACGCATGAGCCGGTCCGAGACGTTGTAGTAGCTGCTGGGGTGCTCGGGTGCCACCGCGGTCGGACAGACCACGACCTCGGCGCCATACGCCTTGAGCACGTTGCGCTTGTCCTCGCTCACCTTGTCAGGGCAGACGAAGATGCACGAGTAGCCCTTGGCCTGGGCCACCATGGCCAGCCCGACTCCGGTGTTGCCCGAGGTGGGCTCGATGATCGTGCCGCCCGGTTTGAGCGCACCGCTCTTCTCAGCCGCCTCGACCATCCTGATCGCGATGCGGTCCTTCACCGACCCGCCCGGGTTGAGGTACTCGACTTTGGCGAGCACGAGCCCCTTCGCCCCGTCGATCGTCTTACCGAGCTTGAGCAGGGGCGTGTTGCCGACAAGGTCGAGCAGCGAGTCCACGTAGTCCACGGGACCACTCTAGGACCGGGGTAATCCGCTCCGAATGTCGGCTCTGATCCCTTACAGTGGAGGTCCCCCCGAACAGCTGTCAGCAGCACGCCCCCTGCTGTCGACCCCTGATCAGGACAGTGTCGACCCCGGACCAGGAAAGGAGCCACGAGGTGACCCGCGCACACGCCGCACGCAAGCTTGCCACCGCCGCGGCGGTCGGTGGCGGCGGCCTGGGTCTGATCGGTGGCTCGTTGTGGGGTCTGCTCAAGGCGGAAGCCAAGCTCGCCCGGCTCAAGATCGGCAAGGCCACGACGCGGCCGCCCGACCCCAGCGGCCTCTACGGTGCCCATCTGCCGGGGATGCCGATCCGGCTGGCCGTCCTAGGCGACTCGGGCGCGGCCGGCTACGGCGCCGAGGCGCCCTCGGAGACGTTCGGAGCCTTTCTCGCCACCGGGCTTTCTGACCTCGCCGGACGCCCGGTCTACCTCCGCTCGGTCGCCGTCATCGGTGCCAAGACTGCCGATCTCGAGAAGCAGATCCCTCGCGCGCTGGCCGCCCTCCCCGACGTCTGCGCGATCATCATCGGCACCAACGACGTGACGCACGGTGTGCGGCCCTCGCAATCGGTCCGGACGCTTCGCGAGGCGGTCGCCTCGCTACGCAGCACGGGCACCAACGTGGTCGTAGGCACGTGCCCTGATCTCGGCACGCTGCGCCCGGTCGCGCCTCCGCTCCGGCAGGTTGCCCGCTTGTGGAGCCGGCGGCTCGCGGCCGCCCAGACGATCGCGATCGTCGAGTCCGACGGCAGCTCGGTGTCGCTGGGGTCGATCCTGGGTCCGGAGTTCGACGCGGCCCCGGCTCACCTTTTCGGTCCCGACCGTTTTCATCCGAGCCCGGCCGGGTACCGGGCATGTGCAGGGGCGATGCTGCCGACGGTGGCGGCCGCGATCGGCGTCGGCATCGACGACGGCGGCGAACCACTACGGGGCGAAGGCGTCTACACGCTGTCCACCGCGGCTGTCGAAGCTGCCGAACACACCGGCACCGAAGTGGCCCGCGCACCCGGCAGGAGTGGACGTGGATCCAAGGCTCGCGGGGTCCTGCTGCGTCGCCGGCGCCGCCATGCGATCCCCGAGGTGGGCGAGGTCGACGCGAGCCCGGGGGCAGACCCGGTCGGACCCGACGCCGACCGTGCCCCTGCCTCCTAGGCCCCACCACGTGGGCGCCGACGAGCGTGTGACTCGCCCGAAAGGGTTGTCTGCTCGGCTTTCATGCGGCAGGCTCGTCCCTCAGAGGTAGAACTCGGCAGCCGGGAGGAAACCATGGCCCTTCACCACTCCGAAGAAACCCATCAGATGCTGGTCGCTCGGATCCCCGAAGCGACCGGACGTCCTCTTCATGAGTGGTTCGGCCATCTCGAGAACGGCCCTGGCTGTCTGCGGTTCGACGACCGCGTCCAGTGGCTGCGTGACGAGTACGACCTCGCCCACGGTCACGCCACCGCGATCGTGCACGAGCACGACCTCGTCAAGGCGCACCGCAGCTTCGAATGACGAAAGTCCCTCAGGCCGGGCCTGAAGGACTTTCGTGAGGATCCACCACGCGCGACGGGCTACTCGCCGCGCAGGATGGCGAGGATCCGCAGCAGCTCCACATAGATGAGCACGAGCGCGGCTGTCAATGCGAACGCCGCTCGCCACGACTCCACCTCGGGAGCACCCGCGGCGACGCCACGCTCGACCATGTCGAAGTCGAGGATCAGGAAGAGCACACCGAGCCCCAGCCCGACGAAGCTCATGATGAGTCCGAGCGGCCCGAACCCGTTGAAGCCCAGCTCAGCGTGAAACATGCTCAGCAGGAAGTCGCCGAAAACGACCACGAAGAAGCCCATCCCGACGATCGTGACCCACTTGCGGAACGTCGACGTCACCTGGATGTTGAAGAACTTGTACGCCACCAGCGTGGCGACGAAGGCGGCCACCGTACCGGTCACCGCCTGCACGACGATGCCGGAGTAGACCCGCTCGAACGCCTCGGAGGCTGCACCGAGGAAGAAGCCCTCCGCAATCGCGTAGAGCACCACGAGGGCCGGCGAGACGACACGCTGGAAGCTCAGCACCAGACCGAGTCCGGCACCGACGAGGGCGCCACCGATCCAGGCCACGCCCACGAGGTCGGTGCCACCGTTGGCGCCGTCCGGAAGGAAGATCCAGGTCAGGGCGCCGGTGAGGACCACGATCCCGAGCGTCATCGCGGTGCGCATGACGACCGAGTCGATGGTCATCCGCTCCTGCAGGGACTGGTCGGTCGGGTACTGCCACGTCGACGGGTCACTGCCCTGCGGCGCCGTGGTGGGTGCTCCGTAGCCCGGATAGGCACGGCCGCCGGCCGGGTAGGCCTGGTCGCCGTACTGCGCAGCGGAACGCCCGTTGAAGGTTTCGCTGTTGTTGAGAATCGGGTTACGACTCTGCATGGGATGATGCCTCCTCGGCCCAGCTCCCTGCTGGGTCTCCTCCATCATACGGGGGACGGCTCGTCCGAACCTCCGGGTCTGTCCTTCGGTGTCCGAATGCGGTGGTCTCCGCGGCGAGGCCGTGCCCCCGGTGGGATTCGAACCCACACTGAGCGCCTTTTAAGGGTGCGTCCTCTACCAGTTGGGATACGGGGGCGTGCGCGTCTCATCGTAGGGGCCCCGGTCTGGAGAGCCGCTGCGTTACTGGTTGGCGCGGTCGAAGTCGTCGCGTGGTCGGTGCAGTGAACCCAGCGACACGATGTCGCGCCGGAAGAACAGCGCGAGCGTCCAGTCGAGCACCACCCGGGTCTTCTTGCTCGTCGTCGGCATCCGGCTGAGGTGGTACGTGCGGTGCATGAACCAGGCAGGGAAACCCTTCAGCTTGATGCCGTACACCTGGGCCACCCCCTTGTGCAGACCGAGGCTGGCGACCGATCCCACGTGCTTGTGCTTGTAGTCGACCAGGTTCTCGCCGCGCAGCGAGCGCACCAGGTTGTCACCCAGCGTCTTCGCCTGCCGGACGGCGTGCTGGGCACTCGGTGAGCAGAAGGCGCCGGGGTTGGTCAGGTCAGGCACGGCCGCGTTGTCGCCGGCCGTCCAGACGTGGTCGCGACCGTCGACGGTCAGGTTGGGGTGCGCCTCGAGCCTGCCCTTGTCGTCGAGCGGGAGATCGGAGTTCGCCAGCACCGGCGTGGCCTTGACTCCGGCAGTCCACACGAGCGTGTCGGCGTTGAACTCCTCGCCGTCGGACAGCACGATGTGCCGGTCCACAGCGGACTCGAGCCGGGTCTCGAGGCGGACCTCGATGCCGCGGTCGCGGAGCCGGTCGACGGTGTACCGACCCATGTCCGGCCCCACCTCGGGCAGGATCCTGTCGGTCGCCTCCACCAGCACGAACCGCAGGTCGTCCTCCTGGATCGTCTCGTAGTAGCGCGTGGCGTTGCGGGCCATGTCCTCGGTCTCGGCCAGCGCCTCCACGCCGGCATACCCACCCCCGACGAACACGAAGGTCAAGGCGGCCCGACGCGCGTCGGCGTCCACCACGGAGGTGGCGAGGTCGAGGCGGTCGAGTACGTGGTTGCGCAGCGCGATGGCCTCCTCGATCTGCTTGAAGCCCATGCCGTGCTGGGCCAGGCCAGGGATCGGCAGCGTCCGGGCGACGGAGCCCATGGCCACCACCAGCTCGTCATACGGCAGGTCGTAGGACTCGCTCTCCGGCGGATCGACCCGGACGGTACGCCGCTCGGCGTCGATGGACGAGACGCGCGCGGTCAACACGTTGGTCTTCTTCAGGGTCCGACGCAGCGACACCACGACGTGGCGTGGTTCGAGGGAGCCAGCGGCAGCCTCGGGCAGGAAAGGCTGATAGGTCATGGTCGAACGCGGGTCGATCACGGTGACGCGGGCTTCTCCGCGGCGCAGCTTGTCCTGCAGCCGCAAAGCGGTGTACATCCCGACATACCCGCCGCCGGCGATGACGATGTGCGGGGGTCGTGCGGTGGCCATGGCTGTGGTCCCCTTCCGTGGGCTTCCCGTTCCTCCAGCACAACACTAAGGCTCGTGAAATATTTCACGAATCCCGTCTCATGCCCAGGAGGCGCGTTGCGCCACGAGGCGGAGCCCTCCCCCAACCGCCATGACCAGCAGCCCCACCACGACCGAGGCTCTCGGCAGCGTCGCCACGAGCACCAGGCAGCCGACCAGCCCCAGGACCTGCCAACCCCGCCCCCAGCGACGGTGGTCAGGCTGTTGTGTGAAGGCCGCCGCGTTCGCCACGGCGTAGTAGAGGAGGACTCCGAACGAGGAGAAGCCGATGACCCCGCGCAGGTCGGTCGTGAGCACGAGCGCTGCAACGACGACGCCCACGGCGACCTCGGCGTGGTGCGGCACGCGGTAGCGCGGATGCACACCCGCCAGGAAGCCAGGCAGGTCACCGTTGCGCGCCATGGCCAGGCTCGTGCGCCCGATACCCGCGACCAACGCAAGGAGTGCGCCCAGGCTGCCGGCGACGGCGGCTACTCGGACGAGCCACCCCACCCAGTCAGCCACGCCGGCGCCGGCAGTCGCCACCGGAGAGGCATCGGCGGCGACTGCCCGCGGCCCGAGAGAGACAAGCAGCACGACCGCCACCGCCGCATACAGCACCCCGGCCACCGCCAGCGCCAACGGGATCGCCCGCGGAATCGTGCGGGCCGGGTCGCGCACCTCCTCACCGAGCGTCGCGATGCGTGCATAGCCCGCGAAGGCGAAGAACAGCAGTCCCGCCGACTGGAGGACGCCGTACCAGCCGCCGGTCGACCAGGCTCCCGTGGCGGTCAGCTGCGACGTGGAGCCGGTGGCGTGGGCGGCCACCGCCACCACGACGACGACCAGCCCGACGAGCGTGACGGCCAGGAGCACCCGCGCTGCGCTGGAGGTCTTGGTGATGCCGCGATAGTTGACGGCGGTCAGCGCTGCGACCGCCACCAGAGCAGCCAGTCGCTGCAGCCACTCGGGACCGTGCACGGCGTACGCCGCGAACGTCAGGGCCATCGCCGCGCACGAGGCGGTCTTGCCGACGACGAAGCCCCACCCGGCCAGGAAGCCCCACCACTCCCCCAGCCGCTCGCGTCCGTACACGTAGGTGCCCCCCGAGGAGGGGTACTGAGCCGCGAGCTGGGCCGAGGAGGTGGCGTTGCAGTAGGCGACGACAGCCGCGATGACCAGGCCGACGATCAGCAGGCTGCCGGCTGCCCGAGAGGCCGGCGCGAAGGCAGCGAAGACCCCGGCGCCGATCATCGCGGACAGCCCGATCACGACAGCGTCGCCGGTACCGAGCCGCCGGTCGAGCGCCGGCTCGGTCCCGGTCGGGCGGTTCAGCTGCTCACGCATCGGTCTCCAGCACCGCGGCGATCTTCTCGGCCGTGACGCGGACCTCCTCGTCGCTGACATTGGGCAGGACGTCCTCCCACAGCGGCAGCATCATGCCAGCGGCCTCGACCATCCCGCGCGGACGAGGCATGAACCAGACATGGAAGTGCGCGCCACCATCGCCCCAGCGGTAGAGATGGACCCGGCCGAAGTCGCCGACCGCGAGGATCGCCCGTTCGACCCGGGCCACGATGCGCCCGAAGTCCTCCTGCGCGGGCGCGGACAGGTCGCTGAAGGAGTCGACGTGCTCCCGGCTCGCCAGCCAGAGCGTGCCGGGAAGGCTGCAACCCACGGGCGGGTGCAGCGACCACAGATCGTCGCTCCACACCGCGGACGCGTTGGTACGGTCACAGACTCCGCAGGGAGGGCCGCCCGGTTCGCCGCGCCGCGGCGGCTCCGGTACGACGGGTTCGGAAAGGGTTCGTGTCTGCAGCGGCTCGAGGTACGGCAGCGTCATGGTGCGCTCCTTCGCGTGGTCGTGAGTGTCGATCTCGCGTCAGTCTGGATCAGACCCGGAGCCTGCTACTTGATCTTTGTTGCGCAGTTCGCCGAGCTGAGCCGCCCGGCCGAGGACCGCGTCGAGCATGGGCTCGGTGAGCTTGCCCGTGAAGGTGTTCTGCTGGCTCGGGTGGTAGCAGCCCAGCACGGTGAGCCGATCCAGCTCGACGCTGGCGCCATGGCCGAAACGTGGGCGCGGCCGCGGAACGTCGTACCCCTGTTCGACCAACGCACGTAAGGCGGCGTCCCAGCCGAAGGAGCCCAGGCAGACGACGACGCGAACGGTCGGGAGGATCAGCTCGAGCTCTGCCCGGAGCCAGGGAGCGCAGGTGTCACGCTCCGCCGGCGTCGGCTTGTTCGCGGGCGGTGCACACCGGACCGCCGCGACCATCCGGGTGCCGATGAGTCGCTGCCCGTCGCCCGCGTGCACGCTGGTCGGCTGGCTGGCCAGCCCGACGCGGTGGAGGGAGGCGAACAACCAGTCTCCGGACCGGTCGCCGGTGAAGATCCGCCCGGTCCGGTTGCCCCCGTGAGCTGCCGGTGCCAGTCCGACGATGAGCACACGAGGGGACTTTTCACCCCAGCCCGCGATCGGCCGGCCCCAGTAGGGCTCGTCGGCGAACGACTTGCGCTTGTCGACCGCGACGTCCTCGCGCCAGGCAACGAGACGGGGACAGGCCCGGCAGACCGAGACGGCTGCGTCGAGGGCCCGGACGGTGGCGGCTCGTTCGGCCAACCGGCGTACGCCGTCTGGGTCGGTGGCCACCGCGGTGTCGGCAGCCGCGGGATCGCCCGGCCAGCCGCTCTCTGCCGGCACGGGGCTCGTGAACAGCTCCCCCGAGATCGGGTGCGGCAAGGCCGTCACGAGGTCGCTCGGAACGCTGGGTCGACCAGCGACCAGGCGATGCCGTCGAGAATGTCGTGTTCCGAGGCGCGGAGCTCATCGAGATCGAGGCGGCGCACGACGGCGCCGAGGATCAACGCTCCGCCCCCGATGACGTCGGCCCGGCCGTACGGCATGAACGGCAGCGCGCGGCGCTCGGACACCGACATCGCCACGATCTCCTCTACTGCGGTCAACACGTCGGCCCTGGCCAGCCGAGACCCGTGTACGCGTTCCGGGTCGTATGCGTCGAGGCCGAGCACACGGGCGGCCATCGTGGTGACCGTCCCGGCTACCCCGATGAGAGTTCGGGCGGCGTCGATCGGTACGTCGAGGGTGGCGAGAGCGGCGTCGACGGCCCGGGTGACGGCAGCCACCTGGTCGGCCGTGGGGGGATCGTCGGCCAGGTAGCGCTCGGTGAGCCGCACGGAGCCGATATCGAGCGACTGGCCCCTGATCGAATCGCCGTCGTCGAGGCGCATGACGAACTCGGTGGACCCGCCGCCGATGTCGACCACGAGCACGGGGGTCCGCACGCCATCGCCCTGGACCAGCCCGCGCGTCGCTCCTGAGTAGGACAGGGCGGCTTCCTCGTCGCCACTGATGATCTCGGCGTCCGCTGCGAGCCTGCTGCCTACTCCATCAACGAACTCGTCGCGGTTGCTGACGTCGCGGGCGGCCGAGGTAGCCACGAAGCGGGTCGCGCTCACCTCGAGGCCGCGGATCACCGTGGCGTAGTCCTCGACCACCGCGAACGTCCGCTCCAGCGCCTCGGGTGCGAAGGCGCCCGTCCTGTCGACGTCCTGCCCCAGCCGCACGATCGCCGTCCGCCTGTCGACCTGTGTGGCGGTGCCGGTCGTCGGGTCGAGGTCGGTGACGAGCAGGCGCAGGGAGTTCGTCCCGCAGTCGACAGCAGCCACCCGGATCATCGGCCCTCCTCACGTGCTCGACGGTCGCCCCGAGCCTACGGCTGTCGTCGGCCGTCGGCACCGTCGAGACCAGTCGCTCGGCATCCGCCTCTCGACCACAGACTGGGAAACCGCGACCTGTGGTACGTCGAGTTCACCCGGAGGTGCACGATCGGCGGGGCGGGCCCACTCCTGGCAGACTCACCGCATGGTTGACGCGGCCGACAGCTACGGGGGCGATGACTTCTACTGCGACGTCGCGCTGCCCAACGTCGACCAGCTGGATGTCGTGCGTGACACCCCGGAAGTGTTGGCGTATCACCACACCAGACCGTTCTGGCCGGTGCACATCGTCGTCGTTCCCAAGCGCCATGTCCCCTCTCTGACGACGTTGACAGATGATGACGAGCCACTCGTGCGAGCGCTTTTCGCGGTGGTCACCGACGTCGCAGCTGACGTGCACGACGCTCATGGAGCTGCCCGTGTGCTCACCAACCTGGGGAGGTACCAGGACTCCAAGCATCTGCACATCCACGTCAGCTGCGGAGAGCCGCTGCGCTAGAGGTCGACGCAGGGGCCGGACGCCCACCACTCAGGGAGCAGGGCCAGCGCCTCGTCGCCGAGGGGGTTCACCCCGGGACCGGCGGCCAACGCGTGCGCCACCAGCACGTGCAGGCACTTGACCCGGTCGGGCATGCCGCCGGCCGAGATGTCCTCGATCTCGGGCACGTCGCCGTACTGACGCCGCCGGTCGAGGTAGTCCTCGTGCGCCCGGCGATAGTGCTCAGCAAGGTCCTCGTCCTCGGCGAGGCGCCCGGTCATCTCCCGCATCAGACCGCTGGCCTCGAGGGTGCCGATCTCGGACGCGGCACGTGGGCAGGTCAGGTAGTAGAACGTGGGAAACGGTGTCCCGTCCGAAAGCCTCGGGGCCGTGGCCACGACGTCGGGACTTCCGCACGGGCAGCGGTGCCCGATGCCGACGGTGTCGCGCGGGGGGCGTCCCAGCTGAGCCTGCACGGCGGCCAGGTCGCGGGCGTCGGTCACCGGTTCGAGCTCGGGACCTCGCCGGCCGCGACCACGCTGCCGTAGGCCCCCTGCCACCATTCGGGGTCCTTCTTGATCGGCTTGACCGGCTGCGACAACGTGCTCGTGCCGTTGGACAGCACCTCTCCGTCGGACCCGATCACCCGGAACCCGGTCTCGCCGGGCATGATCCAGCCGAACCGCAACCGGGCCTGGGACTCGATGTACGCCGGGTCGTGCAACCGCTTCTTGGCCTGGACGAGTGACGCCACGTCGCTGCGCTGGTCAACGATCTGAGCGTTCAGGGTGTTGATCTCACTGCGCTGCTTGAGCCACGCTCGCATGCTGGAGGCGTACGAGACGGCGAGCACGGCCACGACCAGCAGCAGCACGGCAGCCCGGCCGGTGAACTTCGCTCGCGACGAGGCGACCTGCGCAGTAGCGGCCGGCGCGGACACCCGGGTCGTGGTACGGACGCCAGTCGCGCGGCCCCCCGACGGACGCGGACGTCCCCGACCGGGGCCGGGGGTGGGGCTGGAGCGGGGACGCGTTGCCATGGCCTCGGCTCGCTCAGGCGCCGTGGTAGCGCGGGAAAGCCCCGGCCCCGGCATAGCGGGCGGCCTCGTCGAGCTCCTCTTCGATGCGCAGCAACTGGTTGTACTTGGCCACCCGCTCGGACCTGGCCGGTGCTCCGGTCTTGATCTGGCCACAGTTGGTGGCCACCGCGAGGTCGGCGATCGTGGTGTCCTCGGTCTCGCCCGATCGGTGGCTCATCATGCAGCGCATCCCGCTGCGGTGCGCGAGGTCGACGGCGTCCAACGTCTCGGTCAGGCTGCCGATCTGGTTGACCTTCACGAGGAGGGCGTTCGCCGACTGCTCGTCGATACCGCGCTGCAGCCGTTCGACATTGGTGACGAAGAGGTCGTCGCCGACGACCTGGATCTTGTGGCCGACCGCGCTGGTCATGGCCTGCCAACCCGCCCAGTCCTCTTCACTCATCGGGTCCTCGATCGAGACGATCGGGTACGCGTCGACGAGGTCGCTGTAGTAGGCGGCCATCTCGTCGGACGTCTTGGCAGCGCCTTCGAACGTGTAGCGGCCGGACGACTCGTCATAGAACTCGGTGGCCGCGACGTCGAGGGCCAGGGCGATGTCGGTGCCGAGCGCCAGCCCGGCCTTGTCGACCGCGCTGGCGATCAGGTCGAGTGCCTCGCGGTTGCTGCCCAGGCTGGGCGCGAAGCCACCCTCGTCGCCGAGCCCGGTCGCGAAGCCGCCTTCTTTGAGGACAGCCTTGAGCGCGTGATAGACGGAGACACCCTGTTGAAGCGCCTCGGTGTACGACCCGGCGCCGATCGGCGCAATCATGAACTCCTGGACGTCGACGTTGCTGTCGGCGTGGGCGCCACCGTTGAGGATGTTCATCATCGGGACGGGCAGCAGGTGGGCGTTGGGCCCGCCGACATAACGGAACAGGGGAAGCCCCGCTGACTCGGCCGAGGCCTTCGCGACCGCAAGGGAGACGCCCAGGATCGCGTTGGCTCCGAGCCGCGACTTGTTCGGGGTGGCGTCGAGGTCGAGCAGCACCTGGTCGATCAGTCGCTGCTCGTCAGCAGGGAAGCCGACGAGGGCGTCGTTGATCTCATCGTTGACGGCGGCGACAGCCTTGCCGACGCCTTTGCCGCCGTACCACTCCCCGCCGTCGCGCAGCTCGACCGCCTCGAACTGTCCCGTTGAGGCTCCGGAGGGGACAGCGGCACGGGCCACCGTATGGTCATCGAGAGCGACCTCGACCTCGATCGTGGGGTTGCCGCGCGAATCCAAGATCTCGCGCGCGCCGACGGCCTCGATGTGAGCCACGGGAAGAACTCCTGCCTGATGACGACCGGTGCTGCCTGGGATGAGCCCGTTCAGCCTATCCGCCGTCGACACCCTGGTCGGGCAGGGCACGCGCTCGGCCGGGCTGCTCCTCCGACAGCCGGATGGCGTCGATCTCGGCGCGGACACGCTGGCGGAGTGCCTGCTCGGCGTCGATCCCGGCGGACCGCGCCGCCGCGACGAGGGCGAAGAGCACCTCACCGAGCGTGTCGGGCGTGTATGACGTCTCAGCGGGAGCGGGCACCGACACGGCACGCTCGGCCGACAGGGCCCGCCCGATGACCTTGTCGGCCAGCGAGAGCGCGGGCAGCCCGGGCGGGATGCCGTCCATCGCGGAGCTGCGCGCCTTCTCAGCAGCCTTGATCGTCTCCCAGTTGTCGTTGACGTCCTGAGCGTTGTCGACCTCGACGCCCGCGAACACGTGTGGATGCCGGCGGATCAGCTTGTCGACGATGTGCTCGGTCACGTCGTCGATGTCGAACGGGTCGTCGGGATCCTCGGTCGCGATCCGCGCGTGGAACATCACCTGGAGCAGCAGGTCACCGAGTTCCTCGCGGAGATGGGCACGATCGCCGCTCTCGATCGCCTCGATGGTCTCGTAGGACTCCTCGACGAGGTAGCGCACGAGCGTCTCGTGCGTCTGTTCCTGGTCCCACGGACACTCCCGTCGCAACCGGTCCATCACGGCCACCAGGTCGAGCAGACGCGCCCCGGGCGGGTCGAACGACCCCACCATGATCTCGACCTCCACGCCGGCCTCGCCGGATTCCGACCGGCGTACGACGTCTGCTGCCAGCTCCGCGGTCAACCCACCGTCGCCGTCATCGGCGGCCAGCCAGACGACATCGGAGTCGGTCGCTCGCGTCAGCAGATCGGCGGCGGTCTGCCCCGGATGCGCCTCCACGCTGCCGCCGGCGGCCTCGACGGCGCGTGCGAGTCCGCTGGTGACGTCGGCCGTGAGCACGACATCGGCCGAGAAGATCGCGCGCCAGGCCGCGCCGGTGAGCTGGCCGGCCGGAAGCCGCGGGGTGGTGAGGAGAACGGTCAGCCGCACTGCTGGGACGGCGGCAGGGTCGTGGCGGGGTTGGCGGCGGGCTGTCCGGGGATCGCCTCCGGCGTCGTGGGCGTCACCGCGAGGACGGAGAGCGAACCGCTGCCCGGTTGGAGGGAGGTGCCGTTCCAGGTGCCCAGGCTGGGGTTGACCGAGACGTCGGCGCTCTTGGCGTACGTCGTCAGGTACTTCTGCCCGGCGTCGAGGTCAGCCTGCTGGACGTTGGACGCATCTGTGACCGTGTCGTCCTTCAAGTGGGCTCCGATCAAGGCAACCAGGAGGTCGGTCTCGGCGCTTTCCATGAAGAAGTCCGTGATCTGCGACTTCTCGGGCTCCGCGAGGTCCGGTGGGATGGTGTTGCCGGCAGCGAACTTCGTCACCTGGTCCTGGCTTACCCGTAGGCCGCCGATCTTGGCGGCTGCGTCGCGCGCGAGCTGGTTGCGGATCAAGACGTTGACGAAGTTCGCGCGCAAGGTGCTGATCGACAGCACCGGGTAGGTCTGGGGGTCGATCTTGCCCATGGCGGTTTCGTAAGCGCAGCCGGCCGTGACCAGGGTGTTGATCCTGCTGTCGGAGATCGACGTGCCGTCGACGACCGCGGCGCTGCCGGGATGGATGTCAGCGGTGCATGCGCTCAGCACCAGCCCGGTGGCACCGACGAGGACGACCATCGCCATCCGGCGTACACCGCGCAGGCGGCGTGCTGTCGGGAATCTGGTCGGCAGTGCTGTCACGGCGGTGATGCTCCTTTGTTCGCGCACCAGTGGTGCGGTCCAACGGCTGACCCGGTCGGGCGTCGTCTCACGCCTGCGCGACCGCACTCCGCGCCGACGGCACCGCGTCCTCGATGACACGACCCGCCCAATCTAGTACGTCGCGGTCGCGCAGCGGCTGGCCACCAATGGTGCCGGTGGTAGGTCGCGGCACCAGAATGCTATGCAACGCGGTCTTGACCACGGTCTTCGGGTAGAGGCGATCCACGCGGACCCGGACGGAGTCCAGCAGTTCGACAGGCATGAACCGCACGTAGCTCCCTTGGACGTTGATGTCGGTCAGACCGGCCTGGCGGGCCTTGACACGCAACGCGGCGACGGCAAGCAGGTTGTCGACCGGGACCGGGAGCGGCCCGTAGCGGTCGGCCAGCTCGGCACGCACCTCGTCGACTTGCTCGACCGTGCGGACCTCGGCCAGCCGTTTGTACATCTCCAATCGCAGCCGCTCGCTCGGCACGTAGTCGTGCGGGAGATGGGCGTCGACGGGAAGCTCGATCTTGACCTCGGGTTCGTCGACCGGACCGTCACCGCGGTACTCCGCCACCGCTTCGCCGACCAGCCGGACGTACAGGTCGAAGCCGACGTCGGCGATGTGGCCGGACTGCTCGCCACCGAGCAGGTTGCCGGCACCCCGGATCTCGAGGTCCTTCATGGCCACCGCCATGCCGGCACCGAGGTCGGAGTGCTGGGCGATCGTGGCCAGCCGGTCGTGGGCGGTCTCGGTGAGTGGCTTCTCGGGCGGGTAGAAGAAGTAGGCGTACGCGCGCTCGCCGCCTCGTCCGACCCGGCCACGAAGTTGGTGCAGCTGCGACAGGCCAAGCAGGTCTGCCCGCTCGATGACCAGCGTGTTCGCGTTGGGGACGTCGAGGCCGGACTCCACGATCGTCGTACACACGAGGACGTCGGACTTCCGTTCCCAGAAGTCGACCATGACCTGCTCGAGCTGGTGCTCGTTCATCTGTCCGTGCGCCTGGGTGATGCGCGCCTCGGGCACGAGCTGGCGCAGCCGCGCCGTGGCCTTGTCGATGCTCTGGACGCGGTTGTGGATGTAGAACACCTGGCCTTCGCGCAGCAGCTCGCGACGGATGGCAGCCGTCACCTGCCCGTCGTCGTAGTTGCCGACGAAGGTCAGGACGGGGTGCCGCTCCTCCGGAGGCGTCGTGATCGTCGACATCTCACGGATGCCGGTGATCGCCATCTCGAGGGTGCGCGGGATCGGGGTCGCGGACATGCTCAGCACGTCGACCGCCGTGCGCATCCGCTTGAGCTGTTCCTTGTGCTCGACGCCGAACCGCTGCTCCTCGTCGACGATGACGAGGCCGAGGTCCTTGAGCTTGATCTCGTCGTTGAACAACCGGTGGGTGCCGATGACGAGGTCGACCGTGCCCTGCTTGAGCCCCTCGATGACGTCCTTGGCCTCGCGGTCGCTCTGGAACCGCGACAGCGACTTGACCACGACGGGGAAGCCGGCGAACCGCTCGGCGAACGTCTGCTGGTGCTGCTGGACGAGCAGGGTCGTCGGCACGAGGACTGCGACCTGCTTGCCGTCCTGGATCGCCTTGAAGGCGGCACGTACGGCGATCTCGGTCTTGCCGTACCCGACGTCCCCGCAGATGAGCCGGTCCATCGGTACGGGGTGCTCCATGTCGCGCTTCACCTCGTCGACACTGGCCAGTTGGTCGGGCGTCTCGACGTACGGGAAAGCATCCTCGAGCTCGCGCTGCCACGGCGTGTCAGGAGCGAAGGCGTGGCCCTTGGTGGCCTGCCGAGCGGCATACAGCTTGATGAGCTCGGCGGCGATCTGCCGCACCGCCTTGCGGGCGCGACCCTTGCGCTTGTTCCAGTCCGAGCCGCCGAGCCGGTCCAGCGAGGGCTGCTCACCGCCGACGTACCGGGTGACCTGGTCGAGCTGGTCGGTCGGCACGAACAGTCGGTCGGCTGGTTGACCGCGCTTGGACGAGGCGTACTCGATGACGAGGTACTCACGGGTGGCGCCGGCGACCGTACGCTGCATCATCTCGATGTAGCGTCCGACGCCGTGCTGCTCGTGGACGACGTAGTCGCCCATCCGCAGCTCGAGCGGGTCGATCTGTTTGCGGCGGCGAGACGGCATCCGCTGGGCGTCGCGCGCGATGGTGCGCTGGCTCATCAGGTCGTCGCCGGTCAGCACGACCAGGTCAATGGACGATGCGATGAACCCGTGGCTCAGCGTTCCCTGGACGACCTCGATGACGCCCGGCGAGCCCTCCGGCTCGAGTCGATCGACGAGCCGCGCGGCGAGGTCGTGCTCCTTGAAGACCTCCACGAGCCGCTGTCCGGGCCCGTGTCCCTCGGTGACGAGGACGACCCGACGACCTTCCTTGACGAACGCGCCGAGGTCGCTCACGGCCGCGATCGTGTCGCCGCGGTAGGCCTCGACCGAGGCAATGTCGAGCGTGCGCGTCTCGACCGAGCCGCTGGTGTCGACGTCGAGCGCCACGACCTCGCCGGTCTCTGTACGCAACGGTGCGGCGTCGGCCAACGCGCCCGCCTCGGCGTCGAGTCCGAACGGGCTCACAGTCCACCAGCCCAGTCCCTGTGCCAGCGCATGCGTGCGCACATCACCGAGTGAGTGGTAGGCCGCTGCGCCCAGGTCGATCGGCGCCTGACCGCCTCCAGCGGCGGCGGCCCAGGACGCCTGCAGGAACTCCTTGCTGGTGGCCACCAGATCGTGGGCGCGGGCTCGCACCCGCTCGGGGTCGCAGACCAGCGCCATCGAACCCGCGGGCAGGAGGTCGACGAGCAGCTCCATGTCGTCGACGAGCGCCGGCGCCAACGACTCCATGCCTTCGACGGAGTGCCCCTCGGCGATCTTGTCGAGCATCTCGTGCAGCTCAGGGTGCCGCTCGGACAGAAGCCGGGCCGTGGCCCTGACCTCGTCGGTGAGCAGCAGCTCACGACACGGCGGCGCCCACAGGGTCCGCTGGTCGTCGATCGACCGCTGGTCGGCGACCGAGAACGACCTGACCTCTTCGACCGTGTCGCCCCAGAACTCCACCCGCACCGGGTGCTCGTCGGTCGGTGGGAAGACATCGACGATGCCGCCGCGGACCGCGAACTCGCCGCGCCGCTCGACCATGTCGACCCGGTGGTATGCCGCCGCCGCCAGCCGCTGCACGACGTCGTCGAGCTCGACGTCGTCGCCGGGTTTCAGTGCGACGGGCTCCAGGTCCGCCAGGCCCTTGACCTGAGGTTGCAGGACGGACCGGACGGGCGCGACCACCACCCGGACCGGAGCCGTGCTCGTGCCCGTCTCGCCGGGATGGACCAGTCGACGCAGGACGGCCAACCGACGACCTACGGTGTCGGAGCGGGGCGACAGGCGCTCGTGCGGCAGCGTCTCCCAGGCGGGGTAGGTGACGACGCTGTCCGTGCCGAGGAGGGACTGGGCTGCCGCCGCGATCTCGTCGGTCTCACGTGCCGTGGCCGTGACCACGAGGACCACGGGAGCGCGGTCCGCTGCTGCCTCCCGCTCGGCGAGAACGGCGGCGAGGATGGGGTGCATCGCGCCCGGAGCGGTCAGGTCGAGAGCCTTCGTTCGATTCGCTCCGCCCGTGGCCAGCGCAACCGCGGCTGCGACGGACGGTTCGCTGCCCACGAGCGACGTCAGCGCCTGCAAGGGCGGATCGGGTGCGGGGGCGGCGGAGGGGGCGGTGTCTGACATGGCCTTCTCTGCGAGGAGGGGGCGGGCGGGTTTAGCACACTGACGGCTCAGCACCTTGACCACAACAGGACAGCCCCCGATCCCGAAGGAGCGGGGGTTGGCGCCGTCCCCTGAGGGACGGCACGTGCTCTGCTGAGCGTCGGTCAGTCTACTGCTGTGTCCCGACGGTTGCGTGCAACGAGGAGTATGGGTCAGGCCTGGCCGTGCTCGGCCCAGTAGTCGCGGACGAAGGACGTGATGACCTCGGCCAGCTCGGGCCGGCAGACCAGCAGGTCCGGCAGCAAGACGTCGTCCTGGTTGTAGAGCAGGGGCGCACCGTCGGCCCGACTGGTGTGCAGACCAGCCGACCGTGCCACGACGACCGGGGCCGCCGAGTCCCACTCGTACTGGCCGCCGGCGTGCACGTAGGCGTCGGTCACGTCGCGAGCGACCGAGATGACCTTGGCCCCGGCGGAACCCATCGGGACCAGCTCGGCATCGATCTGCTCCGCCAGCGCCGCGACGAACTCCGGCGGGCGGGTCCGGCTGACAGCGATCCGGGGCCTGATGCTGCTCCGTGCGGGTACGACGGGGGGCTCGGCCGTGCTGAACGTGGTCGACATCCCCGGCTGCGCTACCGCACCGGCCACCAGGTCGCCGTCGGCCCAGAGCGCCACGTGGATGGCCCAGTCGTCGCGGGGCGGTTCGGAGTACTCCCGGGTCCCGTCGAGCGGGTCGACGATCCAGACGCGACGGTTCTGCAGGCGGCCCTTGTCGTCCTTGCCCTCCTCGCTCAGGATGGCGTCGTCGGGCCGGTGCGTGGTGAGCAGCCGCATCAGGATCCGGTGGCCGAGAGCGTCACCGGCGTCCTTCAGCTCTTTGCCTTCGAGGCCCTCGCCACGCATGCGCTCGAGACGCTCCCCGGCCAACGTTGCGGCCCAGGCCGACAAGAGGTGGTCGTCCGCGACGACGTCAGCGGGCGGGGTGGGCAGGTCAAGAGAGTCGGTCACCCGGGTGATTCTCGCCGGTACACCCGCCGGGCCGCAAAACGGGCTGCGCAAGCCGACCTGCGGCCGGCGGGTCTCCGGCGGCGGGTCAGCTGGCGATCTGCTGCCGCCCGCTCGTGCGCCCGATCTCGATCTTGCGAGGCTTTGCCTGCTCGGCGACCGGAATCCGGATCGACAGCACGCCGTCGTCGTAGTCGGCCTGCAGCCGGTCGGTGTCGAGGGTCTCGCCCAGGAACAGCTGCCGGCTGAACGTCCCGTAACGGCGCTCGCCCACCACCCGTTCCACGTCCTCCGGGATGTCGGGGCGCCGTTCGGCGTGCACGGTCAGCACGTTCTGCTCCACCGTCAGGTCGATGGAATCGGCGTCCACACCAGGAAGATCGAGCGCCACGACGAACTCGTCACCCTGGCGGTAGGCGTCCATCGGCATGGTCACCGGCCTCGCCTGACTGCCCAGAACGGCTTCTGCGAGACGATCGAACTCCCTCAAAGGGTCGGTTCGCATCAACATCACGATCTGCTCCCTTCAAGTGTTGACCAGCTGAGGCTTGCCCTCAGGGCTGGTCAGGATCTATGGTTTTCACCATAGATTTTCTACGGCAGCCAAGAGTTGTCAAGACCTCGGAACAACTTTTTCGCTGTGAGGAGGCAGCCATGGCCGCGTCGCCCGACCAGCCGCTGTACGCCATCTCGGTCGCGGCCGAGCTCACCGGTCTCCAGCCGCAAGCCTTGCGCGACTACGAGAACAAAGGGCTGCTCACACCTCACCGGACCGGCGGTGGCACCCGTCGCTACAGCCAGGCCGACGTCGATCGGGTGCACGAGGTGTCCGAGCTGCTGGCTACGGGCGTCAACCTGGCGGGTGCGCGCAGGATCTTCGAGCTCGAGACAGAGATCGTCCGGCTCAAGGACCAGCTGATGCGCTTCCAGACCGGCCGATCGTCGCCTCGCTGACGTCAGCTCCAGTCGGGGTTCGGCATGGCGGGGTGCCGGAACTCACCTCTCTTCCGGAGGGCGCATTGATAGAACGCCGGGTTGGCCCAGCCCCGCATACTGAAGCGCCTCATCACGTCCTCCACGCGGCGCTGGAGCACGCCGATGGCGACGCTCTCAGCGGTCGTTACGCTGTAGCACAGCAGGCCCAACAGGTTCACTCGGTGCGACTCCGCCTGCCGCCAGGTCACCCTTCCCTCGTCGGTCGCCCTGATCATGAGGTGGCGACGATCGTCCGCAGGCCCGTCCTTCACGAGCCAGCCTCGCTTCTCGAGGCGTCCGACCACCTTGGCCATGACCGCCCGGTCGACCCCCACGACTTCGCGGAGCACGGACATGACCCAGAGCCGCCGCGTCACGAGGAGGGTCAGGACGCGGCCTTCGAGACTGTCGAGATCAACCACGGTGTCGACGCGGCCACAGATCCAGGTCAACTCGCTCACGATGCGCACCAAGGCGCGGGCGAACTCATCAAGCCTCTCGCGGTCCTCCTCGAAGCTCGACGTTGTCGTATTCTCGGCCATCGCAGCATCGAACCGGCTTTCGCTGGCCCAACAGCCGCCGGCGCCTCGACTGTGAATACTCCGGCCCCGAGGGTGCGGCTGTGGACCCGTGCCGACTTGCCGGGTCCGATGGCGGAGGTCCGCTCACGAACCGTATGCCGCCGGCCGACGATCTGGCCGTCAACCGTTGTCTCCCGGCATACGGTCACAAGCGAACAGGCGACGGTCGTATGCCGCCGACCGACGATCACAGGCACGCACTCCGCCCGGACCCCCGCTAGCCGGCAGGTTGGAACGTGCCTACACAGGTCAGCTTGAGATCTACGTGAGCCGAGCCCATCCGAACCTCCGGAGGATGCTCGGCTGCCTCTTCGGCCTCACCGATCGCGGAGAGGAAGCGGACGCCTTCGCTAAAGTCGCGTATGCCGAATCTGGCGTGCAGACCCTGGCCGAGCTTGCGCCAGTCCGTCAGGGCGGCCGCAGTGATCTGCTCGCCGCTCAGCATGTCCATGGAGCGCTCTCCCGTCGTTCGTTGGTGACAGGAGGACGCTAGCCCCCATTCAGGACGAACGGCTTCCGGAAGGAACCACGCCTCGGCTGAGCTCGGGTGTAACCCAAGGGTTGGACGGACCAGCCCTCAGCTGTTGAAGAGGTTCTGCGCCTTGTCGAGGCCCTCGGTCAGCACGCTTTCCACGGCATCTGCGGCGCGATTGACATGGAGATCCAGCTCTCGACGCTCAGTCGAGGAGAAGGGGCTGAGCACGTAGTCGGCCGGCGCCTGACGTCCGTGGGGACGACCCACACCCACGCGGACCCGGTAGTAGTCGCCCGTCCCGAGGGACGTGCGGATCGACTTGAGCCCGTTGTGGCCGTTGTCGCCGCCGCCGAACTTGATGCGGAGATCGCCGTAGGGCAGATCGAGCTCGTCATGGATCACGATCAATTGGTCGGGCCTGGCCTTGTAGAACGACAACAGGCCGGAAACCGGGCCACCGGACTCGTTCATGTAGCAACGGCCGCGACCGAGAACCGTCCGGACGCCGGGGATGCCTGCCAGTCGGCCTTCGACGACCAGGGCGCGCCCCGACTTGTGCGTCTTCCATGAGCCGGACATCCGCGACGCGAGCTCGTCCGCCACCTCGTATCCGACGTTGTGGCGGGTGGCGGCATACGAAGGGCCAGGATTACCCAGTCCGACGACGATCCAACCGTCGTACGTCATGGGAGATCCTGGCCTTCGAGAGAACCGCTGAGCAAGGGACCGCAGGACCGTCATGCGTGCGACGACCCTGCGGGCCACATCACTCGTCGGACGACGCGTCGCCTTCGGAGGACTCACCCTCCGAGGAGGCCTCGCCCTCGGCGCCCTCGGCCTCTGCAGCGGCCTCATCGGACACATCGTGTTCGATCCCGGCCTCGGCCTCGGCCTCGGCGAGCTCAGCCTCGAGGTCCTCGGCGGTCGGGGCAGCCGAGAAGTTCACGACGAGAGCCTCGGGATCGAGCTGCAGCGTGCTGCCCGACGGAAGCTTGAGGTCCTTGCCCATGATCGGCTCGCCGACCTGACGGCCCTCGATGTCGACCTCGACAGACGATGGGATGTGAGTCGCCTCGGCCTCGATCGAGATGACGTTGTGGTCAAGGGTGACGAGGACGTCGGGCGCCGCGTGCCCGACGAGAATCACCGGAACGTCGACGGTGACCTTCTCACCGCGGCGGACCAGGATCAGGTCGGCGTGCTCGATGAAACCCTTGATGGGGTCGCGCTGCACCTGCTTGGGAAGGGCCAGCTGACTGTCGCCATCGAGCTCGATCGAGAGCAGGGCGTTGGCCGTCTTGAGCGCGAGCATCAGGTCGTGTCCGGGCAACGTGATGTGTACGGGATCGGTGCCGTGGCCGTAGAGCACCGCGGGCACCTTGTCGGCGCGACGGATACGACGCGCCGCACCTTTGCCGAACTCGGTCCGGGACTCAGCCTGGATCTTGACCTCAGATGACACGGGGACTCCTAGAGCAACGTCGAAACAATGGCCTACGGACAACCGGCGAACCGGCGAGATCGATGGCTGCTCGGCGCAGAGCGCGCACGTGGTCCAAGAACCGCGTCGATCACGGAGTCCGACCGAAGTCGGTACGCGAGTCGCTGGTCAACAGGCCGCGCTCGCTCCCTCGCCGAGGCAACCCGACAAGTTTAGCGGCGTTGCCTGACAAGAGGAAATCCGCTCTCACACTCGGGCGGGAGGTACGTGAGGTGGCTTACTCCGCCAGCGCCGGTGGCTCACTCCAGACAGCGCCGGTGGCTCACTCCAGACAGCGGAGGTGGCTTACTCGCCTCCGACTGTGCCCGTCGCACGCTCCGGGCACAGTCTCGGCTCACTGCGCTCGGCCGTCGAACAGACTCGTCACCGAGCCATCCTCGAAGACCTCACGGATGGCGCGGCTGATGAGGGGGGCGATCGAGAGGATCGTGAGCTTGTCGAACCGGTGGTCCGCGGGGATCGGCAAGGTGTCGGTGACGATGACCTCGCAGGCGTGGCTGTTCTTGAGGTGGTCGACCGCAGAGCCCGAGAGGATCGCGTGGGTGGCGACGATGATCACATCCTCCGCACCGGCGGCCATGATCGCCTCGGCAGCCTTCACGATGGTGCCACCGGTGTCGATCATGTCGTCGACGAGCACGCACACCCGTCCCTTGACGTCGCCCACGATCCGGCTGGCCTGCGCCTGATTGGCCTGCGTGATGTCGCGGGTCTTGTGGATGAACGCCAGCGGCGCCCCATCGAGCCGAGCGGACCAGTGCTCGGCGACCTTGATACGGCCGGCGTCGGGAGACACGATCGTGAGCTCACGCTGCCCATACTTGTCCGCGACGTAGTCGGCCAGCACCGGCTGCGCAGCCAGGTGATCGACAGGACCGTCGAAGAACCCCTGGATCTGCGCGGTGTGCAGGTCGACGGTGATCAGCCGGTCGGTCCCGGCGGTCTTGAACAGGTCCGCCATCAGGCGGGCTGAGATCGGCTCACGACCGAGGTGCTTCTTGTCCTGTCGTGCATAGCCGTAGAACGGCATGACCACGGTGATCCGTTTGGCGGACGCCCGCTTGAGCGCGTCCACCATGATCAGGTGCTCCATGATCCACTCGTTGATAGGGCTGGTGTGGCTCTGGATCACGAACGCGTCGCAGCCACGCACGGACTCCTCGTAACGCACGTAGATCTCGCTGTTGGCGAACTCCCGGTGGGTGGTGGGCACGAGATTGGTCTCGAGCAGCCGGGCCACCTCTTCGGCAAGGGCCGGATGGGCCCGCCCGGAGAAGAGCATGAGGTTCTTCTCCGTCGTGCGCTTGAGTCCGGTCACGGCTGGCTCTCGTCCTGGGCGGTCTTGGCCGCCTCCGCTGCCGCCGAGCCGGGCCGCTTGCGCTCGACCCAGCCCTCGATGTGTCGCTGGGGTCCGGTGCTGACGGCCAGCGCCCCTGGTGGAACGTCTCGTCGTACGACCGTGCCCCCACCGGTGACCGCACCATCGCCGATGGAGACCGGCGCCACGAAGGTGTTGTTCGCCCCGGTGCGGGCCTCCGCGCCGACGTGGGTGCGGTGCTTGGAAACCCCGTCGTAGTTGGCGAAGATCGTGCCCGCACCGATGTTCGTGCCCGGTCCGATGTCGGCATCCCCGACATACGACAGATGGGGCACCTTCGCACCCTCGGCGAGGACTGCCTGCTTGGTCTCGACGAACGTCCCGATCTTGGCCACGCGTCCGACGACCGTGCCAGGCCGCAGGTAGGCGAAGGGGCCGACTGAGCAACCGGCGCCGAGGACGGCGCCGACGCCATGGGTGCGAACGATGCTCGCGCCCTCGCCGACCTGGACGTCGGACAACGTGGTGTCCGGACCTATCGACGCTCCGTCGGCCACCACGGTCGCGCCGTGCAGCTGCACCCCGGGCAGGAGCCGCACGTCCGGGGCCAGCGTGACTGTGACGTCGACCCAGGTGGCCGCGGGATCGATCACCGAGACGCCTTCGCTCATCCAGTAGTCGAGCACCCGTCGGTTCAGCTCCTGCCCGAGCGTGGCGAGTTGGCGTCGCGTGTTGACGCCTTCGGTCTGCCACAGATCATCGACGGCGACGGCGCCCACGCGCTGCCCGGACCGGTGCGCGAGGCCTACCACGTCGGTGAGGTAGACCTCGCCCTGGGCGTTGCTGGTCTCGACCTGGCCGAGCATTGCGCGCAGCACTGCGACGTCACAGGCGAAGATGCCGCCGTTGATCTCGCGGATGGCGCGCTGCTCGTCCGTGCAATCCTTCTCCTCGACGATCTCGGTGACCTGGCCGGACTCGTCACGGAGGACCCGCCCGTACCCGAACGGGTCAGCCGGCTCGGCGGTCACCACGGTGACCGCGTCCGCGTGCTCGACATGCGACTCCAGGAGGGCGCGCAACGTCTCCGTGGTCTGGAGCGGTACGTCGCCGTAGGTGATGACCACGGTGCCTGTCAGGTCATTCGGTAGCGCGGCAAGACCACACTGGACGGCGCGGCCGGTGCCTTTGACGTCGTCCTGGTCCGCGATCGTCGCGCTGACGCCGAGCTCGTTGGCGACGTCGTCGACGTGCGCGACGACGGCATCCCGCTCATGGCGCACGACCACGGCCAGGTGCTCGGGATCCAGCCCGGTGGCGGCGTACAGCACGTGACCGATCAGGCTACGGCCGCCGATGCAGTGCAAGACCTTGGGGACGGCGGACTTCATCCTGGTGCCACCACCCGCCGCGAGGATGATGACTGCAGCCGGGCGGTCCGAACTCACCTGTGCTCCTTGCCGTCGACACCCCCGGGTGGGGACCTTACGCTCCCCTGCCTGGCTTCGATCCAGGACCTCAAGCTTCAAAGGCTCGCGGGCTGCCGGGTTACCCCACAGGGGATTGCGATGGCGTGCCCCGTGAGCTCTCGAAGAAGGTTTCGCGGCGCACCCCTGCGTGGCAACAGTCTGCCATAGGGCGACACGCCCCGATTCACGGAGGACGCGCGGGCGCGCGCTGGATACCTACGCGACCGTAGGTTACGGTAGCGTAGGTAAGACCACGACTCTCACCGCTGAGGACCCGAGCAATGACACCAGCAACTGCCGTTCTACCCCCGGCCACCGATACGCCTGCCGTCGACGAGCTCGAGGAGGCTCTGGGCACACTCGGGGGTGACCAGCAGTCGCGGGCAGAGCAGATCACGATGGGCGTCTTCATCGCGCTGCCCTTCCTCGCCGTCGCGGCAGCGGTTCCGGTCGCCTGGGGCGGCTGGCTCGGCTGGAGCGACATCCTCATCATGGCGGTCATGTATGCGATCACCGGCCACGGCATCACCGTCGGCTTCCACCGCTTCTTCACCCACCGGTCGTTCAAGCCCAACCGGGCGGTCAAGATCGCGCTCGGCGTCGCCGGCTCGATGGCCATCCAGGGGCCGATCGTGCGGTGGGTCGCCGACCACCGCAAGCACCACAAGTTCTCCGATCGCGAGGGCGACCCGCACTCGCCGTGGCGCTACGGCAACACCGTTCCCGCGCTCATCAAGGGCCTCTTCTACGCACACATGGGGTGGTTGTTCGACTCCGAGCAGACCTCGCAGCGCCAGTACGCACCGGACCTGTTGAAGGACAAGGACATCGTCCGGATCTCGCGTGCGTTCCCGTGGTTCGTCTTCGTTTCGCTGGCTCTCCCAGCCGTCGCCGGTGGCCTTCTGACGTGGTCCTGGCAAGGTGCGGTCACGGCCTTCTTCTGGGGTTCGCTGGTCCGAGTCAGCCTGTTGCACCACGTCACCTGGTCGATCAACTCGATCTGCCACGCGGTCGGTGAGCGCCCATTCAAGTCCCGCGACAAGTCCGGCAACGTGTGGTGGCTGGCGATCCCCTCGATGGGTGAGTCGTGGCACAACCTGCACCACAGCGACCCCACCTGCGCCCGCCACGGCGTCCTGAAGGGCCAGCTCGACACGTCGGCGCGCATCATCTGGGCGCTGGAGAAGCTCGGGTGGATCAGCGCAGTCCGGTGGCCGGTCAAGGAGCGCCTCGACCTGAAGCGGGTCCAGCCGACGGGCTGACGCTCGACCGGGTCAGGGACAATGCACACGTGAGCGAGCCCCCGAACGACTCGACCGACGTCCCGGCCTCCACCGCTCGACCACAGCTCAAACCACCGGCGAAGACTGCCGCCGCCAGTGGTCCGGACAACGCGGGCTCCGACAAGGCGGGCTCCAGCAAGGCTGTCTCCAGCAAGGCGGGCTCCAGCAAGGCGGGCTCCAGCAAGGCTGTCTCCAGCAAGAACAAGCGCCATCAACGTGCCCGGATGACCAGCGCCGAGCGGCGCGAACAGCTCATCGAGATCGCACGGGCCCTGTTCGCGCAACGAGGCTTCGAAGGCACCTCGATCGAGGAGATCGCGTCTCGCGCCGAGGTGTCCAAACCGATCGTGTACGAGCACTTCGGCGGCAAGGAAGGTCTGTACGCCGTCGTCGTCGACCGTGAGGTCCGACAGCTGCTCGGCATGATGCGCAGCTCGCTCACCGCCGGCCATCCCCGCGACCTGCTCGAACAGGCCGCCGGTGCACTCCTCGACTACGTGGAGCAGTCCTCCGACGGCTTCCGCATCCTCGTGCGCGACTCACCCATCGGATCGGCGACGGGTTCCTTCGTCTCGATCATCGGCGACATCGCCTCACGGGTGGAGTACATCCTCGAGGAGGAGTTCCGGACACGTGGGTTCGACGCCAAGTTCGCACCGATGTACGCCCAGATGCTCGTCGGAATGGTGGGCACCACCGGGCAGTGGTGGCTCGACGCCCGCAAGTTCAGCAAGAACGAGGTCGCGGCGCACGTGGTCAACCTCGCCTGGAACGGGCTGTCCGGGCTCGAGCAGAAGCCCACTCTGCACACTCCTCCGACAAGCTGAGGGCCGCCGGCGAGCTAGGCGGAGTACGCGCGGATCTCTTCGGTCAGTCGCTTCTTCACGTCACCGTCGGCGAAGGACACGTCAACGGCGTTCTGTGCCAGGGCCTTCAGCCCGACCTCGTCGAGGTCGAGGAGTCGGGCCGCGACGGCATACTCCTGGTTGAGCGTCGTTCCGAACATCGGCGGATCGTCGGAGTTGATCGTGACGGTGACGCCGGCCTCGTACATCTGCTTGATCGGGTGTTCGTCGAGGGAAGCGACGGCCCGGGTGGCGATGTTCGACGTCGGGCACACCTCCAACGGGATCTGATGTTCGGCCAGGTGGGCCAGCAGGGCAGGGTCCTGGGTCGCCGACGTGCCGTGACCGATCCGCTCGGCACCGAGCAGCTGCAACGCGTCCCAGATCGTCTGCGGTCCGGTGGTCTCACCGGCATGGGGAACAGAACGCAGCCCCGCGGCGCGCGCCGCGTCGAAGTGCGGTTTGAACTGCGGGCGAGGCACACCGATCTCCGGGCCTCCGAGGCCGAACGAGACCAGTCCCTCGGGACGTAGCTCGGTGGCGACGCGAATCGTCTCGTCGGCCGCTGGGATGCCGGACTCACCGGGGATGTCGAAGCACCATCGCAGCACGATCCCGAAATCCTGTTCGGCAGCCACCCGCGCATCCTCGATGGCTTCGCAGTACGCCTCGGGGGCGATGCCCCGGATGACGGACGTGTAGGGCGAACAGGTCAACTCGGCGTAGCGGATCGACTGCGTCGTCATGTCGCGGGCGATCTCGTACGTGAGGGTCCTGATGTCCTCGGGTGTGCGCACGAGGTCGACGACCGAGAGGTAGACCTCGACGAAATGCGCGAAGTCGGTGAACGTGAAGTAGTCCGCGACCAGCTCGGGGTCGCGAGGCACCGGGGTGTCGTCGTGCCGTCCCGCCAGCTCAGCCACGATCCGCGGCGATGCCGAGCCGACATGGTGCACGTGGAGCTCGGCCTTGGGCAGACCGGCGATGAAGTCGGCCCGGGTAGGAGCAGCGGTGTCGGTGGAGATGTGGTCGGTCATGCGGTGACTCTATTCAGCCGTGGACGTCGGTGCTCCCGGGGCCAACGATTCGAGGATCTCCACCCGGTTGCCGTGCAGGTCGGCGGTGTGGAATCTGCGAAAGCCCGGAAGGTTGTCGTCCCACCCGACCTCGATGCCCTCCGCCCGGAGCAGGTCGGCCACCTGGTCGGCATCGCTCACCACGAACGCCGGATGCGCCTTGCGGGCCGGAGTGAACCCCTCCTCCACACCCACGTGGAGCTCATACCCGGGACCGCGGAACCACGCGCCTCCTCGGGACGCCAGCACGGTTGGCTTCGCCACCTCGGTCAGCCCGAGCAGCTCGCCGTAGAAACGGCGTACGTCGGCCTCACCGCCGGCCGGGCAGCTGACCTGGACATGGTGCAACGCGAGGGTCACGTGTCCTCCTCTCCCAGATAGAGCTTGAATCCGAGGTGGGACGGCCGGAAGCCGAGTCGCTCGTAGAACCGGCGGGCTCCCTCGCGCCAGGCGTTGCTGGTCAGCTCCATCCGTGCGCACCCTCGCCGGCGGGCGTCGTCGATGATCCAGCGCATCAGCTCGGCGCCGAGTCCGTTGCTCCGCTCGGCCGAGGCGACCCGGACCGACTCGACCTGGCAGACCAGGCCGGCGCCGTACATCATCCGTCGCTGCCAGGTGACCTGGGCGGTAGCGACCAGGACACCGTCGCGTTCGCCGACCAGCACCGTGCTGTGGGGGGCGTTGACGATCTCGTCGAGCGCGGCCGCGTACGGCGTCAGGTCGGACAGGTCCTCGTGCACCTCGCGGATCGCGTCCTCCTGCAGCAGCTGCAGCAGCGGCTCGAGGTCATCGGAGCGGGCATCGCGGATCAACATCAGCCCTCCTCTCCACTCGGCTTGTGTGCGACGACAAAGGTACGACGGAAGGGCAGCACGGCCCCGAAGCCGTGATCGGGATAGGCCTCCTGCAGCCGTGCGCGGTACTCGGTCTCGAAGTCGGCACGCTGCTGGTCCGACAGCGCCTGCAGGAACGGACCTGCACCGGTGCCCGTCATCCAACGGAAGACGGCATCGGGACCTCGCAGCACGTGCAGATAGGTCGTCTCCCACGCGTCCACCTCGAGGCCGAGCCTCGCGAGACGAGACAGGTACGTCGCTGCGTCCGGCGCCGCGGGTCGCTCGAGTCCGGCGGTGGCGGCCGCAAAGCGCGGGTCGGCAGCCAGGTCGTAGAGCAGCTGGTGGCTCGGTTGGTCGAAGTTGCCTGGCACCTGGATCGCGAGCCACCCACCAGGGGCAAGCGTCGCGACGAAGCCGGGCAGCAGCGCGAGGTGGCCGACGACCCACTGCAGGGTCGCGTTGGAGATCAGCACGTCGACCGGCTCCGACGGGGTCCAGGCGCTGAGGTCGCCGAGCTGGAAACGGACGCGCTCCCCCGCATGCTCCTGGGCGCGGTCGATCATCGCCGGCGAGTCGTCGATGCCCAGGATCGAGGCAGTCGCCCACCGATCCGCGAGCCCGGCGGTGAGCTGGCCAGGGCCGCAACCGAGGTCGACGACGCGCCGCGGCCCCGTGGCCCGGATCCGGGACGTCAGATCGAAGAACGGCCGGGATCGCTCCGCGGCGAACTGCAGGTACGTCTCCGGGTTCCAGTGGGCTCCGGGCACAGCACGCTCCCTTCAGATTTATCTTGACGTCAAGATACTATGCCGGAGACAGTGTCTCCACGTCAAGAGTCTTGATGGCGGGATGATCACCCCTAGACTGCATGTATGACGGCACTGGACGAGGTCGACCGCCTGGTCGAGGCCTGGCAGCGCGAGCGCCCCGAGCTCGACGTCGCCCCCATGCGCGTGCTGTCGCGCGTCACCCGGCTGGCCCGCCACCTGGACCTCGCCCGTCGGCAGGCGTTCGCCGCCCACGACCTCGAGACCTGGGAGTTCGATGTGTTGTCTGCGTTGCGTCGCTCCGGCCCGCCGTACGAACTGTCGCCAGGGCGGCTGATCCGAGAGACGATGGTCACCTCGGGCACGATGACCAACCGCGTCGACCGACTGACCGCCAAGGGCCTGGTGGCCCGCCTCCCAGATCCCGGCGATCGACGCGGGGTGCTCGTGCGGCTCACCGAGGAGGGGCGGGCTCGCGTCGACGCCGCGCTCGACGGTCTCCTCGAGCAGGAGCGTGTCCTGCTCCACGAGCTCGGCACCCGCGACCAGGCCGCACTGGCCGACCTGCTCCGCACCGTCGTGGCTCCGTTCGACGCCTCCTGACCTCAGCGGGGAAGCCAGGCGTCGTCCCAGGCGAAGGCCGGCGTCCGCCGCGTGAGATCGAAGACCGCTGGGTGGAAGCGGCGCACGAAATCGCCGTTCGGCATGGAGTCGGGAGCGAAGAACCCCAGCTCGGTCGACTCGCCGTCCCGGCTCTCGAGCCGGCCACCCTCGATGACGCAGGAGAAGACGCTGACGATCGCCTGCACGAGATCACCGTTCGGGTACGCCGTGATCGGGTGGGTCTCGACCGCGACGACGGCGATAGGCCGCACGATCATGCCGGTCTCCTCGTACACCTCTCGTACACAGGCCTGCGCCGGCTGCTCGTCCGGATCGATGGCGCCTCCGGGCACGCTCCAGCTGCCGTTGTCGGAGCGCCGGTGCAGCAGCACCCGGCCCTCGTCGTCCCAGACCACCCCCGCTGCGGCCGGCATCAACAACAGGTCGTGGCCAACCCGGGTCCGCAGCCCGGCCAGGTAGTCGGAGATCGGCATGCGGCGATCCTAGGTGGGCGGTGCCTCAGATCTGCTCGGCGGCCTCCAGCCAGGCGTGCTCCAGCGTGTCCTTCTCGTCCTGGAGCCCACGCAGCTCGACGTCGAGCTCGGCCAGCCGCTCGTAGTCGCTGCTGTACTCCGACATCGCGGCATGCACCTCGTCGATCCGGCGGGTCAGCTTGTCGATCTGCCGCTCCACCTTGGCCAGCTCCTTCTTGGCCGCGCGTTGGGCGGCCGGGTCGGCGACCGCACCGGTCGTCCGGGACACCGGCTCGACGCGGGAGCCGGCCGGCGTACGACGCTCCGCGTCCATCCGCGCCCGCCGGGTCATGTACTCGTCCACACCGCCGGGCAGCATCACGAGCGCACCGTCGCCCAACAGGGCCGACACCGTGTCGGTCACCCGTTCGAGGAAGTAGCGGTCGTGGGAGATCACCACGAGCGTGCCCGGCCAGCCGTCGAGGAAGTCCTCGACGACGGTCAGTGTGTCGATGTCGAGGTCGTTGGTGGGTTCGTCGAGCAGCAGCACGTTCGGCTCGTCGAGAAGCAGCCGCAGCAGCTGCAGCCGCCGTCGTTCACCGCCGGAGAGGTCACCGATCCGGGCCGTCAGCCGGTCTCCGGTGAAGCCGAAACGTTCGAGCATCGACGACGCTGTCACTTCCTTGCCGCCAACCGACGCGACCCGTCTGATCTCTTCGACCGAGTCGAGCACGCGTTGCGCTGGGTCGAGGTCGTCGAGGGTCTGGGTCAGCCGGGCCAGCTTGACGGTCCGGCCGGTGCGGAGCCGGCCCTGGTCCGGGGGCACCTCACCGGCCAGCACCGACAGGATCGACGTCTTGCCCGCACCGTTGGCCCCGATCAGGCCGACCCGGTCGCCCGGACCGAGCCGCCACGTCACGTGGTCGACGAGATGGCGGCCACCCCGGGTGATCGTCGCGTCCTCGAGGTCGAACACATCCTTGCCCAGTCGGGCCGCCGCGAACCGCTGAAGCGCCACCCGGTCGCGTGGCTCAGGCTCATCGGAGATCAGCGCGGAGGCAGCGTCGAGACGGAACTTCGGCTTGGACGTGCGCGCCGGCGCCCCCCGGCGCAGCCAGGCGAGCTCCTTGCGGAGCAGGTTCTGCCGACGAGACTCGCTGGCTTGCGCCTGCCGGTCGCGTTCAGCCTTGGCCAGCACGTACGCCGCGTATCCACCGTCGTAGATGTCGACCTGTGCGTCGTGCACCTCCCACGTCGTCGTACACACGGCATCGAGGAACCACCGGTCGTGCGTCACGACCACCAGCGCGGACGCCGATGCGGGACCGGCTGCGGTCAGGTGTCGCGCCAGCCAGTCGACAGCCTCGATGTCGAGGTGGTTGGTCGGCTCGTCGAGCAGGAGCACGTCGAGATCGGCGAGCAGCGTGGCTGCGAGCGACACCCGTCGCCGCTCGCCTCCGGAGAGTCCGGCCATCGTCCGGTCGAGCTCGAGGCCGACGAGCAGGTGCGCCACGATGTCGCGGGTGCGACCGTCGGCAGCCCACTCGTGGTCAGCCCGGTCGCCGACGACCGCCGACCGGATCGTGGCGTGCTCGTCGAGAACGTCGTGCTGACTGACCATGCCCCAATGCAGCCCTCTGGTCTGGGTGAGGCGCCCAGCATCCGGGGGCTCGAGCCCGGCCAGGATGCGCAGCAGCGTGGTCTTGCCGTCGCCGTTGCGCCCGACGATGCCGATCCGCTCCCCTTCCTGGACGCCGAGACTGACGTCGGAGAGCAACGGCCGGACACCGAACGCCTTGGAAAGCCGCTCCGCGTTGATGAGGTTCGGGCTCACGTGACGAGTCGCGCCCCTGGGACCGGGCCGCTGGCCCGTTGCACCGAGCGGCACAGCCCCGAGCTCGACAGGGCGACGGCCAGGTCGATGGCGTGGTCCTCGTCGGCAGCCAGGAACAAGCAGGTCGGGCCGGAGCCGGACACCAGCGACCCGAGCGCGCCGTACTCCTCACCGAGGTCGAGCGTGCGTCGCAGGGCAGGTCGCAACCGCAGCGCCGCCGCCTCGAGGTCGTTGTGGAGGGCCTGCCCGACGGCGTAGGGGTCGCCGGTCCGCAGCGCCGCCATCAACTCCTCCGGCACGGCCGGTTCGGCGATGCCGTCGCTGCCGCGAACGCGATCCAGCTCGGCGTAGACCTCCGGCGTCGCCAGGCTGCCGTCGGCGTAGGCGAGCACCCACTCGTAGGTACCCCGTGCAAGCACCGGCGAGATGTTCTCGCCACGACCGGTGCCGACGGCCATCCCGCCCGTCAGGCAGAACGGCACGTCAGCGCCGAGCTCAGCCGCGAGCCCCCACAGGTCGTCATGGGACGCCCGGGTCCCCCACAAGGCGTCACAGGCGACGAGGGCCCCGGCCGCGTCGGTACTACCGCCGGCCAGCCCACCAGCGACGGCGATCGCCTTGTGGATGCTGAGCGCCGCCCCCATCTCGACATCGAACGCCTGCGCCAGCCGGACCGCGGCCCGGACCGCGAGGTTGGACGGGTCGAGGGGAACGTCGTCGTGTCCCTCCCCGGTGACGGACACCGTGAACGTGCCGTCAGGTGCGGGCCGGGCCTTGACCTCGTCGTACAGCGAGATCGCCTGGTAGACCGTCGCGACCGGGTGATATCCGTCATCGCCCGGCGCCCCGACGCTCAGACCGAGGTTGATCTTGGCCGGCGCGCGGACGGTGGCGGCGCTCCTGGCGTGGGCGACGTTCATGCGGGCTTCACGACACGAGATTACGGCGCTGCCACGAAGGCGTCGGCCAGGCGGGTGAAGTCCTCGACGGTGAGTCGCTCGCCGCGAGCCGACGGATCCACCCCGGCAGCTCGCAGCGCCGCCTCTGCCCGGGCTGGGGAACCGGCGTATGCCGCGAGCGCGGCCCGCAGCGTCTTGCGTCGCTGGGCGAACGCGGCGTCGACGACGGCGAAGACCTGGTCGCGGCTGGCAACGCTGGTCGGCGGGTCGCGGCGCACGAGCGCGACCAGACCTGAGTCGACGTTGGGCGCAGGCCAGAACACCGTGCGGCCGACGGTGCCGACCGTGCGCACATGGGCATACCACGCCGCCTTGACACTGGGGACGCCGTAGACCTTCGAGCCCGGACCGGCTGCAAGCCGTTCCGCCACCTCGAGCTGGACCATGACCAGCACCCGCTCGATGGTCGGGAACGTGGCGAGCAGATGCAACAACACGGGCACGGCCACGTTGTAGGGCAGGTTGGCGACGAGCGCGGTGGGTGGTGGTCCAGGAAGGCCGTTGATGCGCAGCGCATCGGCCTGGACGACGGTCACCCGGTGGGCGTCGACCGGAGCGTAGGTGGAGATCGTCTCGGGCAGCGCGGCCGCCAGCACCGGGTCGACCTCGACGGCGATGACGTGGGGCACCACCTCGAGCAAGGCCAGGGTAAGGGAGCCGAGACCCGGTCCGACCTCGAGCACGACGTCACCGGGTTCGAGCCCCGCAGCGCGTACGACGCGGCGCACCGTGTTGGCGTCGATGACGAAGTTCTGTCCGCGCTGCTTGGTCGGCCGGACTCCGTACGTGTGTGCCAACGCACGCACGTCCGCCGGCCCGAGAAGTTTCGGACCGGCGGACGCCGATGATGCAGAGCTCACAGCGGTCACTGTAGGGCGTGGCCGCAACAGGCCGCCCTGGCTCTCCGTGGCCGCTCGAGGGTTGTCAGCTGAGACCGAGCGCGGCCGTGCAGGCGGGCCAGGCACCCCAGCCCTGAGACGCCTGGACCTTCTCGCCGATGGCGATCTGCTGCTCGCGGGTGGCCAGGTCGGCGGTCGGTGCGTAGGCACCACCGCCGTTCGCCGTCCAGGTCCCGGCGCTGAACTGCAGGCCGCCGTAGTAGCCGTTGCCGGTGTTGATGTGCCAGTTGCCACCTGACTCGCACTGTGCGATGGCGTCCCAGACGGAACCGTTGGAGACGGCCGGCGACGGGCGCTGCTTGGTGCCGCGATACTCGATCTGCGCGGTTGGCGACGTGAGCGCGACGCGGTCGACGGGTCGCTTGATGACGATCGCGCCGTTGTGCCGGACGACCCGGTAGGTCACGCGCTCCGAGCCGGTCTGGCCGGCGCGGACCACGCGGGCCTGGTCGGAGTACATGTTCGGGTCATCGCGCACGATCGTGCGGAACGGCACGGACTCGGTCACGGTCACCTTGCTGGCGACCTGGCGGATGACCACGATGCGCGTGCCGTCGTCGATCAGCGCATTCGGCTTGGGCCGCACGAGGTCGTTCTTGCCGACCGTGATGCCACGGTCCAGCAAGGCTTCGGTGACGGTGAGCCCGGTGGTCGAGACCTGGCGAGCCTGTTGCTTGCCGACCTTCAGGACGACGTTCTTGGGAGTCCCGATGGTGAGCCGCATTCCGTCGCGGCCGATCGAGCTCGACCTGCTGGCCGAGAGGTCGGAGCCGGTCTCGATGCGCTGACCGATCTGCTGCAGCGCATCGTCGACGTTGGTCGCGGTCGTCCAGTAGGTGGAGGTCTTGCCGTCGACGTCGAGCGTCAGCTTGCGGCCGTAGGACAGCGCGACGGCGGAACCGTCTTCGAGAGGCGCGCTCGGGTCGGGTGCGACGGCGTCGTGGGGCCGCAGCTCGATGTGCTGGTCGGCGAGCAGGTCGGCCACGGTGTCAGCCGAGGTCTCGACGACCTGCTGCTTGCCGTCGACCGACAACGTGACGCTGTTCTTGCTTGCGGACGCGAAAGCCACGGTTCCGAGGACCAGGCCGACCGTGAGGGCAGCGGACAAAATCGCCAGGGCGATCTTCTTCGACACAATGCTCCAGAGGTAGAACGTCCCGGACCGCAGGGGGAGCTACCGCAGGGGGATGCGGGAGGGTAATGCCCGTTTGAAGACATTTTGTGGGCATTCCTGCTTCCGGCCAACAGCGTTCGACCATGCCAAACATCGGGGGCAAGCCCAAACCGCCGAGCGTCCGTCAGGCGGAGCGACGTGACCCATCTCACGAGATCACGAACTGATCACGACCCGACCAGGCGACTCCCACTCGGCCGCGCTGCCCATCCCTGGCCGTGCGTTTGCCTAGTTAACAAGCCACATGCCTTGTTAACTAGGCAAACTTCCCATGTCGACTCCAGGTTTGCCTGGGGCAGTCCCCCACGACCCCCCGAACGCCGCGTCGGTGTTGGCGTCGATCGCCGTACACAACGCCTCGAGCGACACCTGCCGCACCTCCGCCATCGCGCGCACCGTGTGTGGCACCAGGTACGACGCGTTCGGCCGGCCGCGGAACGGCACCGGCGTCAGGTACGGCGCGTCGGTCTCGACCAGGATCCGGTCCAACGGAGCCACCGCCAGGGCCCGTCGCAAAGGTGCCGCGTTCTTGAACGTCACCGTCCCCGCGAAGGACAGGTACGCGCCGCGGTCCAGGCAGGCCCGGGCGAACACCTCGTCGCCCGAGAAGCAGTGCAGCACGGTCCGTTCCGGCACCCCGTGCTCGTCGAGCATCGCCAGCACGTCATCGTGCGCATCGCGGTCGTGGATCACCAACGTCTTCGCGTGGCGGTGCGCCAGCGCGATGTGGGCCGCGAACGATCTCCGCTGCGCATCGACTCCCTCAGGCCCGGTCCGGTAGTAGTCCAGGCCGGTCTCTCCCACGGCGCGCACCCGCGGACTCGACGTGACCAGCTCCTCGATCTCCACCAGTGCGGCGTCCAAACCGCCGTCGGTTGCGAGGCGGGGCGCCTCGTTCGGGTGGATCGCCACTCCGGCCACGATCGCGTCGTACGCCGTCGCCGTCTCGACGGCCCAGCGGGCCCCGGGAAGGTCGCAGCCGATCTGCACGATGCGCGGAACGCCTACCTCGGCCGACCAGCGGAGCGCCTCCGCCGGCTCCAACCACCCATCGCCGTCCACGATGTCGAGATGACAGTGGTTGTCGACGACCGGGCTCGGCAACGGATCCGGAAGCGGCGGCCGGGTCACATCCCGCCGACCCGCCTCGCCCTCACCCGCACGAGCCCGCAGGGAGCCGCTCATCGAGCAGCGCTCTCGGTCCCTGTCTCCACCGTGTCGATCCGGGGGAACAGCGACGCGCCCTTGGTCAACACGGCTCCCGCAGGCAGCTGGCCCCACGTCCCGACCGTGGCGATGCGTTGGTCGGCCAGCGGTCCGATGGCGTCGGCCCCCAGGGCCGCCCACAACGCAGCCGCGGTGCGCGGCATCACTGCGTGATGGAGCACCGCTATCCCACGCAGCGACTCGGCAGCGGCGTACAGGATCGTCGAGAGCCGGGCCTGGCCGGCCGGGCTGTCGTCCTTGGCCACCTTCCACGGCTCCTGCTCGGTGACGTAGCCGTTGACCAGCCCCACGAAGTCGGCCACCGCGCCCACCGCTTCATGGATCGCCACCCGCTCGATCGCATCGTTGGCCGTGCTGGCGGCTGCGGACAGCCCGTCGGTCAGCGCCTCCTCGGCGGGACCGGCCTCACCCGACTCGGGCAGGACGCCGTCGAAGTACTTGCCCACCATCGCGGTGACCCGCGAGGCCAGGTTGCCCAGCCCGTTCGCGAGCTCACTCGTGTAGACCGCGCTCATGTGCTCCCACGAGAAGCTGCCGTCCGAGCCGAAGGAGATCGTGCGCGTGAAGTAGTAGCGATAGGCGTCCGAGCCGAACGTGTCGACGATCTCGCTCGGGTGGATGGCGGTCGCCTTGGACTTGCTCATCTTCTGACCGCCCACCTGTAGCCAGCCGTGCGCGAAGACCCGGCGAGGTACGTCGACGCCGGCCGCCATCAACATGGCCGGCCAGATGACCGCGTGGAAGCGCAGGATGTCCTTGCCGACGAGCTGCACGTCAGCCGGCCAGATCCGCGCGAACCGCTCCGGGTCGGTGCCGAAGCCGGCCGCGGTCGCGTAATTGAGCAGTGCGTCGATCCACACGTAGAAGACGTGCTTCTCGTCCCACGGCACGGGGATCCCCCAGTCGAACGTCGAGCGCGAGATCGACAGGTCCTGCAGCCCCTGCCGCACGAACGAGATGACCTCGTTGCGCGCGCTGTCGGGCTGCACGAACGTCGGCTCGGCCTCGTACAGCGAGAGCAGCCGGTCGGCGTACTTGCTCAGGGCGAAGAAGTAGTTGACCTCCGACAAGGTCTCGACGGGTCGCTCGTGGATCGGGCACAGCTTCTGGCCGTCGTCACCCTCGAGCAGCTCCGACGGCAGCTTGAACTCCTCGCACGAGATGCAGTACGGCCCTTCGTAGCTGCCCTCGTAGACGTCGCCCGCGTCGTAGACGGCCTGCCAGAACTCCTGGACCCGCTCGGTGTGGCGTGGCTCCGTCGTACGGATGAAGTCGTCGTTGCTGGCGTCGATCACCGACAGGACGGGCTGCCACTCGGTCTCGACGAGCCGGTCGGCCCACTCCTGCGGCGTCACACCGTGTTCGTCGGCTGCCTCGAGGACCTTCTGGCCGTGCTCGTCGGTGCCCGTCAGGAAGACGACGTCCTCACCCATCTGCCGGTGCCACCGCGCCAGGACGTCGGCAGCGACGGTCGTGTACGCGTTGCCGATGGAGGGCGGGGCCGTCACGTAGTAGATCGGCGTGGTGACGTAGAACGCCTTGGCGAGGCTGTCGGGCATGGCCCAATCCTAAGGGCCGCGTCGAGCCGGTTTCGCCGGCCCACGGACGACGTACTGGTGGCTCAGAAGGCGGCGGCCACCGGGATCACCCGGTCGCCGAGGATCTCCAGCCGCTTGAGGTCGGAGACGTGGGGAACCGAGCCGTGAGTCTCGGCGACGCCGAGCTCGGACAGCCGGTGCAGGTCCTCGAGCAGCGTGTCGACGTTCTCACCGTGCTCGCCGGGGTCGAGCCGCCGCATCACCGTCTTCTCGACGTCGTCGTAGTCGCGGCCAACCACATCGCAGTGACGTCGCAGTACCTCGAGCTTGTGGGCCAGCTCAGGACTGTCGAACAGGTTGCAGGCCTGCGCGTACTGCGCGACGAGGCGCAGCGTCTTCTTCTCGCCACCGCCACCGATGAGGATCGGCGGGTGCGGCCTGCTGATCGGCTGTGGCGAGTTGAGCGTCCGGGTCAGCCCGTAGTGCCGGCCGGCGTACGGGCCATCGTCAGCACTCCACATCTGCTGGCAGATCTGCACAGCCTCTTCGAGCCGCTCGAAACGCTCGGCCGTCGGCGGGAAGGGCAACCCGAGGCCACGTGCCTCGTTCTCGTTCCACGCTGCCCCGATGCCGAGCCAGGCGCGACCCTTCGACAGCACGTCGAGTGTGCTCACCAGCTTGGCCAGCATGCCTGGCTCCCGGTAGACGACGGCGGTCACCCAGGCGAGAAGCTGCACGCGAGACGTCCGAGCCGCTAGGTAGCCCAACGCGGTGTACGCCTCGAGCATCGGCTCCTCGGGCGGCCCGTTGACGCCGATCTGCCAGACGTGATCCATGACGCTGATCCGGGCGAACCCGACGTCCTCGGCCGTCGTGACCACCCGGGTGAGGTCGTCCGCGAGCGTGACTGGGCCGCCCGGCCAGGTGAAGTTCGAGACGTGCAGGCCGATCTCCATGGGGCTCCTTCGAGGTCGCGGACTCGCATTTTCACGCTAGCGCGGTACCCAACCCGCGGCTCAAGGGACCACAACTCACGACTCAACGAACCAGAACCCGCGGCTCAACGAGAGTGGGCGGCGGCGTAGACGGTCTTGCGGGGGATGCCGGTCCGGGCCGCCACCTGCGAAACCGCGTCCTTGCGGGACAGCCCGTCGGCCGCGGCGGCATCGACGAGCGAACGCAGCTGGTCGGCGTCGAGCTCGACCGGAGGCACGGCCGGCGCACCGTCGACGACGATCGTGACCTCACCCCGTACGCCGTCAGCCGCCCAGGCACTGACGTCGGCGAGGCTGCCACGGCGTACCTCCTCATAGGTCTTGGTCAGCTCGCGACACACCGCCACCGCACGCTCGGGTCCGAACGCCTCCACCATCGCCAGCAAGGACTCGGCGGTGCGATGCGGCGCCTCGAAGAACACCATCGTGCGAGGCTCGTCGGCCAGCTCGGCCAAGCGTCGGCGCCGTTCACCGGACTTGCGCGGCAGGAAGCCCTCGAAGCAGAAGCGGTCGACCGGCAGGCCAGAGACCGCGAGAGCCATCAGGACCGCGGACGGCCCCGGCACCGCAGTGACCTCGACGCCCGCAGCCACCGCCGCCGCCACGAGCCGATAGCCCGGGTCGGACACGCTCGGCATACCGGCATCGGTCACCAGCACGACACGTTCACCGGCGACCAGGGCCTCCACCAGGCCCGACGTACGAGCGACCTCGTTGCCCTCGAAGTACGACACCACCCGCGCCGACGTCTCGACCCCGAGCTCTCGCAGCAGCCGCCGCAGCCGACGGGTGTCCTCGGCCGCGATCACGTCCGCGGAGGCGAGCTCCGTGCCCAGCCGTGGCGGCGCGTCCTCGATCCGGCCGATCGGCGTCGCCGCCAGAACGAGTGTCATGTCGGCATCATCGCAGGCGCATCCAGCAGACTCGCCTACGATGACCACCGTGGCGACGACGACCCACGCCCCGACGGGCGACGCACCCCCGCTCGGCTCCGAGGGCGGTGCGGTCACCCTGCTGGGCAAGACCATCGATGGTGAGGGACTGCCCCGGCTTCGCCGCCGGTTCACCCCGCCGTCGTACCGAAGCAACGCGTTCTGGGGCTGGGTCGCCCCGCTCGCGGTCACGCTCTGCGCCGGAATCCTCCAGTTCTGGAGCCTGTCGACGCCGCACGACATCACCTTCGACGAGACGTACTACGCCAAGGACGCCTACTCGCTGCTCGTCAAGGGCTATGCGATGTCCTTCGTCAACGACCCGCAGACCGACGCCAGCGAGGCCGACGCGCTCATCAACTCCGGCGACACGAAGCCGGCCGACCTGTTCCTCGACACCCCGAGCAAGGTGGTCCACCCCGAGGTCGGGAAATGGATGATCGCGGCCGGCGAATGGATCTTCGGTCTGACCCCGCTCGGTTGGCGGTTCTCCGCTGCGCTGACGGGGACGCTGATGGTGCTCGTGATGTGCCGCCTGGTCCGGCGGCTGACCGGCTCGACGCTGCTCGGGTGCGTTGCCGGAGCTCTGCTGGCCCTGGACGGCCTGCACTTCGTCATGTCGCGGTTCGCGCTGCTCGACATCTTCTTGGCGTTCTGGCTGCTCTGCGCGGTCCACTGTCTGGTGGCTGACCGCGACTGGGCCCGCGCCAAGATGGCCCGGCAGTTCGAGATGACGCCGCTTCGGTCGGCCCGGGAGTTCGGCCCGATCCGAGGGTTGATCCTCCGGCCCTGGCGGATCGCGGCGGGGGTCTGTTTCGGGCTCGCACTGGGCACCAAGTGGACGACCGTCTTCGTGCTTGCCGGGTTCGTGGTGCTGGTGTGGGCCTGGGACTCCGGTCTCCGGCGTGCCATCGGCGTCAAGGGGGCGCCGTTGAAGTCGCTGGTCGCCGACATGATCCCGGCCTTCTTCACGATCTTCGTGGTGAGCGTGCTCGTCTACATCGTGTCCTGGATGGGCTTCCTCACCCACGCGCAGAAGTTCGAGGACGCCTTCGGCCACGACACGGGCCAGGCCGACGTCGTCTGGAGCTCGGTCGACGACCATCCGACGACCTGGCTCGGCCACGTCCGGCACGACCTCAACATCTTGTGGAACTACAACATCGAGGTCTACAAGTTCCACACCAGCGACTACATCAACGAGGCGACGCACCCGTTCCAGTCCAACCCCGGCGGCTGGCTCGTCATCAACCGGCCACTCGGTATCGCGGCGACCAGCGGGGACAACACGAAGATCCCCAACTGCCCCGAGGGCGAGAGCTGCGTCAAACAGGTGCTGGCCATCGGCACACCGGTGCTCTGGTGGGGCGGGGTCTTCGCGCTGTTCATCGGCTTCGGCTACTGGGTGAGTCGCCGCGACTGGCGGTTCGGCATACCCCTCGTCGGCGTCCTCACGACCTGGTTGCCATGGCTTCGCTACGACACGAGGCCGATCTTCTACTACTACGGGGTGGCGATCATCCCGTTCACCGTCATCTGCGTGGCCCTGGTGCTCGGCAAGATCATGGCTCCGGCCGGTGCGTCCTACGAGCGACGGCTGATCGGCAACGTCGCCGTCGGCGTCTTCGTCGCTCTCGTCGCGCTGAACTTCGTCTACTTCTACCCGATCCTCACCGACAAGCTGCTCACCAACCAACAGTGGAACGACCGGATGTGGCTCACCCACTGGCTGTAGCCCACGAGCACGCTTGACGCGTCAGGCCTCGAGCCGGTCGCGCAACCGGGCGAGGTCGGCCGCGATGTTCTTGGCGACGGCCCGGCGCATCAGGGGCGCGGCCCAGCCGAAGAACCGGCCCGGGTCACCCTGTGCATGGATCGCCACGAGCGTGCCTTCGAGATGGTCCTCGAGCTCGTACCGGACCACCATCGGGAAGGGGCGTTCGACCTCGAGCTCGACCAGCCGGTCCGGCTCGCACGCCGTCACCACGTAACCGTAGGTGAAGCGCCGGCCCATGAACCGAGCGTCTCGCTCGACGGTCGCGCCCTCGGCGAGCAGGCCGTGCTGGGCAGGTCGGCTCGCCGTGATGCCGCCGGTCCACTCCAGGTCGCGGGCCGGGTCGAACATGTATGCCGCTACGTCCGGACGGCGCCGGTGCACGACCACGGTCGGGGCCACGTCGATGATCATCAGGGGCCAACCGCGAGCCACGGGTGCTGCCAGTGTGGATGCCCGCGAATCAGCTCGTCCGCGGCGGCGGGTCCCCACGAACCTTGGTCGTAGGAACGGACCAGGGGTGGTTGGTCCAGCAGCGGCTGCACGATCCGCCAGGTCTCCTCGACGCTGTCCTCGCGCGCGAACAGCCCGGAGTCGCCGACCAGTGCGGCACGCAGCAGACGTTCGTAGGGCTCCCGTGGCTCGCCCAGCTCCTCGGCGAACAGGTTCTCGAGCAGGACTGGCCGCCAGGAGCCGTCACCTCGGGTGGCGAGCTGCAGCTGCAGACCTGGCTGTGGGTCGATCCGCAGCACGATCTGGTTGGGCTCGACCTGGGTGGGGGTCGGGAGGAACGTGAGCGGCGGCGTGCGGCGGAGGAAGAGCCGCACCTCGGTCACCGACTCGGCCATCGCCTTGCCCGCCCGCAGGAAGATCGGCACACCGGACCAACGCCAGTTGTCGATCTCCAGGCGCAGCGCGACGAACGTCTCGGTGGACGAACCGGTCGCGACTCCAGGGACGTCGGCGTAGCCGTCGTACTGTCCGCGCACGCAGTGCTGTGGGTCGACGGCCGGCATCGCCTTGAACACCTCAGCCTTCTTGTCGCGCAGCTCCGCGGAGCTGGCGCCCGCGGGAGGTTCCATCGCTACGAGCGCGAGAACCTGCAGCAGGTGGTTCTGGACCACGTCGCGAAGCGCACCGACAGCGTCGTAGAACGAGCCGCGGTCCTCGACGCCGAAGTCCTCGGCCATGGTGATCTGGATGCACGAGACACTCTTGCGGTCCCAGACCTCCGCCAGGGCCAGGTTGGCAAAACGCAGGTACTCCAGCTCGATGACGGGTTCCTTGCCGAGGAAGTGGTCCACCCGCAGGATCTGTTCCTCGCTGAGTACCTGGTGCAGCCGAGCGTCGAGCTCGCGGGCGGAGGTCAGGTCATGACCGAACGGCTTCTCGACGGCGACGCGGGCGCCCTCGAGGAGGTCTGCCGCCGCGAGCTGTTCGACGATCGGGCCGAACAGTGACGGCGGCATCTCCAGGTAGAACAGGGGCCGGCGATGGTCTCCCATCTGGACGGCCAGCTCCTTGTACAGCGAGGGATCCGTGACGTCTCCGTGCAGGTAGGACAGCCGCGCGGCGAGCCGATCGAAGACCGTCTGGTCGAGCTGCTCGCCGGCCTCGCTGATGGAGGTCCTGGCCCGCTCCACCAGGTCGGCGGTGGAAAGGTCGTCGGCTGCGACGCCGATGATCGGGCAGTCGAGCAGCCCCCGACGCTCCAACCGGTACAAGGCGTGGAAGGTCATCTTGTGGGCGAGGTCGCCGGTGATCCCGAAGATGACCATCAGGTCGGCGGGTTCGACGGATTCCTCGGTCGTACCTCGTGCACTCGAACCGCTCCGGGACTTCGCCACCGGCCAAGCCTACCCAGTGCCGTCAGCATCCCGGCCGTTCCGAGTCCACCGCTGTAGCGCAGCTCTCCCGTCAGGTCACGGATCGCCGCCGTAGCCCGATGATCACACCACTGAACACGAGAACCGTGGCCGCCAGCACCCGCACCGTGATCGGCTCATTCAGGATCAGCAGCCCGGCGATCGCGGCGATGGGTGGGGGCGCGAGCTGCACGATGCCGGACTGCACGCGGGTGAGGAAGGGAAGCACCGTGTACCAGACCGCGTAGCCCAGCCCCGAGGCCACCGCTCCCGAAAGCACGGCCAGCGCTATCCCGTGCAGGCTCGCGTGCACGCCGGACCTGTGTACGGCGAACAGGACCGCGTACAGCACCACCGCCATCGGGACGCTCCGGACGAAGTTCCCCGCGTTGACGGCGATCGGGTTGCCCAGTGCGCGTCCGCGGAGCGTGTATCCCGCCCACGCGACCCCAGCGCACACCATCAGCACGGCACCGACTGCGTCCGGCGACTTCGCCCCCGGAGCCAGCAGCAGCACCAGACCCGCGAGGGCCAGGGCCAGGCCGGACCACCCCGTCACACCGGGATGCTCAGCTGACCGGATCGCCGCCGTGAACATCACCGCCTGCACGACGGTGAACATGAGCAGCGCACCGGTGGCGGCACCGAGGCTGAGGTAGGAGTACGAGAACGTGGCGGCGTACACGAGGAGAAGGCCCGCCGACTGCCACGATCCGGCTGCCCGTCGGGGCTCTGACATCCCCCTCGCCAGCGGGAGCGCAAGCGCGGTCAGCGCGACCGCCCCCGACGCCAGGCGCACCAGCGAGAACGTCCCGGCATCGATGGCGTCGGCGTCCAGCGCCAGCCGGTTCAGCACGGAGTTCGCGGCAAACGCGACCATCGCGAGCGCAGCCAGGACCCAGATGGCGGTGGGATCCGACAGGGTCGCTCGGGACCGGACCGGAGTCATGACGTGATCCGTCGCCGCTCTCGGTCAGCCCGGTAGCCGGTAAACGCGACGGGCGTTCTCGGCGCAGATCAGGCCGGCGATGCGGTCGGCGTCGACGTCGCCCATCTCTCCACGATCCACCAGAGCCGTCAGCACCTCGTCGAGCCCTTGACGGAACAGCATCGCCCCGAGCAGGTAGAGCTCCGGAAGCCCGAACGCATCGGACGAGAACACCATCTTGCCGAACGGCACCAGCTCGAGGCTTTCGGCGATCAGCGCCCGCGACAGCGCACCCGTGTTGTGGACCGCCAACCCGATGTCCATGAAGACGTGGTCGAAGACTTGGGCCAGATAGCTCGCGTTGCGGTGGAACGGGTAGTTGTGCAGCAGCAGGACCGGGACGCCCCTGTCCTGCGTCGAGCGCAGGAAGGGGGTCAGCCGCAGCGGGTCGCAGTCGAGGAGGTCGACATCGCTGTCGCCGTATCCCACATGGAACTGCAGGGGCATGCCGAGCTCGATGGCCGTCCAGGCGAGGTAGCCGTTGACCACCGGATGGGCGATCCTGAAGGCACCTGACGCACCCGGTGTCAGGTCCGTCAGCGCGGACGCGAGCTCATTGTCCGAGGGTCGCTCGCCGGGCAGCGCAAGGCCCACCCGGTAGGCTGCGATGCTCTTCGCGCCGACCGCCCCCGAGGCCTTCAGCCGCTCGCGCAACGCATCCGCGAAGTCCGCCGGCCGAACGCCGGCGGCGAGGAGGTCTTGCCCGACCACCTCGAGCCGGATGATCTCGTGGCCACGGGCGTCCCCGGCGAGGCGCGCCAGCTCCTGCGGGTCCGTGATCGGTTCGGGAACGTACCCGGTGTCGACGACGAAGTCGGCGATGCCCGCCGCCGACAACATCCGGCGTGACGTCTCATCCCGCCCCAGCTCCGTACGCCGACGGAGGTAGCTGTCCGGGTCGACGAGGGGTTCGAGGTCGAGCAGCGGAGCGCAGTGCCGCCGGACGGCCAGGCCGAGCATCGAGTCGAACACCGAGGTGCCGAGAGCGCTGGCGCCGGGCGCCTCGTTGAGCAGGCCCTCGAACCCGGTGCGGTCCACGTCCCGGCGTACCAACCCGTGGCAGTGGTGGTCGACGAGCGGAAGGGTGACGTGCTCGAGCGTCCCGTGCATCAGCGAGTCCCTTCCAGCGCTGCCACGACGTCAGCAATCAGCGTCTCGGCGGGCTCGACCCCGCACGACATGCGGATCATGCCGTCGTCGATGCGGGCAGCCGCACGTTCCTCGGGCGTGAGCGAGAAGTGCGAGGAGTTGAACGGCGTACTCACCAGGGTCTCGACGCCGCCGAGGCTGGTGGCCTCACACGCGACGGTCATCGCCCGCATGGCTCGCAGCGCTCGCTCATCACCGCCGGCAACGGTGAAGGCAACCATCGCCCCGGCCCGCACGCTGCCATCTGCATCCCGCCGGAGCAGTCGGTCGGCGACCTCAGCGCGCGGGTCACCGGCCAGCCCCGGGTATCGGACACCGATCACGTCCGGATGCTCACTCAACGTCTGCGCGAGCCGGCGGGCCGTCGTCATCGACTGGCGCATGCGGAGCTCGAACGTCTGCATGCCCCGCCACACCAGGAAGGCGGTGTGCGGGTCGAGACAGGTGCCGAGCGTGATGACCCGGCGCTGCACCTCACGCACCAGGTCGTAGGAACCCACGACGGCGCCCGCGATGGCATCGCTGTGGCCGTTGAGGAACTTCGTCGCCGAGTGGACGACGACGTCGGCGCCGACGTCGAGCGGCTGCACGCAGTACGGCGTCGTGAATGTGTTGTCCACGACGAACTGAGCACCGTGCTCGTGCGCCAACGCGGCCAACGCCATGAGATCGGCCAGCTCGAGCTGCGGGTTCGCGAGCGTCTCGACGTAGAGCACCCGGGTCTGTCCCCTGACGATCGCGTCGCGCCAGGCGTCCAGGTCGGCAGCGTCCACCTGGACGACGTCGAACCCCCAGCTCGGGAGGTCCCGGACCAACAGGTCACGGGTGTCGCCGTACACCTGGGTCGCCGCGACGAGCCGGTCGCCGCGGCGCAACAGGGTGAGGAGTGTCGTGGCGATCGCGCCCATGCCCGACGAGGTCATGAACGCAGCCTCAGCACCCTCCAGCCGCCGCACCTCCTCGGCTGCCACATCGACCGTTGGGTTGCGGAAACGCCCGTACCAGATCTCGTCGAGCCCACCGGCCTGGACGTCCTTGTAGGACTCGTCGTCGAGGAAGTACGTGACCGACGTGTGGATCGGCGGGACGACGGGACGGGTTCGAGGGTTGTAGCTGCGGGACTGTTCTGGTCGGCCGGTCGTCATTCAGAGATAGTGTCCTTCCGGCTTGTCGACCTTGTCGACCCGGACCAGCGCTCGCGACAGCCGCTGCGCCAAGCCGGGCGACAGCAGCATCACGATGGCCACGACGATGACCCAGCCGAAGGCTACGACTGGGAACCACTGCGCGGGCCCTGATGTCGGGTACGGGATGACGTTGCGATAGATCGTGTAGCCCAGCATCACCAGACCGGCCAATGGGATCACGATCTCCCAGGCCGGCACCTTCATGGCCTTGTCGATGAAGAGCAGCTTGATGCACCCGATCGTGGCGAGGACGTAGGCCACGAGCAGGATCAACGTGCCGATGGTGCCGCTCCACAAGAAGGTGTCGAACGGAACGGCGCCGAAGAACACCGCGCAGATGAGCGCGATCACGGCGATCGTGACGCAGACGACGGTCGCTGCGGCGGCGGGCGTGCCGTTGCGGCCGGTCTGGCCGGTCGGCAGGTGCGGGAAGCCGTCACGAGACACCGCGAACAGCAGGCGCGAGCCGCCGACCACACAGGCCAAGCAGCAGCCGAAGGCACTGATGGCCGCTCCCAACGTGATGGTCTCCCCGATCCAGGACGCGATGAACGCGGTGCCCACGTCGCCCATCAGGGCGCTCGACGAGGTGAAGGCTTCCACACCTGCCTTGTCGGTTCCGAATGCCATCATCTCCACGGCCGTGACGAACGTGAAGTAGATGCCGCCGAAGATCGCCGTGCCGAGGATCGCGCGCGGGATGTCCTTGGCCGGGTTGCGGGCTTCCTCCCCGAGGGTGGCCGCCGCCTCGAACCCGGCGAACGACAAGAGTCCGAAGATGATGCCGAGGAAGAGCGTCGACGTGCCGGTGCCCGGCTCGACCTTGAACACGTCCCAGGTCAAGCTGGCGTTGTCGGGCGCGGAACCTGCCGCCATCTTGACGAAGGCGATGACCGCGATCGCGACGATGAGCAACACGGTCGCTCCCTCGATGGTGAGCAGGGTGCTGGTCGCCTTGTGCGTCGGCGCGATCGCGAGCACGAGCACGAGCAGCAGCGCCAGACCGCCGATGAGGAAGCCGGCCCAGTCTGGTGGGGCGTTCCAGACGCCGATCTGGTCGAGGAACTGGGCGCCGAACACCCCGGTGGCTGACGCGGTGACGAGTCCGTAGAACGTGTACGTGGCCAGCAGCGACAGGCCGGCGGTGGCACCTACCTGTGGTCCGAGCGTCGCACCCGCGAAGACGTAGACCGAGCCCGCGTGCTTGTAGTACTGGCACAGTCGGACGAAGACGTAGGCGATGAGCAGCACCGCCACCGCGGCCAGGAAGAACGCCAGTGGTGTGGCTCGGCCGACCAGTCCGGCAGTGCCCTGCGGGTTGATGTTGGCCGCCATGCTCGGGGCCATCAGCGCCACCGAGATGCCCACCGCCGCCCAGACCGACAGACCTCGGCGGAGGCCGGGTCGGGTCGAGGGCTGGCTCTCGTCGGAAAGCTGGGACGTGCTCATACGAATCACCTCATGTTCGGTGCTGAAGCGATGGACGTGCGGCACCGGCCGCCCCGAAACAGCCAACAGTGGTGTCGACGATGGACAATCCTTACGATGCGTAGTGTGATGGCGCCCACCGGGATTTGTCCATGGGTTGTTGTGCCGGAGGAGAGGAGCCCGCGTGGACGTCGCCGCACGCGAATCACGCGCTGCAGCCGCGGAGGAAGTCGTCTCCCGGTTGCAGGAGCAGGATGTCACCGCCGTGGCCATCACCTTCGTCGACAACTCGGGGATCGCCCGGGTCAAGTGCGTGCCGCTCGCACGTCTCCCCCATGCGGCAGCGTGGGGTGTCGGGATCTCGACGTCGTTCGACCGGTTCCGGTTCGATGACTGGATCGCGGCCGATCCGGACGGCCGGGCGCCCGTCGGCGATCTCCGCATCATCCCCGACCTCCGGCGGGTGGTTCCGCTCGCGGGTCAGCCCGGCTGGGCGTGGGCACCCGCCGATCGCTACGAGCAGACCGGCGCACCACACGGGCAGTGCAACCGGCTACTGCTCCGGCGGATCGTCCAGCAGCTGAGCGACCAGTCGATCGACGTAAAGGCGGCGTTCGAGATCGAGTGGGTCGTCAGCGACGAGCCCGAGGACGACTTCCACCCGGCGATGCGCGGTCCCGGGTACGGCATGAACCGACTGGTCGAGGTCTCCGACTACGCCCGCGACGTCATCTCAGCGTTGACCGACGAGGGGGTGACGGTCGAACAGTTCCATCCGGAGTACGCACCAGGACAGCTCGAGCTGTCGGTGGCGCCGGAGGCTCCTGTCGATGCGGCCGACACCTCCGTGCTCGTGCGCTCCACCATCCGCGCGGTGGGCGACCTCTACGGGCTGCGCACGTCGTTCTCTCCCAAGGTCGCCGTGCCTGGTGTCGGGAACGGCGGCCACGTCCACCTGAGCCTGTGGCGCGACGGCAAGAACCTGATGGCCGACGGTGGCGGCCCGTTCGGCCTGACCGCCGATGGTGAGGCTTTCGGCGCCGGTGTGTTGCAGCACTTGCCGGCGCTGATGGCGCTCGGCGCGCCGAGCGCGGTGAGCTACCTGCGTCAGGTGCCGTCGCACTGGGCGGGGACGTTCGCGTGCTGGGGGCTGGAGAACCGCGAGGCGGCGCTGCGCATGGTCACCGGCTCGACCGGCAGCAGCCCGTGGGCGGCGAACCTCGAGGTGAAGTGCTTCGACCTGCACGCCAACCCCTACCTGGTGCTGGCCGGTCTGCTCGCGACCGGCATGGACGGTATCGCGACCGGCGCGTCGTTGCCAGAGCCGGTCGACGTCGACCCGGCCGTCCTGGACGCAGCGGTCCTGATCGAACGCGGAATCGCCCGGCTGCCCCAGGACCTGCGCTCCGCCACCGACGCCTTCGCCAAGGACGAGGTGCTCCCCAAGGCTCTGGGCGACGCGCTGTCGGCGTCGGTCATCGCGCTGCGTGAGAGCGAGCTCGAACTGTTCGACGGCGCCAGCGACGAGGACCTCGCGGCCGCGACGCGCTGGCAGCACTGACCATGAACGTGCCCACATTCCTCCCGCTGCCGACAGCCTGCGCATGATGACTCAGCTGCAGGAGTCAGTGGCGCGGGTCGCTGAGGAGCACGGCTTCTCCGGAGTGGTCCGCGTCGATCGCGCCGGTCGTACAGAGATGGCCGACGCTTACGGGTTGGCCGAGCGGGGCTTCCGCATGGCAAACACGCTCGATACGCAGTTCGCCATCGCCAGTGGGTGCAAAGGAGGCGTGGGCCTCGGAGCCGCGTTTGATCAGGGCACCTCGGTTGACGTGCTCCAGGAACGTCGTGAGGTCCATCCAGAATCCTGTCTCGTGCTTGCTGGTCAGTTGCTGGCGGACTCGATGACCGCCGTGACCGAACCGTCCAGTTCGGCGATGCGAGCGGCCGCATCACCCTTGAGGCGTCCGAGAACCACGATCCCCGACCGATAGGTCTGGTCGCCGTACCAGATGACGAAGTCGTTGCCGGGTGCGTGGTAGCCCACATCGCCGACGTCCGGGTCATCTCCCTCGGGCTGGCCATCGAGCGAGAGGGGCGATGGAAGTCGTCCCGTGTTCTCGACGCCGCCGTGGTCGCGCATAGAGATGGTCGTAGGGAGTTGCGCCAGCAGGTCGCGTGCTGCGGCGCTGTCCGTGAGCGTGGCTGCAAACCGCTGCCCGTTGATTCTGATCTGCATGTCCACGGAGTCCTCCTGACTACCTTCGCTATTGGATGTGTTCTCGCCACTAGGCGCCGTCGACGTAGTACCGGTCGGAGCCAGAGCACCAACGCGGCGCTGAGACGCGCACAGGGCTCCTCAGTTCTGCGCGCTGTGTCGCTCATCCTCCTGGGAGCCGCGCCTCGACCGCCCACCCGCCGCCGCCGGTGGCCCCGGCGCTGAACTGTCCGCCGAGTGTCTGGATGCGTTCGCGGAGGCCGACCAGTCCGTGGCCGGTGCCGGAGAGGGGTGCGTCGTGCCGCGCGGCCCCGTCGTTCTCGACCCTCACGGCGAGTCCGCGCTCGGCCCCGTCGACGCTGATGGGGTTGCTGCCCAGGCGGCGGGCATGGGGCTAGATCCGCTGACGCCCATTCGTGCAGCAGACCCGGCGAACCAGCGTCGTAGCTGGACGCGTACAACTGGTCAGTGTGCCCGGAGTATCGGGCGAGGTAGTGCGCCGGTACCAGCGCAGGCTGATGCCACTGTCGGCAAGTCCCGCCAGCGCGAGGAACTCCCGGAACGTGCGGCGCCTGAATTCAGGATCCGTGCAGGCCGCTGACCAGCGAGTTTGGTGGAGCTGAGGGGATTCGAACCCCTGACCTTCTCATTGCGAAGGTGCGTCTTGCTTCCACCTGCCGAATCTGTGACCGCTTCCGTGCGTTGCAGTGCTTGCCCCGATAAACCCGAAAATCCGCCTCGGGGGCCACCGGGGGGCCAGGCCGGACGACGGATCCAAGGACAGACCGACTGCTGTGGGTTGAGCGGTCGGGTGACGTCCGCAAGGCTCTGTTCACAGCCACCGGGCCGACGCGTCCGCGCTCATCCCGGAGTCTGGGTTCGGCTCGAGAAGGTCACCAGCGTGGAGAGCTCGGTCGGGTTCCACGACCTGCTCGGGGCCGGCATCGCCTACGGGTGGAGGGAGAGCGCGCGGAGGGGTCATAGCTCAACGGCGTACCTGCAGAAGTTCACCCCCAGACGCAAGCGGGGCTCGGCCTCGGATCGCAACCTACGAATTGCCGACCGCCTCGAGCAGGAGGGCCGGCTGACACCGTCTGGGCGCCGCGCCCTCGGTCGCTAGCGATTGGACAGGGCCGGCGCTGGTGCCTGATCGGGTGTACCGCAAGGCGATCGTCACCAGGGCTGCGACCAAAGCCGCTAGAAAGAGAGGCACCCAGCGATGTGCGTTTGACTGTTGGGGGCGGCTGATCACTGGGGCGAGTCTTCCGGCCGCTGCCGAAGTTGACGGTCCCGAAGACCCATTCAGGCACAGATCCAGATATTGCCTCATCGACGGCTTTCGATTGATCCTGTGACTCGATCCAGAACTACTTCGATTTCGCGATCATCTGGAGCGGAGTATCCACGGACCACAACGACGGAAGTGGTCAGCCTTACCTCGTAGAAGTCATCCCAAACAAGCTGGGGCGACTGCCACACGGCGTTGCCGTCGCCGTCAATGGCGGCCAGTGTGGAGTGACCCTCAAGAATGACGAGTTCACTCTCCGCTAAGCAATGGACGGATCGGACCGGTTGGAAGCCCAAGACCTTGAACGTTTCTGGCGTCCGCGTCGGCACCCAGTAGGCAACGCCGCCCGAGCCCACTAGGAGGCTCGTTGGGTTTGGGGTGTGGGCGACGAAGTCCGACCCATCCCGATGACCGTAGAACTCACCAACCCAGGCGGAGCCGGCGCCGAACGAAACAACAGCTAGTTCGACCCGCGGCGCAGGCGAAAGTCCATCGCTGGCCCGGAAGTCAACGCGTCGAAGCTCCTGTGTCGAGGTGGCGCCAAGCTCAAACACTCCGTATTCAGCGGGGTGCTCCCTGCACAACACGTCAGCCTCCCGGCCTGAAGAATCGATGCGTGATGACCTCGGCGTCCGCGAGCCCCGACGGCCGCGCGCCGATCTCGTAGACCCCCCCCAACCCCGTTGACGCTTCCTCGCAGCGTGTACTGCACGTAGCCCTCGCTGATCTCATTACGAGCGCCGCGCGTCAGAACTTCGCTGTCAAAGGACGATGGGAAGTTGTGGTACGAATCGCCGCCCTCCTTGGCACGGGTGAGGACGCGGTCCCCGTAGATGAAGGATCGATCTCCCGCTTGCAGACTGGGAGAGAGCGAACCCTCCACTGCGCGTCCTGCGTTTGCGGCAACACCGCCCCGGATAAGGACGTGAAAGGCTCCGCTAGTGGCTCGACCGCTCCATTCGGCGAGAGCGACGCTCGAAGCCGCTTGGGTGAGCACCGCCGGGTCGTCGTAGTGGTACGTCCGCGGAGTCGCGGCCGACCGAGCATCCGCGGAAGCTCCGAGAGAGCAATGGCCGACGGCGTCATAGGTGGTCATGAGGCTGCTCTGGCCCGGCGGTCCACGTTCCCCCGGGATCTCGAGGGTCTGCGCGAGTTGGTGTGCGTCGTGGTCGCAACTGACCAGAGTTGTCGGGGCAGCCGGGAGCGCCCCGACCGCAGCGGGTGCGCCGCAGAGGGCAGCGGTGATCGCGCAGATGACGGCGACCAGGAAGCGGCGCATTGACCTACCTCCCTGCCAATGCATCGCGCAGACTCGAAAGCTCCGTGAAGTCGTACATGTAGTCCAGGGGCGTCCCGTTGTGGTCAACGTGACGACCGTCGATGAGGGCGAGGACGTCCAACGCCTCCTCGATCACTGGGTCAGGTGCGGCTTCAACGTGACGGGCGCTCGCCCACTCGGACGCCGCCTCTCGACTCATCTCGCCTGACAGCACGGCATCGATGAGTCGAAGGAGTTCGGAGCATGTTGGAGTGGTCACCAGAACCCCATGTAATTGCCGAGTTCGTCGAAGAGGTAGTGCGGGTAATCCCCACCCTTCGGGTGGACCTGGCGCACACTCCCGTTCTCGTAGTACGACTCCATCCAACCTCGAGGCCCTCCGGGACCCCCGGTCTCCCGAACATAGCGCGCACCCGCGGTCGGGCCTTCTGTGCGAGCTGGACGGAACTTTCCGTACGAACGTGTGATCCCGTTCTCCAGCTGCCGCTCGTACGGCTCGGGATTGATGCCGCACGTGTTGTGGACGAGCACCTCATCGTCGCCGACGTGGTAGGTATGGACGCCCTCGATCGAGAGGTTGTAGGCCAGCGCCGTGTGGGCGGTTCCAGCCTCAAAGCCGACGATGGTGAGCTGGCGCCCGTTGTCGCCGAGGACGACCTCACCGGGCGATAGGTGGTCGGCTCGTTCGAAGGTGTGGTCGGTGACGGACCAGAAGTGGTGGTCCTCGGTGGTCGTCAGGACGGTCCCGTCGCCGAGCTTGAGGTCGGTCAGGGTGTCGTCGTGAACCCAGACCTTGGTGACCTTGCGGGTGACGCGTTCCCCGGTCTCGGGGTCGGTGGCGACGACCTTGTCGCCGACCTCGATCTGGTCCATGGGCTTCTTTGACCCGTCGGCCATCAGGACGAGCGTGGCACCGGCGAACGATCTCAGGCATGTTCGGGCGAGCGTTGATTCTGTATTTGCGGCAACACCACCTCGCGAGAGCGACCAAAGACTCGTCGCAGCGACCACGGCCGGCCGGGTGGTCGTACCCGTAGCCTGTGCAACTCGCACAAGGGGCTTGGTGTCGTCGTAGTCGAAGATCGCAGTCGGTGTGGGTCCGTCCGGGCAAGCCGAAGCGCCCCTCGGCCGTTGGTCGTTGGCGGGGTGGGCGGCATGGCGGGCGTACGCCGTAGGCGGACCGCGTTCGGCCGTGGCGCCGCTCAACGCCGCAGAGTCGTCAGGACTGTCGTAGGTGTAGGTCGCAGGGGGTGCCGGAAGCGCCGACCCTGCGGCCGCAGAGCCAGTGAAGCCAATCCAGCCGATGAGGCTGGCCAGCAACGCCGTGAGCAGCCGCAGGACGACGTTCATGAGATGCGGATGCGCTCGATCGGCGGCCAGGTTGTGGGCGGGTCATCGGTAAACCACGCCTGCTCCAGCAGGGTCATGCGACCAGCAGAAACCCACACAAGGATTTCACCCACAGGCTCGTCGTCTTGGTCAGTCACGAGTGGCTTGATATCGAGCGGACCGTCCGCCCACTTGCCAGGGTCGCAGCTGCTTGGGACGTCTAGGTCAATGTACGTGGGTGAATAGGCCGTCACTCTGGCGTGGTGCGCCTGCACTGCGAGGGGACGTCCGTCGTCGCCCAACGACGCCCCGATTGCAACGAGCAGATCCATGACCTGCGCGGGAAGGCTGAGTTCTTGGTTCATGGCTTGATGTACGCCGTTCCGATGCGAGGGATTCCGTTGACAACACGGCCATCAATCGTGACGGCTTGGCCGCCGATACTTCGCGTGACGGAGAACAATCCCTCGCTACTCGGCGTCACGGCGCCCGACAGACCTCGGTACATCTGTTCAACGACCGCCTCCTGGCTCCCATACCGCTCGACTAGCCCGTCAAGGCCGTGCTGTTGCTTGGCGAACAAATGATTCAGGCTGTTCGGTTCAAGCGCCTTCTGAAGGCCGTCGTACTCGGCCTTGGAGAGCGGACCGACAAAATCGTCCGCGGTCTTTGCGGCAGCCTGTCCGGGCTGAAGCGACGAAGGGTCCACGCTGGTCGCCCGACGTGCCTTCGTGGTCGTATCCGCGATGTGGTCTACCTGCGCGAGTCCGGTGTCGGGGTCGTAGTCGTACGTGTCGGGGGCCAGCGGGTCACTTGCGCGCTCTGCAGTGCCGTGCGACGCGGAGCCGACAGCGGGGTGGGTGGTGTTGTAGTCATAGTTGATGGCGGGAGGTCCGCGCTCCATGGCGGTCTCGACCAACTGGCCTCCCTTAAGGGCAGCGTCGTAGCCATAGGCGTGGAGCGGGGCGGACACTATCGGCAGCGGCGAGGCTGTCGGCGTTCCAAGCCAGACAAGGGCCGCCGCCACCATGGCGGTTACGAGGCGCCGGGGCCAGCTACTCATCGAATCCGGCCAGCGTGACCTCGACCAGATCCGGCATGGGGCCCCAATCACGAGAGACGTCGCGAGCTGCCGACGCGCTCGCGTGAACGCGCGAGGCCCAAGGACCCTCGATCGAGCTGAAATCCGCGATGAAGTCGATCAGCGGAACGACCACCGCGCCGTCCATCTGGAATCCGTCAAGCCCAAGGATCACGAGGTCCAGGTCTTCCGCCAGCTCAACGAGCTTGTTCAGCGTGTCGCCCGAGGCCACGACCACGTCGACGTCGGGTCGGAGTTCGACTCCGCCCGCCGTGGCGAGGGCGGAGAACTCGGCCGGGGTCACCATGGTGACTTCCAGTTGGGGTCGTTGAGGTTCGAGACTTGAACGATGTCGCCCGTCTCGTCGTTTCGGACGACGTAGCCGCCTGTCCGGCTGATGTATCCGGTGGCAGGTGCGTCGTTACGTCCACCTCCGGGAAGGTAGCGGGTGTCTCGAGTGGCCACGGTCCGACTGGGATTGTTGATGAGATCTTGCACGGATTCGCGCGTCCACCCGCGCTTGCCGAGTTGGCCCTCGATCTTGGTTCCGAGCTGGATCTCGAGTCGAGCTCCTGCGTTTGCGGCAACACTGGCCCGATCGAAGGCGACGGGGACTGCGTCGGCGACGCCGACTGGCCGCCGGGTCGTACCGGTGACGCTCGCGGCTTGCTCAAGCGTGGGGCGGTCGTCGTAGGTGTTGCCGTCAATCGGACTGCGCCGGCTCTGGCCCACCGAGGCGCCATTCGACCAGCGGTCGACGGCGTCGGTGGTGACGTGGTGGTCGTGGGTCGGTGGACCGCGGTCGGAGATGAGCGCAATCGGCGCGGGGTGGTCCCGACCGTCGTAGTGGTAGGCCACGACGCTGTTGGAGGACACCGGCGCTGCAAAGCCTGCTTGAGGTATGCCGAGCCAGGCCGTCAGGAGAGCGGCCACAACTGCGAGCAGGCGGTTCACTTCGTCGCGCTCCCCAGGGACTCGATGAGGGTGCTGATGAGTTCTGTGATCCCGACAGGGGAGGTGATCTCCCGGTGCTCGTCAAGAAGGGCGGCGCCGGTGGACGCGTCCCCCACGACAAGGTCGAGTTCGCCGGAGTCGTAGAGGACTACCTGCGCGAGCGCACGGTCTGAATCCGCGTCCACCCTCAGCGAGCGAACTGCAGCATCGGGTGACGGTGTGGTCGAGAAGACGATGCCTGCTGACTCGAACTCGGCTCGCGCTGAGGCAAGAGCTTCGGCCAGTTGCTGAGTGAGGGTCAGCCGATCCATGATGCCACCCACTGGATGTCGGTTGCGGCTGGGTACTCGAATGCAACACCGCCTCTCTTGACTGCGAGCCGGGAGAAGATTGACTCCGGTCCCGGGATGTGGGCCCAGCCCTCCTTGCCGCCTTGAACGAGCGAGCTTCGTGGGACGTTGAACTCGACGTAGCGGCTGGTGAGCGGGTTCGTCGGACTGAAGGCCGTAGGACTCGCTGGATGGCTGACGTCGGTGTGCGGGGAAAAACGGCCCGGCTGAACCCGACCCGTCGAAACCATCGCCTCGTGCTCCGACCCACTCATCCATCGGCCGACGCGGGCAAGGTCCTCTCCACCGTTTGCGGCAACACCGCCCCGCGCCAGCGCCGACAGGGGCGTGCGATCGCGCTGAGCTTGCTTCAGGGTCGTACCCATGGCTCGTGCAGCCTGTGCGAGCGGCACGGGGTTGTCGTACGTGTAGACCACAGACGATGCGCCCGCGCCACAGCGCGCCGAATCGCCGTACGACCCAAGATCGACGGCGGTGGGGCTGGTGGAGCCAAAGGACTGGGTCGGTGGAGCGCGCTCAAGGGCGATGTGTGTAGGTGGAGCGTCGTAGCTGGGAGCCTCGTAGGCATGGGCGACGACGAGGTGCGCTGGAGCCGGAGTGGCCACGGCCGTCGGCGCCGCAAGCAAGCCGACGACCGCGGCAATCACAGCGCCGAGGAGGCAGCGGACCGTCCCTCTAGGCATCGTCGAGCCCAGGATGAAGTGGTATCGAGGGATCCACCCGCTCAGATAGGCAACGACCGTGGCAGTGAAGCGTCTGAGACTCCTCGAGTTCTGACGGTGGATAGAGGACGAGAGTCACGGCGAAGGCAATCTCGAGTTCCTGCCCGCAGAAAGCACATGTTGTAGTCATGGCGCTCAGTTCCATCCGTAACGGGTCGCGAGCCGCTCAAGCGACTTCTGTGAGAGGTTGCTGAACGAGGTGATCAACCCGCGGCTGCCATCGACGACCACATCAAAGCGACCAGCCTCGTTCTGGAGCACGCGGACGGCGGCGCCGTCTCCTTGTGTGAGTGGCTGCCCGTAGCCACGGACCAAGAGGATCTGGTCTTCAGACAGGACCCCGCCGCGAGTGGCTCCTGCGCCGGCGATGCGTTCAGCGCCGTGAGCAGTCGTAGGTCCAACCTTGCTTCCCGCGGCCGCGACCTCGTCCACGGACTTTGCGGCAACACCCGTAGCCACCACGAATCCGGGCTGATTCTCGGCTGCATCCCGACTCTGACCAGCGGAAACGTGCTGCGGCGGCTCGACGAGGACCTCACCGACGTGGCTGATAGCCCCGACGTGAGTTGCAGTTGCGCCCGTCGCCGAGGCCGACGTTGCGGCTCCGAAGAGGATCGCCGCCAGGGCGACGATCACAGCGGCTAGGAATAGAGGCAGCCAGCAACGCGCGTTCATCGTCTGCTCGCTGCGGTTCGTCACCGGGTAAGTGTCCCAGCCGGTCAACTCGGGAGTAGCGTCCAACCCGCGAAGAGGAACGCCCTACGCACGTTGTCCAAGACCATCTGACGCGGACGGGACGGCGTGTCGGGAATGCTCTCGCTGAAGACTTGGACGGTGAGCCCTGCCCCGGTCATCGCCTCGCAGTTGATGCGGATGCTTCCCTCTCCGTCCTTGTAGAGGAGCGCGGTTCTGGCGACCATTCGAATACTGAACCCCTCCGAAGAGATGACCTCGCGCCTCCACGTCTTTCGGAATCGCTCCATGATCACTCCCACGCCCAGTGAGTGAAAATCCGGACCCCGTTGCTCTGGAGGATCGGGTTCTCGATGTTCGAGTAGGTGGAGAACACAGACGGACCGCCCGGCCCGAAGAACACGTGCGCCTGGCCGCTTGCGCCCTTGGCGAACCTGGCCGAAGCACGCTCCCAGAGAGGCTTCGTGAGGTTGTACGAAGTCTTATCGGTCAGCCACTCCAACGCCCGACCTGTCCGGGTCATCTCGATGGTCTTTGCTCCGTTTGCCTTGGCGAAGTCAGCCGCAGCGTTCTTGGCCATGTCGCCGCCGGACCAGAAGACTCGCCCCCCGCTGTTTGCGGCAACCTGCCATGGCGCGACCCCCGACAAACCCCCGCTGTCTCCCTGAGCTCTCGTCTGGGTCGTACCCGTATCCCCTGTGATCTTCGCGACCATGGCGGATGCGTCGTAGGTGGCCGGGTGGTCAGGCGCCGACGTCGATTTCGAGCGCGTCGAAGCGCCGTCCGACCAGAGGTCGCCGGCGCCGTAGGTGGGGTTGGCGAAGCCCTCGACCGGCGGACCTCGCTCGGGTGCCTTGTAGTTCTCGGGTGGGTCGTAGGTCGGGGCATCGTAGGTGCAGTGGGAGGCCGCGGTCGGCAGGTTGGAGGCGGCCGTGGCATCAGACGCTGAAGGCGCCAGCCAACCCAGGAAAGCCACGGCCACGAGGACGGCCCAGCGGACGACTCGCTTCACTCGACAGTCACGCCTGCCACCAGATCATCGAACGTCGGCTCGCCCTCGCCGTCGCTGCACCGGAGCAGATAGCGCCCAGGTGCAACCTCCTCAACCCGCATGCCTGAGTTGCCGAGCCACGCGTGCATCACGCCGTTGTGCTCCCACGAGTTCCACACCCGAAGCGAGCGTTTTCCCCTCCCCCAGCGGATGTCGATCTTCACTCGGCTCGGCGCGGTGTCCTGCCACAGCGCGAAGTCCGAGGCGGAGACACCGTCGATTTCGAGCTCACCGCCTCGAACCTTGACTCGAAGACCTTGCCGGAACGCGGAAGCCACAGAGTCAAACTCGACGATGAGCCGCGTTGCCTCGACCGGGAAGTCATAGAGGCTAAACAACGGCCCGTCCCACTCGATTTTGCTGGTCTGCTGCTCAGCGAACATGGCAGAGAGGTTCGTCATGGTCAGTACCCCGGATATCGGTAGCGGTCGACAGCTGCGTGGTCTTGCGGCCAGCGTGGGATGACGTTCGTCCCGCCGTCCCGGAACGGAATCGGCTCGTGGCTGAGGTCCATCGATTCCAGTCCACCCTTGTCGGCGTTGTAACGCTGGGGTGCCCGGCCCGTGCGCATACGGGCCAACTGGTCATCAGTCCAGGAGCCGTAGCTCGGACTAGCGGCCTCGTTCTTCCAGAACCGTCCTCGGACAGTCGACCACGCAGGCGTGTTACCCGCCTTGGTCAGCGAGTAGATGTCGTCCCCGGTGCTCCAGCCAAGCTTGGTACCCGCGTTTGCGGCAATATTGCGCATGCCTTTTCGGGCGAGGAATGTGCTGAAGCCGGCTGCGGCTGTGCCGGTGCTGGTGAGGGCGAGGGAGGTGTTGACTGCGGCGTTGAGGATGGCGCCGGTGCAGTTCTTGCCGGTTGAGCAGGCGTTGACTGCGGCGATGATGGAGTCGGTGGCGGTGATGGCGCCGGCTCCGAGGGCGATGGGGCCGAGGACGGGTGCGGCGGGTGGGAAGAGCATGGCACCGGCGCCGGCGATGGTGGAGATGGTGGCGGCGTGGTCGACGACGAAGCCGCCGACGTTGCCCCAGTCGGGCCAGAGTCCGAGTGGGTCGGAGCCGGTCATGGGGTTGGCGTTGGCGTAGGTGTAGGTGGCTGATGCGGCGACGGCGCCGGCGGGGTCGGGGGTGGTGAAGGTTCCGGTGGTGGGGTCGTATTGGCGGGCGCGGAGGTGGGTTTGGCCGGTGGGGTCGCCGTATTGGCCGGCCCAGCCGATGGGGTTGTCGGCGGCGTTGCCGGTGAGCTTGTTGGTGGTGCGGGCGTTGCCGTAGGGCTCGTAGTCGTAGCGCCAGGTGGAGGTGCCGGCGGTGTTGGTGACTTCGCGGATGGAGCCTTGGGTGTCGGTGTGGTAGTAGTACGCGGTTCCGCCGGGGCCGTAGTAGCCGAGGGGGCCGTTGCCGTAGGTGTAGTCACGGATCCGTGTGTTGGAGGCGTCGGTTTCGGCGGCGAGCTGGTAGCTGGCGGGGTCCCACGAGAAGTTGGTGGTGACACCGGCGGCGGTGGTGGTGAGGCGGCGTCCGTCGCCGTCGTAGGTGCTGGTGGTGGTGGTCCCGCCGGTGCTGGTGGTGGTTTGTCGTCCGGCGGCGTCGTAGGTGCTGGTGGTGGTGGTCCCGCCGGTGCTGGTGGTGGTGGTGCGTTGTCCGCGGGCGTCGTAGCTGTAGCTGGTGGTGCCCGACCCGGGCCCGGTGGTGCTGGAGAGGTGCCCGGTGGGCGGGTCGTAGGTGTAGCTGGTGGTGCCCGGGCTGGGGCCAAAGGTGCGGGTTTCGCTGGTCCTGTTGCCGACGTTGTCGTAGGCCCATTTGAGATAGGAGGTGGCGCCGGTGCAGGTGGTGGTGGTGTAGCAGGTCTGGGTGAGCCGGTCGAGCAGGTCGTAGGTGTAGGTGTCGGTGCTGGTGCCGCCGGCCGCGTGGGTGATCTGGGTGGGGTTGTCGGCGTCGTCGAGGGTGTAGGTGTCGTCGAGGATGACGGTGCTGCCGTTGGTGGTGCTTTTCTTGTCGACGAGGCGCTTGAGCCGGTCGGCTTTGTCGTAGGTGAAGGTGCGGACCGAGCCATCGGCCAGGGTCGCCGTGTCGGGCATCCCGTTGGCGGTGTAGGTGTAGCTGGCCTGGTGCACCGGGGTGGTGGTGCTGTTCGGTGCAGCGGAGGCGGTGAGGAGCTGTCCGTCGCCTTTGTAGGTGTAGGTCTGGACGCGGTCGTTGGGTGCGGCGACCGAAGCCAGCAGGCCGTCGTCTTTGTAGGTGTAGGTGAACGTCTGGGTGCCGCGGGTGACGGTGATGAGCCGGTCCAGGGTGTCGTAGCCGTAGGAGACGGTCCCGGCGCCGTCGGTCATCGTCTTGCGGTTGCCGTCGGCGTCGTAGGTGTAGGTGACGTCGGCAGTGGCGGCGACCCCCGCGACCCCGGTCGGGTAGTCGATCATGCGCAGCTGGCCGGCCGCGGTGTAGTCCATCTTGGTGGTCAGCCCGCCCGGTGCGGTCACCGCGGTGACGTTGCCGGCGGTGTCGTGACGGTAGGTGTAGATGCCGACCGGGCTGGTGGTCGAGGCTTCTTGGTTCGCGTCATCCCAGGTGTGGGTGACGATGCGGCCGGCCGGGTCGGTGACGGTTGCCAGGTTGCCGTTGCCGTCGTAGGTGTAGCTGGTGGCAGGAACCGCCGGATCAGGTCCCTGTACGGACTTCAGCAGGTCATCGTCGAAGTAGTCGTAGGTGGTGGTGCGTTGCTTGGGGTCCTTGACAGTCTTCAGCCGGCCATCGTCGTCATAGCCGTACTCGACGGTGCGGTCCAGCGGGTCGGTGACGATGGTCTTGATCTGGGGCGTGTCGGTGTAGTCGTAGTGGGTGGTGTAGGACTCCTGCTGGGCGGGGACCGCGAGGTTTCCCAGCGGGGACAGCTCGGTGGCCGGCCGGCCGGTGCTGTCATAGGTGTAGGAGGTGACGTTGCCGTTCGGGGAGGTGACGGTCTTCAGGTCACCGGTAGGCCAGTAGGTGTAGCTGGTGGTCTTCCCGCGCGGGGTGGTAACGGTGGCGAGCTGGTTGTTGGTGTCGTAGGTGTAGGAGGTGACGTTGGTGTCCGGTCCGCTGGGACCTGTCCGCTTCACCTCCTTCAACAGGCCGGAGGTGTAATACGTGTAGCTGGTGGCGTTGCCGCGCGGGTTCACCGACGTGACGGGGTTGTGGTCGGCGTTGTAGCTGGTGGTCACGGTTCCGTTGGTGCTCTGCGACGAGATCAGGTCGCCGGCAGCGTTGTATCTCAGGACCGACCGGTAGCCGCTGGGATCCGTGGTCTGGACCAGCTGCAGGTTCTCGTCGTAGTCAAAGCTGGTGGTACGGCCCAGCGGGTCAGTCCGCCTCACGAGCACGTTGTTCACATAGACGTCGGTCCAGGTCTTACCGCGCGGGTCAGTCATGGTCGCGGTCCCGGTCGCCGGATCCCAGCCGAAGCTGGTGTGCAACGTGGTCAGTTGGTCCCGGGCCCCCCACTGGTCGGTGACCCGGCCCGAGACCGCGTCGTAGCCGAGCTCGAGCACCACATGGCCGAGCGGGTCGGTCTGCTTGGTCAGCTTGCCGCCGGAGTACTCATAGGTGGTGGTCCGGCCGGTCAGAGCCCGGACACTGGTCAGCAGTCCGCCGGTGTACTTGTACTCGACGTAGCGGTTGTCATCCAAGGTGACTCGGTCGAGTTGGTTGTTGAGGTAAGACAGGGTGACTCCGCGGGTGCCGTTGGCGACCCGGGACAGAACACCGCCGGTGTAGGTGAAGGTGACCGTGGCGCCGGAGCGGTCTTTCATGCTGGTGACCTTGCCGGCGGCGTTGAATGTGTACACCGTCCCGGCCCGGGTGGTGACCGTGTACGTGGTGCCGACCGCCTGCAGGGTTGCGGTGCCGCCGGCCGCGGGCAGGTAGCTGCCGTCGGTCTGTTTGGTGAAACGGACCTGCTGCCCGTCCCCGGCCCGCAACATCACGGTGCCGGTGACCGGGAACGACAAGCCGATGTCGTAGCTGAACGCCCACCCCTGGCCCAGCGACCCGCTGCTCGGGTCGGCGGAGTTGTAGGTCCGAGTTGCAGCCAGGTCGAGGATCCGAGCCGGCACGAAGGCGTCGGTGACACTGGTGGTGTACGAACCGAGCGCGGAGTTGACCGGGTCAGCCTGCTGTCCGGACGCACTGTAGGCGAACTCGCTGATGCCGCTGCCGTACTGCTGGACCGGGTCGGCCACCACCGGCACCACCGGGGACCCGGACAGTCCGGCCTCCACCAGCGCTGGCGGCGCAGTCAGCGCCGGTTCCACCTGGGTGAAGTACTGGTCACTACTGCCATTCGGGCATCCGGGCGCCCCGAAGGTGATCAGCGCCAGCGGCGGTTGCGCGGCCGCGTCGTAGCAATGGGCCGGTCCGGTCAGCACATGCCCCCACCAGTTCTCCGACAAGTCGGTCGGATCACCGGCGAAGTCCTGCCAGCCACCCAGGAAGGCGTTGTCGTGGAAGTCGTAGACGGTACGGTCGTAGTTGCTGCCGCTGTTGATGCCGATGCTGCCGTAGAACCAGTTGTTGACGAACTCGACGTGGGTGCCGGAAGCGACACCGTTGACCTTCAGCCCGTCCTGCGGGTCGGCCATCAGGTTGCCGGTGAAGGTGCCCGCGTTGACGAAGTCCAGCGAACCGCCGACGTAGTTGTCCTGGCCTGGGCCGAAGTAGGTGGAGGTGACGGTGACGTCACCGATCCCGTCCGGCATCGCGGCCACCGTCATGCCGCTGTACTGCAGGTCGACGATCTCGGAGTGCGACACCTGCAGGCGGCCCCAGTTCCCGACCGCAACCACCGACGAGGGACTGGCGCCGCCGTAGCGGAAGCTGACGTTGTCCAGCACGGACGAGGCCCGAACCTGGGCCTGCGCCTGGCTGGCTCCGTTGACCGAACTCATCGCGATTGCGACCGCAGTGCCGTAGTCACCCGGCTGCGGGCTGGTGGCACCGGCGTCGCCGTTGGTGTCGCCACGGACCGAGTCGTCCCGGATGGACGTGAAGATGATCGGCTGCCCTGTGGTGCCGTCCGCGAGCAGTGTCCCCTCCACCTGCAGCTTCCCGGCGCCGGCGAACTTGACCACCGTGCCGGGACGGATCGTCAGCGTGCTGCCGGCCAACACGGTGGTGTCGGCGCTAGCGTCGATGACGTACGGCGAACCGGCCGAGTCCCAGACCGTGTCGCTGCCGATCAGCGTCGGGGCCGGCGTCGGGGCGCCCCCGTCGAGGTCGACCAGCACCGGGAACCAATTGGACTGTGCCGTGGTGGCGAACCCGTCGTCGGTGCTCAGCCGGTACTCGTAGTTCAAGCCGTCGGTCAGTTTGCCAGCCGGGGCCCGCACCGTGCCCTGGCCGTCGGAGTCAAAGAACGGGGAGGACGCGGTGAAAACTGGAGACGTGGTGCCCAATTGGCGCATCTCTAGGTTGAGCTTGACCTGGCCCCCATCCGGGTCGCTGCCGGTCGCCCGGAAACCTGGTTGTGTCGTGGTCACCACCGCCGGACTGCACGGGTCAGGGCACGGCGACACCCGGGCGCCGGTAGGAGCCTCCGGCGACTGATTCCAGGTCACGTCCAGGGTCGGCCGCCCCGCTGTGCCGCCCCCGGCCTCGGTGTAGTCCGAGGAGTCGAACTGGCGATAGTTGTCCCCGGCCGTGTCCGATGTCGGACGCAGCATCAACCCGTAGTTAGGCGTTCCCTGGGCCCACAGTTTGGTGATGTCGGTGACGTCGAACACCTGCCAAGCCACGCCATTCTGGTCACAGTTGGGGTCACCGGGCCGGTGCGCCCCTGTCGCCTGCTGACTCGACGTCCCGATCGGGAAGTTGTTGTAGGTCACCGACGCCGCAGTCCATGAAGTCGTGACGCGCCGGGCGTAGGTGTTGGTCGCCCCGCCGCAATACTCGGCCTGCCGCTGGCGGATATTCAACGTGGCATTGACGACATCCTTGTTGAGGATCGAGCTGACATTGAACTTCACCAGCGAACGTGCCCCGTTGATCGTGCCCGAACTACTGCCCACCTCCAGACTCGTCGAGCCCGACTGAGACGTCGGGTTCTCACTCGAGACCCAGGTGTCGACGCTGACCGCCAACGTCGTCGTCGGGTCGATCGTCACCGGATACACCGTCGACGGGTCCTGCAAGAACGACGCGTCGGCATGGACCACCAAAACCGGGTCAACACCCGAGTCATCGACATGGAGATCCACCGGAGCCATCCGCGACGCATCGCCATCGCCCCGGTCGCCGGTGGAGTCCCACATCATCGGAGGCGCCGCAGACGCAACCAGACGCCCCTGAGCATCGCGCAGGCTCATCACGTCCTGATCGCTCAGATCCAGGTCGAGACCCTGCAACGACATCGGCATCCGAAACGACACATCACCCTCGGGGCGACTACGTAGGACCACCGACTCAGCAAAGCCTGACGGCATCGCCGTCACGACCAAATCGCCACCCGGCACCACATCGGGATACGTCGCTGTTGACCCCGACACCGTCGGTGGCGACAGCGGCGACTCCCAGCCGAGCCCAAAACTGACCCCCGCCGCGTCGGCCGGTGTCAGCGACGCGAAGGCATCACCGCCACCACCAGACACCGTCATGTCGACCGCGGCCGTATCCGGGACATAGCCATCGCCCTCATCGACCAACGTCATATCGATCGGCGACCACGAGCCGTCCTCGGCCTGCACCTGGTACGGAGCAGAGCCGCTCTTAGACGTGAACGTCCCATCCGGATTCGCGAAGGTCGTCGAGTCCGGCGACGTCGCCGACTCAATCTCAACCGGCTCGCCAGTCCGCCGCGCCTCAACCTGCGCCACCAGCACATCTGACCCAGCTGACGGATCCTCTGACATCGCGGACTCAATGACGCCCGGCGCCAAGGAAGAGGCCGCCACGTCAGCGGCAGCAGCCTCAGCACTACCCGCCAAAACAGACACAACAAGGGACAGAACCAGACAGATCGAAACTCGTCGCACAAGACACCCATACGTAGCAGGAAGCAACCTCGGCACTCTAAGCGAAGATCCCAACTCGTGCCGACGATTCGCCAAGATCGAACGACCGACGCCAAAACCGCACAGGCAGGCACACCGGGTCGCCCGAAGCCCACACTCCTCCCAGAGCCGACACACTGTCGACTGAGTCGGCGGGGAAGGTGCGGTGATGACCACGACACTGAACGGCATGACCGCGGAGAGGAAGCCCGAGCCTGCCTGGAGGCTGCGTCATCCCGGGCTGGAATGGAAGATCGCCGGGCAGCAGTTCCGGTCAGGGAACCTTCAACGGACTCGCCACGGACAGGGGGCCGAGTGATGGCTGGTTGTCCCGGAAGGCCAGTCCGGTGACATGCACCGGGGACGGTCCCTATCCGGAGACCAGTGCGCTCCCCCGCTCTGACACCGGCGACCGATCAGAATCAGCTCCGCAAGATGCTCCGCAGCCGGCCCGTCAATGGCCGCCGCACCCCTACAAGTTTGTCGGCCGGGCTCGTCTGGCGTCAGTTCGGGGTCCGCGTCAAGGACCGAGGACCGCTCGCTAGAGGCTCGGACTCTGCCCATGCGCCCGTTCCGCGAGCCTGGACACTTCCCTGCTGCCGGGCGCGGAGCGCGTCTGCGTCTCTCTACCTACGCCCGCCGATGTCTCCAGGGTGCGGACGGCTTGTGTGACCGGCTCTGGAGGTTCGCTCATCGCTCGGAGCGCACGAGCGGCATCTGCGGGCGGCAGGGCGTCGAGCTCGCACAGGAGTTGCTCGGCGCCCTGTGCTCGCGCGCGCAACTGCGCCGTGCGCCGCCGGATGTCGGCAGCCCGGCGATTGCCGAGGAGCTGTCGACGGCTGTCTGCTCGCACGTTCTGCTGGTTGCCGTCGATCAGCGCCAGCCTGTCGACCGCACCTGCCTTGTCGCGGCCGGCGTCGAGGACGCTCGGATGATCGTCGGTGGCCAGATCGGCTGCGTGCTGGGCCCAGCGGGTGCGGTCGGCTCCTGGGGTCGGCGCGGTTCCCCAGCGAGAGGCGACCGCAGAGGTGAGCCTGCCATGATCGCTCGACCTCTCTTCAGCAGCCCGTTCCGCGGCGCGTCGCCCGAATCTGCCTGAGTGGCGGGCTGCTGCGTTGGCCGCATACATACGGCCCGCAGCCTCTGCGATGGCGTCGGCAGCCTGGGCAGCCTGTTCCAGCAGGTCCGCGTGAACCGCGGCACGAATGGCCTCCTCGCTTGCTTTCGCTGACGCGACCGCGTTTTCGTAGGGTGCCCGGATTCGCTGGTGCTCGCTGTCCAGGGTGGCGAGCGTCGCGAGGGCGCTCTCCCAGCGGTCGGCCTCGGCGTTGGCGCAGTCGATGTCCGCACGCAGTCGGGCGCGTTCGGATGCGACGTACTCGACGTCGGCGTCGATGGTGGAAGGTGCGACGAGTCCGGCAACAGCTTCGCGCGCCGTCCGGGCCGCGTGCTCAAGCCCGCGATCTGCGCGGTCCCGTTCCATCGCGGCAGCGAACTGCTCGCGCGCCTCTTCGACGTCGGCCGCGACGACGTGGAGCAGGTTGGCCTCGCGGCCGCGCGTCAGGCCGACGTAGATGCCGGCAGCGTCCAGGCCCAGACTCTCGAAGGCGCCGCTGGTCGGGCTGTTGACGAGGGCGTGGGCAACCTCGCTGGTCGCGCCCTGGACGCCGTAGGCAGTTGAGGCGTACGCAAGGTGGACGTGCTCGGCAACGTAGGCGGCCGGGAGGCGTTTGCTCGTTCGACGACCAACCGCGCCTGCTGGCAGGACCCAGACGTCACCCTCGTCGTCGGCCCGCTGGACGATCCAGGTCTGCCGGTTGGCAACCCCCAGCGCGTTGTCGTTGCGACGGGTCATGACCAGATCGCCCGGCCCGACCGGGAGGCCATCAGACCCTACGGCGGCAGTGACGTCGGGGATCTCGCCACGGGCGACGCGCGCCTGGCGGATCGCGGCATTGACCTCTCTGGCCTGATCATTGGTCGCGACTGTGAGGGCATCACCGGGTCGCGCGATGTCTGCCAACGACGCATGCATCGCTTCCGTCGACTCGTGGAGCCGCACGAGGCCGAAGTGCTGCAGGCGATCGAAGAGCTGCTCGGCACGCTTGCCATCGCGCAGGTCGAGGGTGAAGGCCGCGTAGGTCGGATCTGCGAAGCGGTGGATGCCGGTCAGGTCATGGACCTCGAGTCCAGACGCACTGACGAGGTCAGCCGCGATGTCGAGGACGCCGCCTCGGCCCACCGCTGGCAGCTGGGCGCGATCACCGACCAAGGCGATGCTCGCTCCGGTCTCGGCCGCGACGATCAGGAGGGCCGTGGCGGTGTCCTGGTCGAGCATGCCTGCTTCGTCAACGACGATCCGCTCCGTCGCACACAGCCTTCCGCGTGTGGGTGGGCCGGCATAGACGGCACCGGTCACCGGGTCGGATTCACCGGGCTTCAGGCGGCGCCAGACGCCGTCATTGTCCCAGCGCCACCCGTAGGCGTAGACCAGTGCGGCCACAGAGTCGGTGGGTACGCCGAGTTCCTGGGCTGCGACATCGGCGGCCTTCTTCGTCGGGGTGACTATCCGTGTAGGTCGTCCGTGAGCCTCGGCCGCAGCGATGGCGGCGCCGAGCATGGTGGTCTTTCCTGCACCTGCCGCGCCCTCGACGATGACCAGCGGGGTTGTCGACGCGATCGCGGCCGCGGCCTGGGCCTGATCGGCGTCCAGTCCTCGTTCTGTTGCGAGCCGCTCGGCGGCCTCCGCCTCCGCGGACGACATCGCATCCACCTCGCCCCCGGCGGGCCCGCTCGCTTCGACACGGGCGCCGACCAAGTCACGCAAGGTCCGCTCTGCCGCGACGACGCTGATCGTGGTGAGGTGGGCGACCTGCTCGGGGTGGGCCATCATGGGCGGCAGCACCGAGAGGCAGTCCGACGCGGCGAGGTTCGTCGCGAGGGTGATCAGGTCGCGTAGATCGCCACTGGTCGCGGTGATGCCGGCCTCGGTGACCACGCGCGTGACGTGCATCTGGATGCCGTGGATTGTCCACGTCGATGCCCCCGCGGCGCAGCGGTCGAGCGCCCGCGCCGCGAGCTCTTCCACACTCAGGTCATCGATGCCGACGGGGGCTGGCGAGCGGACTGGGCGGAACCGTGGATCTGCCCGATAGCCAGCGGCCGCCAGTTCGCGGCGCCAGCCCTCCTCACAACCGAGCCCCTCAGCCGCCGGCTTCTTGTGCGGTCGTTGGTGATCCCAGGCGCGGGCGAGCATCCTGGCGCGCACAACCGCCCCGGGCTCCTCGCCGGGGTGCGCGTCCTCCCATGCGGCGACCAGGACGGCGAGGTTGTGCTCGACCTGGGCGGCGCGCTTCGACAGCACCGCGTTGTACTGCTCGAGTTCGACGACCTCGCCGGTGACGTGGTCAAGGCTCAACCCATGGGCGGCGAGCACGCCCGTCAGCTTGGGGTGGGCGGCGATGACTGCCGTTCCGAGCGCCCGGATCGCGCCCTGCTGTTTGAACAGCGCAGCCGTGTCGAGGCCGCGCCACTTCCCGGTCGCGAAGACACGGGTGCCGATCTGGAAGTGGATGTGGCGATGCGGGTCGCCCCTCCGGGAGGTCTTGTGGACGACTGCCACGGTCTCGAGCTGGTCCACGCCGACGACCTCTTGGCGCCCACGCGGACCGACGCGGGTCACCGAGTGCCGGGCCAACCATGAGCGGATCTCAGCGGCCGCGTCCGCCTGCGCGCGATCGAGCGCTTCGGAGACATCGGGATGCAACGCGGCGGCGATCGAGAGCGACTTCGGAGCGTTGATCACCATCTCGGCGAACCGCGGCGACCCCAGCCTCGCACCCGCATGCCTCCGCTCCCCCGGCGCGGACGCCTCGCCGTGACTGGGAAGCCGAGGGGTGCCCCGGGTTGCTCCAGTGAACGGATTGCGCCAGTCCACCCACTCCGCGTACTGCTCCGGCGTGAACACGCCCTCCGCCGTCACATTGCCGTCGCGATCGAGGACGGCGAACTCCGCCAACGCGGTCCCCGCCCCCAAGTAGTACTCATCAGCGGTGGAGCGGTCCGACTCCAGGTAGCGGCGTGCCGCGCCACCGGTGCTACGGAACAGGATGACGCCACCCTTCACGCCCGAGCCTCCTCACAGTTCCCGCATCGCGTGTATTTGCGCGTGCATACGCTAATACCTTAGGTAGCATACGTCCATCGGTTTAGGGATGGGAAAGGCCCCAGGAGGAAAGAGGCGGGAAGGACGAGTAGGAGTAGAGGAGGCAGACATGGGGCCAGCGGAGGGAGGAACAGAGTGAAGTGAGAAGGAAGGCAGAGGCGAGGAGGATGAGATGCAAGGCGGAGCGAAGGGGCGATCAGCCGGCGCGGCCGCGGCGTCCCGGCGGGAGCAGCCCGCGGTTCCGGGTCTTTGCCACCCATCCCTGCGCGGTTGTCAGCGCGACCCCGTTGATCTCGGCCATCGTCGCCGTCGGGTTGCGATCACCCTGCTTGACCAGCTGCCCGTGCTGGAGCGCGACGCGCTCGTAGAAGTCCGGGTCGGTCTTGCCGGTGCCGGCCAACGGCTTGAGCACGTCGCGGCGGGCGACCTTCGCGCCCGAGGGCAGGACGATCTTGTTGCCGGTCAGAGTCTCGGTGGACTTCATCGCGAAGAGGCGCTTGTTGATCGAGGTCTCGATGTGCGCGGTCGGCAGCTCACGCAGCAGGCGCGAGGTGATCGGATCGCCCGGGACTCGCGGGAGATAGACCACGCCGGTGATGCGCACCTCCTCCGGGACCGCGAACGCCTGGCGTTGCAGTCGGAGGTACACACGGGTCCCCGAGTCGGCGTGCTCGAGGTAGCGCCACAGCCCGCCGGTCGGCTCGTTCGCCGCCGCGTCCTCATCGGCATCAGCAGCCGTTGACGTCGGCGAGGAGTCGTCGTACCCGAGGATCTCGTCGATCCGTGCACTCTCGTCACTCGAGCGATGCCCCGGGAACACCGTCGGCAGATGCCATCCCGGAGGTATGTCCGCGGGCGTCAGCAGGTCGTCAGCGTCCTGCCGGGCGTACGGGGGGTCCTCGGGCAGTCTCATAGCCCCGAACCTACCGAGAAAGAATCCCAATGTCAGGTGCTTGCATTTCCACGCGAGGAAGCGCAGAATCGAATGGTTCGGCAAAACCACGCGCAAGGGGCGGCGATGATGGGGCGCAACAGCACGATGAGGGAGCGCGGCAAGGCGAGCAGCGCAGCAGTACCGGAGGACTACGCGACGAGCGGCGCGGAGTTCCTGATGTCCGAAGAGGTCGCGCAGTGGCTGCGGGTCTCCCAGGCGACGCTGTGTCGGTGGCGTCAGTCCGGCTGCGGGCCACGGGTGACGTGGATGTCGAGGAGCTGCCCGCGCTATCGGCGCTCTGACGTCGAGAGCTGGTTGGAGAAGGTCTCGGCGTGAGCGTCTCGAAGACCCCGAATGGCCGCTTCCGCGCCCGACTGAAGAGCGGGCGGGTCAATGTGGCCAGCAAGGTCTTCGATACCAAGCGCGAGGCCACGGCCTGGCTCGCTCGCGAGCGCGCCGCGTTGGCCGGCGGGGTCGATCCCCGAGCCGGAAAGGAGCGGGTCAGAGACGCGGTGCAGCGCTGGCTCCTCATCCGGTCGACGACCGTTGCCCAGAAGACCTACCGCGCCGACCAGGACGTCGAGCGGCTGACCACGGCCAGCGTCCTCAACCTCCACCTCTCGTCCGTCTCGGGCCGGGAGGTCGCCCGCATCTTCGAGCATCTGCTCGCCTCCGGGCTGGTCGAGTCCTCGGTCGTGCGCTACCGAGCGAGCCTGTCCTCCTTCTTCGGCTGGTGCGTGCGAGAGAAGCTGATCGCAACCAATCCCGTCACCGCCGTGCCTGTCCCGAAGAGCTCCGAGGAGCGCACGGAGATGAACCCGTTCACCGAGGACGAGCTCGAGACCGCGTACCGGGTCTGGCGCGAGCAGAACGCCCGGCTCGCGGACATCCTGCTCGTCCTCGGCTGGACCGGTCTGCGCTGGGGCGAGGCCCGCGCGATGACCGTGGGCGACGTGATGGAGGTGCCGGCACCGGGCTTGATCGTGCGCCGATCAGCACCCGAAGGCATCGCCACCAAGGCCCCCAAGAGCGGGCGATCACGGCGCGTCCCGATCGCCAACCGCGTGCTCCCGATCGTCGAGCGCCTCACGGTCGGCAAGAAGCCGAGCGACCTGCTCTTCACCACCGCGGCCGGCTCCCGCCTCCACCGCTCCGCGGTGCTGCGCACGATGAGGTGGGAGCGGACCGGGCGGGGCCGCCGCATCCACGACCTGCGACACACCGCCGCCTGCCTCTGGTTGGCGCGCGGTGTCGATGTCAGCACAGTGCAGAGCTGGATGGGCCATGCGTCCATCGCGACGACGAATCTCTACCTGCACCACCTCGGCACCGGCGCCGATCTGGCCGGGCTGGAGCGCCTGAACAGGGCGCCGGGGGCCACCGGGGGGCCATTTGCGGGACGCACGGGCGAATAACAACGACGAAGCCCCCGGGTGATCCGTGCGTTTCCGCAGGTCACCCCGGGGCTTCACCCGGTGGAGCTGAGGGGATTCGAACCCCTGACCTTCTCATTGCGAACGAGACGCGCTACCAACTGCGCCACAGCCCCAAGACATCAACCGGGACGCGGGTACACACCCTGCCGCCGATCGCCGGGAAACTCTAGCACCCGGTTCGGGGCCCTCGAATGGAGTCGGTCAGCCGTTCGCCACGCGTGGAGTCGCGTCGACAGACCCGTCCGCGTCGTCGGACGTCGACGAGGCAGCGGCAGCCCCTGCCACCGTCTCAGTGGCCTCGGCCGAGTGACCCGACGACCACGTGCCCGGCTCGCCGAGGGTGATCGTGCGATGGGTGCGCTTGGCGACCGGCTTGTCGACGTACGCCGGCAACGTCACCGGCAGCGGGTCCCACAGCGAACCACCATCAGCGGTCGCGACCACGCCAACGTCGACGCGGGCCTCCCGCAGCGCGCGAGCATCGAGCGTCACGGTGGGTTCGTCGTCGGCGGTGTCACGCTCGGTGCTGGTCGAACCGGCCCTCCTGACGACTCCGTGGGTGGCGTCGACACGCGTGGCCGGGCGCGGGGAGACGTTGCTGGGCTCAGGACGAAAGTTCGATACCTCGTCCCAGTACGCGTCACTGGCGAGCCGAACCTGCCGGCGAGCCATCGTCAGGAAGGCGATGATCACCACGAGGGGGATCGCGATCGCCCACAGCGGCACCAGACGGACAGCGGCCACGATCCCCGTGAGGAGCGACAGCCCGACCAGGACAAGCAGGACCCGTCGCCGCCGCTCGGCCGCGGCCTTCATGGCAGCGCGGGTCGGCCGCGGAAGCAGCTGGCGATCCGCCAACTCCTCTGCCGACGGGCCTGCCGACAACGATGGCGTGAGGAGGCGGTCGGCCGTTCTAGCCGGCGTCACGACCATCCGGTCGCTTCGCGACGGACCGCGACGGGCGAGCACGCGCATCGCCGAGGAGAACCGCTCGATCGAATGCTTGCGGGCCGCTTCGTCGTGCCGACGCAGCGCCTGCGGCAGAAGGTACGCCGCCCAGGCGAGGACGACGAGCGCATAGATGACTCCGGTCAAACCCACGGGTACGACCGTATGGCCGGTTTCGTCACCGGCGCGGCACCGGGGCCGGTGTGTCGCCTGTGAATTATGTGACTGGTGTGAATTGAGTGACTCGTGGCCGATGGGTCCGCTGAGGCGTTACATGTTGCTCGATCCCTCGGCCCGCAGCCGAGAAGCCACTCCGAGAGGGACGTCCTCGACCGTGAGCGCGAACAGCAGGTGGTCCCGCCACATCCCGTTGATGTGCAGGTAGCGGGCCGCCAGCCCGATCTCGGTGAACCCCAGCTTGCGGACCACCCGCAAGCTGGCGACGTTCTCAGGCCGGATCGCGATCTCGACACGGTGTAGCCGCAGCACGTTGAAGCAGTGGTCGCAGGCCAGGGCCACTGCGGTCGGCATGATGCCGCGGCCGGCGTGACCTTCGTCGATCCAGTAACCCATCTGAGCCCACCTGGCCGACCCCCAGGTGATCCCGGTGACGGTCAGCTGGCCGACCATGACGCCGTCGTAGGTGACGACGAAGGGCAACGCACGGCCCTGTCGACCTTGCCGGATCAGGTCCCGGGTCAACGCTCGATAGCCCGTCGACGGGCCGCCGGTGTCAGGCGGCCGCGTGGACTCCCAAGGCCCCAGCCACTCGAGGTTGCTCTGCCGTAGCTCCGCCCAGCGCGCGGCGTCGCCGCGCCTGATCGGCCGTAGCCCGACCCGACCCCGGATCAGCTGGGCGGGCCATCCGCGGGTCAGGGTGCACCACCGTCGTCGGGGCGGGCATGATCGCTTCCGCGCACCTGGTCCAGGGCATGACCGAGGATCGGCATGAGCACAGCCAGACCGTCCTTGACCCCACCCATCGAGCCAGGCAGGTTGACGACGAAGGTGGTCCCCGCGGTCCCGGCCAGGCCACGCGACAATGCGGCTGTCGGAACGCCGTGAGCCTGGCCGTAAGCCCGGATCGCCTCCGCCACCCCGGGCACCTCTCGGGCGAGCACCAGGCGGGTCATCTCCGGAGTCTGGTCGGTGGGCGTCAGACCGGTGCCGCCGGTGGTCACCACGAGGTCGACGCCCTCGTCGACCGCCGCCCGCAGCTCATCGGCCACGGGTTCACCATCCGGTACGACGCTCGAGGTGACGGCGCCGAAACCCGCCTCCTCGAGGACCGACACGATGCGTGGTCCCGTCGTGTCCGCGTATACGCCTGCGGCGGCGCGGTTGGACACCGAGACCACATGCGCCCGGCGGTTGGCGAAGTCACTCACGACGCCGGCTCCGTGCGCGTCCACGTGCCAGAGCGACCACCCGCCTTGCTGAGCACCCGAATGTCGGTGATCACCGCACCTTTGTCGACCGCCTTGACCATGTCGACGAGCGCCAGCCCAGCCACGGCGACCGCCGTCAGGGCCTCCATCTCGACACCGGTCCGGTCCGTCGTACGCACGGTGGCCGTGATCTCCACACCGTCGTCGACCACGTCGAGATCGACGACGACGCCGCTGATGGCGACGGGGTGGCACAGCGGCACCAGGTCTTGGGTGCGCTTGGCGGCCATGATTCCGGCCAACCGCGCAACCGCCAGGGCGTCTCCCTTGGGCACCCCGGCGCCGCGCAGCAACGTGACGACCTCGCCCGACGTGACGACCCGACCGGCCGCGACCGCCGTGCGCGCCGTGACGTCCTTGTCCGAGACGTCGACCATCCGCGCAGCGCCCTGGGAGTCGACGTGCGTCAGCCGCGGCTGATCGTCGGACCACCCAGCCATCAGAACATCCGATCCAGGACCATGACGTCGACGGTCGCACCCTCGTCGACGGAGGTCGTCTCCTCGGGTACGACGATCAACGCGTTCGAAAGCGCAAGGCTGCCGATGAGGTGCGAACCGTGCCCACCGATCGGAGTCACCTCGGCGCCCTCGCCGGTCACCTCGAAAGCCCCGCGCACGAACTGCCGACGCCCGTCGGGCGACGCGAAGCCGGCCTTGCAGACCGCGCGGACCAACGGCCTGCGATACGGCAGCATGCCCATCATCAGTCGGATCGCCGGCAGCACGAAAACCTCGAACGAGATGTACGCCGAGACGGGGTTGCCGGGCAGCGTGAAGATGGGGGTGTCGTCCTCGCCGATCGTGCCGAATCCCTGCGGCTTGCCCGGCTGCATCGCGATCTCGTCGAACTGCACGGTGCCGAGCCGACCGAGCACGTCCTTGACGACGTCGTAGTCGCCCTTACTCACTCCCCCGCTCGTGACGACGATGTCGGCGCGGACGAGCTGGTCGGACAAGGTGTCGGTGAGCTCGTGCGGGTCGTCGGTGACGATGCCGACGCGGTAGGCGATCGCCTCGGCCTGCCGCACGGCTGCGGCGATCGCAAAGGAGTTGCAGTCGTAGATCGAGTCGAAGCCCAGCGGCGTACCGGGCTCTCGCAGCTCACTCCCCGTCGACAGGACCACGATGCGCGGGCGGGGCCGGGCACTGACCTGCGCATGCCCGGTCGCGGCCAGGACCGCCGCCTGTCGAGGGCCGAGGCGGGTGCCCTCCGCGAGCAACAGGTCTCCCGCGCGGACGTCCTCTCCTCGCGGCCGCACGTGCTGACCTCGTCCGGGCAGCCGCATGATGGACACGTTCGCGCGACCGCCGTCCGTCCATTCGATCGGTACGACGCAGTCGGCCCCGGCCGGCAAGGGCGCACCCGTCATGATCTTGACGGCCTGCCCCTCAGAGAGCGCGTAGGCCTTGCTCTGCCCCGCCGCCGACTCCCCCACGACCGGCAGCCGGATCGGGTTGTTCTCGCCGGCATTCATCAAGTCGGCGCGCCGGCAGGCATAGCCGTCCATCGCAGAGTTGTCGAACGTCGGGAGGTCGATCGAGGAGACGACGTCCTGGCAGATCGGTAGCCCGATCGCCTCCATCAGCGGCTGCTCGTACGGCGGCAGGGGCTGGACCAGCTCCAAGATCGTGCTCAGGTGCTCTTCGACGCTGCGCATCAGGCAATGAGTCTCTCGCATCGGGGCCGGGTGGTCAGATCACCCTAACGCCCGAGCGACGTCGCCGAGACCGTGCCGGGCGAACCGTCGGCGTCGACCTCGGCGTCGCCCTGCACGACCACATCCGCGTCGAACGTCCAGTCTCCGCGCACCGTGAGCGACGACGCCTGCTTGAGCGACGGTGGTCCCATCGGGAAACGCTTCTCGAAATCACCCACCAGCTTGTAGAACTCACTGTCGAGGTCGACGACCGGTGGCTTCACGCCTCGCTGTGCCTGGACGACGCGGAAGTCGTCGCCTACCTCGTAGACGTCCGAGCGGAGCAGGAGCAGGTCGTTCGTGGACTTGACGGGCAGGAACCTCGACCGGTCCACCTCCAGCGCCTGGGCCCCGTCGAACACCTCGACCGCGGCACCCATGGCCGACTCGACCTGGATGACGGCGGGTGACGCCGGGTCGCTCGGGTCGACCGTCTTGTCATTGCGGATCAGCGAAAGGCCGAGGACGCCGTTGCGCTCGTCGAGTCGGGAGGCGAGCGCTCGCAGGTCTACCCACAGGTTGTTCGTGTTGAAGTAGCGATGCCGACTGATGTCCGCGAGCGCCTCCTCGTCCTCGGGCGCCGTCTGCGCCGTTTCACGCAGGACGAGCCGTCCGTCGCTGACGCGCACGGCGAGGTGACCGCCCTTCCGGTCAGCAGGCGTTCGCCGGCACACCTCGTTGGCGAAGGGTGCCCCCGACCCGGCGAACCAGCCCGCCACCCGGGCATCGACCGTGGCGCAGAGGTTGTCGGAGTTCGACATGAACGCGAACCGGTACCCCGAGTCGAGCAGCTGCTGGAGCAGGCCGGATGCCTGGAGCGCTGTATAGATGTCACCGTGGCCGGGTGGACACCACTCCATCGACGGGTCCGCCGGCCAGCGCACCGGCGTCAGGTCGTCGGCCCGCAGCTTCGGCTCGCGGTTCTGCATGAAGTCGAGCGGCAGGTCGCCGACCGGCAGGTCGTCGTACGCCGCCAGCGCCGCCAAGGTGTCGTCGCGCGTCCGGAACGAGTTCATGAAGATCACTGGCAACGGCACGTCCCAGTGGGCCCTTGCCGCCAGCACCTGGCGGGCGATGATGTCGAGGAACGTGAGGTCGCCGCGCACCGGCAGCAGCGACTTCGCCTGGGCCATGCCCATCGACGTCCCGAGGCCACCATTGACCTTGATCATGGCCGTCACCGACAAGGCTTCGCGCCCTGCGCTCTGGTCGTCGTCGAGGTCGCTGAGCCGGGGCGGACTGTCGAGAGGGCTGATGTCGGCCTCATGGACGATGCCGGTGACACCGGACTCGAGCTGCCGGTAGAAGTCACTGAAGACCTCGATCGCAGCGGGGTGGACGTCCGCGTCCTGCATCTTCTTCCTGGCCTGTTCGAGTCCTTCGGCGCTCATGCCCAGCATGCTAGGCGCTGCCGCCGGTGTACGCGCAGGTGCTCGATCGTCGCGGCACTCCTACAGTGGCGACGTGAGCGACTCCTCTCCGACCAAGGCGCGCCTCCGCAAGACGCACCTTGCGCGACGGGCCGACCGCAGCGAGGTCGACCAGGAGCGGCAGGCACGTGGGTTCCGCGACCAGCTTCTCGGGCTGTCGGAACTGGCTGGCGCGACGCGCATCGCGGCGTTCGTCTCGCAGGACGGCGAGCCGGGTACGCGTCCACTCCTCGACGCCCTGCACGCGCGTGGCGTCGAGGTGTTGCTGCCCGTGCTGCTCGACGACTTCGACCTCGACTGGGGCCTGTACGAGCCGGGCGAGCAGGCGCCCGGCCGGTTCGGTCTGCTCGTCCCGACCACACCGCACGTGGGAGTCGATGCCATCAGCACCGTATCTGTGGTCGTATGTCCGGGTGTGGCCGTCGACCGCGCAGGTCACCGCCTGGGCCGCGGTGGCGGCTCCTACGACCGCGCGTTGCAGCGTTGCGGACCGGGGGTGCTGCGCGCGCAGCTGGCGTATGACGAGGAGGTCGTCGACGACGTACCCGCCGAGCCGCACGACGAGCGGGTCGACGTCATCATCACGCCGACGACCACGATCCGGACGCGACGCGGGACGGCGCGGTCGCGCTAGCGACCGATTCGCCGTCAGCCGACCGGTTCGAGGGTCAGGGTCTGGTCGGCGGCTTCCTCAAGGGCGCCACGACTGAAGAGCCAGGGCAGTGTCGTGCCGTCCGCCCACAGGTCCGTCTGGTCGGTGTAGTGCCTGTTGTAGGCATGGCCGGATGCGCCGGTCAGGTTGATCCAGCGCGCGGCGTCGAGATCGTCGAGAGGGATCACCATCCGCATCGACGGGACGGCGGTCACCTCATAACCCTTCGCGGCGTCCCAGGCTGCGGCGTCGAGCACCGAGGGGCCGCCGCCGAGGTCGTACGGCCCGCGGTTGAACAGGAACCGCACCGGCGAGCTGTCCGCCCCCAGCGTCGAGCTTCGCAGCGTGAGCGTGTGCAGACGTCCCCACTCCCAGCGCTTCGGGTCGCGGGACATCGCACTCGTCAGCTCGTCCCGCGCCTGCTCCAACGCCAGGACGATCATGTCATCGCGCCGCTCGACCTCGGGCGTGTCGACGTCGTCCCAGAAAGCGTCGTCGGGGCGCTCGAGCAGCCGGTCCATCACCGCCCACCAGCGGTCGCCTCCGTCCGGCCAGGTGTCCTTCGGCAGCTGGTCGTGGAACGTGTCAGCGAGCAGGTTCTTCCAGACGACGTTGAAGAACGCGGCCGCCGACGAGCCGGCAGGCATCGTGAAGTTCCAGCCGATCAGCGTGTGCTGGCCCGCACGGTAGTAGGCATTGCGCAGCTCGACCCCCAACAGATAGGGCGTCAGTCGCTTGGCCAGCCAGCTGGAGGTGTCGAGCTGGATCGAGGCCAGGTCGGCTGGTCTGAGCTGGTCGTGCGCCTCGATGAGGTCGTGGATCCGTTGGGCGCGATAGCCGTAGTCATAGGTGCTGCTGATGAAGTAGGGATAGCTCTTGCGAACGATCGCCTGGTTTGCGGCGATGACGTACCCGTCCTTCGGATCCAGGACACTCGGCAACGCGTCGAACGGGATGTACAGGCGGTCCCACTCGTAGGCGGGGTCCCAGCCCGGCACCGGCCACTCGCCGTTCCCGGTACGCCGGACCGGGAGCTTGCCATCGGCCTGATACCCGATGTGGCCGTTGACGTCGGCGTACACGAGGTTCTGCGCCGGCACTTCGAAGTGACGGGCGGCGTCGCGGATCTGGTTCCAGCTGGTGGCCTTGTCGACCTCGAAGATTGCGTCAGCGGTCCGTCCCGGCGTCAAGGCCGTCCACCGCAACGCGACGGCGTATCCGTTGCCACGTGCGGGCTTGCGCTGGCCGCCCCGTACGGGCGCATCGGCCCCTACCGTGGAGTAGTCGTCGCTCACGTCGGAGATGAGGGGCCCGTGCCGGGTCTCGCGCACTGTGATCGTCACGGGGCTGCCGCCCTGCACGACGAAACGTTCCTCCCGTGTGGCCATCGGGACGGCCTTGCCGTCATACAGGTAGTGCCCGTCGTCGAGGACCTTCTCGAGGTAGAGGTCCTGGACGTCCGGGTCGAGGTTGGTGAAGCCCCAGGCGATCGACTGGTTGTGACCGATGACGACGCCGGGCAGCCCGGGGAAGGTGAAGCCGGCGACGTCGAAGGGGCACTGGGCGTTCACCTCGGTGCAGTGCAGACCCATCTGGTACCAGATGCTGGGCATCGATGGGCCGAGGTGCGGGTCGTTCGCCAGGATCGGCGCCCCGCTGGCGGTGTGGTCGCCCGACACCGCGAACGCGTTGCTCCCCAGTGACGAGCTCGCACTGCCCAGCAGACGCGAGAGTGCATGGGTGGACTGGCGGGTGCGCAGGAGCGCCTCCCGGCCCTTGCTCAGGAATCCCGGGCGCTCGGGCAGTCGCGTGCCTCCCTGCCTGGCGTCCTGCTCGTAGGCACCGTCGACGAGAGCGCCCTGGTGCACGATCGGCTGGTTCTGGCCATAGGGGTAGTCGGGGTAGAGCTTGTTGATCTGTCCACGCCGGAGCTCGGTGGACTCCAGCGACCTGTCGAGCTCGTCGCTGATGTTGCTGCCGAGGTCCCAGGCCATGGCCTTGAGCCACGCCAGCGAATCGACGGCCGTCCACTTCTCCGGCGTCGAGCCCACGCCGGAGAGGCCGAGCATCGCGTACTCCAGCGACAGCGTGGCTCCGTCGTGATCCGCGAGGTAGGCGTTGACACCGCTGGAAAACGCCTCGAGGTAGCGGCGGGTGTCGGTGGAGACCAAGGGCAGCTCCTTCTCGGCGACCCGGCGCCACCCCATGGTGCGCACGATCTCATCGGTCTCGAGGGCCTGCTCGCCGAACAGCTCGCTCAGCCGACCAGCCGTGACATGCCGTTGTACGTCCATCTGGAAGAACCGGTCCTGAGCCTGCACATAGCCCTGCGCGAAGAAGAGGTCAGCGCTGTTGTCGGCATAGATCTGCGGGATGCCGTGGTCGTCGCGGACCACCGTGACCTTCGACTGCAGACCCGACACCTTCAAGGTGCCGCTGGTCTGGGGGAACGAGCGACGCACCGTCCACACCGCCGTCGCCACTCCCACGATCAGCAAGAGGACCACTCCCACACCGACCCAGGTCATGATGCGGGCCCAACGGGGCAGCCTGGCGGTGGGGAGTACGGGCACGGCCACCATTGTGCCGTCAGCGGTCGTGCTGAGGACCTGGCGGTGGCCCCGCGCGCCGGGGGCTTTGCTTCCGCGCCCGCGCTGTCGCACAATGGAGGTGCTGGCAGTCGCCGTGCGCGAGTGCTAACCGGACCGGTGCGAGCCGGTCCGTCCGATGTCCACCCCGGTCGAAACCCGCCTGTACCGAGGTCCGAAGGAGCCGTACGTGCCCGTCTACCAGTACGCCTGCACCGCCTGCGGCGAGCAGCTCGAGGTACGCCAGAGCTTCACCGATGACGCCCTGACCGAGTGCCCCGTCTGCGCGGGCCGCCTGCGCAAGGTGCTCAGCGCGGTGGGCGTGGTGTTCAAGGGCTCTGGCTTCTACCGCACCGACAGCCGCAAGGCTGAGTCCGCGAGTACGTCGAACGGGTCGACCGGTGAGTCGAACGGGTCGTCGCCCGCGAAGGAGTCATCGCCCGCCAAGGAGACCGGCGACAAGAAGCCCGCTTCCACGTCGTCTGAGTCGAAGCCGGCCAACGCGCCCAAGCCCGCCGGCTCGAACGGCTCGGGTCCGGCGAGCGGTTCGACGACCACTCCTGCTGCCGCCCGCTGACACAGCAAGTCGTGGGCCTTCACATCCGAGTCCTCGATCTCGAGGACTCGTCAGCGTTGGCGGATGCATACGCGGTCGAGTGCGAGGCGACAATGCAAGCTCGTCCCGGTTGGGTACCTCTGGGGCAGTCCGCGCGAGTCGCGGCCTGGCGCGCCCGCCTGTGGATGACGGCCCCGGAGCAACCGCGGACTCTCCTAACCTGCACGGATGCGTGACCTACGATCCCGGCTCTACCGTGCCCAGCGGCTGACCGCTCGCTACCGGCGCCCCCTGGCCGCGGTGCTCGCCGCCGCGAGCGTGCTCGCCTTCGTGCACGTCCTCGCACCTCCACCACCGCCGACGACGGCGGTCCTGGTCGCCAGCCACGACCTGGTCGGTGGTTCCGCGCTCTCTTCGTCCGACCTTCGTGTCGTCTCGCTCGCCGAGTCCGTGGTCCCGTCCACGGCGCTCGTCTCGAGTGGCTCTGCGGTGGGCCGCACTCTCGCCGGTCCGATCAGCGCGGGCGAGCTCATCACGCGCACCCGGCTCGTGAGTCCCGGACTTGCCGCAGGCTTCGGCGCCGACCGCGTGTCAGTGCCGGTACGCGTGGCCGACGCCGGGGCCGTCGACCTGCTCCGGGTCGGTGACCGCGTCGATCTCTACGCCGCCACCGACCGTGGCGACGAGGCGCCGACCGTCGTACGCGATGCGCCCGTCATCGCGATCCCAGCGGCCGACTCCACCCTGACGAACGCTGACGGGGCACTCATCGTGTTGGCGGTGAGCTCAACCGATGCGGCACGGCTCGCCCAGGCCATGGGCCGTTATGCCCTGACGTTGAGCATGCGATAGTGCTCTACTCACTGCTCACCTACCCATGTCCCCCACCCGCTATCAGGAAGGCATCATCACCATGATCAAGGGTTTCAAGGACTTCGTGCTCCGCGGCAACCTGGTCGAGCTCGGGGTGGCGTTCATCATGGCCACCGCATTCGCCGCCGTCGTGACAGCCACGGTCACGCTTATCATGGACCTGCTCGGAAAGGCCGGCGGCACACCCGACTTCTCGTCGTACGCACCCGGCGGCGTCAGTGTCGGAGCCTGGCTCACCGCGCTGATCAGTTTCCTCATCCTCGCGGCGGTCGTGTACTTCCTCATCGTCACCCCCTACCAGCGGGCCCGTGCCTCCATGGCGCGCAAGGAAGAGACGCCTGCACCCGAAGCGGTGTCCGAGGACGTCGCCCTGCTGACCGAGATCCGCGACCTGCTCGCGGCGCGCGACCGGCCCTGACGGCTGCTCTGCTACTGGTGGTGTGGCGGTACGTCGCGGAGCAGGTCGCGTTCCCTGGCGTCCACGTCCTCATCCTCCCGCGGATCGGGCGCACGCTCATCGCTGGTCTCGTCGGGCAGGACGTCGCCGAACACCTCGGCCATGGTCAGCTTGCGGCGGGAAGGCCTCGGAATCTCTGCGCTGTCGTCGGCATCGGAGCCCGGTGGCGGCTCAGCCATGGCTCAGCCAGGACTCGTCGAACGTGTGATGGACGGCCTTCCAACCGGTGGTCTCATGGAGACGAGCCGAGGAGACCCGGTGTGAGCGCGTCAGCGCGGCAAGCCTGTCACCGCCGACGCGGACGAGGATGCGCGGCATAAACCCGAGTGCGTCATGCCCGGCGGCGCGCGCGAAGACCTGGGTCATCTCTTCCCGACGGACGGGTTCGGCACCGACGTTGTAGACCCCGCCGGGCGCCTCGAGCGCAGCCGAGACCGCGGCGCCGGCATCCTCGGGGTGGACGACGTGCGCCCAGCCCTGTGGGTCTCCGAGACCGATCGGTCGCCCGGCACGCGCCTGGCTGAGCCGCCACCGGGTCATGGCGTCGTCGCCCACGACGTTGCCGAACCGGAGCACCACCGGCTGCCTCGACTTGCACGCGAACTCGGCCGCATTGGCCTCCGCCACCGCAGCCGGGTCGAGGGCGCGTGTGACAGACAACGTGCTCTCCTCGGTGATCCACTCGTCGCCGGCGTCGGCGTACAGGAAGGACACACTCTCTTGCACCAGACGACGCACCCCGGCGTCGCGGGCGGCCTGCACGACCACCTTGGACCCGTCGATGCGGAGGCGGTCGTTGAGCTTCCAGGCACCCGGACGGAAGCCGGCGATGCCGACAGGTATGTGGGTAGCGAGGTGGCAGACTGCGTCGAACCCGGTGAGCGCCGCGGTCAGCTGGGCCCGGTCGAACAGGGACACGTGGGACGCAGCCGCTCCGAGGGCAGCGAGCTCGGCAGCCTTTTCGTCGGTTCGGGCGAGTCCGGTGACTGCGTGGCCGTCGCTCTGAAGTGCCGTCACAGCCGCCCGTCCGAGCACCCCGGTTGCTCCCGTGACGAAGACCTTCACACGTTCCCCTTGCTCTGCCCGCATCTGTCCCCCGACAGATAACGAGACGATAACAGAGCCGGTCCACAGGCTGAGACGAACAGGAGAACCACCGGTCGACAGTCGTATCGGGTTCCGCGAGGATCAGCCCATGGCTCACGAGCGCGCCGGACAGCCGGCCCAGCCCTCCGACCTCATCGACGTCGACGAAGTCGTCGGCGCGTACTACGACCGTCGCCCGGACCCGGACGATCCCGACCAGCGCGTCGCGTTCGGCACGTCCGGACATCGAGGTTCGAGCCTCGACGGTGCGTTCAACGAGCAGCACATCGTGGCCACCACCCAGGCGATCGTCGAGTACCGCGCCAGTGAGGGCGTCGACGGGCCGCTCCTGATCGGCCGTGACACCCATGCGCTGTCGCTGCCGGCGTGGGAGACCGCCCTCGAGGTCCTCGTCGCGGCAGGGGTGAACGTGCTGGTGGACACACGGGACGGCTACACGCCGACGCCGGCTGTGTCGCACGCGATCCTGCGGCTCAACCGCGAAGGCGGCCGCGGGCAGGCCGACGGCATCGTGGTCACTCCCTCGCACAACCCGCCGCGGGACGGCGGCTTCAAGTACAACCCGCCGCACGGGGGCCCGGCCGATTCCGACGCCACCGGGTGGATCGAACGTCGCGCCAACGCTTTGTTGGCTGACGGTGTCGAGAGGGTGGCCCGGGTCGCTCCCGAGGAGGCCACGGCCACCGCCGGCCGGTTCGACTTCCTGTCGTCGTACGTCGACGACCTGTCGGCAGTCCTCGACCTCGACACGATCCGGTCTGCGGGCGTGCGCATCGGGGCCGACCCGATGGGTGGCGCCAGCGTCGGCTACTGGGGCGAGATCGGGTCGCGCCACCGGCTCGACCTCATCGTCGTCAACCCCGAGGTGGATCCCACCTGGCGGTTCATGACGCTCGACACGGACGGCAAGATCCGGATGGACTGCTCGTCACCGAACGCCATGGCGTCGTTGATCGCTCAGCGCGACCGGTTCGACATCGCCACCGGCAACGACGCCGACAGCGATCGCCACGGCATCGTCACTCCGGATGCGGGCTTGATGAACCCCAACCACTTCCTGGCCGTCGCCATCGGATACCTCTTCGAGCACCGCACCGGATGGGGCCGCGACTGCGCCATCGGCAAGACGCTGGTCAGCTCGTCGATGATCGATCGGGTGGCGGCCGAGCTCGGCCGGCACCTGCTCGAGGTTCCGGTCGGCTTCAAGTGGTTCGTGCCCGGGCTGCTGGACGGCTCGGTCGGGTTCGGAGGCGAGGAGTCTGCCGGCGCGTCATTCCTGCGGCTCGACGGCACCACCTGGACAACCGACAAGGACGGGATCCTGCTCGCCCTGCTGGCCAGCGAGATCCTGGCCGTCACGGGCAAGTCTCCGAGCCAGCTGTACGCCGAGCTCGTGGAGCGTCACGGCGACCCGGCGTACGCCCGCGTAGATGCCCCCGCCAACCGCGAGCAGAAGGCCAAGCTGGGGAAGCTCGCCGCCCGGGATGTCCACGCCGAGTCGGTGGCAGGAGAAGCCATAACCGCCAAGCTGACCGACGCGCCGGGAAACGGTGCCCCGATCGGCGGTCTCAAGGTCACGACGGGGTCCGCCTGGTTCGCCGCCCGCCCCTCAGGCACCGAGGACGTCTACAAGATCTACGCCGAGTCGTTCCGGGGCGCCGAGCATCTGGCCCAGGTCCAGGAGGAGGCGCGCGAGGTGGTCAACGCCGCGTTGGGGTGACCTCCACCACGGGGGCGTAGCCCCATTCGGCCAACGACTCACGAAGGCTGGCGGCGTCACCGGCAACCACCACGGTGAAGGCGTCGGGTCGAAGCGTCGTCTCGAGGGCTGCGTTGGCTTCGGCTGCGGTGACCCGTCTGATCCGCTCGAGGTTGGCGTCGACGTGGTCGAGTGGCAGCCCCTGCGACACCAGGAGCTCGACCCGGCCGACGACGCTGTCGGCCCGCTCGAAGCCGAGCGCCGCCGACTCGGTGGCGGCCCTAGCCGCGGTGGCCACCTCATCGTCGGTGATCGAACCCGTGGCGGCCCGCAGGATGGCCACGATGTCGGCCAGCGCCTCGGCCGTGGAGTCGGCGCGGACGGCTGTGGAGACCGTGACGAGACCCGTGTCCCGTCCGGTGTCGAGGCTGGAGCCGGCGCCGTAGGTGAAGCCCTTGTCCTCGCGCAGGACCGTGTTGATCCGTGACGAGAACGTCCCCCCGATCGTGAAGTTCGCGGCAAACAGACCCGCCCAGCGGTCGTCTCCGCGCGTGATACCCGGTGCCGCGAGCCGAAGGGTCGACTGGGGCGCCGCAGGCCAGTCGACCAGGATCACCTGTGCGTGGTCGGCCGGGACCGGCGGCGGCGTCGCAGCAGCCGCAGTCGGGGGCTCTGGTCCGGCCCAGCCGTCGAAGGCCTCTGCGATGAGGGCGACCGGGTCGAGGTCGGCAAAGTCACCGGCGATGATGAGCGTGGCCCGCTCGGGACCCAGGTGCCCCTGCGCGAAAGCGACGGCGTCGTCGCGACCCACGGCCGTCACCGACTCGACCGTGCCACCGACCGGCCGGGCTGCGCGGTGATCGCCGAACAGGGCCGCGTTGAGCTGCTCGACCGCCACATGCTGCGGGTAGGCCGCGGCCTGCTCGATCTCCTCGAGCCGCAGGTCCTTCTCGTGGTCGAACTCATCGTCATAGAACTCCGGTGACCGGATGGCGTCCGCCATCAGCCGCAGTGCCTGCTCGAGCTTGATCATCGGCACGGCAAGACGGACCGCGAAGCCGTCCGGGAACGCCGAGGCGTCCAGGTCCGCCCCACACAGCGCAAGGGCGTCGGCGAACTCCTCGGCGGTGCGCCCCGCTGCTCCGCGGGTGAGGCAGCGCCCGACCAGTCCGGCGACACCTTCGAGCTCGCGCGGCTCAGCGGTCAGCGGAAGGTCGAACAGCACGGTGGCCGCCACGACGTACTGCCCGGGGCAGTCGTAACGCAGCACCCGGAGCCCGTTGTCGAGACGGCGCTCGGTGTAGGTCGGAAAGGTCCAGCCGACGGCCGGGGTCACCGGAGGTGGCGTCTCGATCAGGGTCACAGCTCCACACCCCCGTCGAGCGGAAGGTCGCCGGCCAGGGCAGCGGCCTCCGCTGGGCCCTCCGGATAGACCCGGACCTGCGCATTCACCGCCGGCAGCAGCCAGGTACGCGCCGCCTCCGTGACTTCTTCTGCCGTGATGCTGTGCAGCAGCGGCAACCGCTCGTTCAGCTGCTCGGGGTCGTCGAAGAGCAACAGGCTCGCCGAGAGTGCGTCGGCGCGTCCGGCCGCTGTTCCCATCTCGTCGAGCCAGTCACGTTCGGCCTGGGCACGGGCCACGGCGAGCTCCTGGTCGCTCGGCCCGTGGGCGAGGAAACGGTTGAAGACGTCCTCGACGACGCCCGCCACGTCGGCCAGGTCCTGACCCGGCATGGCCCGGACCGACCCCAGGCCCAAGGAATTGCCGGCGATCAACGTGTTGACTCCGAGCCCAGCGGCAAGTGCGGTCCGGTCCTGCCGGACCAGTCGCCGATGCAACAGGCTCGTCTCACCCTCGCCGATGATGCTGCAGGCGAGCCCGACAGCGGCCAGCTCCCGTGACCCGGGCTCGTCGACGGGCAGCCGGAACACGAACCACAGACCGGGCGACGGCACGTCTTCGTAGTGGTCGAGATGGCGTGGCTCGACCAACGGAGGCAGCGCGGCGGGGATCTTTCGCTTCGGCGCGTCACCGGGCTCGATGTGCTCGAAGTACGTGGCGGCCTTGGCGAAGGCGGCTTCGGCGTCGACGTCGCCCACGATCGACAGCACGGCGTTGTTGGGCATGTAGTACGCCGCGTGAAAGGCACTGACCTCGTCGAGGGTGGCTTCAGCCAGCTGCTGCATGTTGCCGATCGGCAGGTGCCCGTAGGGATGCTCGGGGTCGAAGATGAGCGGCAGCGCCTTCTCGAAGACGGTGCCGTACGGGACGTTGTCCATCCGCTGACTGCGTTCCTGCGCGACGACGTCGACCTGGTTGGTGAAGTTCTCCTGGGTCAGGACGTCGTCGAGGAACGCCATCCTGTCCGCCTCGAGCCACAGGGCCAGGTCCAGCACACCACTGGGCATCGACTCGAAGTAGTTCGTGCGGTCGAAGGACGTGGTCGCGTTGAGGGAGGCGCCGTGGCCCTGCAAGAGGGCGAAGTGATCGCCTGACTTCACGTGGCGCGAACCCTGGAACATCAGGTGCTCGAAGAGGTGTGCGAACCCCTGCCGGTGCGGCTGTTCGTGGCGGGAGCCGACGTCGTACCAGAGGTTGACGGCCACGACCCCCAGACCCGGCGTGGGGCTGACGACGACGCGCAGCCCGTTGTCGAGCGTCCGGCGGTGCATCGGATAGCTGACGGCTGCGGTCACGCGACGAATCTACCTGCCATCCGGACACATCCCCCGACCGGCCGCGCGGCATCAGCCGTCCGTCTGATCTTCGGCTCCACTCGTGCCATGTTCAACTAATCGGGATTCTTGGGCCATCCGCGTCATTACGCTTGTCTCACATGTCATCAGGACGTTTCTCCCTGCAGCGCGGAGCTTTGTGCATTGCCGTTGCCGCCCTTCTCCCGCTGCCGTCGGCCGTCTCCGAGCCGGGGGTTTCACCGTCCGATGCGACGTCGACTGCCTCCGCAGCGTCGTCGCTCTCCACCTCTCCCGTTGGCCCGGTGCGCGCCGACGTGGCGCCGCTCCTCGTGCCTGCGAACCAGGACAAGGGCAACGGGTCGAAGCAGCGCAAGCGCATCACGATCAAGACGTCCCAGCACGACCGGGTTCTCGAGGTCAGCGCCAACACCAGCTACGACGTCCCGTTGGCGGCGCTCAACGCCTACAAGAACGCAGCCGGTCACGTCGCGTCCAGCTATCCCGGCTGCCACCTGAGCTGGGGTGTCATCGCCGCCATCGGCCAGGTCGAGTCGAACCACGGGCGGTTCGGTGGTGCATCGGTGCTCGCCAACGGCGTCACCACACCACGCATCGTCGGTATGGCGCTCAACGGTCACGGCGTGGCGCGTATCGCCGACACCGACAACGGTGTCCTCGACGGCGACAAGGTCTGGGATCGCGCCGTCGGGCCGATGCAGTTCATCCCGAGCACCTGGGCGGTCATCGGCGCCGATGGCGACGGTGATGGCCGACGGAACCCGAGCGACTTCGACGATGCTGCGCTGACGACCGCGCTGTACCTGTGCTCGGCGGGCGGGGACTTCTCGAGCCTGCCGCAGGCCCGCGCCAACGTGCTCCGCTACAACCACTCCGACGAGTACGTCGACCTTGTGCTCACGATCGCGAACGCCTACGACAGCGGTGTCGTCGACATCGTGCCGAACGACGCTCCGCCGCCGCGTCACCACCGCCACCGGGCCCACCGCGAACACCACCGTCCGGCGCCGCACCACCCGAAGCCGTCGACGACGAAGCCCAAGCCTGCACCGACCACGCCGAAGCCCAAGCCGGCCCCGAAGCCGGCGCCCAAGCCGGCGCCCGCCCCCAAGCCAGTGGTCAAGAGCTGGAGTGGTGTCTGGGCCCAGCCGAGTGCGGGTGAGTGGAGCGTCGACAGTGTCACCGTCGTCCTGTCCCCTGCGGTCAGGGCCCAGCTGACCGGGACCGACGTCGACGGCGACGGCACGGTCGAGACGCTCGCCCAGGAGCTGACCGGACTCGTCGGCGGGACCGTCTCGGTGACGACGACCGACGGCAAGGTCACGAACTTCCACGTCGACGCCCTGCCGCAGACAACCTCGTCCCCCTCCACCTCCTCAGCCGCCTGAGCCCCACTGGCCGTCCCGGAGTCGGCACATGCGCGCTCTAGTGCGTGACTGAGATCCGGTCAAGTGACGGCTCGCCGAACGCCTGGTCGAGCGAGTATTCCGAGACGTCTGCACCACGAAGCCGAACCACCTCGCCCGTGGAGATCGGGATGAAGGCAGCCAGCTCCGACGTCAGCAGCTGGTCCAGCCGCGCCCAGCACAAAGCCGCCTGCAGTCCCGCCAGTGGAGTACACCGGTTGTAGTCGGAGCCGATCCCGGGAACATGCCGCGTGGAAAAGCCCCATCGGGCCAGCTGCTGAGGGCTCGTTCCGAGGTGCGAAGGATTGAAACCCCCCTCGGTGGAAAGGAACGGGACGACCATGTTGCCTGCGCTCGGGAAGTCGCCGATCCATCCGGAGGCACATAGGGCCTGACGTGCCCGTGGATCAGCGCAGTCGACCTGCCGAAAGATTGGTCTGATCCCGATCGACTCGAGGCGAGGGCGAACCGTGGCCGTGAAGGTCCTGCGCCGCACTTGAGGCAACCCAACGATCACGTGGCGGCACGCGCGCGCGGCGCACCTGCCCCCGTTTCCGTACTGCGACTTGTCCATCTCCGTCCGGGCGGCCGTCAGGTCACCCGCGTCACTCGCTCCGGGGAACGGTGTCCACGACGCCAGCAACGACCCGATCATGGGATCCGGGATGAGATGCGACGTCATGCGTTCCCCAGCGGAGGCTGCCAAGGCCTGCCGGTCGAGCACCAGCGAGATGGCCCGGCGGACATGAACATCGTCGACCGGCGGTTGCGCCACGTTCATGGCCACGAAGCGGCTCCAGCCGCCCGCGACTCCTGAGATGCGCTCGCGCAGCGTCTCCGAGCGCTGGTATCGCCGTTGAACGCCAGGAGGCGGGTTCTCCCCCATGATGACGTCGACGCCGCCTGCGTCCAGCAGCGCGTAGGGGTCGTCGGCAGGAACGATCGAGATCTCGATCCGGTCGGCAAACGCGGTCCGGACGGGATCGCTGGCGGCGTCCCATGAGGGGTTCCGGACCAAGGTCAACGCGCCCGGGTCATCGAACCACCAGCCAGGCGAGAAGCCGGACGCCGGAACCTGAGCCGCCGGCGACACACTGAAGTCCAGGTTCTGCGCCCCCGCGACCATGTAAGGCCCGGTGGCAACCAGGAACGGTCCGTATCCCTGCGCCTGCGGTGGCCCGCCTTGGAAGTCGCTCGCGAAGGGATGCCCGCTGGCGGTTCCGAGGAGGGCAGTGGAATCACCGGGCAGGGGCGGGATCGGAGCCGTGAACGGGAGTGCGAACACATGCTCGATCGATTGATCGGCAAGGGTCTCCCTCACCTGGATCGTGTACTTGTCCGGCGCTGAGATGCCGGCGATCGCATCGGCCTTGCCGCGCGCGAAGTCGGAGAAACCTTGGATCAGTCCCAGGTATCCGACCCCTGGCCCGCCTGCAGCCGCAGGGCTGCCGGCGCGAAGGAAGGCGCGGACGATGTCATCCGCCGTCACCTCGACATTTTCGAGCGGGGGCGCATAGTGGATCCCCTGCTGGAGGCGGAAGGTCCAGGTCTTCCCGTCCGTGGAGACCGATGGCGGTCCGGTCGCCAGGTCGGGAACGGGCTGAGTGCCGGGAAAATCCTCGACTCCTCGATAGCTCATGAGGGTTCGTACCAAGCAGCACCGGAGCAGCTCGAACTGCGACGGTGAGTACGCGGCCTGCGGGTCGAACCCTGCGTAGGCAGGGTCTGCCATCACGACGCGCAGGCTGCCACCGTCAGGCGTCGTGCTGCTCGCTGGTGCCTGGCCGCGAGGATCCGCCGCGACGACGCTCACCACCGCCGTTGCTGCGATGGCGACGGTGAGGGCGCGGGCGAAGGGTCGGCCTCGTCTCGTGCCGAGTCGCACCGTCACGAGCCTCGCACCGCCACCCACACCGCGCCCGTCTCGTCCACTGTCATAGGTCCGGGCTCCCCCGCGACCGCGAGAGCGGAGACGAACGAGCCATCGTGGGGATCGAGGCGGACCACGTTCGATGATGTGGAGCAGGAAACCCAGATGGCATCCTCGACGGCCACGATTCCGCTCAGCCCGTCGCAGTGGCCCTCGACTGTCTCCTCGAAGCGAGTCGCTCCTGTTGGCGAGAGTGCCAGCACCGTATCCGTGTCGCGAGCCACGATCCACACCGAACCGTCCGGCGCGGTCGTGAGCGAGGTCGGCACCGACCGTCCCGTCCCGAAGCGTTCGAGCGGGGCGTGCAGGTCGTCGGCGTTCAGTTTGAAGACCTCACCGACGCGACCGGCGGCGACCCAGAGGAATCGCGTGCCCTGGTTGACCGCGAGTGCGACCGGCCCCGATCCATGGGGCAGTTGCACGGACTCGCTGCGGCCGGTCACCGGGTCATAGCGCATCAGGCTCGAACCAAGGGGGTCGGCAATCCAGAGCACGCCGTCGCCCGCAGCGATCGGATAGCTGCCGTCGGGAACGCTGACCCCGGCGGGGCCCAACACGGGGTCCGAGGGGTCCAACACGTCCACCCGTCGGAGGGGATCGGAGCTGAACCCATAGGTCACCCAGACGCGCTCGTCGACAAAGGCCACCCCGGTCGGGACCGACGTCGTTCCGATCGTTTTGGTCTGTGCCGTCACTGGATCAACCTGCATCAGGGTCCGGTTCGCCACGTTCACCACCCACAGCTTGCCGTCCCCGGCCGCGATGGCGTCGGGGAAGGCGCCCCGGCCGGCGTCGACCACAGAGTCAAAGGCTCGTCCCGTTGCATCGATGCGTGCCAACGAATCCGAGCCAGGCACCTTCGCGCGCGCTTCTTGCTTCGCCGAGATGAAAACGATCACCGCAACCGCGAGTACCGAGACCGCCGCAACGCCGATCAGCGTCGGGCGCCGCAACCGCCGCCGGGCGGACGCAGGCTCGATGGCGTGGCGGCGAGCAGCTGCCTCCACCGGATCCAACGGGCCATCACGCGGATCACCATCGACAGACTCCACCGCCAGCACCCGCCAGTCGCCCTCGACGCCTTTCAAGCCGTGGCTGCCGCGATCACCCATTCCGAAACCAGCGCCGCGGGCGAGCTCGGCCACAGTTCCGGATACGAGGACGTCGCCGGCACCGCCGAGCGCCATGATGCGAGCGCCGACCACCACGGTGATGCCTCCGAGCTTCTTGCCGACCTTCTCGCACTCCCCGAAGTGCACGCCGGCGCGAATCTCGATCCCGAGCTCACGAACGGCTCGGGCAGCGGCACAGGCGAACGCGATCGCAGACGCGGGTTCGTTGAACGTGGCGAAGAACCCATCACCGGCCGTGTCCAGCTCGCGACCACCGAAGCGCTTGAGCTCAGCGCGAACGATCTGATGATGTCGACTGACGAGTGCTTTCGCTCTGCTGTCGCCGAGCTCCTCGACGACTGAGGTCGAGTCCACCATGTCTGTGAAGACAACGGCGGCCAGGACGCGTCCGGAAGGCGATGCCCCCATCCGCTGAGTCTGCCTGCGGTCGTGGCAAAGGTAAAGGACCCGGGTCGGTCAGTGCATGACGCCGACGTGCTTGGGCGTGAAGTCCGGAAACACCTTGCTCGAGGTCGTGTCGAAACGCTTGAGCATGATCTCGCTGAGGATGCTCCGGTAGTCGGTCGTCACGGCGAGGTCACCGTCGTCCAGCGCCGCGTTCGCCAGACCCGGCCACGTCCCGTGGTAGCGGCCACCCCGAACTCCCGCGCCCATCACCAGGGTGGCGTTGGCCCAGCCGTGGTCGAGACCGCCTGACCCGTTCTCCTTGAGCCGTCGACCGAACTCGGTGAGCGTCAGCAGCGTCACCCGGCCGCCGACGCTGCCGAGGTCCGTGAAGAACGCAGCCAGGGAGTGACTCAGCGTGCCGACCATGCCCCGCATGCTCTCTGCCCCACCCACCTGGACGGTACCGAGCTTGGAGTGCATGTCCCACGACCCGTAGTCGAGCGTCACCACCTCCACCCCGACGCGCGCCTTGATCAGCCTAGCCGTGTCCTTCAAGGCGTCGCCCAGGCTCCCCGCGGGGTATGCCGCACCGTGGGCCGGGCGATACCGATGCGACAGCGTTCCGGCCAGCGCACTCGTCGTGGCCAGACTTGCCCGGGCACCTCGGGCCAGCGGGCTCTTCGAGTGTCCCCAGACCTGGTCAAGCGCCCGGCGTCGTGCTCGGCGCGTGCTCGCCTGCAGCTGGGCGCCGGACAACGTCACACTGTCCACCCCCTCGATCGAGATGGTCGGCTCGTTGCCGTACAACGACGTCGGCATGACGCCGCTGCCGACGGACACGGCCTGGAGGGCGTTGCGCTGTGCGTCGAGACCGACGAGCCGGTTGATCCACCCGACGCGGGCCGCCGACCCGAGGTCGGCATCCTCGATCTCCTCGATTGCCGAGAAATGCGACCGGTTCGGCTGCGGCAGGCCCACCGCATGCACCACCGCGAACTTGTTCTGCTTCCACAGCGACGTCAAGGGCTTGAACTCAGGGTGCAACCCGAACATCGCGTCCTTGAACAGCAGCGAGCCCTTCGGCACCGCAATGCGGGGCCGTTGCGCGTAGTAGTGATGGTCTCCGTGCGGCACGACCAGCGACAACCCATCGGCACCGCCACGCAGGCTGAGCACCACCATCACGTTTCCGGCCGCCTGCTGTCCGTACGCCGCCTGCCGGAACGTGTCACCGAACAACGACGTCGCCACGGTGCCGCCTGCGACAGCCAAGGCGTTGCGGAGGAAGGACCGTCGCGACGCAGTGGCGGACGAGTACTCCGGGCAGGAACAGTCCGTCCCGTCGGCATGATCGCCGAAGCTGTCGTCGGAAGGGCCTTCGTCGAGGAAGTCGGACATCGCCATCACCTCGTGAGGAACTCGGGAGTGTCGAGCAGCAGGCCGATCAGATGTGGCATCCGGTACCGGACGAGGAAGCCGTCCCGCGTCACCACCGTGTCCGGCCTGACGTCGAGACAGACGCACGCGGCGCCGAGCAGGTTGGACGTGACGCCTTTGCCGTGCAGAGTCCGGCACAGATGGTCGACCAGCAGGTCGAACCGGATGCGTTGCTGTGGCAGCCACGACGCGTGCGGCCGGTATCGGATACCGGTGCTCGGGTACCAGTGGCCCGCCATCGAGTTGTGCACCTGGAAGGACCCCATCAGCCGGCCAGGCGTCGACCAGGCGTCCGCGGTCTGCGGGAAGCCGTCCGGCGGTCCCCACCCGAACGGCGTCTGGCCGATGTTGCTGCTCAGGTGGAAGATCGCCCGGGCGGCATCCTTGTCCGCTCGCGGCCGCAGCATGGTTGCGCTGAGGGCACGCACGGTGGCGGCCATGTCGTCGGTCGGCGTACGCACCTTGTCGCCTGCCGAGCCCTTGAACTCCGGGTCGCGCACCAGCGCACGCAAGGTCGCCTTGATGTCGGTGCCGGAGCTCTGGAACACGTTCGCCAGGTGGTCGACGAGGCGCTGGGACGGGGCATCGGACACGAAGCGGACCGCGAGCTTGCGCGCGATCCGCTGCGCGGTCGCCGGGTGGTGAGCGAGGTAGCGCAGGTAGTCACGCAGCACCTGCCGTCCGTCGCGCTGGTCGTTGGGGCTCGAAAAGCCCAGCACGTTGACGGCCCCCGTGTAGTGCAGGTCGGGCCGGTAGCTGCGGGCCCAGGTGCCCATCCGGTCGACGGTCCAGCCCGTGAGGATGTACGCGGAGTCCTTGACCATCGCCTCGGTGTAACCGGCGCCCCGGCCGACCGTGTGGAGCTCCAGCAGCTCGCGCCCGAGGTTCTCGTTGATCAGCTCTTCGACACCGCCGGGCGAGCGGACGACCCTGGAGATGTCCGCATCGAGATACGTCAGCATCGTCGGGTGGATGATCGCCGCCTGGAGCATCTGGTCGAAGCGTCCCAGGGCATGCGTGCGGATCAGGGCGTCGTAGCCGTGCCGCCACATCCATGTCAGGTCGGCGTTGCTGTAGACGTGCAGGTGGTTGAGCCAGAACTCACTCATCAGCTCGTGCACCTGACGACCTGAGTACATGCGACGCAACAGCGTCCACCGGCCGTGGTCGGCGGCAACCTGGTAGGGATAGCCCACCTGCTTCTCGTGCCGGGCCCAGTGGTCTCGGGGTTTGCGGTGCAAGTTCGGGAACCAGTGGTCGAAGACGTGCGTGGCGTGGTCGCGGATGCGGCTCGGGTTCAGTTGACGCAGGAACCAGGCCTCGGGGCCGCCGGCCGCGCGCATCTCGTGACGCAGCTCGGGGGTGTACCCGTAGGAGAACCGGCTGGCCATGTGGAGGCTCTGCGCAGTCGGTAATGCCGTACGCGTGTAGCGCCGGACTCGTGGGCGGAACGCCTCGGCGGACGCGGCTGCCTCGGAGGGGACGATGAGCTGGAGGGGAACCGACGCCGCTACCCCCGCCGCCGCGGCGCCTGTGAGAACGCCGCGGCGCGAGAGTTCCGACTGCGGGTGCGCAGATCGGAATGGTGCGGTCATACCCTTCCCTTCGATGCCTGACGACACGGACGGACGGGGTGTCGCCACTGGCACGCCATCCCGTCTCTCGCCGGTCCGGCGCGAAGGGAAGGTCTCCCTCCAGTACCACTCAATCTAGACACGCATCTGACCATGCGTAGCGAAACGACTACAAGTCATCCGTTCGGCCGATCCGGCCGGGGTCGCCGTGAGCGTCCGTCATGATGGGTTCCCGGCATCCGGTCGCCTGCGGGCTCGATGCGAGAGCCGGAGAAGGTGGTGGCTGCTCGTGACTCCCCCGGACGTCCTCGTCGTCGGCGCGGGCCTGGCCGGACTCACGTGCGCCGTCGAACTGACGAAAGCCGGCCTCGACGTCCTCGTCCTGGAGTCGAGTGATGCCGTCGGCGGCCGCGTCCGTACCGATCGCGTCGACGGCTTCCTGCTCGACCGCGGCTTCCAGCTGCTGAACCCCGCCTATCCTGCGCTGCGCAAGGTCGTCGACCTCGATGCTCTCGATCTCCACCCCTTCGATGCCGGCGTTGTCCTCGCGTCGCAGGGCCGGCAGAGCGTGCTGGCGGACCCTCGTCGTTCGCCCCGCGACGTGGGCACGCTGCTGAGCCGAAGCACCGGGTCCACCCGGGAGAAGCTCCGGTTCGCGCGGTATGCCGTCCGGGTGGCGGCGAGCGCCGCCGCCAAGCTCAAGGCACAACCCGATGTGCCGTGGGGCGAGGCTTTCGACGCGGCCGACCTGACCGGAGAGCTGCGGACCGGCGTGCTCGAGCCCTTTCTCGCCGGTGTGCTCGGAGAAGACCGGCGGGAGACCTCGCGCATCTTCGTGGACCTCGTGCTGCGCACCTTCATCCGGGGCACGCCAGCACTGCCCGCGCAGGGGATGCAGGCGCTACCGGCCCAGCTCGCCGCTCGGCTCCCGCCCGGCGTCGTCCGGCTCAGCACCACGGTGCAGGGCATCCGTCCCGGCAACGTCCGGACCGCGGACGCAGACATCGAGGCCTCCCGGATCGTGGTGGCGACCGACGGCGTCACCGCCGCCAGGCTCACGGGCCTGCCGACGCCCCGCATGCACGGCCTGACGACCTACTACCACCACGTCGCCTCGTCCCCGGCCAAGCGCCGGATGCTGCACATCGATGCGGACCGCTCCGGTCCCGTCGTCAACACGGCCGTCGTGTCCGACGCCGCCCCGTCGTACAGTGCGCGCGGGTCTCTGGTCGCGACGACCATCCTGGGTGCACATCGCGACTCCGAGACGCTCGGCGCTGTCACCCGACAACTGGCGACGATCTACGGTGTCGACACGACGGACTGGGAGCTGGTGGCCTCCTATCCGATCGAGCGGGCGCTCCCGGCGATGCTGCCCCCGCTGGACCTCCGGCAGCCAGTCGACCTCGGTCGCGGACTCTTCGTGGCGGGAGACCACCGTGACACCGCCTCGCTCCAGGGCGCGGTCGTCTCCGGCCGCAGGGCTGCGCGTGCCGTCGCCCGGGCTGCGGGGCTCGCCAAGGAGACGGACGGTGTCACGTAAGCCGTACCGTCACGATTGCTCGCCAAGCCTGGTCCACGGCAATCCACGACCGACCTGAACTTGTCCCGTTAGGTTCCGACGTCCCCGACACGAGCGTGCCCGCCTCGACGCCAGCCTGACCAGACGTGCCTATCATGGAGGAGAAGTAACGATTAGGTCACGAGACGGACTGGAGGAGGTCACGTGCTGAGCCAGCCGGACGACTCCACCGAGTCGCTGATGGGTGGCCGACTCTGCCTGGCCATCGTCAACAGTGTTGCGTGGCGACGCAGCGACGAGCCCAACGACCACCTCGACTCCTACGACTACCTCCTCGACGTCGCAGCGGCGAGCGGACGACTCCCGGACACCGAGACGCTCAGGGTGCTCGCCAAGCGCGAGCCCGGTCCGGCAGGCCTCGTGCTGGCGCGTGTCGCCGAGCTTCGAGAGCAGCTGTACGAGGTCTTTTCCGCTGTAGCCGCAGGAGAAGGCCTGCCGCCCGTCGCGCTGAGCCGGCTCAACGACGTCGTCGGCCAGGCTCTCTCGCAACTGCAGCTGGCGCCCGCCGGAAACGGCGCCAGGGTTGACTGGCGCTCACCCGTCGACGTCAACTTACCCCTCTGGCTGATCGCCCTGTCTGCGGCCGACGCGCTGACCGACGGCTCGCTCGATCGCGTCAAGCAGTGTCCCGACGAACGCTGTGGCTGGGTGTTCTTCGATGCGACTCGTAACCGGTCGCGTCGCTGGTGCGAGGACAGCCAGTGCGGGAACCGCGCCCGCGCCAAGCGGTACTACGAGCGACACCGCGCCTCCTGATGCCAGCTCCATCTCGATTCCGTTACGAGTCGTCCATCACTCCCGATACGAATCGATTACGGTTTGGTTTCACGAGCTATTCATGATTGACGCGTTAGACATCGATCCCTAGCGTTCCGGGCACACCCCACCCCTTGGCCGGCCACCTCACTGCGGTGGCCGGCCAATCTCCGGGGCGGGCGGAAGGGCAGCGGCCGGTCCGCCGTAGACGAAGTGTCCAAGGCCGCCGACCCGACACGGGTTGGAGACCGGTTTCACCCACGTCAGGACGCGACGAGCGGGCATCGAACCGGATCGTGTCGGGTCGGTCCCCCTGGCTGATCAGAGAGAAGGGCTTGAGCATGCGGTTCAGAAAACCGATCACTGCCGTCTCCGTGGTGGGGCTGATGGCTCTGGCCGCCTGTGGCGGTTCGAGCAACGGTCCCGGCATCGGCAACGACTCGTTCAAGGAGGGCGGGGGCGCCGGCGCCGGCCGCGACCCCAACCGGCAGGCGCCTGCTGCGGACATCGCGGGAGCCAAGTCGGGCGGTGTCGTCCATGTCATCAGCAACGACGGGCTCAACACCATGGACCCGACCGAGGCCTACTACATCAACACCGGATCGATCCTCTCCAACCTGGTGACACGCAGCCTCACGCAGTACGCCTACGACGACAAGAGCGGCGAGATGACGCTGATCCCCGATCTGGCTACCGATCTCGGGACCCCCAACGACGACTACACGGAGTGGACGTTCACCATCCGCGACGGTGTGAAGTACGAGAACGGCACCCCGGTCACGGCCGCGGACGTCGCCTTCGGCATCAAGCGGTCCTTCGACCGGGCGACCTTCCCCGAAGGTCCCGCCTACAGCAACGACTACTTCAGGGACGGCGACAAGTACAAGGGCCCCTACTCGTCCAGCAAGTCCTACAACGGCGTGCAGGTCGACGGCAACACGTTGACCATCGAGATGTCCAAGCCCTTCCCCGACATGCCGTACTGGGGAACCTTCCCGGCGATGGGCCCGATCCCGGAGGGCAAGGCCAGCGACCCGGCCAAGTACGCGCTGCACCCATGGGCGACCGGTCCGTACATGTTCAAGGACTACACGCCGGAGAAATCTCTGACGTTGGTCAAGAACCCCAACTGGGACCCGAACACCGACCCCGGCCGGCACCAGTACGTCGACGAGTGGGACATGCAGTTCGACGTGCCGAGCGCCAAGGTCGACCAGATCTTGCTGAGCGACCAGGGTGAGGGAAAGACGACGCTGACCTTCGACAACATCCTGGCGTCGGACTTCATCAAGGCCAAGCAGAACGCATCGGACCGGCTGGTCCTGGGCTCCTCGCCGTGCTCGTTCTACTGGGCGCCGGACTACCGCAAGATCACCGACATCGAGGTCCGCAAGGCCCTCGCCTACGCCTACCCCTACGAGGATGCCTGGGCCGCTGGTGGCGAGATCGTCAACGTGACGCGTCGGGCCGGCACGAACCTGATGCCGCCGGGCATCCCCGGCCGGACCGACTACAACCCGCTGCCTGACCACGAGCCCGGCACCACCAATGCCGATGAGGCCAAGCAGCTGTTGAAGGACTCGGGCAACCTGGGCTACAAGATCCAGTACCTGTACGCCCAGGACGACCCGGTGTCCGTCGACGTCAAGGACGCGATAGCCAAGGCGCTCACGGCGGCCGGCTTCACCCCGCAGCCGTATGCGAGCACCGTCGCCGACTTCTCGACGCTTCGGGCCGACGCGGGCGCCAAGATCAATGTGCGTTCCTCCGGCTGGTGCTCGGACTGGCCCACCGGGTCGTCGTGGTTCCCGCCCGTGCTCCAGTCGACCGATGTGGCGAACGGCGTCCTCGGCAGCAACTACGCCGTGTTCTCCGAGCCGGATGTCGACAAGCGGATCGCTGACATCCAGCAGCTCCCGATCGCCAAGCAGAACGCGGCCTGGAACGGGCTGGACAAGTACATCGCTGAGACGTACTTCCCGCTGTTCTCGACCGGCTACTCCGGCGTCGACATGATGCACGGATCGCAGATCAACGGCATGAGCAACGACAACACCTACGGGATGCCGACCTGGAGGGACATCTGGGTCGGTTAGCACCCGCACCACGCGTGTCCAGGCCCCGTCGCGACCGATCGGCCGCGGCGGGGCCTTTCCGTTCCCGGCGTGCCGGCATGGGAAGATGTCCGCTGGCCCATCTGGCGGTATGACACCCGCCCCCGGCCCCCGTAGCTCAGGGGATAGAGCAACGGTTTCCTAAACCGTGTGCCGCAGGTTCGAATCCTGCCGGGGGCACAATGGTGGCCGCGCGTCTGCGCCAGTACGCCTTGTGCGCCTCCACCGCGACCAACAGCGTGAGCGCGAACGCGAGCAGCACCGTCCAGTGCCCAGGCGTTACCGGGTGCAGGCCGAGCACGGATTGCGTCAGTGGCAGGTGCATGGCAACGATGTGCAGCGTCTGTGCGAGAAGAGTGCCGCCCACGAGCAGGAGGTTCCGGCGCGGATCCTGGGAAAAGGCCGATCGCAGCTCAGACCGAGAGTTGAACACGTGCACGTTCTCGAACAGCACCATCAGCAGCACCACGCTGTTACGGGCGTCATCGACGGTCCAGCCGGCAGCGAGAAGCCAGTGGTACACGGCGAGCGTGACGCCGCCGATCACGGCGGCGGACAGCAGGACACGCTCCACCATGAGGCGGTTGAAGATGGGCTCCCGGGGTGATCGTGGCGGGCGACTCATCTCGTCGCCCTCGCCGGGCTCGAAGGCCAGTGCGACGTCCTGGATCCCGTTGGTGACGAGGTTGAGCCACAACAGCTGGACAGCCAGCAGCGGCAGCGGCAGCCCCATCGCAATGGCCGTGATCACCAGCACCAGCTCACCGGCACCGGTGGAGATGAGCAGCTGGATCACCTTGCGAACGTTGGCGTAAGCGATCCTGCCCTCCTCCACTCCGGCAGCGATGGACCCGAACCGGTCATCGGTGAGGACGATCCCGGCGGCTTCCCTGGCCACGTCGGTGCCCGACCTACCCATCGCCACGCCCACGTGTGCGTGATGCAGCGCCGGGGCGTCGTTCGCACCGTCTCCGGTCGCCGCGACGATGTGACCCTGCCGGGTCAGCGACGCCACGATGGCGTGCTTCTGGGCCGGCTCCACCCTGGCAAAGACCCGGGCTCCGGCCGTGGCGACGTCGATGTCGTCGTCAGTCATCGCGTGGAGCTGTCTGCCGGTGACCACCTCGTCGGCGCTCTCGGCCAGGCCGAGGCGCCGCGCAATGGCCAGCGCGGTGGCTGGATGATCACCAGTGATCATCACGACGTTGATCCCGGCACGTTGGCAGCTCGCCACGGCCGCAGCCGACTCCGCCCGGAGCGGATCGCTCATGCCCACCAGTCCGAGCAGCGTGAGGTCGGTCAGCTGTTGGTGGTCCAACTCGTCGTCGGGCGGGCGACTGATGGTGCGCACGGCGACGGCGAGCACGCGCTCACCGCTGACGGCCATTCGGTCGGCCACGTCGCTGATCAGTGCCGGGTCGATCGGCCGTACGCCGTCCGGTGTAGCCATGCAGACGCACATCTCCAGGACTCGCTCAGCGGCCCCTTTGACGACGACCCGCGCGGTGTGCGCGTCGATCGCATGCATCGTGGCGGCATAGCGGCGCTCGGACTCGAACGGGACCGTGTCCAGCTGTGGGTGGTCGTCCACCGCGACCGGTCGGGTGATGCCGAGCTTGTGCCCGAGCACCAGTAGCGCCACGTCGACTGCAGCTCCCCGGTGCACCCAGCCGTCACCCGCGGCGGCCAGGGTGGCCTCGTTGCACAGCACCCCGGCGCGAGCGAGCCGCTCCGCAGAGGCCAGCGCAGCGTCGGCATCCCCGCCGACCTCGTCGCCGCCACCGTCCGGGATCAGTACGGTGCCGGTGGGGTCCACGCCGATGCCGCTGACCGGCCACGAGCGGCATCCGGGGACAGCCACGTGCGTCACGGTGAGCTCGTTGGCGGTCAGGGTGCCGGTCTTGTCCGAGGCAATCACTGTGCAGGACCCGAGAGACTCGATGGCAACCAGTCGGCGCACGATCACCTGCCGACGGGCCATCCGCCGCACCGCGACCGCAAGAGCCACCGTCAACGCAACCGGCAACCCCTCCGGGATCGCCGACACCGCGAGTGCCACGGCGACCAGCGCCACCTCATGCCAGGGCATGCCGCGTGAGAGCTCTACCGCTCCCATCGCCACCGCTACCAACGCCACCCCAAGTCCGACCACGAGCGTGAAACGCCGCATGCGCGTCAGCAGCGGCGGCTCCGCCAGTGAGGGTTCTCTCAGCTCACCGGCCAGGGCTCCCAGCTCGGTGTCTGCGCCGGTGGCGGTCACCACCCCGCGACCGCGTCCGTAACCGACCAGGGTACCGGCGTACGCCATGGTCGGTCGGTCACCCAGCTGCGCGGACAGCGGCACCTCGGCTCGGGGGTCCTTGCTCACCGGCAGAGACTCACCGGTCAGCGGGGACTCGTCGACCTGGAGGCTGTGTGCGTCCAGCAGTCGTAGGTCGGCCGGTACCTTCGAGCCGGAGGCAAGCAGAACGATGTCACCGGGTACCAGCTCCCGGGAATCGATCTCCCTCAGCTCGCCGTCGCGCACGACGTCGGTGGTCGTGGTGACCATCCGGCGCAGGGCCTGAGCGCTACGTTCGGCCCGGTGCTCCTGCGCGGTACCGATGACGGCGTTGAGCAGCAGGACCGCGGCGATGAAGCCGGCATCGGAGTACTCACCGAGCCATACGGACAAGCCAGCCGCGAACATCAGCACGAAGATCAGCGGGGATGCGAACTGCCGCAGGAAAACCGTCCACACTCCTGGCCCCACCGCCTCCGGGATCTCATTGGCTCCCCACCGCTGCAGTCTGGCTGCGGCCTCTTCGCCGCTCAGACCGTCGTGGGCGCCATGAAGACCGTCAACCACAGCGGGGGCAGGCATCGCATGCGCAGCAGAGATGCCGGCGGGGACTGTCACCGCTCCCAGGTGGGCCATCAGTCCATCGTCGTGAAGCAGCGGGGCACGCCGTAGGGACGGACGACCCCCTGGACATGGTCGTTCGTCTCTGCCGACAGCGGGCCCCTCCGCGAGACATTGGTGCAGCGCACGACAGGAGGAGACCGTGATGGACCGCGTGATCGTAGGATTTGACGGCTCGGACACTTCCGCGGCAGCACTGACCTGGGCGGGTGCCGAAGCACGCCTGCACGGCGCAAAGCTCCACGTGGTGACCGTGGTCGAGATCCGCACACCCGTGATCAACACCGAAGATCTTCATGAACGGCTGCGTCCGGCCATCGACCGTGCCAGCCACGGGCTAGCTGCGGCGCATCACATCGAGCACGGAGGCGTGGCCGAATGCCTCGTCCACGCCTGCGGCAACGACGACCTGCTGGTTGTCGGCTCTCACGGCTACGGCCCCATCGCCGGACGGCTTCTCGGCTCGGTCAGCCATGCGTGCCTCAACGCGGCCCGGTGCTCAGTAGTGGTCGTGCGCGAGGAGCCGGTCCAGACCCATGGCGTGGTGCTGGTCGGCGTGGACGGTTCCGCGGGCTCCCGCCACGCCCTGGCTCTCGCGGCGGACGAAGCCCGTCGCCTCGGTGCCGCATTGCATGCCATCCACACCGTGCACTGGGACCACCTCGGCGCCGAATGGGCTACGCCCTCTCTCGAGGACCTCGTGGACTGGGGCGAGCACCTCTTGCACAAGGAGCTCGACGAGACCGGCGTGCTCGCCGAGCCTGAGGTGCTTCACGGCCATCCTGCTGACATCCTCACCGAGCGCAGTCGCGAGGCCGATTTGTTGGTCGTCGGGGCTACCGGCCACACCGCACTTGCCAAGCTCCTCGTCGGCTCCACGGCCGATCACTGTGCCCGGAATGCACGGTGCCCCACCATGATCGTCCACCCGCGGTGATGAGGCCTCCCAACCCACACACAACCCGATCCGAACCCGATCTGAGGTGAGCGCCCGGATGGATGTGAACGAGGTACTTCTGCCCGGCGTCGGGCTGCGTTACGAGTTCACCAACGCCGACGGTGATCACCTCGGCATCGTCGCGCGTCGAACGGGCGACTTCGAGCTCGTCACGTATCCCGCCACCGATCCGGACAACAGCAAGCCGCTCTTCCGGCTGACCCCCGAGGAGGCGGACGCCGTCGCCGAAATCCTGGGAGCCCCTCGCATCGCCGCACGGTTCGCCGACCTCACCCGCGAGGTGCCCGGCCTGATCTCGGGCCAGATCACTGTCGCTGCCACCTCACCCCACGCTGGACAGCCGCTGGGCAGCACTCGCGCACGGACGCTGACCGGCGCCTCGATCGTGGCGATCGTGCGCGGCGACACCGTCATCGCATCCCCCACCCCGAACGAAACCCTGCAAACCGGAGATGTGCTCGTGGCGATCGGAACGGACACCGGCATCAGCGGTGTGCGTGAGATCCTCCAGGGCTGACGCGTGTGCACACCTCGCTGGCGCTGTTGCTCGAGCTGGGGCTCATCCTCGTCGCGTTGAGCATTCTCGGAAGCTTCGCCCGGACGCTGGGTGTGCCGCCGATCCCGCTGTACCTGCTGGCCGGACTTGCCCTCGGCAACGGCGGCATCGCTTCCGTGTCTGCCGCTAGCGAGTTCGTGGAGACGGGCGCCGCGATCGGAGTTGTCTTGCTGCTCCTGACGCTGGGGCTGGAGTTCTCGACGTCTGAGTTCACGCACAGCGTGCGTCGGCACGTACCATCCGGCCTGCTCGACCTCGGAGTCAACGCGGCACCTGGGGCGATCACCGGATGGCTGCTCGGTCTCGACCCGGTGGGCGTGCTGGCGCTGGCCGGCGTAACTTGGATCTCCTCGTCCGGGATCGCGGCCCGGCTGCTCGACGACCTGCATCGGCTGGGCAACAAGGAGACGCCGGCAGTCCTGGCGGTGCTCGTCATCGAGGACTTCGCCATGGCTGTCTACCTGCCCGTCCTGGCCGTGCTCAGCACCGGCGGCGTCTGGTGGCAAGCCGTGTTGAGCGTCGTCGTCGCGGTCACCGCCGTTGCATCGACCCTGGTCGTGTCACACCGTTGGGGTGACCACGCCAACCGGCTGCTGGCGCACCCGGACTCCGAGCAGCTGATGCTTCGGGTGCTGGGCACGACGCTCGTGGTCGCGGCGCTCGCGGAGTTCGTGCACGCGTCGGCAGCCGTCGGCGCGCTTCTCGTCGGCCTCACCCTGACCGGGGAGACGGCAGCACGTGCGCGGGCCGTGCTGGCTCCGCTGCGTGATCTGTTCGCCGCCGCATTCTTCCTGTCCATCGGTCTGGTCGTCGACGCCGCCGAGCTCGGCCCGGCACTACCGGTCGCGTTGGCTCTCGCTGTCACCGGGGTGGCGACGAAGCTGGTCACCGGCAGGTATGCCGCGGCCCGCGACGGGGTGGGACCCCGTGGTCAGCTGCGCGCAGGTACAGCGCTCATTGCTCGTGGCGAGTTCTCGATCGTGATCATCAGCCTGTTGGGGGCCGAGGACCCGGTGCTCGGCCCCCTGGTGACCGCCTACGTCCTCATCCTGGCCACGGCGGGACCGTTGATCACCCGTTGGGCCGGCCAGTCGACCGCACGCCGGACGGGATCCGTTCCCGTGCAAGCGTCCGGTTGATCGAGGAGCAGCGCTCCACCCGCGCGATCACTGGGCAGCGAAGGCCGCCAGATAGGGAACGTGGTTGTTCGACGCGTTCGGTCCTTTCCCCACGCCGGTGAAGTCGCCACCGCCGTACAGCACGCCTCTCGCCGACGTGATCGTCCACACGCCCGGGTAGAGCCTGTAGAAGCGCGGGTGGAAGTCCCGGTCTACCAGACCCGTCGTCGCGTCGACCGCCGCCATCAACGAGCGCGGGGTGAGCGGGCTGCCGACGTACTGGCCGAAGTGACCGCCGAGGTAGACGAGGCCGTCACCGGTGATCCTGACCGACTGCACGTCGCCGTCCGCGTGCACGTAGTGCCACGGGCTGAGCCCAGTGACGAGGTTGAAGGCTCCCAGGTTTCCACCGGAGCCGGACGTTCCGATGTACGCGTTGGTGTCGTCGACCACCACGTCCCAGTAGGAGTTGCAGCCCGAGCACAGCCGGCGCGGCGACCATGAGGTGAGCCGGTTGGTCGACAGGTCGAAGGACGCGATCGACGCGCGAGGCTGACCGTTGACCGAGGTGAAGTTGCCGGTGACGATCAGCGCCGACGGGGTCCGCGCCAGGCCGTAGACCTTCTTGTCCACGGAGCCGGTGAAAGCGTTGATCAACGTGCCGGAGGTGGCACTGACTGCGCCTATACCCTTCTGAGCCCTGCCACCGATCGTGGCGAACGTGCCTCCGACGTACACGCGGTCACCGTTCACGACGATGTCGCGGACGAGGCCACTGGTGCTCGCCTTCCACTTCGGCTTGACTGCGCCGTCCGCGACGGAGAGGGCCGCGAGATGTCGATGGGGCGTCCCGCTGACGTGTGTGAACCCCCCACCCACGAAGAGCGTCGACCCATCCTCTGACAACGCCATGCCACGCACATCACCATCTGTCGGCGTCGACCACAGCAGCGCGCCCGTAGCCGGGTCGAGCGCGGCCACGCCACCGCGACCGGCAAAGGTCCCGCCGACGAACACGCGGTGCGACGTGCCGAGCGAGCTGTGCACTGGTCCATTCGGAGTCCAGGCTCTCGACAGTGGCTCGCTGGTGTATGCCGCCGCAGCCGGCGGGGCTAACCCGACTGCGACCACAGCGGATGTGGCCAAACCGGCCAGAACAGACATCGGACCAGAGAACATCATCAAGCACCCCTTGCTGGACAGACCGAGGCACACCTCACGAACGTCCACCGCTGAGCTCCACCCTCGTCACGACTTGCAAGGACCTGGTCCCTCCGCGTGAACAGCCTGGCCGGCCGGTAGCCTTCACGACATCGATGATGACCGTGCACGACAGCGAGCCAGACGCCGTGGCGAAGACCCCGGATGCCTGACCGGCGAGCCCGAAGCGATCGAACCGGACGGCTTCCCGCTTCGCCGGCCGATCATCATGGCGCAGGACTGGCGCGACCTCACGTTTCTCCACTGGGCCGTATCCCCGGACCGACTCGAGCGCTACATGCCGCCCGACGTTCATCCGGACACCTTCGAGGGACAGAGCTACGTCGGCCTCATCCCGTTCCGCATGGTCGACGCCGGTTTCGGCGCACGACACCCCGTTCCGTGGGCAGGGACCTTCCTGGAGACCAATGTGAGGTTGTACTCCGTGGATCGGCACGGTCGGCGCGGCGTCCTGTTTCTCAGCCTCGACTGCAACCGATCGGTCGTCGTCGCCGGCGCGCGGGCAACGCTGGCGGTGCCGTACCGATGGGCGCGGATGACCCACAGCGTCACGCACGCGGCGTCGACGGATGTGCACACCTACGCGGCCCGGGTGCGGTGGCCCGGAGTGGAGGCCTCGAGCCGCATCCGCGTCCGGGTCGGCGACCCGCAGGCTCGAACGCCGCTGATGGACTTCCTCAGCGCGCGCTGGGGAGCCCATACGGCCCGATGGGGTCGCACCATCTATGTGCCCAACACCCACGAGGCCTGGCCGATTCGATCGGCCGAGGTGCTCGAGCTCGACGACGGACTGGTCAGATCGGTCGGGCTCGGTGATCTAGCTGAGCGTCCGCCCGACCATGTCGCTTTCAGCGACGGCGTACACGCCCAGTTCGGCCCGCCGACGCTGGCCAGCCGCCCGCGACGCTGACGCCGCAGCCCTCGTCGGGGTGGCTCGACTCAGTTGCAGGTCTCCGAGCCCGAGTCCAGCACGGTGGCGGACTCGTTGATGAACTGCCAGCCGTACGAGCCGTCCTGCAACGTCAGCTGGAGCACACCGAACGACTTCTTGCGGACCTGGCTCGACGCCAACTCGTTCGGGAAGCCGACGAGGCTGCGGCCACCGGTACCGACCACGAACTCTCGGATCCCGTCCGCTGCGGCCGTCCCGTCCGGGGCCAGCTTGGCGAACCGCTCGTAGTTGTGGGTGTCGCCGGACAGCACGAGGTCGGCGTGAGCCGCGTAGAGGACCTGCCAGAACGGGTCGAAGGTCTGGTGGCTCGTGTTCTTCGTGCCAGACGTCCACCGCGGCTCGCCCCAGTACGCCGCCACGCAGCTCGCGGACCTCGCCGCCAGGTCCTGCTGCAACCACGCCACCTGGGCGGACTCGGCTGAGTGGTCGATCTCGGAGTCGAGCGAGATCACGTGCCAGCCGCCCATGTCGAAGGAGTAGTACGGAGCCGGATTACCGAAGTAGGCCAGCAAGACCACGTCGCCGACCGGCTTGTGATCGTGGTCGCCCACGGACGGGTACGTGACCGCCTTCTTGCGACCCCACGTGGGCTCATACACGGCGTCGAGCTGGGTTGTGGTCGCGGTCGGATAGATGTGGTCGCCCAAAGTCCAGACGGCATCCGAGCCGAGGATCAGGTCCGACGTGTACTTCTGACGGCACTGCGTCGCCGTGCCCGCTCCGCCGTTGTACGCGGCGATCGTCGTCCCACCGCGATGTCTCCGGCCACGGAGACGAGCACCGGCGACGTCGTCTCACCATCGGCCGCGCCGACACCGTGGGTCGCCACAGCGACGGCACAGATCATCACGACTGTGGTCGCGACCACGACCGACCGCACAGCAAACCGCACCGGCACCATGCTCCTCGACGCTGACGAGCGGTATGGCGTTCAGGCCCACCCTCAGGATCTGCCCAAGGCATGACAAACACCCTTTTCTGGCAACTCCGTCACACGACGGGACTGTCTGAGCCGGTCAGGCCGGGTTGAGCACGATGGACTGGGCGATGCTCGGCCCTGACATCGTCGACGAAGCGTCCCGTGTGCCGGTGGGGCCGCTGGAGGAGCGAAGTTCGGCTGACACCTCCGAGCTGGCCGGCCACTTCACGGTGCCCGGCGAGACGACTGCTGCCACCTCTGACATGCCGGGGGGGCTGCTGAGAGTGGCGAACCGAGCCGTCGTGAACACAGCCACCAGGAGCGAGTCAGCGGCGGTCGTGGTGACGGAAGGAGCCGTGATGGTCTTCCCCCTGCTCGACGACTGCCCGTTCGACACCTGGATCGAGTCGCTGGCCGAGACTCCGGAGTAGGCCAGCATGGTTCCGACCGCCGCAGGCTTGGCGCTGAACTGCCAGACGTACGAGGACAACTCGTTGGCGACGGCGATCCGCGAGTACGTGGCGAGCTGGATCGCCTTGCCACTGGCGTCCTGCTGAACGAGGTCCCACCCGGACGGGGCGGTGACGTTTCCTTTGCCGCGGAAGGCGACGCTGGCCAGCAGCAGGTCACCGGATTGGGTCGTGGGGACCGGGACGGTCAGCGTTTTCTCGGCGTTGTTCGTGGCTGTCGTCGAGTCGCGGAGCTGGATCGCACCGCCCGAGGGTGGCGGTGGCGTCCCCTGTGGATACTGCACCTGCAGGGGAGGGCTCGACTTGGCAGACACGTTGCCGACATTGTCCTCCGCAGCAACGGTGTAGGAGTACGTATCGCCCGGGGCTCCGGTCGAGTCGGTGAACGACGTCGTCGGCGCCGTCGCCGTACCGATCTTCAGCGCACCGCGGTACACCTGGTACTCCTTGACGCCGCTCGTGTCGGACGACGCGTTCCAGGTGAGCTTCACGTTTCCGGCTGTCGTGTCCGCGGACAGGTTGGTCGGCACAGACGGAGGAGTGGTGTCGCTAGGTGGTGGGGGTGGCGAACCGTCCGCCAGCTCCATCTCACCGTGGATGTACCTCTTCTGGCCCTCGGAGGAGGCCAGGATCACGAGGCCGGACTGGCTGGTGACTGCGTCCTTGCTCGCGGTGGCGTTGTTGACGGCTGCATTGGCGTCGACGAACGTCTCGCCCAGGCCTGGCTGGCTGCTGAAGTTCGGGTCATCCAGATCCGTCTTCTTGTACCAGATGTTGCCGCGCGCGCTCGCGAAGAAGTAGAGCTCCCGGTTGGTCTGGTCGATCGCGATGATGGGCCGCGTGTGGTTGTCCGCCACCGTGCCCGCGGAACGGAACTTCCAGTTGGCGGCCTCGGTGGCCGTGGCCGGGGTGCGGACGAGAACTCCGACGAGCGGCGCAGTTTGGGGGTCGCTCGCCACATCGCCTTGCGAGGTCTTGATGGCCGCGAAGATCTGGCCCGAGGAGTCGCCGGCGATCTGCTTGAGGTTGATGTGGTCATCTGCCATCCGGGTGCCCGCGAGCGCGTCCTCGACGGTCCAGGCGGAATCGCCTGTGCCATCCCGGTGGATCGCGAACCGCATCGCGCTGGCGCCCTGGTCGGACCACATCACGCCGATGTTGCCGTTGAACGCGATGACGGAGGCGATGTCGTCGCTCGCCAGGGTGTAGTCGCCCACTGCGGGGTGGAAACCGCTCGTCCAGTTGAGCCCGTTGCCGTCCGAGTGCGCCACCCACAGCTGCGACGCCCGGGTATAGGCGATCCAAAGCCTTCCGGTCGAGTCCCGGTCGATCGTGGCCGACTCAGACCCACCGCCGGCATCCACCGTGATCGGGAAGCCGCTGTCCAAGGTGTAGTGATCGGAGCCCGGGCTATAGGTGTATCGGCTGATCAGCGGGTTGGAGACACTGTCGCGCGCCACCACCGTCAGCGTCCGGTCGTCCGCGGTCCACAGTGCGTCGCCGGTGCTGTTGCTTCGCGTGTCCACGGCCGTGCCGGTGTCGGCCCACTCATGGGTCGAGTTGTCGAGCTTGAAGATATGGGTGTCCGAGCCGCCGGACGTCGTCATCAACGCCCACCAGAAGCCGTCGGTGTACCAGAGCTTGCTCTGCGGCTTGTCGGCGGTGGGGTTCACGACCGACGAGGCGTAGTTGTGGTCGAGATACGTGACCGGTACGCCGACCGCAGCCCCGGCCCCACCTGTCCCACCGAGGACCCCCGTGACGGCCAACATGCCGACGATCAGGGGCAGCACCAGACGGGCCGGTCGGCGTCGTCTGTGCGACGCCACGACGACGCGATGAGCAAGGTGTCGAGGCACTGTCGAGGGGCGATCCATGACGGCAAACTTGCCTTACGGACGGCGCCGCGTCAGCGGAATTTAAACTATGACAGTACGCTTTCAACGCTGCACGGAGGGTTGTGACCGAGCCCCGACTGTCTGCATTCTTGGCACCCCCCATATCCGCATTACGCCCGGTTTCTGACTCAGAGAACGGCGTTGAGGAACTTTTTAGTCTCTGGGTGCTGAGTGTGGCCGAACATCTGCCCCGGCGGCCCTTCCTCAAGGATCACACCCTCGTGGAAGAACACCATGCGGTCAGCAACCTCACGGGCGAACCCCATCTCGTGCGTGACGACCATCATCGGCATCGCGTGTTCGGTGGAGAGCTCCTTCATGACGCTGAGGACCTCGTGGGTCAGCTCGGGGTCGAGTGCGGATGTGGGTTCGTCGAACAGCATCACGTCGGGCTTCATCGCGAGGGCGCGGGCAATCGCCACCCGCTGCTGCTGACCACCGGAGAGCCTGATCGGGTGCTCGTCAGCCTTGTCGCTGAGGCCCACCTGCTCGAGCAGCGCGAGCCCCTCTGCGCGGATCGTCGCTGCATCCGCGATCTTGGCGCACAGCGGCGCCTGCATGATGTTCTGCAGCACAGTCATGTGCGGGAACAGGTTGAACTGCTGGAAGACCATTCCGACCTTCAAGCGCAGGTGCCGGATCCGCTGGCGCTTGCGACGAGTCCGGTGCCCGCCGTCCAGGCGAACGCCCGACACCTCGATCGTCCCGGCCGTCGGGTCCTCGAGGAAGTTGACGCAGCGCAACAACGTCGACTTGCCCGACCCTGAGCGTCCGAAGATGACAACCACCTCGCCCTGGTGCAGATCGAGATCGATCCCCCGGAGCACCTCCAGCTGGCCGAACTTCTTGTACAGGCCACGGACCCGGACGACGACCTCACGCTCGTTCATGGCTTCATCTCCGTCAATGTCCCTGCCCTGTCACTCGCGGGGCACGAACGACTGCTGTCCGCACGTAGCCCTTCGCCAACCGAGCCTCGAGCCTGCGCTGGAAGAACGTGAAGATCGCCGTCAGCGTCCAGTACAGACCGGCCGCGACGATGAACGCCTCCAGCGTGTGGAACTGGGCGGTCCCGACGTATGACGCCCGCCGGAAGATCTCGGCATTGACCAGCGCAACCCCGAGGAAGGACACCAGGGCGGTGTCCTTGAGCATGGCGATGAACTCGTTGCCCGTCGGCGGAATGATGACGCGCAACGCCTGCGGCAGGATGACCCTGCGCATCTTCTGCCCGTACGTCATGCCCAGGGCGTCCGCCGCCTCGGCCTGCCCACCGCTGACCGACTGGATCCCGGCGCGGAAGATCTCGGTCATGTAGGCGCCGTAGTTCAGACCGAGGGCCAGGATGCCGGCGGTGACGGCGTCCAGGGTCAGGTAGGTGGCGGTCTCCTCCGGCACGCTGGAGTACTTGTCGACGAGGTTGAAACCGATCTGCGGGAGCGCCGCGTAGATCAGGAACATCTGCACGATCAACGGCGTACCGCGGAAGAACGAGACGTAGAAACCGGAGATGCCGTAGGCAATCGGGTTCGTCGAGATCCGACCCAACGCGCCCAGCCCGGCGAGGACGACGGCGAGGACGATTCCGACCACCGCCATGTAGAGGGTGTACCTCAACCCTCCGGCGATGAAGCGGAACTCGTCACGCATCCAACCGACGTCGAAGCCGGCCACCGCGAAGAACGCAGCCAGCATCGCGAAGATCGCCGCCCAGACCACCGCCACCTTCAACCGGAACGGAACACCGGCGCTGGTCAGCGCCATGCGTTCGCCCAAGCCCGGAGAGCCGACCCACGACTCCCCGTCCTGAGGTCCGCCGACCGGCGCCGCCTTATCGGTCACTGTTGGACCGTCAGGTCCGTCCCGCCGTACCACTTCTTCGACAGCTTGCTCAGCGTGCCGTCGGCGTGCAGCTCTCCGACGACCTTGTCAATGGCGGCGGCAAGCGACGTGGGGTCGGCTCTCGAACTCTTGTCGACAGCCACGGCCAGCGGCTCGTAGAACACCGGGGCGCCGACGATCTTGACCGGCTTGCCGGCGTCGATGAAGCCCTGGGCCGTGGTCAGCGAGGTGATGACGGCGTCGAGGCGGGTGCCGTCTCCGAGAGCGAGGTCGTTGAGCGCGCTCGTGTCGGTGTCGTAGCCGACGGCCTTGGCGTCATCGATCGCGAAGTCGAACGTGAAGCCCTTGATGGCGAGGGACTTGTTGAGGAACTGCTCGTAGGTGCACCCGCCGCAGACGCCGATCGTGTCCCCGTCGAGATCGGTGGAGAGGTCCTGCACGTTGGTGTTGGCCTTGTTCACCACGACCACGGCCGGCGTGTAGTAGTAGGGCTGCGAGAAGTCGAGCACCTTCTGCCGGTCGTTCGTCGGTGTCATCGAACCGACGCTCATGTCCCAACGGCCGTTCCAGCGCCCCGAGGTGATGCTCTCCCAGGCCGGAGTCGTGAACTCGATCTGCACACCGAGCTGGTCGGCGATGGCCGTCGCCACATCGATGTCGAAGCCGACGTACTTGCCGGTCTTCTCGTCGAGCGAGGACTGCGGCGGGTACTTGGGATCGGTTGACACGAGGATCGTGCCGGAGTCACAGATCTTCGCCAGCTCGTCGCCCGTGGTCGTGTTGGACGCGCACACAGTGCCCGCATCCGCCGTGGCCGGCTTCTTGTCCGTGCCCCCTCCACACGCGGCGAGGGTCAGGGCCAGGGCGGCGATGACCGGCAGTCCGAAGTACTTGTTGCGCATGCGCGTCTCCATCCAGGTTCTTGGCTGGCATTCGTGATTCGTGTCGTTGCACGTCAGACCGGAAGAGTAACTCGGTCACGAGAGACAGATCACACCGCATCAGCGCGTCGCGCCACGCGGCTCGGCATCTCTGTGGAGGTACCTGGACAAATCCACGTGACGCAGGGGTGGAGCGCATTGGCCGCCCCGCAAGGTTGCGAGGCGACCAGTGTCGGATCACCGAGAACTCGGTGGGGTCACCTGACCTGGATCGAGGCGAAGAACTGTCCGGTCACGACCTGGTCGGTCGACCGGGACTGCGTCGCCTTGTAGTTCGGGCCGGGCTGGCTGATACGCAGCTGTGCAACGACGCTGTTGTTGTGCGTCGCGTTCGCCAGCTGGTCGAGAAGGCTGTCGAACGAGGTCGCCTTGCCGCCACCACCGTAGGTCGAGGCACCTCCGGAGAGCTGCAGATAGCCGAAGCCCCGCCCGCGACCCTTGGGCACGTCCACGTTCACCGGGACGACGACCTGCCCTGGGCTGTCGACGCGGTTGAGCGTCACCCGCAGGTGCATGGTCGACCCACGCGACACCGTGGTGTTCCGGCGGCTCATCTTCACCCACGACCCACCGCTGCGGCGCTCGACCTTGCCGAGGTGGTACGCGTGGTAGTCCGGACCGATCAGCGAGCGATAGCTGACGCCGGTGATGGTGACGTGGTCGAACGAGTTGTTCAACAGCCGCGTGAGCTGTGAGTAGGACTCGAAGATCGTCTCGAAGGTGATGTCGTACGGGCTCGCGAACTCGTTCACCCGGGAGTACTCGAACGACGTCCCGTCAGAACGAAGGCCCTCAACGGTCCAACGCACACGCGCGCTGCCGGGCCCGTACTGGTCGAGGACCCTGTCCTCGTCGACGAGGAGGTGGAAGGCTGACACGAACGGCAGCTGGTCAGGCACGCTGACCTCCGTCGTTCCGTCCCGTGAAAAGCCGGTCGTCGAGGTGACGTGGGCGCTGATCGTGGCGGTCTGCGGGCTCGTGCCGACGAGACCGTGCAGGCCGACCAGTCGGTCCTGGTTGATCTCTCCGACGGGCGCCCTCAGGTTCGCCACCTTGAACGGAGTGATCAGATCCTTCTGGATGTACAGCGCATCTGCCCCGTGCATGGTCATCGTGCTCGGGCCGCTCCAGAGCATCGGGTGGCCGAAGGCGAGCACTTCGGTGCCGCACACAGCAGTAGCCGTCCCGATACCGGCCTCGGTGAGGTCACCGTAGGAGATCGAAGCGGCCAGGTTGCCACCAGCGACCACGTCCGGTGAGGCCGACGAGCTCGCGGCACCAGCCCGGAACACCTTGACGTCCTTGAGGTTGATGAACTTCTTGACCTGGCTCAGCGGGCGCTGTGCGGAGAGACCGGAGATGCCGAGCGGGACCGGCAGTCTCCTGAAGCCTCCGGCGGCCTGGGCACTGGTGAGGTCACCACCGGCCACGAGCTTGCGGGCCGTGGCACCGGGGATCGTCACCGAGCGAGCGTTGACGGCCTGGCGGGCTGTCTTGCCCGCCGCTGCTGTGAGCGGCTGCGCATCGAGAAGGGCTTGCATGTCCGCGGCCGGCGTGACCCCGGCGACCGGGCTGGCGCCGAACGCGAGCCCGTACGCCACGGCACCGATGAGTCGGCCGTCGGACGCGTAGACGGGCGAGCCCGACATCCCGGCCCAGATGCCCCCCGCATCGTCGATGGCCGTCGACGTCAGGTCGACCATGATCATGTCGATGCCGGGCGCGATCCCGTCGTTGAGCACTCCGATCACCTCACCGGTGAACGCGTCAGGCGTCGTCCCCTGGCTGACGGTGAGACCGTGCACGGCATCGTGGCGCGCGAGGCTGCTGACCGGATAGGCGGCCGGGCATTCCGGATCGCTGGCGGACTGTGCCGTCGGAGTCGCCGTCACCAGTGCCGCCCCCAGACAGGCCACCACCGTGGCGCCGTAGAGCGTGCGTCCCCGCCATGCAAAGACGCCTGTACGTCGTGTCATGTGTTTCCCCCTTGAGGATGTCCACGCACCGCGTGGAGTGGTCGCCATGACCACCCGCGACCGAGTCCGCAAGTGAAGCGTAGCCCGCGGGCGGCCACGCACATACAGTCTGACGTTCGAGCCCGTCGATCCGTTGCACAAAACTTGCTAAGAAGTGGCGTCAGCCGGGTGGGGGTGGGGACGTTGCGGGTGCGCCCGGTGTCCCCAGGTCGGTGAGCCGCTGAGAGGCCCAGAAATCCTCGACGAGCTCCGCGACGACCGCCTCGTCCATCTGCTTGGACGCCAGCACGTCGACCGTCAGCCGTTGGTTGGTGCGGACGCACTCGATGAAAAGTCCGGCCGACGAGCAGCGCACCCGCCCACGCTGTCCGTAGGGCACTCCGTCGAGGAGCCGCTCCTTGGTCGGGGCGCGCACCGCCGAAGCCAGCACAGGGTCCATCCCCGGCGGGAGGTAGGACGCCTCGATCGCGGCCGCGCCATACTGCCGCTCCAGCTGCTGAGCATCACGGATCTCACCTCTGGTCATGCCATACCAGCGGGGAAACCCCCCGAGCTTGTCCGGGGCGACCAGAGGGACGTCGCTGGGATCAACCTGATGGCTCTGGCGGTTGGGCGGCATCCGACCCAGCGCGGTGAGCACGACCAACATCGAGAAGGCGACGACCACCGCGGTGATGGCGACCCTGCGCAACTGACGGGGTAGCGCATGCATGGCAACCCCCTCAGCCTGTCTGATCGGCTTATCTGAACTTACCCTCCTGGACCGCGCAGGGCGAGTGGCGATGACCGCCTGTGGCCACCTGCGCGGCGCGAACAGGCCAGCTGCGGATAGTCACTTCGGCTGATATTTGCCGACTCCGCGTGTCACGCGGGCTCGGCGCCGCCATCGTAGACGGACAATGACCGTCAAACACGCGGTTAACCACGCATCAGCGACTGATGCGTGTTCGGAGGGAACACGGCATGAGCAGCAAGGCGACCAGCCCCGGGACTGTCACCGGTCGATCCCGGCTGCGGCACGTGCTTCACTCGCCGGGTCCTGATGCCTTGATCGTGCTCCTGCTGCTCATCATCGCCATCGTGTGCGCGGCCCTCATCGGTCTGGGGCTTGGCACGCTCTGACCTCGGCGCCGCCTCGGTCCCGCCGCCGTCAGGACCTGCTGGTCGCTGCGACTCCGAACCGTTTCTCGTTGCGCGCCCGCGCCTTGGCGATCTCGACGTCACGGTCGCGCTTCGGTCCCTGGGTGACGAGCTGTGCCAGCAGTGTCTCCGTCGCGGCCGTCACAGAAGCGACGGCCGCATCAAAGGCTTCCTGGTTGGCCGCTGACGGCTTGGTCATGCCAGCCACCTTGCGGACGTACTGCGTCGCTGCCGCGCTGACCTCGGGGCGAGAGGCGGGAGGCTCGAAGTTGTGGAGCACCTTGATGTTTCTACACATGGCCCCACCCTAACGACGTGTGGTTCAGGTGATCGCAACCGAGCAAGCCGGCTTCGTCCGCACCGTCCGTCTGTGGCTGCGCCGCTGGTCCCGTGCCGCTGTACGTCGCGGCAGGCTACTCGCCAGTGGCGCCGTCGATGCGTTCGCGGAGGAAATCCGCGTGGCCATTGTGGCGCGCGTACTCCTCGATCATGTGCAGGTAGATCCACCGCAGCGTGTAGTCCTCGCCGGGGCTGGCTTCGTCGAGACTGCGTCCGGCCACGGCCGTACGCGACCGAGCGACGCTCGCTTGATAGCTGGCCAGGTCGTCGTCGGCACGCGAGATGTCGACCTCGTCGCCGCCTCCCGTCGAGCCCGGCACGTAGTCCCAGAAAAATTTGTGGTCCGGCTGGCCGTCGTACGAGTGGAACCAGGCCTCGACTCCGGACAGGTGCCGCACAAGGCCGAGCAGCGAGAGCGTCGACGGCGGCACCGACCGCAGCGCCAGTTGTTCCGGCGTCAGCCCGCCACATTTCAACAGCAAGGTCGCGCGCTGGTACTCGAGGCGGTCTTCGAGCGCAGCCCGCTCGTCGATCGGGTTGACGGGCGGCTCGGCTCTCTCGGGCGTGGTCCACGTCGACATTCGGGAAACCGTACCTGACGCGTCCGGCCTGTGGATGATCCGTCTGGTTCGAGGCCCAACTTGGTTCGAGCCTCACGACCTGGACCAGTTCAGGACGACGTTCCGCTGCCCTGCGTGAGCACCGGTGCAGGGCGGACGGCCGTATGTCGAATTCCCTTGTGGATAACGGGTTCTGGCGTCTTGCGCTGATCCGGAAGTGTCGGTGGTGGGTTCTAGGGTTGGATCCATGAGTACGACGCAGGGACCGCCGCCGACCGTGGGCATCGACGATGCCTTCGGCCGTGCTTTCTCGGGCGTGCGTCGTGAGCTCGGCGACCTGGTCGACACCGCGACCTGGTCGTTGGACGACACCCGCCTCGACAGGCGGATCAGTGACGTGTTGGCGTTGAGAGCGCAGGTCGACGAGCTCGCGGCTCGGTTGGTCGCTGAGGCTGATGACCGCAACCTGCCCCGCCGCTTAGGTGCCTCCTCGACCCGGGCGCACCTGATGACCGCGCACCGGATGTCGGCCGGCGAAGCCTCCCGCACCGTGCGGACCGCCAAGCAGCTGCACGGCACCTCTGCGGTCACCGAACCGACCCGTCGCTGCCGTCGCCGCCGGAGTAGTGTCGGCCGAACAGGGCGTGGTGGTCGCGGCTGCGATCAACCGGCTCTCCCCGACTGTCGAACCGGACCGGGTCGACGCAGCCCAGGAAGACCTGCTGCAGCTTGCGCGGACACTGTCGTTCAGCCAACTGCAGGTCGCGGCGAACCACCTGGTCGAAGTCGTCGACCCCGACACCATCGACGAGACGCTGGAGCAGCAGTCGCCGCGCAGGAACGCAAGGCGTTGACCTCGGCATGGTTCACCGGCCAGTACGGAGCCGACGGCATCGCTCGCGGACGGTTCGCGCTACCCAACCTGACGTTCGGGATGCTCAAGAAGCACCTCGAAGCCATCAGCTCAACCCGACGGGTCGGCACCGGCGCCGACGCGACGACCGAGTCAAGTGTCGAGGACCTGCCCTACGGCAACCGGCTCGGGCGGGCACTGTGTGAGCTGATCGAACACCTCCCGTCCGACGGACATCCCCAGCACGGGGTCGCGAACGCGACGATCGTGGTCACCGTCGACGAGACCAAGCTTCGTGCCGGGGCCGGGGAAGCGCTCCTGGACACCGGTGGCAGCATCTCCATCGGAGAGACCCGACGGCTGGTCTGCAACGCCGGCGTCGTCCCAATGGTGCTAGCCGGTGAGTCGAAGATCCTCGACCTCGGCACCAGCCGTCGGCTCTTCGACCGCTACCAGCGGATGGCGTAAGCCCACCACCGTGTCCCGTGGAGCGAAGGCGGGGCGACCGACATCGACAACGGTTGACTGTTGTGCAGCTTCCACCACCACCTCATCCACCAAGGCGAATGGGACCTCACCCTCGCCCCCGACGGCATCACCGACGTCATCCCACCCACACGCATCGACCCCCAGCGAAGACCCATCCGCCACCAACGCTTCAAACCCCGAATCGAATGAACCGCGGGGTCTCGCTGGCGTGGGTCATCGTTCCGGACGATGAGTCTGCGAGCGCAACCGCCGCTCACTGCGGCTACTCGACGGATGGCACAACCCAGTCAGGCTCTGGATCGACCTCGAAGCGGACGGCATCTACCTCCACCATTCCCTCGAGCCACGCGCGAGCGATTCGGTGTCCCCCGTCCATCAGCCGTCCATCAGCTGCGAAGATCACGGGATGCCCAAGATCGGCATAGGCGATCCGCCGGGAGTGCTCGGCGACCTCGCGGCACGTAGGCGCCCTGCCCCCGAACCAGCAGTCTTCGTCGAGTTCCTCAATGTCTGCGACCGCCACCTGGACCACCAGCAGATCCTCCGCGGCCGCCCAGAGATTCTGTGTCCACCAGAACCCCCGGCCGCCGGGCACCGGGCGCGAGTGCTTCTCAGCCATGCCTGATCGTCGCATGGAAACGAAGGCAGCCCATTGCGGCGGGCATGAACGTCGAGCACAGTCCCCGCAAGGCCGTCGCAGTGCCAGAAGGGGCTCAGCTCACCGCGGAGACCAGGTCGAAACGACCCTCGCGGAAGGAATCAACGAACAGGGCGTGGTCGGTGCGGACACGGGCCGCATAGTCCACGGCGAAGTCCACCAGCTCGTCGATGAACGGATCCGCGTCGGGTCCGATGGCATCGGCGATCGCCTCCTCCGTCTGGAAGTCGACCAGGTCCTCGGTGCTGTCCTCGTCCGACACGCAGTGGACCTTGGCCGTGGCCCGGCCGAGCAACGTCGTGACGGACGAGATCTCGGCTGGCTCGGTGAGGTCATCCCACGAGATGTCAGCCTCGTAGGGAGACAGCTCGGACACGACAAAGCCGACCTTGTCGATCGTGGTCCAGCCCAGGAACGGGTCCGTGTGGACCTGCAGCTGGCGCTGGCTGACGACGGTCCGGTGTCCTTCGTGCTCGAAGTAGTCCTCCGCTCGCTCCATGCTGACGACCCTGCTGACGGCCGGGATGTTTCCTTGCTTCATCGTCAGCACGATGTCGTTCTCGAGCGCCTGGTTGTAGCCCTCGATCAGCACGTTGTAGGCCGGCAGGCCCGCGCTGCCGATCCCGAATCCTTGCCTTCCCACGATGTCCTTGATGTCGTAGAAGACCTCCCGATGCTCGAGCTTGGCGTCGGGGATCGTCGCGAGATAGCGCTTGAACGCCCGCTCCACCTTCTGGCGCTCGGTCTTGCTGAGCTCGCGGGCGCCGGAATCGCGCACGAAGCGCCGCTCCCGGGCGACGATCTCCGTCAGCGAGCTCAGCAGCGCGCTCCGTGTGGACATGCGCCCAGCCATCAGCACCTCATGAACAGGCCCGTCCGTGTTGTCGAGGCGGAGGGCGAAGCCCTCGTCGTTCTCTTCGCCCGCGTACCGACGGACCTGGTCGACATACGCGTCGAGATAGTCGCGCGCAAGTGACCTGACATCGTCTTCAGGCAGGGCTTTCAGCCACCCGAGCAGGGCCAGGCTGGCCACGAACCGTCGCAGATCCCACGAGAAGTGCCCGAGGTACGCCTCGTCGAAGTCGTTGACATCGAAGACCAGCACCCCATCAGCGTTCATGTAGGTCCCGAAATTCATGACGTGCAGGTCACCATGGATCCACACGCGACTGGTCCGCTCGTCCGACCGGTGCCGGCGCCGCGCGGCCATGTCGGCGTAGAAGACGCAAGCACTCCCTCGGTAGAACGCGAACGGGTCCGACGCCATCTTGCGGAACTTCGACCGGAAGGCAGCAGCATCCGCCTTCATCAGCGGCTCGAACGCGTCGATCAACGTGTCGACGATGAGCGTCTGCCGCTTGGCCTTCGCCTTGGGTGCAGTCACCAGATCTCCCTCGAACAGCTCGGTCTGTCGACCCTAGATGGGCCCGCACGGTTCGGCCACCGCAGCACGCCTCAGCGTCCGCACAGCCGCGTCGACGCATCCTGAGAGACGTTCGAGCGGTAGCTCGACCGATCACGAGGAGGAGTCATGCAACGCTTCCGTAGCACGATGACAGCCGTCACCGTGGTCACGATCGCGGCAGCGGGGATCGCCTCGATCACGCCGGCAGAGGCGAGCACGGGGAGCGCCGGAGCGCTTCGGAGCCCAGCCACGCTGCACACCGCGCCGCAGGCGGAACGCGCCCACCCGCACCACCCGCCGGCCTCGCACTTCACCCATGGTCGGGTCGACAACGAGTGGTTCCCGCTGCGATCCGGGACACGGCTCGTCTACCGCGGCAACGACGAGGGTGTCCCGGCCACCGACATCTTCATCGTCACCTACAAGACCAAGGTGGTCGACGGCGTGGTCTGCCGACAGGTCTTCGACCGCGTGGTCAAGCACGGCAAGGTGCGTGAGCGGACCCTGGACTGGTACGCGCAGACCAAGCGCGGCACCGTCTGGTACTTCGGGGAACGCACGGCCACCCTGGACCGCAACGGTCAGGTGATGAGCCGGGATGGCTCGTTCCAGTCCGGGCGCGACGGAGCCGAGGCGGGCATCTTCATGCCTGCCCACCCCCGCGTCGGATACGCGGCCACGCAGGAGTTCTACCCCGGCCACGCCCAGGACCGCTTCCGCATCCTGTCGTTGAAAGCGCCCGCGGTCTCACCGGCCGTGGCGACGCACCACGCCATGCTCAGCAAGGAGACGACGCCTCTCGAGCCGGGTGTCGTCGATCACAAGAAGTACGTCCGCGACGTCGGCACGGTCGGCGAGAACACGGTCCGTGGCGGGCACGAAACCTACCGGTTGGTGTCGATCCGTCACATCCCACGGCACTGAAACAGCCCCCCCCCCCCCGTGACCCGGGCCCCATGACGGTCGTGAGGTTTGAAGGTGACCTACGGGGGAACTGCCTCCCTCTAAGGAGGCATCGTGGACTTTCTACTGTGGATCATTGCCGTCATCCTCGTGATCTGGGGCATCGTGACCCTGATCAACGGCGGCATCCTGCTCGGGCTCGTGCTCATCGTCGTCGGGCTGCTCGTCGGCCCGGGAGGGGTGAGCTTGGCCAGTCGTCGCCGCTGACCACCGGTCTCGGCGCTAACGGAAGCGCTGGCTCGTCAGTCGAGCCAGCGCTTCCACACGTTCGGATGGGTGTTGATCCACGACGCGACGTCGGCGCCGGTCACCCGGTAGCCGCTGAGCTGCACGATCTCCAGCAGGTTGTCGACCTCGTCATGATCGAGCTCGTAGCGATAGACGAGGTTGTACGCCGGGCTGCCCGACTCGGCGAAGGCGCTGTTGACGATCTTCTGGTAGTGGAAGTTCGACAACGAGCACAGCGTGGCCACGCGGTTCAGCACACAGTTGTCCGCTGCTGAACCGGGAATCTCGACCGAGATGCGTCCAGGGCCGGCACCGATCAGGTCGCGCGGTCCTTCGACCAGGTACAGGTTCGGCCGCCCAGCTTCGTCGTCGAGCCTGGCCTGCTGCAGCAGGTCGCTCATACCCACCCCGACGCCCACCTGGCTGTAGTCGCGCACGGTGTACTCGAGGCGCCGGGTCTCGACGAAGGACCTGGCCAGCGGGAGCAGCTCGGGCACGGTCGTGATGGCCGGGGTCACCTGTCCCCAGCCGATGCGCTCGGTCTCCGTAAGGTCTCGGTAGGTCTTGAGCCCGAGGTCTCCCATGAATTTCGGTGCCAGCAGGTCGACACCGCCCTTGAACCCCGTCGGCCCCAGGCGCACGACGGGGCCGCCCGGTCGCGTCAGCTTCGCTTCGAGTGCAGGCCGCCCGTAGGCGTCGAGGTAGACATCTGCCCGGCCGTCCGCCACGACCCGCCAGGCCTGGCTCGAGGTCGTCTTGACATACGTGACATCGCACCCGAGCTCGTCCTCGGCCAGCGACCCCACGACGAAGGCGCTCGCCTCGTAGCCGTTCGTCGGGTCGTACGCGATCGTGAACGAACCGCACCGGCCGCCCCCGCTCGGTGTTGGCGGCGGCTGCGACGTGTCTGTCGTCGGTGAGCCTTCGGAGCTGGCGCCGGTACAGCCGGCCAGCACGAGGGCCGCGATCACCAACGCGAGCATGCCAGGCCGGATGCTCAACCGACGAGAGCACGCCGACCGGCGAGGGCGGCGCCTGCCTGCACTCATCTCCGGCCTTTCTGACTCCCGAGACTCCCGAGCCGCCCAGACTAGTCGCGGGCCGACCCGCGTCATCGTGCTCGGTGCGCTTCGGCCAGTGTCTCGGGCATCCGGATGGACGCCAACGTCGCCACCGCCAGCACGACGGCCGCGACCACGAAGGCCGCACCGAATGATGCCTGGTCAGCCAACCAGCCGGCCGCCAGAGGACCCAGGATCGCGCCGCCATCGGAGGCCATCTGGAACACCGCGACCACGCGGCCACCACGACCATGCATGATGTCGCCCACTACCGCTCCTGGGGCCGTGCCCACGAAGGCCGCTCCGACGCCGGTGGCCGCCATCGCCAGCAGGAACACCGGCCGCGACTCGTTGACCGCAAGCGCGAGGAACGCTGCCGCGGCGATGGCCGATCCGGAGATCATCGCGGGTCGCCGCCCCTGCCGGTCGACGAACCGGCCGGCTGACAGCAGGAAGCCGGTTTGCGCCACCGAGGCGGACAGGAAACCGAACCCGATCCAGATGGCCCGCTCCCCCATCTCTTCGGTCACGAAGAGCGGAATCATGCTGACCCGAACGCCGAAGAAGGCCCACCCGTTGGCGAAGTTCACGAGGATGGCGGAGCGGTACGCCGGATGAGCCCACGCCTCTCGCAGCGAGGTCGAGCCCGCCGCCCCGGACGGCTCAGCAACCTCGGCCGCAGGACCGTCGGCATCCACCGCAACGAGGTCGAGCACCGCTTCTGCGCCCAGCGCATCGTCGCGAGGCGCGATCGTCGCGGGCGCGTCTTCCACCGCTGGCAGATCGTCCTGCCGCGGCCGGGCGCTCTGCAGGAAGACGAAGCCGATACTGCCCGCAGCGATCAGCGAGACGGCGTACACGTAGAACGGCAGCCGCAGCGAGTAGTCGGTCAGGAAGCCGCCCGCCAAGGGACCGAGCAGTCCGCCGAGCAGGAAGCCCGCCTGGAACAGCCCACTTGCTCGACCGCGGTTGGCGTCGTCGACCACGCGGAACAGCAACGCGATCGCTGAGACCGTGAACATGGCCGACCCGACGCCGCCGAGCCCGCGCAGGATCAGCAGCTGCGTGTAGCTCTGCGACAGACCCGCCAGCCCTGTCGAGACGGCCACGATGCCGATGCCCGTAGCCAGGATGATCCGTTCGCCGAAGGTGTCAACCAGCCGTCCACCGCCGAGCGCGGACACGAAACGCATCAGGGCGAACGCCGAGATGACGGCGCCGGCCCAGAACTTGCCGACCCCGAACGACCGGGCGAACTCAGGGATGGCCGGTGCGACGACACCGAAGCCGACGGCCACGGCCACGGCGACGGCCGCCAGCACCGCGACTTCGCGCGGCAGCCCTACGAAGAACCGCTTCATCGACGCACCTGGGCAGCCACAACACGACGGATCGGGACAGCGACCTCGATCCCGGCGGCGCGCTTGGCACGGTCCGCCAGCCAGGACGAGGCTGAGCGGCGACGCCGGTCGATCGTTCCGGGCAGGTACAGGGAGCTGGTCAGCAGGTCTGCGTCAGCCGCGGCGTGCTCATCAGCCCGCACGGTGAAAGCGAACCGCTCGCGGGCATCCTCCAGCACCCGGAATCCGGCTCCTTCGAGCGCCGTACGCAGGCCCGTCATCTCGCTGCCTGCGGGGAACCGGGGTACTGCGCGGAACCGAGCTGCCAGCTGGGTGAACAGCCAGACATCATCGAGCCGGAGCGGTACGGCAGTGGGGACGGTCAACGCGAGAATGCCACCCGGACGCAGAACCCGGGCGCACTCACCGAGCGCCATCTCGTAGCGCTCGAAGACCATCAAGGCCATCGAGCAGACAACGGCGTCGACCGTGTCGTCCGCGAACGGCAGCGCCTCGGCTGGTCCGCGCACGAGCACGACGGCAGGGTTGTCGGACCTGGCCCGACGCAGCTCGGCTTCGGACAGGTCGATGCCGATCACGTCGCCGGCGCGATCGGGTCCGTCGGTCTGCAGGACCCGGGCCATCACGGCGCTTCCACAAGCCAGGTCGAGCACCCGACCACCGTCAACGGCCAGGGCTCTCGCGAGCCACTGGTAAGGCGTCAGCCCGTCAGCGGTCGAGCGGGTCAGCACGTCCTCGGTGATGCCCGGGGAGCGGGCGTGAAAGGCCGCGAGGTAGCGGCGCCAGTCGGTCATCGAGCCGACGGGATCAGAGTCGTCGTACGAACAGGTGGCTGGCGGCCTCGGCGTCGATCTCGGCCGACTCGCCGCCACTGGCGATCAGCACACCCGCGGCCGCGCGAGCAACAGTGACCACCTTGCCCGGCCGGGCGCCGACGCGACGAAGCACGGCCATCAACTGCTCGTCGGTCTGGACGGGTTCGGCGATGCGCCCGATGATGACGCTGACCTCTTCACCGTCGCCGACGACCGAGTCCAGCGACTCGACACCGGACAGGAACGCCTCCTCGACGCGGCCCTCGCCGCCACCGAGCTCCGCCAGTCCGGGGATCGGGTTTCCGTACGGCGACACGGTGGGGTGGTCGAGGATCTCGAGCAGTCGACGCTCGACGGTCTCGGACATCACGTGCTCCCACCGGCAGGCCTCGGTGTGGACGTCTTCCCACTCGAGACCGATCACGTCGATGAGCAGCCGCTCGGCGAGCCGGTGCTTGCGCATCACCCGGATGGCCAGGGTCCTCCCTTCGTCCGACAGCTCGAGATGACGGTCACCCTCGACGCTGACCAGTCCGTCTCGTTCCATCCGGGCGACCGTCTGGCTCACGGTCGGCCCCGACTGGTGCAGACGTTCAGCGATTCGGGCGCGCAGCGGGACGATGCCCTCCTCCTCGAGCTCGTAGATCGTGCGGAGGTACATCTCCGTGGTGTCGATGAGGTCGGTCACGTGTGGTTGGTCCACCCTGTCGTCGCTGCTGACTGTCGGCGCTGCCTCGTCATTGTGGCTCATTGCGACCCGGCGGCCAACCGATGACCGCACCTCGACCAGCTGCGCGCGTGCAGAAGTTCGCGCGGGCCTCCGACCGACTCGCCCGTCAGGATGGGGGTATGACTCGACCCTCCGACACCTCGGCCGGCATCACGGTCATGTGGTTCCGACGTGATCTTCGGCTGGCGGACAACCCGGCACTCATCGAGGCGGTCGCCCGCGCAGGTGAGGAAGGCTCCGTCGTCCCGTTGTTCGTGTTCGATCCGCGGCTGTGGGGACCGGCGGGCCCGTCGCGCCGGGCGTATCTCGTCGCCAGCCTGTCCGCGCTGGCTGAGTCGACCGGGGGTCTCGTCATCCGTCGGGGAGACCCGGTCTCGGTGCTGCCAGCAGTCGTCCGCGAGGTCGGAGCGAGCAGCGTCCACATCGCGGAGGACTTCGGACCGTACGGTCGTTCGCGCGATGATGCCGTCGACCGGGCCCTCGGGGACGTCCCGCTCGTGCGCACCGGTTCGCCGTACGCCGTCGCGCCTGGCCGGGTCCGGACCAAGGACGACCAGGGGTACCAGGTGTTCACGCCGTTCTCCCGGGCCTGGCTCGACCACGGGTGGCGCGAAGCACCGCCGGCTCCGCAAGACCTTCGCTGGGAGACCGGGCCGCCCAGCGACGCGATGATGACCACCCGGGTGCCCCAGGGCCTCGAGCTGCCCAGTGCCGGGGAGCGGGTCGCGCGACAACGGTGGGCGACGTACGTCGACGAGCGACTGAGCTCGTATGCCGCCGAGCGGAACCGCCCCGACCTGGACGCCACCTCGCACATGTCGGTGCATCTCAAGTGGGGCGAGATCCACCCACGGACGATGCTCGCCGACCTGCGCGGCGCCTGCCAGAGCGCAGCAGGCCCCAGCAAGGCAGTCACGACGTTTCGGACCGAGCTCGCGTGGCGGGAGTTCTACGCCGATGTCCTCGCACGACGACCGGAGACGGCGCGCGAGTACTACCGGCCGGAGTTCGCTCGCCTCGCCCATGACGAGCCGGACGAGGCGTTCGAGGCCTGGAAGAACGGCCGCACGGGCTTCCCGATCGTGGATGCCGGCATGCGTCAGCTGAAGGCCGAGGGCTGGATGCACAACCGGGTGCGGATGATCGTCGCCAGCTTCCTCGTCAAGGACCTGCACATCGAGTGGCAGCACGGTGCCCGACATTTCATGCACTGGCTCGTCGACGGCGACCTGGCGTCGAACAACCACGGCTGGCAGTGGACCGCCGGGTGCGGCACGGACGCGGCGCCGTACTTCCGGGTGTTCAACCCGGTCCTGCAGGGCAAGAAGTTCGACCCGAAGGGCGACTACATCCGTCGCTACGTTCCCGAACTGGCGGACGTGCCGACGTCGGAGATCCACGAGCCGCGGAACCCGATCGTCGACCACGCCGAGGAACGCGTGGAGGCGCTCGCCCGCTACGACCGGCTGCGCAACGGCTGACCCGTGGCAGCCGGCCGGTTCTCGAGCTCGAGAACCTCAGCAGTTGCCTCAGGAAGAGTGTGCTCGGTGATTCCTGCCGGCCGCTCGCCGTCGGGACGGCTGTCACCACGCGAGGGTCGCCGGTTGACGACATACGACCCCGACACGACCAGGACGAAACCCACAACGGTCCATACGGTGACTGGCTCGCTGAGAATCAGTGCGCCGGCGACGACCGCGACCGCGGGGTTGAGGTAGGTGATCGTGGTGGCGCGGACGGGACCGACCTCACCGACCAGGGCGAACAGCAGCATGAACGCCGCCGCCGTACAGACAGAGGCCAGCAGCACCACCGACCAGACGACGTCGCCGGACGGCAGACCGGTCGGGACGCCGTCGGTGAAGAGCACGACGGGCACGTAGGCGACGGCGGTCAACGTCAGTGCCGAGGCCATGATGCCGATGCCGGGGAGGCCGCGCAGGGGCCTGGCCAGGATGGCCGGCCCCATGGCATAGCCGACGACCACGACCGCGAGCTCGGCGACGGCGCTGAGGTTCGAGCCGCTCACATCAAGACCCACGAGGGCGGCGACGCCCACCACCCCCATGGCCAGGCCCAGCCAGGCCGTGACGGACATGGGCTCGGCGACACCGGTGCCGAAGGCGATCGCGAGCCCGACGAGAGGCACGGCGGCGATCAGCAAGCCGGTGGTGGAGCTCGGGAGGCGCGTCTCGGCACTGCCGAGGAAGACCCAGGGCACCGCGATCTCGACGACCGCGAACACGACCAGCCAGCGCCACCTCGCCAGCACCGGCCGGATCGCTCCCCTGGCCAGGGCGATGGGGAGCAAGATCAGCGCGGCGAGCACCGTGCGGGACAACACCAGCTCCGCCGGTGACAGCTCGTCGACCGCCACCTTGATGAGCAGGTACGGGATGCCCCAGGCCACCCCGAGGGCGACGAAGAGGACAGCGGCACGGCGGCTCATGGGTGGATTCTCCCTCGCCAAGATCAGTTAGTCCATCTATTATTTGTACATGGTTTCCGTTAGCAAAGACTTCACGATCGACCTCCGGCGACTTCGGGTCCTGCGCGAGCTCGAACAGCGCGGCACGGTCTCCGCTACCGCTGCGGCCCTCCACCTGACCCCGTCCGCGGTCTCCCAGCAGCTCGCCGGGCTGTCCCGCGACGTCGGTGCTCCACTGCTCGAGAAGCATGGCCGGGGTGTGCGCCTCACCGGCCAGGCACGCGTACTGCTCTCGCACGCCGTCGTGGTGCACGAGCAGCTCGAGCGGGCGCGCGCCGACCTCGCCGCCTGGGACGAGGGCACGATCGGAGAGGTCCGGGTCGGAGGGCTGTCCACGGGTGTCACCTCGCTGATCGCGCCGTCCTTCGCGCGACTGGCCGTCGAGCGTCCGGGCATCACGTTACGCATCCTCGAGGCCGAACCGCCCGAGGTCTTCACAGCTCTCGATTCCGGCGACCTCGACGTGGTGGTGTCGTCGGACTACGCGGATGGTCCAGCGCGCCACGATCCGCGCTACCACCGCGTCGACCTGTTGTCCGACCCCCTCGACGCCGTCCTTCCTCTCGATCATCCGCTCGTACGCCGACAGGGGCTCCGGCTCGAGACTCTGGCGGCCGAGCCCTGGGTCGGGTCGGCACCACAGGACCCGTGTTCGCAGATCCTGCGGGCGGTTTGTGCGGCGGCCGGCTTCAGCCCTGCCGTCGCGCACTGGAGCACCGAATGGGGAGCCGTCGCCTCGCTGGTCGCCGCCGGGTGCGGAGTTGCTCTGATCCCCCGGCTGGCGCAGCCACTGCGTGTCGAGGGCATCGCCGTCTGTCCGGTGGTGGCAACTCCGGCGGCCCGACGTATCTTCGCCGCCGTCCGGGCCGGCGCGCAGACCGATCCGGTCATCGCCGCGACGCTCGACATGCTGGTCACCGTCGCAGCCGAACGCTCCGAGGTGCCCGTCCCCTCGACCGGATAGCCTCGGTTCCCGTGGTCACCCCCTCCGCGGTCGTCACGATCGCGCGCCGGTTCGTCGGCCCACCCTCGTCAGGTAACGGCGGCTACGCCGCCGGCCTGCTCGCCGAGCACGTGCCACACGCCCCTGACCAGCCGGTCACCGTCACGTTGCGTCGGCCACCACCTCTCGAGACCCCCCTCCGGGTCGTGCCCCCGTCCGGCTCTGCATCGCAGGACGCCGTCACCCTGCTGCTCGACGGCGACGCGGTGGTCGCCGAGGCCGAGCCGGGCGAGTTCACCTCGGCCGCCGTGGAACCCGTGACGGTGGCGACAGCGCATGCCGCCGAGTCGTCGTACGAGGGGCTGCGAAGCCACCCGTTCCCCACCTGCTTCGTGTGCGGCACCGACCGTGCCACGGGCGATGGGCTGCGGCTCGCTCCCGGCCCGCTCGCCGCCGGGCGGACCGCCTGCGTCTGGACACCCGGCGCCGGCCTCGTCGACGCCTCCGGTCAGATCCCGGAGCACTTCGTCTGGGCTGGGCTCGACTGTCCCAGCGCCTGGACCTCAGACCTCGAGACCCGTCCCGTGGTGCTGGGGCGGCTGACGGCCCGCTGCGACTCCCCGGTGTCGGTCGGCACGCCCTACGTCATCGTGGCGCGCCTGCTGTCGGAGCAGGGCCGCAAGACGCACACCGCAAGCGCTGTCTATGACGCCGCCGGGGTGCTCGTCGCCCGAGCCGAGCACGTCTGGATCGCCATCGACCCCGCCAACTTCGCCTGACCCCTTGAACCGTGAGTTGTGGCCCCTTGAACCGTGAGTTGTGACCCCTTGAACCGTGAGTTGTGACCCCTTGAACCGTGAGTTGTGGTCCTCAAGGCTGCGGGTCGAGAGCGTCGTACGCCGCGAAGGATCGCTCCCGGGCGCTCGCGATCAGCACTCCGGCGATACACGCCAACCCACCTGCCGCCAACGCGATCGTCGGAGTGGTCAACGCGGCGGTCGAGCCGGCGACGAAGTCGCCCATCCGAGGGCCGCCGGCAACGACGACGGTGAAGACGCCCTGGAGCCGGCCGCGCAGGTTGTCGGGGGCGGCCACCTGCAGGATCGTTGAGCGGTACGCCGCGCTGACCATGTCGGCCGCACCGCTCATCGCGAGGAAGAGCACACCGACCCACAGGGCCCGCGCGAACCCGAACGCCGCCACGGAAGCGCCATATACGATCACGCAGACGGCGATCGCCAGACCCTGGCGGCGGACCTTGCTCACCCAGCCCGAGAAGATGAACGCGAGCAGGGAGCCGATCGCCGGGGCCGCCTGGAGCAGACCCACGGTCCGGACGCCCCCACCGAAGAACCCGCCTGCCACAGCCGGAAACAACGCCCGTGGTTGTGCGAGCACCATGGCACACAGATCGAGGATGAAGGTCATCCGGAGGTTGCGCGCGTTGCGAAGGAAGCGGAACCCCTCGACGACCGAGCGCAGCCCGGGGCGCTGCACCACCCCACCCTCCAGAGGCTGCGGAGGAATCGGTGGCAGGCGAAACAGGGCGTAGAGCGCGGCCGTGAACGTCACCGCGTCGATGCCGTAGGCGAACGAGTACCCCGCCGCGCTGATCGCGACGGCGCCGAGCAGCGGACCGACCGTGAAACCGAGGTTGAACGACGCCATGTTCAGGGCGTTGGCCGCCGGCAGGTACTCCTTCGGGATCAGCCGCGGGATGATCGAGGCCCGGGTGGGATTGTTGACCGCGAAGCAGCCCGACTGCGCCGCCACGACGACGTACAGCAACCAGACCGACTCGAGGTGGAGCACGGCCTGCGCGACGAGCACGAGGGACAGCGACCACAGGCCGAACGACGCGACGAGCGCGAGCTTGCGGCGGTCGATCGCGTCGGCCACCGCGCCGCCGTAGAGGCCGAAGCCGATGAGCGGCACCAGGGCGAACAGCCCGACCAGCCCCACCGCGAACGTGGACCTCGTCAGCGCGTACACCTGGATGGCGATCGTGACTGCCGTCATCTGCTGACCGAGCTGCGAGACCGTGTTGCCGATCCACAGTCGGCGGTAGTCGAGCGACACCTGGAGGGGGCGGACGTCCGTCAGCAGTCGACCCACACCACGCGGCACGCCGTTACTCTAATCCGCTTGTCCGACGAAGCCTCCCGTCGTACCGTGAACGGACACATGAAGGGAGGTGGTCCGACAGATGTGTTCTCAACGGACTTGTGAGGTGGCTGGCCGCTAGGCAGTCGCTCATCTGGACGGCGTAGCAATTCCAGACAGCTACCCGGACCCGTGGGTGTCGGAGATGTCCGCCCGACCGTGGCTTGCCACGTCCGCCCGCGGGTCTCGCCGTGTCTGGACCACGATTGGCTCCACCTCCTTTACATTTCTCAGGTATGACGTCTCAGCAGCGTGACCTACCCCGCGACATCGCGTCGTGGCGTGAGGAGTACGCCGATCTGGGTCTGTCGGAGGGTGACCTCGGTCCAGACCCGATCGCCGCTTTCATCGGCTGGCTCGACGCAGCCCGGGTCGCTGGCCTCCATGAACCCAACGCGATGGTCGTGTCCACGTGCGACACCGCGGGCTCGCCGTCGTCCCGCATGGTGCTGCTCAAGTCCATCGACCAGCGCGGCTTCGTGTTCTACACCAATCTGATGTCGCGCAAGGGCTCTGAGCTGCGGGCCAACCCGCAATGCGCACTGCTCTTCCCCTGGCATCCGCTCGAACGCCAGGTGCGCGTCGAGGGCCGCGTCGCCCTGGTCGACGAGGCCGAGGCCGACGCCTACTTCGCCTCGCGGCCGCGCGGCTCGCAGCTGGGCGCCTGGGCGTCGCCGCAGTCGGAGATCGTCACCGGGCGCGACTACCTCAACGACCGCTACCTGCAGGTGTCGGAGCGTTTCGACGGGGTGGAGAACATCCCGCGGCCGCCGCACTGGGGTGGCTACCTCGTCCGCCCGCACCACATCGAGTTCTGGCAGGGCCGACCCGGACGGATGCACGACCGCGTGCGGTACGACCGCGCTGACGAGTCCACCTGGATTGTGGAGCGCCTCGCTCCCTGACCCAGCGGGCACCGGTACCGCGGGACCGGTAAGAATGACGTGTTGAAGTGGCGTGTCGACTGTTGTCGCACGGCATCCGCGGACAAGGGAGTCACGCATGGTCGAGGTCCACGAGGGACTCGAGGGAGTCATCGCCTTCGAGACCCAGATCGCCGAGCCGGACAAGGAAGGCTCGGCGCTTCGCTACCGCGGCGTCGACATCGAGGACCTCGTCGGCCGGGTGCCGTTCGAGAAGGTCTGGGGCTTGTTGGTCGACGGCACGTACGACCCCGGCCTCCCGCCGGCTGAGCCGTACCCGATCCCCGTCCACTCCGGCGACATCCGCGTCGACGTCCAAAGCGCGATCGCGATGATCGCCCCTGCCTGGGGCATGCGCCAGCTCTACGACATCGACGACGACGAGGCTCGCCACGACCTCGCACGCACCGCGGTGATGGTGCTGTCGTACGTCGCCCAGGCTGCCCGTGGCGTCGGCCTGCCGATGGTGCCGCAGAGCGAGATCGACCAGGCGACGACGATCACCGAGCGGTTCATGCGCCGATGGCGCGGCGAACCCGACCCCAAGCACGTCAAGGCGGTCGACGCCTACTGGACCTCAGCGGCCGAGCACGGCATGAACGCCTCGACGTTCACCGCACGGGTGGTGGCCTCGACCGGCGCCGACGCCGCCGCCAGCCTGTCCGCCGCGGTGGGCGCGATGAGCGGACCGCTGCACGGGGGTGCTCCCTCGCGCGTGCTCGGCATGATCGGCGAGGTCGAGAAGCGCGATGACGCGGCTCAGTACGTCAAGGAGCTGCTCGACAAAGGCGAACGCCTCATGGGTTTCGGCCATCGGGTCTACCGAGCCGAGGATCCCCGCGCTCGCGTGCTACGCCGCACGGCGAAGGAACTGTCGGCACCGCGCTACGAAGTCGCTCTGGCCCTGGAGAAGGCCGCGCTCGCGGAGCTGCGCGAGCGCCGGCCGGACCGGGTGCTCGAGACCAACGTCGAGTTCTGGGCCGCGATCGTGCTCGACTTCGCGCAGGTGCCTCCACACATGTTCACGTCGATGTTCACCTGTGCCCGGACGGCCGGTTGGAGCGCGCACATCCTCGAACAGAAGAAGACCGGGCGCTTGATCCGGCCCTCGGCCCACTACTCCGGACCTGACACTCGCCCGGCCGACTCGGTCGAGGGGTGGAACCCCGCCTGGGCCGACTGAGCCGCCGCTGCCCCTCCCCCGCGAATTGTGGGAAGGTGCAGGTCTCTGTCGGCGTGTCGCGATGCAGTTCCCCGCAATTCGCGGCTGGGGTGAGACGTCTCGATCGGGCCCGGCAGTGCTTTGCGAGAATGACGGCCTGACAGTGTGGTCAGACCGGTGACATCCTGCACGCATCGACTGCTCGAGAGAGGCCGCCCGCATGTCCGACCTGACCATCCCGACCGAACTGCTTCCCGCCGACGGCCGCTTCGGCGCCGGTCCGAGCAAGGTCCGGGTCCAGGCGCTGCAGTCGTTGGCCGCCACCGGGTCGTCATACCTGGGCACGTCGCACCGGCAGTCGACCGTGCGCGACGTCGTCGGCCGGGTCCGTGAGGGCCTCGCGACGCTGTTCTCGTTGCCCGACGGCTACCAGGTCGTGTTCGGCAACGGCGGGGCTACGGCGTTCTGGGATGTGGCCACCTTCGCGCTGATCCGCGAACGCAGCCAGCACCTGTCGTTCGGTGAGTTCTCGGCGAAGTTCGCGGCGGCCGCCGCCGACGCGCCCTTCCTGGCCGACCCGAGCATCCGGAAGGCCGAGCCCGGCACTCGGGCCGTGGCGGTCGCGGAAGCCGGCATCGACGCATACGCCTGGCCGCACAACGAGACCTCGACCGGCGTGATGGCCCCGATCCAGCGGGTCGACGGCGCCGACGACGGCGCGCTGGTCCTCATCGACGCGACCTCCGGCGCGGGCGGGCTGCCCGTCGACCTCCGAGAAACCGACGTCTACTACTTCGCGCCGCAGAAGTGTTTCGCTGCCGACGGCGGGCTCTGGATTGCCTTGATGTCGCCGGCGGCGTTGGAACGGACCAAGGCGGTCAAGGACAGCGGGCGGTGGATCCCGGCCTTCCTCGACCTGCAGACAGCCATCGACAACTCCGCCCTCAACCAGACCTACAACACTCCGTCGCTCGCCACGTGCTACCTGCTGGCAGAGCAGGTCGACTGGCTCAACTCGCTGGGCGGGCTGACCGGCGCCGTCGCGCGCACGACCGAGTCGTCGGACCTGTTGTACGGGTGGGCGGAGAAGTCGGAGTACGCAACGCCGTTCGTGACCGACCCGGCCGACCGGTCCCTCGTGATCGGGACGATCGACTTCGACGCGGCGATCGACGCGGCCGCCGTGGCCAAGGTGCTGCGCGCCAACGGCATCGTCGACACCGATCCCTACCGCAAGCTCGGCCGCAACCAGCTACGAGTCGCGATGTTTCCAGCGGTCGACGCGGCAGACGTCGAGGCCCTGACCGCCTGCATCGACTGGACCATCGCCCACCTCTGACCCCCACCCCTGACCCCCACCTCTGACCCCACCTCTGACCCCCCCTTCATGCCCCCCATTCATGACCCGTTGCCGCTCCCTGGCCGCGCGTTTGCCTAGTTCACAAGCCAGCTTGCTTGTGAACTAGGCAATTTCCCTGGTGCATGACAGATCTGCCTTGTTGACCTCACGATCCTCGGCACTCAACACCCGTACGCCGTTCGACCGGCTGCCCGGTGAACATCCATGACGACCTCTCGCCACGATGGGTCAGCGACTCAGCCGCGCGGCTGTCCGAACCGCCAGCCGCTTCCCACGACGGGCGGCGAGGCGCTCGGCTCTGAGCTGCGACCGGCTCGTCACGCACGGGCAGCATCAACGGCTCCTTACGTTGCGCTATGAACCTGCGGACCGCCACAACTCACGACTCAACGCGCCACAACTCACGCCACGCGCCACAACTCACGGCTCAACGAGGAGGGGCGAGGCGGCGGTGGACGGCGAGGAAGAGGACGATGAGGAGAAGCGCGGTCAGACCGACCAGGCCACCGATGAAGACCACGGTCGCCATCTGACGAGCCGAATCGTGCGCGTCCGACGCGGCGGATCCATCACCGACACGGTCACCCGCGGCGCCCGACGGCGTCGCGGTGCCTGACCCGCCTGGCGCGCCGGCGGTCAGATCCGGCAACGGCACCGCGGTCACCCGCGACCGAACACCCTCCGAACCCACCCACACGACATCGCCAGACGCCGGCGCCGCGATCGACTCACCCTGCTCCTGCGGCGGCAGGTTGAAGATCGCGATCTCCTTCCACTCCGGGAACGTGTAGACGGAAGCGTCGAAGTACGTGCGGATCACCGCGTGCCGGCCATCGGGCAGCAACGCCGCATCCGTGGCGAGCGGGGGCCCTTTCGCGACCACCTGCAGCCGGGCGTCGTCGAACCGGAAGACGTGCGGCGGTGTGACGTAGACCCGCGCGCCTCCGAAGAGTTTGCTCACGATGTAGGCCCGACCCGTCGAGGTGTCGTACACGACCGACTCGGCGTCGCGAGCTCCCCCTGGGTAGGTCAGATCCACCCGGTCAGGGGTCACCGCATGATCGCCGCGCCCCGGCTGGTCGATCCGATACAGATCGGCGGTCGAGTGGTCGGCGTTGTTGTCTCCGATGTCGGCCACGATCAATGAGCCGTCGGTCCCGACGGCGATCGCCTCGACGTCGAGCGGGTCCGCTCCGGCCAGAGTCGTCCGACCGACCAGCGCACCGGTCTTCGAGTCGAGGACGTAGACGGTGCCACCGTCACCGGAGTCGTTGGTCGTGTACGTCAGCCCCGGGTCGACTGTGCTGATCGCCAGCGAGCTCGACTCCGTGATCTCGGGCGCGCGGATCGTGAAGACGACCTGGTCACCACGGCTCGACCCGGAGTACGACGCCTGCACGGTCATCCCTGCAACAGGTGGCACCGACAGTGCCAGCACACCAGCGCCGAGCAGTCCGGCGGACCGCCACCTCGTGATCGACCCGCTCACCGTGGGCCGCTCTCCTGCCCGGCGACGTTCGCCGGCGGCTCGAGTAGCGGATGCATCGGTGTCAGCAACGTGGCCAACGCGGGCTGAACTCCCCAGTCGGCCACGAGCGAACGGTAGGCATCGACGGTCTCCTGGTCCGGAGCCGCACCGGTGCGGACGGCCCGGATCAACGCGTTGCGCGGTGTGTGCCGGGAGTCGACGAACTCGATGACTTCGACGCGGTAACCGACCAGCCGCAGGATCGCCGCTCGCAGTGCGTCGGTGAGCACGTCCGCCAGCCGCTCGCGCAGGATCCCGTGCTGGGTGACCAGCCGGTAGGCATCGGGGATGGCGTCGGACTCGAGTTGACGCTGCACGTCATGGTGGCAGCACGGCGCCGCCACGATCACCGGGGCCTGCCACACCACGGCCCGGGCGAGTGCGTCGTCGGTCGCGGTGTCGCACGCGTGCAGCGCCAGCACGAGGTCGGGAGGTTCGTCGACCACCGCCTCCGCAACAGTTCCCTCCACGAAGGTCAACCGGTCCCCGATGCCGAGCTCGGCCGCCACTTCGCTGTTGTGAGTGCGCGCCTGCGTCTTCACGTCGATGCCGACCCCTTCGACCGGCAGCCCGCGCACGGTCGTGAGGTAACGGAAGGCCGCGAAGGTCAGGTAGGCGTTGCCACAGCCGAGGTCGGCCATCCGCAGCGGCCGCCGCTCCGACAGCTCGGCTCCGGGCCCGAGCTCGACCGCCGCGTCGACGAGCGGCTCGAGGGCAGCCAGCAGGTCCTGGACCTGGCGGAACTTCGCCATCCGGCTCGGCTTCACCTGGCCGTCGGACGTCGTGATGCCCAGGACCTCGAACAGCGCGTCCGCCTCGTCGAGCTTGCGGCGCTTGGCCCGGTCGTGGGCCCGGTCGACGTCGACGGGTTCCGCTCGAGCCGCCCGGTGTACGAGCCAGCGCCCCTTCTTCGTCACGCGCACCTGCAGCGTCTCGTTGCGGGTCTCGATGTGCCAGTTGGCATATCCGGCGGCCAGCAACTCGTCGACTGCGGCGCGGGCGGAGTCGCCGGGCTCGACGTTTCGGATGTGGGACTGGGTGTCGTCGTAGGCCGTCACCTGCAGGCGCCGGCCGGCCTTCACGTCGACATAGCGCAGCTCGACCCGGCGATAAGGCACGGTCTGGTTGCGCTGGCGCCCGGACACCACGGCGCGGGCGAGCCCGTCATCATCGAGAACCGCATCGCGCACGAGGTCGAGCTCGACCGACGCCTGATCAGGATTCATCGCAGTGCCGCCGCGACGACGATGACGAGCAGCAGCACCAGGACGCCCGGGATGAGCAGGCGGCGGTAGCGGGGGTGCATGCCGCGAGGTTACCTGCTGACCAGGCGCCGGTTCAGGCACCGCACTCGACCAGGCGAGCGCGGAACTCCCGGGCCTGCTCCTGGTCTCCGGACACCATCACCCGGTCATCACCGACCCGACCCCACAGCCACAGGAAAAGGTCCATCGGTTCCGCCGAGATCGTCGCGTCGGCAGGCGTCTGAGCCTGGTCGGCGATGCTCACCGACTTCTCCCGGACATCGCACACCCAGCGCTGACCGTCGGCCTCGACGGCGATGTGCCCATCGACCGGATGCTCGGTCTGGACGCGCTCCTTCCACCAATCGCCGGCCAACATCACGTGCAACATCTCGTCGATGCCGTCGAGCGCGAGGTCGTCGGGGATCGGTGTGGTGTCGACATGGGCAGCCTCACCGTCGTAGCGGTGCACCGCGATCTCGCACGCCATCCGGCGTACCCAGAAGGCGATGGTGGTGTCCGCGCCGAAGGTCTGGGTCTGCTCCGCGAGCTCATGACGGGAGAACTCCTCGAAGAGGCGGGCCTTTGCGTCCCGCAGGAACGGGACCTCCTCGTCGTCGGCGAAGTCCCAGTCCGGGGGCCATGGGTCGGGCCAGGCGTTGTCGGCCATGACGCGGACCTTGTGCTCGTAGACCGTGGCGACGTGCCAGACGACCTCGCCGACGTCCCAGCCCTCGCAGGCGGGAACGGCTGCCCGGAGGCCGCACTCGCCCATCGCTATGAGGCGGTCGGTGTCGTGGTCGATCAGTTCGAAATAGCGCTCAGGTGTCAGCCGTGTCGTCATGCCGCAATCTTGGCAGTGTGTACCGACACATCCCGGACACGAGTGTTCTGCATCCACATCACCCAGGCGGTGGCAGCGACGACGGCGAGCAGCGTCACGCCTCCGCCCCCGATCAAGGTCCAGCGCGGCCCGAAGGTCTCCCCGATCCAGCCGACGACCGGCGCACCGGCCGGCGTTCCGCCCATCAACACCATCATGTAGAGCGCCAGCACGCGTCCGCGCATCGCCGAGTCGACCGTGAGCTGGACAGCGGTCTGGAGTGCGTTGAGCATCGTGAGTGCGCACACACCGACCACGGGCAGCCAGAGCGCGAACAGCCAGTACGACGGCATGAGCCCGGCCGTGATCTCCGCGAGCGCGAAGGAGAGTGCGGCCAGCACGAGCAGCAACCGACGCGAATGGGCTCGCCGGGCCGCGAGCAACGAGCCGGCCAGGGAGCCGATGGCGAGGAAGGTCCCGAGGATGCCGTACTCCCCCGCGCCCTTGTGGAACTCACCGGTCGCCATCAGCGCGCTGGTCATCTGGAAGTTGAGGCCGAAGGTGCCGGCGAAGAAGGCGACCACGAACACGAACACGAGGTCCGGCCGCTCGCGCACGTAGCGGACCCCGTCGCGCAGGGCGCCCTTCGCCTTGGCCACCGGGACGGGGGTCTCGAGCGCTGCGGGGTCCATCACCTTCAGCGAGTAGATCACGGCGAGGTAGGTGGCGGCGTTGATGAGGATCACCGCGCCTGTCGCCTGTACGCCTGACCCCAGTGCCGCGATCATGAACCCGGCGACAGCCGGGCCGACCACCCGACCGAGGTTGAACGACGCCGAGTTGAGGCCGACCGCGTTGGGAAGGTGCTCGCGACCGACCATCTCCACGACGAAGGCCTGTCGGGCCGGGGTGTCGAAGGCCGTCCCACACCCGAACAGGAAGGCGAGCGCGTAGACGTGCCACGGGTGCGCCACTCCGGTGACTGCCAGGAGTCCCAGCACGCCCGCGCTCAGGGCCAGGGATGCCTGCGTGAAGACGAGCAGCCGGCGCTTGGAGTAGCGGTCGGCGATCAGCCCGGCCATCGGGGTCACGAGGAGGAAGGGTAGGAACTGCAGTCCGGTCGTGATGCCGAGCGCCGTCCCGGAGTGGGTGAGCTCCAGCACCAACCAGTCCTGGGCCACACGCTGCATCCAGGTGCCGGTGTTGCTGATGAGGCTCCCACTGGCGTAGATGCGGTAGTTGCGCACCTCCAGGGCGCGGAAGGTCGGCGTCACGCGTGGGAGAGCTGCTCGAGAAGGAGGGCGGCGTCGCGCAGGATCTGGCGCTCCGCGGGGCTGAGCTCCTTGAGGCGATGGGTCAGCCAGGCGTCCTTACGGCGGCGCGACTCCGCGATGACCTCGTGGCCGCGATCCGTCAGCGACACCACCACGACTCGCTTGTCGGTCTCGTGCGGGTCACGGCTGACCAGGCCCTTGTCGGCCAGGCAGCCGACGGTCCGAGTCATCGACGGCGGCTGGACCTTCTCGGCTGCGGCAAGATCACCGATCGTCAGCGCTCCGCTGCGGATGAGGGTGCCGAGCACGGCCAGCTGGTTGGCGGTCAGGTCGTCATCAGCGTCGCGCTCGTTGCGGAGTCGACGGGAGAGACGCATCACGGAGATCCGGAGAGCGCTGGCCAGTCCTGCGTCGGTCCGAGCCAACTTCATGACTTCGGTGGACATGGTCCTTAGCATAACTCATTAGCCATGCTAAGAACCATGTGACGTCCACTACGTGAGCCAGTTGGTGACCGGATCGATGGCGAAGTACAGCACGAAAGCAGCCGCGACGAACCACAGGAGTGGATGAACCTGCGAGGCTTTGCCGCGCACACCCTTCAGCACGACGTACGCGATGAACCCGGCACCGATTCCGACCGAGATCGAGTAGGTGAACGGCATCAGGATGATCGCCAGGAACGCCGGTAGCGCCACTTCGATGTCGCTCCAGTCGATGTTCGTGACCTGCGTCATCATGAGGAAGCCCACGACCACCAGCGCCGGAGTGGCCGCTTCGTTGGGGATGATGTCCACGACCGGGGCAAAGGCCGTCGTGAGCAGGAAGAGCATCCCGGTGACGACACTCGCGAGGCCGGTACGGGCGCCTTCGCCTACCCCTGAGGCAGACTCGATGTAGGACGTGTTGCTCGAGATCGAGGCAGCGCCACCGGCAGCCGCCGCGATCGAGTCGACGACCAGGATGCGCTGCGTGTTGATCGGGGTGCCGTCCTCCTGGAGCAGGCCCGCCTCCGCGCCGATGGCTGTCATCGTGCCCATGGTGTCGAAGAAGTCGGCCAGCAGCAGCGTGAAGATCAGCAACAGTGCCGTGACGGTACCGACCTCGGCGAAGGACCCGAACAACGAGAAGTTGCCGAGCAGCCCGAAGTCCGGCTTGTCGACGACCTTGTCCGGCCACGCGGGGACGTTGAGGTTCCACGCCTTCGGGTTGAACGACCCGTCGGCCCCGAAGGCAGGCCCGACGTTGGCGGCAGCCTCGACGATGATGGCGACCACGGTCGTGGTCACGATCGAGATCAGGATCGCGCCTTTGACTCGCCGCGCGTACAACACGATCATCAGGAGCAGGCCGAAGATGAAGACGACCGTCGGCCACCCGGACAGGAATCCGCCGATGCCCAGGTTGACCGGGACGGGTGGCGCCTCGGTACGACGGACGAAGCCCGAGTCGACGAACCCGATGAAGGCGATGAACAAGCCGATGCCGACACTGATCGCCACCTTCAGTTCGGCCGGCACGGCGGCGAACACCGCCTTGCGGAACCCGGTGAGCACGAGGACCAGGATGACCAGTCCCTCGAGGACCACCAGGCCCATCGCGTCGGCCCAGGTCATCTGGCTGGCGACCGAGAAGGCCACGAACGCGTTGAGCCCGAGCCCGGTGGCCAGCGCCAGCGGATAGTTGGCCACCACACCCATGAGGATGGTCAGCACGCCGGCCGCCAGGGCGGTGGCGGCCGCGATCTGGGCGAAGTCAGCGGTCTCCCCGCCGGTGATCGAGTTGCCGCTCGCGTCGAGCGCACCCCCGAGGATGATCGGGTTCAGCACGACGATGTAGGCCATCGTGAAGAACGTGACGATCCCACCGCGGATCTCGCGAGGCACGGTGGAGCCACGCTCGGAGATTTTGAAATAGCTGTCCAGCCCGGTCGGGCGGGTGCCTGTCCGTGACGAGGCACCGGAGTTGGAGGCGTTCACGCGGCTCAGCGTAGAGCTCGCGGGGCTGCAACTCGGGGATCTGCGCGCGGCGTAGGCTGGACTCGTGTCGAAGCGCAGCGGTGGCCCGGACTCCGGTGGAGGCCGTCGTGCCGAGCGCCGTCCAGGTCGACCCAACCGGCCGCGGCCCGTCGACCGCATGCGGGAGCTGAAGGCACTCCCAGACCCCGACCCGTTCGGTGGCCACCCGCCGATCGAGTCCATCGAGATCCGGCAGAAGACCTACATCACCGCGACGGCCGTCCATCCCCTTGACGTGACCGGCGTTCGGACCGTGACCGTGGGAGTCGCGTTGTGGTTCATCGCCTTCGTCGCGCTGCTGCCGTTCTACTCGACACTGCAGAACCACGGCCGCGGCTGGTGGCTGTGGACGTGCATGGCGGGTTTCGGCCTCGGCCTGCTGGGTCTGGAGTACTGCCGTCGACGTCGCAACCGGTTGGCGCAGCTGCCTCCGCAAGAAGTCGAGACGAGCCCGCTCGGGGCTGCCGGTCTCTGACCGGTCAGTGCGAGATGACCTCCAGGTCGGTGTCGGCCCAGGCGTCCTCGCGGTTGTCCCACGTCGCCCAGCTCACCGTGTCGTGCACCGGTGAAGATGCCGACGGCGTGTGCTGGGACGGCTCGGTACGGACGTCGGAGTGCGCGCCGCAACCGTGGTCTAACGACACCACCTGACCGTCACTCGGCGCCGAGCCGTTGGCGCAGACGCCGAAGACCGAGCTGAGCGGCCCCTCGATCCGAACGAGGAACCCGCAGGTCCCGCACCCGGCCGGTGCAGCTTGCGCGATGGGCGCATCAGGGCCGCTGTCACCGGCATACCAGCGGTCAGCGGCGAGGTCGCGGCCGTTGACCGAGAGCACCAGCTCGCGTCCGAGACCCACCTCGCGCGACACTTCACGCTGTTCGCGCGCCGCGGCGGCGTCGAGCGCTGCGTCACCGACGAGGTACCCGGGCACGAGCCGGGGGTCGTCATCGGCGACGGGAAGGAGGTCCCCGGGGCCTAGATCGTCCTTGCCGACCCGCTCCTTCCAGGGGACCCACTCGGGTGCCACGAGCGACGACTCGCCGGGCAGCAGCACGATCTCGTTGATCGTGACCTGTTTCTGCCGAGGCGCACGGGTCACCGTGACAGCCCATCGCCAGTCGGCATATCCGGGCTGCTCCGACTCGAAGAAATGAGTGAGGACGCGTTCGGCTTCGGCTTCGCATCCGATGTGGACACCCACGAAGGCGTCTCCTACGGCCTCGACGAGGGCGGCGCGGGCCACATCCACGGCGGCCGCGAGTGCAGCGTCGGTCTTGGCTGGCTTGGCCTGGCTCATCACTCAAGCATTGTCACCCATGGGGGTTCACGCTGACGAATTGGGATCTTGGCACCCCGCGGAGAGAGTCCGGTCATACCTACCGCCGTTCCATCGCCCGCAAGGCAGGATGGGGGTGTGCCCGGGAAAGAGCGTGATGGCGACCAACCGCGGTCGGCGCGGCGCCCGGCACGGCCCGGTGGCTCGCGGCCCGACTACGGACAGTCCGGCCACCTCGCCGGCAGCCGTGGCCCCACCGCGGCCACCCGCGCTCGTCGGGCCACCGACACGGGCAAGCGCGTCGCCGCGGCGAGCGGCCGAGCGGCGAGCGGAGCCCTTCGGATCGCCCGCCGCGCCTCCCACTCGTCCGGCGCCGGAGAGTCCGGACTGGCCCGCCTGCTCGAGCTCAATGCCTTCAACTCAGGCGGCGATACCGCTCTCACCGTCTCGCTGGCGGGCACCCTGTTCTTCACCGCTCCGACCGACCAGGCGCGGGGTCAGGTCGCCTTGTTCCTCGGCGTCACCATGCTGCCGTTCGCGGTCGTCGCACCTCTGATCGGACCGTTCCTCGACCGGTTCCGACGGGGGCGTCGGTGGGCCATCGGCGTGACGTTCGCGCTGCGCGCTGCCGGCTTGTGGGTCATGGCAGGCGCTGTCACGCACGACTCGCCCTGGCTCTTCCCGGCCGCTCTCACCTGCCTGATCGCCTCCAAGGCGTACGGCGTGACGAGGGCCTCGGCCGTACCCCGGCTGCTGCCGCCTGAGCTCACCCTGGTCAAGGTCAACTCCCGGCTCTCGATCGCAGCGATCTCCGGGGCTGTCATCGTCGGTCCGATCGCGGGTCTGCTGGCGACGGTGGGTGCCGAGTGGTCCCTGCGATTCGGCGCCCTGGTGTATGCCGGGGGCGTCATGCTCTCGATCCTGCTGCCGGCACGAGTGGACTCCTCCGAGGGCGAGGAACAGGTCGGGCTGCGGGACGTGACCGCCTCGGCCCGTCGGGTGGCGATCCACACGACCGTGGTGACCGGCCTGCGCTGCAACGCCGGGCTGCGCTTCCTCTCGGGGTTCCTCACCATGTTCATGGCCTTCCTCCTCCGGGAACATCCGATCGCGGGCTGGGAGGGCAGGCGGACCCTCTTGCTCGCGCTCGTGATCGGGTCGGTCGGAATGGGCAGCACGATCGGGACCGCGCTCGGGTCGTTGCTCAAGGACCGCAAGCCGGAGTCGACCGTCGTGGTGGTCCTGATCGCCGACGCGGCCGCGGCTGTGTTCTGCGCGCTGTTCTTCGGGGTACTCACGGCCATGCTGCTCGGTCTGGTCGCCGGGATGAGCCAACAGCTCGGGAAGCTCTCCCTCGACGCCTTGATCCAGCGTGACGTGCTCGAGAACGTCCGGACGAGTGTCTTCGCCCGGTCGGAGACCCTGCTGCAGCTCTCGTGGGTCGTCGGAGGTTTCCTCGGCGTCCTCATGCCGCTGATCGCCCGGCTGGGCCTCTTCACGATCGCCGGCATCCTGGTCGCCTGGCTGTTCCTGGTGCTGCGCGGTCTGGTCCGCACCGCCCAGGCGAGGCCGTCCACCTGAGCGGAGAGTGCTAGAGCTCCAGCTCGGCAGCGAGGGCGCGCAGCAGCTGCGCGGTCTGTTTCGCCGCTCGGGGCTCGGGATGGCGGCCGCGGCGGAACGTCTGCTCCAGGTTCTCGAGCAGCTTCATCAGGTCCTCGACGATGTTGACCATGTCCTCGGGCTTCTTGCGCAGAGCCTTGGACACCGAGGGGGTCGGGTCGAGGACTGTCAGCTGGATCGCCTGGTCACCCTTGCGACCCTGGACGAGACCGAACTCCACCCGGGTCCCGGACTTGAGCGACTCGACTCCGGCTGGAAGCGAGTCAGAACGCACGAACACGTCGCCGCCGTCATCCGTGGTCAGGAAGCCGAAGCCCTTCTCGGCGTCGTACCACTTCACCTTGCCTGTCGCCACAGCTCGACCAACCGTTTCTTCCCGTAAACACAATGCACCTCCGAGGCTCCGGAGGCGCCTTCCCAGAATACAACGTCAGCGAAAGAGTTCAGCCTGCACGAGCTGCTCGTTCATCGCGCCGGAGCGAAAGCCCTGCGGGTCGACGAACGCGTCCTCGAATCCCGCCTGGACGACCGCCCGCACACATGCCGCAGCCAGCGCAGGGTCGGCGTCGACCGTGGCGAGCGCGGACGCATCCATCTCGACCCGGCCCTGGTCGCCCAGGTCACGCACCCGCAGGTCGGCCACCGCGACGTCGTACGCCGCCATCACGCCACGCAGGGTCACCTCGGCTCGCTCGACTCGGGCCAACCGCGCGGGGGTGACCTCGATGCCGTAGGCGATGCGTGACGACAAGCAGGCCGCCGCAGGTTTGTCCCAGGTGGGCAGACCCCAACGGCGCGAGAGCTCACGGATCTGGACCTTGGTCAGGCCGGCGTCGAGCAGCGGGGTCACCGCGCCTCGCTCGGACGCGGCCCGGATACCGGGTCGGAAGCCGGCGATCGCGTCGTCGGCGTTCGTGCCGGTCGCCACCGCCGCGAAGCCGAGCCGGTCCGCCAGCGGGGTCAGGACGTCGAGGAGCTCGGCCTTGCAGAAGTAGCAGCGGTCACCGCCGTTCGCCCGATAACCCGCGCGGTCCATCTCGTGCGTCGACGGCGTCAGCTGCTGCACACCGAGCGAGGCTGCGAAGGCCGCCGCGGTCTGCTGTTCGGCGGTGGGCAGCGAGTCCGACACTGCTGTCGCCGCAGCCACCCGGTCAGTTCCGAGCACCCGGGTCGCCGCAGCCAACAGGAAGGCCGAGTCCGCGCCGCCGCTGAAGGCGACGACCACACTTCCGAGCCGGGTCAGGTGTCGTTCGAGAGTGGCCAGGCGTGCACTGCGCACGTGCTCGTCGAACCACGCGGGGAACTCGCCGAGATCGGTCAGTACGACGTCCGCGCCCGCCGCGGCGAGCTCGGCGGCGGAACACGGCCCGGTGGCGACGGCGACCGCGACAGCGCCGGCCGCTCGGGCCCCCTCGACGTCGTGGACGTGGTCACCTACGTAGATCACCGCACCGTGCTCGCGCAAGGCGGCCCCTTTGCCGGCTCCCCAGAGACCGCCGACGACATCATCGACGTCGAGACCGAGGTGGTCGACGTGGTGACGGACGTGGCGTTCGTGCTTCGCGCTGACCACCACGCTCCGACCTCGGACGCCTCTGACCGACGCGAGGGCCTCGGCAACGCCGGGCAAGGCCACGGAGCCGGTGATCGCGTGATCGGGGTAGAGGGCGCGGTAGTGGCCGACGAAAGCCTCGATCTCGTCAGCGGGGACCCAGTTCGCCAGCTCGGCCTCAAGCGGGGGGCCGAGGCGGGAGACCGCGAGGTCGCTGTCGACGTACACCCCGGTCGATGCCGACAGCTCTTCCCAGACCCGCTTGATGCCGGGTCGGCTGTCGATGAGAGTCATGTCCAGGTCGAAACCGACGACAAGGGGATCAGGCACAACCTAGACTCTAATGGAGCAAACGAGCCCGACCCGCCTCCGGCCGAACCGCCTGCGGCAGTGACGGCCCGTCCCGGGACCACCGCGGTGGTCCGTGAGTGCTGCGGAGCCGGTCCCCCGCCCGTCTGCGCTCAGGGTTGACTCGGCGACCCGCCCTCGTCAGCCTGGACGTTTGGATGTCCGACGGCGTGGACGTCTACCTCGAACGTCGATCCGATGCTGCCTGGGAGGTGACCGTGCGTTCGCTGCACCGCTCGCACGCGTCCGGACCTACCCATCGCGCGCGCCAACGCAGGCCCGCGCTCCGGCTGGTTGCCCTGGCCGCCGCCGTAGCGCTGGCGGTGCCGTCGGCTGCGATCGCCCGCGGCCCGCAACAGCTGGTCACGACCGCAGGACCGACCTCGACGCACACCTATCTGGTCGTCCTCGCGTCACCGCCGCTGGCGACGTACGACGGTGGCATCTCCGGGTTGGACCGCACAGCCCCTCGGGACGGCCATCGCTTCCACGCCGAGCGACGCGCGGCGAAGGCGTACCACGCCTATCTGCTTGCCGAGCAGAAGCAGGTGCTCGGCGACCTCGGGTCACCACCGGTGCTGTACCACTACACCACGGCGCTCAACGGCTTCGCCGCCGAGCTGAGCGACGACCAGGCTGCCGCACTGCGCGACCACACGGATGTCCTCGCGGTCGAGCGGAGTCGCGTCGAGCACGTGGCGGGGAGTCGGTCACACGACCGCCTTGGCCTGGCCGGCACTGGCGGGGTCTGGCAGTCCGTGGGTGGCGCTGACGATGCGGGCAAGGGCACCGTCATCGGGCTCATCGACTCCGGCATCTGGCCCGAGAACCCTTCCTTCGCCGCAGTACCACTCGACCGCGAGAACACCCGCGTCATGTATCCAGGCTTCACCGGAACGTGCCCTCCGGGCGAACGTTGGGCCGCCTCGATGTGCAATGCGAAGGTGATCGCCGCTCGATCGTTCGTCACGGGCTTCGGCGCCGACAACCTGTCCTCGGCGGAGTTCGAGTCCCCACGCGACGGCAGTGGGCACGGGTCCCACACGGCCGCCATCGCGGCGGGCAACGCCGGCGTGGACGTCTCGGTGGACCACCAGCACTTCGGCCACGTCTCCGGAGTGGCGCCAGGCGCTGCGCTCGCGATCTACAAGGCCTGCTGGGCAGCGCCTGACCCGGTTGACGACGGTTGTGCGACGCCGGACACCGCCAAGGCGATCGACCAGGCGGTCCGCGACGGAGTCGATGTCCTCAACTACTCCGTGAGCGGTCGGGACAACCAGCTCACCGACGTCATCGAGCTCGCCTTCTTGAACGCCGCAGCGGCGGGAGTCTTCGTCTCGGCCGCTGCCGGCGACGACGGGCCGGGCTCCGGAACGGTCTCGCACTCCAGCCCCTGGGTCACGACGGTCGCCGCCAGTCGCACGGACAGCTTCCAGGGCGCGGTGACCCTCGGCGACGGCCAGACCTTCACCGGCTCGATGGTGTCGAACCGGTCGATCCGCCAGGGCACGCTCCTCGAGGCCAGGGACGTCCCCGCCCGCGGTATCTCCCCCGGACGAGCCGATCACTGTTTCCCGGGCTCGCTCGCAGCCAACCGGGTCGAGGATGCCATCGTGATCTGCGCGCGTGGCCAGAACGGGCGCGTCACCAAGAGCCGCGCTGTCGCGCAGGCGGGTGGGGCAGCCATGGTCCTCGTCAACAAGACCCGAGGCAGCACCGACGCCGATCTCCATGCCGTGCCCACGGTGCACGTGACCAAGGCCGAGGGCAAGCAGATCCTCGGCTACGTCCGGTCTGTCAGGCACCCGTCTGCCAGTGTCGACGCCGAGAGCGAGCGTCGAATGCCTGCGGCGATGGCGGACTTCTCCTCGCGCGGACCCTCCCGTGTGAGCGCCGGCGACATCCTCAAGCCCGATCTCACCGCGCCCGGGGTGAGTGTGCTGGCAGCCGTCGCCCCGCCGTCGAACTTCGGGCACTTGTGGGACCTGTACTCCGGGACGTCGATGGCGGCCCCGCAGGTCGCAGGCCTGGCGGCCATCATCGCCTCCCGGCACCCACGCTGGACGCCCGCGATGACGAAGTCGGCCCTGATGACGACGGCTCGGCCAGTGGGGAACGCTCCGCTGCCGCTCCAGCAAGGTGCCGGTGAGGTCGGACCGCGGGCGATGCTCGATCCCGGACTGGTCTACGACGCCGGCTACGCCGACTGGCTCGGCTACCTGCGTGGCAGTGGCGACGCGGCTGCCACGCGCCTGGTCGGCGGGTCGGCAGCCGGCGTCGACCCGGTCGACCTGAACGCGGCGTCGATTGCCATCGGCTCCCTCGTGGGTGAGGAGACGATCACGCGCACCGTGACGAATGTCGGCGGCGCGACCGAGAGCTACAACGCCCGGGTCACAGGCCTGCGCGGCATCGCGGCTTCCGTGTCGAGGCCCTCGATCACCCTGAGACCGGGACAGTCCGCCACCTTCGACGTCACCCTGAGCGCGCGCGACAACGCTCGCTACGGACGCTTCGCTCGTGGCGAGCTGGTCTGGCAAGGATCGGGCGGCCACGTCGTGTCGAGCCCCGTCGTCGTTCGCCCCGAGCTCGTCGACGCGCCGGCCGAGCTCACCGCGACCGACCTGACCGGCTCCCTGGGCCTGACCGCTCAGGCGGGTGTGACCGGCACGATCGACGCATCCTCGAGCGGGCTGGTCGGCGCCGCGCCGCACGGTTTCGTGCTCAAGACGGGCGCGTTCGACCCGAGGACTCCACGCGCGGACGCCAGCACGAGCCGCTTCGACTTCCGCGTACCTCCGGGCACGACGACGGCGCGGTTCGACGCTCACACAGCGAGCCCCGGCGATGACCTGGATCTGTACGTCTACCGCGGAGACTCACTGGTCGTCGCGGCCGAGACAGCGGGCAGCGACGAGCTGGTCACCCTCGACGACCCGCGGCCCGGCCGCTACCGGGTCTACGCCCACGCGGCCTCCGCCCTCGGCGAGGTGACTCTCGGATCGTTGACCGGTTGGATCCTCCGTGACTCCACCTACCGCGCGGTCGGCGACGAGGCGAGCGCGCCGTTGCAGGTGACACCGTCGCCGGTCGCGGTCACCGGCGGCCGCCCCTTCGGCCTCACCCTCGGATGGCAGGGCCTCGACGGGGCGTGGAGGTGGCTCGGTGTCGTGCGCTACGACGACTCCGACCAGCGGACGTTCCTCACCGTCAACTGAGGCCAAGCTCCGCCACCGACTTCTCGCGCATCTCGACCTTGCGCACCTTCCCCGTCACGGTCATCGGGAACTCGTCGACCACCAAGACGTAGCGCGGGACCTTGAAGTGCGCCAGCTTGCCGTCGCTGAAGGCCCGGACCGCATCGACGTCGAGCGGCGCGGCGCCCGCACGCATCCGGATCCACGCACAGACCTCCTCGCCGTACCGCTCATCCGGCACCCCGATCACCTGGACGTCGGCGATGTCGGGGTGGGTGTAGAGGAACTCCTCGATCTCACGCGGATAGACATTCTCACCACCGCGGATCACCATGTCCTTGATCCGGCCGACGATGTTGGCGTAGCCGTCGTCGTGGATCACCGCGAGGTCACCGGTGTGCATCCAGGCGTCGTCGTCGATCGCCTCGGCGGTCTTGTCCTCCTGCTCCCAGTACCCGAGCATCACGGAGTACCCCCGGGTGCACAGCTCGCCCGGCTCGTTGCGCGGCAGCGTCTCACCGGTCACGGGGTCGATCACCTTGATCTCGACGTGCGGGTGGACGCGGCCGATCGTCGACGTACGCCGTTCGAGGTCGTCGTCCACGCGGGTCTGCGTCGACACCGGTGAGGTCTCCGTCATTCCATACGCGATCCCGACCTCGGCCATGTGCATGTCTGCCACGCAGCGCTTCATGACCTCAACCGGGCAGGGTGATCCCGCCATGAGCCCGGTGCGCAGCGAGGAGAGGTCGAACGAGGCGAAGTCAGGATGGTCCTGCATGGCGATGAACATCGTGGGGACGCCGTAGACCGCCGTGCACCGCTCGCCGCTGATCGCCTGCAGCGTCTGGCCGGGGTCGAACGCCGGCGCCGGAATGATCATTGCCGCTCCGTGGCTCGTGCAGCCGAGGTTCCCCATCACCATGCCGAAGCAGTGGTAGAACGGCACCGGGATGGCCAACCGATCCTCGTGCGTGAACGAGATGAGCTCGGTCGTGAGGTAGCCGTTGTTGAGGATGTTGCGGTGGCTCAACGTCGCGCCCTTGGGCCGGCCCGTGGTGCCGGATGTGTACTGGATGTTGATCGGATCGGCCGAGCGGAGGCGTGCCATCCGCTCACCGACCGATTGCGGGTCGACGCTCCCGCCCGCTGCGATCAGCTGGTCCCAGTCGTCCGTCCCGACGTAGACCACCTCGCGAAGGGTCGGGCAGTCGCTGCGGACCTCGTCGACCATCGCTCGGTAGTCGCTGGTCTTGAACTCGGTGGCCGACAACAGCAGAGCGAGCCCGGACTGGTTGACGGCGTAGGCCAGCTCGTGGGTCCGGTAGGCGGGGTTGATGTTGACCAGGATCGCGCCGATCTTGGCGGTGCCGTACTGGGCGATCGTCCACTCCGCACAGTTCGGTGACCAGATGCCGACTCGGTCGCCGGCTTCGATCCCGGTCGCGATCAGCCCCCGGGCGAAAGCGTTGACGTCCTGGTCGAGCTCGGCGTACGTCCAGCGCCGTCCGGTGGCGACCTCGACCAGCGCCTCGCGGTCGCCGTGGGCCGCGACGGTGCGCTCGAAGTTGGCTCCGATCGTCTCCTCGAGGAGGGGTACGTCGGTGGGTCCGGCGGTGTACGACAACGCTTCGTCAGCCATATCGGCAGCCTAGGACGGCATCCACCTTCCGGCCATCCCCACACCAGGCAGGTCTCGACTGGGAGGGTGTGCAGGTGATCACAGCACTTACACCTGCAAAGCCTCCCAACGTGCGGCGCTGTCGGACTCAGGCGTCGCGTTTGATGAACAGCGTCGTGCCGGCGGACAGGACGATCAGCACGCCCACGACGAAGACGAGCACGGCTGCACCGACGCCCCACACGTTGAGGTTCGTCGCCCCGAAGCCCGCGAAGACGCTGTAGGGGTCGAACAACATGCGACGGCCGGCGGCGGCCGGAAGCAGGTTGGTGAGGTTGCCGATCTGCTCGCTCTTGTTCGTACCGATCGCCACCGTGATGCCGTACACGATCGGCTCGACCACCAACGGGTAGGTCAGGACCGCCACGATCGCACCGGTCATGTTGCGCAACGACGCTGCCAATCCGAACCCGACGACGCTGAAGCCCAGGCAATAGATCGCGTACGTGGTGACCGGACGCATGATCTCGGAGGAGAAGTTCACCTGGTCGAGGAACGCCCAGGTGATGAGCATGTTGAGCAGCAGCGTGGCCACGATCACGGTGAGCACCCACGCCAACAGCACGAGCAGCTTGGCCGTCAGCAGCACGATCCGGTCGGGGATCGCCGTGAGAGTGGCCTTGTTGGTGCCGTATCGGTACTCGTGACCGACCGCCATGCAGCCCATCACCGCGAAGAACGGCGCAGCCATCACCGGGATCACCGGCCCGGACGCACCCGCCAGGACGGCATACGTCGTCACCTGGGGGATATCCATGTCGGTCATGTCGGACGCGGACACGAACACCGAGATCAGGAACGTGATGCCAGCCGTGAAGACCAGCGCCATGCCCGACATCCAGTAGCTGGACCGGATCGTGGTGATCCGCACCCACTCGAACCTCAGCGCGCCCCTCATCGGTGGCCTCCATCGTCGGGTAGGTCCTGTGCGGGTGGCGGTCCCTGCGGCGGCGGTCCTGGCGGCGGGGGCCCGCCGGGCGGTTGCCCGTGCGGGGGCTGGCCGTACGCCTGCGGTTGCCCGTACGGCGGCTGGCCGTACCCCTGCGGTTGGTCTTGCCCAGCCGGCAGGCCATAACCCTGCGGAGCGTACCCGGGCTGACCTGGCATCGGTCCACCGAACGCGGAAGCACCCGGCCCGAAGCCCATCGAGGCGCGGAACTCCTCCGAGGCGCCGGTCGCGTCGAGGAACGCTTCTTCGAGGGTGGCGTGCCGGTTGGTCAGCTCGAGGACCCGCAGGTTGAGCTCGAACGCGACGCCGCCGACCGCGTCGGTGTCCATCCCGGTCACGACCAGCCGGCCATCGGGCTCATTGGTCACCACGGCCTTGCGCACCCGCAGCTCGCGGGCGAGCCGCTCCACGTCGTCGACCCGAACGACGACGGCGTTGCGGTTGCTGGTCGAGATGAAATCGCTCATCCGGCCGCTGGCGATGAGCGAACCCCGCCCGATCACGACGAGATGGTCGGCCATCAGCGCCATCTCGGACAACAGGTGGCTGGAGACGAAGATCGAACGGCCCTGACCGGCCAGGGTCTTGAGCATGGTGCGCAACCAGTGCACGCCCTGCGGGTCGAGACCGTTGGCGGGCTCGTCGAGGATCAACGTCCCTGGGTCACCGAGCAGCGCCGTGGCGAGTCCGAGCCGCTGCCCCATGCCGAGGGAGAACGTCTTCGGCTTGGCGTTGGCGACGTCGCCGAGCCCGACCAGGTTGATCACGTCGTCGACCCGCGACCTCGCGATGTCGTTGGAGACCGCGAGCATCCGGAGGTGGTTGACGGCCTTGCGCGTGGGGTGGAACGGCTTGGCATCGAGGACCGACCCGACGTGACGCAGCGGCTGCTGCAGGTCGCGGTAGCGGACCCCGTCGTACGTCGTCACGCCGTCGCCGTTGTCGAGACCCAACATCAACCGCATCGTGGTCGACTTGCCGGCCCCGTTGGGACCGAGGAAGCCGGTGACGGACCCGGGGACCACGTCGAACGACAGTCCGCGCACCGCAGCCTTGCCGCTGAACGTCTTTCCCAGATCTCGCGCTTGAATGAGCGCCATCGCCCCACCCCTTCGTCGTGTCCGGGCAATCCTGCCATGCCGGGCAGGCGGAGAGTCGGCCATCCACACCCGGCGCGCAATCGGACTACCGTGGACGTGATGAGCACCTCCACCTCGCCCCCGCGCAGCCTCACGCAGATGCTCCGCGAGCGCGACGACGCCTCACTCGAGCGCCTGCTGCTCGACCGTCCCGACCTCGCCTTTCCGCCGCCGTCCCACCTGAGCGACGTCGCGTCGCGGTGCACCACCCGGCACTCGGTCTCGCAGGCGTTGTCGACGCTGAACGCCTTCGAGGTGTGGGTCGCCCACGAGGTGGTGGCTCAACCTGGACTGTTCTCCCTCGCCGGGCTCGACCGGCTCACGATGAGCGACATCGCGGACGCCGCCCAGGCCGCGCTCATGCGCCTGGTCGACCTCGGGCTGGTCTGGGGCAACCCGGTCGACCTGACGGCACTGCGTCCCGTACGGGCGATGTCGGCCGTGCTTGAAGCCGAGCCTGCGCCTGAACGTCCCCCGTCAACACCCCCGGAGCTGTCTCGGGGACAGCGGAAGCCGAGCGTGGTCGATGCGGTCGCGTCGGGCTCGGCGTTCGAGTTCGTACGCCGGATGGACGTCCTGCTCGAACACTGCGACCACCGGCCGATGGTGCTGCGTCGGGATGGCGGTATGTCGACGCGTGAGGTGCGCGCGATCGCGAACCTCATCGACGTGCCGTCCGACAAGGCCAGTGTGATGGCCAACCTGGCTCGTCGGGCCGGCCTGCTCGGCCTCAGCGCCGACCGTGCACACGAAGTCCTGCTCCCGACAGCGGCGTTCGACGACTGGCAGCGGCTGTCGCTGGCCCACCAGTGGGCGGTCGTCGTCGAGACGTGGTTCAACCGGCACCCCGACAGTGGCGCGCCCTGGCTGAAGCGCACCGTGCTCGAGGCGTTCGGTGACCCTGCCGACGGTTACGTCGTCGAACGCGACGACGTGATCCGCTGGGTCGACTGGCACCGGCCCCGGAGGCCGGCGCGGACCGATCGCGCCGTCACCACCATGCTCGACCAGGCGGGCTGGATCGGCGTCACCGGCCTCGATGCCGTGGCCTCGTTCGCGGCCACGGTCGACGCCGATGCGTTGGACGACCTGCTGCCGACGCGTGTCGGGCACGTCCTCGTCCAAGCAGACCTGACCGCCATCGCCCCGGGACCGCTCTCGCCCGACGCCGCGCACGATCTCGGCACCCTCGCCGACATCGAGTCGCGCGGGGGCGCGACCGTCTATCGGATCAGCCCGGAGTCACTGGCGCGGGCCTACGGGCTGGGTTGGGGAGTCGACGAGATCCTGGCCACCCTGCGTCATCGATCCCGGACTTCCCTGCCCCAGGCCCTGGAGTACCTCGTCCAGGACCTCGACCGTCGCCTTCCCGCACCGGTCGAGACGGCCACCGCTCGCGTGCACCGCGATCCCGAGCGTGGCAAGGCCGTCACCGACGCAGACGACGCCACGTCAGCGGACCGCATGAGCGCGTCCCTCGCAGCGGAGCTGGTTGCCGCCCTGCGGGCGGCCGGGGAACCCACCCGCCGCGTAACGACGTCCGACCGGGACTCGACCGAGCACCTCTTCGACTCACCGCTCTCGACGCTTCGCGAGGCAGTCGAGACGGGCGAGGTCGTCTGGGTCGGGTACGTCGATCCCACCGGCAGCAGCAGCGAACGGCTCGTCCGGGCCCGGATCCTCGACGACGGGCTGCTGCGAGCCCAGGACACCCGCTCCGACGAGGAGTTCTCGGTCGCCGTCCACCGGATCACGGCCGCGCACATCATCCGCGCCGGGACGTAAGACCCGAATGTCTGGATGGGCATTACGTAATCTGCGGCGGAGCCCCTAGCATTGACGTGTGGACTTCGTTCGCTACGCCGATTTCGCCGCCGGGCTCGTCAATGCCCCGCTGGAAAGTCAGCATGACCTCGCTGACTATCTCGAGCGCCGGCAATGGCTGCAGCGACGCATCGACGAACGTGACGTGACCCCGCTTCGTCGGCTCCGCCGCGAGCTCCGTCCGATCTTCGAGGCCTCCGACGACGGCGACGAGGAGCAGGTGGTCGGTCTCGTCAACACGCTGCTGTCGAAGTACCCGGTCTCGCCGCACATCGCCGGCCACGACGCCGAGTCGTGGCACCTGCACGTCGCCGAACGCGGGTCGAGTGTGTCGGCTCTGATCACCGCCGAGTGCATCATGGGTCTGGCGATGCTGGTGGTCGACTTCGGCCCCACCCGGCTCGGCGTGTGCTCGGCTGACAAGTGCGACAACGTCTTCGTCGACACCTCGCCCAACCAGTCGCGCCGGTACTGCTCGGACCGCTGCTCGTCCCGGGCCAACGTCGCGGCCTACCGCGCCCGTCGCAAGGCCGAGGCACACTGAGTCGTGATCGCGACCCTCCTCGTTTGACCACTCCACCTCACAGTTCGGGAGACACCGACGCATGACCGACGGTCCACTGATCGTTCAGTCCGACAAGACCTTGCTGCTCGAGGTCGACCACCCGCAGGCCAAGGAGTGCCGCCGGGTGATCGCGGCCTTCGCCGAGCTCGAGCGTTCCCCTGAGCACATCCACACCTACCGGCTGACTCCCCTGGGCCTGTGGAACGCACGCGCGGCCGGCCACGACGCCGAGCAGGTCGTCGACGCCTTGCTGAGCTTCTCCCGCTACCCGGTGCCCAACTCCCTGCTGGTCGACGTTGCCGAAACGATGGGCCGTTACGGCCGGCTGCGCCTCGACAAGCACCCGACCCACGGACTGGTGCTCTCCAGCGTCGACCACGCGGTCTTCGAGGAAGTACTGCGCGCCAAGCGGATCGTGCCGATGCTCGGCATCCGGATCGATGCCGACTCCGTTGCCGTGCACACGTCTGAACGTGGCAACCTCAAGCAGGCCCTCCTCAAGCTCGGCTGGCCCGCCGAGGACTTCGCCGGGTACGTCGATGGCGAGGCGCACCCGATCGCCCTGGACGAGACCGAGTGGTCGTTGCGGCCGTACCAGCGAGACGCCATCGACTCGCTGTGGGCTGGTGGCTCCGGGGTCGTCGTGCTCCCGTGTGGCGCCGGCAAGACCCTGGTCGGAGCCGGCACCATGGCCAAGGCGCAGGCCACCACGCTGATCCTCGTGACCAACACCGTGTCCGCCCGGCAGTGGAAGGAAGAGCTGCTGCGCCGCACGACCTTGACGGCCGACGAGATCGGTGAGTACTCCGGGGCCGTCAAGGAGATCCGACCCGTCACGATCGCGACGTACCAGGTGATGACCACGCGACGGAAGGGCGTCTACGCCCATCTCGAGCTGTTCGAGGCACGCGACTGGGGCCTGGTCATCTACGACGAGGTCCACCTGCTGCCCGCGCCGATCTTCCGGATGACCGCCGACCTGCAAGCCCGGCGACGGGTCGGACTCACCGCCACGCTGATCCGGGAGGACGGCCGCGAAGGCGACGTGTTCTCGCTGATCGGGCCGAAGCGCTTCGATGCCCCGTGGAAGGACATCGAGGCGCAGGGCTACATCGCACCGGCCGAGTGCATCGAGGTGCGCGTACAGCTCACCGACAGCGAGCGCTTCGTCTATGCGACGGCCGAGCCCGAGGACCGATACCGGTTGGCCGCGGCGTGCGACAGCAAGCGGCATGTCGTCGACACCCTCATCGCTGCCAACCGCGACGAGCCGACGCTCGTGATCGGGCAGTACATCGACCAGCTCGACGAGCTCGCTGAGCACCTCGATGCCCCCTTGATCAAGGGCGAGACACCGGTCAAGGAGCGCGAGCGCCTGTACAACGCGTTCCGGCGCGGGGAGATCTCGCTGCTGGTCGTCAGCAAGGTGGCGAACTTCTCGATCGACCTGCCGGACGCGACCGTCGCCATCCAGGTGTCGGGGACATTCGGATCACGTCAGGAGGAGGCGCAGCGACTCGGCCGGCTGCTGAGGCCGAAGAGCGACGGCCGCTCGGCCCGCTTCTACAGCGTGGTCGCCCGTGACACCGTCGATGCGGACTTCGCCCAGCACCGGCAGCGGTTCCTCGCCGAGCAGGGCTACTCGTACTCGATCGTCGACGCCGACTCGCTGTCCGACCCGAACACGGCCTAACCCGCACCCGGCCTGACCGGCGGTCTAGTCGACGAAGACGCGCTCGTCGATGAGCTGCTCGGCGACGCGCTTGCCTTCGGTCTCGAAGCGGCCCTGGTTGAAGCGCTTGCGGAACTCGAGGTCGATCTTGTCGACGCCGTTGCGGTTCTTGTCGATCGAGATCACGGCGTAGTCGCGGTACCGGTCCGCGTTGCGGGTGTCGTAGACGAGGTGGTGTCGAGCCACGACATCGAACTTCTCGTTCATGACGAGGACGGTGTCGGCCTCGTAGGCCAGCGACGAAGACCCGCGCATGTGCTCGGTGCGCATCCGCTTGCCGGTCGACATGCCTTCCTTGTCCGCTGCGACGATCGACAGAACCGGCACGTCGAGCTCCATCGCCAGGTCCTTCAGACCCTCGACGATGCGGCTGATGCGGTCGTCCTCGAGGGGCGGAGCATTCAGCACCTTCACCTTCTGCAGGTAGTCCACGACGATGAACGGCAGCTGGCCGGTCTGCTCCCGCGCGGCTTCCACCGTCTCGCGGATGACCTCCATGGTCGTGGTCGTGCCGGTGGAGCGGTGCAGGATGAGTCGGTCGGAGTACGTCGCAATCGCCTTGAGCGCCTCAGGCGCGCCGGTGCAGTCGGCGAGGCGGCCGTGCAGATCGCCGCGGCTGCCGTCGACGCCTTCGAAGGCTCTGCGAACCCGGTCCAGTCCTACGGCCGGGATGCCCGCGAACTCACCGGCCTCGATCGCGACCAGCCGCTGGAGCATCGTGATCGGGTCGTGCTCGAAGTTGAAGTTCACGACGGCGCGGCCGGACTGCGCGATGTACCGCAGGATCTGGAGGGCGAACGTGGTCTTGCCCAGGCCCTGGGGGCCGGTGAGCAGGACGAGATCGCCGGAGCGGAACCCACCAGCGAGGTGGTCGTCGAGCGCTGCAAAGCCGGTCGGCCACACCCGGGCCGCCGCATGGGAGCCGCCGCGGAGTCGGCTGTCGGCGTCGTCCACGACCTCCGCGAGAGTCTGCGCGTCTTCTTTCACCTATCGATTGCATCACTTAGTGTTACGGAGAGCACGCGATTCCGTGAGTATCAGCCGATCGGTTGGTATGGCGTGGACGAACGGCCCTTGCCTTACCCGGACGTAACCTGACGCGTCGAGGGGCCGGTTCGGGCCCGTCCAGTGGCCCGTCGCGGGGCCGGCTTTGCCGACAGGGACGCCTGTGTCGGAGGATGGCGGGCGCCCGGCCGGAAAAGGCTTCGTCCGCACGCTCCCCGGATTGCTAGGCTCCGGCCAGTGAATGACGAGATCACCCGCGAACAGGTCCACCTGCTCCAGTCGCGGGAGGCGTTGCACCGCATGCGTGAGCGGACCGCCTCGATGGAGGCGCTCAGCGGGGATCGCGTCAGTGGCGAGTACCTGAAGTTCACCCTCTGGAAGCGCATGAAGGCGCTCGAGGACGATCCGACCGTCCCGCTCTTCTTCGGCCGTCTCGACTACGGCGCCGCGGCCGCTGCCGCCGACGAGAGCGCGGGACTTCCCGGCGAGCGCTTCTACATCGGCCGTCGGCACGTCAGCGACGAACACGGCGACCCGCTGGTGGTCGACTGGCGCGCGCCGATCTCCCGACCCTTCTACCGCGCCAGCACGTCGACCCCGCTGGGCGTGCGGCTCCGGCGGCGCTTTGGTTTCCACCACGGCGAGGTCACGGCATACGAGGACGAAAACCTCGGGCAGGATGGCGTCAGCACCGCAGAGGCGGTCACCGTCTCGGCGGACGAGCCGGTGGACCTGCACAGCGCAATCCTCGAGGCCGAGATCGAGCGGCCGCGCACCGGCCCGATGCGTGACATCGTCGCCACCATCCAGCCTGAGCAGGACGACATCGTTCGTGCCGACCTGGCCCGCTCGGTCTGCGTCCAGGGTGCGCCGGGCACCGGCAAGACGGCGGTCGGCCTGCACCGGGCGGCGTACCTTCTCTACACGCATCGAGACCAGCTCGACCGCCAGGGCGTGCTCGTGGTCGGTCCGAATGCATCATTCCTGCGCTACATCGCCGATGTGCTTCCCGCCCTGGGCGAGATCGACGCCAAGCAGACCACCGTCGAACAGCTGGTCGCCCACGTGCCGATCAGGGCCGTCGACCCGGTGCCGGTGGCCCGCATCAAGGGTGACGTCCGGATGGCCACCGTGATCGACAACGCGCTGTGGGCCATGCTGCAGCCGGCGCCGGAGGGGCTCGTCGTGCCGATCGGGGCCCGTCGGTGGCGCGTACCGGCGTACGAGGCGGACGAGATCGTCGCGGAGCTCAGGGCCCGCGGCATCCGGTACGGCGCCGGCCGCGCCATGCTGCCGCAGCGGCTGGCGCACGCGATCCTGGTCAAGATGGAGCTCGCGGGTGACTCCCCGGACGACCGGGTGCAGAACTCGGTGGCGCGGTGCCGTCCGGTCAAGGCCCTGACCGACGTCCTCTGGCCGGCGGTCGACCCGAGACGCCTGGTGATGCGAATTCTCAGCGACCCGGGCGTGCTGGCTGCGGCCGCCGAAGGCAGCCTCGACGGGGACGAGCAAACGGCGATCATGTGGCCCAAGCCACCGAAGGGGCCGGGATCTGCGAAGTGGTCCCTGCACGACGCCGTGCTCGTCGACGAGGCGGCTGACCTCCTCGACCGCACGCGGAGTCTCGGGCATGTCGTGCTCGACGAGGCGCAGGACCTGTCGCCGATGATGCTGCGCAGCGTGGGGCGGCAGTGTTCGACCGGGTCGGCAACGATCCTCGGTGACCTGGCGCAGGCGACGACCCCGTGGGCGGTCTCGAGCTGGGAGACGGCGTTGGAGCACCTCGGCAAGCCGACGGCTCACGTCGAGGAGCTCACGGTCGGGTTCCGGGTGCCCGGAGACGTCATCGACTACGCAGCCGGCCTGCTCCCGGCGATCGCACCCACCTTGCGCAAGCCGACCTCGGTGCGCCGGGCGCGCGGAGAGCTCGACCTCCGCGCCTCGACGGACGTGATCGGCGACGGGGTCGCGGCGGTGCGCGCGCTGCTCGGTGAGGACGGCTCGATCGGTTTGATCGTCCCTGACGCTCTCAGTGACACGGCGAACGCCGCCCTCTCCGCAGCCGGCATCGACCACAGCGTGCTCGGCCGCGACGACGACATCGAGGCCAGGGTCGACGTCGTACCTGCGTCCCTGGTCAAGGGCCTGGAGTTCGACCACGTGGTGTTGCTCGAGCCCGCCGACATCGCCGCCGCCGAAGCCGACCGCGTCACCGGCCTGCGTCGCCTCTATGTCTGCCTCACCCGCGCCGTGACGTCGCTCGTGGTCCTCCACGCCCGTCCCATCCCCCGCGCCTGACCTCTGTCCCCTGTGCCCCCGCGTCGCTGCCTACTGGGCAGCTACGGAGGGGAGGTCAGCCGAAGAGGCCGGCGCCGTTGAGGCCTCGGGAGTCCTGCTTGAGAGCCGTGTCGATCCCGAAGGCTGACGCCAGCACGATGCTGTGCAGCGGCTGCGGGAGCTGCTCGTGGATCTGAACGACGTAGTTGTCCGCCTGGGTGAACATGGTCTTGGCCAGGCCCTCCCAGGTCTTCGTGATCCGGGCCACCTCCCGACCGGTGTGGTCCTGGATGTTGAAGTTCCAGGCCCGCCAGTTCTCACCGTTGAGCATGCCGATCTGCTGCCCACCCGCCTCGAGTGCGAAGCGGATCTTGCCGATCACGTTCTGCTGGACGATCTGGCCCAGCTCGCGGCCGTCACCGCCTTCGACGATGATGCGCGACTTCATCCACTTGCGCGGTCGCGTGAGGGCCAGCACCACCTGACCGTCACGGTCGACGACCTGGAACTTGTGGGTCATGAACTGGTCGACGTCGGCAACGAACCGGGCCACCTTCTTCAGCGTGCTCTGTCCGACCTGCCGCACCGCACCGATCTGCTGACCGTGCTGGTCATAGATGGCGAACTCCTGGTTGATCTCGATGAGCTTGGCCTTCTGGTTGACCACCAACACGGCCTCGGTGAAGAGCGTCCCTCCCCCGTCCGCCACACCGGCCGCTCCGGCGCGCTGTACGTCGCGTTGTACCTTCTCGGTCGCCCGGTTGACGGTGGGTACGTGTGCGCTACCTCCCGGTGGGTCGACGCTCTGCCGCCCGTGGCTGGCCACATGCTCGGTCCAGTTCTGCCCGTCGTAGTAGCGGTGCTCATGACGCCCCCAGGGGTCCGGGTACCAGTTGGGCGCGTGCCCCGTCATCTCAGTCATGAGGCGAACTGTAATCGCGAGGATGGATCATGGAGTCGTGAAGCCCACAGACACTGTCGCGATTCTGAGGTGGGAACGAGACTTTCCTGGATTGTCCGCACTCGGCCAGGAGCTCGTACGCCGCTACGGTTCGGTCTCCCGCAGCTATCACGACGCGCACCACCTGCTCGAGGTCCTCGACGCTGTCGACGCGATGGCCGACGAGGCGGCTGACGCGCAGGCCGTCCGCCTCGCCGCCTGGTTCCACGACGCGGTCTACGACGTCCGGGCGACGGACAACGAGGAACGATCCGCGGAGCTCGCCGAGGCGGTCCTCCCGACGTATGACGTCGACGAGGAGACCGTCGCTGAAGTGGCCCGGTTGGTCCGCCTCACCGAGACCCATGACCCCAGTTCCGGTGACGCCAACGGTCAGGTGTTGTGCGACGCCGACCTCGCCATCCTGGCCAGCAACGCGGACCGCTACGCGTCGTACGTCGACGGGGTCCGGGCGGAGTACCGGCATGTCGACGATGCCACGTTCGCCACGGGTCGATCCGCCGTCCTGCGCCAGCTCCTCGGGCACCCGAGCCTGTTCAGGACGACGTACGGCCGGCTCGCCTGGGAGACACGAGCCCGCGCCAACGTGACGAACGAGCTCGTTGAGCTGACCGCTGGGCCGAGCGACACGATGCGTCGACGGTTGGGTCAACGGGCCGAAGGGGCGACGGACTAGGCGAGCGGCGGTACCGACAGCTCCAGCGAACGACGTTCAGCATCGAGCGTAGCCGCGACTCCGAGCGGCACCGTGGCACTCGAGGGCGTGTGCCCCACGTCGAACCCCCGCACGAGCGGCACCCCCAGCGGCATCAGCCGCTGCTCGATCACCCGGTCCACCTCGGCCGGGTCGCCGCAGTCGGTGAAGGCACCGACGACGATCCCTACGACGCCTGAGAACCAACCGGATCGGATCAGCTGGGTCAGCAACCGGTCGACCCGGTAAGGCTCCTCGCCGATCTCCTCGAGGACAGCGATCCCTCCGGTGGCCGGACGACTGATCGGTGTACCCAGGTCAGCCGCCAGCACGGCCAGGTTGCCTCCGATGAGCACGCCCGACGCCGTTCCGCCGACGAGGGTGGACGTGTCCTGGCCCACCAGCAGGTCGACGGCGGCCGGCTCCAGCACGACGCAGCGGAGCTGTTCCGCGCTCGCCTCGGTCGCCGCCCCCAACGACGTCACCACGTGGCCGTGCACGGTGACCAGCCCGAGCTTGGTCGCGACCGCCTGATGCAGCGCCGTCACGTCGGAGAACCCCACCAGCAGCTTGGGCTCGGTCTCCGCCAGCCGCCGCCAGTCGAGCAGGTCGACCATGCGCTGGGCGCCGTATCCGCCGCGCGCCACCCAGACGGCGGCGAGGTCCGGGTCGGCCCAAGCGGCCGCGAAGTCGGCGGCCCGCTCCGTGTCCGAGGCGGCGAGGTAGCTGAGCGAAGGGTGCCTCCCGAGAACGTGTGGCCCCACCTGTACCCGCAGACCCCAGGACTCCAGCCTGGCCACGCCCGTTCGTAAGCGGTCCTCGGGTACGACGCCCGAGGTGGCGACCACACCCACGGTGTCACCGGCGACCAGCCGACGCGGTCGGAGCAGCGCGTTGCCGATGGCTCGGCGGGCGGGAGCAACCGACTTGCGTCGCCGCAGCCCGGTCTCCTTCAATCGCGCCACCAGCTCGCGCGACGGGATCGGGATCGCGCCGGCCGCTACCAGCCGGTGGTACGCCTCGGCGGGTACGTCGTAGTGATCCCGCTCGAACCCCCGACGCGGGACCCCATGGTGAGCGGCGAACCGGTGCAGGTCGTCCAGTGACACGTCACTGACGAGGTGCGACCACAGCCTGCCGTGCGCCGGCCACGCAGGCGGATCGATGAAGATCGTCACCCGATCACCGTGCCACACCCCCCGACGCGAGGTCGGTGCCCCCGACGCTGCCCATCGAACGAGGTCAGGCCGTGCCGGCTCCGGTGTCGCGACCCAGCCCGCACGCGTCGTCGAGCAGCATCCGCCAGGAACGCACGAAACCGGCGTCGACGTGCGCCTTGGACCAGGACTCCCCCGGTCGCACGACCGCCCCCAGATGGACTGCCCGGACGCCGGCCTGGACGAGCCACGGGACGTGCTCGGGTCGGACGCCGTCGGCAGCGATGGCCAGCGCGGCGAAGTCTGGCGCCGACTGCGCCAGCGTGACCAGGTCGTCGAAGCCGGAGTCCATTCCGAGCACGGCGCCCGCCGTGTGTACGCCGTCGAGTCCCGGCAGCCCGCGCAGCTGGCGGACCGCTCGTCGTGGCTCGAGGATGTGGTCGAACGCGCGGTCGAACGTCCAGGGTTTGCCGAGCAGTCCGTCGGCGAGCGCCGCGCAGGTGTCGACGTCGATGTCGAGGTCCCGGGTCAGGAACCCGAACACGAACCCCTCCACGCCGACCGAGAGGTAGTCGGCCACCAGACCGCGCAGGCGCGCGAACTCGCCGCCCTGAGTCGTGAAGCCGTCGCTGAGGCGCAGCGTGACGCGTACCGGCAGGTCGGTGGCCCGCACGATCGCGCTGACGATGCCGGGTTCGACGGAGCGGAACCCCGCCTCACCGACGGCAGCCACGTGCAATCGGTGCGCCCCACCCTGCTGGGCTCGCTCGGCATCCTGCGGGTGCAGCGCCACCACCTCGACCAGCGGCAGCCGTTTGACATCTGTGCTCATTTGAACAGAGTGCCAGGATGGAGGGCATGACTCCGGCAGACCCGCTGATGACCGCGCGAGCACGTGTGCTCGCCGATCTGGCGGCGCAGGGGCTCGTCGACCCACACACCGTGTCCGTGGTCGAGGACTGCGTCTCGCAGCGCAGGTGGTGGTTGTCGCAGTGGGCCAAGGGTGCGCCGTTCGTCGACGGGCTGGTGGCGCAGGACGTGCAGGACACCTTGTTCGACGAGGCTCGTCGGTGGCCCTTGTGCTCCGGGTGCGCCGACCCGATCGAGCACAGCCTGTCGATCGAACCGGAGCTCGGGCCGGATCCGCATTGGGTGTGCTCGGAGTCGGGGCACATCGTGGCGCCGCTCGGCGCCCTGCCGGTGTTCAGCTTCCCCGACGACTGAGCCGCCCTAGGAGCGGTGAAGGAGCCTCCGCAACAGCCACACCGCGGCCAGCACACCGATGACGTACGGCGCGTAGCGCTTGATCAGCACCGGCAGGACCGTGGCCCCGAGATCGAGCTCCGCTGCGGGCGGCTCTGCCGGAGCCGGCTGCACCGTTGAAGGGGACGAGGAGGGTGCCGGCGCCGAGGGTTTCTGCGCCCGGGGCGGCCTTTTCCGGTTCGGTGTGGCGCTGACCGCCGCAGCTGCCTGTTCGGCGATGGGGGTGTCCTCAGCGTCGGTGGCCGGGGAGCTCTCGTCCTTCACCGACGGCCGCTCTGCTTCTGAGGTGCCCAGCTTGTCCTCCAGGCAGGCCGCGAACTGGGCGAGCAGCTTGTCGCTGACGTCCTGCATCACACCGCGGCCGAACTGTGCGGGCTTGCCGGTGATGTTGAGGTCGGTGACGACGATGACGTCGGTCGCCGCGTCGCCGGCACTCTTCAAGGACGCCGTCACGCTGGCGGCTGCGGTTCCGTTGCCTCGCTTGTCCTTGCCCTTTGCCTCGATCACGGCCCGGTGGGACGCCTCATCGCGTTCGACGAAGCGCCCCGTTCCCGTGTACTGCAACGAGATCGGTCCGAGCTTGACCTTGCACAACCCCTCGAACGTCTCCCCGTCGTAGGACGTGAGAGCTGCCCCGGGGAAACACGGCGCGATGCGCTCGAGGTCGTTGAACGCCGCCCACGCGACGTCGACGGAAGCGGGCACGGTGAACGTGTGCGTCAACTCCATGGCCAGCGGGGCTCCCTTCGAGATGGGACGGCGTACGTCGCTCAGGCGCCGGCTGCGGCCAGGACAGCTCGACCCGTCAGCACGCTCGCGAGGTGTCGACGGTACTCGGCGTCCCCGTTCGTGTCCGAGGGCGGGTTGGTCCCGTCTGCGGCCTGGGCGCAGGCTGCCTTGACAGCCGCCGTCGAGGCCGGCTGCCCGACCAGCGCCTGCTCGACGGCGGTGGCACGCAGCGCGGTCGAGCCCATATTGGTCAGCCCGATCTTTGCCGCCGAGATGTGCCCGCCGTCAGACTGCACCGCCGCTGCGACCGCCACGATCGACCACTGCTGAGCCACCCTGGTGAACTTCTCGTAGTGGCCTCCCCATCCGGTGTGCTTGGGGATCCGGATCTTCGTGAGGATCTCGTTCTCTCCCAGCACCGTGGTGAAGAGGTCCTCGAAGAAGTCGGCTGCCGCCACCGTCCGTTCGCCAGCCGCGCTGGCGATGACCAGCTCGGCGTCCAGCGCAAGGATCGGCGCCGGGAGATCACCGGCCGGGTCGGCGTGGGCAAGCGCCCCACCGAGCGTGCCGCGGTGCCTCACCTGTGGATCGGCGACCGTCTGGGCGGCCTTGGCGAGCACCAGTGCATGCTCCGTCACCAGGGGGTGCGTCGCGACGTCGTCATGGGTGGCCATGGCTCCGATCACGATCGCGTCGCCGTCCTCGGTGATGTCGCGCAGCCCGGGGACCTTGCCGATGTCCACGAGCAGGGTGGGTGCTGCCAGCCGGAGCTTGAGCACGGGGATCAGGCTGTGGCCGCCAGCGAGCACCTTGATCTCTTCGGCGTCGCTGCCCAGGGCCGCGAAGACGTCCGCGAGCGTCTCGGGCGCTGTGTAGTCGAACTCGGCCGGAATCATGACGCTCCCCCTTCAGAGGTTGTGGCGTTGTGTGACGGCAGAGCGCCGTCACCGACCGTCGGGTTGTCGGTCGGGGTGGCGGCACCTGATGACGCGTGTTGGATCGCGGTCCAGACCCGGTGTGGTGAGCACGGCATCTCGATGTCGCTCACACCGAGGTGTCGGACAGCGTCGATGACAGCGTTGACCACCGCTGGAGTGGACGCGATGGCGCCCGCCTCCCCGACCCCCTTCACGCCCAGGGCGTTGCCGGTGGCAGGCGTCTCGGTCCGGGAGGTCGTGAGCGTGGGCAGGTCAGCGGCGCTCGGCACCAGGTAGTCGACGAACGAGCCGGTCACCAGTGTTCCGGCGTCGTCGTACAGAGCCTCCTCGAACAGCGCCTGGGCGATGCCTTGGACGACGCCTCCGTGGATCTGGCCCTCGACGACGAGCGGGTTGATGACCTTGCCAACGTCATCGACACAGGTGTAGTTGCGTATCTGCACGTCGCCGGTCTCGGTGTCGACCTCGACAGCACACAGGTGGGTGCCGTGCGGGAACGAGAAGTTGGCCGGGTCGTACGTCGCGTCGGCGTCCAGCGAGGGCTCGATGCCCTCCGGCATGTCGTGGGCCGAGAACACGGCGAACGCGATCTCGGCCAGTCCCTTGCTGGCACCGGTGCCCTTGACGCTGAACGAGCCGTCCTTGAACTCGAGGTCGTCGACGTTGGCCTCGAGCAGGTGGGCCGCGATCGGCTTCGCCTTCTCGATCACCTTGTCGGCCGCCGCCACGACCGCCATGCCGCCGACAACGAGGGAGCGGGATCCGTAGGTGTCGAGCCCACGTACGGAGATCTGCGTGTCGCCATGCAGGATCTCGATGTCGTCGAACGGAATACCCAACCGGTCCGCGACGATCTGGCTCCAGGCGGTCTCATGGCTCTGGCCGTGCGGACTGGTTCCGGTGACCACCTCGACCTTCCCGCTGGCGAGCATCCGGATGGCCGCGTGCTCCCAGCCACCCGCGGCGTACGACAACGCGCCGAGGACGCGCGACGGAGCGAGGCCGCACATCTCGGTGAACGTCGAGACGCCGATGCCGAGCTGGACGGGGTCACCGTCATCGCGCCGCTTCTGCTGCTCGGCGCGCAACGCGTCGTAGCCGAACAGCTCCATGGCCTTGTCGGTGGCGGCCTCGTAGTTGCCTGAGTCGTACTCCATGCCGGCGACGGTCGCGAACGGGAACTCGTCGTGCGAGATCCAGTTCTTGCGCCGGATCTCGACAGGGTCGACGCCGAGCTCGACAGCGAGCTCGGTCATCATCCGCTCGACGGCGAACGTCGCCTCGGGACGACCGGCGCCCCGGTACGCGTCGGTCCAGTTCTTGTTCGTGAAGATGTTGCGGCAGGTGAAGCGGTAGGCGTCGAACTTGTAGATGCCGTTGAACATGAATGCGCCGAGGATCGGGACACCCGGGGTGACCAGACCGAGATAGGCACCCATGTCGGCCAGGATGTCGGCCTTGAAGCCGGTGACGACGCCGTCCTTGGTCGCCGACAGTGTGAGGTGCTGGATCTGGTCACGGCCGTGGTGCCCGGCCATGATCGACTCGCTGCGCGTCTCGGTGTACTTGCAGGGCTTGCCAAGTCGGTTGGCCACCACCAACGTGATGGCCTCCTCCGGCGTCACCTGGAGCTTGCCGCCGAACCCGCCGCCGACGTCGGGTGCGATGACACGGAGCTTCGACTCCGGGATGTTGCAGGTGAGAGCCAGCATCAGCCTCAGGATGTGCGGGATCTGCGTGGCGGACCACATGACGATCTGCTCGCCGGTCGGGTCGACCACGATCGACCGTGGCTCCATGAACGCAGGGATCAACCGCTGTTGCCGGAACGTGCGCTCGATGACGATCCCGTTGTCGCGGGCCTTGGCGATCTCGTCGTCGACATTGGTACCGGAGCCGGCCTCAGCCGAGTCGTACACCCAGGTTGCCGAGACGTTGGTGCCGAGGTCGGGATGCGTCAGTGCGGTGTCCTCTGCTGCGGAGGCCATGTCGAGCACGGGGGCTTCGTCGTCGTACTCGACATCGACGAGCTCCATCGCGTCTCGAGCGGCGGCAGCCGACCGAGCTACGACGCAAGCGACGATCTCGCCGGCGAAGTTCACCCTCTCGACGGCCATCGCTGGGTGTGGCGGGGCCTTCTGGTCGGCGGTGATCGGCCAGGCGCAGGGCAGGCTCGCGCCCTGCTCATCGGCGATGTCAGCACCTGTGATGACGGCGATCACACCGGGGGCAGCCTTCGCCGCACTGGTGTCGATGGAGGTGATCCTGGCCCGGGCGAAGGGGCTGCGCACCATAGCGATGTGCTGCAGGCCCTGCACACTGATGTTGTCGGTCCACCGGGTACGGCCGGTGATCAGGCGAGCGTCCTCCTTGCGGTTGCGGGCGCGTCCGATCTCGGCAACCGGGGGGTCTTCGGTGACGGTCATCAGGCACCTGCCTTCGACGCGGCCAGCACGGCCTTGACGATGTTCTGGTATCCCGTGCATCGGCACAGGTTGCCCTCGAGGCCGTCACGTACCTCGGCCTCATCCGGATTCGGGTTGTCCTGGAGCAGGGCGACGCTCTGCATGATCATGCCGGGGGTGCAGTAGCCGCACTGGAGGGCGTGGTTCTCGTGGAAGGCGCGTTGCATCGGATGCAGCTCACCGTTGGTGGCGAGCCCCTCGATCGTGGTGACCTCGTGCCCGTCAGCCTGGACGGCGAGCATCGTGCACGACTTCACGCTGCTGCCGTCGAGGTGGACCGTGCAGGCGCCGCAGTTGCTGGTGTCGCAACCGACCACGGTTCCGGTCTTGCCGAGCTGCTCGCGCAGGTACTGCACCAGCAGGGTTCGTGGTTCGACGTCGTCGGAGTACGAAACCCCGTCGACCTTGACGTTGATCTTGGCCATGCGTCTGCGCCTCTCGCCTCAGCACGGTCGCCTTGCTCGGACGCTGGGTGAAGTCGGCCTGGCACAACCGTTGCACTGGTCTGATGTTGGGTCTCCTCCCATCAGACTTGTTTTTGGCCGCCGGTACAACCCCCTGGGCGGACTTGCATCACTCATGCCCAGACACGGCCGCGCCCGCGACTGCGCCCAACAGATCGCCGACTTCGTCATCTCTCACTGGGTGTGTCCCATTTCTCGGGCCCGCTCCAGCCTTGGAAGTCCATTCGCACTCTCACGCCGATGAGCGGACGTCGGAGTCGCACGTCGCGCGCGCGTCGGGTTGGATTGCTTCATGAGCACGTGGGACGGCGTCGCGGACGCGTACCGGACATCGTTCGCCACGCTGTGCGAGGGCACGGTCGAACGTCTGCTGTCCGATACCTCCGGTGGCACTCACCTCGACGTCGGGTCCGGGACGGGATTTCTCGCGGCGCGTGCGGCGGCCCTCGGTCGGACCGTGGTGGCGCTCGACGCTGATCCCGAGATGGTGGCGATGTCCAGAGCCGCCGTCCCCGGGTGCGTGATGGAGGCGTCGCTCCCGGACCTTCCGTTCGACGAGGGCGCCTTCGATGCCGTGACCGCGAACTTCGTGATCAACCACGTGGGAGATCCCCGAGCGGCGATGCGAGAACTGGCCCGCGTCACACGTCCAGGAGGGCGTGTTGCGGTGACCGTCTGGCCAGCACGAACCCCCGGCTGGGCAGTGCTGGTCGCGGATGCCTTCAGCCGAGCAGGTGTGGTTCCGATCCCCGGCCAGCGTCTGGGCGTCGGTATGGACTTCGAGCGTTCCGTGGACGGTCTGCGCGAGCTCGCCGACGCTGCTGGTTTGCGAGCGCTGAGCACAACTGAGCTGACGTGGGACTGGGAGATCGGCGTCGACGCCCTCTGGGGTGGGATCTCTGGGGGCGTGGCCACCGTCGGCCAGACCTTTCTCGCACAGACACCAGACGTGCAAGCCTCAGCGGAACGTGAGTTCTACGAGGCGACCGCTGCACTCGCGGACAACGGGCGGTTGAGGCTGTCCAGCACGGCCGCATACCTCGTCGCCACCTGACCGACGCAGTCATCTGCCGCGTTGAGCGGACTTGCGCATGTTCGTGTCGCCGCCACGGCTCAGCACGGACGGGCTCAGACCCAGCAGCCCCGACGGCGCTGTCGCAGATCCTCAAGCATCGGCTCGTGCGGACCAAAGGCGAGGGAAGTTCGTCGAATGTGAACCACCTCAGGTCAACCGTCTCGGCGCCGTCGGCCGAGAGCGTGCCTCCGACTTGTGTCGCCGTGAGTACCACGACGACCGCCTGCACGACGTCGCCATTTGCATAGGTGCGAAGCGGTCCGGTGTAGACACCGAGAAGTTCGTCCGGGCGTACGTCGAGGCCGGTTACCTCCCGCGTCTCCCGCACTGCCGCCTCCTCCAGCGTTTCGCCGAGCTCCAAGGCTCCCCCGGGCAACCCCCACGGTCCCCCCGCATCGCCGCGCTGTTGCAGCAGGACACGACCTGAGTTGTCGAGTACAGCGCATCCGGCACACGTCATGATCACGGGAGCGTGGCCGATGTGTTGCCGCAAGCCCTCGACGTATCCGACCTGACCGGTGACCATGCGCAGACCTTAGGTCACCAGGGACACGCTGTCCGCTCATCAGCGTGAGGCGTTCTGCGTCACTTGCTGGGTGGGTCCCTGGCTCGTCGTCGGTCCCTGCATAGCGGTAACGGAGCTGGTGCTCCGGCAGCGTGTGATCGGGTTGTAGCGACGGCGAGCCGGGGCGGCCTGTGATGAGCGACGAGATGCCTCGAGGGTTCTCAATGCCGCGAGGCCGGCCACCGCAGTCCCAACCACATGGGACACACCCAGTAACACCGACCAAGGTCTTTCGCCCGACTGCGGTCGGCACCCACGCCCCCGTAATCCCTTGTGGATAAGGCGAAAGTCACTGGTCACTGTCGGACATGTCAGGTAGTATCGAACACATGTTCGACACCGACCTCAGTGCACTCGACGAGCCGGCCACCCTGGCCGCCGCCGAGCACGCACGTGCGGTGGTCGAACAGGGTGAGGTGCGGTTGTTGCAGACCGCGGCGCATTGGGCCGATCTGCACGGTGAGCTCGCCCGGGCCACGAGCCCGCTGCTGCCCGGGTCGGAGCAGCTGGTCCAGTTCGGCGGGGACGGGACACCTGCGGTGGCGGAGTTCGCGCCGGCCGAGCTCGGCGTGGTGCTCGCCACCTCATCCAGTGCTGCAGAGCGGCTGGTCGGGGACGCGTTGGACCTCCGCCACCGCCTCCCCAGGCTGTGGGCGCGGATCTGTGCGGGTGAGGTCAAGCCGTGGATCGGCCGCAAGTGCGCCGAAGCCACCCGCCACCTGTCGGTGGAGACCATGGCGGTGGTCGACCGGCGGATCGCCAGATATGCGCATGCGTTGTCGTGGGGACGGATCGAAGCCATCATCGCCGCGTGCTGGCTGGAGTGTGACCCCGAGGCTGCCGCTGAAGCCGATGCGGCTGCGCAGGCGTCGTTGGGGGTGTGGCTGGACCAGTCCAGTGAGGTCGGCACGAAGAAGATTGTCATCCAGGCCGAGGCAGTCGACGCGATCTGGTTCGACGCCAGCGTCGACCGCGCCGCTGATGGGCTCGGCCTGCTCGGTGATGCCCGGGGCAAGGACGCGCGCCGGGCCGCTGCGATCGGGATCCTGGCCCGACCACAGACCGCCCTGGACCTGTTCGACCAGGTCGCCCAGGCCACCAGCAGCCAAACCGACCCCACCGGCAAGACCGACTCGACCGAACCGGGCGAACCGGTGGAGTCCTCGGTGCGGACGCGTCGCCAGGTGGATACCCGACCGGACGTGACGTTGTACGTCCACCTCACCGACCAAGCACTGGTCACCGGGACCGGAGTGGCGCGGGTGGAGCAGGTCGGCCCCATCACTCTCGACCGGGTCCGGTCCTGGCTCGGCCACGCCAACGTGACCGTGAAACCGGTGATCGACCTCAACGACCAGGTCCCGGTCGATGCCTATGAGATCCCCGACCGGATCCGCGAAGCCGTCCACCTGACCATCCCGGTCGACTGCTTCCCCCACGCCACCTCCACCCGACGCAGCGGCGACATCGACCACACCATCGCGTTCGTCAAACCCGACGAGGGTGGACCACCGGGCCAGACCGGACTCGGCAAGCTCGGCCCCATCACCCGCTTCCACCACCGGGTCAAGACCCACGGCGACTGGCACGTCGCCCAACCCTTCACCGGCGTGTTCGTGTGGCGCACCCCGACCGGCCGCTACTACCTGGTCGACGACACCGGCACGCACCGCGCCCGCTCGGCACTCCCGGCACTGCCGGCTGCCTGAAGCTCCCCCGTCATTCCGACGGCCGTGGTCGGTAGATTGTCCGCAGTGAATGCAGACCGAAGCGGCCGCATCATCTTGTTGAATGGAGCCTCGAGCTCGGGAAAGAGCAGTATCGGTCGCGCGCTCCAGGGCATGCTGGCCGACCCCTGGTTCCTCTTCCCGGTCGACTCCCTGGGTGCCATGCGTGCTACCACCCACACCCGAGAGCTGGACGATATAGGCCTAGACGCCATCCTTCACAGGACGCGGCTCGGCTACCACCGCGCGGTGGCAGCCCTGGCATCCGTCGGAAACGACGTGATCATGGACTACCCGCTCAGCGAATCCTGGCGGCTGGCGGACCTTCTCGACGTCCTCGACGGCTGCGACGTAACTCTCGTGGACGTGCATTGCTCTTCTCATGAGCTCGACAGGAGGGAGCGTGCCCGAGGGGACCGCCCCGTCGGGCTGGCAGCGGCGCAGAGGCGGGTGCACGCCCAGGACGACAACGACATCGTGGTCGATACCACCACCACCGATCCGGAGACGTGTGCGCGGATAGTCGCGACCGAGTTTTTGGCGCTCACCTTCCCCAAGGCGTTCGACCGTCTCCGTGCGCAGCGATCCTGACCCGGACCGGTCAGCGTTGGCGAACCGGTAGCCGGACGCCGGCGCCGGCATGAGCCAGCCCGAACGCGTCGAGTGGGAGGTTGTGCAGGCCAATGGTGCGCTGGCACCTGCACAAGCTCCCAGTCTGTCGCATGGGCGCGGGAGTCCGACCGCAACCGCCCCGCCCACGGTGCGGGCGGGCTAGGAGCCGGGGTGGTGGATGGGGCCCTGCGCCTCCATGAGGCGCTCCCCCCTACCGCCCCACTGCAGCGCGATGATCTCGGCCGCGATGCTGATGGCCGTCTCCTCCGGCGTCCGCGCACCCAGGTCGAGACCGATCGGGCTCGACAGTCGGCTGATCTCCGCGGCAGTGAGCCCGGCTTCCTCGAGTCGCTTGAGCCGGTCGTCGTGCGTACGCCGTGACCCCATCGCTCCGATATAGGCGACCTCGGGCAGCCGTAGCGCGACTTCGAGCACCGGCACGTCGAACTTCGGATCGTGTGTCAGCACACAGAGCACGGTGCGCGGGTCGATACGTCCTGCGAGGACCTCCTCCCGCAGGTACTTGTGCGGCCACTTCACGACCACCTCGTCCGCTTCGGGGAACCGGGTGGCCGTCGCGAAGACGGGTCGGGCGTCGCAGACCGTCACGTGGTAGCCGAGGAAGGAGCCGACCCGTGCCACCGCCGCTGCGAAGTCGATCGCTCCGAAGACGAGCATCCGCGGCTTGGGGGCGTACGACGAGACGAAGACCGACATCCCCTCGCCGCGGCGCTGGCCGTCCGGCCCGTAGTGCAAGGTCTCGTTGCGGCCCACGGCAAGCAACCCTCGCGCATCGGCTGTCACGGCATCGTCCGCACGACTCGAACCGAGCGTGCCCTGCATTGCCTCGGCGTGTCCCTCCGGGCGGATCACCAACCGCCGACCGAGCCTCGACGGGTCGTCGTGCGCCACCACCGTGGCGACCGCGACGGGCTGGCCCGAGTCGATGTCGTCGGCGATCTGACCGAGCTCGGGGAAGGTCTGCTGGTCGACCACCTCGACGAAGACGTCGAGGATCCCGCCACAGGTCAGACCGACCGCGAAGGCGTCGTCGTCGCTCACGCCGTAGCGCTGGAGCACGGGAACCCGGTCGGCCAGCACCTGTTCGGCAAGCTCGTAGACGGCACCTTCGACGCAGCCGCCCGACACGGATCCGACCGCCTCACCCTCCGGCCCGACCAGCATGGCCGCGCCGGGCGCGCGTGGTGCGGACCGGAACGTCGCGATCACCGTCCCCACGCCGACCGACCTGCCGTCACGCCACCAGGGCAGCAGCTGCTCCAGGACGTCACGCATCCGCGATCACCTCCAGGGCCTGCTCGAACGTCGCCATGCTGTGTCCGGCGATGAACGAGTCAACAAACGGCAGAGCCACCACGATTCCGCCTTGCACCGGCGCGTAGCCCGTCTTGCCCTGGTGCGGATTGACCCAGACCACGCGGTGTGCGAGCCGGTGCATGCGCCGCATCTGCTCCCCCAGCTGAACACTGTCACCGCGTTCCCACCCATCACTGAGGATCACCACGACCGCGCCGCGGGCGACGCCGCGCTGCCCCCACCGGTCCAGGAACGCCTGAAGGGCCTCTCCCAGCCGGGTCCCTCCTGACCAGTCGGGCACGGCTTGACCGGCGGCCTCGAGCGCCCGGTCACCGTCCCGGAGCCGCATCGCCCGGGTCACCCGGGTGAGCCGGGTGCCGATCGTGAAAACCTCGGTGCGGGCGCGGTTGACGCCAGTCACGACGTGCGCCCATCGCAGCAGGCTGTCGGCATACGGCCCCATCGACCCGGAGACGTCGACGAGGATGACAACGCGACGCGGGCGCGTGCTGCGTGCTCGATGCCGCAGCCGGGCCGGCTCGCCACCGTGCCGCAGCTCCTCGCGGAGCGTTCGACGAGCGTCGATCTCGCCCCGCCGGGAAGGACGGCGTCGGGGCGACGAACGTCGCGGCGCGACGGGGCGCAGGGTCGCGAACAACCGGTTCAGCTCCGCCCGTTCGGCAGCGCTCATCTCCGCGACGTCGCGATGCCGCAGGACCTCCGTGCTGCTGGCGGCCGCACGCAGGACTGTGTCGGCCTCACCCGCGGCGCCGGCCGAGTCTTCACCCAGGTCGGCCTGTTCGACGCGCCGCGGCGACTCCCGTGGTTTGCCGCTCGCCAGTCCGTGACCGCCGAACCAGGCCAGGAACAGCTGGTCGTAGCGGTCGAGGTCGTCGAGGCATCCGCACAGAGTTGCCCGGCCTGCCCAGTAGACGCCGGTCTGGTCGTCGACGCCCACGGCCGCGGCCGCCATGAGGAAGGCCTGGGTGCGATCCATCGTGACCGGCACGCCGGCTGCGCGGAGCGCGGTCGAGAACGCGGCCAGTACCTCGGCGACGTCATGCCGTACGTCGGCAGAGGTCTCGGTCTCGGTCTCGGCAGGCAGGGTCATGACGTCAGAATCTTGTCCAGCGCGGCGCGGACCCGCTCGGCGTCCTCGCGGTACTTGACCACAGCCCCCAGCGTCGTGGCGGCGGTCTCGAGATCGAGCTCCGTGCACCCCAACGTGTGGAGGGCGCGGGCCCAGTCGAGAGTCTCGGCAACACCAGGAGGCTTGACGAGGTCGTCGCGGGCACGGATCCGACTCGTCGCGCGGGCTACCTGCTCGGCAAGAGCGGCGGGTACGTCGGGCAGCCGCCGCCGTACGATCTCGACCTCGCGCTGGAGTCCGGGATGGTCCACCCAGTGGTAGAGGCAGCGGCGCTTCAAGGCGTCATGCACTTCACGTGTCCGGTTGGACGTGAGCACCACGATCGGCGGCGTCACGGCCGTCACGGTGCCGTACTCCGGGATGGTCACCTGGTTGGTCGACAGCACCTCGAGCAGGAACGCCTCGAACTCGTCATCAGCACGGTCGATCTCGTCGATGAGCAGCACTACAGGGCTCTCCTGCAGCGCCCGCAGGATCGGCCGCGCCAGCAGGAAGCGTTCGTCGAACAGCGACTTCTCCACCTCGGTCTGGTCGACGCTCTCACCGTCTCGGGTGGCTTCGACCGTCCGGAGATGGAGGATCTGGCGGGCGAAGTCCCAGTCGTACAGGGCCTGGCTCGCATCGATGCCCTCATGGCATTGCAGGCGAATGAGGTCGAGATCGAGAGCCTCGGCCAGCGCCTCGGCCAGTGCGGTCTTACCGGTGCCGGGCTCACCCTCGAGCAGCAGCGGCCGGTGCATGGTCAGCGCCAGGAAACCGATCGTCGCGAGGCCGTCGTCGGTGAGGTAGCCGGTGCGACCGAGACGCTCGGAGAGATCGTCGGCGGACGTCACGGTGGCCGCTGGCTGCGTCTGCATACGTCCAGCATCGCTCATCGACACAACAACGCGCCTCCTCGTGCCGCCCAACGGGATCCGCCGTGGTACCTCATGGCCGGTGACGCCTCACAGCCAGTCCCATCGTTTGAACACGAGGTAGAGGGTGATCGACACCAGGACGATCAGCGCCGAAGAGGTGTAGAACCCCGACTCGACGCTGAAGCCCGGGTAGGGCAGGTTCTGGCCGTAGAAGCCGGTGATGGCGGTCGGGACCGCGATGATCGCAGCCCAGCTCGTCACCTTCTTCGTGATGATGTTGAGGCGGTTGCCCTGGATGGTCAGGTTGGTCTCGACGATGGTCGAGACGAGGTCGCGCAGGCCCTCGGTCCATTCGGTGACACGCAGGACGTGGTCGTAGACGTCCTGGTAGAACGGGGCCAGCTCGGCCGGCACGAGACCGACGTCTCGCCGCATGAGCGAGTTGACCACCTCGCGCATCGGCAGCACGACGCGGCGGAGCTGGACCAGGCTCTTCCTCAGCGCGAAGCTGCGTCGCTGGACCTCGTTGTCCTGGCGGCCCTCGTCGAACAGCAGGTCCTCCAGCTCATCGATCTCGTCCTCCAGCGACTGCACCACGTCGAAGTGACCATCGACGACGAAGTCGAGCAGCCCGTAGACCAGGGCGCCGATGCCGTGGGCCGTCAGGTCCGAGTTGTCGTCCCAGTGGCGAGAAAGCGCGTCCACCGGAAACTCTTCGTCCTTGCGAACCGTGATCAGGGCGTTGGGCGTGATGAACGCCGCGATCTCGCCGCTGCGGAGGTCGCCGCTCTCGGCGTCGACGTGCACGGCGTACGCCGTCAGGAACTCATGCCCTTCGTAGCGGACGAACTTGGGCCGTTGGCGACCTTGGGCGGCGTCTTCGACCGCCAGCGAATGCAGCCCGAGCTCATCGGCCACGAGCTGCAGCTCCTGCATGGAGGGCGCGAGCAGATCGACCCACACCAACGACGACTCGTGTCGCAGATGTTCGGAGACATCGTCGAGCGAGAAGGCCTCGTCGACGAGCTTTCCCTCGCGGTAGCAACGGGTGTGGGCCATCGTCCAAGTATTCCGTAGCCGAACAACGGAACAGCCCGAGTCAGCGAAGCTGTTCGGGGGTGTCGACGTCGTGGCCCGAACCGATGTCTGCACACTCGACCGGCGTCACGTCGTGCTGACGAAGGTAGCCACGGGCCCCCTCGTCTCCGTAGGCCTGCTCCCGGACCGGCCCCCAGTGGTCACGACCGAGCAGCACGGGGTGACCCGGTTCACCGTCGTACGACGCGCGCGCCAGCACAGACGGCGAGGCGCGCACGACCAGGCGTGCGATCACGTCGGCTCCCACGCCAGGGGTGTCGACCAGCATCACCATGGCTGCGTGCACGGTGGGTGGCGTCAACGCGACGGCATGCAGCCCCGCTCGCAGTGAGGCGCCCATGCCGTCGGCCCAGTCGGCGGCTTCGACGATCACACAGCAGTCGGGAACCTCGGCGCGCGCTGCCTCGATCGAGGCGCCCACCACGACGTACACCGAGCGGACGCCACCGTCGAGCAGTGCCTGCGCCGAGCGGGCCAGCCAGGTCTCGCCGTCGGGCCCCCTCAGCAATGCCTTCGGATGTCCGAACCGCCGACCTTCACCGGCCGCGAGCAGGATCCCCACGACGGAGTCAGCGCCCGTCGTGTGGTTGTCGTGCCCTGAGCCATGGGGGTTCGACGTCACGCCTTGCATCATGGCAAACGCTTCCGTCGCGGAGACGTGCGGCGCGGCGAGCCGTCCACTGAGGTGGTGAGACGCTGGGTAGATATCAGGATATGTGCAGGCGATCAACTCTTGACCGGGTCCCCTCAGGCGATTAAGTTGCATGAGGTTCATCAGGATGCAAAAACCTGATGAACAGGGTTCCGGGGGGGCCTGCCTCCGGGCCCTTTCGCACCCATCGGGAGGACCCCACCATGTCCACATCCATGCGTAGCCGCACGCTGATCGCGGCGGCTTCCGCAGCCAGCCTGGTCGCCCTGGCGACCTCGACCCAGTCCGCCGCAGCCTCGAGTGTTGACGGCACCCGGACTGCCTCATCCGGCACAGCCGTCGCGCGTACGGTCGGCGTCACCCAGCCAGCCGCCGACCATGCTCACGCGCGAGCCCAGGTTCGCGACGACAGGCTCGCGGACCGTCTCACCCGCCAGCTCGGCGCCCGCCACACCGGCGGTGCCTACATCAGCGACGCGGGCAAGGTCGTTGTCACGGTCACCGACGTGGCCGCGGCCCGCACGGTCCGCAGCCACGAAGCCATCGCCCAGCGCGTCGCGTTCTCGAGCGTGCAGCTCAACCGCGTGCAGTCCGCGCTGGACCGGTACTCGCGGTCGGCGCCGATCGGCGGTGTCCAGGGCTGGTACGTCGACATCCCCACCAACACCGTGGTCGTCACCACGCTCAAGAATGCCAACGGCCCCGCGACGAAGCGTTTCCTCACCAAGGTCCGCGCCTACGGCCAACGTGTCGAGGTCGAGAGGACGACCACCCGAAACGTCGACACGGCGCTGTACGGCGGCCAGCAGGTCAACATGTCCAACGGGTACGTCTGCTCCCTCGGTTTCAACGCGACGAAGTCATCCGGCGGCTACGCCTTCGTGACGGCGGGACACTGCGCTGAGGGCTACCCGACGTTCTCGCGTAACGGGGTGACGCTCGGCTCGACCATCAGCTACAGCTTCCCGACCAACGACTACGGCGCCGTCAACATCAACGACTCGGCGTACTGGCAGCCGCAGGCCGCCGTCGACATGTACAACGGCTCTGCCCGTGTCGTCTCCGGCTACAGCCAGGCGGCCGTCGGCTCGTCCGTGTGCAAGAGCGGGCGGACGACCGGTTGGACCTGCGGGACGATCCAGGCCTACAACCAGACGGTCAACTACGGCAACGGCGACATCGTCTACGGACTGGTCCAGCACAGCGCCTGCGTCGAGCAGGGCGACAGTGGCGGGTCCAACATCACCGGAAACCTGGCGCAGGGCATCACGTCCGGAGCACAGCTCTACGGCGCGAACCTGGTGTGCGGATCGAAGGTCGGCCAGCCGACCGTGAGCTACTACCAGCCTGTCGGGGAGGCCCTCAGCGCGAACAGTCTCACGCTGCTCACCCAGTAGCCGGTTCGCCGTCTCCACTCACGACCAGCAGCCCCGTCGTCCACCAGCGCGGCGGGGCTGCTGTCGTACATCTGCGATAGTCGGTCCGTGCCGACACACCACCCGGGTGGAGCCGATGTGTCCAGCCTGATCGACAGCGACGAGATCGTCGCTACGCTGAACGACCTCGTGAAGATCCCGTCGGTCGACGGGACTCCTGCCGAGCTCGACGTGCAACGGTGGTGCGGCTCGCACCTCCATGACCTCGGCCTCGAGGTCGACTGCTGGGACATCGACGTCGCAGCCGCCATGCGTGACGACGACTTCCCGGGCATGGAGGTCGAGCGTTCGGCCGCCATCGGCTGCGTCGGTGTGCTCGGGCCTGCCGGCGAGACACCGGCACTTGCGCTGTACGGCCACACCGACGTCGTACCGCCCGGAGACCCTGCTCGGTGGACGGGCGACCCCTTCGTCTTGCGCGTCGAGGACGGCCGGGCGTGGGGACGCGGCACCTGCGACATGAAGGGCGGGGTCGCCGCCATTCTGGCTGCTGTGCAGGCAGTACGACGCTCGGACCTGCCGCTGCGTCGCCCGGTCGCCGTCCACCTCGTCAGCGCCGAGGAGGACGGAGGGCTGGGAGCCGTTGCCACGCTCAGGCGCGGGCACACCGCCGAGGCGTGCATCAGCGCCGAGCCGACCGGCGGGGCGGTCATCCCTGCGAACGCCGGCTCGCTGACCTTCCGGCTCGAGGTCGCCGGCCTCGCCACCCACGGCTCGACCCGCACCCGGGGCGTCAGCGCGATCGACAAGTTCGAGCTCGTGCACACAGCGCTTCGCAGTCTCGAGGCCGACCGCAACGCCACGTCGGCGCCGTACTTCGACCACCTCGACCTGCCGTGGCCGCTCTCGCTGGGGATCGTGTCATCGGGCGACTGGGCGAGCACGGTGCCGGACCGGCTCGTCGCCGAAGGACGTTACGGCGTGCGTATCGACGAGACCGTGGCCGACGCGATCACCGCCTTCGTCGCCGCGGTCTCGGGTGCCTGCGAGAGCGACCCCTGGCTGCGTGACCACCCGGTGCAGGTGACCTGGCCGGGCGGCCGCTTCACGCCCGGTCGGCTGGCGCCCGACCACCCACTCCTCGACCTCGTCAGCAACGAGGTGGAGGTGCGGACGGGACGGCGTCCGGCGGCGCTCGGGGGCCCTTACGGGTCAGACCTCCGGCACTACATCGCCGCCGGGATCCCGACGGTCCAGTACGGACCCGGTGATGCGCAGCACGCCCACGCCAGTGACGAGCACGTCGCGGTGGACGAGCTCGTCACCTGCGCGCGGGTGTACGCGGGGATGATCCTCCACGCCTGCACCTGACGGGCTTGTCAGGTCAACCGGGGTGGACCACCTCGGCGTGCCCGCCACCACGTCGGCTCGGTTCTGCGGCGGCGATGAGCCGACCCGACGGCCTCATCTCGATCGCCTCCAACGCACCGATCTCGGCCGATGACGTTCCGACTGGGCCGGACGGCACCAACGTGTGACCGTACCGTTCCAGCGCGGACCCGTACCGATGGATGAAGGACCGCTCGGCCGTGACGTCCGGCGTGTTGCGCTGCGACGCCCGTGGTGCCCGGATCGCCTCCGGCAACGTCATCCCGAAATCGACCCGGTTGAGCAGCACCTGCAGCACCGTCGTGATGATCGTCGACCCGCCCGGCGAGCCGAGCACATACCTGAGCTCGCCCTTCCTGAGCACGATCGTCGGAGACATCGACGACCGCGGGCGCTTGCCCGGGTCGATGCGGTTGGGGTCGTGCCTGTCGTAGACGGCCGTGAAGTCCGTGAGCTCGTTGTTGAGCAGGAAGCCCCGACGCGGGACCACCATGCCGGAGCCTCCGGTCTGCTCGATCGTCAACGTGTACGACACCGCATTGCCCCACCGGTCCACGACAGCCAGGTGGGTCGTCGACAGCCCCTCTGTGTCCGGCTTCTTGGCTCCCCGTGGCGACCGTCCACAGGACGCGCGCGCCTGAAGAGCGCCCGGCGGAACCGGCTTGGTGGCTGCCTTCCGGGGGTTGATCGTGCAGGCTCGGGTGTTGGCGAACGACTGCGACGTCAGCCGCTCCGTCGGCACGTCGACGTACGCCGGGTCACCGACGTACACACCCCGGTCGGCGAAGGCTCGAGCACTGGCCTCCAGGTAGAGGTGCAGCCCCCGCATCCGGTGACGCCTGTTGAGGTGGAAGTCGTCGAGGATGTTCAGCGCCTCACCGACGGTGGTGCCGCCGGACGACGACGGGGCCATGCCGTAGACGTCGAGGTGGTGGTAGCGGACCTGGGTCGGCCGCCGGGCGATCACGTCGTACGTCGCGAGGTCTCGCCGCGTCATCGAGCCCGGAGGGATCGGCAGGTTCGTGCGATTCCGGTGCCGCGGGTGCTGCACGGTCTGGGCGATCTCGCGGGCGATGACGCCGCGGTAGAACACGCGAGCGCCGCGGTCGGCGATCAGGCGATAGGTACGGGCCAGGTCGGGATTGCGCTGCAGGCTTCCGACGGGGCGGGGCCTGCCATCCGGCAGGTACAACCGTGACGTCGCGGGGAAGGCGTGGAAGCGCTGCGCGTTCTCCTTCGTCTGCAGGATGAAGGTCTTGTCGACGCGGAAACCGTTCCGGGCCAGCCGCGTGGCCGGCGCGAGCGCTCGCGACAGGGGCCGGGTGCCCCACCGATCCAGTGCCTGCTGCCAGGTCGCGAGGGTTCCCGGGACGCCCACCGAGACGCCGCTGGTCACGAGCTCGGGGAAGAACGGGTACGGGTCGCCGGTGCTGGGGTCGATGAAGGCGTCGTGCGACATCCCTGCCGGTGCGGTTTCGCGCCCATCCAGCGTGGAGACGCGCTGCGTGCCGGCGTCGTAGTACAGGAAGTAGCCCCCGCCACCGATGCCCGCGCTGTACGGCTCGGTCACGCCGAGCGCGGCAGCTGTCGCGACGGCAGCGTCCACGGCATTACCGCCCGATCGCAGCACGCTGAGCCCGATCCGACTGGCGTCGGGGTCGACCGAGGAGACCGCGCCGCCGCGCCCGCGGGCCACGGCCTGACGGTCGTGGTGAGGCGACGACGTCTCGGGGTTCCCCGTCCGGCCCGAGGTCGCGGCCATCGACGACCGCGCGCCGATTGCGGTGTTGACCGGTCCGAGCGATGGCAAGGTCGCGGCCAGCACGGCCGACACCCCGAGCGCAAGGCCTCGCCGGGCACGCCGGCGCGGGTGGGGGCTCAGGCGCAGGTGTGGCCGGAGCGGATCGTGGAGCATGGTGCCTCCCAGGTGCGTGGGGGTGCGGTAGGCGGCGGGAAGAGTCCCGCCAACCCCCACTTAACCACCCAAGGCGGGCTCCGCAACCGGCGCCGACATCACCCGGCGCTGGGCTGCGGCGAGCGATCGTGTCGCAGCCAGGGCCACCACGACGGCGAGCGCTCCGGCGCCAACGGTGACCGCGAAGGCGGGTGTGTACCCGTTCCAGTCAGCCATCCGACCGGCGACGGAGGACCCGGTGGCGTAGCCCAGTCCGGTGACGCCCGCCAACAGCGTCATGGCCGCGCTGGTCCGGCGCAGCGGCGTGATCCGCTCAGCGAGCGTGAACACCGTGATCATGTACGGCGCCACAGCCAGGCCCAGCACCATCAGCACGACCGCCAGCGACCACAGGTCCTGCACGAGCAGCAACGGCGCCGACAGCAGGAGCAGCCCGACGGCAAAGACCAACAGCCGCCGCTCGTACCTGAACTTCGGCGACAGAACCGCGACGGCGAGCCCCGCGAGCACGCTGCCGACGCCCAGCAGGCTGTGCAGCAGCCCGGTGGCACCGGGGATTCCATGCGAGGTGGCGAGCGCCGAGGTTCCGGTCTGGACCGAGCCGAACACCATGCCGATGACGTACTGCGCCAGGCACAGCAGCACCAAGGCTCCGGTGATCAGCCGGCCTTTGGCGCCGGCGAGTACCGATCCGCGCCGCGTCAGCTCGGCGGTCGGGTGCAGGGCGAACAAGGTGCCGAACACCGCGAGCATGACCGCGGCCGCAACCAGCGAGGCACCCGGAGAGAAGAGCGTCGCTGCGACACCGACCAGGGCCGGCCCGAGCACGAACGACGCCTCGTCGGCGGCTCCTTCGTAGGAGAACGCCGTGTCGACCAGCAGCCGGTGCTCGGCCAGACCGGGCTCACGCTGCGCGGTGATGGGTCGCCACCGGACGCGGGCGAGTGGCCCGACCTGTGGGATGAGGAACCCGGCCGCCGCCGCCACGGCCGCCTGGATGTGCCAGTCGGCGCCATGGGACGCGACCGCCACCAGCGCCAGCAGTCCGAGAGCGCCGCCGAGCGACTGGAGGAGAACCACAGACCGTTGTCCGAGGCGGTCGGCCAGGGCCCCTGCGGCCGGGGCAGACACCGCATTGGCAACGGCCAGCGCACCGGCTGATGCACCGCCGGCGGCATAGCTGCCGGTCGAACCCGCGACGAACAGCAGCGTGCCGAGCTGGGACATGGCGAGCGGAAGCCGTCCGAAGAACGCGACGACGACGTACGACGGTCCGGTCAGGGAGAAGAGGTGCCGATAAGCGGCGAGTGGTGACATGAGGGCTCCGGGTAGACGACGAGTAGTCGCGTCTTCCCTCCACACAGACGCTGTTCGTCCCTCGCGGTGAAGCGCGGTACGAGCCCTTTGCCCTGTCAGGGTATCGCCCTGCGGAGCCTGCGTGGAAATCCCCGATGCCGGGTGTGAGCAGCGCCATACGATCAGGACATGGGACATCCGCTCTGGCCGCTCTTCGACCTCCGACTGTCCACGCCGGACCTCGAGCTGCGGCACCTCACCGAGACCGACCTGACGGAGCTCGCGTGCGTGCTGCCGCTCGATGTCGAGCTCAACCCGGCCGACTTCCGCTTTGCAGGTATGGACGTCGCGCAGCAACGCGGGGTGTCTTTCGCGCAGTCGTACTGGCGCTCGCTCGGCACGTGGACTCCGGAGTCGTGGGCGATCCGGTTCGGGGTGTTCCACCGGGAAGAGCTGGTCGGCTCCCAGGTCCTCGAGGGAGACGACTTCCTGGTCCTGCGCACGGTCGACTCGGCGTCGTTTCTCACCACGGGTGCACGCGGTCGAGGCTGGGGCAAGCAGATGCGCCGCGCCGTGCTGACGTTGGCGTTCGGCCCGCTCGGGGCGGAGTACGCGATCACCTCCGCGTGGCACGACAACGCCGCCTCGTTGGGAGTCTCGCGCTCGCTCGGCTACATCGACAACGGCGTCGAGCGACACCGGCGAGAAGGTCGGGTGGCACCCGACGGGCCGATGGACGACATGGTGCATCTACGGCTGAGCCGTGCGGAGTGGGAGCGTCGGCACGCGCCCGACGGCATCACGATCGCGGCGTTCGACGCCTGCCGCCCCCTCTTCGGCCTCTGACCCCACCGACTTGTAAGAACCCAGGAGGGCTATAGCGCTCATGGGTTCTGACAACTCGGTCAGTTGCGGACTTCGATGCGGATGCGCTTGTTGCCTTTGCCTTTCGACTCCGTGCCTGTGACCTCCACGCGGCCGACCTCGGCCGTGCTGAGCACGTGGGTGCCCCCGTCGGCCTGCTTGTCGAGGCCGACGATGTCGATGACCCGGAGCGGGTCGATCTCACGCGGGATGAGGTTGGCCGACGTCCTGATCAGAGCAGCGTCGCTGTCGGCGACCTCTCGGCCGACGAAGTCGACGAGGATCTCGCGGGCCGCCCCGATCTCGTCGTTGATCCGCCGTTCGACCTGCTGGCCGAGCTCGACGGACATCGACTCGAACGGGAAGTCGAGTCGGCCTCTGCCCGGCTCCATGTTGCCGCCCGTGACTGCGAGCCCGAACTCGGTCCAGATGACGCCGCACAGGATGTGCAGGGCCGTGTGGGTGCGCATGGTCAGATGTCGACGGTCCCAGTCGAGCGCGCCGGCGACGTCGGCCGCAGGGTCGGGCACCGCGTCGCCGTCCAGCCAGTGCCAGATCACGCCGGTCTCCCGGTCGCGGCCGACCCGGCTGACCGTGGCCGTCCCGTCCGACCAACGCAACGTGCCCAGGTCGCAGGGCTGGCCACCTCCGCCGGGAAAGAACGCCGTACGCCGCAGTGCTACTCGCTTCTGCTCCTCGTCGACCGCAGCGACGGGTGAGTCGAACTCCCGCAGGTAGGCGTCGACGGCGAACAGCTCGGCCTCCGCCAGCCCAGGTGGTGCGTTGTCAGGGATCCGTTGCCCGGGAACTGCCATACCTGCAGGCTAGGCCAGCCCGAACCGGTCCAGGGCCCAGGCGTAGATCTCCGCTTCGTAACGCAGGTGCCCGTAGCGACCCGACGGTCCGGAGTGGGCGCCCTGACCCAGCTCGATACGGAACAAACAGCGCGGTGACCAGTCGGGATCCGTCTCCCGAAGGGCCGCCACCCACTTGGCCGGCTCCCAGAACATCACCCGGGAGTCATGCAGCGCGCCGGTGACGAGCAGGGCCGGACGAGTACCGGCCGGAGGCAGGTTGTCGTACGGCGAGTAGGCCAGCAGCCACTGGTACTCGTCGGGCTTGCGCGGGTCACCCCACTCATCCCACTCGTTGATCGTCAGCGGGATGGACGGGTCCAGCATCGTGGTGAGGATGTCGACGGCCGGCACCTCGGCGATCACGCCGGCCCAGCGGGTGGGGGCCTGCGAGAAGACCGCGCCCTGGAGCAGTCCTCCGGCCGAAAGCCCCCGGGTCACGATCCGCGCGCCGTCGACCAGGCCGTCGGCCAGGAAGTTCGCGGCCGCGATGTGGTCGGAGAAGGTGTTCTGCTTGTGCTCGAGATGACCGTCCAACCACCACCGACGGCCACCCTCACCACCGCCGCGGATTGCGGCGTACGCCCACACGACGCCACGGTCGAGCAGCCCGGTGAGCGCCGCGTCGAAGGCGGGATCGTCACACGACTCGTACGCGCCATACCCGTAGAGCAAACAGGGCGCGGACCCGTCGAGGGACGTGTCGACGCGACGCACCACCGTGATCGGGATCAGCACGTCATCGACGGGAGCGTCGAAACGCTCTGTCACATAATCAGCGGGATCGTACGCCGGCACGTCCTGGTCGAGCAGGTGACGTCGTGTCCCGTCGGTCAGGTCTACCGAGTACCACGCCTTCGGATGGATCCACGACTCCTCGACCACCTGCACCCGGCCGGTCGCGAAGAGCTCGTTGTGCGCGAGCTCCAGCGTCCCGGACGGGTACGACGCCGTGAGATCGACGGGATCGGCGAGACCGCCGTCAGCGGTGATGCGATACGCCCTGGCCATGAGCGAGGTGTCCCGGCGGAGCGTGGTCACGACGTGTCCTGCGAAGGCTGTGACGTCGTACAACCGCTCCGCCGGGTCCTCGGCCAGCACCTCGACCCAGCTCTCCCTCCCCGGTGACTCCAGGGGGGCGCTCACCAGGCGGAACTCCTGCGCTCCGTCGTTGGTGACGATCAGCAGCCGGTCCCCGGCCGGGGTGCGGACGTGCTCGCACGCGTACTCGACACCTCGTCGGCGCGCCTCGACACAGCGCACCGGTTGCTCCGGGTGGTGCGCGTCCACGAGCCACACCTCGGAGGTGTCCCGGTTGGCGGCGTGGATGACCAAGAGGTCGCCCGATCGCGTCGCGCGCACGTCGAGCTCGTACTGCTCGTCCTCCTCGCTGAACACCAGGACGTCGTCGCTCGCTGAGGTGCCGACCTGGTGTCGCCAGACCTGGTACGGGCGGTACGCCTGGTCATGCACGGTGTAGAAGAACGCCTGGGAGTCCGCGCTCCACGCACCGCTGTAGTAAGACCGCGGGATGAGGTCCTCGAGGTCGCTCGCTGTATCACCCTCGAGGTTTCGGAAACGCAGCGTGTAGACCTCGTCGCCGCTGGTGTCCACCGAGTAGGCGAGCAGCTTCTCGTCGGGGCTGACCAGGCTGATGCCCACCTCGACATAGGCCGAGTCGCCTTTCAGCCCGGCCGGATCGAGCAGCAGCTGATCGGCAACACCGGAGTGTCCGGAATCGCCCGGTGCCTGGTGAAGTCCCCGCCACAATTGCTCGTAGTCACTACCGGCGGGCGTCCGGGTGTAGTAGGAAAACCTTGTGCGCGGATAACTGACTGATGAGTCAGTGTCGGGCACCCGTACCGCCATAGCGTCCGTGAGACCCGCGACCAAGGGACCCAGATGAGCCGTCGCACCATCGTAGAAGGAACGCTCCGCGGCCAGGTACGCCAGCACCTCCGGGTTGTCGGCTTCACGCAGCCAGCCGTAACCGTCGACTCGGCGATGGCCGTGTGCCTCACGGGCCTGTTCAATGCGACGCGGTTTGGGGATACTGACTCGTGAGTCAGGAGACTGGTTCACGACAGGCAAGATACTCCGCCGAGGGGCCTGCGGCCCGCACAGGGAGACGTCGATGACACATGTCCGGGACCGCCTCGCCACAACCACCGCCGGATTCGGCGTGGCTGCGCTCGTCCTGGCTGCTGCGCTGTGGGCCACCACCGCCGTCGCCCACGCGGACACGACCGCCCCTCCGGACACCGCCCCCACGTTCACGATCGGGATGACGAACGAGGTCGACTCCTTCAACCCGTTCAACGGCATCGAGGCCGAGTCCTACGAGGCGTGGGCCCTCATGTACGACTACATGATCAGCTACTCCGACAAGGACATGAGCCCCCAGCCCAGCCTTGCGACATCGTGGAACCAGAGCGACGACGGGCTCACCTGGACCTTCGACATCCGGTCCGGCGTTACCTGGTCGGACGGAGCTCCCCTCACCGCCAAGGACATCGCCTACACCTACAACCGCATCCTCGACGGCGGACCCGAGTCCGCCTCGTGGGGCTCCTACCTCATCTCGGTCACCAGCATCACCGCTCCCGACGACCAGACGGTCCTTCTGAAGCTCAAGCAGCCGAACGCCACGCTGCCGCTGCTCCCGATGCCGATCATCCCCGAGCACATCTGGAAGGACGTCAGCGAGACGCAGGTCAAGACCTACTCCAACGAGCCGCAGGGCGGTCAGCCGGTGGTGGGCTCCGGCCCGTTCCAGCTGGTCGAGGGCAAGGCCGGCGGCTCGACCTACCGCTTCGTCCGCAACCCGAACTACTGGGCCGGCGACCCACACGTGGGCGAGGTGGACATGCAGGTCTACCGCTCAGAGGACACGTTGGTGCAGTCGCTGAAGGCCGGTGAGATCGACTTCGCCGAAGGAGTCACGCCCCTGCAGATCAAGTCGCTCCAGGGAGAGTCCGACATCACCGCGCAGGAAGGGGACTCCCCCGGCTTCGACGAGATCGCGTTCAACGTCGGCTCGGTCAACCTCAAGACCGGCAAGCCGCTGGGAGACCCCAACCCGGCAGTGCTGGACAAGAACTTCCGCTTCGCCCTGAACTTCGCCATCAACCGCCAGCAGCTCGCGACCAAGGCCTACCAAGGCGCCGCCGTACCGGCTGAGAACATCATCCCGCCGGCGTACAAGCTCTACCGGTGGGACCCGCCGCCCGATGCCTACGCCTACGACCCGGCCAAGGCCAGACAGTTGCTCGACGAGGCCGGCTACACGGTGGGCAGCAATGGCTGGCGGACGCTGCCGAACGGCGAGGCGATCGGGAAGCTGCGGTTGTTCGCCCGCACGGACTCCGAGACCTCGCTGTCGACGATGGCGTTCTTCAAGGAGTGGCTCAAGGACGTCCAGATCGATTCGACCGTGGTCGCCGTCGAGAGCAGCAAGCTGACAAACATCATCCTCGACGGTGAGTTCGACACGTTCAGCTGGGGCTGGTACGTCGAGCCGGACCCGGACTCGATGCTGAGCTACTTCACCTGTGCCCAGCGCGACAACTGGTCCGACTCCTGGTACTGCAACACGGAGTACGACCGGCTGTACAAGGAGCAGAACCGCGCCACCGTCGACAGCGAGCGGCAGGACATCGTCAAGCAGATGCAGCAGCTGCTGTATGACGACGCGCCGTACCTGAACACGGTCTACAACCAGATCGGTGAGGCGTACCGCAGCGACCGCTGGGAGGGCTTCGTCCCTCAACCCAACCCCGGTGGCATCCTGCTGTTCCAGTACGGGCACGCCAACTATCTCAACCTGCAGCCGGTCAGCCTGTCCTCCGGTGGATCGTCGTCCGGTGACGGCATCGACGGCGGGCAGGTCCTCGCACTCGGCGTCGTCGGCATCGTGCTCTTCATCGGCGGAGGGATGATCGGTGGCTTCGCCGGCTACCGCAGGGCCAGTGTGGACTTCCGCGAATGAGCCACACCATCGACCTGACCGCCTTCGAGTCCGACGAAGAGCCCACCGCCCCACACGCGGGGGAGCCGTCCCGACCGAGCCGTGCGGCCAGCTGGCGCTGGTTCTTCCGCAAGCTCGGCGGCTCCGCGGCCACGCTCGGGTTCGTCGTGGTCGTGAACTTCTTCCTGTTCCGGGTCATCAACAGCCACCCCGAGCGCACCCTGGCCCGCGGCCGGGCCAAGACCCCTGAGCAGATCCAGGCGGTCATCGACAAGTACGGACTGGCCGACCCGCTGCCCCAACAGTTCCTGGTCTACCTGAAGAACATCATCACGCTGGACTTCGGCGACTCCTACCAGTACAGCCAATCGGTACGCGGTCTCATGCTGGACAGGCTGTGGCCGACACTGGTGTTGGTGGGCACGTCGACGATCCTGTCGATCATCATCGGGTTGTGGATCGGCACGATCGCGGCATGGAACCGGGGCCGGAAGTTCGACACGGTCTCGACGACCGGCACGATCACGCTGTACTCGATGCCCGAGTGGTGGCTGGGCCTGATCCTCTTCTCGGTGTTCGCCACCGGGCTCGGCCCGATCCCACGCCTTTTCCCCATCGGCAAGCTCAGATCCGCCGGTATCGATCCCTGGTCGCTCGACGGGGTGATCGACCAGGCCTGGCACCTGGTCCTTCCCGTCCTCACGCTCACGCTGGCCTACCTGGCGGAGTACTCGCTGATCATGCGGTCGGCACTGCTCGACGAGATGGGCGAGGACTACCTGCAGACTGCGCGCGCCAAGGGGCTCCGCGATGCGCTCGTACGGCGCCGGCACGCCAGCCGGAACGCCCTGCTCCCGGTCGTCACGCTGGTGTCCCTCAACCTCGGCTTCATCGTGTCAGGCGCGATCACCATCGAAACCGTGTTCTCGATACCCGGCCTCGGACTGCTGACCACTGACGCGCTTCGTATCCCTGACATACCGATGCTGCAAGGGACGTTCTTCGTGTTCTCCGCTGCCGTGGTGCTGGCCAACCTCGCCTCCAACCTGCTGTACGGGTTGCTCGACCCCCGGGTGCGGGTATGAGCGCCGCGGACGCCGCAGGCCCCCGACCGCTGAGTGCTCGCCAGGTCACCTGGAAGCGCCGTCGGGACTCAGCGGGTCGCACGTGGAAGCAGTTCCGGCAGCACAAGCCGGGACTGATCGGCCTCGTCGTGCTGGTGATCTTCGCCCTGGTCGCCATCTGCGCTCCGTTGATCGCCGACTCCAGCGGACTGTCGCGGACGCAGGCGACGGGCCAGGTGCTGGCCGCGCCGACTTCCGACTACTGGCTCGGCACTGACGAGTTCGGGCGCTCCGTCCTGACCCTGCTCATCTGGGGTGCTCGCGTGTCACTGCTCGTCGGGCTGCTCGCTACGTTGATCTCGATGGTGCTCGGCACGCTGATCGGGATCGCGTCCGGCTTCCTCGGCGGTCGGATCGGCGGACTCCTGTACCGGCTCACGGAATGGTTCCTGGTGATCCCCTTCCTGCCGCTCGCCCTCGTGCTCGCCACCCTGCTCGGTGGTTCGCTGTACACGATCGGCTTCGTGATCGGCGTGACGAGCTGGCCAGGCACAGCGTTGCTGATCAGGTCGCAGACGTTGTCGATCAAGGCCCGCCCGTACATGGAGCGCGCGCGCGTCCTCGGCGCCGGCAACTGGCACCAGATGACCAAACATGTTCTCCCGAACGTGATGCCTATGGTGTTCGCCAACACGACACTGACCGTGGCCGGTGCGATTCTCGCCGAGACGACGCTGTCGTTCCTCGGGTTCGGCGACCCGAGCCGGGTCTCCTGGGGCACCATGCTCGACTCGGCCTTCAGCAACGGCGCCCTGACCCTCGGTGCCTGGTGGTTCCTGTTCCCGCCCGGTATCTGCGTCGTGCTGGTCGTGCTGTCCTTCACCCTCGTCGGGCAGGCGCTCGAAGAGATCTTCAACCCACGACTGCGACAGCGCTGATGGAGGCGGGCCTATGAGCGAGCTGCTCGAAGTCGACGACCTGCACGTCACCTACCGGACCGCCGGCGGAGACATGCCGGCCGTGCGCGGCGTCAGCCTGACGGTGTCCGCCGGGGAGACCGTCGGCATCGCCGGCGAGTCCGGTTGCGGCAAGTCCACGCTCGCGTCGACCGTGCTCCGGCTTCAGGCCAAGAACGCACGCGTCGAGGGCAGCGTCCTCGTCAACGGTCAGGACGTCCAGACGATGCGTTGGGGACACCTACGGGCGCTGCGCTGGGCCGACGCAGCCATGGTCTTCCAGGGGGCGCTGCACTCACTCAATCCGGTGCAGCGCATCGGCGCCCAGATCATGGAGCCGATCCGGCTGCACGATCCGAGCATCGACAAGCAGCAGGCAGCAGGCAGGGTGGGTGAGCTGCTCGAGCAGGTCGGACTACCGGCGGCGCGCGCCCAGGCGTACCCGCATCAGCTCTCCGGTGGGCAGAAGCAGCGCGTCATGATCGCGATGGCGCTGGCCTGTCGTCCGCAGCTGATCATCGCCGACGAGCCGACGACCGCACTCGACGTGATGGTGCAGGCTCAGGTGCTCGGCGTCCTGACCGACCTGGTCCACGACCTCGGCCTCGGGCTGCTCCTCATCAGCCATGACCTCTCGGTGCTCGGCACGACGTGCGACCGGGTGCTGGTCATGTATGCCGGGAAGGTGGTCGAGACCGGCCCGGCCTCGACCCTCTTCAGCCATCCTCTCCACCCCTACGGTGGCGCCCTGGCGGCGGCCTTCCCGCGCGTCGGGGACCCGGTCGCCCGTTTCGCGCCGGTCGGCTTGCCCGGTGACCCGCCGGACCCACGGTCCTTGCCCACCGGGTGCGCCTTCCACCCGCGCTGCGCTCTCGCCACCGACGATTGCACCACGACCGACCCGCCGCTGGAGCGCCTCGGGATCGAACGCGAGGTGGCCTGTCTGCACGCCGACGAGAGCCGAGACATGAAACTGCTGCTGGCCGAGAGCGTGGCCGATGCGAAGGAGGCGTCCCGGTGAGCACGGACGTGGGAGCCGGCCGACGCGCACCCCGCACCTCTGAGCGCGTGGACCTGCTGTCTGCGCGCGATCTCGAGGTGACGTTCCCGGGTCGAGGAGGGCGACCCGATGCGAAGGGAGTCGACGGCGTCCACCTCGACGTCGCCTCGGGCGAGATCCTCGCACTGGTCGGAGAGTCCGGCTGCGGCAAGACGACGCTCGCGCGGACGCTGCTCGGCCTGGAGGTACCCAGCGCCGGAACGGTCTCGTACGACGGATCGCCCCTCGAGTACTCCAACCCCGCCATGAAGGCGTACCGGCGTCGGGTCCAGCTGATCCTGCAAGACCCGTCCGGCGCGCTGAACCCCAGGCAGAGCGTCTACGAGTCCGTCGCCGAGGGTGTGCGGATCCACAAGCTCGTCGACAGCCACCGTCGTGCAGGCGACCAGGTCACCGAGACCGACCTCGTCGCGCGCGCGTTGTCACAGGCGGGACTACGTCCCCCGGAGAGGTTCTTTCTCAACTACCCCCATGAGCTCTCCGGAGGACAGCGTCAGCGCGTCGTCATCGCAGGAGCCCTGGCCCTCGAGCCCGACGTCCTCATCGCGGACGAACCGGTCTCGTCCCTGGACGCCTCGATCCGCGGCGAGATCCTGGCCCTGCTGCTCAAGCTGCGAGAGGACCTCGGTCTGTCCGTGCTCGTGGTCACGCACGACCTGGGGCTGGCGTGGAACATCGCCGATCGGATCGCCGTGATGTACCTCGGTCGGATCGTCGAGGTCGGGCCCACCGAAGAGGTGCTCGCCTCCGCACAGCACCCCTACACGAGAGCGCTGCTGTCGGTCGTCCCCGAGATCGACGAGATCGACGCCATCGTGCTCGAAGGGGAGACACCGGACCCGACCCGTGTGCCGGCTGGATGCCGGTTCCACCCCCGGTGTCCGGCACTGCTGACCGGGGAGGCGGCCGATGAAGGTATCGATGGCGACTGCCGCACCAAGCCGCTTCCGGTCCTCGCTGCGACCGGCGAGCACCGCGCGGCCTGCTGGCTCACCCGCTGCCAGGCTTGACGGGACCGGGCCGGAAACCATCCCTCCGGCTCTTCCCCTCGACCCTCAGCGATGGCACCCTGGGAACTGCACGATACTGACTCGCGAGTCAGCATGTTGCCCGTTCGGAGGAGGGTCGTGACGATGGTGAATGTACCCCCTGCTTCTCACCTCGACTCGACCCTCCCCGACAGGGCGGAGCGCACGCTCCAACCTGCCCTGCCCAAGCAGATGTACGTCGACCCGGACCACTTCGCGACCGAGCGCGACCAGGTGCTCTTCCGAAGTTGGTTCTGCGTCGGCCGGCACGATGACCTCGGCCTCGATGCACCGGGTCGGCTCGTGGTGCTCGACGTCGTCGGTGAGTCGATCCTCGTGACCAGCGACCGTGCGGGCAGGCTCCATGCGGCGTACAACGTCTGCCGACACCGGGGCTCCCAGATCGTCCCGACCGGACCCGGCACGGACCAGCCCTCGTGTGAGATCGGGGCGCTGCGCTGCCCCTACCACTCGTGGACCTACGACCTCGACGGCCGGCTGCTCAAGGCACCGCACACCGACGACGTGGACGACTTCGAGCCGGCACAGTTCAGCCTGCACGAGGTCGGCATACGGCTCTGGGGCGGCTTCGTCTTCCTCCACCTCACGCCCGGAGAGGCCGACGACTTCGACGTCGACATCGCACCGTTCGCCCACCGGCTCCAGCGCTATCCGCTGGCCGAGCTCGCCACCGGGCTCAGCCTGACCTACGACGTCGACGCCAACTACAAGGTGCTGGCCGAGAACTACAACGAGTGCTACCACTGTGGGCCCGTCCACCCCGAGCTGACGCGGCTTGTCCCGTCGTTCGGTGGCGGTGGTGTCGGCCTAGCGTGGGAAGAGGGAGTGCCTCACCGCGAGGGTGCCTGGACCTTCACGACGACCGGCACCACCAACCGCCGACCGTTCCCTGGTCTCAACGAGGCCGAGCGCACCCGTCATAAGGGCGAGCTCGTCTACCCGAACCTGTGGTTGTCCTGCTCAGCCGACCATGTCGCGTCGTTCGTCTCGTGGCCACTCGATGCTCGCCGCACGCGCATCCGCTGCGACCTGCTGTTCGAAGCGTCAGCGATCGCTGCCGACGACTTCGACCCGCGCGATGCCGGTGACCTGTGGGATCTGGTCAACCGCCAGGACTGGGCCATCTGCGAGTCGGTCCAACGTGGCATGTCGTCCCGCGCCTACCGCCAGGGCTGGTTCGCTCCCATGGAGGACGCCAGCGCAGACATTCGCCGCTGGCTGCTCCCGCGGCTCGAAGAGCCGTCGTGACCCGCCGAGACTCCTCCTTCGAGTACATCGTCGTCGGCCTGGGCGCCCTGGGCAGCGCGACGGCGTACCAGCTGGCCAAGCTCGGCCACCGGGTGCTCGGGCTCGAGCAGTTCGAGCTCGGCCACGCCCGCGGGGCCTCTCACGACACCTCCCGGATCCTGCGCCACAGCTACCACACGCCCGGCTATGTCGGCCTGACGTTCGCGGCGTACGACGACTGGGCGACGCTGGAGTCCGACAGCGCTGAGTCCTTGGTTACACAGGTCGGGGGCCTCGACCTGTTCCCGCCCGATGCCGCCATCCCGATCGACGACTACACGACCTCGATGGCGGCGCACGACGTCGCGTACGAGGCCCTGGATCGTGCTGCGATCGCCGTCCGCTGGCCGCAGTTCGCGGTCCCGGACGACACTGTGGGTCTCTACCAGCAACGTGGTTCGATCGTGCCGGCCGGTCGCGGCACGGCCGTGATGCAGACGCAGGCGCGACGCTTCGGCGCGACCCTGCGCGACCGGACGCCCGTGATCGCAGTCGAGCCGGGCGACGACCACGTCACCGTGGTCACGGCCGACACCACGTATCGCGCGAGGCGAGTCGTGGTGTGCGCCGACGCGTGGACCAACCGGGTACTGACCGACCTCGACCTCGCACTGCCGCTGACGGTGACGCTGGAGCAGGTGACGTACTTCCGGCCGGAAGACGCACTCCCCTACCAGCCTGGCGTCCTCCCGTTGTGGATCTGGATGGACGACCCGGCTTACTACGGCTTCCCGTGCTACGGCGAGGCGACGGTCAAGGCCGCTCGGGACTGCAGCGAGATCGAGGTCACCGGGGACGACCGTCCGTTCGATCCGGATCCCGCGCGGCTTGCGGGTCTGACAGCCTTCATGACGGCGACGCTGCCCGGCTCTGGTCCACCGGTGCGGTCCAAGACGTGCCTCTACACCTTGACTCCCGACCGCGACTTCGTGCTCAGCCCCGTACCTGGACACGAGTCGGTCCTGGTCGGTCTGGGGGCCGGCCACTCGTTCAAGTTCGCGCCGACCTTCGGCCGCCTGCTCGCCGAGCTGGCAGCGACTGGTTCCTGCAGCGAGGACGTGAGCCCGTTCTGGCTCGGCCGCGACGCGCTGACCAAGCCGGACCAGCCCGTGCACTGGTTGGTGTGACGTGTCGTTGTCCTCAGCGACGTGCCGAAGCAGTCGCGACGGCCTCACGGCGGCGCTCGCGACTCCCGGTTGGCGCGGCGCCGCTGCCGTTCGAGCCCGCGAGCAGCTCGCGGTCGACGCCGATCTCGTCGGCCGTGGCCTCGCGGACCCAGCTCTGCAGCTGCTTGCGGCTCACGGTCTTGTAGACCAGCGCAGCCACCGACAGGCCATCGAGGAGGGCACCGACCCGGGCCACGGCACCCTTCGGGTCGGGACAGGTGAAGTCGCCGCTGTCGATCCCTTCGACGATCACGCGCTCGAGGGCGTCCCGCCACCGTCCGTCGAGCTTGCGCAGGGAGGCCTGGATCGACGACTCGCGCAGCGCGGTCGCCCACGCCTCGATCCACAACGTCCAGCCGTGTGCCTCGCCGGTGGGGCCGTACGACGCCAGCACCCGGCGCAGTCGGTCGATCGGCGCACCCGCCCTGGCGACTGCCCTGTCGAGCCGCTCGGCATCGCGGACGACGGCGTACTCCAGAGCCTCGACCAGCAGGGCGTCCTTGGTGTCGAAGTGGTAGAAGACCAGGCTGGTGCTGACGCCGAGCGCTTTCGCGATGTCCGACACGCGCAGAGCCGACATGCCACTCTTCTCGATCTCTGCGATCGTGGCCGTGAGGATCTCCTCACGCCGAACCTCGACGTTTCTGCGTCCCATGTCCCCGACCTTAGCCCCGGAGCACACTCATGACGACGACTTCTCGCCGGAGCCCGGCAACGTTGGAGATCGCCGGGCTGGACGCGACGCTTCAACCGTTCGGCCAGTCGAGGATGATGCCGGCGGAGGCCTACACCAGCGACGTCGTCTTCGCGTGGGAGCAGCGACACCTGTTCGCCGGCACCTACACCTGCGTGGGACGTGAGGACGAGCTGCGCACACCAGGTGGCGACGCCAAGCTGCTGACCCAGCGTGCCGTGATGGTGGGCGACGTGCACGTGCTGCTGACGTGGTCCGACGATGAGGATGCCACCGTGCGGGCGCTCGCCAACACGTGCCGTCACCGCGCGCACGAGCTCCTCGAGGCCGACACAGCCAATAGCAGACAGTCCATCGTGTGCCCCTACCACGCGTGGACCTACGACTTGTCGGGTCAGGTGCGGGCCGCGCCCGGCTACAAGGAGGTGCCGGGTTTCGACGCCTCTGAGCACAGCCTCGTCGCCCTGCCCGTGCACCGGTGGCACGGTTGGCTGTTCGTGCACGCCGCCAGCTCACTGGAGTCCGACGAGGCGCTCCCGTTCGACCAGTTCATCGGCGACCTCGAGAGCCTCGTGGCGCCGTACACGCCGCAGGCGTTGGTGCTCGGCGACCGCCACACGTACGTCGTCGAGGCGAACTGGAAGGTGATCGCCGAGAACTACCACGAGTGCTACCACTGCCCCCTCATCCATCCGGAGCTGTGCCAGGTCACACCGCCGAGCTCCGGCGACAACTACGACCTGCCCGGCGCCTGGGTCGGCGGTGGCATGGTGCTGCGCGAGGGCATGCAGACGATGTCGATCAGCGGCGAGTCCGGCGGCCGGCCGATTCCCGGCGTTTCGCCGACCGCGGTCGAGTACCTGGGGCTGATCCCCAACCTGTTGATCTCTGCTCACCCCGACTACCTGATGGCCCACCGACTCGTCCCGCTGTCGCCGGGTCGTACCTGGGTGGAGTGCTCGTGGTACTTCCCCGACACCGGCGACGACTCCCCGATCGATCCGTCGTACGCCGTGGAGTTCTGGGACATCACCAACAAGCAGGACTGGAACGCGTGCGAGTCGGTCCAGCGCGGTCTTGCCTCGCCGCACGTCCAGCCCGGCCCGTTCAGCCCGAGCGAGGACGCCGTGCACATGTTCGTGACGACGATCGCCCGCGCCTACCGCGGCCAGCCCATCCACGAGCCCGCCGGCAACCTCTGACGTGGTGAAGCATGGATATCCGAGAGTTCGGCCGGCTGGTCTCGTCGCTCCCGTCGGTCCGACAGTCTGACAACGGAGGGCTGCTGCGCTGGCAGTGCAAGGGACGACTCATCGCACGGCAGCTCGACGGCGACCAGGTCGTGATCCGATCATCCTTCGACACTCGCGATGTGCTTCGTCACCAGTTCCCGGACACGTTTTCGGTGCCTAGACGGTTCGAGAAGCACATGATGGTCGTCGCAGATCTGATCAACGGCGACGCAGGCGCGATCGAAGATGCCGTGACGTCGGCGTGGCGGCTCCAGTCCGAGGCGGGCTGAGCCCTGGCTGGGCAGCGCGCTCCGGGTCCGTCACGCAGGCAAGGGCCCGGCGGTGCTGCTGATCCACGGCCATCCGCGCACCGGTTCCACCTGGCATCACGTGGTACCCCGGTTGACTCCGCACTCGCCAGGTTTCCCAGCACGATGGCACGCGTCCCGCTACCCGGGGGCGGGCTCGTCGTAGCTGAGCAGGTCACCGGGCTGGCAGCCGAGCACCTCGCACAGCGCAGTGAGGGTCGAGAAGCGAATTGCGCGGGCACGATCGTTCTTGAGAATCGACAGGTTGGCGATCGTGATGTCAGCGCGCGAGGCCAGCTCGGTGAGCGTCATACCGCGCTGCTCGAGCAGCCGATCGAGATGCACGGAGATGCGGTGGGACGAGGGGTCGGCCGCCATTCAGATCGTGCCCTCGACGTCTTCACGCAGCCGGGATCCGTAGGCGAAGACTTCCGCCAGGATGAAGGCGCTCAACCCACCGAGCAGCGCACCCGCGGGAATCTCGTAGCCGGCAATGCCCAGGTCGACGCCCGGGTACGACGACAGGGAGCTGAACAGGGCGTTGCGAAAGCCATAGTTCACCAGCTCGACCGCGGGACCTCCCACCACGAGCAGGAAGCCCAGCCGGCGCAGTCGCCGCACGTTGTCCGGGCCGAACGGGTCACCGCGCATCACCGACTTCAGCAGTCCGCGCACGAGCCACAAGCCACCCACGACGAGAACAAGCGGACCCAGGTCCGTCGCGGACCGGTAGAACATCTGCTCCGTCGACGGGTCTCGGACCTCGGCCTTGACGCGGGTATCGAGCCAGGAGTCGACCCGCAGTCCCGCCGGCAGCGGGCCGACGTCGTCCGGAGACCGCTGCAGCGGGACCGTCAGCGTGTCGCCGTACAACAGCGAGTCGCCGTGTCGTGCGAGTCCGACGCCTATGGACCCGAGGGCGAGCAGGCCGAAAGCCGCGCTGAGCACGAAGAACCCGGTGACGAGGAGATAACCGGTTCGCACGGGGCCTGACACGGTCGGAGACGCCATGGCCTCCTCCTTATCGAAAAACGATGTTATTGAAAAACAATAGCATCGAAAATCGATATGGCAAGTGCTTGTCAGACCGCTCTCGGGATGGTCTCCTCCCAGCGCCGTGTCGCGACCGTCGCCTGACCCGCGTCGGTGGCCTCGCGAGCGGCCAGCTCGATCCGCACCGAGACGGTGTCCGCGGTCAGGACCACCTCCATCGTCGCCGTCGTCGAGACCTCGACCTCCGGCCAACGGATGGTCAGCGAGGTGGTCGCCGTGGATCGCTGCTCAAAGGTCACCTGGTCGACGCAGACCTGGCCCTCGTAGTGCTCTGTCGCGGTTCCCTCGTAGGGAATCTCGTACGTCGAGCCGTGATCGACGACGCAGGACGTCGTACCCGCCAGCACGTCGCGGTCAATTCGCCAGGTGAGGCCTGTCAGATCTTCGACGGAGGGGCCACCGGGCGTCAGCACCGGCTCCTCGAACCCGGACGGGCCCCTCCATGCGGGCAGCTCCAGGTCTCCGCCATGAACGGTCAACGTCACGGGCCCAGGAGGGGCCGCCGTGTTCGGCCAGTCGGCACCGGCGACCGACAGCCTCATCCGCTGGCCCGGGTCGAACGAGTAGGCGCAGGCCTCCAGCTCGACCTCCACGTCGTACACCTGACCTGGCACGAGCGGCTCGACCCGGTCGAGCCCGGACCGGCACCCGAGGTTGAGCGTCCCGCGCGCCACCAGGGCAGACGTCTCATCGGGGAACACGTCGCACAGCTTCACCGAGACGAAGGCCGAGGGCTTGTCAACGCTGACCTGCAGGCGCACTCGGGGGTGGCCCATGATCGTCAGCGCCTCGGCGTCCCACTCCCACGTGAGCGATGCGGCGTCGTCGAACCGCTGGTCCTGACTGAGCCCCCACGGCAGGTGTCCGGCGCAGTCGATCCACGCATCGACGCCGACATCTGACCGCACGGAGTACGACGGTCGGCCCGCCAGCGCGTGCGTCACGACCGAGCTGCGCGGTGACGGCCACTCCTCGCGCACCCACCCGCCCTCATGCAGGTCCAGCACAGCCGACGGGCGCGTCGACGAGCGGACGAAGCAGGTCATGGCTGGCTTGTCATCGGACAGGCCGTCGTCGACACCGTTGTCGATACCCCTCAGCCAGCGGTCCCACCACGCGACCATCTCCGGCATCGAGTCGATCCGCGGGCCGGGAATCGCCGACTCCGTCGCGGCATGCCCCCAGGGCCCGGCGAGCAACCGGTGGGGTACCCGTTGCGCGCGCAGCCGTTCGATCATCCGGAACGAGTTGTTGCGGTAGCCGTCCGCCCAGCCCGCGATGATCATCGTCGGGCACGCGATCCGGTCGTACGCCGGCCGCACCGATCCGTGCCGCCAGTAGGGACCGTCGAGCTGTTCCCGCAACCAGGTCAGCGCCCACGGCTGCGTGGTCTCGATCCGCCGAAGCCACTCAGCGCGCCAGCCCTCGCCCCACACGGCGGGCACGGGCGGCAGCACATTCATGGGCGTCATGTAGTGGCAGTAGTCGACGAGGTCGACCACCTTCAGGATGCCACCGCGATAGTGCACGTCGTCGGTGTAGCGGTCGTCGGTGCCATAGATCGCGATGATCGCCTTCAGGTGCTCGGGTCTCTCACACGCCATCTGCAACGAGTTGAACCCCGAGTACGACGTGCCGTACATGCCGACGTTGCCGTCGCACCAGTCCTGCTCGGCCAGCCAGTCGATCACTGCATGCAGGTCCTGCTGCTCTCGCGGCGGGTACTCGTCCGTGGCGTCGCCTCCCGACGAGCCGGTGCCGCGCAGGTCGAGACGGCACACGGCGTACCCGTGCTCGTCCCGGAGACGCACGTAGTCCGGCCGGTACGACGACGTGAGGTCGTCCTTGCGGTAGGGAAGCGCCTCGAGGATGCACGGCTGCGAACCATCGACGCCCTCGGGAAGGTAGAGCGTGGCCGACAAGGTGACGCCGTCATCCATGGCGATCCGGGCCTCGTGGCACCGCTCGTCGAGATCGGGGCGGTTCACGCGTCGACCCGGCCGTGGCTGCGCAACAGGTCCAGCACGTCGTCCACAGGGATGCCAGTCGACGTGTGCCCGGACCGGCCCACGACCGTCGCCGCCGTGAACATGGAGTTCAGCACCGCCTCCTCACTCGCCTCGACCACCGCAGCGAACAGCGCGTCGAACGCGCGTCCGGTGACCACCGGGGTCGACGAGATGCGGTCCTCACGCCCGATGCGTACGCCGGTCGACGTCGCCAGGAAGATCTCGCCACTTCCGTGGTGCGCCACCGACCCGGTGCGCGCGAGACCGAGTCCGATGCGACGTGCCAGCCGTACGCAGCCGGCCCCGTCCACAGGGGCGTCGGTGACGACCAGCCCGATACAGGATCCGGCCGGGGGCTTGCGGTCAGCTTCCCCATCAATAGCGGCCACCGGGCCGAGCAGCCGCCCGACCGGGACCCCGGCGACCGTGAGCTGGTCGCGGGTGCCGAAGTTCGTCATGAGCAGCACGCCCACGGTGTGCCCGTCGACCACACGGGAGGCCGTGCCGATGCCACCCTTGAAGCCGAGACAGCTCATGCCGGTGCCGGAGCCCACCGCGCCCTCGGCGGGGGGCGTCGTCGAGCCGACGGACGCGTCCGCCTCCTCCCAGGCGTGCTTGACGTCATGGTGACTCACCTGCATCCGCCGGGCGTCGTTGAGGAAGGAGTCGTCACACTCCCCCACCACGGGAATGATGAAGTCCTCCGCCACGTCGGGCCACCGCTCGAGCATCAGCTCGCACGCGGCGTCGTACACCCGTCCGAGCTGCAGGGTCGAGGTCAGGAAGACCGGCGTCTCGAGGGTTCCCCACTCGCCGGCGGTGATGAAGCCCGTGCACTCGCCGGCGCCGTTGAGCACGGCACCGCCGGCCGGGAGCATCGCGTGGAAGGGATCTTCGCGCAGCCGCACGACAGTGACGCCGGTTCGCGCGACGCCACGACCGTGCGGCGGGTCGGGCTCGTCACGCCACACGCTGGCGTGTCCGACTCCGACACCGTCGACGTCCAGCACCGAGTTGGTCGGCCCCGAGGGGAGCGAGCCGATACTGATCGGCAAGTCAGTAACGCGTGGCATGATCAGATCCTGCCGCAACTCGCTCTGGAGGGGAACCATGGACGCCGCCGCTGTCCCGGTCGTCTGGTCCGAGGCCACGATGGCGCACCGTCCTGATCGCGAGGTGTGGATCGGGATGCCGCTCGACGGGACCGAGGTGTCCGAACGGGTCACGGTCATCCGCGACGCGCTCGCTGCCGCCGGACACCCCCTCGTCGCACCCACCGCGCACGGGTCCGCTGCTCTCGAGAGGGTTCACAGCCCCGAGCTCGTGCGTCACCTCTCCACGGTTTACGACGCCTGGGTCGACGGCGGCTTCGTCGAGTACGGCCAGGACCGAGTGATCCCCTACTTCTTCCCCACTGCCGCGATGCTCGGCACGATCGTCCCTGCCGAAGCGTCGTCGGTCCATGCCCGTGCCGGTCAGTACTGCTACGACACGATGACCACGGTGGGGCCGGGCAGCTGGGCCGCGATCGAGGCGGCCGCGGACTGTGCCCTCACAGCCGTCGACCTCGTGACGGGAACACCAGCGCGCCGGGCCTACGCCCTCTGCCGGCCGCCGGGCCATCACGTGACGAAGCAGGCGTACGGCGGCTCGTGCTACCTGAACAACGCCGCCCTGGCGGCGCAGGCGCTCCGCGATGCCGGTCACGAGCGGGTGGCGGTCATCGATGTCGACGCCCACCACGGCAACGGGACGGCGGCGATCTTCTACGACCGGGACGACGTGTTCTACGGCTCGGTGCACGTCGATCCAGCAGCCGGCTGGTTCCCCCACGTGGTCGGCCACGCGAGCGAGACCGGCGCGGGGCCGGGGGTTGACGCGACCCTCAACATCCCGCTGACCCCGGGCGCGGGCGACGAGGCCTTTCTCGACGGCGTGCGCCGCCTGTGCGACCGCGCTCGGCAGCGGGGGTCGACCGCACTGGTCGTCTCACTCGGGGTGGACGCGGCCGCGGACGATCCCGAGAGTCCACTGCAGGTGACTCACGACGGCTATGCCGCGGCGGGGAACCTGCTCGTGCGCGGCCTCGACCTGCCGACCGTCGTCGTCCAGGAAGGCGGCTACCACCTGCCGACCCTGGGCAGCCTCGTGCGCGCCTTCCTGTCGCCCTGACGTCCTGCGCTCGAAAGCTCGAGTTGCGAGGTATGTCGCACGGCGAGACGGTGGAGGGCAGTCCACGACACCGAGGAGCCGCCATCAGCACGGACAACGTCACCGGCACCCCCAGCACCCCTGACCGCCCCAACACCACGGACGGCCCCGATCCCCAGCGGACGGAGCCGAGGCCGCGCTTCCTGGCCCGCATCACCACGGCGACCGCCTTCGGCGAGGGGCTCGACGGCTACGACCTCGGGGTGATCAGCGTCGTCCTCCCGCTCATCATCACCGAGTTCGGCCTGTCTCCCGTACAGGCAGGCCTGCTGGGCGCCTCGACGCTGATCGGCATCTTCTTCGGTGCCCCGGTCTTCGGCTACCTCACCGACCGGTTCGGCCGGAGGAAGATCTTCATCCTCGACCTGATCGCCTTCGTCGTGATCGGCGCGCTGCAAGGCGTCGTGACCACCAACGGACAGCTGTTGACCCTGCGCTTCCTGCTCGGACTCGCGATCGGGGCCGAGTACGCCATCGGGCAGACCATGCTCGCGGAGTTCGTCCCGAGCAAGGGTCGCGGCCGGCGGCTCTCGAGCCTGCAGGCCTCGTGGTACGGCGGTTTCCTGCTCGCGGTCCTTGTCGCCTATGCCATGAAGGGCGCCGGAGTCGACTGGCGCTGGATCCTGGCAACCGGCGCCATACCCGGCCTGGCCACGCTCATCCTCCGACAGGGCCTCCCCGAGTCACCGCGCTGGTTGGCCAGCCAGGGTCAGGAGGAGGAAGCGCGCGAAGTGGTCGCCGACAACCTCGGTACCGAATACTACGAGGACGAGGAGCTGCACGAGGAGGACGGCGAGGACTCCCGGTTCGCGGACCTGTTCAACACGGACAACTGGCGACGCACGGCCTTCGCCAGCATCTTCTTCACCTGCATGGTCGCGCCCTACTTCGCGATCTTCACGTTCGCCCCGACGGTGTTCGCCTCGCTGGGTGTGCACGACCCGAAGGGCAGCGTCATCGGCACCAACACGGTGGCCTTCCTGGGCGCTCTGGCCGGCATGTTCGTGATCGAGCGGGTGGGTCGGAGACCCCTTCTGCTGACGTCGTTCTACGTCATGGTCGGCACGCTTGCCGTCATCGGAGGCTGGGGGTCGGCGCCGTCCTACCTCCTGATCGTCTGCTTCATCGGCTTCGCGTTCTTCAACGCGATCTCCGGGGACCTCACCGGCGTCTACCCTGCCGAGATCTTCCCCTCCGAGCTGCGGGGCAGCGGAGTAGGGTTTGCCGCAGCCATGAGCCGTATCGGCGCCGCGGGTGGCACGTTCCTTCTCCCGATCGGGATCGACCATCTCGGCGTCGGCCCGACGGTCTTGATCGGTGCCGGGATCTGCGTCATCGGTCTTGTCGTCACGCACCTGTGGGCCCCGGAGACCACCGATCTCACGCTGACCCGGACCGAGTCCGAGCCGCCAGCGGCACAGACCGACCGCGCCACCTGACCCGGGACCGGAAATCGGAGCCGCCATGAACAGCACACCCCGACCCGAGGTGCTCGTCCTCGACGTCAATGAGACGCTGTCGGACCTCGAGCCGATGCGCGACCGGCTGGAGTCGGTCGGTCTTCCCAGGCACACCCTCGATGCCTGGTTCGCAGCCATCCTGCGGGATGGGTTCGCCCTCACCGCTGCGGGAACCTACGCGCCCTTCGGCGACGTCGCCGCTGGAGCCCTGCGCACGCTGCTGTCCTCCCACGGCATCGAGCATCAGCCGGCCAAGGATGCTGTCGACACGGTGCTCTCCGGCTTTGCCCTGCTGCCGGCTCATCCCGATGTCGGGCCCGGCCTGCAGCGGATCCACGCGGCCGGAATCCGGCTCGTGACGCTGACCAACGGCGCCACGGCGATCTCCGACCGGATGCTGGCCGATGCAGGCGTGCTTCCGCTGCTCGAGCACCGGCTCTCCGTGGACGCGCCCCAGCGCTGGAAGCCGCACCCGGACGCGTACCGCTATGCCGCCGAGGTCTGCGGCGTGAAGCCGGAGCGGATGGCGCTGGCCGCGGTCCATCCGTGGGACGTCGACGGCGCCCAGCGCGCCGGGGTGCACGGAATCTGGGTCGACCGACGCCGCACGCCGTACCCGTCGGCCTTCCTCGCTCCTGACCAGCAGGTCCGCGACTTCGAGGAACTCGCCGACCTCCTCACTCCCTGACCTCCGGGTACGACGAAGGCCCCCGAGCGATGCTCGGGGGCCAACGTGTGAAGCAGGTGTTGATGTGGCAGGGACTAGAAGTCCATGCCGCCCATGTCGGGAGCGCCACCGGGAGCGGCAGCGACCTTCTCGGGCTTGTCGGCGACAACAGCCTCGGTCGTCAGGAACAAGGCAGCGATCGAGGCGGCGTTCTGCAGCGCAGAGCGGGTCACCTTGACCGGGTCGTTGATCCCAGCAGCCAGCATGTCGACGTACTCGCCGGTCGCAGCGTCGAGGCCGTGACCGGACTCGAGGTTGCGGACCTTCTCGGCCACGACTCCGCCTTCGAGACCGGCGTTGATCGCGATCTGCTTGAGCGGGGCCTCGGCAGCGAACTTGACGATCGCAGCACCCGTGGCCTCGTCACCGACGAGTTCGAGCTTCTCGAACGCAGCCTTGGTGGCCTGGACGAGCGCGACGCCGCCACCGGCGACGATGCCCTCTTCGACGGCTGCCTTGGCGTTGCGTACGGCGTCCTCGATGCGGTGCTTGCGCTCCTTGAGCTCCACCTCGGTGGCTGCACCGACCTTGATCACCGCAACACCGCCGGCCAGCTTGGCCAAGCGCTCCTGCAGCTTCTCGCGGTCGTAGTCGGAGTCGCTGTTCTCGATCTCGGCGCGGATCTGGTTGACCCGACCGGCGATCTGGTCGGTGTCACCCGACCCTTCGACGATCGTCGTCTCGTCCTTGGTGACGACGACCTTGCGGGCCTGGCCGAGCAGCTCGATGCCGGCGGACTCGAGCTTGAGACCCACCTCTTCGCTGATGACCTGGCCGCCGGTGAGGATCGCGATGTCCTGCAGCATGGCCTTACGGCGGTCGCCGAAGCCCGGTGCCTTGACGGCCACGGACTTGAACGTGCCACGGATCTTGTTGACGACCAGGGTCGCCAGGGCCTCGCCGTCGACGTCCTCGGCAAGGATCAGCAGCGACTTGCCGCTCTGCATGACCTTCTCGAGGACCGGCAGCATGTCCTTCACGGCTGAGATCTTGGAGTTGACCACGAGCACGTAGGGGTCGTCGAGGACGGTCTCCATGCGCTCGGCGTCGGTGACGAAGTACGGCGAGATGTAGCCCTTGTCGAAGCGCATACCCTCGGTGAGCTCGAGCTCGAGGCCGAAGGTGTTGCTCTCCTCGACGGTGATGACGCCTTCCTTGCCGACCTTGTCCATCGCCTCGGCGATGATCTCGCCGACAGTGGAGTCTCCAGCGGAGATTCCGGCGGTGGCAGCGATCTGCTCCTTGGTCTCGACGTCCTTCGCCGCAGCGAAGAGCTGCTCGATGACCTTCTCGACCGCGGTCTCGATGCCGCGCTTCAGGGCCATCGGGTTCGCGCCGGCTGCGACGTTGCGCAGACCCTCGCGGACCATGGCCTGAGCCAGGACCGTGGCCGTCGTCGTGCCGTCACCGGCAACGTCGTCGGTCTTCTTGGCAACTTCCTTGACGAGCTCGGCACCGATCTTCTCGTACGGGTCCTCGAGCTCGATTTCCTTGGCAATGGACACACCGTCGTTGGTGATCGTCGGTGCGCCCCACTTCTTCTCGAGGACGACGTTGCGACCCTTGGGGCCGAGCGTCACCTTGACGGCATCGGCGAGGGTGTTCATCCCTCGCTCGAGGCCGCGCCTGGCTTCCTCGTTGAACGCAATGATCTTGGGCATGTACGCGAGTCCTCCCGCGCTTGAGGGTCAGGATGAGCAGAAAGTACGACGCCCGCGACGGACGGACCCCGCCCGCCTACGATCCATTCACGTAGAGGTGCGTGGGCCCTCATCGGACCTACCGCTGTCACTCTCATGTCGAGAGTGCTAACCCCATTTTTAGCACTCGCCCTACCCGAGTGCAAGACGGGGGCCCACCCGAGGGCTAGCGGGACGCCGCGGCTGGACGCCGCCTGTTGCCCGGCCGGACGCCATCGAGCGTGACCGCGATCTGCGTCAGCCCGTCCCGCATCCCGACTCTCGCGCGGAGCCCCGCGGCGTGGACCATGCCCAGCACTGCTGGGTTGTCCGGATGGACGGTCATGGCCAGTTCCTCGAAGCCTCGGCGCCCCGCCTCCCGGGCCGACGCCAGCAGCAAGGCCGTGCCGATCCCCTGCCGCTGGACGTGGTCGGCGACGAGCTGGCCGATGTCTCCACGCAGCGGGCCGTGCGGCCGGGGCGGCTCCGCCCAGGAGTCGGCATCTACGTAGGGTGCGACCGTGGCGATGCCCGCCAGGACTCCGCTGCGTTCGGCAACGAGCGAGAAGCCACCGGGAGGGCAGAGGAGACGACCGGCGAGCCTGCCACCGAGATCGGGCATCGGGGCGAGATAGCGCCGTGTCAGACTCAGCTGGGAACAGCGTCCATGCATCCGGACGAGGGCGCGGACGTCACCGGGCGAACCCGGGCGAAGGGCGGGCCGTGGCGAGCTAGGCATGCGCCCCAGCCTGCGGGACCGAGGTTTCTCGGCGTGGTCGCCGGCGTAACGCCTGTGCTAAATCTGTGGCCTACGACAGCGGCCGGCCGGGAACAGAAACGGTCCGGCCCCCGTAGGGACCGGACCGCTCCGAAGCCTGAGCAGACTCAGGCAGGCTTGACCTCGTGTGCCTCGCGGCCCTTGGGTCCGTCGACGACTTCGAAGCTGACCGCCTGGCCATCCTCGAGCGACTTGTATCCGTCCGACTGGATCTTTGACCAGTGGACAAAAACATCATCCTGACCATCGACGGCGATGAAGCCGTACCCCTTGTCAGCGTTGAACCACTTCACGGTGCCCTGCACCATCGCTACTCCTGTTGCTCGTTCGAGAACCCTCGGTTCGGACCCTCTAGTGCTGCACTCACGCTTCACCGGGATCCTCCTGGGACAGGTGTTGCGATCTGCAGATCCGACCTTATCTCACGAAGAGGTCGTTGCCAGAGGAGCAACAGGCCATGAATCCGCCGTCCATAACCCACCGAAGCCGACGACCCGAACGTGACGATCCGTGCATGGCACGCGACCGTACGTGACAGAAGTCCCGCTCCCACGACGCCGCCTGACTAGGGGAGAGTAGCCCGTTCGGGTGGTATTGCACTCAGTCGCTTGAAGGCGGCCGTCGGCGTGGATACCTTTACTACACCTCGTGGGTGCGACGAGGTTTTGACTGGGGCGCGGTTACCGCGCCCCAGTCTTCTTTTGCGGCACCTCACGACATCAGGTGTTCACAGAACATGTGCCTGGCGGCTCGACCACACGTGGTCTGTCGTCGAACCACTGCGCGCGGCTCCGCGACCGCGCAGGGTCCATCAGCCGCCTGCGACGGCCGGGATCACCGACACCTCGGCGCCATCGGCCACCGAGGTGGACAGGCCCTCGAGGAAGCGGACGTCGTCGTTACCGACGTACACGTTGACGAACCGGCGGAGGTCGCCTTGCTCGTCGACGATCCTTCCCTTGATCCCGTGGTAGCTGGCGTCGAGGGAGTCCAGGACCTCGCTGAGCGTGCCGCCTTCGGCGGTGACCTCGGACTGACCGCCCGTGTAGGTACGCAGGATGGTGGGCACTCGGACGTTGACGCTCATCGGGGCTCCTTCGGTGGCTGGTCGTCGCACGGGCACATCCGCAGCCTCACAGACCGGTCGCCCTGAACGCAGCGTACGACGGGTCGATCGTCGCGGCAGGTCCCACCCGATCGGCGATCGCATCGAGCGTCTTGAGGCCGTCGCCGGTGTTGAACACCACGGTCTCGAGTTCGGGGTCCAGCCGGCCCGCCTCCACCAGCTTCTTCAGGGTCGCGATGGTGACGCCGCCTGCGGTCTCGGCGAAGACGCCCTCGGTCCGCGCCAGCAGCTGGATGCCGTCACGGATCTCCTCGTCGGTCACGGACTCGACGACCCCACCCGTGCGCCGGGCGACGTCGAGCACGTACGGCCCGTCGGCGGGGTTGCCGATCGCGAGCGACTTCGCGATGGTGTCCGGCTTCACCGGTCGCACCACGTCATGCCCCTCCCGGAACGCGGTGGCGACCGGGGAGCAGCCTTCGGCCTGAGCTCCGAAGATCGTGTACGGAGTCGGCTCGACCAGGCCGAGCCGGCCGAGCTCGGTGAACCCCTTGTCGACCTTGGTGAGCTGGGAGCCCGACGCGACAGGGATCACCACCTGCTCAGGAAGGCGCCAGCCGAGCTGCTCCGCCACCTCGTACGCCAGGGTCTTCGAGCCCTCGGCGTAGTAGGGGCGGACGTTGACGTTGACGAAGGCCCAGTCCTCCTCCTCACCGGCGATCTCGGACGCGAGCCGGTTGACGTCGTCATAGGTGCCGCGAACAGCGACGAGCGTTCCGCCGTACACCGCCGTGGTGAGGATCTTCGGACGCTCGAGGTTCTCGGGAATGAAGACCACGCTCTTGATGCCGGCCCTGGCCGCGGCCGAGGCGACGGCGTTGGCCAGGTTCCCGGTCGACGGACAGGCCAGCACGTGGAGGCCCAGCTCGCGGGCCGCGGCCAGGGCGACGGCGACGACGCGGTCCTTGAACGAGTGCGTCGGGTTGCCGGAGTCGTCCTTGACCCACAGGGACCGAAGGCCGAGCTCGTGGGCGAGGTTGTCGGCCTTGATCAGGCGGGTGCCACCGGGCTCTGTGTTGGGGATCGTGGCGATGTCGTCACGCACCGGGAGCAGAGCGCGGTAGCGCCAGATGTTCGGCGGTCCGGCGGCGATGTGCTCACGCGTCACCGTCGGAAAGTCGTAGCCGACCTCGAGCGGGCCGAAGCACTCCTGACACGCGTAGAACGGGCCGAGCCCCTGCTCGGCACCACAAGCCCGACAGACGAGGGCACGGGCATGACCGAAAGCCGGGATTCCCGCGCCCGTGAGAGGAGTGCGGTGTGCACCGGGAGAGGTGACGGGAGTGCTGACGGTGGTCATGAAGCCTCCTTCTCATCTTTCTCGCGACGGCTCTCGCCACGGGTCGGAATTGGCACCGTCGTCATGTGGCGTGCACATGACGGGGTTGCCGGGGCTTCACCGGGCCGTTCCCTCTGCCCCTCTCGATGAGTTGCCGCCAGCCTAACCACGTCGTCTCGCATGTGGGGACAGGCGACCGCTATCTGAGATGACTGTCTTGCGGCATGATCGGTGGGTGACATCCGAACTGTGGCGGCTGCGCTCCGTTGTCAACTGGCTCAACCTGTCCACGCCGCTGGGACTGCTGGTGGCGCGCTATGGGCACGCGCAGGTCGCTTCCCGCGGCCGAGGGCTGCGCCTCGCGACCGGCTACCGTTTCGACTTTCCGGCCGCGTCCGCCTTCACGATCGGCTCGGTCGTCATCAGCCGCCACAGCCCGGAGTACTTCGACGAGCGACCCGAGCTGCTCCGCCACGAGGAACGGCACACGTGGCAGTACGTCGCCTGTATCGGCCTGCCTTTCATCCCGCTGTATCTCGCCGCTGCCGGCTGGTCCTGGCTGCGCGCCGGCGACTGGGCCTCGCACAACGTCTTCGAACGGCTCGCCGGGCTCTCCGACGGGCAGTACGTCGTCCCGACACCGGATCAGGTGGCGGCCGTGCATGCCCGACGCCGACAGGCGTTCCGCTCCCTGCTCCGCTGAGGTCGCAGCGACCGGTCAGGACACCGAGCTGCCCAGCGCGGCGACGAGCTCGTCGAGCAGCCGGGCGACCCCGGCCGGACCGTCCACGACGAGGTCAGCACGGTCGGCGATCGCGGTGACCTCGTCGGAGCCCGAGCACACCAGCAGGCCGGCGATTCCCTCGCGACGCAACCGCGCCACCTCGTCGAAGGCGGCCAGGTCGCCGAGGTCGTCACCGGTGAACATCACCGACCGAGACCCCTGCTCCTCGACGAGGCGTCGCAGGGCTCGGCCCTTGTCCATGCCGGGCGGTCGCAGCTCGACCACCAGCCGGCCGGGTTCGGCCGCAAGCCCGTGCCGCTCGGCCAGGTCGACGAGGGGCTGTCTCATGATCGAGTACGCCGCGGCGGGATCGGTCATCCGGCGTACGTGCACCGCGACGGACAGGCCCTTGTCCTCGATCACGGCGTCGGCGAGTCCGAGCCGGCCAAGCAGCTGCGGCAGCTGCGCACGGACATTTTCCAGCCCGGCCGGTGGCTCCGCTGCCGTCAGCTCACCGCTACCGGCGTCCCAGCGCTCGAGCCCGTAGTGACCGACGACGACGAGCGAATCTAGACCAGGGGCGCCTTCAAGCTCAGCGAGGTCGACCGCGACCCTGGCCGGTCTGCCGGTGACGACAGCCAGTCCACCCACGTGGGGGGCGAGACCGGCCAGCGCGGCGATGACCTGCGGGTGCGGGCGCGCCTGGGACGGGTCGGGCACGATGGGAGCCAAGGTGCCGTCGTAGTCGAAGGCGGCCAGGCAGGTAGCAGGATCGGCCGTGATCGCCGCGAGTCCGGCGGCCCCGGCAGCGGTCGTGGGCGAGATCGACACCCGGGTCAGTCAACCATCATCGAGACAGCCATGCGCCACGATCGACCCGACACCACCGAACCGGCACGGAGGGGCCTCAGGACTGCGAAGTGAGGATGACCGTGAGCCGGTCGAACTGCATGGGTGAGACGGCCGGACGCAACCGGGTGATGTCGAGGACCTTCGCCAGCTGCCTGGCCGCCGGCCGGAGGTTGTCCGGGTAGTAGACGGTGTTGGCCGGGATGTTGCCGTACCAGTTGTCGGTGGCGGTGACGTTCCAGCCGGCCCGCTCGAGAATCTTCGCCCGGCTGGCGGCCAAGCCGCTGATCCCGGAGTTGTTGTAGACCTCGACGAACACCTTGGGCACCGGCGTCCGGCGCTCACGCGGCTGTCGCGTGCCGGGCGGCTTCGTGCTCGTCTTGCCGGGCGATGTCGGCGTGGTTTCCGGCACGTGGGAGGTCGCCGGCTGCTGAGCGGCGGGCTTGTTCGACGCCGGATCATCGCTCGCGTTGGAGGCGACCGTCGCGAGACCGACACCAGCAGCGACCACGAACGCGACGCTGCCGATGGTGAAGGCCGACGGCAGCGCCATCAGATCTCGATGCCGAGCCGGCGCGCCGAGCGCTGGCGCTGGCGCGCGGAACGCAACCGGCGCAACCGCTTGGTGAGCAACGGGTCGAACGCGAGCGCTTCGGGACGGTCGATCAGTGCATTGAGCACCTGGTAGTAACGCGTGGCTGACATCGCGAACTTGTCGCGGATGGCCTTCTCCTTGGCCCCGGCATACTTCCACCACAGTCGCTCGAAGCCCAGGATCTCCTGGTCTCGCTCGGACAGGTCGTCTGCAGCCTGGGCGGATTCACCCGAGGTGACCATCGGGGTCGTGTCGGCCGTGTCCAGACCGTTCGCGGCGTCCATGCGGGTCGACTCCTGTGACGTTTCGGGAATGGGGTCTCGCGGCTTGCCCCACCTCTGCCCCACATCGTAGGCGACGAACGACAACGATGTCATTTAACCCGAGAGGACGGGCTCGGCGTGTCCGAGCCGCTTTCGGACGCGCCCTCTGACGCCCAGACGAGAACTTCATCCATGGGCACGGGGTGGCCGATGTGGTAGCCCTGAACATAGTCGACGCCCTGACCCAGGCACACCTCGAGGATCTCCTCAGTGGCGACGAACTCCGCGATCGTGCGCTTGCCGAGTCCCCGGGCGATGCCCACGATCGAGGCCAGGATGAGCCGGTCGGTCACGTTCGAGGGGCTCTGCTCGACGAACTCGCCGTCGATCTTCACGAAGTCGAACGGCAGGTGCTTGAGGTAGTAGAACGAACCGAAGCCGGCGCCGAAGTCGTCGAGGGCGAAGCGACACCCGAGTCGTCCGAGCCTGTCTGCGAACGAGCGCGCTGTCTCGATGTTGGCAACCGCCGCTGTCTCGGTGAGCTCGAAGACGAGCCTGGTCGGGTCGATCGAGCTGGCCGAGATGAGCTGCTCGAGCTCCGCCGCCAGCGACGGGTCACCGATCGAGTGCGCGGACAGGTTGACCTCGATGTGGAACCTCGGGTCGATCTCCCGAAGCTGTTCGAGCAAGTCGACCGCCTGGCCGGCGACCCAGCGGTCGAGCGGCGTAACGAGTCCCAAGCGCTCGGCGATGTAGAGGAACCGGTTCGGCATGATCAGCTCACCGAGCTCATCCTGGATACGCAGCAGCAGCTCGGCTCCGACGATCCGTCCCTCGGCGACGCCATAGATCGGCTGGGCATGCAGCACGAGTCGGTTCTCGTCCATGGCCTGCTCGATCCGCAGACCCCAGGCGAGGTGCGTGCCGTTGGTCGGGCCCGAGACGTCGAGCGAGTCCAGCACGACGTAGCGGTTGCGGCCGGACTCCTTGGCGTCGTACATGGTCATGTCTGCAGTCGAGACCAGCTGGCTGGGCGTGATGCCTCCGCGATCGATGAGCACGACCCCGATGCTGGCCGTGATCCGGCGTGGTCGGGAACCGTCAGCGAAAGCGGCACGCGCCTCGACCATCTTGACCACGTCTCGCGCGACATTCTCTGCCGAGAGCCGGTCGGCCTCGGGAAGCAGGATCGCGAACTCATCGCCGCCGAGACGCGCCACCAGGTCGGACTTGCGCATGCGCATCCGCAGCAGCTCGGCCACGGACATGATCAGCTGGTCGCCGGCTCCGTGACCGAGGCTGTCGTTGACCTCCTTGAAGTGGTCGAGGTCGATCATCAACAGAGCCCCCCGCGCGCCGTACCGCTCGCAGAGGTCGAGGTGACGCTCGAGCTCGTGGTCGAAGCGCCGGCGGTTGGCCAGTCCTGTCAGCGGGTCGTGCTCGGCCAGGTGCGCCAGCTGGGCCTCGAATCGCCGCCGCTCCGACACGTCGACCGCGTTGAAGAGCAGCTCCTCAGGCGCCCCGTCCCGGTCGTGCATCACGATGCCCTCGAACGCGACGTCGACCCAGTGCCCGTCGCGGTGCTGGATGCGGGTCTCGGCGGCCACCCGACCGGCCGGGTCGGTGGTCAGGTCTGAGCAGATGCGGGCGACTTCCTCGTGGTCGGCACCGAAGGGGAACGCGGACGTCGAGACCAGGTCGTCGCGGGTGTGCCCCACCAAGTGGCAGGCTGCCGGGTTGACGTCGGTGACCTGACCGTCGAGATCGCACACCACGATGCCGAACGGCGCCTCCTCGAACAGGCTCGCCAGCCGCTCCTTCGCCACCGCGAGCTGCTGCTCACGATGCCGAGCCTCGGTGACGTCACGCGCCACGATGAGCGCCGCCACGCGATCACCGATCTCAGGCAGCGGCACGGCGAAGAGCTCGTTGATGCGATCAGCGTGGCTCGCCACGAACTCGACAGACGCCTCGTGCCCGGCGAGGGCGGCCCGGTAGACCGGTTCGAGCTTGCGCACGTTCTCGGGGCTCGAGGTCTCGTACAGCGTCTTACCTTCCGCGCTCGACATGCCCTGGACGCGGAGTCCGGCGCCCACGGCGACGACGTGACGGAGGTCGCGGTCGATCGTGAGCACGGAGGTGTCGGGCAGATGGTCCAGCAACGCGCGCCACCGCTGCTCGGCCAGCGTCACCTGCGTGAGGGCCTCCCTGAGCTCAGCGGCCAGACCGGTCTGGTGCTGCTCGCGCTCGTGCCATCGCCCCACGACGCCTTGCACGACCGGTCCGACACTGGCTGCCACCAGTGTCCAGATCAGAGCACGATGCCAGTCCGACCACGGGTACTCCGGACCACCCACCACGAGGATCGGAAGCAGGAAGACCAGCGACGTCGCAGCGGTCGCCAGCCACATCAGGCCGCGAGACCCGTACAGGGCCACCCACAGGATCGGCAGCACCACCAGGGGCCCGAGGCTCGACGTCGCGCCCCCAGATCCGTCCCGCATGATCAGCACGACCCCGAAGAGCGCGAACGGCGGAAGGCTCTGCAACCACGGGCGCCGTGCCGTCGTGACCTCGACGAGGAGGATCACAGCGAGTAGAGCGGCGGCGGCCAGGGCATGACCCCACGCGGGTCCGTACGGCGGCAGCAGCAGCAGAAGCACACCGATCATCACGCAGATGGCGAACGGGAGCAGCCCTCGACGCTGCGCCGGTGTGAGCAACATGTCCTTAGTGTCCCTTGCAGTCTGTGAACTCGCCTCGATTGAACGGGCAACACGCCGCGCGGCGGCTCAGCCCGTGGCTCGAAGCCGCCATCCCCGTCATAGCGCCCTGGGCGCGACTGTCGACGAGGTCGCGCAGACGAACTGGTCGCGTCCGGACTCCTTTGCGTCATACATCGTGAGGTCTGCCGTGCTCACCAGCTCGCTGGCCGAGATGCCGGCCCGGTCGATGATCACCACCCCCACGCTCGCGGTCACGTTGTCGGGTCGGCTGCCGTCCACGAACCGGGTGCTGTCCCGCACCAGTGCCACGATGTCGGCCGCGACGCTCTGTGCGGCCCTCCGGTCCGCCTCGGAAAGCAGGATGACGAACTCGTCGCCGCCGAGGCGGGCCACGAGGTCCGACTTGCGCATCCTCTGCTCGAGGAGGCCTGCGACCGAGACGATCAGCTGGTCACCGGCACCGTGACCCAGGGTGTCGTTGACCTCCTTGAAGTTGTCGAGATCCATCATGAGCAGCGCGCCGCGTGGGCCGTATCGCTCGCACAGGTCGATATGCCGCTCCAGCTCACGGTCGAAGCGGCGCCGGTTCGCGAGGCCGGTCAGCGGGTCGTGCTCGGCCATGTGCTCCAGCTTCTCCTCGAAGCGACGGCGGTCGGAGATGTCCACGGCGTTGATCAGGACCTGGCGCGGCCGACCGGCGCCTGAGTCCTGAAGGATCGCCTCGTAGGAGACATCGACCACATGACCGTCTCGGTGGAGCAGGCGTGACTCGCCGGCCACGCGTTGGTTGTGGCTGCCGGCCAACTCGGCGAGCAGCTGCGCGATGACGTGGTGGGCGGCGTCGGGAAGGTTCGCGGACGGCCCCAGGAGCTCATCGCGCGCCCAGCCCACCAACCTGCACGCAGCCGGGTTGACGTCGAGGATGACGCCGTCGACGTCCAGCACCACGACCGCGAAGGGCGCCTCCTCGAACAGACTGGCAAAGCCCTCCTTCGCGATGGCCAGCTGCTCCTCGCGGTGGCGAGACTCGGTCACGTCCCTCGCCACGACCAACGCGGCATGCCCGGTGTCGCCTGGCGGCAGTGGGACAGCGACCACCTCGTGGATCGAGCCCGTGTTCGTGGCGGCGAGCTCGGTGGTCCCCTCCTCCCCCGCCAGAGCCTTGCGGTACACCGGCTCAAGGATTGCCACGTTCGCCGCCGAGGAGGTCTCCTGCAAGGTCTTTCCGCTGACGTCACCCATCCCCTGCCGGTCCAGGGCCTCTCCCAACGCAACCCCGTAGCGCAGGCCCTCGTCGATGGTGAGCACCGCAGTGTCCGGCAGGTTGTCCAGCAGGATCCGCCAGCGCACCTCAGCTGCCCGGAGCTCCTCCAGAGCTGCCTTCTCCGCCGTGATGTCGGTGGCGACACCGATGAAGCCCAAGATCCGCTGCCTCGGGTCTCGCATGGCCGTCACCGTGAGGCGCACCGGCACACGCTTGCCGTCCCTCGCGATGTAGGTCCACTCACGCGACTCCGGTCGCCCCGCGCGAGCAGCGCGCACGAAGACCTCGAACCCCGGCTCGATGCTCATCTCCGCTGCCCGGGCAGAGACTTCAGCAGGATCATGGATCAGCACCGGCGTGTCCCGGCCGACGACGTCCTCGGCCGAGTATCCCAACATGCGCTCGGCGCCCTGGTTGAAGGTCGTGATCGTGCCATCGGGCTCCGTCGCGATGATCGAGTGTTCGGTAGCCGCTGCGAGCACCCCGTCGAGACGTGCGGCCAGCCGGGTCTGAAGCTCCTGACGCCTTTCCAACGCACGGACCAGCTCCTGCACCACGGGTCCGATGACCGAGGCCACCAGGAACCACAACAATGCCCTCCGCCAGTTCTGCCAGGAGTAGTCCGGCGCCCCGAGGACGGCGAGTGGGATCAGGAAGACGAGCCCCGTGGAGATCGCGGCCAGCACGAGCTCGGCCTTCGAGCGGTACAACGCGATCCAGAGAACGGGCAGGATGACCAGGGGAGCCAGCCCGGAAGCGGATCCGCCGGACCCGTCCAAAACCACCGCCACGACGACGAAGAAGAGCAGTGGCGGGGCCGCCTGCCACGTGGACGCCGGCGGCGACTGAACGGCGATCAGGACGCACACGAGCACGAGAGCCGCAGCCAGCGCGACGTGGCCCACGCCGTCATAGGGCGGCAATGCCATCGTGGCGATGCCGGCGGTCGCACAGACCGCGAACGGCGCCGTGCGGTGCCTGAGCAACTCTGGTCCCACACCAGCAGTCTGTTCGGACGGTCACGGTAATCGTGGGATTCCCGCGCTCCCACCACCTCTTGGTTGCCGAATTTCCTGGGACACTGTCCGAATGGACCGCGTTCGGTGGGGAATCATCGCGACGGGCAAGATCGCGCGCACATTCGCAGCAGACCTCGCCATCACTCCCGGAGCGGTTTTGACAGCCGTCGGCTCACGTAGCATCGAGTCCGCTCGCGCATTCGCCGACGCGTTCGGCAGCCCCAATGGCGCCACAAGCGCCTACGGCAGCTACGACGAGGTCGCGGCCGACCCCGACGTGGACGTCGTCTACGTTGCGACGCCACACACCTTCCACGTCGACAACGTGCGGCTGTGCTTCGACCACGCGAAGGCGGTCCTCTGTGAAAAACCCGTCACGCTCAACGCCGCCGATGCGGAGATCCTGGTGCAGGAGGCGCGAAGACGTGGTCTCTTCCTCATGGAGGCGATGTGGATGCGCTGCAACCCCGCGATCCGGGCTGTCGTCGACCTCGTCGCGAGCGGCGCGATCGGGTCGGTGACCCACGTCAGCGCCGACTTCGGCTTCGTCCCCGATCAGCCCCCCGGGCATCGCCTGTTCGACCCGGCGCTCGGTGCCAGCGCCTTGCTCGACATCGGCATCTATCCGCTCACGTTCGCCTCGCTGTTCCTCGGAGCACCCGCGTCATTGACCTCGGTCGGCACCCTGTCCGACCGCGGCATCGACCTGTCCTGCGCGAGCCTGCTGACGTACGGCGACGGAGCGACGGCCGTGCTGACCTGCACGATGCTGGCCGACACGCCGGGGCGGGCAGCAGTCTCCGGCACGCTCGGTCACGTGGAGTTCTCGCGACGGTTCCACTGCCCCACCGGCTACACAGTCACGACGGCGGCCGGCGACACGTCGTACGAGCACCAGACGCTCGGCAACGGCTACGTCTACGAGATCGAAGAGGTCCAGCGCTGCCTGCGCGCCGGCTTGGCGGAGTCCCCGTTGGTCCCGGTGGACGACACCCTCTCGCTGATGCGCCAGCTGGACGAGATCAGGAAACAGATCGGAACGAGCCTCCCCGGCGACGAGAACTGATTGCGCCTAGGGTTGTGGTGTGGCCGCCTCCGGAAAGAGCCCGTTCGTCGTCGTCGCCAACCGACTGCCTGTCGACCGGGTGTCGGGGCCGGACGGAGACAGCTGGCGCACGTCACCGGGAGGCCTCGTCACCGCGCTTGACCCGGTGCTGCGCTCGCAGGACGGCGTCTGGATCGGCTGGCCGGGGGCGCCCATCGACAAGCACGATCCTTTCGTGGCGAACGGGCTCTCGCTCGTCCCGATCGAGCTCAGCGACACAGAGGTCGAGCGCTACTACGAGGGCATGTCCAACGGCACGCTATGGCCGCTGTACCACGATGTCGTCGCCAAGCCGGCCTTCCACCGCGAGTGGTGGGACGCCTACGTCCAGGTCAACCAGAAGTTCGCCGACGCCGCAGCCGCGGCGGCCGCGAAGAACGCCCTGGTCTGGGTGCACGACTACCAGCTCCAGCTCGTGCCGGCGATGCTGCGCGAGCAGCGGCCGGACGTCCGGATCGGGTTCTTCCTGCACATCCCGTTTCCCCCCTCCGAGCTGTTCAAGCAGCTGCCGTGGCGCGACCAGATTCTCAAGGGGTTGCTCGGCGCGGACACCGTCGGCTTCCAGCGGCCCGGCGGCGCTGCGAACTTCGCCCGGCTGGTGCGGTCCCGGCTGGGACACAAGACGCACCGGGACCGGATCATCCTCGAAGACGGCCGACATGTGTCCGCGCGCGCCTATCCCATCTCGATCGATGCAGCGACGTTCGAGAAGCTCGCGGCCAGCCCCGAGGTCGAGGCGCGGGCCCAGGAGATCCGCTCAGAGCTCGGGAACCCGCGCTGGATCCTGCTCGGAGTCGACCGGCTCGACTACACCAAAGGCATCCGGCAGCGACTGCGCGCCTTCGGCGAGCTCATCGTGGACGGTCGCGTCACCGTCGAAGAGGCCGTTTTCGTCCAGGTCGCGTCACCGAGCCGAGAGCGCGTCGACCAGTACAAGGAGGTGCGCGACGACATCGAACGGTGGGTGGGGCGGATCAACGGGGACCTCGGCCGGATCGGGCACGCGCCGATCCACTACCTCCATGCGTCATTCCCACGCGAGGAGATGGCCGCGCTCTTCAAAGCCGCCGACGTCATGGTCGTCACGCCGTTCGCCGACGGCATGAACCTCGTCGCCAAGGAGTACGTCACCTGCCGCCTGGACAACCACGGCGCGCTGGTGCTGTCGGAGTTCGCCGGAGCCGCCGACGAACTGAAGCAGGCCTATCTCGTCAACCCGCACGACATCAACGGCGTACGGCACGCCATGCACGCGGCCATGCACGCCAGCCCCCGCCAGAACGCCCGACGGATGCGCGCGATGCGCAAACAGGTGCGCGAGAACGACATCGACGCGTGGGCGAACCGGTTCCTTGAGGACCTTCGTAACCCCACGCCCTAGCGATCGAGGTCTCGAGCGCGACTCAATCCGGAATATCGGGCGATTTGCTCTGGTCAAACGGCCCATCCAGGGTTAACTTCCCGTCAGCACCCGGAGAGTCCCGGTGCACAAGGGGGGAGTTCCATGTCTGTCTCTGTGCGCGTGGCCGCTGCGTGCGGTCTCGCCGTCGCGCTCGCGTTTCCTGCCGCGAACGCCTCAGCCAAGCCCGCATCGTCGGGTCTCGGCCACCCGACCTCGACGGTCGCAGCCGGCCACCAGCTCGTCACGTCGGAGGCGACACCGGTGCCGCGCGTTGCCCTGCTCCGGCTCGAACGGGCTCGAGCAGGAGCCACACGCGCGGCGCTCGGGCTGCCGGGCGCGGAGCGGCTCATCGTCAAGGACGTGATCCGCGACGCCGACGGGGCAAGTCACATCCGGTACGACCGCACCTACCGCGGGCTGCCCGTGGTGGGCGGCGATCTGATCGTCCACCGCTCACCGGCGGGACCGATCGGCTCTGTCACCTGGGGCTCACGCGCCGACCTGTCGTCCCTAGGAACCACCCGCCCCGACATCCCCGGCTCCGCCGCAGTCCGACGGGCGCAGGTCGCCACCGGCCTGGAGAGCCCCGCTGCGACGCCGTCGCTCGTCGTCTGGGCCCTCGGCGCGACTCCACGGCTGGCCTGGAAGACCGTCGTGTCGGGGGTGCGCGCCGGCGGTCCGGCGCGAGACGCGGCCATCGTGGACGCGACCAGCGGCGCCGGTCTGGCCCACTGGTCGGAACTCGAGACCGCAGACGCCATCGGTAAGGGAAGAACCCGCTACTCGGGCACGGTCCGGATCCACACCCAGAAGGTCGGTCCCCACACCTTCCGGATGAGGGATCTCAAGCGCGGCGGCCACTTCGTGGTCGACATGAACAACACCGCGAGGCAGGGCGGTGTCTACACCGACAAGGACAACGTCTGGGGGAACGGAAAGGGGTCCAGCGAGCAAACAGCAGCCGCGGACGCCCAGTACGGCGCTGCCGTCACATGGGACTTCTACAAGAACACGTTCGGTCGCCACGGCATCGCCGACAACGGCAAGGCTGCCTACAGCCGGGTGCACTACAAGAAGAACTTCGACAACGCGTTCTGGGATGACTCCTGCTTCTGCATGACGTATGGAGACGGGGGCGACTTCAAACCAGTGCTGTCCCTCGACGTCGCCGGGCACGAGATGAGCCACGGGGTCACGTCACACACGGCTGGACTGCTGTACTTCGGTGAGTCCGGCGGGATCAACGAGGCGACCAGCGACATCTTCGGCACGGGGGTCGAGTTCTCCGCTCACAACAAGGTGGACAAGGCTGACTACTACATCGGCGAGAACATCGTTCCCTTCGCCCCACACTTCCTGCGCCGGATGGACAACCCGAAGGCCGATGCGAAGCTCTACGGCGGGCAGGTGCACAGCTACAACTGCTACGAGCCTCTGATGGGCCGCGACGACGTGCACTTCACCTCAGGGGTGGCCAACCACTTCTTCTACCTGCTGGCCGAAGGTACCGGGAAAAGGACCATCGGCGGCCGCCCGCACGCGAGCACGACGTGCAACGGGTCGTCGATCAGCGGCATCGGCCGCACCAAGGCGCTGAAGATCTGGTACCGGGCGCTCACGGTCTACATGACCTCGGGGACCGACTACCAGGATGCCCGCGATGCCACGATCCGGGCGGCGAGCGACCTCTACGGAAGCGCCAGCGCCGCGTGCGCGACGGTGGCGAACACCTGGACCGGGCTCAAGGTCGACCCGCTCGCGTGGACCTGCGCTGGTCCGATCGCGACCGGCACGGGGAACCTCGTCACCGACGGCGGCTTCGAAGGCGGAAACGCCCACTGGCTCGCGGACACCGGTGTCATCGTCAAGGCACCGGCGCTGGCTCGCTCGGGTGGGTGGTACGCCTATCTCAACGGCTACGGGAGCGCGAACACCAATGTGGTGCAACAGGACGTCTCGCTCGCCTCGGTGCCCAGTGGCACCACGATCACGTTGGCCTACTACCTGTTCGTCGACAGTTCTGACCCGCGCGCCGGTGTGGACACCTTCAAGGTGCAGGTGGACTCCGGCAGCGGCTTTGTGACGCTGGCCACGATCGGCAACACCGGGTGGGACGACACCTACCACCGCCAGACGGTGGACCTCAGCAACTACGCCGGGACGGACATCGCGTTGCGTTTTCTGGGGACGGAGAACGCCACGAACCAGACGAGCTTCCTGCTCGACGACGTGTCGATCACCCAGGGCTGACCCGACGATCGCGAACGCCTCGGCCTTGCTGCCCTGCTGGGCGGCGAGGTCGAGGCGTCTCGAATCTTCCGGGCAAAATTCACCGACACGACGGGTGTGCTGCGAGCGGGAGCCCATCACGTTCGCTACTCTGCTCACAGATTCGCAGCCCCGATCCGGCCAGTCAGCATGGCCGGAACAAGGGCGAAGGCTCCGCAAAGTATGAGTTTGCGGAGCCTTCTTTTGTCCCGGCCATGACGATCCGGAACGACACGCCTTCCAGCCGGCCCACCTCGCACGTCATCGCGAAGCCCGAACGGGTCGCCCCGCCTGGTGCCAGTGAACCGGGGTCCACCGACCTGACTGGCCTTTCGGCTTGTCCCGAACTCCGTTGCCGAAGTTCGTAGGAGATTTCTATCCCGTGGTCAAGGCGACGCGCAATGACTTGGAGCAACTAAATTCCAGCAGTTTTCGGGGGGCGGCGTGTTCGGATCAACACGCCGAGAGGGTCACGAGTTGCCCCCAGCTTTTTCCACATGTACGGCAGAGTCTGTGGAATGAATCCGGCTCCCCTGACCGACCTGGTGACCCCGGACTGGGCCCGGGCGTTGGCTCCGGTCGAGCCGATCGTGGCCCGCCTCGGCACGTTCCTGCGGGACGAGTCGGCGGCCGGGCGGCACTTCCTGCCGGCGGGACCCCACATCCTGCGGGCGTTCACCCGTCCCCTCGACGAGGTCCGGGTCCTCATCGTCGGGCAGGACCCGTATCCGACGCCGGGACACGCCGTCGGGCTCTCGTTCTCGGTGGACCGCCGGGTCCGACCACTCCCCCGGAGCCTGGCCAACATCTATCGCGAGCTGCGGGAGGACCTCGGCGTCAACCCGCCCGAGCACGGTGACCTGTCCACGTGGGCTGACCGCGGCGTGCTGCTGCTCAACCGGGTCCTGACCGTCGGCGTCGGAGCGCCGGGATCACACCGCGGCCGTGGCTGGGAGGACGTCACCGACCGCGCGATCCATGCCCTTGTCTCCCGCGGCGGTCCGCTGGTCGCGATCTTGTGGGGACGGGACGCCCAGTCGCTGAGGCCGTCGCTGAACGACGTACCGGTCATCGCCAGCCCTCATCCGTCACCGCTGTCGGCCACACGGGGCTTCTTCGGATCGCGGCCGTTCAGCCGCGCCAACGCGGCCCTGGTCGAGCAGGGAGCGGACGCACTCGACTGGACCCTGCCGGAGGCCGTCAGGCTGGACCCATGACGGACTCACGTCTGTGCCTGGTGACAGGAGCCACCGGGTACGTCGGAGGGCGCCTCGTTCCCGAGCTGCTGGCCGCGGGCCATCGGGTGCGGATCCTGGCGCGGACACCGAGCAAGCTCACGGGGCGACCGTGGCGCAACGACGTCGAGGTGGTCCATGGGTCCGCCGACGACGAGGCCGTGGTCCGGGCAGCCATGGGCGGCATCGACGTCGCGTACTACCTCGTGCACGTGGGCGGGACGACCCAGCGCGACCGGGCAGGCAGAGGCGTGATGGCTCGCATCTTCGCCGCAGCGGCACGTACGGAGGACGTCAGACGCATCGTCTACCTCGGTGCGCTGGATCCAGCCCGACAACGGCTCGAGGATGACGTGGCCGCTGTGTCGGAGGTCAGCGAGGAGCTGCTGGAGTCCGGTGTCCCGACGGTGGCACTCCGGGCCGGCATGATCATCGGATCGGGTTCGGCCTCGTTCGAGATGCTGCGCTATCTCACCGAGCGGTTGCCCGTCATGGTCACCCCGCGTTGGGTCCGGAGCCGGATCCAACCCATCGCCATCCGCGACGTGCTCCGCTACCTGGTCGCCTGTGCGGCCCTCCCGGATGAGCTCAATCGCACCTTCGACATCGCCGGTCCCGACACGCTGACCTACCTCGACCTGATGCAGGGCTTTGCTCGGGTCGCCGGCCTGACCCGGCGCCGAATCGTCCAGGTGCCTGTGACGATGCCTCGGTTGTCGACCCACTGGGTCAATCTGGTGACACCGGTCCCGCGCGCACTGGCCCGGCCGCTGGTCGCGTCCCTCCGAAGCGCCACCGTGGCCTCCGAGCACGACATCGCGGCGTACGTCCCCGACCCTCCGGACGGACTCATCGGGTATGAACGAGCGCTCGAGCTTGCGCTGTCGAAGATCCAGGACCTCGACGTCCCCACCAGCTGGTCGTCGGCGACGACGGCGGGAGCACCCAGCGAGCCGTTGCCCAGCGATCCGGACTGGGCCGGCGGCTCCCTCTACGTCGACGACCGGGCGCGCTCGGTGGCAGCACCGCCCGCTGCACTGTGGACGATCATCGAGGGCATCGGCGGCCGTCGCGGGTGGTACTCGTTCGCACTCGGGTGGCAGGTCAGAGGCTGGATCGACCGGCTCACAGGTGGCCCCGGCCTCGTCCGAGGTCGACGCGATCCCGACCACTTGCTCGCAGGCGACTCGCTGGACTGGTGGCGGGTCGAAGAAGTGGACCCCGGTCTGCTGCTCAGGCTGCGCGCCGAGATGCGACTGCCCGGACTTGCCTGGCTGGAGCTGAGCATCACCTCCGCCGACGAACAGGGCGAGACGAGCCTGTTCCACCAGCGAGCACTGTTCCACCCCCGGGGAATCGCAGGCCATGCCTACTGGTGGGTGGTCTGGCCGTTCCACGGCATCGTCTTCGGCAGCATGCAGCGCAACATCGCGCGCGCAGCCGAGCAGCTCGCGCAGGCCGACAGTGCACGCGCCGACGACTCGCCACTCTGAGCGGACCGGTCCGTCGTCCCCAGCCACAGCGGTCGCAGTGAAGAACTCTTCGAGCCTGGCCAACGCGAGCGCGGCAGCGAAGCCCGCCCGTACTCGCTCAACGGCCCGGACAGCACGACCCGCTTCGGCGTGTGCGTAGATCCCGTCATCATCGTCTCCGTCTCAATCGACAGTGAGAAGGACAGGCGATCAACCACCCAGCGTTATGCCAACCAGCCTGCGTCGCGCTCATGCTCGTCACGCCGATGTGCGCCGACGGGGTTTGAGGTCGAGTTCTGGCGAAAAGCTGTGCCGTCGTGATCAGCGGCTTGCTCTGCTGAGCCGGTAGAACACCTCGCCGAACTTAAAGAACTTCGCGATGGGGTCCGGGTCGGTGTCCGCGTCGACGACGTCTGTGATCACCCAGTCGGGGAACGCTTCCTCGACGTCACCCCGGGTGCACCCCCGGGGCAGCGGGCCACGGTTGCGGGGCGCGAAGCAGTCGAGGATCACGGTGGCGTGCTTCGACGTGATGGCCGTGACCTCGCGCCCCATCGCCAGCCGCTGCTGCGGGGTGAGCCCGTGGAACGTTCCCGTGTCGACCACCAGGTCAAAGCCCGAACCGACGGCCGACTCGAGGTCGTGGGTGACATCGCCGAGCACGACCCGCATGCCGACCCCGGCCTCGCGGATGCGCTCCTGCGCGCGTGCCACGGCCTTCGGGACGTTGTCGACACCGGTCACCTGCCAACCCCGCCTGGCCAGGGGGACACCCCAGGTCGCCCCGCCGCAGCCGAGGTCCAGCGCCTTGCCGGACGGCAGCTCCCTGCCCCGCTCCTCACGCTCGAGCAGCCCCATGAGCGCCTCGGCGAAGGGCTTGTGATGGGCCAGGTCCTCCCACGGGTGGAAACCGACTCGGTACGACACCTTGTAGAAAACGCTCATCATTGATCCCCTTCGGTGACGATCACTGGACGACGGCCCCGCTGGATGTTGGCGACGAGGACGCCGATCGTCTCGCCCAGCCGGTCCGTCGGGCTGAACTCCACGACCTCGGCTCCGTCGTGGTGGATCGGGACGTGCCCTGCGGGCACGTAGTAGGCGTCCCCGGCGTTGTAGGTCTCGATTCGCCCCCCGACGCGGAACTCTGCGATGCCTCGGACGACGTAACCGAGCCTGACCAACTGGCATTCGTCGTTGGGCAGTCCCTCGAGCAGAGGGCCGAGGTCCTCGTCCGACGTGTGGGTCTCGAAGCTGACGGTGAAGCCGCATTCCAGGTTGGAAAGCCTCGCCTCCAGGCCGAACATCCTCATCGACTCGCCGGCCGTCGGCTGGGACACGCTGGGCATCGATTCCTCCTCCTCCCGATGTCGCGACGTTAGAAGAACGCGCGGATCTCGGCATCGGCGAAGTTACCCACGATCGTTTGAGCCCTGATGTGGGTACCGCCGTCAGAGCAGGTCGGACTCGTAGGCCAGTGCTGTCGCCGCGGCGCGGGAGGAGACGCCCAGCTTGGTGAAGATGTTGCTCATGTGCCGGTCGACCGTGCGCTCGCTCAGGCCGAGCTCGGCACCGATGGACCGGTTGGTGTGACCGGCAGCCACCAGCCGTAGCACCTGTTGCTCCCGCGCCGTGAGCTGCGCCGGCCGATCGCCCGCGAGCGCCGCCAGATCCGGGCGGGCTCCGAGCCGATCGAACGTCGCCCGCGCTTGATCGGTCTCCAGCCGGGCACCCTCGTCGTCGCCCAGGGAACGGCGAGCGCGACCGATCAGGACCGCACACCTGGCTGCCTCGTAGGGGGCGGCCAGTTCGCGGAAACTGTCGCTCGCCCTACGCAGGTCGCCCAACGCGCCTCTGGGGTCGTCCTCGGCCAGGCGCAGGGCACCACTGACTCGTCGGGCAACCGCGTCGAGCATCGGTGAGGTGAGGCCGGACGCCACCGCCGCGAGCTCGGCTGCGCCTGACTTCGCGTCGACCACACGGTCATTGGCCAGCATGATCTCCACGTACGCGTCCAGCAGCCAGGAGCGGGCGATGGGGTCCTCAGCCTCGGCCAGGGCGCGGTCGATGGCCTGAGCCGCATCTTCACGACGGCGTTGGCGCAGCCGCAGCAGCGCCAGCCCAGGTTGTGGATCTCGCCCGGCACTGCTCGCCTCCAGATAGCAGGCCTCCGCTTCGTCGAACTCGCCGAGCAGGCGGTGCAGCTCGCCTTGCTGGTAGACCGCAGCGCCGTACGGCAGCTGCCTGAACGGCTGCGCCAAGCGGGCCCGTGCCAGGCCAGCCTGGGCCATCGCCTCAACCCAGGCCCCCTCGAGCTGAAGGAACTCCGAACGATGGACCTGGCATACGCCCGCAAAGGGCACGAGGTCGGGTTGCCGGGCGCACCAGTCCGCGAGCCCCCTCGTCCACGCCTGACCACGCTGTACGTCGAAGAGGTCGTAGCACGCGTCGATCGCAGTGCAGTAGCTGTCGCCGATGGCGATGGGCGACATCGCCGCCGACCGCACGACCAGCATCGCCTCATCGAGCAGTCGGACGCCGGATGTGATCTCGCCCAGGAAGATCCGCACCCGACCGAGCGAGAGGCGGGCCAGAGCCGCGAGCTCGTCGTCGAGCCACAGCGACGCGATCTCCGCACACCTTGCCAAGTCCGTGGCGGCGGTGTCGAGGTCACTCTCGAAGGCCGCCCGGAGTCCCGTCAGGTAAGCCAGCCGACCCGCCTCGATCGAGTCCGGCGAGGCTGGCTCGACGAGACGTTCGATGCGTGCGATCCAGCCGTTGCCCTCAGGCCGATCGAAGGCGTTGACGAGCCGGAAGGCCAACCAGAAGCCGCAGCGCATGGCTCCGGGAACGTCGCCGGAGCCGAGCCGCGTCTGGTGGGCACGCGTCCAAGCGTCGTCGCTGACGGGGTTGATCCCCACCAGGTAGGCGCTGACGGCAAGACGCTCGAGGTCGTCGACGGCCAGGCTCTCGAGCAGTGCCAAGAAGCCGTCGTACGCCTCACGCCAGGCGTGACGCTCAAAGGCGTTGCGTGCCAGGGCGAGAGCGGCCTCCATAGCGCTATTAGAGCAAGTCGTCCGCCCTGGCCTCAGCAAGCACCGGATCCCAGGCCGTAGGCACCTGTCCAGCGTACGAAGCAGATCACGACCCCTCGTTCGGAACGTCGGCATTCTCGCCTATGAGGTATTCGACACCGCCACCGCCGGATTCGCCAGCCTGGTCGTCAGCACCAGCTGTGTCACACCGCCAGTGACGCGGAACTCGACGACCATCCCCGATCTTCACCAACGCACTCTTTTGATCGCGCACGCCGAGGTGGACGCCGACATTCGAGCCCGCATTGCCGATCCGTCTGTGTTGGGCGTGGTCCGGCCCGAGCGGCGATCCGATCCAGCCTGCATCCAGTTCAGCAAGCAGTTGGCATAACCACGGCGGCGGCATAACCCACGACTCAGTGGTTCAACGCCCCGGTCCGGCGGCCCGTATGTGGCCATGAGCCTGCACGTCATGTTTTGTCCTAGTGAGCAGGCATGAAAACCGCCGGACGGGGTATCATCCGCGTACCTCCGTTGCGGCGTGGAGCAGCGAGCCTGCCACACGCCGCCGGAGGGCCAAATGGTCCGCGAGGTCTCCACCGCGCAGTGCTGTGCACCGCGTGGCAGGGTAGAGACATGACCGACTCCCCCGCAGGTCCAGGCGACACCGTTGACGCCGGTGCTTGGTCCGAGGTGCCCGAACCCGAGGAGCAGCTCGACCAGGAGCAGGCCGGCGACAGCCTCGTCGATCGAGGTGTCGACGACGTTCTCGATGAGGGCTACTCGCCGGCGGAGCGGTACTCGTCGGCCGAGCGCTTCGGCAACACAGCCGCCGAGATGCGTGAGGGCGAAAGCTTCGAGGAGCGACTTCGTCAGGAGGAGCCAGACGCCGTCGCCACGTTCGGTGAGCGCAGGGACGACGACCCCACCCGGGATCCCCTGGAGATCCCGCCCGAGGACGACTTCCTCGGTGACCGGGAGGTGGGCAACCAACGCGCAGGTCGCCTGGTCGATCCCGACGAAGGGCGCGGCGAGGACGAAGAGAAGGATCTGATCGGTGACGACGTCGGGATCGACGGTGCCGCCGCCAGCGCTGAGGAAGCCGCCGTTCACATCATCGACGACGAGTACTGACGCCGCGGGTGACAGACCAGGCGTCCGCTGCGTCGGCTGATGCGACCGACGCGCAGAAGAAGCTGAGCGCAGCCGCGAGCGACGAGTCCACGGGCACGGTGCTGCTGGCAGGCTCCGCCAACCTCGCGATCGCGATCGCCAAGGCGGTCGGTGGTCTTGCGTCAGGGTCGACCGCGATGATGGCCGAAGCCGCCCACTCCGTGGCCGACACGCTCAACCAGGTCTTCCTGCTGGCTGCCCTCAAACGCAGCCGGAAGCCAGCCGACGTCCAGCACCCGTTCGGTTACGGGATGGAGCGCTACTTCTGGTCACTGTTGGCCGCGGTCGGCATCTTCGTGCTCGGCGCCGGGTACTCCATCTACGAAGGCATCCGGGCGATCCTGAAGCCGGAGGAGCTCACCGGGCTGGTCATCGTCTATGTCGTGCTGGCTCTCTCTTTTGTCTTCGAGGGTGTCTCGTGGCTGAAGGCCGTCCGCCAGGTCCGCGGCGAGGCCAAGGCCCATGGTCGGGGCACGTTCGAGGAGCTGCGCCACACCACCGATCCGACGGCCAAAACGGTCGCGTTCGAGGACACCGCGGCGCTGGTCGGAATCCTGCTCGCTGCCGGCGGGGTCACCCTGCATGCCTTGACCGACCACGGCTTCTGGGACGGCGCCGCCTCGGTGGCGATCGGTCTGCTGCTGATCGGCGTCGCGTACGTCCTGGGTCGCGAGAACAAGGCCTTCCTCATCGGCCAGTCGGTCAGCGAGGATCTCCGGAAGGGGATCCGCGAGGAGATCCTCGCTGCCCCCGGTGTCGACGAGATCGTCGAGGTGCTCACGATGCGGCTCGGTCCCGACGAGGTCCTCGTGGCGGCCCGAGTCGACCTCGACGACCAGTCCAGCGGTGGTGACCTCGAGGACTATGCCGACGAGGTCGACCGTCGGGTGCGCGAACGCTTCCCCGAAGTGCGGCACATCTTCCTGGACCCCACCGACGCGCCGCACTAGTACCGGCAGGAGTCAGCTCAGCTGATCGGGCTGGACATCGGACTTGTGGCCGGCGTCCGAACCCACCGGCTTGCCGGACCCGTCGGAGTCCTGCTGCCGGCTGGCGGGAACGTCGAGTCTCACGATGATCGACTTCGACGTCGGGCAGTTGCTGCCGATCGCCGTGGAGTCCAGCGGCACCAGTGGGTTGGTCTCGGGATAGTAGGCGGCCGCGCATCCGCGAGGAGTGTCGTAGGTGACGACGCGGAACTGCGGTGCCGTGCGCTCGGTACCGTCGGTCCACTCGCTGACGAGGTCGACGATCTGACCCTCGTGAAGACCGAGAACGGCGACGTCGTCAGCGTGCACGAACACGACGCGCCGGCCGTTGGAGATGCCGCGGTAGCGGTCGTCGAGACCGTAGATCGTCGTGTTGAACTGGTCATGGCTGCGGATCGTCTGCAGCAGCAGCCGCCCTTCGGGCACGTGCAGCACGTCGAGCGGGCTCACCGTGAAGACCGCCGCCTTCTCCTTGGTGGGGAACGTGCGATTGTCGCGCGGCGGGTGCGGCAGCACGAAACCGCCGGGCCGGTCGACCTTCTCGGCGTACGCCTCGCAGCCCGGAACAACGCGGGAGATGGTATGCCGGATCTCGGTGTAGTCACGGCGGAAGGCCGACCACGGGATCTCGCCGATCTCCGGAACGGTGGCCTCGGCGATGCCGCAGATGATGTCGACCTCGGAGCGCACCTGGTCGCTGGGGGGCTTGAGCGGGCCCTTGGACGCGTGCACGGCCGACATCGAGTCCTCGACCGTGACCCGCTGCGCGCTGCCGCCGGTCAGGTCGCGCTCGCTGCGGCCGAGCGCCGGCAGGATGAGCGCAGCCTCCCCACAGACAGCGTGCGACCGGTTGAGCTTGGTCGAGACCTGCACCGTCAGGCTTGCCGAGCGCATCGCGTCCTCGGTCACGACCGTGTCGGGGGTCGCCGAGACGAAGTTGCCACCCATGCCCATGAACACTTTGGCCTTGCCGTCGCGCAGTGCCCGGATCGCGTCGACGGTGTCGTGGCCAGGCTCGCGCGGCGGGTCGAAGCCGAACTCCTTCTGCAGCGCGTCGAGGAAGAAGTCCGGGACCTTCTCCCAGATGCCCATGGTGCGGTCACCTTGGACGTTGGAGTGACCGCGAACCGGGCACAGGCCCGCGCCGGGCTTGCCGATGTTGCCCTGCGCGAACGCGACGTTCGCGATCTCCTTGACGGTGGCGACCGCGTTGCGGTGCTGCGTGATCCCCATGGCCCAGCACGTCACGGTCGCCTTGGAGGCCGCGAACATGTCAGCCGCGGTCTCGATCTGCGCGCGGGTCAGTCCGGTCGCCTTCAGCACTGCGTCCCAGTCGAGGTCGACGAGACTCTTGGCCCAGTCGTCGAAACCGGTCGTATGGCGCTCGATGAAGTCGAGGTCGAGCACCGAGCCGGGCTTGCCGTCGGCCGCGGCTGCCGCCTCCTTGTCGAGCAGGAGCGAGCCGATGGCCTGGAAGAGGGCCAGGTCGCCGTTGATCTTGATGGGCAGGTGGACGTCGGCGATGCCGGTGCCGAAACCGGCGAGTCCGCGCACGTTCTGGGGGTTCTTGAACCGCTGCAGACCTGCTTCGGCGAGCGGGTTGACGGCCAGGATCTTGGCGCCGTTCTTCTTGGCCTTCTCCAGCGCCGAGAGCATGCGCGGGTGGTTGGTGCCGGGGTTCTGGCCACAGATCACGATGAGCTCGGCGTCGTAGATGTCCTGGAGGCTGACGCTGCCCTTGCCGATGCCGATCACTTCGGCGAGGGCGACCGAGGTGGACTCGTGGCACATGTTGGAGCAGTCCGGCAGGTTGTTCGTCCCGAAGGCCCGCGCCATCAACTGGTACAGGAATGCCGCCTCGTTCGACGTCTTGCCCGAGGTGTAGAAGATCGCTTCGTCGGGCGTGGCGAGCCCGTTGAGCGTGGAGCCGATCAGCTCGAACGCCTCGTCCCAGGCGATGGGCTCGTAGTGCGTGCTGCCCGGCCGGCGTACGACGGGGTGGGTGATGCGCCCTTGCTGACCGAGCCAGTAGTCGGTGTGCGACTCCAGCTCGGCGATGCTGTGGGCGGCGAAGAACTCCGGACCGACCCGTAGCTTGGTCGCCTCCTCGGCGACGGCCTTGGCGCCGTTCTCGCAGAACTCTGCCGTATGGCGGTGCGACGGGTCGGGATCAGGCCACGCACAGCCCTGGCAGTCGAAGCCGTCGGTCTGGTTCAGCTTGAGCAGGGTCCGGGCGGTGCGGCCGACGCCCATGGCCTGGATGCTGCGCTTCATCGTGACGGCGACGGCCGTCAGCCCCGCGGCGGCATGGGCCGGCCGGTCGACTTCGAGCTCGGACTCGTCGATGTCGTGACTCGGAGCCGACGAACGCCACTGGACCATCTCGGGACCTCCTCCACGCCACGCACACGCTACGCACCGGGACCGATGCGTACGTCTTCACCGTACCCACGACGCCGGGCGGCAACACACTGCGGTCGCCACGACTCCAGCCCGCTCCGGTCGCGGCCCCTGGCGCCGACGCACGGTCAGGAAATCGCGACACGCGGCGCCGGCAGGTTGCGGGATCGCGTCGCCGTTTACGATCTTTGTCGATGACCGAACCCCCACGTGACGACGACCCGTTCGAGTGGGCCGGCGAGCCCGAGGCGGAGCCCACGAGTGACCTGCGCCGAGTCGGGCAGGTGCTGGGCATCGCGGTGGTGCTGCTCGTGTTGCTGCTGGTCGTGCTCGCCAAGGTCGCCGGCGGCGTCTTCGCCGACATGTGGCACTCGGTGTTCACCTTCTGACCCGAGCGCCGGTGCCCTGACTCGCCATGCTGCCACCTGTCGGCTCTACGGTGAGTGCATGTATCTGGAGAACCTCGTGATCGACGCCGTTGAGCCGCAGCGGTTGGGCCGGTTCTGGGAAGCGGTGCTCGGCGCCGAGCGGCTGACCGATGAGCCTGATGTCTTCGAGACGCGACTCACTGTCACGGGCGGACCGGTGCTCGACCTGTGCTTCCAGCGCGTCCCCGAGCCGCCGTTCGAGCCGCCGAGACTCCACGTGGACCTCTCGGGCGGGGCCAACCCGGCCCAGGAAGTCGAGCGGCTACTCGGGCTGGGCGCACGACACCTCGACGTCGGGCAGCGCGATGTGCCCTGGGTGGTGCTCGCCGACCCGGAGGGAAACCCCTGCGGCGTCATCGAGGATCGCGCGGTGTACTCCGGCACCGGACCCATCGCGGCGCTTCCACTCGACTCTGCTGAGCCGGACACAGATGCGGAGTTCTGGTCCTGGCTGACTGGCTGGACCGACGCGGCCGGCGTCGCACCACGGTCCCTGCGACACCCGTCGATGCTCGGTCCCTTTCTCGAGCTGCGGCCCCAACCGGCCAGCAAGGGGCCGACCAAGAACCGGCTGCATCTCGACGTCCGGCTCGAGACCGGAGACGATCCCGACATCGTCGCGGCAAGCATCGCCGAGCGCGGTGGCCGCGAGCTCCACCCGGAGTGGGGCGAGCTGCCGTGGCGGCTCTACGCAGACCCGTCCGGAAACGACTTCTGCGTGCTCCCGGCGCGCTCGTAGGACGAGTCATAGCCGCTGGGTCCCCGCGAGCCGGCGAGAACTCCGCTGTTGAGCCTGAGAGCCGGCGAGGACCTGCCGTGGGCCCTAGCGCCGCCGAGGACCCGAGGATGAGGGAGCGGGCGTTCGACGCTCAAGAATGGCGCGGCTGAACGGCCGGCTCATCCCTGGAGGCGGTGCACAGGTTGGCAATTATGGATTCGCTTGTCTCGACGGGAGGCTGCGGCGGAGATCCGCTACTCTCCCAGTTAGGCACTATGCCCTAGACCCCGGCGATCACGTCGCACAAAGGGGTAAAGGTCGTGCTCTATTCCCATAAGTTTGGGCCGCCGACTGCGGTCAGTCCGCGCGCGCGGGACGAGCTCCTGCTTCGCAGCGGCAGCGGAGATCAGACAGCTTTTGCCGCTTTCTACGACGAGTTGGCGCCCGTCATCTTCGGGATCGCGAGCTGCGCTGTCGCCGAAGAAGCCACCGCCAGCGACCTCACCCACAGGACGTTCGTGAGGCTCTGGCAGAAGGCCGGCCACTTCGATGCGTCCACACAGTCGTCATCGGCACGGGCGGTGCACGAAGTTCAGCGGCAGATCTTGTGGTGGATATGCCGCCACACCCCGGCATCGAGAAGCTCGCTGTCGCACGCTGTCTCGGCTCCAGCCGTGCGAAGTACAGTCGTGGAAAGTGGCCCTGACCTGCGACGATGAGAGAGCCGGCGAGGGGACTCGAACCCCTAACCCCTTCATTACAAGTGAAGTGCGCTGCCAGTTGCGCCACGCCGGCCACGTGCCAGGCCATCGTAGAGGCCGTCCCCCACGCGCCCCCAACGCCCACCCGCCCTCGCGCGTTTGCCTAGTGAACAATCCAGCTGGCTTCCTCACAAGGCAGATGCGCCTTGGGCAGATGGGCTTTGCCTCTGGGACATCCCGGCGAACAGGGCACTCCTGGGTATAGCGCCTACCGGCATCGGGGAGCTCGGTGCATGGCGGCATCGGCGTACGACTGGACGACCCGCGGCGGCTCGGCGACTGGCTCCAGACGGCCGTTCGCGTCCGCCGCTCAGGAGAGCCTGCAGTGGTGAGGTGCTGGCAGTGAGCGCCACAAGGCCCGGTACCAGTCGACCAGGCCAATACCCTCTGCCCAAGGCGCGTTTGCCTAGTTCACAAGCCAGCTGGCTTGTGAACTAGGCAAACGCGGAGGGTCAGGGGCGCCAACGGCGGTGGCGGACGCCGGTGTCGCCCTCGCGGATCAACGCGAGCCGCGGCTTGGGGCCATCAGTGCGGCCGGTCTGGGGCTTGCGTCGACCCGGCAACCACGGCGACGGCCAACGGGCGCCCGGACCGGCATACCCCTGGTCGAGGGCCGCGTGCAACGTCCACATGGGGTCGTACAGATGAACCCGACCCAGCGCACACAGGTCGGCCCGGCCGGCCAGGATCAGCGAGTTGACGTCGTCGTACGACGAGATGACGCCCACCGCGATCGTCGCGATGTCGACCCGGTTGCGGATCGCGTCGGCGTACGGCGTCTGGTACGAGCGACCGAATGCCGGACGCTCATCCGGAACGACCTGCCCGGTCGACACGTCGATCGCGTCGGCACCCGCGGCCGCAAACGCGCGCGTCACCTCGACGGCCTCATCGGTGTCGACGCCGCCCTCGACCCAGTCGGTGGCCGAGATGCGCACGGTCATCGGCTTGTCGTCCGGCCACACCTCACGGATCGCCGTGAACACCTCGACCGGGAACCGCAGCCGGTTCTCCAAGGAGCCGCCATACGCATCGGTCCGGTGATTGGTCAACGGCGAGATGAAGCTCGACAGCAGGTAGCCGTGCGCGCAGTGCAGCTCGATCAGGTCGAAACCGGCCCGCTCCCCCCGGACCGCGGCGTCGACGAACTCTTGCCGGATCGTCGCAAGGTCGTCGACGGTCAGCTCGCGCGGCACCTGGTTGACTCCCTCGCGATAGGGCAGCGGCGAGGGAGCCACGACGTCCCAGTTGTCGTCCGGCAACGGTTCGTCCATGCCCTCCCACATGCGCTTGGTCGAGCCCTTGCGACCTGAGTGCCCCAGCTGAAGCCCCATCGCCGCGTCGGTGTGCTCATGCACGAAGTCGGTGATGTCGCGGAACGCGGCCGCCTGGTCGTCGTCGTACAGCCCGCAACACGCTGGGCTGATCCGGCCCTCGGGCGAGACGCAGGTCATCTCGGTCATCACCAGGCCCGCGCCACCGAGTGCCTTGCCGGTCAGGTGGGTGAAGTGGAACGGGCCGGGCAGCCCGTCCTCGGCCATGTACATGTCCATGGCCGAGACGATCACCCGGTTGGGCAAGGTGAGGCCGCGCAGCCGGAACGGCTGGAACATCGGTGGTCGGACGTCACCCGGCGCCATGCCGCGGCGCATCTCATGGTCGGCGAACCACTCGTCGGCGTGGTCGACGAACTCGTGGTCGCGCACCCGGAGGTTGTCGTAGGTGACCCGGCGACTGCGCGTCATGATGTTGAACGCGAACTGCATCGGCTCCTGATGGGTGTACTGCCCGAGGTTCTCGAACCACTCCAGACTGGCCTGCGCCGCGCGCTGCGTCGAGAGGACGACCGGTCGCCGCTCCTCCTCGTACGCCGCCAGCGCGTCGGACACGTCGGTCCTCTCGTGGAGACAGGCGGCCAGCGCGAGCGCATCCTCCATCGCCAGCTTGGTGCCTGAGCCGATCGAGAAGTGGGCGGTATGGGCGGCGTCGCCGAGCAGGACGACGTTCTCGTGGCGCCAGGACGCGTTGCGCACGGTGGCGAAGCTGACCCAGCGGGAGTTGTTGGCCATGACCTCGTGCCCGTCGAGGATGTCGGCGAACAACTCACGCACGAAGGCGATCGACTGCTCGTCGGAGTCACCCGGCTGCGGGTCGGTCGGAGCCATCGCAGCGAAGCCGGCCTGCTCCCACACATCGTCGTGCATCTCGACGATGAACGTGCTCCCGTGTTCGTCGAACGGGTAGCCGTGGATCTGCATCACGCCATACGGCGTCTCGCGGACCACGAACGTGAACGCGTCGAAGACCTTGTCGGTGCCCAGCCACATGTAGCGGCACCGCCGGGTCTCGATCGTCGGGCCGAAGCTGTCGGCGTACGTCGCCCGGACGCGCGAGTTAAGTCCGTCGCTCGCGATCACCAGGTCGTACGACGCACTGAGCTCGTCCACCGGCGGCGCCTCGGTCTTGAACCGCACCTCGACCCCGAGGTCGTGGCACCGCGCCTGCAGGATCTCGAGCAGCCGGCGTCGGCTCATCGCAGCAAACCCGTGGCCGCCACTGGTGATGACCTGACCGGCGAAGTGCACATCGATGTCGTCCCAGCGGGCGAACTCTGCCTCCATCAACGTGTGGATCGCCGGATCGGCGTGCTCGATCCCGCCGAGCGTCTCGTCGGAGAAGACCACGCCGAAGCCGAAAGTGTCGTCAGCGGCGTTACGTTCCCAGACCGTGATCTCGTGGTCCGGGCCGAGCTGCTTGGCAAGCGCGGCGAAGTACAGGCCGCCGGGACCTCCGCCGATCACCGCGATGCGCACGCGCGTCTCCTCTGTGCAAGGTCGAAGTCTGAGCGTATGTTGTGTTTGCAACGATCGTCAACCATACGCAAGACTTCGAGAGCTACCGAGGCAGTCGCACTCTGCCCAAGGCGCGTTTGCCTAGTTCACAAGCCAGGTGGCTTGTGAACTAGGCAAACGCACGGCCACGGCTACGCTGAGGCCGTCGCCCCGATCGAGCCAGGAGGTCAGCCGAGATGAGCCCGTTCCGGGGATCCGTGCCGTTCACGGACGAGTGGAAGCATTTCGCCGTGTCGCGCAACGACGGCGTCGCCACGATCACCTTCAACCGCCCCGACAAGCTCAACGCGCTCACCTTCGAGGGGTACGCCGACCTGCGCGACTTCTTCGCCGAGCTCCCGCACCGCGACGACACCCGCGTCGTCGTGCTGCGCGGCGAGGGACGTTCGTTCTGCTCCGGCGGCGACGTGAACGAGATCATCGGCGCCACCCTGGGCATGCGTCCCGACGAGCTGCTCTCCTTCACCCGGATGACGGGTGACGTCGTCCGGGCGATGCGCGAGTCGCCGGTCCCGGTCATCGCCGCCATCCACGGCACCGCAGCAGGCGCCGGCTCGGTGCTCGCGCTCGCGGCCGACTTCCGCATCATGACCCGCTCGGCGAAGTTCGCGTTCCTCTTCACCAAGGTCGGCTTGGCCGGCGCCGACATGGGCGCGGCGTACCTGCTGCCTCGGCTGGTCGGACTCGGCCGTGCCACCCAGCTGCTCATGCTCGGCGACTCCTTGTCCGCCGACAAGGCGGACGCCTGGGGACTGGTCAGCGAGCTCGTCGACGACGACCAGCTCGACTCGACCACGCAGACACTCGCCCAACGGCTCGCCACCGGCCCCTGGCAGGCGTACTCCGCCACCAAGTCCCTGCTCACCCGCGAGCTCGACCTCGGCCTCACCGGCGCCGTCGAGCTCGAGGCGATGACGCAGGCCCTGTTGATGAAGGGCGACGACTACGCCGAGTTCCACGCCGCCTTCACGGGCAAGCGGCCGCCGGAGTGGGCGGGTCGCTGATATGGCAGACACCGGCCTGTTCGACCTCACCGCCGAGCAGCACGACCACCTGGCGTGGGTCAAGGACGTCGCCCGCGATGCGCTCGTGCCCATCGCCGACCGGGGCCGACCCGGGCACGTCAACCGTCACCTCGTCACCGCGATGGGCGACCTCGGCCTCCTGCGGCGGCTCTTCCCAGGCGTCGGTCACGACACGACCTCCCGCGAGGCGGCAGCCCTCGACCTCTGCCTCCTGCGCGAGGCCCTGGCCACCGTCTGCACCGAGGCCGAGACAGCGCTGGCGCTGCAAGGGCTCGGCACCTACCCGCTGCTCCAGTCCGGCTCCGACGAGCTCGTACGCCGCTGGGTACCGGCAGTCGCCCGCGGAGAGGCGGTCGCCGCGTTCGCGCTGACCGAGCCCGAAGCGGGTTCGGACGCCGCGGCACTCTCGTTGGAGGCCGCGCCCGACGGTGACGGCTGGCGCCTCACCGGCGAGAAGCTCTGGATCTCCAACGCGCCCGAGGCCGACTTCTACTCGGTCTTCGCCCGCACCACTCCTGACGCCGGCTCCCGGGGTGTGACCGCGTTCGTCGTCCGCGGCGACGCACCAGGCGTGTCCGGTGACCACCTCGACATGCTGTCGCCCCACCCGATCGGCCGGCTCGTGCTCGACGGTGTCCGGGTCACGCGCGCCGACCTCCTCGGCGAGCCCGACCGCGGCTTCTCCGTCGCCATGCGCACCCTCGACCTGTTCCGGCCCAGCGTCGGCGCGTTCGCGGTCGGTATGGCCCAGGCGGCTCTCGACGCGGCCGTGGCGCACGCCGATCAGCGGCAGGCGTTCGGCGGGCCACTCCGGGCGCAACAGTCCGTCGGCCACACGCTGGCCGAGATGGCTACCCGTGTGGAGACCGCCCGGCTCATGGTCTACCGCGCCGGGGCGGCGTACGACGACGGCCGACCGGGCATCTCGACCAGCTCGGCCATGGCCAAGCTCGTCGCCACCGAGACGGCGCAGTGGGTCGTCGACCAGGCGATCCAGATCCATGGCGCTCGCGCGCTCGAGCGTGGCCACCTGCTCGAGCACCTTTACCGCGAGGTCCGCGCCCCGCGCATCTACGAAGGCGCGACCGAGGTGCAGCGGTCGATCATCGCCCGCGACCTCTACCGCTGACGCCGGCGGCCCACCTCGTCGTGGGTGAACCCTCGCGCGACGGGTTGCTCCTTCTGTCAGCCACACGAGGCCGAGGTCCGACGCTCAAGCTTTGTCGCGGAGCCGGAACCGCTGCAGCTTGCCCGTGCTCGTCCGCGGCAACGCCTCCACCACGTGCACCGCACGGGGGTACTTGTAGGGCGCGATCTCGGCCTTGGTGAAGTCCTGGAGGCCCTTGACGAACGTCTCGTCGCCGTCGACGCCGTCGCGCAGGACGATGTAGGCCGTGACCAGCTGACCACGATCGTCGTCCGGGACACCGACCACCGCGCACTCGACCACGTCAGGATGGCGCAGCACCGCCTCCTCCACCTCCGGCCCGGCGATGTTGTAGCCCGACGAGACGATCATGTCGTCGCTCCGCGCCTGGTACCAGAAGTAGCCGTGGTCGTCGTACACGAACGTGTCGCCGGTGATGTTCCACCCGTTCTGCACGTACACCGATTGTCGCGTGTCGGCCAGGTAACGACACCCCGTCGGGCCCTTGACCGCCAGCCGGCCGATCTCACCGGCGGCCACCGGCCGACCGTCGTGATCGACGACGGTGGCCTGATAACCCGGCACCGGCTTGCCGGTCGATCCGGGCACGATGTCGTCATCGGCCGCGGAGATGAAGATGTGCAGCATCTCCGTTGCCCCGATGCCGTCGATGATCTTGACTCCGGTGGCGTCGGCGAACGCCTGCCAGGTGGCCACCGGCAGATGCTCCCCCGCTGACACGCACCGACGCAGGGTGGACAGCTTGTCGTCCACGCCGGCCGCCAGCATCGCCTTGTACGCCGTCGGAGCGGTGAAGCAGATCGACACGTCGTGCGCGGCGATGTGCTCGGCCAGCTCGACCGGCGTCGCCTTCTCGATGAGCAGCGTGGCCGCTCCGACCCTGAGCGGGAAGACCACCAGACCGCCCAGCCCGAAGGTGAACGCCAGCGGCGGAGTGCCGGTGAAGACGTCGTCCGCAGTCGGTTTCACGACGTGCGCGGAGAAGGTGTCGGCGTTGGCCAGCACGTCGCGGTGAAAGTGCATGGTGGCCTTCGGACGACCCGTGGTGCCGGAGGTGAACGCCAGCAACGCGACGTCGTCGGCCGCAGTCTCGACCGGCGTGAACTCATCCGACAGCTCAGCCGTACGACCACCGAGGTCGTCGGGCGCGTTACCGCCATACGCCACCACCGGTACGGTCGCCAGAGCGGAGGCTTTCAGGTCATCGAGGAACCGGTGGTCGCACAACGCCACATCGATCCGGGCGATCTCGTGGATCGTGGACAGCTCGCCGGGACGCAGCAACGGCATCGTCGTGACCACGACCCCACCGGCCCGCAGCACGGCGAACCAGCATGCCACCAGCCACGGGTTGTTGGGCCCACGCAGGAGCACCCGGTTGCCGGGAACGACCCCCAGCTCGTCGACGAGGACGCGCGCGACCCGGTTGGCTGTCGAGAGCAGCTCACCGTAGGTCCAGCGTTCGCCGGCCGGAGAGAGCAGGCAGGCCCGATCAGCCCCGTGCTCGGCGATCGTCCTCTCGAGCAGGTCGACGCCGCAGTTGAGCCGGTCGGGGTACTGCAGCTCCGGCAGGTCGAACACGAGATCCGGCCAGGACTCCTCGGGCGGCAGGCTGTCGCGGCAGAACGTGTCGACGTGGGCCGACGGGGTCAGCGGCATGGGCAACCCTTCGCGCAGGGGACGGCTGACCCCAGTATTCACCGCTCGTGACGACAGTCAAGACTCCGCGAGACGACGCGAGCCGCGGATCTGTCGATATCGTGTTGCTGTGACGACGATCCGCGAGGCTGCACAGTCCGGTCCGCCCGGCCCCGTCGCGGCGTTCCAGCCACGCGCACTGATCGTGACCATCTATGGGTTGTACGCCCGTGAGGAGGGCGGCTGGTTCAGCGTGTCGACCCTGATCCGGCTGATGGCCGAGCTGGGGATCGAGGAGCCAGCGGTCCGTTCCTCGATCTCGCGTCTCAAACGGCGCGGCATCCTGCTCGCCGACAGCCGTGCCGGCGTCGCAGGCTACGCCTTGGCGCCGTCGGCACGGTCGATCTTCGACGAAGGCGACCGGCGCATCTTCGCCCGGCCACGCGCCTCGGTCGAGGAGGGCTGGCTGCTGGCCGTGTTCAGCGTCCCGGAGTCCCAACGTGCCCGCCGGCACGCGCTGCGTTCCCGGTTGAGCTGGCTGGGGTTCGGCACGGTCGCCGCCGGAGTCTGGATCGCCCCCTCGCATCTGGAGGCCGAGACCCGCGACGTGCTCGACCGCGACCACCTGGCGCCGTACGTCGACCTCTTCCGGGCCGACCACGTGGCCTTCGGTGACGTCCGAGAACTGGTGGAGCAGTGGTGGGACCTGCGTGCCCTGCAGACGCTGTATGACGAATTCCTCGTGGCCTATACCCCGGTCCGTGCTGCCTGGAAGCGCCGCCGATCCAACCCGGACTCCGCGAAGGCGCTTCCAGGTCGAGCCTTCGCCGACTACGTCCAGGCGCTCACCACCTGGCGACGGCTCCCGTACCTCGACCCCGGCCTACCGGACGCCGTGCTGCCGAAGGGCTGGACTGGCGCGCGGGCGGCGGAGCTGTTCCTCGACCTGCGCGAGCGGCTCGCGGGTCCGGCCGAGGAGTTCGTCACCGCGATCCGCTGACCGTGCTGGCGCCCAACCCCGCGCACATGCGGGAACGTGCACGGTCCCACCGGCGTGTCGGCCTGTACTTTCCCGCAATGCGTGGAGGGGCCTGATGACCCGGGACGTCAGAGGATGGCGAAGCCCTGGACCTCGACGACGGCGTCTGCGTCCCAGAGGCGTGTCACCCCGATACCGGCCATGGCCGGATAGTCGGCCCCGACCAACCGCTTCCACACCCGGCCGATCTCGGTGGCATGGGCCAGGTAGTCGTCCATGTCGACGATATAGATCGTCATCGACGCGAGCTGGTCCGGCGCCCCACCGGCCTCCGCCAGCGCCACGAGCAGGTTGCCCAGCGCCTGCTCGAACTGGGCGACCAGACCACCCGGCACGACGTTGCCCGCGGCGTCCAGACCGGTCTGCCCGGCGAGGAACACCACCTGCCCCGACCCGACGACCGCGTGGGAGAAGCCGCGCGGCCTGGCCAGCGACTCGGGGTTGATCCGTTGCAGGCTCATGACTGCACCGCTCCCCCGTCGACGTTGATGCCCTGCCCGTTGACCGACCCGTTCACCACGCACAGCCACACAGCCGAGGCCACTTCCGCTGGGGTGACGAGTCGACCGCTGGGTTGCTTGTCGGCCAGGAGCTGGCGTGCTTGCGCCTCGGTCCGCCCCGTTCTCGAGACGATGCCGGCCACGGTCGCGTCGGTCATGGGCGTGTCGACGTACCCGGGACAGATCGCGTTGATCGTGACCCCGCTCCGCGCGATCTCGGCCGCCGCCGACCTGACCATGCCGAGCACGCCGTGCTTGCTGGCCGTGTACGCCGCGATGTACGGCTCGCCGATCTTGGCCGCGACACTGGCGATGACCACGATCCGACCGTGCTCGGCATCGAGCATCGTCGGGAGCGCGCGGCGTACACACCGGAACGGCGCGGTGAGGTTGAGGTCCAGCATCCGCTGCCACTCCTCGTCGGTGGTGCGATGCAACCGTGCCGAGACTCCAGCGCCCGCGTTGGCCACCAACACGTCGACCGTGCCCCAGGCCTGCTCGACCGCGGCGAAGACGTGATCGGCCGCGTCGGGCCGAGTCATGTCCGCCGGGACGACCATCGCCTCGCCGTCACAGGCGGCCGCAGTTTCGCGGAGGTCATCCTCGCTGCGGGCTGTGAGGGCCAGGCGCAGACCCTGTCGACTCAGCTCAACCGCGACGGCGCGGCCGATCCCGCGGCTGGCGCCCGTCACGAGGGCGACTCGATCGGTCCATTCGCTGCTCGGCCCTGACATGGCCCCGACCCTACCTACCGCGCTCGTCCACCAGCGTTCCTAGGCTTGAGGGCGCGGCGCCCGACGATGACGGCACGCGGACCGCTCCCGCCGCCTACGATCGGCGCCAACCGCACCCCCGGCTCCACCGGACCCACGGGACGCTCATGACGGACAGGCTGGTCCACCCCACCGCACGCGATCGCAGCACTCGTGTTCCGGTGATGCTCACGATCGGCCTGCTGGTGGGTGCAACCGGTGCCACCGTCGGCTGCAGCCTCCATGAACGGGTGTGCTCCGAGGGCCGGTACCCGGTGGTCGAGGCGACGGGCCTGGAGGGCAAGACCTGCGTCGACGATGGCGACGAGCCACCCAGCGGGTACATGCGCTATCCGGCTGACAAGGTGCCGGTGTATCTCGAGGACGACTACAAGCCCACCTGGCGCGACTACCTCGACTACGGCGACAAGACCCAGCGGCAGCTGGCCCGCGAGCAGCTGCGCTGACCGGTCCGGCACATCCGGCCGCCAGCGGTCACGGGTGTCGGCTCATGAACCCCGTGGCGGCTAGGGTCAAGTCATGGGCAGTCCCGTCATCGTCATCGTGGGAGCAGGACCAGGCCTGGGGGCGGCAGTCGCGCACCGGTTCGGCAGCGAGGGGTACGCCGTCGCGCTCATCTCGCGCGGCGAGCGCCAGGTCGAGGAGCTCGGCAAGCAGCTGCAGGAGGCCGACATCACGGCCGGCTGGACCGCGGTCGACATCACCGACGGCAGCGCCTTCCGTGCCGCCGTCGACCGGTTCGGTGGCTTCTCGGGCACGATCGACCACCTGCATTTCAACCCGAGCCTGTTCCGTGACAAGACCCCGCTCGAGCTCAGCGTCGACGAACTGCTCGACGACGTGCGGCTCGGGGCCGGCAGTCTCCTCGACGCCGTTCAGGCGGCGCGACCGCACATGACGTCGGGCGGGCGCATCACCGCGACCGGCAGCATGGCCGCCGACAAGCCGTGGAACCGCGCTGCCTCGCTGGGCGCGCAGAAGGCGGCGCTGCGCAACCTCGTGCACAGCATCGATGCGACCCTGCGCGACGACGGCATCCGGGCCGTGTCGATGACGGTCAACGGCACGCTCGGTGCAGGCACCCCGTTCGACCCAGCCCTGGTCGCGGACGCGATCTACACGGCGTCCCTCCGTACGGATGCAGACTGGACCAGCGAGGTCGCCTTCGACGGAGCCTGACGCGCCGTCGCCGGACGGCGTACCTCAGGGCGTCCAGCGCACGGCGTGCAGCTGTTCGTACAGCGGGCGGCACTCGTCGGCGACCTCGGCAGGCGGTCCGGACAGGTCCACCTCGCGCGGCCGGTACGGCGCGAAGCCGGTCGAGGCCCAGACGGCGTCGTACCAGTAAGGCCCCCACACCCCGTCCGTCTCGCGCCGCCCCGGCGGCCAGGCCAGCATCGCGTCGCTGAACTCGACGCCCACCAGGTCGCAGAGGCCACGCAGGTAGGTCTCAGGATCACCCAGGAAGTCGACCGCGTCGATGACGCGAGGCGTCATGCCCCAGGACGTCCACTCGTCGTACAGCATCGTCTGCTGAGGAAGCCCGATGTCGTCGGCGCTCACCTGCCTGCGCGACTTCACGTACGACGCCACGACCTCGCCGGGGTCGCGGATCAGGAGCACGTTGGTGAGACCGCGCATCCAGCCGTGTTCCATGCCGGGCACGAGGTGGTGTGCCATGTGTTTCTGGAAGAACACCGCTGCCCCCTGCGGGACGGGTCCCAGCAGCTCGTCCACGACGATCCGCCAGTCTGTCTCGCCCACCGCCAGCACCTCGTCCCGGCCCGGGTGCTCGATGCCAGTGACCGCGAGGAAGTGCGGATACAACGGCTCGTCGACGACGACCGTGTCGCGCCGGTTCTCCCACGACCGCATCATCGCGGTCGAGATGTTGCGCGGACCGGACCACATCGCCAGCCGCACCGGCTCACGACCAACCGAACCGTCGATCATGCCGCCACGATCTCACGCGGCCGGCTAGGCGGTCAGGAAGTCGCCGATCGTGCGGCGGAGGCCTGCCGGGTCGAGTCCGTGCTCGGCCTCGTGTTCGGCCGGCGTGCCGTACCGGCGCAGCTCGGCCCGCGGGACGCCGATCGACTTCAACCGGTGCGGCACATGGCTGAGCGCCTCCGAGACCGCCGCGGCGGACGTCCCTACGGCGTACGGCTCCACGACGACGACGTCGGCCGTGCCGAGTGTGCGAGCCAGCGTGTCCGCGTCGAACGGCCGGACGGTCGCGGCGTACAACACCGTCAGGTCGCGGTCACCGACAGCGGCGAGCACGTTGTCGAGCATCGGCCCGACGGCAATGACCGTCCCCTGGCCGCCGCGGCGGACCACGTGGAGGCCCCCGGTCGGATACGCCTCGCGGTTGGACCGCACACTGGCCCGGAGGTAGACCCGGCCGGACCCGCCCACTGCCTCGCGCAAGAGGGCGTCGAGCTCGGCCGGGTGCCCGGGCACGTGGATGTCCCAGTCGGGCAGCGTGTCGATCAGCGCCACGTCGCCCGGGGACTGGTGGGTGCGGCCTCCTTGTGAGATGTCGTACGACGCGCCGACGCTGACCAGGACTCCCCCGACGTCCTGGTGGCTGAAACCGAGCTTGATCTGCTCGAACGACCGCTCGACGAGAAAGGACGCGATCGTGTGGACGATAGGACGCATGCCCGACAGAGCGAGGCCCGCGCCCACGTTGACGGCGAGCTGTTCCCGGATGCCGACGTTGATGACACGCTCGGGATGCCGCGCGACAGCGTCGGGGAACATGGCTACGGAGATGTCGGCCAGGACGAGTGCCACGGACAGGTCTTGATCCAGCAGGTCGGTGGTCGTCGCCGCGAACTGCTCACGCATCGGGCCGCTTCCCGGCGGCCGGGCGACCGCTTGCCTGCCTGTCCGCAGGGTGGTGGTCATGCTTTCTCCTCCACATCAGCGACCACGAGCGTGGGCGCGTTGTCGTCGGTGTGGCGCAGCGCGCTGCGCAAGGCGGCGTGATCACGTCCGTCGACCCGCTGGGTCGCCCAGCCCTCGACCGCGAACCGCTGCTCGAGGCCGCCGAGCCAGCCCAGGGACGCCGACTGGTTGTCGATGGCGACAACGGTCAGCCGGCCGAGCCCGAGGGCGCCGGCAGTCGCGATCGCCTCGGCGTTCGTCCCCTCGTCGAGCTCGGCGTCCCCCACCAGCGCCACGACCCGAGACCGCAGGCCCTGCGCGCGGAGACCGAGCACGGTGCCGACCGCCAAGGGGAGCCCGTGCCCCAGAGAACCGGACGAGATCTCGACGCCAGGCACCAGGTTCCGGTCGGGGTGATAGCCGAGCGGTGAGCTGATACGGCCGAAGCCGGTCAGCCAGTCCAGCGGGAAGAACCCCTTGGCAGCCAGCACGGCGTAGTACGCCATCGGACCGTGGCCCTTGCTGAGCAGGAAACGGTCCCGTCGCGGGTGGTCAGCCGTCTCGGGCGAGATGTCGAGGACCTGGTCGTAGAGCACCCAGAGGACGTCGAGCGTCGAGGTGGACGAGGCGTCATGCTTCTCGTCGCCGGTCTGGAGGGACATCAAGTGGCGGAGGTCGTCATACCCGTAGGTCTGCGAGCGATCCGGCCTTGTCAAAGTCGTCATGGGAAAGACTGTGCAACCTCAAGTAAACTTGAGGTCAAGCCTTTCGTCGCTGCTCGTCCGTGACGCCACTCACATCGAGGTTCGCTGCATGCGGGACCTACGGATGGGTACGCACCACGTAGCACGATCGTCGGGACGCCAACCGCGCCCGGCGCTCCACGTAGGGCGACGGAGGTTCTGAGATGAGCAACGACGACAAGGTGAAGAACAAGGCCGAAGAGGTCAAGGGCAAGGCCAAGGAGATGACGGGCGACGCCACTGGCGACGACAGCATGCGCGCCGAGGGCAAGACCGACCAGAGCAAGGCCAACCTGAAGCAAGCCGGTGAGAAGGTGAAGGACGCCTTCAAGAAGTAACCACCTGGAGGTGGCATGACGCGGATGCCCGACCACCTGACGATCGGCGAGCTCTCGTCTCGCTCAGGGGTCGCGGCATCCGCGTTGCGCTTCTACGAGGAGACCGGCCTGCTCGAGGCAGAGCGCACCACCGGAAACCAGCGCCGCTACCGACGCCACATGCTGCGACGGGTCGCGTTCATCCGGGCCGCCCAACGGGTCGGGCTCAGCCTCGACGAGATCAGCGCCGCCCTCGCGACGCTCCCCGACCGGCGTACGCCGACGAAGGCCGACTGGGCACGGGTGTCCCGCCACTGGACCGCCCGCATCGACCAGCAGATCGCCGACCTCGAACGCCTCAAGACCAAGCTCACCGGCTGCGTCGGTTGTGGCTGCCTGAGCCTGCGGACCTGCGCCCTCAGCAACCCCGACGACGTCGAGGGCGAGACCGCCCCCGGCCCTGCCTGGCTAGCCACCGACGAGAACTGCGGCATCACCCGCGACTGACACCTGGCAGCCGCTCCCGACAAACCCCGCGACGTTCGTCGATACCATATGTTTCCTGGAGAAACCGGGTCGTGACCCAGTTCGACCAGCAGTGGGAGAACCTCACACCCGCGGCCGTCATGATCACCGTGCCGGCTGCGGTCGTCTTCTTCTTCGCAGCGACACCTGGTCAGCGGTCTTGCCGCCGGAGCGGCCAAGGGCTCACGCCACGGCCTGCGGCGGTCAGCGACCGTGCAAGGATCCCTGTATGGCCCTGCGCATCGTCGCGACCAGTCCGCACCCGGCGTTGGTGACCCTGCCGTGGCACCAACCGCTCGAGGATTGGGACGGCCCGTTCATGGTGCCGCTGCCACGGGGACTCTCCCGCCACATCGTGCGTTTCGTCCGACTCGGCGAGCAGGTCTTCGCGGTCAAGGAGACGCGTGAGCCGATCGCGCTGGCGGAGTACCGCTTGCTGCGTGACCTGCGGCGCATGCGCGAACCCGCCGTGGAGCCGGTGGGAGTCGTGACGGGCCGGGAGAGCCCGGACGGTGACGAGATCGAGCCAGTCCTGGTCACCCGCCACCTCAGGCACTCGATGCCGTACCGCGAGCTGTTCTCCCGGGGCATGCGTCCGGATACGGTCCCGCGCCTCGTCGACGCGCTCGTCGTCTTGGTCACCCGCCTTCATCTGGCCGGGTTCTTCTGGGGCGACTGCTCGTTGTCCAACACGCTGTTCCGCCGGTCGGCCGGAGAGTTCGCGGCCTACCTCGTGGACGCCGAGACCGGTGAGCTCCATGAACAGCTCAGCGACGGGCAGCGCCTCTACGACATCGACATCGCCACCGCGAACGTCTTCGGCGAGCTGCTCGACCTGCAGGCGGGTGGCTTCCTGGACGAGGACTTCGCGGTCGACGAGCTCGTCGAGACGTTCCAGGCCCGCTATGAGGCCCTGTGGAGTGAACTCACCGGGACCGAAGACTTCAGCACCGAGGAGATGTGGCGCATCGAGCAGCGGATCGAGCACCTGAACCAGCTCGGCTTCGACGTGGATGAGCTCGACATCGTCACCGACTGGAACGGCGCCTCGGTCCGCATCCAACCCAAGGTGGTCGACGCCGGCCACCACTCGCGACAGCTGCAGGGACTCACCGGCCTGGACGTCGAGGACAACCAGGCCCGCCGACTGCTCAACGACCTGGACGCCTTTGCTGCGGCGAACAACCTCCAAGCTGAGGACCCTGCGCTCATCGCCCACCGCTGGTTGACCCAGGTCTATGAGCCGATCATCGCCATGGTGCCACGCGAGCGGCGGGCGACGCTCGAGCCGGCGGAGCTCTTCCACGAGATCCTCGAGCACCGCTGGTACCTCTCGGAGGAAGCGGGCATGGAGATCAACATCTTCGACGCCGCCGACACGTACGTCTCTCTGGGCATCGCACCTTCTTCCGACGATGTGACGACGGCTGCCGAGCTGGCTCCTGGGTCGATGCCATCGGGGTGAGCCGCTGTCCGCACCGGGGCGGTCGCCGCTCAACGCGAGGGCGGAGGCACCCGGAGAATGCGGGCTACCAGATCCCCGACGACCTGGCCGTCACGAGCTCCATCGCCCTTCAGCGGCACGACGTGGGAGGGACTGTTCCATCCCTCGACGCGAAGTTCCGCCGTACGGGCAGCCGCGTCGACGTAGACCCAGTAGTCGATGCAATGGACTCCCGCCCACTTGTCCCGACCGTACGACTCGACGATGCCGCTGTCCGGATAGCGGGCCGCAAACAAGCGGGCATCTGCTTCCCACAGCAGGGCCGTGACGTCATCGGAGTCCCCCTCGCTCAGGATCTGCCTTTCGAAGCCCACGTCAGCGGCTACGAAGACCGGATCGCAGACGTCGCAGAACGCCTCTGCCCAAGGTTCATCGAACTGCCCCACTCCCCTACCGTACGTCGATCGTGGCCATCCCCGTGCGCAGCCTGCTTCGTGCAGCGTGGTAGGCAGACCGGAGGGCAGGTTTCAGCCCATCGTCTCGACCAGGTCGGCCCGCCACTCGGGAGCCTCGAAGCCGTGCGTGTAGTAGCGGGTTTCGCGCGCGATCAAGGCATCGTCGTCGAACTCGAGGATCAGGGTGAGGTGCCAGGGCTCGTCCTCGCCGTAATCCGACAGTGCCTGAAGCACCCACACCCTTCCGCTCCCCACGACTCGTTGAACGGCCACCGCCGGGGGTGGTCCGGGGAATCGCCTCTGCAGCTCGCGCATCGCATCCCGGCCGCGGATCCTCTCACCCGATTGCGGCATCTCCATGACGAAGTCCGGCCGACGCAGCAGGTACTCCCCCTCGGACGAGAGGCCTGTGGAATCCGCGATCCCCAGGAGCAGCTCCAGCCCCGCGCGCATGGCATCGGCGTCGTCGTTCGCCAGAGCACGGCGGAACAGATCCCGAGCAGACTTTTCCGTCATCGTGCTTCTCCTCGCGCATCCTGGGTTCCGTTGCGCTGATTCTTGCGGGGGCAAGCGCCACCGTAAAGGGAAGCACGGTTTGACCGTTGGTCGGCGAGGGAGCGCACGCTCGTAGGTGGGTGGGGCGTTCGGCCCGGCGGTGGCTGTCGGTGTCCGATGGGCGGCGGGTGGCTGGTGTTGAGCGGGGGTGAAGTGGATCCAGCGGGTCCGGAGGCGTTCGCTGGTCGGGTTACGGTAAGGCTGCGGCTGAAGTGCAGGGGTGACGGGGCCGCGGCGCATTGAGCACCCCCACCGCCGCAGCCACCTCGGCCTCGATCCGGGCTACCGGATCAAGCTCCGTCACCCCGGCCGCCATCGTCTCGATCATGCCTATACTCGTACAAGTGTTCGACGACACCCTTTCACACACCAGACCAGACCTGTGGAAACAACCGCGCCGGTGTGAACAGCCGCCCAGACTGCACCGCGGCGTTGTCACACTCCGAACAGGTGCCGGCACGCCTCGACTCCGTCGACCACGATGTCGAGCGGCGCACCGTCGTCCCAACGCGAGCGACTCAGACGGAGCCGGTCGGACACCAGGACCTCCGACCCTCGAGCATCGCGCGAGATTCCATCGGGCTCGTAGCCGAGCTTGCGCGAGACAGCCTGCGACGCGTGGTTGTCCTGGAAGACCTCCGTCAGCGCGGCCTCCGCATGGAGGTGATCGAAGGCCAGCGCGAGTACACCGCGTCGCGCCTCGGTTCCGAAGCCCGTCCCCTGATGAGGCAGGCCGATCCACGACGACGTCGTCACTTCCCGGACGACGCCGAAGTTCCTGGCTCGTAGCGTCACCATGCCAAGCGGATCACCCCACCTCGCGAACACCCCGAGCCCGAGCCGCCAGTCGTCGACAGCCCAGTCGGACAGCCGACCCCAGTGCCAGCGGAGAACGAACTGCGCGGTCTCGTCGGCTGTGCCGTCCGTCCACGGGGTCAGGAACGGCCGCTCGCTCGGTGGATGGATACCTTCCCCGGCAAGCCTCGCCAGCCTGCCGATGTCGTCGTCTCCAGGAAGCCGGAGCTGAAGGCGCGGAGTGGTGATCCGCAGCTGATAGGTCGGCCAGAGGTCGCGCAGCATGTCACGGATTGTGCAGCACCTCCCGCATCCACCCAAGTGGTTATCGGGAACCATTGACACGCGGGCGACCGCCACGTGGGATGGGTCACCAAGGTGCGTACATGGTGACGCGATCCATCGAGGCCGAGGAGCTGATGTGGCTGTCTTCCCCGCAGCATTGGTGCTGAACGTGTCGGATGCCGGCCGAGCCGCGCAGTTCTGGACTCAGGCGCTCGGATACAGCCGACAGCAGAACGCGCCGGACTTCCTCGTCCCACCCAGCGGTGACGGACTCCGAATTCACCTCGACGAAGACGATCGGACCCACCTCGACCTCTGGTCCGATCCAGACGGCCCCGGCTGGGAGGCAGAGGTGGACCGGCTCGTGGCTCTCGGCGCCACACGGGTGCCCTGGGTCTACCCCGACGATGCCGACTTCGTCGTCTTGTCCGACACTGAGGGCAATCTGTTCTGCGTCATCAAGTGACGCCCTCCGAAGACCCCGGCCGGCTGGCGATGATCTGCTCCCTGATGATGTCTGCATGGCCGCAGTGCTGCGCCATCTCCCGGAGCGCATGTAGGTAGATCCATCGCATCGGCAACGGGCCACGCCGGTTCCCCGACACCTCGTCGTCCATTCCGAGGCTGGCCGCCCGGGCACGTGAAGAGTCACATACTCGGGCGTACGCGTCGAGGACCGAGTTGATCGTGTCACCAGCGTCGAGGTCGAAGGACGCGTCCGGGTCCGCCGAGCAACCGATGTCCTCGCGTGAGCGCCCTGTGATCGCTTCGTCGAACCACACCTGCTCGACGAACGTCGCGTGCTTGACGAGTCCGAGCAGCGTCGTCTTCGAAGCCACCAGGCGACGTCGGGCCTCCTTTTCTGTCAGACCGTCCAAGCAGTCGTGGATGGCGCGACGATGGTCGTCGAGGAACACCTCGAACTGCTCGCGTAGCGGCGCCGCGAAGCTCGCAGGGTCAAGGCTCGAGGTCGTCATCACGAGCGGCACTCTATCCGCGTGATCGACCCGGCCCGCATCAGCGTTCCGCACCGGCGGGCACGGGCGGCCGGCGGCGCCCTAGTTGCTGAGGTCCTTCAACAGCGAGCGTGCGATGACCATCCGCTGGATCTGGTTGGTGCCCTCGAAGATCTGCGTCACCTTCGCCTCCCGCATGAAGCGCTCGGCCGGGAAGTCGCGCGTGTACCCATAGCCACCGAGCACCTGCACTGCATCGGTCGTGACCTTCATCGCCGCGTCGGTTGCGACGAGCTTGGCGATCGACGCCTGTCGGCTGAACGGGCGCCCGGCATCGCGCAACCGCGCAGCCAAGAGGTAGGTCGCTCGAGCCGATTCGACCGCGGCCGCCATGTCGGCCAGCAGGAACTGCAGGCCCTGGAACTCCGCGATGGCCCGGCCGAACTGCTGACGCTCCGCGGCGTACGACACCGCCAGGTCGAGCGCCGCCTGCCCGAGTCCCGTCGCACACGCCGCGATACCGAGCCGGCCCGAGTCGAGGGCGGAGAGCGCGATCGCCATCCCCTGCCCCTCTTCGCCGATGAGCAGGTCGGCGGGCAGGCGGGCATCTTCGAAGATCAGGGCGCTGGTCGTCGACGCGGTCATGCCCATCTTCTTCTCAGGAGCGCCATAGGACAGACCGGGTGTTCGCGCCGGTACGTGGAACGCCGACAGGCCGCCCTTCGGGTCGGCAGCCGTGCGGGCAAACAGCAAGAAGAAGTCTGCGTGCGGACCGTGGCTGATCCAGGCCTTGGTGCCGTTGAGCACGTACTCGTCCCCGTCGCGCACGGCCTTCGTCGCGATGGCCGACACATCTGAGCCGGCCTGCGGTTCGGACAACGCGTACGCACCCAGCAGGTCACCCCCGAGCATCTCCGGGAGCCACCGCGCCCGCTGCTCGGCCGATCCGAAGCGGGCCAAGGCCGATGACGAGAGCGTGTGCACCGATACGTCGACCGCCACGCTCATCCAGGCGGTCGCGATCTCCTCGAGCACCTGGAGGTAGACCTCGTACGGCTGACCTCCGCCGCCGTCGGCCTCGTCGAACGGCAGCGACATCAGTCCCGTCTTGCCGAGCAGCGAGAAGACGTCCCGCGGGAAGGCCGCCTCTGCTTCCGCAGTGGCCACGCGCGGCGCCAGCTGCTCGATCGCGATCTCGCGGACCAGGGCGAGGAGGTCATGAGCTTCGTCGGTGGGAAGCAGGCGTTCGACGGGCATGAGGCGAGTTGCCTCCCTCACTCGATGACGGGACGACCGCCAGCCTAGTCGTCGCCTGACGCGCGGTACGACGTCAGGAGGACAGACCGAGGGGCCGGTGAAGGAGCCAGAACCCGCGGTTCAAGGAGCCACAACCCGCGGTTCAACACCCCACAACCCGCGGTTCAAGGAGCCACAACCCGCGGTTCAACACCCCACAACCCGCGGTTCAACGAGTGCGGCGGAGGCGGTCGATCTCGTAGAGGGCGATGCTGGCAGCGACTCCGGCGTTGAGCGACTCGGTCGTGGCGGCGGTCGGGATGCGGACGAGCACGTCGCAGGTGTCACGCACCAGCCGCGACATGCCTTTGCCCTCACTGCCCACCACGAGCACCATCGGCTCCGTGGCGATCTCGAGATCGGAGATGTCGACGTCTCCGCCGGCGTCGAGCCCGGCCACCATCAGACCGGCCTGCTGGAAGTCCTTCAGCTGGCGCGTCAGGTTGGTCGCCCTGGCGACCGGCACCCGAGCCGCTGCTCCGGCAGCGGTCTTCCACGCGCTGGCGGTCATACCGGCTGCGCGGCGCTCGGGAATCACGACGCCGTGGACGCCGAACGCGCCGGCCGAGCGCACCACGGCGCCCAGGTTGCGCGGGTCGGTCACCGAGTCGAGCGCCACCACCAGGGGCACCTCGGCGGCGTCGCGAGCCAGATCGAGCAGGTCGCCCGGTTCGGCGTACTCATACGCCGGCACCTTCAAGGCGAGGCCCTGGTGGACAGCGCGGTCGGTCATCCGGTCGAGCTCGTGCTTGGTGACCTCGAGCACCGAGATACGCAGCTCGGCGGCGAGTCGGAACGCCTCGCGCAGGCGGTCGTCCCGGTCGGCGTTGTCGGCGACGTACATCGTCACGACCGGGATCCTGGCCTGCAGCGCCTCGACCACGGAGTTGCGGCCGGCCACCCATTCGGCGATCGACGCCTTCCGGCCTCCCGAGGATCGCCCACCCGACGACCGGCCACCCGACGAAGAGCCGGGGCTGTCGCCGGCCTTCGGGGTGCGGTTCGCCTTGTGCTTCTCACGGTCAGCGGCCTTCGGCGTCGGCCCCTTGCCCTTCAGGGCCTTGCGTCGCCGACCGCCGGACCCGGCAGTCGGGTTACCGCCCTGACGCTTGCGTACCGCGCCTGTTCGTTTGCTGTTTCCTGGCATCAGGAGCTCACCGTCCATCGCGGGCCTTGCGGGGTGTCCTCGACCTCGACACCCGCCGCTCGTAGCTGGTCACGGATCGCGTCTGCGGCCGCGAAGTCCTTGCGGGAGCGGGCCTCGGTCCGCTGGTCGAGCAGCGCCCGGACGAGCGCATCGACGACTTCGCTGGCGAACCCTTCCCTCCCTTGAGCCTGCCAGTGCTCAGACAACGGATCGAGACCAAGCACACCGAGCATGGCGCGTACGGAGGCCAGCTTCCCGCGTGCCAGCACATTGTCTCGGGCCGCCAGCTGCACATTTCCCTCGCGGACAGTCTCGTGGACTACCGCGAGGGCGGCTGGCGTAGCGAGGTCGTTGTCTAGTGCAGCCGTGAACTCTTCTGGGAGTTGGGTGGAGGGCTCCGTCTCACCAACGAACTCGGTGGCGCGCGTCACGAAACCCTCTATCCGGAGAAACGCCGAAGCGGCCTCCTTCAACGACTCCTCGGTGAACTCGATGATCGAGCGGTAGTGCGGCGCCAACAGGTAGTAGCGCAGCTCGATCGGCCTACAGAGCCCTCTCTCGGGCTTGACGACCTCACTGACCAGCAGGGAGTTTCCGACCGACTTGCTCATCTTCTCGCCGGCGAGGTTGACCATCGCGTTGTGCATCCAGGTGCGCGCGAACTCGCGGCCGGCCGCGCGCGACTGGGCCAGCTCGTTCTCGTGGTGGGGGAAGCGCAGGTCGAGTCCACCGCCGTGGATGTCGAAGGCATCACCCAGATACTTGCCGGCCATCGCCGAGCACTCCAGGTGCCAGCCTGGACGTCCGAGTCCCCAGGGCGACGGCCAGGCCGCGGTCTCGGGTTCCTCGTCCTTCTTGAAACCTTTCCACAGCGCGAAGTCCCGTGGGTCGCGCTTGCCCCGTGGGTCTGCGTCGGCAGCCGGTTCCATGTCCTCCACACGCTGGTTGGACAGCTCGCCGTACGACGGCCACGACCGGACGTCGAAGTAGACGTCACCGGAGTCGTCGGCGGCGGCGTACGCGTGACCGGTGGTGATCAGCTGGCCGATGAGCTCGAGCATCTCGGGGATGTGCCCGGTTGCGCGCGGCTCGTAGGTCGGCGGCAGGCAACCGAGCACCTCGTACGCCTGGTGCAGCGCGCGCTCGTTGGCGTAGGCGATCGACCACCAGGGGCGACCGTCTTCGGCCTCCTTGGCGAGCACCTTGTCATCGATGTCGGTGATGTTCGCGACCAGCGTGACGTCGTACCCGAGATGTTCGAACCAGCGCCGCAGCACGTCGAAGGTGACCTCTTTGCGGATATGGCCGATGTGCGGCGGCCCCTGCACGGTCAGGCCACAGTGGTAGATCCCGACCTTGCCCGCTTCGAGCGGGACGAAGTCGCGAACCTCACGGGTGGCGGTGTCGTACAGGCGGAGCGTCACGCGAGCAAGGGTATCGACCGGCCTGCGACAACGACGAATCCCCGACATCGCGAGATCAGCCGCTTACCCTGGGGCGATGCGCACCCGCAGTCTCGCTCTTGCTGTCGTCGTCGTCCTGTCCTCGCCCATGGCGGAGATCGCTCCGGTCCACGGCGCCGGCCTGGCGAGCACGGCTGGGCAGGAGAGGGCCGGGACGGCCAAGCTGATCGACCTGACGCGCTGGCGGGGCGCCGGCTTGCGCCAGGGGGCCTTCTTGCACACGAAGCGGGGGCAGCGCGGTGTCGTGATCGGATCCGGGCCGACCCGGGTGACGTACCGGGACCCGTATGGCCAGGCCGGGCGACGCGCGTACGACCGCGGCCGCTGGACAAGCCCGTGGGTCAAGCCCGGCTTCGGTTTCGACCAGCTCATCGCGTCGTACAACGCGTCCACACCGGTCGGCACGTTCATCGAGGTATCGGTGCGCGCCAGGTCATCGTCGGCACGTCGCGGCTCCTGGGACTCCCTCGGCCGCTGGGCCAGCCACGACCACGGCTTCCATCGCATGACGCTCGGACGACAGGCGGACGACGTCGCCCGGGTCGCGGTCGACACGCTGGTCGCGAAGACCGGCACGCGGCTCGGCCAGTGGCAGGTGCGGCTGTCGCTGTTCCGTCGCAGCGGCACGAGCAAGACCCCGGTGGTCTCGATGATCGGAGCCGTCACGTCGCGGCTGCCGAGCCGTTCGAAGACGAGCCGTCCGGGCTCAGGTGCTGGGCACAGCCTGCTCGTCCCGCGCTACTCCCAGGAGATCCACCGTGGTGAGTACCCGCAGTACGACGGTGGCGGCGAGGCCTGGTGCAGCCCCACGTCGACGTCGATGATCCTGGGTTACTGGGACCGGCTGCCAGCGCCACGACGGTACGCATGGGTAGACCCGTCGTACGACGACCCATGGGTCGACCACGCAGCGCGCGGCACCTTCGCCTGGGGGTACGACGGCACCGGCGACTGGCCGTACAACACCGCCTACGCGGGACGGTTCGGGCTCGACTCGTTCGTGACGCGCTTGCGGTCCCTCCGGGAGGCCGAGCTGTTCATCAAGGCCGGGATCCCACTTGTTGCGTCGATCTCGTTCGGGCCGGGCGAGCTCGACGGGGCACCGATCCGGTCGACCAGTGGGCACCTGCTCGTCATCCGCGGGTTCACGGCGAACGGTCGCGTCGTCGTGAACGACCCGGCGGCATCGTCGTCGCGAGGGGTGCGCCGGGTCTACAAACGAGGCCAGTTCGAGAACGCCTGGTCCGACAACGGTGGCGTCGTCTACGTCGTCCACCCCGCCGCGACACCGATGCCCCAACCGCGCCGGCACAGCAATTGGTGAGCCAGCCGCCTGACCGGCGCACCGTGGCCGACGCGGAGACCCGGAACATCGGCTACCGGCAATGGAGCTCGCGCCTCGAGCTGGCCCAGGGGGAGCTCGACGGCACCGGAGTCGAGGACGGCCGCATCGTGTTGCAGGCCCCAAGTGGGATGCGCACCTGGGCGGATCCCCACGGCGATGGCACGGTTGCCACCTATGACGTGGGTACCTGGGTCTCGCCCGTCGTCGACCCGGGGTTCGCCTACACCGAGCTCGTCGCGTCGTGGAACGCGCAGACGCCACCGGGCACCTGGCTCGAGGTCTCGGTGTCCGGCGAGGCCGACGACGGAACGTGGGCGACGCCGTACGTCCTCGGCCGCTGGGCGGTAAGCCCGGAGACGATGCGCCGCTCATCGGTCCCAGGCCAGACGGACGCGCTCGCGAGCGTCTCGATCGACGTCCTCACCACGCGCGAGCACCGCAGCATGACGAGCTGGCAGCTCACGGTCTCGCTGTTCCGCCGTCGCGCTTCCGCCGTTTCTCCGTCGGTCGCACTGATCGGCGCCTTCGCCTCGGCCCTGCCCGACGCCGACCAGGGCCGCCTGTCGCTGGCGAGCCCCGTCGGCGGCGGTGTCGGTATCGAGCTCGATGTTCCGGCGTACTCGCAGGAGATCCACCGCGGCGAGGACCCGCAGTACAACGGAGGCGGCGAGGCCTGGTGCAGCCCCGCGTCGATGGCGATGGTGCTGGCGTACTGGCAGCGTGAGCACTCGGCAGCGTATGGGCCTCGACCTGCGGACTATGCCCACATCGAGCACTCCGACCCGTGGGTCAACTACGCGGCGGCCGAAACGTTCGACTGGAGCTACCACGCCTGCGGCAACTGGTCGTTCAACACCGCCTATGCCGGCCGGTACGGTCTCGTGTCCTTCGTGACCCGGTTGCGATCTCTGACCGAGGCCGAGCAGTTCATCGACGTCGGCGTCCCTCTGGTCGCGTCCGTGACCTTTTCCGCCGACGAGCTCACCGGCGCTGGATACGGGACCGCGGGTCACCTACTGGTGATCTGTGGGTTCACCGCCGACGGGGATGTGATCGTCAACGACCCGGCCTCACACCTCGATCCGAGCAACGCGTCGGTGCGCACCGTCTACGACCGCCTGGAGTTCGAGTACATCTGGCTGCGGCCCTCGGGCGGCATCGTCTACGTCACGCACCCGCCCCACGTACCTCTCCCGGACCGGACTCCGCAGGCGAACTGGTGACGAGCCGGTGTTCGCTCACTCGGCCGCGAGCAACCGGCGGCTACCGATCGCCGCGGTGAGGGCGGTCGACAGGCGCAGGAGCTGCGAGGCCGAGTCGGACAGGTGCCACTCGTGCGGTCCGCCGTACCAGTACAACGGCTCGTCCGCGGCGTCGTCGGTGTCCATCGCCGCCAGCGACGCAGCCCAACGTTCGCCCAGCCCGAAGACGAGCGCGTAAGGAAAGATCCGCGAGACCAGTTCCTCGCGCTGGCCAAGCGGGATGTCGTCACTGGTGCTCTGGGCCAGGAAGGAGCGGTAGTCCTGCAGCTCGCCGAGCACCCGGCTGCCGCTCGCGGTCCGTGCGGGGGCGACCTGACCGGCCGCCGCCAACGAGACCCCTGAAAGCACGACCGCCAGGCCGACGAGCCCGAAGGTGCTCACCCACGCGAGCACACCGGTGAGGACGACTCCGGCGGCGACGAGCACCCAGCCGGCGGTGGTCCAGCGGGAGCGCACGGCGTCCGGTCGCTCTCCGAACCAGCCCTGCCGGACCATGTCGTCGTAGAGCAGTGCCTGGATGGTTCCCAGCCGTGGCCTGAGCTGGGTGTCGAGCGAGCCGAGGGACACGGCGTCGCTCGGGTCAATGCCGTCGAAGATCGCTGCGAAGACCTCGCGCTCGTACGGCAGCAGCTCGTCGCCGGGATCGTTGCGCCGCCGCAGCAGCCAGTCACCCTGGCCGGTGGATGCGGGCGGTAGCTCTTCGATGAAGAGGTAGTTGCGGACCGCAAGGTCGATAACGGTGGACGACACGTCGATGACGTCCGCCCGCTCGTCGACGAGCGTCCCCATCTGTCCTGGACGTATGCCGCTCGGTGGCGCGAACACGAGCGTTCCGTCGCCGGAGTCGACGAGAGGGATGACCTGCACACCTCCGCGGTGTGCTGTGTCCCGTCCCCGGGTCCACCAGAGCAACGCCGCGGCCAGGACGCCGAGCAGCAGCACCACCGCGGCCATCAGGAGCTGGGCTCCCGAGGCTGTGAAAGCCCTGCTGACGCTCCAGCGGGCCCGCAGATCAATGCTGGGCGACACCCCCGACGCCGCGTCCAGGCCGAGGATGCCGACCATCTCGTCGCCGGGGTCGAGCCCGAGCTGGGTCATCGTCGGTGCTGGCACATCGACCAGCTGGGACGTTGTACACGGACGGCTGGAACCTCGTGGTCCTGCCAGGCACGAGAGCCAGATCGCGCCCGGGGCGTTCCACACCACACGCGCTCTCTCGATGGGCAGCCCGAATCCCTGGACGACCGGCCAGCGCACTTCGAGCCCGTCAGCCGTCGCCGCCACGGTGCCGCCGACGTCATACGCGAACGACACCGTGACCACGCCGCTCTGCGGAGCCGAGAACTCGACGTCCATCGTCTGCGTCGTATCGCCGCTCGTCGCCGTTGTGCGAGCAGTCGGCTGGTCCGCGTCGATGGACACGTTGCTCACCGCGTAGACCCGGTCGTCCGTGGCGTCGTACTGCTCGCGGGTGTTGATCACCCGTTGGACCCGGGCGGTCGGGATGCCGCCGAAGTCGTACTTCACGGTCTCCACGACCCGCAGGGTGCCGTCCTGGTCGACGCGCACGGTCGCCTCGTCGTCGCGGATGACTGTCTGGCTGGTGGCCGCGGTCAGGGCGGTCGGCGGCACGGCGAACCCGACCAGGCCGGTGACGCCTGCAACGCCGACCAGCGCAACCGCCGCGCGGCGGGCTGGCCCGGGCGCGAGACGGAGGCCGGCGGGACGAGACCGTCTGGCCGCCACGGGTGACATGCCGTCAGGGTAATCTGCGGACAGGTGGCCACGCAGGACCGGCGAGGCCCGGGAACGGCAGGAACGGCGATGTCAGACGCCGCAGGAGGGCCGCAGGGTCCGGCGGACCCCCGCTACCGTCCGTTGCCGCCGGCCCCCGTGCTGCCGCCGCCGCACGCTCCCGACTGGCGAACCGCTGGCCCACCGCCAGCACCGCCCCCGCCGACGCGGCCGTATGCCGAACCGACGCCCTACCCGCCGCCACCCGGCCTGCCCCCCTGGGGCTGGCAGCCGCCACCGCCCAGACGACGCAAGCCCCTCGGTTCACTGCTGCTCGGCCTCGTCGGTCTCGGGGCCGCCGGGCTTTTCGTGCTCATTCTCATCGGCGCCGCCACCGACCAGGGAGCCACCGGACGCGCCGGTTCCGGCACGAGCGTCGACCACAGTCCGGCCAGGGCAGAGCAGCCCGGCTCGACCCCGGTCGATCCGAGCAACGCCCAACAGGTTGTCTCGGACAACACGTTGTACGCCCAGGGTGGGCTCCCCAACGGCGACTGCCCGGCCCGCGGCCTCGGCGACGCCTCGCGGGCTCGTCAGACCGTGTTCTACAAGGCACTCATGGCATGTCTCAACAGCGAGTGGAGCTCAGCCGTCGAAAGCGCCGGCTACGCCTACCAGAAGCCAGGGCTGGTGGTCTTCGACAGCCCGGTCGACACACCCTGCGGCACGGCCTCGCCCGAGGACGGCCGCACGCTCGCCTTCTACTGTCCCAGCGACTCCGTGATGTACGCCGACGTACCGCAGATGCGGAGGTTCTTCGACAACATCGACGTGGCCTACGCGATCGTGATCGGTCACGAGTTCGGTCACCACATCCAGCAGGAGACCGGGATGCTCCAGGCGTACGACGACCTGATCTACGACAACTTCGACGACCGACTCGAGCTCAGCCGCCGGGTCGAGCTCCAGGCCAGCTGCATGGGCGGACTGTTCCTGGGCGCTGTGGCCGCCACGTTTCCGATGGACGGCACCCGGCTACGGCAGCTCCAGCAGGTCGCCGGGTCGTTCGGCGACGAGCCCGGAGGTTCCGACTCGAAACGCGACCACGGGTCCGGCGCCTCCAACCGGCAGTGGATCTTCGCCGGCTACTCGGACAACGACACCGCGACCTGCAACACGTTCACGGCCTCCTCGAGCAACGTCGACTAGAAGGCTGTGATGACTGTGATGGCTGATTCGTTCGGGCGCTGGATCGGCGCGGTGCTGGACGTTCCGGCAGAGCAGGTCGCTGCCACAGACGGGTTCTGGAGCCAGGCCCTGGGGTGGACCGTCGGCGATCCATGGCCCCAGCACGCGGAGTTCCACGCGTTGCTGCCGCCGGAGGGCAACAGCCATGTGCTGGTCCAGACCATCGACGGACCCTCCCGCCTGCATCTTGACCTGTACACCGAGGACGTCGCCTCGGAGACCGATCGCGTCGTCGGTCTGGGCGGCGCCCGTGTGTCCCCGCACGAGCACTGGCACGTCCTCACGAGCCCGGGTGGTCTGCTCTTCTGCGTCGTGACGTCCGAGGGCGAGCGGGACCGTCCGCCGGTCCAGAAGTGGCCCGGTGGCCATCGGAGCCGACTGGTCCAGGTGTGCCTCGACATCCCGCACGGAAGGCTCGACGAGGAGACGGCGTTCTGGCAGGCCGTGACCGGCTGGGCGTTCGAGCCGTCGGCGTCGGCGGAGTTCGCCGGGCACCTCAAGCCTGGTCTCGACGGCAGCCTGCAACTGCTGCTGCAGGAGCTCGGGACCGACGATCCGGCGGTGGCGACGCGGGCTCATCTGGACCTCGGCGCCGGTGAGGATCGTCGAGCGGAGGCGGAGCGTCTGGTGGCGCTCGGTGCGGAGTGGGTGCGCGAGCACCCCGGTTGGATCGTGATGACAGATCCGGCTGGTATGACGTTCTGCGTCACGGGCCAACCGCCCGACCAACCACCGCAGCGCTAGGAAACGTCCACGCCGATGGTGTCCCAACCAGTCGCGCCGTCCGGCACCACATCGACCCGTTGGGCGGTCTGGGTATAGCCACTCGCGTCCGTAGCCCGCACCGCGAGCTGATGCTTCCCCTTCTGGGCGGCCCAGGTGTAGGACCACTGCCGCCAGCTGTCGATGGAAGGCTCGACGGCCAGGATCGCCGGTTGCCAGGCTCCGTCGTCGACGCTGACCTCGACCTTGGCGATGCCGGTGTGCTGGGCCCAGGCGACACCGGCGACGACGACGTCACCCGCCGCGACTGACGAACCGTTCATGGGTACGTCGATACGCGACTCGGTCTTGACCGGCCCCTCGGCCGACCAGCCACGCTGCGTCCAGAAGGCGGAGAACTGGTCGAAGCGGGAGACCTCCAGGTCGACGACCCACTTGGTCGCGGACACGTAGCCGTACAGCCCCGGGACCACCATCCGAACAGGGAAGCCGTGCTCCGGCGTCAACGGCTCACCGTTCATGGCGAGCGCGAACATGGCGTCGCGACCGTCGGTCAACGCGCTCAGCGGCGTGCCGGCCGTCCAGTTGTCCGCCGACGTCGAGAGCACGGCGTCTGCATCAGCGTGCACTCCGGCGTCGGCGAGCACGTCCGCGATCCGTACCCCGGCAAAGCGCGCGTTGGAGATCAGGTCGCCACCGACCGGGTTCGACACACAGCAGAGGGTGATCCAGGCCTCGTGCAGTCCGCGGTCGAGCAGGTCCTGGTACGTCACGGTGAGCTCCCGGTCGACCATCCCGTGGACCCGAAGCTGCCAGTCCTTCGGCAGGATCTGCGGGATCGCCAGCGCGGTGTCGATCCGGTAGAAGTCGTTCTGGTTCGTGACCCACGGCGCGACACCCTTCACCCCCAAGTTGGCGCCCGCGGGTGAAGGCCGGGCACGAACGGGCAGGCGAAGCCTGCTTCGGGCAGCTTCGACTGCGGCGCGACTGCGAGCGAGAACCCGCCCGCTCGCTCCCACCACCACAGCACCCGCCGCCAACATCCCCACCGCCAGCAGGAACCGGCGCCGACTCAGCGCGCGGGCATTCGCTACCTCCGGGTCGTGGGCTCGGGTAGCGTCCGGATGTTCCCAGGGCGCCGCATGGCGCGCCGGCGAAACGTCCGCCCGTTGGGCCAACGGCGCGAGCAGCGCGAGCGTCGCGATCGCGACCACCACGCCGAGGACGGCGGGGACGTAGGTCACCGTCGACGGCGTCAGCCGGTCGTGGACGGCACCCAGCAGTACTGCACCCATGACGAGAAAGACACCCTGGGCCGCCAGCACGCTCCGCAACGCGAGAACCCCGACCAACGCGCTGATGACGGCCAGGCCCAGGAGGGTCATCGTGATCAGGACCGCTTTGTCGTGGTGACCCACCAGTCCGATGACACGCTCGACGACGGCACCAGGAGTCAGCCGCAGGATCGACTCGGCCACCGCGACCACCGGGGAGACGCGTTGGTGCAGCAGCCCGCTGGCCAGCTCAGAGACCGCAAGCCCGCTTCCGCTCGCCACGAGGCCGAGCACCGCGCCGAGTGCCCGCGGTCGTCGCCCCACGCTGGTCATACTTCGATAGTCCCTCAGCTGGGCGGCATAACCCGGGCCGGGCGCCACATGTCACACACTCGTCATACCTGCGCGATGATGCTCCCGTGACCTCCGAGCCCACCGCCCCGACGCCACGCGTCGGAGTCGCCGTCGACGTCCATCCGCTCGTCGAGGGACGACCTCTGTGGCTGGCCGGCTTGCACTGGCCGGACGAGATGCTCGGCCTGGCCGGACATTCCGACGGTGACGTGGTGGCGCACGCAGCCTGCGACGCGCTTCTCTCAGCGGCCGGCCTGGGCGACCTGGGTAGCCAGTTCGGCAGCTCGGACCCGGAGTGGGCCGGCGCGAGCGGGGTAGCCCTGTTGCGCGAGACAGCACGTCGGCTGGCCGCAGCCGGGATCACTCCAGCAAACGTCGCGGTTCAACTCATCGGCGAGCTGCCGAGGCTCGGGCCGCGCCGTGCGGAGGCCGAGCTGGCGCTGACGGAGGCCGCTGGCGTCGACGTCACGGTGACGGCGACGACCACCGACGGCCTGGGCCTGACCGGGCGCCGTGAAGGACTTGCCGCGATCGCCACGGCGCTCGTCTACCGCTGATCTGACGAGCAAAATCTCGGCGACCTCTTTACAGGACGTGAGCCACGCCATACTCTTTTTGCTGAACAAACGTGAAGAGTATTTGCACATCTGTGCAGAGGAGTGCCATGTCAGACGTCAGCACCGCCACCCGTGCCCGGGTCGGCGATGACCCCGAGACCGCCCGCCGCGCGCTGGACACGATGTGGAAGATCCGGCGCTTCGAGGAGGCCGTCGACGACTTGTTCGCGCGGGGCCTCATGCACGGCACCATGCATCTGTCGATCGGCCAGGAGGGTTCGGCGACGGGCGCGTGCCTTTCCCTACGCCAGGACGACGCGATCACGTCAACCCACCGAGGACACGGCCACTGCATCGCCAAGGGTGCCTCGCTCGAGCGGATGATGGCCGAGCTGCTCGGCAAGGAGACCGGATACTGCCGCGGACGCGGCGGGTCCATGCACATCGCCGACACCGCCACGGGCAATCTCGGTGCGAACGGCATCGTCGCCGGAGGTATCCCGATCGCGACCGGCGCGGCACTCGCCTTCCAGATGCGCGGACTCGACCGCGTCGCCGTCAGCTTCTTCGGAGACGGAGCGACCAACGAGGGAGCCTTCCACGAAGCGCTGAACCTCGCCGCGATCTGGAAGCTGCCGATCGTGTTCGTCTGCGAGAACAACAAGTACGGCATGTCGTTCTCCACCGAGTTCTCCGTGGCGATCGAGCACATCGCCGATCGCGCTGCCGCCTACGGCATGCCCGGTCACAAGGTCGACGGCAATGACGTCGAGGCCGTCGACGCGGCGGTCTCGGCCGCGGTCGATCGCGCCAGGAGCGGCGGCGGCCCAACACTCGTCGAGGCTGAGACCTACCGATGGAAAGGGCACAGCAAGAGCGACAAGAACCTCTACCGGACCCGCGAGGAGATTGCGGAATGGCGCGACCGGGATCCGATCGTCCGCTTCGAGGAAGTCGTCCGCAGCCGAGGCACGCTCGATGACGACACGATCAAGCAGGTCCGCGACGGGGCCGCGGTAGCGATCCGAGCCGCCGTCCAAGCCGCCAACGCTGCCGAGGATGCCCGCGCCGACGACATCCTGGACTCGGTGTTCGCCAAGGTGGCGCGATGACACTCACGACTGAGGCCACGACGCAGGAGGCACCGGTGGAACGGTCGATCACGTACGCGGAAGCGGTGCGCGAAGCGCTGGGTCAGGCGATGGAGGCCGATGACCGTGTGTTCCTGCTCGGTGAGGACGTCGGCGTCTATGGGGGCGCCTTCGGCGTCAGCGGTGACCTCTACGGCCGCTTCGGTGGTGACCGGGTGCGCGACACCCCGATCTCGGAGCTCGGCATCGTCGGCGCAGCGGTTGGCGCCGCCCTGGCCGGCATGCGACCCGTGGTCGAGATCCAGTTCTCCGACTTCACCTGCCAGGCCATGGACCAGATCGTCAACCAGGCCGCCAAGATCCACTTCATGCTCGGCGGCGAGCTCAACGTGCCGATGGTCCTGCGGGCACCGCTCGGGGCCGGCACCGGTGCAGCCGCGCAGCACTCGCAGAGCCTGGAGGCCTGGTTCGCTCACGTGCCGGGACTGAAGGTCGTGATGCCGGCGACGGCCGCGGACGCGAAAGGTCTCCTGCTGTCGGCGATCGACGACCCCAACCCGGTGATCGTCCTCGAGCACAAGCTCCTCTACCGGCAGAGCGGACCGGTGCCCGAGTCGGCCGAGCGCGTGCCGATCGGCACGTCCGCCGTACGACGTGAGGGCAGCGACCTGACGATCGTGGCCACCGGCATCATGGTGTCCCGCGCCCTGGAAGCTGCCGACACGCTCGCGGGCCGCGGTGTCGAAGCGACCGTCATCGACCCCCGCACCCTGAGCCCGCTCGACGCAGAGCCGATCCTCGCCTCGGCGTCCCGTACCGGTCGCGTCCTGCTCGTGCAGGAGGCGCCGGGCCATGTCGGCTTCATGGCCGAGGTGTCGGCCCGCATCGCCGAGTCCGATGCTCTGTACCGGCTGCTCGCGCCGATCAGCCGGCTGAGTGGCCTCGACGTCCCGATCCCTTACGCACCAGCCCTGGAGACCGCCGTCATCCCGCAGGTCAACGGCATCGTCGATCGCGCCTGGAGACTGGTCAAGGAGTCCTGATGGCGAGGATCCCGATCCGCATGCCGAAGATGTCGATGACCATGACCGAAGGCGAGGTCTCGGAGTGGTTCGTCCAACCCGGAGACACGATCTCCGAGGGTGACGTGATCTGCGAGGTGCTCACCGACAAGGTCGACATGGAGGTCGAGAGTCCGGCCTCCGGCACGCTCATCAGCATCGACGTCGAATCCGGGGTCGCTGAGGTCGGCGTACCCATCGGGTGGCTCGAGGGCGAGGACGTCGGTGGCCTCGGAGACCTACTGGCTCCTGACGCACCGGATGACGCGGCCGCCGACGATGCAGTCGTCCCCGCCGAACGTGGTACGCCGACCGCTGCTGAGCCAGTCGCCGTGGTCGACGCGCCCGTGCCGACCCCGACGCCGAGCTCGGCAGCGGGGCCCGTGGCTGCCGTCCCTCGGGCTCGGGCAACCGCTCGCGAGCACGACATCGACCTGGCCGAGCTCGTCGGGTCGGGTCCGAGCGGCCTGATCGTGATGGCCGATGTCGAAGCACGTATCTCGGTTGACGGCGCCCCCGCTGCCGCCGGCCCGCCGACGGCGCGGATGGCCGCGGCCACGACCTCGACCTCGACAGGCTCCAAGCGCAGCCAGCTCGTACGCGCCCGCGTCGCAGCGAAGATGACCGAAAGTGCCACCGTGCCGCAGTTCACCCTGTGGCGTGACCTCGACCTCGAACAGGCTGATCGTGGCCGGGCGGGACTCTCGTGGACCACGGTCCTGCTCCGCGCGTACGCCGCAGCCCTTCGAGCCGTGCCCAAGCTGCTCTGCCGGTGGGAGGACGGCGCCGCCGTCGAAGCCGGACCCCCGAGCATCGGACTCGCCGTCGACACCCCGGACGGCCTGCTCGCTCCCGTGCTCGTCGCTCCTGACGACGCGGATCCCGCCGCGCTGGACTCGGCGCTGCGCCAACTCGTGCGGACTGCCCAGGCGGGACGCGTGGACGCCGGCTACCTCCAGGTGGCCAACGGCATGCTCTCCAACCTCGGCAGCCTCGGAGTCGACCGGTTCCAGGCGCTCGTCACGCCACCACAGGGCAGCGTGCTGGCGGTTGGCGCCATCGGTCGCCGTCCGGTCGCCGTGCCAGGCGGGCTCGGTACCGTCCTCGGCGTCACGGTCGGCCTGACCATCGACCACCGAATCGCCGACGGCGCTGACGGAGCCCGACTATTGCAGCGTCTCCAGGACGTGCTCGACAGCTCGAGCTGACCAAGATTTCCGAGAAAAAACTTGCGATCCCTTGCGTGTGACACCCGTCACACGGTAAAACATATGCACATCCGTGCGGATCATTGAACGAAGGTGACGACATGCCAGCAGCGAGAGACCCCAAGTCTCTGCTCCAGGTGGCGCGCCTTTACTACCTCGAGAACCTGTCCCAGCAGCAGGTTGCGAGCCGTCTGGGCATCAGCCGTTCCAACGTGTCCCGGATGCTGACCGACGCCCAGCAACAGGGGATCGTCGAGATCAAGATCAACGACCCAGCCGGTCGCGAGCGCACCCTCGAGTCGCAGCTCGAGGAGAAGTTCGGTCTGCGGGAGGCTCGCGTGGCGCAGCGCCCGAGTGCCTTCGGTCCCTCGACCGGGATCACCCAGGTCGGCGTTCTTGCCTCGCAGGTGCTGCTCGACTCGGTCAAGGACAACATGACGGTGGCCCTCTCCTGGGGTCAGGCACTCCAGGCGATGGTCTGGGCCACCACGAGCGACCAGGACCGCGCGGCGCAGCTCGTCCAGCTCGTCGGCGGCCTCTCGTCGGTCGCCAATGAGATCAGCGGACAGGAGCTCGTCCGCGAGCTCGCCTCGCGTCTCGGGGCGTCGTACCGGTACCTGCACGCACCGGCAGCACTGGCGACCAAGGCGTCGAGGCAAGCACTGCTCGCTGAGCAGTCGATCGCCCAGGCGCTGGATGCGGCCCGCAACGCCGACATCGCCTTCGTCGGAATCGGTACGCCGACGCACGGCTCCTCCAACGCCATCCTCGAGTCGCTGCAGCTGACCAAGACCCAGACCAAGCAGTTCTGGTCGCAACAGCCGGTCGGTGACATCGCGGCCCGCTACTTCGACGGACGCGGCAAGCCGGTGACGGGCACCGTCGAGGACCGCGTGCTGGCCGTGACACTCGCAGATCTCGCCCGGATCCCGACCGTGGTCGGCGTCGCCGAAGGGCGCGCGAAGGCGCCCGGTGTTCTCGGCGCCCTCCATGGCCGTCTCATCGATGTTCTCGTCTGTGACGAGAGCCTGGCGCGTGGCGTCCTCGCTACCGCCGCCTCACCCGAAGGAGCAACCTCATGACCACGGTCCTCTACCTGCTCGGCGCCATCGCCGCCGGCATGGTCGTCCAGTCGATCTTCACGATCAAGCAGTCGAACGCGTTCAGCGCCGCGGTACGAGAACTGCGTACCCACGGTTCCGTCGCGGTCGGGGGCGACGGCAAGCGCTACCGCGGGGGCAAGGCATTCGTCGCCGTGGCCGTCGGCCCCAACGGCCAGGTGACCAAAGCCATCTCCCTGTCGGGATGGACCACCTTCGCGCGACCCACAGAGCTTCACCAGGTGCAGGGGCTGCGGCTGTCGCAGCTCCGACGTGACGTACCGATCCCCTCGGTCAGTACAACCGAACGCTCGGCCCTTCAACAGGCCGCAGACGTCCTGCACAAGCACCTGCTGAAAGTGGCCTGACTACTCGGAGTCTCGCCAGCACGGCCCCGTCGGTTTGCCGACCGCGGGGAGCACAAAACGATCTCCAAGGAGTCCTGCATGTCACTCACGATCCTGTCGTCGCTGCCGACCGCGGCGACCGACCCACCGACAGTCACCGATCCCGGTGGTTTCTTCGGCGTCCTCGCCAACGGGGCCGAGCACTTCATCGGCGCCTTCCAAGCAGGCGGCGACGTGTTCCTGGGCCTCGTCACCGGCATCATCCCGCTGCTGGTCGTCCTGCTCACGGCGGTCAATGCCGTCGTGCGCATGATCGGCCCGCAACGCATCGAGCGATTCGGTGAGATGGCTGCCCGGCCCGGTCTCCAGTGGTACCCGGTCCGCTACCTGCTGCTGCCGGTGCTCTCCGTGTTCTTCTTCACCAACCCGATGGCCTACACGATGGGGCGCTTCCTGCCAGAGCGCTTCAAGCCGGCCTTCTACGACTCAGCCGTCAGCTTCGTGCACCCGATCACCGGACTGTTCCCGCACGCCAACCCCGGTGAGCTCTTCGTCTACCTCGGGGTCGCTGCCGGGGTCGCCTCCCAGAACCTCCCGCTCGGTGACCTGGCTGTCCGCTATCTGCTCGTGGGGATGGTCGTGATCTTCCTCCGGGGCATCGTCACCGAACTCATCACGGCGCGACTCATCGCGCGCGCCGCGTCCCAGCAAGACGAAGGAGCCGTCGCATGAGCACGACCACCACACCGACGCCGCGGAAGCGGTCCGGGTTCGACTCATTCAACGACTCCCTGGTCAAGGTCGGACGGGCCATGGGCAGTGTCGTCGGGATTCTCTACCAGTCCGGTCGCGACACGATCGACACGATCATCCGCAACATCTTGCCGTTCATGGCCTTCATCTCGGTGCTGATCGGCATCATCAACTACACCGGGTTCGGCGAATGGCTGGCGCACCGGATGGAGCCACTCGCCGGCAACATCGGCGGCCTGCTCGTCCTGTCGGTGTTCTGTGCGATCCCGATCATCTCGCCGATCCTCGGCCCTGGCGCCGTCATCGCGCAGATCGTCGGTACTGCGGTGATCGGTCCTGCCATCGCACGAGGCGCCGTTCCCCCGCAGTACGCGCTGCCGGCCCTCTTCGCCATCGACCCCCAGGTCGGTTGCGACTTCATCCCCGTTGGGCTCGCGCTCGGTGAGGCGGAGCCGGAGACGGTCGAAGTCGGAGTACCGGCCGTGCTGTTCTCGCGGCTGATCACCGGACCGGCGTCCGTCGTCATCGCGTACTTCGCCAGCTTCGGCCTGTACTCGTCCAACTAACCCCGCTGAAACCCCGGAAGGATCTCAGATGTCCGAGTTCAAGTCCGTCACCGTCAACAAGGGTCATGGAGGTTGGGGTGGGCCACTCACGGTCACCCCGACGGAGGCCAAGCCATACATCTACTCCGTCACGGGCGGTGGCATCCACCCGGTCGCCCAGCGCATTGCTGATCTGACCGGCGGTACGCCGTTCGACGGCTTCAAGAGCTCGCGACCGTTCGACGAGATCGCCGTTGCCGTCATCGACTGCGGCGGCACGGCGCGCGTGGGTGTCTACCCGATGAAGAAGGTTCTGACGGTAGACATCCACGCGACCTCTCCGGCAGGTCCGCTGGCGCAGTTCATCACCGAGGAGCTGTTCGTGTCCGGCGTCTCCCCTGACGACGTGACTTCGACATGACGACAGCCCCCGACCGCACCCGTCCGGAGGTCTCGGTCGTCTACGAGACCACCGTGACGGCGCTCGGGGAGCAGGTCCCCGCCTTTCTCGGGGCGGGGATCCTGATCCTCTTCGCTGACTCCGCACCTGAGGAGCTGCACGCGATCTCGGTCCTCCACTCGGCGACGATCACCGACGAAGGACCACGCCCCGGCGACCGGGTCGAGATCGGCGCCACTTCCATCGAGGTTCTCGCGGTGGGGCACGTCGTCCGCGACAACCTGCTCAACCTGGGCCACATGGACCTCAAGTCCGACGGTCGCGACGAGGCCAAGCTGCCTGGGGACGTGTGCGTGCCCCACGGGAGCCTGGTCCAACCCGCCGTCGGCGACGTGATCCGTGTCGTCCGCCCAGCCGGTGGCCACGACCACTCTGCCAAATCCCAGGGAGCGCCATGAACTACTCGAGCCGCCTCGAGGCACGCGAGAGCGAACTCGGCAGACCCGTCCGGGTCGCCCTCGTCGGAGCAGGACAGATGGGGCAAGGCTTCGCCGCCCAGCTGCTGAGGATGCCGGGCGTCAACCTGTCCGCCGTTCTCGACGTCGACCTGGACCGAGCCCGCGACGCGCTGAAGCAGACCGGTCGAAGCATCAGCGACGCCGAAGGCCTCGACGACCAGCTGACCGCCATCGAGGAGGGCCAGTCGGTGGCTCTCGTCGGGACAGAAGCGTTGGCGTCACTCCCCGTGGACGTCGTGGTCGAGGCGACCGGCGTACCGGACGTCGGGGCGAAGGTCGCGCTGCAGGCCATGTTCGCCGGCCAACACATCGCGACTCTCAACGTCGAGTCCGACGTCACGGTGGGGCGAGTGCTGGCAAAGGTCGCGGCCGAGACCGGGTCGATCTACTCGATCTGTCGAGGGGACGAGCCGGTCGAAGCCAAGATCCTGGTGGACTATGCCCGGGACCTGTCGTTCGAGGTCGTGTGCGCGGGCAAGGGCAAGAACAACCCGCTCGACGTGACGGCGACGCCCGAAACCCTGGCCGCGCGGGCCACTGCGAAGGGGATGAACCCGAAGATGCTCTGCAGCTTCGTGGACGGGTCCAAGGCGATGATCGAGATGGCGGCGCTCGCCAACACCACAGGGCTCGGGGTGTCGACCACAGGCATGCATGGACCGGCATCGACCGTACCCACACTGCACCAGACCTTCGCGTTGCGCGAGGACGGCGGAGTCCTGGCGAAGTCGGGCGTCGTCGACTACTGCACGGGCCCGGTGGCGCCCGGCGTCTTCGTGATCGTGCGCACCGACGACCCGTACATCAACCACGAGATGACCTACCTGCAGATGGGTGACGGTCCGTACTTCACGCTCTACCGGCCCTTCCACCTCGCCAGCATCGAGGCTCCGCTCACAGTGTGCGAGATCATGCTCGACGAACGACCGAGCCTGGTCGCCGAGCACTGGACCGCTGAGGTCGGTGCCGTCGCCAAGCGGGACCTGTCTGCCGGCGAGGCCATCGACGGCGTGGGTGGCTACATGGTCCGCGGCCTCATCGACGACGCAGAGAAGTTCGCTGCTGAACGCTCGGTGCCGCTGGGCGTTCTCGCGAGGGCAACGCTGACCAGGAACGTCGCGATGGGCCAGGTCTTGACGTATGACGACGTGTCGCTGGACGAGACGTCCACCATCGTCGCCCTTCGCCGGTTGCAGGACTCGATGGACACCTCGAGCGACCTGATGGAACAGGTCCGACAGCTCGCAGGTGCCGGAGCCTGACACGACGTACTCGACGGCGGGATGAGGCCGGCGGCGCATGGCCTAGGCTCGCCCGGTGTCCACGATTGCGCGTCCCGAGTCGCCCCGAGCGGCACTCGTGCTGCTCGCCGCGGGCGCCGGGACACGGGTGGGCGCGGAAGTGAACAAGGTGTTCCTGCCGTTGGCTGGTCGGAGAGTCTTCACCTGGTCGCTACGGTGGGCCTCGACCCTGCCCACCATCTCGCGCTCGCTCCTCGTCGTGGCCGAAGGCGACCGGGACCTGGCCCGCACCATCCTGGCCCGCGAGGCAGCCGGCATCGACGTGGAGCTCGTGACCGGCGGCGACTCACGACACGGGTCGGAGTGGCAGGCCATGCAGGCGTTGGCGCCCGACATCGAAGCGGGTGACCTCGACGTGGTCGTGATCCACGATGCGGCGCGTCCGCTAGCGGCGTCCGAGACGTTCGCTGAGGTGATCGCGATGGCAGCGCTCCATGGTGGGGCGCTGCCGGTCCGACCGCAGCCGAGCCTCGTGCCACTCGAGGCCACTGACGATCTCGAGCTCGGTGGGGTGGTGGCCGTGCAGACACCCCAGGCCTTCAGGGCCGCAGATCTGCTGGCCGCCTACCGGGCAGCCAACGCAGAGGGCTTCGTCGGGACCGACACGGCGAGCTGTGTCGAGCGGTTCTGCGACCTGACGGTTCGCTGTGTCGAAGGCTCGGCGACAAACATCAAGATCACCTTCCCCGAAGACTTGTTCCTGGCCGAACATCTGCTCGCGCAGGCACAATGGGATCTGTCGGGACAGAAGGGTGGCCTGCGATGACGGTGGAGCACGCCACGTTCACGTGCAGCCACTGCGGCGAGACAGTGGAGCATGAGCTGCACTACGCGGGACGCCTTCTCGAGTCGACGCGTTGCTCCCACTGTGCACACGTGGTCGAGCTGGAGCAGCGCGTTCTCCTACCCGCCTACCTGCATGACCTCGAACAGCGGGTCGCCAGCAAGCCCGCTCGGATGCTGCGCCGCGCGCAGACCGAGGGTGCCGCATTCGTGCGCGGGCTCCCCCAAGCGATCGCGAAGCAACCGGGCAAGATCGCCCGCGAGATCTGGACGATCATCAAACGGTGAGGCTTACCGCTCCCTGAGCCGATGGCCGACAGCGTCGAAGGCCGCAATCAGGTCGAGCGCCGACGTGTCCTCGACCCGCCGTCCTGCGGCGGGGGCAGCGACGAAGGTGACTCCACCGGTCTTGCGCAGAGCCTGGACAAGGACGTCGTGCCCGCGGAGGACCGTGTCCAGGTCACCCAGGCCCAGGATCCGCTCCGCCGGGGCAGCCACGGGCGAGCTCACCACCCGCACGGCCTCGCGGTCGACCGTCGCCGAGATTGCACCGTCCGCCGTGGACTTGATCGTGTCGACGACCCGACGGACGGCTACCACGGCCTCACCCTTCTCCGCGCGGGCCGAGAGCTCGTTCAGGAAGGAGGTGCTCACGATCGGACACAAAGGGTCGTGGATGAGGACCGGCCGTCGGGCCGCGTCGGCCGTCTGCAGGAGATCACGAGCGTCGGCCACGCTCACCGCGACGTACGCAGCAGGATGGGCGTTGCGATGGAGGGCTGAGAGCTGGCCCACACCTGGGGTCGTCACGACGTAGACCGGGCCGCTGACGGCGTCGTACAGCGCATGGACCGCGGCCAGGAAGAGCGGACCGGGCCCGAAGGGCTCGAGGGCCAACGGTTCGCGACCGAGGAGCGGGACCAGGCCAAGGGCGGACGGCATAGAACTCCAGTACAGCGCGGTGATCCTCACACGGCAACGGCCCCGCCGAAGCGGGGCCGTCACGTGGGAGGCTCAGGAAGCCAGGACCTCGTCGAGAATCGTCTCGGCCTTGTCTTCATTGGTGTGCTCAGCCAGTGCCAGCTCGGAGACGAGGATCTGACGAGCCTTCGCCAGCATCCGCTTCTCGCCGGCCGACAGGCCCCGCTCACGCTCGCGGCGCCACAGGTCGCGGACGACCTCTGCCACCTTCATGACATCACCGGAATGCAATTTCTCCAGGTTGGCCTTGTAGCGACGTGACCAGTTGGTCGGCTCCTCCGTGTGTTCTGCGCGCAGAACATCGAACACGCGCTCGAGACCTTCCTGGTCCACGACATCGCGGACACCCACGAGGTCGAGGTTGCAGGCTGGTACTCGAACGACGAGGTCGTTCTGGGCGACAATGCGGAGGACGAGATAAAGCTTGTCCTCACCTTTGATCTTGCGGGTCTCAATATCTTCGATGACCGCGGCCCCGTGATTGGGATAAACCACCGTCTCGCCGACCGTAAACGTCATGTGTCAGCTACCCCTTTCCAGGCCTTAAGGATATCACGTTCTCGGGGTCGCCGGAATCGCGTTTTGCCTGTTCAGAGCGTTATTTGGGGCTTGACAAACGTCTGTTCTCATGCGTGTCGCCGGTCCGCCGCAATGCGGTCGCGCGCGTTTCGCTACGCTGACCCTGCCGTGTCCGGGACCCACTCTCGGAGTCGCTGGCAGCTTGTGTGATCCAGTTCCGCGCCTAGGAGGACACCTCACGTGGAGACCACGTCACTCTCCCCGATCGGCTCCGTCGTGGGCAGGCTGGCCGCCCTCCGGACGCCCCGTCGTGGTGTTCGTCGGCTGGCGACCGTGCTCGTTGCTGCGTCGCTCGTCGCCATCAGCGGTTGTGCCGCCCAGTTCGGCGCGCCGACCCAGGCCATCTACCAGCCCGCGGTGGGTTCTGACGACCGCAGCGGTGACGTCTTCGTCCTCAACGCGCTCGTCCTCGGGGATGGGCAGGGAAACGGCACGCTGGTCACGACGCTGATCAACCAGACCAGCCCGACCGATTTCCTGACCGGGGTCACGGCCACGTTGCTCGGCGGTGGGGGCGTAGACGTCAGTAACCTGCCCTCCGTGACGTCGACCGTCGCGAACGCACCGACGACGGGGATCGAGCTGCCCACCCAGGCTGCGGTCAAGCTTCCCGACGACGGCCTGGTCCAGTTCCACTCAGCTGACCTCATGCCCGGCGGCTACCTCACGCTCACCCTGACGTTCAAGGAGGCGGCGCCGCTCGAGATCGACGTGCCGGTCGTCGCCGAGAGCTCCATCTACGACGGCATCACGGTGGGACCGGTCGTCAGCCCGGCGACCACGCCCGCCTCCTGATCCGGCTGACCTACCGGCCCCGGCAGCGCGTCCGCGCACGCCCAGGACTCAGACCGAGACCGCCGCTTGGGCGTCGTACTTGTAGCCGAGCCCGCGCACGGTGACCAGCAGGCTCGGGTTGGCCGGATCCGGTTCGATCTTGGCGCGCAGACGCTTGACGTGGACATCCAGTGTCTTCGTGTCGCCGACGTAGTCCGCACCCCACACCCGGTCGATCAGCTGACCTCTGGTGAGCACCCGGCCCGCGTTGCGCAGGAACATCTCGAGCAGCTCGAACTCCTTGAGCGGCAAGCGGATCTCGCTGCCCTTCACCGTCACGACGTGCCGGTCGACGTCCATGCGGACCGTCCCCGCCTCGATCGTGGCCGGGGCCAGGTCTGGCTCGACCCCGCGGCGGAGCACGGCCCGGATGCGGGCCACGAGCTCGCGCGGGCTGTACGGCTTGGTGACGTAGTCGTCCGCGCCGAGCTCCAGCCCCACGACCTTGTCGACCTCGGCGTCCTTGGCGCTGACCATGATGACGGGCACGGATGAGATCTGCCGGATCCGACGACAGACCTCCGTGCCGGGAAGCCCGGGGAGCATCAGGTCGAGGAGCACGATGTCGGCCCCACCTCGCTCGAACTCCTCCAACGCGTCGGGGCCAGTGCCGGCCAGCGCGACGTCGAAGCCTTCCTTGCGCAGCATGTACGCCAAGGCGTCGCTGTAGCTGTCTTCGTCCTCCACGACGAGTACACGCGTCACGAGGCCTCCTCCGGCTGAGTCGAACGGGCCGACACGGTTGGCCGGCCCCGAGATGGCGCAACGAGCGATGGTGACTCCGATGACGCCATGGGGCGGTCGTCGCGGCCGAGCTCGGCGATCGGTTCGTCGAGCAGACCTGCGCCGCGCGGCCCGTCAGTCTCGCGGCCACCGGCTGGGGCGGCGCGGCTCACCGGCGTACCGGTCTCTGCGTCGACCCTGGCCGGCAACGTGAGGGTGAAGGATGAACCCTCGCCCTCGACGCTCCAGACCTTGACCTCACCGCTATGGGTGGCGGCGACGTGCTTGACGATCGACAGGCCGAGGCCGGTGCCCCCGGTCGAGCGGGCCCGGGCGGGGTCGACGCGGTAGAAGCGCTCGAAGATGCGGTCGAGCTCGTCGGCCGGGATGCCGACACCCTGATCAGTGACGACGATGTCGACCATGGACTCGTTGGCCCGGGCGCTCACGGTCACCTTCGAGTGCGTCGGGCTGTAGGCGACAGCGTTCTCGACGAGGTTGCCCAGTGCCACCAGCAGCTGCTCGCCATTGCCGAGAACCTGGAAGCCGTGCTCGCCGGCGAACGTGATGTCGACGTGCTTGTCGAGCGCATCGACACTGACCCGGTCGATCGCGCGCTCAGCCAGCGCGTCGACCGACACCGGGTCGGCCTCATCGAGCGGGTCGTCGCCTTGCAGCCGAGACAGCTCGATGATCTGCTGCACCAGCCGGGTCAGCCGGTCGCTCTCGGTACGCATGCGGGCGGAGAACCTGAGTACGGCATCCGGATCGTCGGCAGCCTCGCCGACGGCCTCGGCGAGGAGGTTGAGTGCGCCGACCGGCGTCTTGAGCTCGTGGCTGACGTTCGCGACGAAGTCGCGCCGGATCGCCTCGACCCGGCGCTCCCGCGTGCGGTCCTCGACGAGGACGAGCACCAGCTTGCTTCCCAACGGCGCAACGCGCGCGGCTACGTGCCTGGACACCATCCGGCCACGGCGCAGGGTCAGTGCGTCCTCGCGGATCTGGCCATCGCGGCGTACCTGACGAACGAGTTCGAGCAGTTCGCTGACGTCGACCCGTGAACCACGCACCAAGCCCATCGCGTGGGCAGGCGCCGTCGCTTTGAGGACCTGATCGTCGGCTCCGACGATGAGCGCGGACGAGCGGAGGACCGCCAGCACGGCTGCCACGCCAGGCGGTACCTGCGGCGGTTCGGGATCCTTCGGAACGGGGACCCTGCCCTGGTCGCGCTCGCTGAGCCGGAACGCGAGCACGACCCCGGCGCCGAGCAGCGCGCCGATCGCGCCACCGAGCAACGCGGCCGTCGAGGAGTCCATGAGTCTGATGGTACGCACGAGCCCGTCGGGAGACGCGAACCCAGCAGAGGGATATGACCGTTGTTTACGCGAGCGTTCACGCTCCGTTCACGTCGCTCCGCACGTCTGTTACCCAAGCGGTCTAGGTTTGGATCATGCGAGTCCAGTATCAGCAGCAGCTCGACAACATCCTCAACGAGCTCGTCGAAATGACCGGTGGCGTGAGGGCAGCGCTCTCACAAGCGACCGACGCTCTCCTCAATGCCGATGTCACAGCAGCCGAGCTCGTCATCAGCGGCGACCTCGCGATCGACGAGGCCCGCGAGCGGATCGAGAACGACAGCTTCGAGATCCTGGCCCGCCAGGCACCCGTCGCCGGAGACCTGCGGATGCTGGTGGCATCGCTGCGGATGGTCGCCGACCTCGAGCGGATGGGCGACCTGTCCGTCCACGTGGCCAAGGTGGCACGGCTGCGCTATCCGACCAAGGCTGTGCCGGCAGAGCTGGAGCACGTGATCTCAGAGATGGCCAAGACGGCCGATGAGATGATCGCCTCGGCGGCCGACATCGTCGAGACCCGCGACATCCGGGCCGCCCAGGAGCTCGAGGTCGCCGACGACGAGATGGACCGGCTGCGGCGTTCGATGTTCCGCGTCCTGCTCAGCGATGACTGGGACGCCGGCGTCGAACCTGCGGTCGACATGGCGCTGCTCGGCCGCTACTACGAGCGCATCGGCGACCACGCCGTCTCCATGGCTCGACGCATCGTCTTCCTGGTGACAGGCCAACACCCGGTCACCCTCTGACCTCATCTCCCTCTGGCCGGGCTCCCCACACCAGCTGGCCGTCCGCGTTTGCCTTGTGAACAAGCCAGGTGGCTTGTGAACAAGGCAAACGTGCGTTGCGGACTGGGGATCTGCCTCGTGGGCTCGGAGGCTTCCGTGGTCCGGGCGGTCGGCCCATCCATCCTGGCCGGGATCAGTTCCCGTGCGCATGGCGGCCGACGCTAGGGTCGTTGTCATGACCGGAACGCCGTACCGACTGCTCCTCGTACGCCACGGCGAGAGCGAGTGGAACGCCAGGAATCTCTTCACCGGCTGGGTCGACGTCGCGCTCAGCGCCAAGGGGAGCGAGGAGGCGATCCGCGCCGGGTCGCTTCTGACCGACCGCGGCGTCCTGCCGGATGTGCTCCACACCTCCGTCCTGCGCCGCGCCATCCAGACTGCACAGCTGTGCCTCGACGACATCGACCGCCATTGGATCCCCGTCCGGCGGTCCTGGCGGTTGAACGAGCGGCACTACGGCGCGCTGCAGGGCAAGGACAAGAAGGCGACGCTCGAGCAGTACGGCGAGGAGCAGTTCATGCTCTGGCGTCGTTCGTACGACACCCCACCACCGAAGATCGCCGACGACGACGAGTTCAGCCAGGCCGGTGATCCTCGGTACGCCGCATTGCCCGACGAGCTGCGTCCGCGCACGGAGTGTCTCGCCGACGTCGTCCACCGGATGCTTCCCTACTGGTACGACGCGATCGTCCCTGACCTGCTGACCGGCCAGACCGTGATGGTCGCCGCCCACGGAAACTCCTTGCGCGCCCTGGTCAAGCATCTGGACGGGATGAGCGACGATGCCGTCGTTGGCCTCAACATCCCCACCGGGATCCCCCTGCTCTACGAGCTCGACGCCCACCTGCGACCGGCGACCAAGGGCGGCGAGTACCTCGATCCCGAGGCGGCCGCAGCGGCTATCGAGGCCGTGGCCAACCAGGGACGCTGACTCCGCGCAACACAGCGAGCCGGCCGCCTCATCGCGGATGCGATGCGACGGCCGGCTCCAGGTGTGTCGCGGTCGTGGAGCTGGCTCAGCGGTGCGCGGCCAGGTACCCGTTCAAGCGGTCGATGCGGCGCTCGAGGCGACGCTGGCGACGAGCGAGGCGGGCAGCGGAGATCAGTTCTGACTCCCGCGCCTCGGCTCGCCTGGACACGCTGACCTCGCGCGCGACGTCCGGTGCGGTGAGCATGACTTCCTCCGATATCTGCCGGCGGGTGCCGACGGCTTGGTGATGGTGCGTGATGGCAATGCAACGGCCAGGCTACGTAAGAGACATACTTGCTTGGCTGCCTCTTACATCTTAGGGTCACCTACGCTGTGAGGCCAAACGCTGACGATGTGATCCTGAGCACCACCAATCGGACGGTCGTACAGGCCGGTACGAGCGCTGCCGGCCGGCCCGGCAGCAGCAGCGTCACCGCCTCTTAACCTTTCATCGGTTGTCGCTGTCGGAGGTGCGGGTTACGTTCATCGGATGAAAGCTCGCGGTCGCCGGACGTCGGACCCGTGGCAGACCCGACCCTCTCCCCGGAGCCGGCTGCGAGCGATACGGCGTCCGAGCCGCAGCAGCTGCTGAAGCTCAACCCGTTGCCGCCGACGTGGCCGTGGGATGCGCCGGAGACTCCGGTCCGTGATCACGACGAGGCCAGCGGCTACGTCGCCATGGTGTGCTTCCAGCACGGACCACCGATCCGCCACGGACTCGAACTCGAATGGACCGTTCATCACCCTTCCCGCCCGTCCACGCCCCTTGAGCTGCATCAGGTCCGAGACGCGCTCGGAGTACACGCCCCGCCCTCCCTCGATCCCGCCGGACCGATGACAAGGAGCGCTTCGCGGTCGTGCTCGCACGAAGTGTCTGAGCTCAACGCGGCGGCTCGTCACCGCGCTCGAGCCAGCCGCGGAACGCCTCGAGGTTGCGGGTCGACTCCCCGCGCGACAAGCGCCACTCCCACTCCTTGCGGATGGACGACGCGAAGCCGAGCTCGAGGATGGCATTGAAGGACTCATCCGCGTACGTCAGGACCGAGCCGAGCAGCCGGTCGACCTCCGCCGGGGTGATCGAGGTCAGCGAGAATCGTCCGTCGAGGTAGATGTCACCGGCGTAGTCGACACCGAACGCGACGCCATACAGGCGCAGGTTTCGGCTGAGCAGCCAACGGTAGACGGCCTCGTGGTTCTCGTCGGGGTTGCGGCAGACGAACGCGTGAACCGCCAACGCATGATCCCCCACGACGAGCTGGCACGGTGTCGACAGCTTGCGCTCGCCGGGGAGATCGAACACGAAGACCCCCTGGCGTGGCTCGGTGGCGTCGAGCTCGGCGTCGGCCAGAGCCTGGCGGATCGTGGCAATCGCGTCCTCGCGCAGAGCCGCAGCGTCGGCCGTTCCGGCAACAGCCGGATCAGGGTCCGGCGACGCGTGGGGCTCTGGAGTCATTCGGCAGCCGCGAGCGCCTCGGCCCGCATCGTGGTGGCTGCGTCGCGATAAGCCTCGAGCGTGAGCTGGGTCGTCCGCGCCCAGCCGAACTGCTGGGCGTGGTCGCCGCACTTCTCGCGCAACGCATCGAGAGCCGAATCGTCGGTGAGCAGGCGCTCGAACACGCGAGCGTAGTCGGTCGGGTTGTGGCCGTCGACGAGGACACCACTCACACCGTCGGCAACGGCGGTCGGAAGGCCACCGACGTTCGCGGCGACGACCGGGGTGCCGCAGGCCTGCGCCTCGATGGCTACGAGCCCGAAGGACTCGTTGTACGACGGAACGCACACGAGGGATGCGGCGCGGTAGTAGTCGACGAGGCGGACCTGTTCGACGGGAGGCACGAACCTGACCAGCTCAGAGATCCCCAGGCCGGCGGCGAGGTCGATGAGTCCATCGGGGCTTTCCAGACCCGAGCCGGAGGGGCCGCCGATGATCGGTACGACCAACCGCCGGCGCAGGTCCGGTCGGCTCCGCACCAGGTCAGCTGCCGCCCTGATCACCACATCGGGCGCCTTGAGCGGCTGGATCCGGCCCACGAACGCCACGACGAGGTCATCGGCGCGCAGACCGAGGCGACCCCGTGCGGCCTCCCGGTCGCCCCGGGAGAAGACGTTCAGGTCGACACCGGGTGAGATGACGCGGAGCCGGTCGGGCTCGGCGTCGTAGAGCGAGATGAGTTGCTGGCGCTCTTCGGTGGTGTTGGCGACGACTAGGTCGGCAGCATCGATCACCTGCTCCTCACCGATCACGCGCGCGACAGGCTCGGGAGTGTCGCCGGTGGCGAGGAGGTCGTTCTTGACCTTCGCCATGGTGTGCATCGAGTGCACGAGAGGGATCCCCCAGCGGTCCCGGGCGAGCGCTCCGACCTGGCCGGACAGCCAGTAGTGGGAGTGGATCATGTCGTAGTAGCCGGGCGCGTAGGACGCCTCGGTCCGGAGCACGTCCCGTGCGAAGGTGCACAGCTGGCCGGGCAGCTCGCCCTTGCTGAGCCCTTCGAACGGTCCGGCGACCACGTGCCGGACCCGCACGCCGTCGTTGAGCTCGACGACGGGCGGCTGCTCCCCCGACGTGGCGCGGGTGAAGATCTCGACCTCGATGCCCTGGGCGGCGAGCTGGCGGGAGAGCTCGACGACATACACGTTCATCCCGCCCGCATCTCCGGTGCCCGGTTGGTCGAGCGGGGAGGTGTGGACACTGAGCATCGCGACGCGGCGGGGCCTGCGTGCGCGGTCGACAGAAACGACGCTGGCCAGGGTCTCACTCACGTATTCATCCTGTCGTCGGCAACATGTCGCCCGATCCGGGACCGGGTGCGGTCCGAAAGGGGTCAACAACCAACAAGTCTGCCTCCATTCCCTGCGTGCCGCGACTCGCGCCGCGACCTGCATAAATGTCGACCGCCGCCGCTGGGGCCCTGCGGGGCGATGCAAGGATGAGACATGGCCGATTCCGCACCAGATCAGACACCCGCTGCGCGACTGGCGGTTGTCACCGGTGCCAGCAGCGGCATCGGGGCAGCCACGGCGCGCGCGCTGGCGGCCGCCGGGTTCGCTGTCGTCTGTGTCGCTCGTCGCGCCGACCGGATCGAGTCGCTGGCGGCCGAGATCGGCGGGACCTCGGTGGTCTGCGACGTCACCGACGAGGCGCAGGTGGAAGCGCTCGCCCGCGCGGTCGGGCCGCGGGTCGACGTACTCGTGAACAATGCCGGCAGCGCCTTCGGTGCAGATCCCATCGCCGAGGCCGACGCCGACGACTGGCGGGCGATGTATGAAGTGAACGTCATCGGCACACTCAACGTGACCAGGGCGTTGCTGCCAGCGCTGATCGCCAGCAGGGACGGCGTCCTGGTCAACATGGGCTCGACGGCAGGACGGACCGCCTACGAGGGCGGCGGTGGTTACACAGCGGCCAAGCACGGCGTGGCCGTCCTCACCGAGACGTTGCGACTCGAGCTGCTGGGCCAGCCGGTGCGGATCTCGGAGGTCGCGCCAGGGATGGTGGCGACAGCGGAGTTCGGTCTGGTGCGGTTTCGGGGGGACCAGGAACGGCGCGACGCGGTGTACGCCGGGGTGCGCAACCCACTGACCGCTGAGGACGTCGCCGACGCCGTGGCCTGGATCGCGACCCGGCAGGCGCACGTGAACATCGACCTCATGGTGATCCGTCCGCGTGCGCAGGCCACCCAGCACAAGGTCCACCGCGAACCCTGACGCTCCCGCCCGTGCCCCCCTGGCCGAGATCGTTTGCCTTGTGAACAAGCCAGATGCCTTCTGCGCAAGGCGAATCTGCCTAGTTCAGAAGGAGGGTGGCTTGTGAACTAGGCAAACGCCAGCGGCCAGGTGGAAGCAGCCCAGGTCCAGCCACAGCCAGGTCCAGCCACAGCCAGGTCCAGCCACAGACAGGTCCAGCCACAGACAGGTCCAGCCACAGACAGGTCCAGCCAGAGACAGGGCGAGGCAGCGTCAGCTGGAACGGCGGGCACGCAGGAAGCGGCGCTCGGTCTCGTTGTCGGTGAGCGCGATCGCCTGGTCGTATGCCGTTCGAGCCTCTGCCTGCCGACCCAACCGCGTCAGCACGTCGGCTCGCGTGGCGGCCAGGTAGGCGTACCGCTCCAACACCGGGTCGAGCGCCAGCACGTCGAGCTGCGCGAGCACCTCGGCGAGGTCGGCTCCGGGCACCAGGCTCACGGCGGCCAGCCGGTTCAGCGCGACGACCGGGCTCGGCCACTGCAGCAGCAACGCGTCGTACATACGCACGACCTGTGGCCAGTCCGTCGTCTCCCAGGAGGGCGCCGACATGTGCAGCCCGGCGATCGCTGCCTGCACCGCGAAGCGACCACCCCCCTCCTGCAGCGCCCGCGTCGCAAGCACAAGACCTTCGGCCGTCAGCCCCCGGTCCCACCGAGCCCGGTCCTGGTCGGCGAGCAGGACCAGTTCGCCGGACGGGCCGAGCCGCGCCTGGCCCCGGGCCTCGGCAAACAGCAGCAGCGCCAGCAGACCACCCACCTCCGGCTCGTCCGGCAGCTGCATGACGAGGAGGCGCGCCAGACCGACCGCGCGCGCCGTGAGGTCGGGTCTGATCAGGTCGTCCCCCGCCGCCGTATGCCCGGCGGTGTACGCCAGGTGCACCACCGTCAGCACCGTGTCGAGCCGCGCCGCGAGCTGGTCGTCCGACGGCAGGCGGAACGGCACCCCGGCCGCGGCGATCTTCTGTTTGGCCCGGGTGATCCGAGCGGCGATCGCGGTGTCCTTCGTCAACAGGACCTTGCCGATCTCCGCCGTGGTGAGACCGCACATGAGACGCAGGGTCAGCGCCAGCTGAGCATCGCGCGCCAACGCAGGGTGGCAGCACGTGAAGACCAGCCGAAGCGGATCAGCAGGCACCTCGCCGTCCTCCTCACTGTCCTCGATGAGCAGCAACGGCAGCTTGCGACGCAGTGTCGTCTCGCGCCTGAGGACGTCGAGGGCCTGTCGCCGGGCGACCGTCGTCAGCCAGGCGACGGGGTTGTGGGGCACGCCGTCTGGCCAGGTTCGCAAGGCCCGGACGAATGCTTCCTGGGCGCAGTCCTCAGCCAGGTCGATGTCGCGGGTGAGGCGCACCGTGGCCGAGAGGACTGTCGCCCAATGGTTCCGGTGCGCCTCCTCGACGCGGCGGGTGATGCTCCGGACGTCAGTCATGTGAGTCAGTCCGGCCGGGTCTGCTCAGCCTCGATCAGCGCTGGTGTCCATGACCGGACGGACCTCGATGTTCCCTGAGGGACAGATCTGGGCGAGTTCCAGCGCTTGGTCGAGGTCACGTGCCTCGATCAGGTAGTAGCCGCCGAGGGCCTCTTTGGTCTCGATGAACGGCCCGTCGCTGACGACCGGAGCCGCGCTCGGGTTGTTCCAGTCCTTCTTCAACGTCGTGGCTGTCGAGGTGCGTTCGAGGGCCCGTCCCTCGACGATTCGGGCCCCGGCTGCCTCGACCGCGTTGGCGAACTCGCCGTGCAGCTTCATCGTCGCCTCCCACTGATCGGGAGTCACTTCGTCATACCAGCTCTCGTCGTCGAAGAGCATGAACATGTACTCGGCCATGGTGGCCTCCTCATCTGGTGTTCGACTGATGTAATGACGAACGAGCCCGCGCTGATTCGACAACCCGCCGAACCTCGAGACCAGCCTCCCGGAACCACGCTCATCCCGTCCACGATTCGGCTCCGACGGCCTGCCACGGATAAACTCGGGTCCGCACGTCGCGCGAGTACGTCGTCCGGCGTCCGGCCGCGCCACCGTGGCCCTCGCTCCGCCCACCGACAGGACTCTGCAGATGCCCGCCCCCACGCATGCCCCCGCGACCGCGACGACGTCGCGAGACGACCTGCGCAACGTCGCGATCGTCGCGCACGTCGACCACGGCAAGACCACGCTGGTCGACGCCATGCTGTGGCAGTCCGGCGCCTTCGGCGAGCACCAGCACGTCGACGAGCGCGCGATGGACTCCGGCGACCTCGAGCGCGAGAAGGGCATCACGATCCTCGCGAAGAACACCGCCGTGCACTACAAGGGTGCCGCGGCCGACGGCAAGCCGATGACGATCAACATCATCGACACCCCGGGGCACGCAGACTTCGGTGGTGAGGTCGAGCGCGGCCTCGCGATGGTTGACGGCATCGTGCTCCTGGTCGACGCATCGGAGGGTCCGCTCCCGCAGACGCGCTTCGTGCTCCGCAAGGCGTTGGCGGCCAAGCTGCCCGTGGTCCTCGTGGTCAACAAGGTCGACCGCCCCGATGCCCGCATCGCAGAGGTGGTCGAGGAGACCTACGAGCTGTTCCTCGACCTGCTCGACGACACCCACGACCAGGACGCGCTGGACTTCCCGGTGGTCTATGCCTCGGCGAAGGTCGGCCGTGCCTCCACCGTGCAACCGGCCGACGGCGGTATGCCGGACTCGCCCGACCTCGAACCCCTGTTCCGCACGATCATCGAGACGGTGCCCGCTCCGACGTACACCGAAGGCGCCCCGTTGCAGGCGCACGTGACCAACCTGGACGCCTCCCCGTTCCTGGGCCGGTTGGCCTTGTGCCGTATCCACGAGGGCACGCTCCGCAAAGGGCAGAACGTCGCCTGGCTGCGGCGTGACGGATCGCGGCAGACCGTTAAGATCACCGAGCTGCTGGTCACCGAGGCACTCGAGCGCGTGCCCGGCGAGTCCGCAGGACCTGGCGACATCATCGCCGTCGCGGGCATCCCGGAGATCAACATCGGGGAAACCCTCGCCGACCCCGAGAACCCGGTCGCGCTGCCACTGATCACCGTCGACGAGCCGGCGATCTCGATGACGATCGGCACCAACACCTCGCCGCTCGCGGGCAGGCTCAAGGGCACCAAGGTCACCGCGCGGCTCGTCAAGGACCGCCTCGACCGCGAGCTCGTCGGCAACGTCTCGATCAAGGTGCTCCCGACGGAGCGACCCGACACCTGGGAGGTGCAGGGTCGCGGTGAGCTGGCCTTGGCGATCCTGGTGGAGCAGATGCGCCGCGAAGGCTACGAGCTGACCGTCGGTAAGCCGCAGGTCGTGACCCGGGAGATCGACGGCAAGCTCCATGAGCCCGTCGAACGACTCACCATCGACGCGCCCGAGGAACATCTCGGCGGCATCACGCAGCTGCTCGCGGTCCGGAAGGGCCGGATGGAGCAGATGATCAACCACGGCACCGGGTGGGTCCGGATGGAGTTCCTCGTGCCGGCCCGCGGGCTGATCGGCTTCCGCACGGAGTTCCTCACCGACACGCGCGGGACGGGGATCGCCCACCATGTCTTCGAGGGCTATGAGCCGTGGGCCGGCGAGCTGCGGACGCGTTCGAGTGGCTCGCTGGTGGCCGACCGGACCGGGGCCGCAACGTCGTACGCGATGACCAACCTGCAGGAGCGGGGGACGTTGTTCGTCGAGCCGACGACCGAGGTCTACGAGGGCATGATCATCGGAGAGAACTCACGCGCCGACGACATGGACGTCAACATCACCAAGGAAAAGAAGATGACGAACGTCCGGTCCAACGCCGACGAGTTCGAGAAGCTCGTGCCGCCGCGCAAGCTGTCGCTGGAGCAGTCGCTGGAGTTCTGCCGCGAGGACGAGTGCGTCGAGGTGACTCCCGACTCGGTGCGCATCCGCAAGGTGGTCCTGGACCAGACGCTTCGCGCCCGCACCGCTGCCAAGGCCCGCCGCTCCTAGCCCCTGGCCGTCCCGCGTTTGCCTAGTTCACAAGCCTGCTGGCTGGTGGACTAGGCAAACACGCCTTGGGGGCTGGGTACTTGCCTTGCGGACTGGCCCGCAGGAGCCACCGGACCAGACCAGCGCGCACCCGACCCGACCGCACCCCGACTCGACCGCGCCGGACTCGACCGCATCAGACCGGCACCGCGACCGTGCGGTTGCTAACCGAGCGCAGCGCTCAAGGCGTCGTATGCCGCGGGGCCGAACGCCATCATCCGCAGCTCGCGGACCCGGGAGGTCGCCGACCGCATCGTCTCGACCGCAGCGGCGGCCGCGTCGGCCAGCGGCCACGCGTAGACACCGGCCGAGATCAGCGGAACAGCCATCGTGGCGACCCCGAGCTCATCGGCCACCTCCAGGGCCCGCGTGTAGCAGGACGTGAGCAGCGACCGATCCTGTTCGCCCGCCCCGTAGTTGGGTCCCACCACATGAATGACCCAGCGAGCGGCCAGATTGCCGCCCGTGGTCCAGCCCGCGTCGCCGGTCGCAAGACCATGCGGAAACCGCGAGACGCAATCCGCCAGCAACGCCGGGCCGGCGGCACGGTGGATAGCGCCATCGACGCCACCGCCGCCACGCATGGCACGGTTCGCGGCGTTGACGATCGCATCGACCTCCTGACGGGTGATGTCGCCCTGCACGATCGTCAGTTCCATGACCCTCCCGACAGACCCAGAGGCAAATGCCCCGTCCCCAAGGTCGATCTGCCTAGTTCACAAGCCAGTTGGCTTGTGAACTAGGCAAACGCGGACGGCCAGATGGCGCAAGTGCCCGGGGGAAACTCTGGGTCAGGAGTTGAGGAAGGTGGAGATGCGGCGGCGTACGTCGGCCCGATGTGACCACAGCAGGCCGCGCTCGTCGTAGATCTCGAGCTCGCCCGCCGGCAGCAGCGCCGCCAGCTCACGGGCCGTCGAGGCGGGATGCGCCGCGTCCCCCTCCTGCCCTACCACCAGCACCGGGCACCGGATCGCCGCCAGCTCGGCCCGCGACGACAGCGGGTGCTGCGGCGGGAGCTCACGGAGCGCGCGCGCCACGGTGGTCGAGGTGAGCCGCCGCGCCTGCCGCTCGGCCCACAGCCGGACATCGGCCCGTGTCCGTACGCCGACCGGTTGCTCCGCCACCAGCGACGCCGCCAACCCCACATGATCCCGGTGCTCGACGAGCTCGGCTCGGGCCCGCATCAGGTCGACCGCCGCGTCGGTCCGAGGCTGATCGATCGTGGCCGGTAGCACGAGCACCAACCGCTCGAACCTTCCCGGGTCGGTTGCTGCGGCCGCCATCAGCGCACCCGCGCCGAGCGAGATGCCGAGGCCGCGGCGGCCGTCGTACTCCGACACCACGGCCGTGAGCTCAGCGGCAGCCGTGCGGTAGGTCCACGCACTCTCGGCCCCGATCGTCGCGCCGTGTCCGCGGAAATGGAAGAAGACGCGCGTCCCGCGCACGCCGGAGCCGAACGGTCGGGTCTCGTCGATCGATCCCGCCAGCCCATGTGCGAACACCGTGACCGGTGAACCCGACCCCGTGACCAAGGTCTCGATCGATCCGTCCGGACCATCGATGAGCGGCATCAGAGACCGCGGAGATCAGTAGCGCTTCATCGCACGGAGCGTCGGTCGCACGTCCGCCAGGTAGACGAAGGCCACCACCGTGCCGATCAGGTTGAGGACCTGCCGCGGGTCATGCAGCAGAAACTGCAGCGCGAAGAAGATGACCAGCAGGAGCAGCCAGAACGCTTTGTTCTGCTTGTCTGCGGCGACGTAGGACTCGTCCTTGTGGAAGAGCGCGTCGATCAGCGCCCAGAGCTTCACGGCCAGCAGCACGACATAGAGCAGGTAGAGCACCCAGTTCTCGAGGTTGAGCACGGCGTAGACATCAGCAGCTTGCGTGAGCACAGAACAAGCCTAACCGCAGTCGCGACGAAACAGCCCCGCAGAGACAAGCTCTGCGGGGCTGCTGTTGCGAAAGACTCGCCGGATCAGTTGCCGACCTTCGACCCGGTGTCGTCGACAGCCTTGGCTGCGGCGGACGCCGTCTTCTTCGCGCTGGTGGTCGTCGACTTCGCCGAGGTCTTGGTCCTGGCGGCGGACTTCTTCGCCGTCGTCGTGGCCGACTTGGCGGCCGTCTTGGTCCGAGCGGCGGACTTCTTCGCCGTCGTGGTCGCCGACTTGGCTGCCGTCTTCGTCGCCGCGGCCGACTTCTTCGCCGTCGTCGCGGTCGCCTTCGCGTGGCTCACGGTGGTGCTCGCCTGAGCCTTCAGGTCGTGGGTGGCCTGCTGGCCGCGGACGCGAATCACGAGATCCTTGCCGCGGACGGCGAGGTCGTCGTACGCCGCGATGGCGCCGGCCACGGCTTCGCCGAGGGCGGCCTGCGCGTGGGCCGGGATCGACTTGACGAGCTCGGGGGCCGCCTTGACCAGGTCGGGGGCGTTCTTGACATCGGCCTGCAGGGTCTCGGCGCGAGCGCTGAGGTCGGCGCGAGCCGCGCGGAGCTTCTTGACGGCCAGGTCGCCGGCGCCGACGACGGCGTCCAGCGCACCGGACTCGGTGAGCGTCTTCTGGATGTCCTTGCGGGTCTTCTCGAAGGTGGAGGCGAGTGCCATGGTGTTTCCTCTCGGATGGAGTCTGTGTCAATGGGTTGTGTCGGTGGGATGTGTCTGGCGCGGTCTGGGTCGATGTCGCTCCGCAGCGGATGGACCAGACGTGCTCAGGGTGCGTTGCTTTGCTTGAACGAGGCGTAGATCTCGAGCAGCATCTGCTTCTGCCGCTCGCTGAGCTCGGGGTCCGTCAGCACTGCGGTCTGAACGGTCGCGGCGCCGCGTTCATGTGGATCGAGGATCCCGGCCCGGACGTAGAGCGTCTCGGCCGAGATGCGCAGCGCCTTGGCCAGCTGTTGCAGGACGTCCGCTGACGGGCGGCGCAACCCTCGCTCGATCTGACTGAGGTAGGGATTGGAGACGCCGGCTTGGTCGGCAAGCTGACGCAGCGAGAGCTGGGCGCCACGACGTTGGTCGCGCAGGTAGTCACCGAGGCTCTGCGCCGTACCCGCCACGCTGGCGCGCGCTGATGCAGTGACCCGGGCGGCTGCCCGAGGGGCTCCCTCGGCGAGGGGCTTACCTACCTTCAACTTGGCCATAGGGCCACCTTGCTAGCAATCGCTTGCAATTGCAAGCAGGAGACGAGTATCCGCAGCGTGAGACGCGTCACCCGCGCACTCTCAAGCCGTGGCGGGGACACCCATGGAGTCGAGCAGGTGTCGTACGCGCACCTCGATGTCAGCCACGATCTCGCGCACGACTTCGACGGGCTGGCCGCCCGGGTCGGCCACGTCCCAGTCCTCGTAGCGGGTGCCGGGATAGAACGGGCAGGCGTCACCGCACCCCATCGTCACGACCACATCGGCCTCGACCACGTCGTCGTCGGTCCAGGCCCGCGGGGCACCCACGACCGACAAGCCGCGCTCGGCCAGCACAGCCGCGACCTCGGGATGAACGTCAGCCGCCGGCTTGCTGCCGCCCGATCGCACCGCCACGCGTTCGCCCGCCAGTGAGCGGAGCAGTGCGGCGGCGGCCTGCGACCTGCCGGCGTTCTGGACGCACGCGACGAGGACGGTCGGGACTCCGGGGGCCTCAGACATGAGACACAACCCTCGTGGTGAACGTGTCGCCGAGGTCATCGAGGCGCCCGGGCACGATGGAGTACCAGATCCAGGTGCCGCGGCGTTCGGCGGCGATCAGCCCGGCTTCCCGCAACAGCTTGAGATGGTGGCTCACCGTAGGTTGGCTCTTGCCGGCGATCGCGACGAAGTCACACGCACAGATCTGCCGATCGGGGTCATGGGCGAGCGCCGCGAGGATCCGGACGCGCACAGGGTCACCGAGCGCCTTGAAAAGATCCGCCAGGTCATCGGCGGCCGCGTCGTCGATCGAGGAGATTCCCGGGCCGCAGCACGATTGCGTCATGCTCATCAGTCTAGCCGTACATTGACAATTTTCGATACAGCGTTATATTGAAGTTCATCGATTCTTCACCGAAAGGACCGCTCATGACCACCGCCACGGTTCGCCCACAGCTCGACACCTCGCGCGTGCAGCTCGCGCTCAACGTCGACGACCTCGACCAGGCAGTCGCCTTCTACTCCGAGCTCTTCTCCGCAGAGCCGCACAAGCTGCGCCCCGGATACGCGAACTTCGCCCTCACCGAGCCACCTCTCAAGCTGGTGCTTATCGAGAACCCCGGACACGGCGGCTCGCTCAACCACCTCGGAGTCGAGGTCGGTACGACGGACGAGGTGGCGGCGGCAACGAAGCGCCTCACCGCCGCTGGCCTGGCCTCAGCGGTCGAGGACGCCACCACCTGTTGCTACGCCGTCCAGGACAAGGTCTGGGCCACCGGACCCGGCGGCGAGAAGTGGGAGGTCTACACGATCCTCGACGACCTACCGAGGCAGACCGAGTCCGGGATGAACTCCGACGGCACCTGCTGCACGGGCGACGGCGGCTGCTGCTGACGCACGATCAGGCTGAGCAGTCAGAAGGCAGGACGAAGCTCCCCGACGGGAACACCGCCACCGAACAACAAGACGGTGCCAGTGGAGCGGACCGCCTCGCTCTCGATCCCCATCCGCCGCAGTGCCGCGGCCATGGCGACGGGTCGCGCGCGGGGCGATCCGTCGTCGATCTTCAACGCCACGGCCCGACCATCGGGCAGGGCCAGGGCGTAGCTGGCCTCCGCACCGGCTTTGCCGACCGCCCCCGGGAGAGCCCGGAGCAGGATCGCCTCGTCTCGGGTCGAGCCGGAGGCGGACTCGGGATGCTCTGCGAAGGCCTGGGCGACCCGTCGCTCCGGGCTCCCCGGCTCGGCCATCACCAGTGCCCGGAACGCGGTGGCCAGCCCGAGCAGGGACGTCGACAGCAGCGGCGCACCGCACCCGTCCACCCCGACGCTCGCGACCGGCTCGCGGGTCAGCTCGGCGAAGGTCTCCGCGATCGCGACCTGCAGCGGGTGCGCGGGGTCTCGGTAGGTGGCGATGTCCCAGCCGTTGACCACGCAGGTCGCGAGCATCGCCGCGTGCTTGCCCGAGCAGTTCATGGCGATCGGAGACCGCTCCAGCCCGGCACGCATGTACGCGGTTCGCGCGTTGTCGTCGAGAGGATAGTCGGGCGGCGTCTGCAAGGCGGACTCGTCCAGCCCCGCCGAGGCGAGGATCCGGCGTACTCCGGACAGGTGGAACGGCTCACCGGAGTGCGAGGCGGCCGCCAGTGCGAGCAGGTCACCGTCCAGCTCGAGGCCCCGACGCAGCATGGCGAGCGCCTGCACCGGCTTGTTGCAGGAGCGTGGATAGATGGGGCTCACGACGTCGCCGAGCGACCAGTCGACCTGGCCGTCGGCCGCCAGCGCCACGACCGAGCCTCGGTGGTGACCCTCGACAAAGCCGGACCGGACGATATCGATGAGGATCTCGGTGGCCTTCACGACTGGCGAGCGTACCGGTGACCGCTGGGCCACGCCCCGGCGGACGGAGGCTGCTCAGCACAGGTGGGAGCCCGGAGTCCGCGCTCCGTGGCCGCGTCGTCGAGGTGACACAATCGCTCGGTGTCCTCTCCCGCACAGCGCAACGTCCCGGTCCCGCAGTGGACGCCCACCCAGCGCGAGCTCGACGACCTCGAGCTCCTGCTCGGCGGGTGCCTGGCACCACCTCTCCCCGGTTTCGTCGAACCGGGCACCAACCCTCTCCCGGTGACCCTGACGGTCTCCGACACCACCGCCGAGGTCGCCGGCGCCGTGGGCCTCCTCGAGATCGTCGATCCCGAAGGCGCCCCGCTGGCCCGGCTCACCGTCGAGCGCACCTGGACGACCCCCGACGGCGACCAGGTCGGACTCGTGGGTCCGGTGGCGAAGGTGGCCCACAACGAGTTCGGCGCGTTCCGGCGTCTCCACCTGTCGCCCGCGACGCTGCACGAGTCACAGTCGGCGGACTCGCTCCTCGCCGTGCCGGTCCACCGGCCTCTGACGGACGGGGACCTCGAGGACATCACGCGCGTCGCGGTCGGTGAGGAGCGCAGGCCGCTGCTGCTGGCCTGCGTCGGGGACGGGATGCCCGAGGGAGTCTCCGGCCCGGCCCTGGTGCGGGCCACCCTGGCCGCCGCGGCAGGGCTCGACGGCGCGACCGCCCTCGCGGTCGCGGTGGCCGACCATGGCTGGACCGCCGACGCCAGCGGCCAGTCGCCCAACGACCGCCTGCTCGACAGTGTCGGAGCCGCCTACGCCTCGGCGACCTACCGCATCTCCCGCAGTGCGAGCGGTCAGCATCCGACCGAGGTGGCGGCCATCGTCGACCACGACCGGCCGCCGCGCGACCAGCAGGGTGCCGTGATCTTCTTCACCGGCCTGTCCGGCTCCGGGAAGTCGACGCTGGCCCGGGCGCTGGTCGACCACATCCTCGAACAGGGCGAGCGGACGGTCACCTCGCTCGACGGAGACGTCGTACGGCATCACCTGTCGAAGGGACTCGGCTTCAACCGCGCCGACCGCGAGACCAACATCCTGCGGATCGGCTTCGTCGCCGCCGAGATCGCGCGCCACGGTGGGCTGGCGATCTGCTCACCGATCGCGCCGTTCGAGTCGACGCGCGCCGAGGTACGCCGCATGGTCGAGCGTGCCGGCGGCGGCTTCGTGCTGATCCACGTGGCCACTCCTCTCGAAGAATGTGAGCGACGCGACCGCAAGGGGCTCTACGCCAAGGCGCGGGCCGGCGAGATTCCCGACTTCACCGGCATCTCGTCGCCGTACGAACCGCCAGTGAATTCCTATAAACTCGACACAACCAATAGAGATATAGCAGAATGTCTGCTCGAGCTGCTCGGGCACCTGACTTCCGAGGGCTGGCTCCACCCCTGACCCGCACGGAGGACACGTGCTCCAGGCTTCACAGCAGCTGCTGGCAGACGGCGCTGCATCCATCAGTGGTCTTGAGATCAAGACTGCGGTCGCGGCCTTCCTCGTCGGCATCGTCGTCGGCATCACCGGCATGGGCGGTGGCGCACTGATGACGCCGGCGCTGATCTTCCTCGGCGTCGGCGACGCGTCCGCCGTCGTGACTGCTGACCTGACGGCAGCGGCGGTGTACAAGACCGGCGGCGCGATCGTGCACAGCCGCGCAGGCTCGCCCGACATGCGGCTCTCGGGCTGGTTGATCTGCGGATCCGTGCCCACCGCGTTCCTCGGCCCGCACCTCGTCGGCTGGGTGGCGCCCGAGGCCGACGTCGACAAGTTCTTGAAGATCGCGATCGGCTTCACACTGCTGCTGGCCGCGTCGACCTACGCGCTGCGCCTGTACATCCAGCTCCGCCGCACGACCGCCGGCACCTGGAAGCCCACCGGCCCGCCGGTCATCCGGCCCATCCCCACGATCGCGGTCGGGGCGGTCGGCGGCCTTCTGGTCGGCATCACCTCGGTCGGTTCGGGCTCGGTCATCATGGTGGCGCTGCTCATGCTCTATCCGACTCTCTCGGCGGTGAAGCTGGTGGGCACCGACCTCGTCCAGGCGGTTCCGCTCGTCCTGTCGGCGGCGATCTCCAACATCTTGGTCAACGGCCTCGAGTGGGGCATCGTCATCCCCCTGGTGATCGGATCGGTCCCGGGAACGATCATCGGCGCGAAGATCGCTCCGCGCGTGCCGCAGTCCTTCATCCGCCGCGGCATCGTGGTCGTCCTGACGATGTCGGGACTGGCGCTGCTCGACAAAGCCGGGTGGGCGCCCCTCGGGGCAGGCGACGACCAGACTCACCCCGTCTTCATCGCGCTGGTCGGCCTTGCGCTGGTCTTCCTCGTGCCGCTGGTGTGGGGAGCGCTGCGCGTCGAGCGCGGCCTCACGATGTTCGGGGCACCGACCGTCGCGCAGATCGAGGAACCGGTCGCCGCGGACACGCCGGAGGGACGCGCCGAACGGGCCAAGGATCCCGATCCGGTCGAGTGACGGACGACCCCAGCAGGGTCGATGAGATGTCGCGTGCGCCACAGCTCGCGCCACGGCCGTCTGACCGCACGGCCGATCATGGTTAGGATTGGCGCGAATCTCATGTCTTGAGGAGTCCCCACGGATGACCGTCCACGCTGACTACCGCCTCAGCCAGCTCGATGAGCTGGAGGCGGAGTCGATCCACATCTTCCGCGAAGTCGCGGCCGAGTTCGAGAAGCCGGTGCTCATGTTCTCCGGCGGCAAGGACTCCATCGTGATGATGCGTCTCGCCGAGAAGGCGTTCTTCCCCGCGAAGATCCCTTTCCCCGTGCTGCAGATCGACACGGGGTACGACTTCCCCGAGGTCCTGCAGACACGCGACAACTGGGTCGACCGCCTCGGCGTACACCTCATCGTCGCCTCCGTCGAAGAGGCCCTCAAGAACGGTGTGGTCGTCGACGACGGCAAGACCAGCCGCAACCGGCACCAGACCGGCACGTTGTTGCACGCCATCGAGGAAGAGGGCTTCACCGCCGCCTTCGGTGGTGGTCGCCGCGACGAAGAGAAGGCACGCGCCAAGGAGCGCGTCTACTCCCACCGCGACGAGTTCGGCCAGTGGGACCCCAAGATGCAGCGTCCCGAGCTCTGGTCGCTCTACAACGGCCGCATCCACGCCGGCGAGCACATGCGGATCTTCCCGCTGTCCAACTGGACCGAGCTCGACATCTGGCACTACATCGGCCGCGAGGGCATCGAGATCCCCAACATCTACTTCAGCCACCAGCGTCGGGTGTTCGAGCGCGACGGGATGCTGCTCACCGAGAGCGAGCACAACCCGCTCAAGACGGGTGAGCGGGCCGAAGAGCGCACGGTGCGTTTCAGGACCGTCGGCGACCTCACGCTGACCGGCTGCGTCGAGTCGCCGGCCTCGACCGTCGACGAGATCATCGAGGAGATCGCCGTGGCTCGGGTCACCGAGCGCGGCGCCACCCGTGGCGACGACCGCTTCAGCGAGGCCGCCATGGAAGACCGCAAGCGAGAGGGCTACTTCTGATGGCTGTTCCTTCCATGGACCTGTTGCGGTTCGCCACCGCCGGTTCGGTGGACGACGGCAAGTCGACGCTGATCGGGCGGCTGTTGCTCGACTCCAAGGCGATCTTCGAAGACCAGCTCGAGGCCGTCGAGACCACCTCCAAGTCGCGTGGCTACGACTACACCGACCTGGCGCTGCTCACCGACGGTCTCCGCTCCGAGCGCGAGCAGGGCATCACGATCGATGTCGCGTACCGCTACTTCGCCACCCCCAACCGCAAGTTCATCATCGCCGACACCCCGGGCCACGTGCAGTACACGCGCAACATGGTCACCGGGGCGTCCACCGCAGACCTCGGCCTGGTGCTCGTCGACGCCCGCCAGGGCCTGACCGAGCAGTCTCGCCGCCACGCCGTGATCCTGTCCCTGCTGCAGGTCCCGCACCTGGTGCTCTGCGTCAACAAGATGGACCTCGTCGAGTTCTCCGAGGAGCGGTTCAACGAGATCCACAAGGAGTTCACGTCGTTCGCGACGAAGCTCCGCATCCCCGACCTGACGATCATCCCGATCTCGGCACTGCAAGGTGACAACGTCGTCGAGCGCTCGGCCCACATGGCCTGGTACGAGGGCCCGTCCCTGCTGCACCACCTCGAGAACGTCCACGTTGCCTCTGACCGCGACCTCGTCGACGCCCGGTTCCCCGTGCAGTACGTCGTCCGGCCCAAGTCCGACGAGTACCACGACTACCGCGGCTACGCCGGCCGCGTTGCGGGCGGCGTCATGAAGCCCGGCGACGAAGTGCTCGTGCTGCCGTCCGGTATGACGTCGAAGATCTCGCAGATCGACCTCTTCGACCAGGAGCTCGAGGCCGCCTACCCCCCCATGTCGGTGACCATCCGGCTCGAGGACGACGTCGACGTCTCACGGGGCGACATGATCTGCCGCCCGCAGAACGCACCCAAGCCCAGCCAGGACATCGACGCGATGATCTGCTGGATGTCGTCCACACCGCTGCAGCCGCGACAGAAGCTGGCGATCAAGCACACGACCCGGACCGCGCGGGCCTTGGTCAAGGACGTGCAGTACCGCCTCGACGTCAACTCGTTGCACCGCGATCTCGAGACCAAGGAGCTCACCCTCAACGAGATCGGCCGCGTTCAGCTGCGCACCACGGTCCCGCTGCTGTGTGACCCGTACGACAAGAACCGCACCACGGGCTCGTTCATCCTCATCGACGAGGCCACCGGCGTCACGGTCGGCGCCGGGATGATCAACTCCGCCAGCTGACAGACGGCTACCGGAAGAACGGGCCGGGTGAGGGCTGGACCGCCCACCTCGGCACGTCGGCCTCGAGCAGGGCTTCGGCCGCCGTGGGGGCGTTGCCCCCGAGATGCGCCGGCTGCCACGGCGCACAGACCCCCGGCGGTGGCTGGTCGGGGTGCCGTCGCTGCACATCGTCGACCAGCTCTTGAAGGCGCGCCCCCAGAGCACGGGTCGCGGTGACGACATCACCGCTCAGGCGCATCGGCGAACCGACCCCGATCGACACCGACCGCCCCCGGTGCAGGCTCACCGGGAGGCCTGCGGTAGCGATGCGCTGCGGTCCCCACAATGCCATCGGGACGATCGGAACCCCGGTCTCCTGGGCCAGGGCAACCGCACCCGCCATGAGCGAGCGGACAGCGAACGAGCGGCTGACGCCGGCCTCTGGGAAGATCCCGACCACCTCACCGCGGTTCAACGCTGCTCGAGCGGTGAGATAGGCGCCGGCCGGAGCAGCCCGGTCGACAGGGATGTGGTGCATCCCCGTCATCAGCGGACCGGCCGGGCTGTGCCAGACGTCATGCCTCGTCAGGAAACGCACGTACCGCTTCGACCGTCGTGCCGCGAGTCCTACGAAGCCGAAGTCGAGGTAGCTCACGTGATTGCTCACCAGCAAGGCCGGACCGTGCCGCGGGACGTGCTCAGCCCCTTCGACCCGGATCTTCAGGCCGAGCGCGGCGAACAGCAGCCGGGCAGCGCCGATCACCGGCGCATAGACGAGGTCCACGGAGCAAGCTCAGAGCCGCGCGCGGACGTGCAGACCGACCTCGGGGTCGACCACGGTCTCCTGCGCGGCCGCGACCCCGTCCGCGACCAGGGTGGCGGCGAGCGAGACGTTGCGCTTGACCAGTGCCAGCCCGATCGGACCCAGCTCGTAGTGCCGCGCCGACGAGCCGACGAAACCGACCTGGCGGCCGTCGAGGTCGACGGGCGCGCCGGGCGCGGGCAACGTGTCGACAGACCCGTCGAGGTGCAGCAGGACGAGGCGACGCGGCGGTCGCCCCAGGGTGTGCACACGGGCGACCGTCTCCTGCCCGCGATAGCACCCCTTGTCGAGGTGAACGGCGGAGCCGATCCAGCCCATCTCGTTGGGGATGGACTTGTCATCGGTGTCGAGGCCGAACCGCGCGTCGCCGCGGGCGATGCGCAGCGCTTCGTACGCCCAGGTGCCGCAGGGCGTTCCGTGCGCCTCGTCGGCGAGCTCTTGGCGCGGGACGAGCTCGACCGTGGTCTCGCCGCGGGCGAGTACGGCCCAGTCGGTCGAGACGTCGGTCACCTCGACGCGCATCATGAACCGCATCGAGTCCAGCCAGGACACCAGCGCCGGAGCCCGACCGGGTTCGACATGCGCCCAGAAGGTCTCGCCGTCGTCGTAGCCGGTCATCTGGTGCTCGACACGGCCTTGCGGTGACAGCACGAGCGTGGTCGTGAAGACGTGCGGCTCGAGGGACTCGAGGTGCTGGGTGGTCAAAGAGTGCAACCAGCCCAGCCGGTCGGGTCCACTGATGGTGACGACGCTGCGGTGCGACAGGTCGACGAAGCCACCACCTGCCATGAGCGCCTTCTGTTCGCGGAGCGGGTCGCCGTAGTGGGCGGCCACCCCCGCGTCGAGGCCGTCGCCCTCGACGGCTCCTGCCAGGTCGAGCAGCGAGCTCCGGTAGCCGTCGGTCCGCGGCTGAGCCGGTGCGTCAGGCTCGGCGGTGCGGTCGGGGTGGTTGTCCGTGGTCACGCAGTCGGCTCCCGTGCTTCGTCGTGGCGACACTCGCGGCAGGTGCCGAAGATCGTGAGATGTCCAACGTCGGCGGCAAAGCCCTCATTCCGATCGAGCTGGTCGACCAGGGAAGCGACTGCGCCGGTCGGAACCTCCGCAACCTTGCCGCAGCCCCGGCAGACCAGGTGGACGTGCTCGGGTGCCGCGGCCGCGTGGTACGTCGGGGCACCGTGGCTGAGGTGGGCGTGCTTGACGAGTCCGAGCTCCTCGAGCAGCTCGAGCGTGCGGTAGACGGTGGAGATGTTGACGCCGGAGGAGCGCTCCTGGACCCAGGCGAAGGCGTCCTCGGGAGTCGCGTGGCCGAGCTCGGTGACCGCGTCGAGCACGAGCTGGCGCTGCGGCGTGATCCGGTAACCCTTCGCACGCAACGTCTCCTGGAGCCCCATGTGGCCAGTCTAGGACCGGGTGCGACCACCGGGTCCACCACGATCAGGACCTGGTCAGCCGGGCCCAGATGTGCGACTGCAGCTCCTGGCCCATGGCGGCCATGTCGAATGTCCACAACAGGTCGCCTTCGACGAGGCCGTAGAGCCGCTGGCCGGCGGTGTACTCCTTCGCCGACTCGGTCCGGACCACGGCGTCGGTGGACAGCTCGATCTTCGCGCCCTCGACCGCGCCGTGGTAGATCTCGACGAATCCTGTCGGGTGAGTGAGCAGGAGCTCGATGGCGCCGCCGGGCCGGGACCTCATGAAACCTGTCTCGAGCGCCAGTGGGCGCACCTCGTTGCCGTCGTCGTCCAATAGCCAGGTACGGCTGAAGTAGTGCAGGAAGGGTCTGCCGTCGTGGGTGAACGCCACCTCCTGCCCGAACTGGAAGGCGTCGATCGTCGGGTAGTCGCCGCGGCCGTTGCCATGCCAGTGACCGAGCAGGAAGGCGATCGGCGTCAGGTCCGGATGGAGATCGGACGGGATCTCGAACGGCATCGGTGCCCCCGTCAGCTCTGACCGCGGAACAGCTTGAACACGACGAATCCCGCCAGCCCTGCGATCGCGACTCCCATGAGCACGAAGAGTCCGAGGTAGAAGGCTTCCACGGTCGGGGAGTCTATCGGGCGCCGGTCGGGGCCTAGGCTGCCCGCATGGCCACCCAGACCGAGATCCGACCCCTTGTCGTCAAGATCACCGCCGGTCAGGAGGCGCCCGAACGCTGCAGCCAGGGCTTCACGGTGGCAGCAGCGGCGGTCAGCGCCGGCGCCCGGGTGTCGGTGTGGCTGACCGGAGAAGCGGTCTGGCTGGCGGTCCCAGGCCGCGCGGCGGAGTTCTCGCTCCCCCACGCTGCGCCGCTGGAAACCGTGCTCGAGCTTCTGTTGCTCTCGGGCCGGATCACGGTGTGCACTCAGTGTGCTGCCCGCCGCGACCTGACCGCTGACGACCTGCTCCCTGGTGTGGTCATCGCCGGCGCGGCGTCGTACGTCGAGGAGATCCTCGGCGAAGGGACCCAGGCCGTCGTCTATTGACGCCTCAGCGCTGCTTCACCTGCAGGAAGTCGCGCGCCTCGCCGGTGGACATCGCCGGACGCTGGGCCAGCTCGGCCAACCGGGCGGCCCTGCCCACCAGCTCGTCGTTGTGGGTGACCGGCACCCCGCGGGACAACGTCAACGTGTCCTCCATCCCGACTCGCAGGTGACCACCGCGTGACAGCGACGCCAGCGCCACCGCGAGTGTCGTGCGGCCGATGCCGGTGGCAGACCACGAGGTGACCTCGGCCGGCATCGCCTGCACGGCGGCGACGAGTGCGTCGGTCGTGCCGGGCATGCCGCCGGGGACACCCATCACGAGGTCGCAGTGGACACGACCGCCGTACGGAGGTCCGTAGGCATCGAGCAACCGGTGCAGTGCGTGCACGTGCCCGAGGTCGAAGAGCTCGAACTCGGGCACCACCTGGCGATCCTGCGTCTGCTGGTAGAGCTCGGCCACGAACGGCCAGGGATTCAGGAAGACGTCATCACCGAAGTTGGTCGTGCCCATCGTGAGTGAGCAGGAGTCGGGTTCGGCGTCGAGCACCTTGAGGCGCTGCTCGAGCGGGTCGTGCACTGATCCCCCGGTCGACAGCTGCACGATGAGGGTGGTGGCCTCGCGTACCGCGGTGACTGCGTCCGCGAGCCGACCGATCTCGAGCGTGGGCCGGTGCTCCGCATCGCGGATGTGCAGGTGGATCATCGCCGCCCCGGCCGCCTCGCACCGCACCGCGGTCTCGACGAGCTCCTCGGTCGTGGTCGGCAGCGCCGGGACGTCAGACTTGGCGGTCTCAGCTCCCGTCGGCGCGACAGTGATGAGCGTGGACGGGTGGGCAACCCGTGGTGGGACGGTCATGGCGTCATCGTGCCAGACTCAGGCGCTGCCCAGGTGCCCTCACCCCGAACCCCCCGCTGGAGGTACGAGACGATGCGAGCCGTCGTACAGCGCGTCCGCGATGCGTCGGTCGCCGTCGCCGGTAAGGTCACCGCATCGATCGAACGACCCGGACTCGTCGTCCTGCTCGGAGTCACCCATGACGACACCCCGACGACAGCGGTTGCACTGGCCCGCAAGATCTGGGAGCTCCGGATCATGCGCGACGAGAGGTCGGCGGCTGACCTGGCCGCGCCGGTGCTCGTCGTCAGCCAGTTCACCCTCTATGCCGATACCCGCAAAGGCCGGCGACCCTCGTGGTCTGCCGCCGCTCCGGGCGACGTCTCCGAACCGCTGTACGAGAGGTTCTGCACCGCGCTGACAGACCTTGGTGCGGAGGTTCAAACCGGTGTTTTCGGGGCACATATGGATGTTCGGCTCACCAACGACGGACCCGTTACGCTCATCGTGGACACCGCGTGACGCGGCGCGGAGCCCACGGAAGTCTGAAGGATTCCTGAGGAAGTTCAGCCAATCCTCGCCGGATTTCACCGGAGCCGCGATTGTTGGCACACTTGGCTGGGCCTCGGACCCGTGTCCCGTACCTCCTGCGAACTCGAGAGTTGGATGAGCGACAACCGCACGCCTCACGATGGCGGCTCAGACGAGCCCCTGTCGCGTGCCGGCGACCCCGAACTCATCTCACCGTCGAGTCCGGTCGGCCCGCCGCTCGGAGACGGGGATGCCCCTGCGCCAGGACGGCGCAAGCGGGTGCCCAGCAAGGGACCGGTGCGGAGGCACCCCGTCCTGCTGGCAGTCGCGACTGCGCTGGTCCTGCTGACCGGCACCACCGGCGGCTACCTGTGGTATCTCAACCACCAGCTCGGCAACATCCAACGCGTCGACGCCGGCATCACTGAGAACCCTGACCTCAACGGCCACGAGAACGGCAAGCCCCTCAACATCTTGCTGCTCGGCGCCGACAACGGCGATGGTCAGACACAGTCCGTTGCCCAGGACATGTCCGATGGCAAGTGGACGCCCGGTGCGCACCGCAGCGACACGATGATGATCGCGCACATCCCGGCCGACCGTAAGTCGATCCAGCTCGTCTCGATCCCGCGCGACACCTGGGTCAAGATCAACGGCTACCCCTACAACAACGGCTTCGCCAAGATCAACGCCGCGTTCTCCTACGGCGGCCCACCCATGGCGCGGCAGACCGTGGAAAGCCTGACCGGTATCCACATCGACCACCTGGCCATCATCGACTGGGCCGGCTTCAAGGACCTCACGACCGCTCTGGGCGGAATCCGCGTCTACATCCCCGAGACGTTCTACGACGAGTCCCAGCGGATCACCTGGGAGAAGGGCTGGCACACGTTCGAGGGCCAACAGGCGTTGGCGTACGTGCGCACGCGACATGGACTCACGAACGGCGACTTCGACCGGATCAAACGCCAGCAGAACTTCATCCGCGCCACGATGAGCAAGTTGCTGTCGGGTGGCACGATCCACAACCCGATCCAGCTCAGCAAGGTCGTCGGTGTGATCACGCGGTACCTGACCGTCGACAACACCTGGGACAACGGCGAGATCCGCAGTCTGGCGCTGGCGATGCGCAGCATCCACACCCAGAACGTCGACTTCCTCACCGCCCCCTTCGGCTCGTACGACACGAGCAACGACGGGCAGAGCATCGTTCGGCTGGCTCCGGCGAAGAGCAATGCGCTTTTCAAGGCGGTGGCGGCAGACGACGTCCAGAGCTACCTCGACAAGTACCCCAAGGCCGCGCTCGCCGGCTCGCGCTCGATCAACTGAGCCGGCTCGGTCAGCCCTTCCCGCTCAGGTCTGGGTGATCTGCCGGCCGTAGTCATCGTCGAGGCGCTCGATGTCGTCCTCGCCGAAGTACGCACCTGTCTGGATCTCGACGAACACGAGATCGACGTCAACGTCGCTCGCGACCCGGTGCGCCGTCCCGACAGGGATGTCGACGGTCGAGCCGGGTACAAGCCGATGGTCGACCCCGTCGATGGTCGCCACGCCGGCGCCGGCGACGACGTACCAGTGCTCGGAACGCTGCGCGTGGCGCTGGTAGCTGAGTCGCTGCCCGGGCCGCACACAGATGCGCTTGACGCGAAACGCCTCCGCGACGTCCACGACCTCGTAGTACCCCCACGGGCGGTCATCGCGCTCGATGGCCACGTCGTCCTCATCTCAGTCTCCGGGGCGGCCGCGGGTCAGCCGGCGCCGATGGTCCGGCGCACAGTCTAGGCCCGCCGTCCGCCCCGGAGACCGCAGGTCAGACGTTGATGCGCACCTCGGCGATCTCGCCCTTCGACGCCTCGACGTGCTGGTCGACCGGCTCGGTCCGCGGCGCGAGCGTCCGGAGCGTCCAGGTGCCCGGCGCGGCGAAGAACCGGAACTGCCCGGTGGCGCTCGTCGGCACCTCGGCCGTGAACTCCCCGGTCCGGTCGAGCAGTCGCACGTAGGCATCCCCGACCGGATGGTCGTCGTGGACGACAACGCCCTGGATGATCGACTCCTTGGCGACGTCGACACCTTCGAGTCCTGGCCCGCCCTCGGTGGCACCGCACATGTCAGGCCTCTCCCGGCTCGTCACCGAGGGCGACCGGAACGCCTACGAGGGATCCGTACTCCGTCCACGAGCCGTCGTAGTTCTTCACGTTCGGCTCGTCCAGGATCTCGTGCAGCACAAACCACGTGTGCGCGCTCCGCTCGCCGATGCGGCAGTAGGCAATCGTGTCCTTCGCACCGAACTGGACACCTGCCTCGGAGTACAGCTTCTTCAGCTCGTCGTCGGAGCGGAAAGTGCCGTCGTCGTTGGCCGCCTTGCTCCACGGGATGTTCTTGGCGGTCGGGACGTGACCACCGCGCTGGGCCGACTCCTGGGGGAGGTGAGCCGGTGCCAGCAGGCGACCGGCGTACTCATCGGGTGACCGGACATCGACGAGGTTCTTGCTGCCGATCGCAGCGACGACCTCGTCGCGGAACGCCCGGATGTCGAGGTTGGGTTCCTGCGCGGTGTAGGAGGTCTGCGCCCGCGAAGGGGGCTGCTCGGTCAGCTCGCGGGAGTCGAGCTCCCACTTCTTGCGGCCGCCGTCGAGGAGCAGCACCTTGTCGTGGCCGTACAGCTTGAAGTACCAGTAGGCGTACGCGGCGAACCAGTTGTTGTTCCCCCCGTAGAGCACCACCGTGTCGTCGTTCGCGATCCCCCGACCCGACAGCAGCTGTTCGAACTGCTGCTTGTTCACGAAGTCCCGCCGTACGGGGTCCTGCAGGTCTTCCTTCCAGTCGATCTTGACCGCCCCTTTGAGGTGGCCTTTGTCGTAGGCAGAGGTGTCTTCATCGACCTCGACGAGGACGATCTTCTCGTCGTCGAGATGGTTCTCGACCCAGTCGGCGTCGACAAGGACAGCGTCGCGGCTCATGCGGTTACCTCCGTGCTAGTGGTTGAAGTGGTGGTTGTGGCGATGTCAAGGTGCTGAGGGGGCAGTGGACGCCTGTCCGACGTGGCGTCGGCGGGTCAGGCGGAGGACGGACAGGTAGAGCTCGCAGCCTAGGCACAGCCCGAAGGCGGCATTGAGGAAAGCGGCCGCGAGGGCAAGCCCGACGGCGACCAGCGCCACCGTGGTCACGCCGGCGTAGAACGCGACGAGCCCGACAGTGGCGAACCCGAACCCGACCAGTTGGGCGAACTGCGGAGGACCCGCGTCCTCGGTGTGTCCGGGTGCACCGATCCGGGGACGAACGAGCCTCGCGAAGACGATCGCGTAGGGCGATCGACGCAGACCGACGAAGGCACCGACGGCGAACACCGCCGCCTGGGCGCCGAGCAGCCAACTGCTCTCGGTGAGGAGAACTGTCGCCAGCACCGCCGTGGTGAGAGCCGCAGCAAACCGCAGACCACGGGGGTCCACACGCGCAGGGTTGGCGCGTACCGGGTCGGTCGACCCGGGCTCATTCATGGTTGTCGTCCTGCTGATACTGGACCCGACGGGGTTCACGTGTGCTCCTGGAGGGCGGGACGCGGCTGACGAGCTACGGATGACGGCGATGGTCATCTGACTGACTGGTTTCGGCCAACAAGGCCAGGGGCTGGTCAGTGGCGCGGACACAACGCAGTCGCGCAGAGGCCGTGGTCGACCGCGCGGCGTCTGGTCAGGAACGTCGATGCCATAACCGTCAGGCTAGGCGACAGCCCCCCGACACATCGGCGGACTTTCCATATACTGAGACGATGTCTTGTTGATTGGACCGGGCGGGTCAGTCGACGGCGCGGCCGAGAGCCGCGAGGACGGCGGCCTTCGTCGGCGGGCCCGACGCGCGGGTGACGATGCCGCCGGCGGCATCCAGCACGAAGGTCGTCGGCGTACGCCGCACACCCAGCCGGCGTACGAGCTCGAGATGATGCTCGGCATCGATCTCAACGTGAGTCACGCCCGGCACCAGGGACGCGACCTCACCGAGGATCCGGCGCGTGACGCGGCACGGCGCACAGAAGGCGCTCGAGAACTGCAGCAGGGTGGCTGTCTCGCCGAATTCGCCCCCCGGCACGTCCTCGCTACGCAGTGCCTCACGAGCAGGCCCGTGATCGCGAGCCACTGCGGCGGTTTCGTCGTCAGGGCGGGCGGCTCCACGGAAGTGACCGTTGTAGCGCCGGATCGCGAAGCCGATCACCGTCGCTCCGACCAGAGCGACGAGCAGCACGGCGACGTTGGGAGGCACGCAACAAGGCTAGCGATAACCTCAAACGGCGACCCGCCTCACGAAGGGACCCCCGTGGCCATCGAGCTGAACCACACGATCGTCCACTGCCGAGACAAGCAGGCGTCCGCCCGGTGGTACCAGGATCTCCTGGGTGTCGAAGCGTCCAAGCCCTTCGGGCCCTTCCTGGTCATGGAGTTGGACAACGGGGTGTCGCTGGACCTGATGGACCACGGACCGGGCGACATCGGGAGCCAGCACTACGCGTTCCTGGTGTCCGAGGATGCGTTCGACTCCATTTTCGCGCGGATCCAGGACCGCGGACTCACCTACTGGGCTGATCCCGGCCATCGCGAGGCCGGACAGATCAACACCCACGACGGCGGGCGGGGCGTGTACTGGGACGACCCCGACGGCCACATCCTCGAGATCATCACGCGCCCGTACGGCAGCGGGAGCTGAGATGTCCTACCCCGCCTACGGCGATGGCGAGCTGAGCCGTTACCCCCAGGCACGTTATGCGGGCGACGACGGAGAGGTCAGTGCTTCGCTGCGCCGCGCGGATGAGGAACCGGACCTGGTCTACCCGACGGGCGGCTCGGTTCATTATCTGGCCCGCGGAACCGGCACCGCCGGGGAGTTCGGTCTGTACCGGTGGGAGATGGCGGCCGGCCCCGGCGGACCCGATCCCCACTTCCATCGGACGATCTCCGAGTCGTTCTACGTGCTGTCGGGGACGATCCGGTTGTACGACGGAGAGGCGTGGATCGACGGCAACCCAGGCGACTTCTTGTTCGTCCCGGAGGGTGGCGTGCACGGGTTCCGGAACGAGTCGGGCGAGCCGGCCTCGATGCTGATCCTGTTCGCCCCTGGCGCGCCGCGCGAGGACTACTTCGAGACGTTGGACGCCATGGCCCGGGGCCGACAGCTGAATGACGACGAGAAGGCGGAGTTCTTCCTCCGCCACGACACCTTCTGGGTGTGAGCCTCAGCCGCCGGCAAACGGTGGGAGCACTTCGACGACGTCGCCGGCCGAGAGCGCTGCTCCGTCGAGCTGGTCGCGCTGGACCGGGCGATCACCCAGCAACACCGACGAGATCGCCAGCACCTGGGCAAACCGGCCGTTGTCGCGGTGCAGCTGCCGGGCCGCCTCGAGAGCCTGCTGAACCGTCGTGACTCCCTCGACGCGGTCCTCCGCCCGACCCGCTGCCGCCCGGGCGGCAGCCCAGTAACGCACCGTCACCGCGGCACCGCCGGTGTCGGGCGCGTCCGTCTCATGGACGGACGTCTCAGCCCCCAGATCCTGCATGTCCGGTATTCTCGCAGCAAGCGATGGGGCCCGGGCGATGAGCCGCGGGCCTCGCGTGCTTTCGGACCAGCCGGGAGGAGACGCATGAGCAGTCTGCTGCTCTTGACGAACGCCCTTCAGCCGTCGGCGGAGATGCTGCCTGCGCTGGGGCTACTGCCGCACCAGGTCCGGATCCTCCCCGCCGAGCCGACCGTGCTGATCGAGGCGCCCGACTGCGACGCCGTCCTTGTCGACGGCCGCCATGACCTCGCCTCAGTCCGCAGCCTCTGCCGACTGATCCGCACCACCGGCGTCGACGTGCCGGTCATCGTCATCGTGACCGAGGGCGGCCTGACCGTGGTCGCAGCCGACTGGGGTGTCGACGACGTCCTTCTGACCACCGCCGGCCCGGCCGAGGTCGAGGCACGGCTGCGCCTGACGACCGGACGGCTGGCCATGACGCGCGACGAAGACGATCCCGACACCTCGATCATCCGCAGCGGCGCAGTCGAGATCGACGAAGCGTCCTACACCGCCAAGCTCGACGGGCGCAGTCTCGACCTCACGTTCAAGGAGTTCGAGCTGCTCAAGTACCTCGCCCAACATCCCGGCCGCGTGTTCACCCGCCAGCAGCTGCTCCAAGAGGTCTGGGGCTACGACTACTTCGGGGGCACCCGCACGGTAGACGTCCACGTACGGCGTCTGCGCGCCAAGCTCGGCCCCGAGCGCGAGGTGCTGATCGGCACGGTCCGCAACGTGGGCTACCGGTTCGTGCTGCCCTCCGACAACGCGGACGCCGACGAGTCCACCGACGAAGGCGGCCCGGCTCACGCCGACATCGACGGTCCGTCGGCCACGGGTCGAGCTCCGCGGTGACCGACCAGCCCACGCTCGACGTGCAGGTCCTCGGCTCCGTCAGTGCTGCCGAAGCCGCCGAGGTCCTGCGCATCGACGAGGCAGCCACACTTGCCGACGGCGTAGCCCCTCTCGATGACCAGGTGCGCCTCGATCTCGACCATGGAGATCCGGACGGGGCCGCAGTCACCCACCTGTTGGCGCGTCGCAACGGCAAGCTCGTCGGCTATGGGCACGCCCGGTCGACCGAGGACGGTCCACTCAACGCCCACCTGGTCGTCGCCCCGGAGTCCCGGCGCGGGGGCGTGGGCACTGCTCTCGTGCAGCGACTCATCGACAGGGCCGGTACCGCATGTCTGCGTGTGTGGGCGCACGGTGACGAGGCCGCTGCGGGGCTGCTGTCGGCTCGGCTCGGGTTCTCCCGGGTGCGCGACCTGTGGCAGATGCGCCGACGCCTCGACCTGCCCATCGCTCCCCCGTCGTACCCCCGCGACGTGCACGTCCGGACGTTCGAGGTCGGTCAGGACGACGAGGCGTGGGTGCGCGTCAACGCAGCTGCGTTTGCCGGTCATCCCGAGCAGGGCGCCATGACAGTGGACGACCTACGCCAACGGATCGCACAGCCGTGGTTCGATCCGCTCGGCTTCTTCCTTGCCCTGCGCAACGGCGAATTGCTCGGCTTTCACTGGACGAAGGTGCACCCGGCGGAGCCCGACCACACCGCCCTCGGCGAGGTGTACGCCGTGGGAGTCTCTCCGCAGGCACAAGGCCTCGGGCTGGGCAAGGCGCTGACGGCGACCGGACTGCTCCACCTCCGGTCGCGTGGCCTCAGCGAGGTGCTGCTCTACGTCGACGGGGACAACGTCGCCGCGATCACGGTGTACGAGAAGCTGGGCTTCACCCGATCGGCGCTCGACGTCATGTACGCGACCGGACCGGTCGCCCCGACTGACACTGCCGGCACGTCCGCACATTGACGGCGATTCCGTCCAGACGGCCGCCCGGCCTCGGCTTTCGTCACCTCCCGTTCACGAAGAGGTGACACCATGGAGCGCATGGCTCCCGACTCCACAAGCGTGTCCGCGACTCTCGAAGAGACCGCGGGCGCCGTGAGCAGCCGAACGGTGGACACCGATACCTTCGACGTCGAGCCGCCGTACGAGCCGGCCGAGCACGACCTGCCCGATGGCCGCTTCCTCGACCGCGAGATCTCCTGGCTGCGCTTCAACGCGCGGGTGCTCGAGCTCGCCGCCGACGGCGACTTCCCGTTGCTCGAGCGGACCCGGTTCCTGGCGATCTTCGCCAGCAACCTCGACGAGTTCTTCATGGTCCGGGTGGCCGGGCTGAAGCGACGGCTCGCGGCCGGCGTCGCCGTACCGGCGGCGAGCGGGATGATGCCCCGCGAAGTGCTGGAGTCGATCTGGCGCGAGTCGCGCGAGCTGATGCGCCTCCACGGGGAGCTCTTCCGTGATGACGTGATGGCCGGCCTCGACGCACAGGGGATCGCCCTGCTGCGCTGGGGCGACCTCGGAGTCGAGGAACAAAAGCAGATGCAGGAGCTCTTCACCGACCGGATCTTCCCGGTGCTCACCCCGCTGGCGGTCGACCCGGCCCATCCCTTCCCGTACATCTCGGGCCTCTCGCTCAATCTGGCGGTCACGATCCGCAACCCCGACACCGGCAAGGAACACTTCGCCCGCGTGAAGGTACCCCCGATCTTTGCCCGCTTCGTCGCCCTGGGGGAGCAGCGGTTCGTGCCCCTCGAGGACGTCATCGCGGCTCACCTCGACCAGCTCTTCCCCGGGATGGAGGTGTTGCAGCACCACACGTTCCGCGTCACCCGCAACGAAGACCTCGAGGTCGAGGAGGACGACGCCGAGAACCTGCTCAAGGCACTGGAGAAGGAACTGCAGCGTCGCCGCTTCGGCTCTCCCGTGCGGCTCGAGGTGGAGGAGTCCATCGACGCCCACGTCCTCGACCTGCTGGTCTCGGAGCTCGACGTCTCGCCGTCGGAGGTCTTCCACCTCCCCGGCCCGCTCGACCTCACCGGCCTGCACGGCATCGCTGACCTCGACCGGCCCGAGCTCAAGTACGCCGCGTTCGTCCCCTACACGCACTCCCACCTTGCTGAGGTCGAGTCGGCCAGCCCGGTCGACATGTTCTCCGCACTGTCGCGACGCGACGTGCTGGTCCACCACCCGTACGACTCGTTCGCCACGAGTGTGCAGCGGTTCATCGAGCAGGCCGCGGCCGATCCCCACGTGCTGGCAATCAAGCAGACGCTTTACCGCACGTCCGGTGACTCCCCGATCATCGATGCCCTCATCGATGCGGCCGAGGCTGGCAAACAGGTCCTCGTCCTCATCGAGATCAAGGCACGCTTCGACGAGCAGGCCAACATCCGGTGGGCGCGCAAGCTGGAGCAGGCCGGTTGCCACGTGGTCTATGGCCTGGTGGGTCTGAAGACCCACTGCAAGCTGGCGCTCGTCGTCCGCGACGAAGGCGTCGGCATCCGGCGCTACGCCCACATCGGCACGGGCAACTACAACCCGAAAACGGCGCGCCTGTACGAGGATCTCGGCCTGCTGACGGCCAACGAAGGTGTCACGTCGGACATCTCCAACCTGTTCAACAACCTGTCCGGGTTCGCCCGGCAGCGCGACTACCAACATCTGCTCGTCGCCCCCGAGTCGGTGCGTTCCGGTCTGCAGGAACAGATCACGCGGGAGATCGAGCACGCCCGGGAGGGTCGGCCGGCACGGATCCGGATCAAGCTCAACTCGATCGTCGACGAGGCTCTCATCGACTCGTTGTACCGGGCCTCGATCGCTGGGGTCCCGATCGAGCTGTGGGTGCGCGGTATCTCCGCACTCCGGCCAGGTGTGCCGGGGCTGTCGGAGAACATCGAGGTGCGCAGCGTGCTCGGCAGGTTCCTCGAGCACAGTCGGGTCTTCTGGTTCGAGAACGGCGGTGAGCCACAGGCCTGGATCGGGTCGGCCGACCTCATGCACCGTAACCTCGACCGGCGCGTCGAGGTGCTGGTCGAGATCCCTTCGCGTGACCATGTCGACGAGCTCGGAACCCTGCTCGACCTCGGTTTCGACGACGGCACCGCGTCCTGGCAGCTCGAGGCCAACGGCGACTGGACCCGTCGTACGTCTCCCGACGGTGAGCCACTCACCGACATGCAGTCCACCCTCATCGCCGTCCACCGCAAGAGACGCGAGGCCGCCTCGGCCGGACGCCGGTAGTCGGTCCCTGCGGGCCGGGGTCAGCAGCTCGCGAACAGCAGACCGCCTCGCCCGAGGTCGCGCAGGAGCTGTGTGTCCGGAGTGCGCGGATCGAGCACGAGCACGATGTCGGAACCGACCGTGTCGGCGCTGGCGATGCTGAAGCGCTCCTCGAAGATCCCGCCCTGGGCTGGCGCGACGCCACGCGCCAACCTCCGCCGCGGCGCGAGGTCCGACGCGGCCTGGTCCGGGGAGGCGAAGTTCAACACGACCGTCAGGGACCGCCCGTCGTCGATCGACAGCGTCAGCCCGGCAGTCTCGGTGACACCACCCACCTCACTGATGCGCTGCCGGGCCAGCTCGCGCTGGCCCGCATCGGCCCGCCCGAAGCCGGCCGCGGTGCACGAGTAGGTGCCGACGTCCATGAGAGCCGACACCGACGTGTCGGTGAGGGCGGCCGACATCGCTCGAACGCCCACATCGACGTCATACACCGACGGCGCGCTGCCGCTGATGGTGGCGAGGGTGAGACGTGCGTACGCCGGGGCGTCACTCGTGACGATCAAGCCTTCGTCGGGGAGCAGCGCGATCGCGGTGAGCTGTGGTGTCAGGTCGGGCGCAATGGCAACCATCGTCCCCGCATCCGCGACCCGCACACCCCCGACCCCTGCTGCGTAGCCGAGTCTCGTCAACGAGCGATCGGCAGCGGTGAAGTCGAAACCTGCTGACATCCGGAGGACATCGACCGCGCCGTCACGGCTCTGTCCATACATCTCCCAGGTCGAGTCGAGAACGGTCCAGCCGTACGTGGTGGCCATCTGCGGATCGAAGACGCCGAGAACCGAGGTAGTGGTGAAGTCGCGGTCGTAGGCGCTGGCGAACAGCGTCGCCCGTTCGCCCGCTGGTGACGTCGACGCGATGTCCGGGGCGAGAACGGATCGGACCGCAGACCAGTCCGTGAAGTTGGCGACCAGCGTCCGTTCGGGCATGGTGTGCAGCGCGCTTTCGATGCGGCTGTCGTGGTGCAGCACGTGCGAGGCGAGCAACCCCGCTGCGACAGTCAGGACGACGATGACTGATGCCACCGCGACCACCCGGTTGATCCGCACAAGCACGTACCCTATGCGGCCGTCCCTTGCGTGGGTGACGCATAGCCGGCCGTGCAAGACTTTGCGCGTGCCGCCATCGCCACCTGTCCGTGCAGCGGGCTGCGTCGTCTGGAGGAAGGGCCGCAAGGAGCCCGAGGTCCTGTTGGTCCATCGCCCCCGATGGGAGGACTGGTCGTTTCCCAAGGGCAAGCTCGACCGCACCGAGCGCGCCTACGCTGCGGCTCTGCGCGAGGTCTTGGAAGAGACCGGTCTCACGGTCCGGTTGGGGCCGCGACTGCCCGACACGACCTACGTCGTGTCGGGTGGCCAGACGAAGACCGTCACCTACTGGTGCGCACGAACAGTCGGCGGCTCGGACGTCTCGACATACCCTCCCAACGCCGAGATCGACGACCTGACCTGGGTGCCGCTCTCGCGGGCGGCCGGTGAGCTGTCCTATCCGTATGACGTCGACCTGCTCGAGGAGTTCGCCACTGCGGCCTACGACACGGCACCGCTGATCGTGCTGCGTCACGCCCATGCACGCAGCAGACGAGCCTGGCGCGCTGACGACAGCGAACGGCCGCTGAAGGCCGACGGCAAGGAGGAGTCCCATCGTCTCGTGCCGCTGCTCCGGGCCTACGGGATCAAGCGGGTGGTGAGCAGCGATGCCGTCCGCTGTGTGGACTCCGTGCTTCCCTACGTCAGCGAAAACCCCACGGCACGACTTCGGCTCGACCCCAGCATCTCGGAGGACGCGTTCGACCTCGAGGCCCTCGGCTCGCGCATCCACAAGGAGCTCGACAGCTCGAGGCGCGTGGTCATCTGCTCCCACCGTCCGGTGCTGCCGGCGATCTACGACGCGCTCGGGATCGAGGTCGAGCCACTTGAGCCGGCCGGGCTCACCGTCGTACACCGGCGCGCGGGCAAGGTGCAGGCCGTGGAGCACTACCGGACACCGTGAAGCGCCTGCCGGGCGTCGATCAGGGCAGGAACAGGTGCGTGACCCCGTACACCGCTGCGGCTGCGAGCCCGGCAGCCGGGAACGTGAGCACCCAGGCCCCCACGATGGACCGCGCGACTCCCCAGCGCACTGCTGAGAGCCGCTTGGTGGCACCGGCCCCCATCACCGACGAGGTGATGATGTGGGTCGTGGAGATCGGGGCCTGGTAGACGAAGGCGGTCACGTACAACACGGAGGCCGCGGTGGTCTCGGCAGCGAACCCTCGGGGCGGGTCGAGATGGATGATGCGCCTCCCGAGCGTGCGCATGATGCGCCAGCCACCCGAGTACGTTCCCAACGAGATGGCCGTCGCGGCGGCCACGATGACCCACCAGGGCAAGCCATCGCCTTTGGAGGCGTGACCGGACGTGACCAGGGCCAGGAAGATCACGCCCATGGTCTTCTGGGCGTCCTGGAGGCCATGGCCGAGCGCCATGGCGGCCGCAGACAGCGTCTGCGCGAACCGGAAGCCGCGGTTGACCTTGCCCGGGCTCACCCGCCGAAAGGCCCAGAGGATCGCCACCATCAGCGCGCCGGCGACCAGGAACCCCACGAGCGGCGACACCACCATCGGGATCAGGACCTTCTCCTTGATCGCCGACCAGGCGACCAGGCTGCCCGATGCCAGCGCAGCGCCGACCAGACCACCAATCAGTGCGTGTGAGGACGAGGACGGCAACCCGAAGTACCAGGTCGTGAGGTTCCACACGATGGCACCGACGAGACCCGCCGAGACCACGACCAGCCCATGCGAGCCGGACGGCGGTGTGATCACGTCGCTGACCGTAGAAGCGACCTCCTGCCCGAGAAACGCGCCCGCGAAGTTCATCACCGCCGCGAGGAGCAGCGCGATCCGCGGGGTCAGCGCTCGCGTCGAGACCGAGGTCGCGATGGCGTTGGCGGCGTCGTGGAACCCGTTGGTGTAGTCGAACACCAGGGCGACGACGATGACCCCGATGACGAGCGCGAGCTCCACGCTCAGGATTCCTTGACGGCGATCTGCTCGACGATGTTGGCCACGCTCTCGAAGGCGTCGATGGCGGCTTCCAGGGAGTCGACGACGTCCTTGAGCTTCATGACCGTCAGCGCTTCGTAGCGGCCGCTGAAGAGCTTGGCGACGATCCGGCGGTAGGACTTGTCGCCATCGTTCTCCAGGCGGTTGATCTCGATCCAGTACTCCTCAAGCTTGCGCATCGTGCGCAGGCGCGGCATCGCATCGGCCGTGAGCTCGGCGCAGCGCTGCAGGACCTCGACCTGGTTGGCGAGCTCTCCGGGGAGCTCATCGATCTCATAGAGCACGACCAGGTCGACTGCCTCCTCCATGAAGTCCATGACGTCGTCGAGGCCGGCCGCGAGGCGATAGATGTCCTCGCGGTCGAACGGCGTGACGAACGTGGTGTTGACCTTGCGGACGATGCTGTGCGTCGTCTCGTCACCCTGGTGCTCGGCCTCGCGCATACGGGACGCGAGCTCGGCACGGTCCGCGCCGGTAGGCAACATCTCAGCGAGCAGTTGCGCGCCGTTGACCAGGTTCTTGGCCGACTCGCTGAACATGTCGTAGAACGACGTGTCCGTCGGACGTAGGCGCATAGCCACAGCAAGCTCCCGTCGAACGCGAAAAGATCAGGGCAATGCTAGGGGGTGACGGGCTTCAGCGTGCAACCGGCGGGCCCTGGCGCGTCCTGGGGCCGATCGGCCGGTGGGACCGGCGCAGCTCAGTCTCAGACCGGTGGTGCGTCCTCGAGGACGCCGAGGATCTCGTCGATGCGTGGCTGCGGCAGCGGGCCGTCCGACTCGGACGTGGCGATGATCAGGTTGGTCATCATCTCGATTTCGGAGAGCACCTCGTTGTCGTGAACGGTGACGTCGAGTTGGTCGTTCACTGAGGTGTCGCCTTTCGGGGCTTCGGCCAGGTGACTGGCCCCATCGTTCGCAGGCTGGCTTGCGCTGTCCTGGATGGTGTCGCGGGCAGATACCGGCCCCGGCCACTGGGTCGGGGTCATGATGGCCGGGCCTCCGTCGGCGGTGGAACCGGGGAGATCTGGCCAGCGTTCCATCGAGGATATCGGCGCCGGCGGAACGACCGCAGCGGAACCCGCCAATTTCTTCCCTAGGGCTCGAGACCGTGCAAGAAGATGGTCCACGACACTGTTGCGGGCTGTCACCATCGTCACGTCTCCTGCCTCCTCACCGTCCACCGGGGGACATCTATCCACCTGGTGCGGGCCTTGGTCGCGACCCGGTAACTGATTGTGGACAGGCAATGCAAGCACCTCCGCAGGGCCGCGCCGTGGATAGCCCACTCGTGCTATGCCCGAGTCCGACGAACGGCCGGACAAAACGCCCAGCGCCGGGGTGTCGGGGTCCCCCGGCCGGCGAATCGACTCAGCTACGGTTACCGACCATGGCGGCGATCGGCGGGATCACGGCAGCGATCACGCTCATCACGATAGCCGCTGGCGTGGAGAAGAAGCGGACGACGAACCAGGCCAGGACGATCAGCGAGATACAGGTCCCCATGAGCATGAAGTAGGCCAATTTTCGGTCCATGCTTCGATGCTAGGCGGCGCCGCCCCCCGGCCCGCCACGGCCGGCGGTGGTGCGGGCTCACCCGGAGACCTCGGCGTGAACGAGTGCACGGTAGCGGTCCAGCAGGTCTCGCCACATCGGCCCGGGACTGCCCCTCCCGATCGGCCGTCCGTCGATGCGCGTGACCGGGACGAGCTCACACACCGTGCCGGTGAGAAAGACCTCGTCGGCTCGGTAGAGGTCGAACAGGGTGAGCGGGCGCTCGCGGGATCGCAGGCCTGCGTCCGGCCCGAGTTCGATCACGATGCCGCGCGTGATGCCGTGCAGGCAGGCCGTCGCCACGGGGGTCCACAGCTCACCGTCGACGAGGCAGAAGATGTTCGCGGTGTCGGCCTCAGCGACGAACCCCTGAACGTCCAACATCAGGGCTGCGTCGACCTCGGGATCATCAACCACTTCGAGACGCGCCAGGATCGAGTTGAGCTGGTTGGCGTGGTGGATGCTCGGGTCCAGCACCTGTGGCTGGGGGCGCCGGATGCTCGCAGTGCGCAGGCGCTGCGGGGCGGGTGACGGGTCGACCGGCTTGCGTTCCGCAACGATGACCAGGGTGCCCTCGGCGGGGGCGTTGCGAGGGTCCATGCCCGAGGTCGACCGGGTCCCACGTGTCACCATGAGCCGGACGTGTGTGTCCTCGACCATGCCGTTGGCGTCAAGGGTCCGGAGCAGCGCGTCCCGGATCCCCTGACGGCCACCGGGCAGCACGATGCGCATCGCCTGCGCTGACTGCTCGAGCCGGTCGAGGTGATGCTCGAGCCGGAAGACGCTGCCGGCGTACACGCGCAGGCCCTCCCAAATCGCGTCGCCGGACTGGAAGCCGGCGTCGAACACCGAGACGCAGGCATGCGAGGACTCGACGAGCTGATCCCCGACGAAGACGACGGGTTGCGTCACACGTGCTCCCAGTTCAGAGATTCTGGACGACGCGCGGATGCGCGCCGGGCCGAAGCCATTGGACGAGCCACTGCATGTTGCGGACGTTACCGATCTGGGTGCAGCCCAGGGTCGGCGCCCACCGGTGCCCGGGCCTGGACGTGTGATAGAAAATCCCACTGCCCTTGCCCGCGCGGGGCTTCGGCCCGACGTACGGCCGGAGCCTGACCCGGTTGTAGTCGACCACGAAGCCGAACCTCATCGACGGCCGGTTGCCATCGGTGCGCCCGCGTTCCTCGATCCAGGTGTTGTAGAGGCGTCCTGGCCGGGCCGAGACGCTGGACGTCGGTAGCCGTCGCTTCCAGGGCATCGCGCCCGGCGCGTGACCACCCGTGGAGAAGGTGACCTTGATGCGGCGTACTCCGTCCGGTGACCGCGTGTCGCCTTCTCGCTTCTTGCCCCAGCCGCGGGCGCCGATCGTGGACCGGAAGTGCTTGACGATCCGCCATTCGCCGCGTTGCTGGTGCCAGGCCTGCGTCACGGTGCAGTAGACGCGATGACACCAGAAGTCGCTGGAGACCGTGCGCACCACCTGTCTCGTCGAGTCGGGCAGCCGCTTCGCCCACGCAGGCGTTGGGGTGGCGACAGCGGGTGCCGGGGCCACCCGCGGAGGCATCGGAGGTCTGGCGTGGGCGGTCGTCGCCCCGGCAGGAGCAGCGCTGAGGCTGATCGTGGTCAACGCCACGGCGGCGGCCACGTGGCGAACCGCACGATTGCGCATATCGCCCATCCTCGCGGTCCGCGGTCCGCCACACAACGTCCTGTGCCAGTCAACCCTTTCTGACCCCACCAGGAGAGGTCGAACTGGCTCCAGGACGGCTTGCGGGAGGGAATTGCCGTCGACAAGCGACTGACTCCCGATCTGATGCCACCTTGGTGGCCCTCGTGGCACGGGTGGCAGGGTGCTGTCCCATGATTGACGACGCCGCGAAGTCCAACCTGTACAACTACCTGAAGCACGAGCGCGAAGCGGTGCTCGCGAAGCTCGACGGGCTCTCTGAGTATGACGTCCGTCGCCCGCTGACCGTCACCGGGACCAACCTGCTGGGCCTGGTCAAGCACCTGGCGACATGGGAGGCCAGGTACCTCGGCGAGGTCTTCGACCGCCCCTTTCCTGAACCCTTGCCCCGGTGGGACGTCGAGGCCGAGCGGCTCGCCGACATGTGGGCGACCGAGCGCGAGTCGCGCAGCGACGTCGTGGACCGCTACCGACGGGTGTGGGACCACAGCGACGCGACGGTGGACGCCCTCGCCCTCGATGCCACGGGCCGCGTGGCCTGGTGGCAGGACGCCGAGGTGCCCCTGTTCAACATCCTCGTCCACCTGCTCGCCGAGACCAGTCGGCACGCCGGCCACGCTGACATCCTGCGCGAAGCACTCGACGGGGCGGTGGGAACCGACGCGGAGGGCATGGCCGAGAAGCGGCACGACCCAGCATTCTGGAAGGAGCGGCGCGAGGAGATCGAGGCGGCCGCCAGGTCAGCCGGTTGACCCACGTCTTGCGAGTCATTGGAAGGGCTGCGGACGTTGCCGCGATTCTGCCGGTGGGTCTCTGCCCCCTGCAGGCCGGCGCAGCTGGGCGACCGGCGTGCTCATGCTGCTGCGCCTGCCGCCAGGTAAGGCCTCCGCGGCGGGACACCCAGGCACTGCGCACTGCCCTGCCGGGCTCATCGTCGGGAGAGTGAGGCACACCGAGGCGAAGCGACATGGTTATCCGGGTCGGGGTTTGAGGCGTTGGTGGCGGATGGTTCTTCGCTCGTGGTCGATCCGGGCTGGTGGGATGACGTCGGTGATGCCGTCGGGGGCGAGGGTGAGGTCCCATTCGCCTTGGTGGATGAGGTGGTGGTGGAAGGAGCAGAGCAGGCAGCCGTTGTCGATGTCGGTCGGGCCGCCCTCGCTCCACGGGATGCGGTGGTGTGCCTTGGACTTGCCACCTCGGTCCAGGCGGGTGGTCGTTCGCCGCCGGGGAAGACACAGCCCTGGTCCCGGGCGGCGAGTGCGAGGCGCTGATGCCGGTCGAACAGGCGCCTGGTCATGCCGAGGTCGAGGATCTTCGAACCACCGGCCAGCACCATGGGCAGGATGCCGGCGTTGCAGACCAGTCGTCGGGTCTCTCCGACGGAGATGGCACCGCCGGTGTCCAGGAGCGCTTTGCCGGCCCCGTGACGGAGTCTGGTTTCGTCGACGGTGACCACGATGGTCGCGTTCGCAACACCGTGCTGGGGGTGCCCGTCTGCCGGGAGGTGTTCGATGACCTCGCACAGCGCCTGGCCGAGCCGGTTCCCGTAGGGCAGGTCGTCCACCATCGCATCAGGCGGGATGTCGGCCGACCTGTCGGCTGCCGGTTGGTCGGTGCCGGTCGCGACACGTCTGGGAGCGGACAGAGCTTCGAGGTGCTTCGTGAGCATCCCGAACGTCAGGTTGGGTAACGCGAACCGTCCGCGGGCGATGCCGTCGGCACCGTACTGGCCGGTGAACCATGCCGAGGTCAGCGCCTTGCGTTCCTGGGCGGCGAGCTGCTGCTCCAGCGTCTCGTCGATGTGTCGGGGTCGACGACCTCGACCAGGTGGTTCGCCGCGACCTGCAGTTGGCTGAACGACAGCGTCTGGGCAAGCTTCAGGAGGTCTTCCTGGGCTGCGTCGACCCGGTCGGGTCCAACCGAGGGTGAGAGCCGGTTGACGGCGGCCGCGACCACCACGCCCTGCTCGGCCGACGCTCCTCCGGCGGCGACTGCACGGCGGGTCGGTTCGGTGACCGCAGAGGTGCCGTGCAGCTGCTTGGCGGTCCGCACGGTGCGGGAGGCTTCCCCGGCCGACATCCGGTGCGCGGTCATCAGGTGCGCCCGGGTCGAGGAGGCACCTAAGCGGTGGGGCAGGTGGCGGTCATCAGCCTCAGCGACCAGCCGGGCCGCGAGCTCGTCGACCTGCGCTCTCAAGGCCAACACGTCACCGATCCGGCGATCCAGCCGAGAGTCGTCCAACGACCAGGTCGGGGTGTCGACCAGGTCGGAGAGCTCACGACGCACGCCCGAGAAAGCACGGCCGAAGGCATCGTCGATGCCCACGGTCGGCGGCGGCCCCTGCGTCGTACTCATGGGACCAACCCTAGGACCCACCACCGACACTTTCGGACCAGCGACTGGCCCCAGAAACCCCTTGTTCACAAGGGAAGTCCGAGCAATATCCGCTGATCGCGCCTGTCGAGATCAAGGGTCTGGGTCTGGGCCCGATGGGGCGGCGGGCGAGGACTCGAAGCGCCGTCAAGAGCGCAGCGAAGGCGCAAGAGTCGGCAGGGCAACGAGACCGGCGTACGCCCGCGAGGTGGTCACGGGCGCTAACGGGTCCCCGTCAGACCTGAGCCGTCGCGTGCCAGGACTCGGTGCGGTACTTGGTCGCCCAGCCCATCGAGAGATAGAGCTCGTCGGCTCCCGTGGTCGAGTCTGCGTCGACCTCGAGATCGACGCGGTTGCCCCCACGGTCCAGACAGTCGCGGATCACGGTGTGCAGCAACGCCTTGGCCACCCCACGACCGCGTGCGTTGCGATGGACGCCGATGTAGTCGACGTAACTACCCTCGCGACCGTCATCGTCGGCTGAGAGCATCGAGCTGACGAGTGCACCACCAGGTCTGAGCTCGCCGTCGACCTCGATCTCGGCGATCCACCAGTGGTCCCAGCAGTGGCCGGGATCCTCACGCAGGCGTTGGACGAACTCGGGGAAGCTCTCCCGGTACGAGTTGAAGTGGTCCGCGAACGACTCCTCGAGCATCTGGTGGACGACCTGGAGGTCCAGGGCGACCGGCAGGCCGTCGTCGTGCTTGGCCACGCGCCGCACGCGGACGCCGGGGCGCTCGGGCAAGCCGGCATCGGCCACCACGACGGGTCGGCTCATGTGCAACCAGCTCCGCGTCTTGCGATAGCCCGCCTGCGTGAGCCAGCGCTGCCGCCGCTCGTCACCGACGTACACGCTGGCGTCCAGCTGCGTCTCGGGCAACTCGCGCAGGCGGGCCAGTTCGCAGCCGGCTCCCTGTGCCCACTTCAGGAGTACGCCGGCCAGCTCGTCACCGGCCTCGCAGTCGGGCGCCACGGTCACGTCGACCACGGTTCGCCCGGCCGCGCGGTCGTGCACCCAGGCCCAGGCACCGATCGCCCCGTCAGGGCCGTCGAGCACCAGCTGCCGGCGTGTCCAGGAACCTGTACCGGTGACTGACGAAGCCACTGCTTCTTCGTCCACGCTGGCGTCGCCGCGGGCTAGCCGCTGGTGGGCCTCGACCAACTGCGCCAAGGCCGCCACGTCGTCTGCACCGGGGACACGAGCGGACCACCCGGCGGGCAGGCCGGACACGGGGGGCAGGGCGTCGGTCATCGAGCCAGTCTTCCAGGGACCGCGGCATGACGTGGGACGGCCGTGAGCGTGATACTATTTGAACGTTCGCTCAAGTTCTTTAGGAGTTCATCATGCTCAGCTGGGCGCTGCTCATCGCAGCGATCCTCACCGAAGTGGCCGCGACGATCGCGCTGAAGATGTCCGACGGCTTCAGCCGGCTGATCCCCTCGGGGATCGTCGTGACCGGCTACCTGCTGTCGTTCTGGCTGCTCGCCGTGCTTCTGACGCGCGGGATGAGCATCGGCGTCGTCTACGCGCTGTGGTCGGCGATCGGCCTGTCATTGATCGTCATCGCCGACGTGCTCTGGTTCGGGGAGCGACTGACCTCGGTTCAGACCGCCGGGCTCTTCGCCATCGTGATCGGGGTTGCCGCACTCGAGCTGGGTGGCGCTGCAGGGTGACCAAGCCGGCGGCCTCGGAGAAGCGCGTCGACGGGCGGCAAGCCCGCGGAGAACGAGCCCGGACCGCCCTGATCGAGGCCACGCTCGACATCATCGAGCGCGAAGGCGTAGCCAAGGTGACGCACCGCAATGTGACTCGGGTGGCGGGTCTACCGTCCACCTCGGCGGCCTACCACTTCGCGTCGATCAACGACCTGCTCGAGGCCGCTCTCCTGCACGCCGACGAACAGAGTCATCTTGCGCTGGTGGGAGTCAGCGCCGCAGACGACCCCGTGCACGCGCTGGCCGATTGGTTGGTCACCGACTACGAGACCGACCGGTCGCGCTGCATCGCGGAGTTCGAGCTGTTCCTGTACGCCGCTCGCACGCCCGCACTGCGACCAGCGGCGCGGCGCTGGATGACCGATTTGGCCACCCTGGTCGGCTCCTGGACCGACGATCCCACGACGGTCGTCACCATCTGCGCCTACGTCGACGGGCTGATCCTGCACGCCCTCGTCACCGGAGAGGCGCCACAGGTCGACGAGCTCACGGCGACGCTTCGCCGACTGGCGACACTCCGAGGCGACCACGAACCGCAGAGCTGACACCACGGCCGCCGTGTCCGGAGACGGACCGGGCGTGGGGCGGGAACTCCTCACGGTGCCCCGCCCCACCCTCACGCCACCTACGCCCCTCGCGTGGCGGCGGAGTCCGGCTCTGCCTTGCTCAACGCAACGTTGCCCAGACCGTCTTGCCGTCGGGCAGTGGGATCGAGCCCCACTGCTCGGCCACAGCGTCCACGACCATGAGACCACGGCCCCCCTGCGTGCCGTTGTCTGTGCGGTTGATGGCTGGCGGCAGCGACGATCCGTCTGTCACCTGGACCAGGACGACCTCACCGTTCCAGCTGACGTGGACGCTGAACGACGTCTGGGCGTGAACCACCGCGTTGGTGCTGAGTTCGCTGACCACGAGGACAGCAGAGTCCACAGCGAAGGCGACCTGCCACTCGGATAGACGATCGGCAACGAAACGTCGAGCCTCGGACACGTGATCGTGTTGGGCTGACCAAGCCTGGTGCTCGAACAAGGCGACGCTCTCCGTCATTGCGCTCCCGATCGTCGGACAGGGACCGGGTGGCAGCGTGAGGTCCAGACGGCAGCACGGTCCCGGCGATGGTACCGCCCAGAATGCCTCAACGACGAGATCCGGCACGGTCTACAGTGTCAACAGTTCCCGCATGTCGCTCCGACATGCGTTCAGTGTTATCGGCGGTGATGGCGTGGCAGGTCCCAAGACGCCGTCGGTGGGATCGAACACCTACGACTCCAACACCGAGATCGGTCGTATCTGCTCCAGTTGTATCGATGACCTCCATGTGGACGGGGGTGGCGTGTCGGTGCTGACCACCCGCGGCTTCGCCGGCACGATCTGGGTCAGCGATCCGACCGCCGCCCGGATGGAGGAGCTGCAGTTCAGCCTGGGTGAAGGCCCGTGTTTCGAAGCCGTGACCACGCGTCAGCCGGTGCTGGTCCCCGACCTCTCCTCCACCTCGGGAGCGGGCAGTCATTGGGCTGGCTTCCGCTCCGAAGCGGCGGCATCGGGAATCGGGGCGATCTTCGGGCTGCCGCTCAACGCTGGCGCGTTCACGCTGGGCGCCATCGATCTCTACCGCCACGAACCTGGTCCGCTGACCCGCGATGAAGTGCATCGTGCACGTAAGGCAGCCGACGACGCGTCGAACGCGCTCCTTGAGCTGAACCTCGACCAGGCGAGCGCCGAGCCCCCGGGCGCCACCTACCATTGGGCCGTCCACCAGGCCGCAGGCATGGTCACGCAGCAGCTCCGGGTACCGATCAGCGACGCGATGCTGCACCTTCGGGCAGCCGCCTACAGCGAAGGGTTTCCCATCGACGAGTTCGCGGCGGAGATCGTGGACAGACGTCGACGATTGTCGAAGGAGGACACATGAGCGACACCCACTCGAGGACGGCTGGAATGTCGGCGCTGGGGTCGGACCGCAACGCCATGCTCGCCGAGCGATTCGTCATGCTGGCAGACACCCTCGTGGACGACTTCGACGTTGTCGAGCTCATGGACAGTCTGATCGCTGCCTGTGTCGAGCTGCTGAACACGACGGCCGCCGCCTTGATGATCCCTGATCCGCGAGGACGTCTCCAGATCGTGGCGTCCTCGAGCGAGGAGGCCCGGCTGCTCGAGCTGCTCCAGCTGCAGAACGACGAGGGTCCCTGCCTGGACTGCATTCGCAACGCCGTACCGGTCAGCGTCGACGACATTGCCAGCGCCCACGAACGCTGGCCGAGGTTCGCGGACGTTGCGGGCCAGCTGGGCTTCTCGTCGGTTCATGCAGTGCCGATGCGGTTACGCAACGAGACGATCGGCGGGCTCAACCTCTTCCGCGCCAACGCTCCTGCGCTCAGCGACGATGAGCAGCGCATCGCCCAGGCACTGGCCGACGTGGCGACGATCGCCGTTCTGCAGCAGCGCTCGCTCGCGCGAGCCGCCCAGCTTGCGGACCAGTTGCAGACCGCGCTGAACAGCCGTGTGGTCATCGAGCAGGCCAAGGGCGTCATCGCCGAGTTCGGCGGGCTCGACATGGCTGCGGCCTACAGCGCTCTGCGGTTGTACGCCCGCGACCACAATCGCAAGCTCGCCGAGGTCGCGGGCTCTGTAGTGGGCGGTCGCATCAACCTGCGCAGCCTTGTCGCCCGGCTCCCGACACAGGACTGACTCGCGCGGCGCCTCGTCAGACGACGCGGACCCGGTTGTTCCGAGCGTCGTGCGTGAGCTCGACCAGCCCGAGCTCCTCGAGGAGTGGCGGAAGGTACATGCCGAAGCGGCCACGGTAGCCGTTGCGCCTTCCGTACCAGCCCCCCACCGGATTGTCCGATGAGCGACCGAAGGCCTCCACAGTGCCGTCCTTCGCCGGCTTCTTCTCGTCTGCGGCGCCGAGGTCCACCCAGTCCCCCTGGTCACGCAGCCAGGTTGCCAGATCGTCGATGGCTCGCGCGTCGTACGTCAGTTTCGTCGAGCCGACCTGACAGACCAGGACAGGTGGGTCGCTCTCGTCGTCGCGGTACATCGTGTACGACGAGCTGCCAGGTGCCGTCGTCAGTCGCCAAGGATCATCCTTCGTTCCTGCAGCCATCACCGGCTCCTCTCCATCGCCTCGCCCCAGTCTGGCCACGCGGTACCCCGGCTGTCGACCTTTGTGGCTCGCCGGAACACCACGTGGACGAACGGGTCGAACGAGAGCACGATGACGCGATGTGACACGGCGAACGGCTCGGCGAGAGTGGCCGGTCCTCGAGCTGGTGGATGCCACCAGGGAGGGGCTTGCCTCGCGAGACGGATACGGCGCGCTCCTCGACATCTGGAGCGACCTGATCGGCCGCTACACGTTCGTGGACGTGAGCGGCGCCGGTACGACGGTCATCTGGTCCTGGGCCTTCCGCAGCGCCGCCAGGTACCTACCTGGCCGGGACGGTGAGCCTGATCGTCCTGCCGTCGACGGTGCCTCGGATCGTGAAAACGGAGGCATCCGGTCCGTACCAGAGGCCTTCGAAATGCAGGGTCCCACGAGTGCCGTCGTCCTCGCGGACCGTGACGTCACCACCGTACTTTCCGAACCAGTCGGAGAACCCGGTCCCGTCGACCACCACGTCCTCGGTGAACCTGACGTGATGCAGGTGGAACACATCCGGCGTCGGGTAGTCGCCGAAGTCCAGCGACGTCGTACCTCCGCGAAGCCCCACGCCCGTCCCCGACCGGCCGGCGTACTGACGGTGGATCACATCAAGGACTGCCCACACGGCATCCGTGGCCAGCCGCCGGTCCCCGACCTGGGAGTGGTCTCCCGCCCGCCGACGCGCCGGCGGCAGTTGCTCGACGGACTTGGGGAAGCTGCCGATCTCCCACAACGGGGCGAGGGGCGTGTTGGCGCACAGGTCGTCTGCCTGCCCGGTCCGGATGAACCGCTGCACGATGTGCGGCACGCACTCGCGCCACCACCACGGGTTGTGTGCCGCGTTCTTCACTGTGATCAAGGTGCTGTCGGTCAGCACGTTGGCCGCACGACGGCTGTCGTACGTCGGAACGACGAGATCGAGATCACCGGTGAGGACCAGCGTGGGGATCCCACCCACGCGGGTACCGGGTGCGTAGGGCAGGTCGGTCTTCCATCGGGCCATGATGCACGGGTCCGGGAAGAAGCTCTCGGGGAGCGGTGCCGCCCACGCCTCCTTCGAGAACAGGCCGTAGCGGGCGGGTTGGTCGGCAAAGGCCTGGTCGTACTGGACCCTGCGGACGCTGAGGGGCGCGGTTTCGTCCCAGGGGAAGTTGTTGTCGAGGCAGTAGCGAACGATGTTGTCCCCGGCGGAGAAGTCGCGCGGGTTGCCCGAGTCGAAGAAACCGGGCCCGCGGAGTGCCTCTGCTGCAAGGCGAAGCAGCGGCACGTCGTCACCGTGCTTCAGGGCGACAGCCGCTTGAGCGATCTCACCCTGACCGAGGAACGGGAACTGGTCACTCGTCAGGATGTTGCGCACGAGGAGTCCCTCAGTCACCTCCACATGATGCGGGTTGCCGGCGTAGTCGTACCCCACTCCGGTCACGGGGTGGTTGCGGAGCCGCTGGACGAGCCAGGCCAGCTGTCCAGACGGGTTGGGAGTCTCGTGCCGACAGGCGACGGAGCGCCGGCAGAGCCGGTTCACCACGGCCGGGATCGCCTTGGGAGTGCTCGACCCGAACCCATCCGCACCGACCGGGATGTAGGGCGACCCGACGACGACGGCTGCCACGTGGTCACGGTGCCGGACGGCGTAGCTGACCATGTCGTTGCCGGCATACGAGCCGCCCATCACGACGATCTTGTCGTAGCCGAGAGCACTTCGGACGGCGTCGATGTCATCAGCAACGGCAGCCGTCGAGTAGAAGTTGCGGCGTTGGCCGAGGCTTCTGAAGCATTGCCGAGCCGCGGCGTACGACGGTTGGTGGTGCTGCCACCGCGGACAGTTGATCGCTCCGGAGAGGCCGACGCCGCGCTGGTCGATGAAGACGAGGTCGTAGTGCTTGGTCAGGGGCGCGAGCACGTAGTCCCGGAACGGGTACATCTCGCCGTTGGAGCCCGTGATGGAGTTCCCGGGGCCACCCGACGTTGCGAAGATCGCTCCCTTGGGTGTCGAGATCTTCCCCGTGTGCGGTGCCACCTGCACGTGAATACCGGTCGTGCCTGGCGTCCCACTGCCGGTCCGGTCCAGTGGGACCTGCAACCTCCCGCACAGGAAGCTGTCGTCGGATCGGCAGGGGTGCAGGTCGAGCGCCTTCGCACGTGCCTGCATCAGGCGGTGCCCACCTGGCAGGGCTTCGGCGGCGAGGGCCACCCGCCCGCCCTTGGCTGCCGAGTCGGCGACTACACCAACGGACATGCCGTGTGAGGCCTGGTGGCCATAGGGCACGTGTCCTCTGACGGGGGGTGCTGACACCGAGTGACGCGCCGACGGGTGGACGCCGGAGTCAGGAACTGCCGCGATGGCCTGTGGCGACATCAGCAGGGCCGTGGCCGCGATCCCCACGGCGGAACGACGGATCAAACGCTTCATGGTGGCTCCCTCGTCGACGTTCGGTGACTGGCATGACTCGCCACTTGTCGAGGGGTGCGCCCGCGCGCGACACATCACGGAGGGTCTGGGCGATGACCCCGTGTGAGTCCAAAGAGATTAAACGCCCGGTCCCGGCATATCGCAAGGTCCTTACTTCCTGGCGCCGAAGCGGGTGCAGGACTGTAATGAGTCGTATGGACCACCCGCTGCCGTCCCGCACGGTGACGATGCTGTTCTCCGACATCGAGTCGTCCACCCGGCTGCTGCAGCGGCTCGGTGAGCGTTATCGGCAGGCCCTGGACGAACAGCGTCGGATCCTGCGTGGCGCCTGGGGCCGATGGGACGGCCAGGAGATGGGGACCGAGGGCGACAGCTTCTTCGTGGTCTTCGACGTCGCACGAAACGCTGTCAGCGCCGCCGCAGAGGCGCAGCGAGAACTCGCGGCTACCTCGTGGCCTGACGGTGCTCAGGTCGCCGTGCGCATGGGGCTCCATACCGGCGAGCCCATTCTGCATGACGGTGGCTTCGTCGGTATCGACGTCCACCGGGCTGCTCGTATCGCGGCCGTGGCAAATGGTGGACAGGTGCTGCTGTCGGACTCGACCGAGCGGCTGGTCCGGGATGGGTTGCCTGCCGACCTCGGTCTGCTGGACCTGGGATCTCATCGGCTCAAGGACCTGGACGGGCACGAGCATCTTTATCAGCTGGCGGTACCCGGGGCGCCCACGTCATTCCCGCCGGTCAAGAGTCTGGGCTCGGCCTCGAGCCTGCCGACGTACAACACTCCGCTGATCGGGCGACACGAGGACATCGCCGCCCTGCGCGAAGCCGTTCTCGCCCCGGACATACGGCTCCTGACCCTGACCGGAGTCGGGGGTTCCGGCAAGACGCGGGTCGCCATCGCACTGGCAGCCGAGCTGGTCGACCAGTTTCCCGACGGGGTGCACTTCGTTTCGCTGGCCTCGGAGTCCAGCGAGTCGGCCATGTGGAAGAGGACGGCCACGGCATTGGGGATCGCGGCCGAGAGCTCGCCCCGAGATGCCCTCCTGGCGCACGTAGCACACAGCCGCCGGCTGGTCATCCTCGACAACCTGGAACAGATCGCCGGCGCCGCCGAGGTCGTGGCCGATCTGCTGAGCGCGGCGGTGAACCTCCGCGTGATCACCACCACCCGCAGACCACTGCACGTTCTTGGTGAGCACGAGCACGAGATCCCGCCTTTACAGGTGCCCTCGGAAGGCGCCGGTGTCAGCGATTCGGCAGCCGTCGAGCTCTTCTGTCACCATGCGCGCATGGTCAAGGGCACCTTCCGGCTCACCGACGAGTCAGCGGCAGCGGTCGGCGCGATCTGCCGCCGCCTCGACGGCCTTCCGCTGGCGATCGAGCTCGCGGCGGCACGGTCGAAGACGCTGTCCCCCAAGGCGATGCTGACCAGGCTTTCGTCCAGCCTCGACCTGCCGTCGATCGGGGCCGGCAGACCGGCTCGGCAGCAAACGATGCGCGAGACGATCGCGTGGAGCTACGACCTCTTGCCCGAACACCAGCAGGTGCTGCTCCGGCGGCTGAGCGTGTTTGCTGGTGACTCCGACCTCGCCGCCGTCGCGGCCGTGACTGGCTCCCACGAAGATCCCGTCGACGAGATCTCCGAGCTCGTCGACGCATCTCTTGCGCTCATCTCCGAAGGCCCCGACGACGAGCCCCGCGTCGGGTTGCTCAGGACTGTCTCGGACTTCGCCTTCGAACGGCTGGTCGAGGCCGGTGAGCACGATGCGCTTCGGGACGCGCACGCGGCGTACTTTCTCGAGGTAGCGAGGAGGCTGGCGCCGGAGATGTGGGGCGCCAACCAACGCAGTGCCATTGCCCTGCTCACGGCCGATCATTCGAACTTCGCGGCTGCGCTCGACTGGACTCTGCCTCCGCCGGACGGCCGAGCCTCGCAGCCTGACCGGGCGCGGGTCGGGCTGTGCCTGTGCTCCGAGCTCCGGTGGTTCCTGGAGAACCACGGCAACATCGTCGATGCGTTGCGCTGGACCAGTCGTGCGCTCGAGCTGGACTCGGGAGAGGACAGCGTCGAGAGATGCCAGGCGTTGCTGATGTGGGCCGACATGAGCGCACCGGGCTCAGATGCCGAGCATCAGCGCGCACTCGACGAGGCACTCGTCATCAGTCTGCGCATCGGTGACCCGGACGTGACTGGCGATGCGTACCGGGACCTCGCTGTCTGGCACCGAGACCACGGAGACCTCGAACTCGCGCGGCGGCTGTTCGACGAAGGCATCGCCGTCGCCCCGACGGAACTCTGGTTGTTCAACCACAAGGCACACGTCCTCCGTCTCCAGCACGACTACGCGGGCGCCATCGAGACGCACGAGCACGCCATCGAGCTGGCCCGCCAGGATGGGGACGAGATCTCGGCGGCATGGGCTTCGTTGGAGACCAACAACATCCTGGTGATCATGGGCCGGACCGCCGAGGCCCGCTTGCGGCTCGAGGGCATGGTCGACGGCGTACTCCGGCTCCGCCATCGCATGCTGGCGTCCGACCTCGTGGCCTCGTTCGCCCTCGTGCATGCCGCCGAGGGCCACGCCGAGAGAGCAGCTCGCCTGATCGGGGCAGCTCACACGTTCGTGTCCTCTCGAGGATTGACGGGGCAATACATCGACGACGACACCTGGATGCGGCAGATGGGTCTGGCCGACGCCCGCGCATCGCTGTCACCCGGCGCATGGGCACGGAACTTCGCGCGTGGTTCCGAGTACTCCTTGGAGGAGGCACTCGCCGACGCCCGGGCTCACCCGACCGAGGCGGAGATCGACTGACCTGACCGGTCCACGGTGCACTCGCAGTGCGCCAGTCGTCACGATTAGGCCACGTGGGGTGCGTCTTGGCCTTGCGCGGCCGCATGCTGACTCGATGAACCTCGGGAGAGTTCGGAGTGGGCAGCCATGACGCGGCGCGCGATGGCTTTCGTGGCGGGGCTCGGGGTGTTGGTGGTCGCTGGGGTGGCCGTCGTGCTGTTCGCGGTGACCCGTGGGTCGTCAGCTGAACAGCCGGACATCTGGGGGGGCTCGCGACGGCGCCGTGCCCGGCCTCGTCGTGCTGGACGACTCCTTCAAGCGCTGGTCGGTGACGTCTGTTGACAAGCTGGAGCCCATCGGTGATTCAACAATCGTCGGATTCAGCTACACCACGCCGGATTGCGACCGCTCCGGGGTTGTGGGTTATCGCGTCCAGGAGACCTCGCGACGGGTCGTTCTCACCGTCGTGCTCGGTAGCAGCGGCCACTGCCAGCGCGGCCCCGGGACACAGCACTGGGGTCGCGTGACACTTGCCGAACCCCTGGGTGATCGCCATCTGGTCGCGGCCCGGCTCATCTACCCCCCAGGCGTCTACGTCTTCAAGAACGGCTGAGCGGGGGGCCGCTAAAAGGCTGACACCTGTTGCGGTGCACGATCGGGTCGACTCAGCGTGCGTACCAAGGCGTCCTGCCCATGTCGGCGTACGGCAATGCCCGTGAGCAGGCGGAGCACAGGGTCGAGAACGCTTTCCTCGAACTTCGGTGGGTCGACGTCGACGCTGACGGCGAGGTCGTCGGCGTGTACGACCATCTCCATCAGCCGGGTCACCAAGAAGTCGTCGGTCGCCAATGCCCAGCCCTGCCAGGGGATGTAGGTCGTCGGTGGCGCGTCGGCGAGAACGGCCTCCAGCTCGCCGCGCGCCGCAGCAAGTGCCGCGACGGCCGCCGCGTGTCCGGTGCTCGCCTGGCCGTCAGCCGACTCGCGGATGCTCCGGTTGGTCTCTCCCTCGAGGTCTTCACGCAGCCAGGCCGCGCGGGCGTAGTGCTCGAGGACGGCGATCGTCTCCACGTCCGGAGGTATGGCGTCGTCGGCGCGCAGCAACCTCACGATGTTGACCGCCTGATCGCCCAGGTGTCTGGTCAGACCACCCACACTCATGCCTGCGCAGCTCGACTCCTGCGCCCACGCGTCCGCGACCTCTGGCCGTCCGGCGAGGTCGGCAATTTGATCAGCGGCATGGATGACATGGTTTCGGTCCAGCGCCCCAGCGAAACTCAATGTCACGATCGCGAGTCTAAGTGAGGCGCGGCAGGGCTGCGAGGTCCTCAACGACACGCCGGCTCGCTCTCGTGGTTGGAACGGTATTGCGCTCGCCGGGTTTTCAGCACAAGAACGTTCCCAACGATGCCGCCCAGACCTTACCCTCGGGCCATGAGTGACCGTGGGTCGCGCACGACCCGTTTGCTGCTGGCCTTCTCGGTCGCCGTCCTGTCCTATCTGACGGCCCGGGTGCTGTACGCGTTCGGCGCCGTCATGACGTTCGCTGCGTTCCACGTCGAGCCGCCGCACTGGGATACCTGGCCGGTGCGGGCCGGGTTCGCCGCCGTGGCGCTGATCGCGACCGTCGTGTCGGTGAAGTTTGCCGTTGCCACGCCTTCGTCACTGGACGGGAGCATCCGCGGCATACGGTTCGGCGGGCCGTACACGATCAAAGGCCCACGGCTGTCGATCCTGCTGGCGGTCGCGGCGGTCGCCGTTTTCCTGACGGTCGCGGCACGTCCGGCGGTGATGGTGGTGAATGAGTGGCGGTTCGTGGCGAACAGGCCCCCCGGCTGGACCAAGGCGGAAGCGTTGGACCTGGGTCGGCGTGAATGCGCCTGGCTGAAATCGCAGCCGTGGGGTGAAACCGGTGCGTGGGTGCGGCGCGCGGGGACGATGCTGGGTCGCGATCTGACCTACCGAGGTGGGCGCTACGCCGTCAAGGTGCAGCGGCAGGCGCACCACCTGCTCTGCCCGTTCCAGGGCTTCATCCACGAGCACGACTTCGAAAGTTACAGCGACTAGGTGTACCCGGCCATCACGTTGGTGCCAGGCGGCTGATCGGCGGGCGTCCTCCGAGTGCGCTGTGGCGGCGCTCAGTGTTGTAGTGCTCAAGCCAGGGTGCAAGGGCAGCTGCGCGGTCGGTGTTGCTGGTGAAGACCTGGCATAGGCCCACTCGGTGGCCAGGGTGCGGTTGAGGCGCTCCACTTTGCCGTTCTGCCAGGGACAGTGGGGCTTGATGAACTTCTGCTTGATGTCGTGCCTGGCGCACAAGTCGCGCAGCGACCACCGGTAGGCCCAGGCGTTGTCGGTCATCAACCGCTCGATCCGGGCGATGCCGTGAGCTGCGAAGTAGTCGATCGCCCGGCCGAGGAACGCAGCACACGTCGGCCCCTTTTCGTCGGGAAGAATCTCGCTGTAGGCCAGGCGCGAGTGGTCATCGACCAGCGAGTGGACGTAGTCGTATCCGACTTTGGTGGACCGTTCACGCTGGATCGATCCGGCTCCGCGTCCGTGAGCTCGCCAGCCCCCACCGTCGGGGATGCGGCCGATCTTCTTGACGTCCATGTGCACCAGCTCTCCCGGCCGCTCGCGCTCGTAGCGGACCGCGGTCTGCTTAGAGGACCGGATCACCTCGCCGGTCAGCGGATCGCACTCACGCAGGTAAGGCACGCCGTGGCGACGAAGGATCCGGGAGACCGTGCGGGCCGGCACCCCGACCTTCGCGCTGAGCACGTCGGGCCCGTCGCGATGCGTGGCGCGGGCGGTCAGCACCCTCTGCTCGACCTCATCGCTGGTCCTGGTGGGCATTGTGTGCGGCCGCGAGGACCGCGTCACTAAGCCGGCATCACCCTCGGTGGCGTAACGGTCGATCCAGGTCTTCACGCACTTCCGGGAGACACCCATCGCGGCCGCGATGTGGGCTTGGGGCCAGCCGGCCTGGTGGCGCTGGACGATCAATCGGCGACCATGAACGGTCAGCCGGGCATTACCGTGGGACACGAGAACCTCCGGGTTGGAGTGGGCCTTAGACAAGCCACATCCCATTCGGAGGTTCTCGTTCGTTCAACCAGGCTCGCCGTCACCAACCTCCTGGCCGGGTACACCTAGGTCGTCCCCGAACTGGTCGATCCTCGCCTGGGTTGGTCCATCGCTGGTGAAGGTCTCGAGGACCTGGTCCTTGGGCGGGTCGAGCACCCCGTCCAGGCATCAGATCGGTGCGGCATACTTGCTCCCCGGGCGGCTCGACCCCGGAAGACAACGGACGTTGTCCCGATGTCTTTTCCGAATGTACTTCCGATCCCCCGGGCCTCTAGCTCAATTGGCAGAGCAGCGGACTTTTAATCCGCGGGTTGTGGGTTCGAGTCCCACGGGGCCCACTCATGTACCTGCAGGTCAGGTGATGGTATGACCCTGCGTAATCGCCGTGACCGTGGCGTCGGGGCGCATAGGGGGCACACCACGATTGCGTGTAGCTTCGTCCAGCCGTTGAGCAACCGCGTCCATGTCGTCATCGAAGAGCTCCGCATCACGTCCAAAGTCATGGCAGCAGACTTGTGTCCGAGCATCCGTTGGACTGCTTTGACGTTCGCGCCAACGCTTATGGCCAAGCTCGCGGCGGTGTGCCTGAGCTCATGCGGCGTTAGCTTGCCGAGACCCGCCGCCCGAACTGCGGGATTGAAGTGTCGGCGCTCGAGCTCGCCCGCACCCTCGGGTACGCCGAGGGCGAGGCGATGGTTCTCTGGCAGCAGGCCGAGGTGCTGGTCGAGTGCGACCGCGCAGAGGAGGGCCTGGCCACTGCCGAAGCCGGTCTGAAGCTGGCCCGGCGCCTCGGCCATCGAGGCTGGACGGCGACGACTTCGGCCGCCGAGGGAATCGCCCGCCTGGCCCTCGGAGATCTGACCGGCGCCGCGGACGCGTTCGAGGACAGCCTGCGCGCGAGCGGTGAGCACTGCTGATGTTCCGATCCTGGGGTCATGCCCGGCTGGGAATGGTGCGGCTCCAGCAGGGCCGCCTCGATCTCGCGGCCGACCATGTCGCCGAGGCGTTGATGTCGGGCCCGGAGCTGTCGCAGTAGTACGCCCGGCTGGCACGGTGCGAACTAGGCGTGCGCCGTGGCGGCCCTGACGTCGGCGCGGCGATCGACGCGGCCCTTGCGCGCGCGGTGGCCGGCGGGCACCGCGCCACCGCCGCGCGGCTCAGCCAGCTGCGGGAGACCGTCTCGTGACCTCGTCGAAGGCGGCTGGGGACCTGGCTCAGGCCTCAGATCGCTCGCCCTCGCGCGGAACGAATCAGAGCCCATCCTGAGAGTCCGATTAGACCGCCCATACATGCGGGTCGTTTGGGTACACCCCTGCTTACCCAACCCCTGTCTTTGGAGATTTGAGCAACCATGGCAAACACTATTTCCCGAGCTCTGCACGACGTCGGCCTGGCAGCCTGGTTCGGCGGCACCCTCGGCAACGCGGTCGCGCTGAACCCCGCCGCCGCCGAGGCCGGCGATGCCAGCAGCACCGGTCAGGTCGCCAACACCGGCTGGGACCGCTGGACTCCCGTGAACGGTGCAGCGATCGCCGTGCACCTCATCGGGAGTGTCGGTCAGCTGGCCGGTAACCGCTCACGGCTGACGGCCCAGGCGGGGGTTGCGCCGATGGCCCTCGTCAAGACGGGCCTGACCGCCGCCGCGCTCGGCGCCACCGCGTACAGCCGCACGCTGGGATTGAAGGTGTCCGCTCATCACAGCACTCCGGCCCAATCCGGCACGACACCAGATCCATCGACACCCGACGACGTAGCCGCCGCGCAGAAGCAGCTCGCCACGATGCAGTGGGTCATACCTGCGCTCACCGGTGCCCTGGTCCTCGTCAGTGCGTATGCGGGAGAGCAACAGCGCCCGAGCGAGGTCCGGAAAGGCCTCGCCCATCGCTTGACGCGGTGACATCACGATCCACCGGCAGCCCGGCCACCGCTCATCGACCGAGACCAGCCCTCGGCTGCTGCCGCCGTTCTGGGACAGAGAGTCCACGCCGGTTCGCAAGGTTTCCGTAACCCTCAGCACGTCCCCCATGCACAGGAGGCACCGATGTCCAGCGACGCGATCGTCCTGCTCAAGCAGGACCACAAGGAGATCCGACGGGTCTTCCGCGAGTTCCAACAGGCCGGCGAGAACGCCGCCGTCCAGAGAGGAAAGCTCGTCGACAAGATCATCGAGCTCCTCACCGTGCACACCTACATCGAGAACGAGGTGTTGTACCCGCGCGTTCGCACACTGCTGCCCAACCTCGAGGACGACGTGCTCGAGTCTTACGAGGAGCATCACGTCGCAGACGTACTCGTCGTCGAACTCGCCGCCATGAAGCCCACCGACGAACGCTTCGACGCCAAGACCACCGTTCTCATCGAGAACGTGACGCACCACATCCAGGAGGAGGAGCAGGACTGGTTCCCCAAGGTGCGCGCGGGCCTGGGGCGCAAAGCGCTTCAAGAGATCGGCGCCGACCTGCTCGCGGCCAAGAAGACGGCACCGACTAGGCCCTCACAGCCCAGTGCGCTGAAGAAGACCGTCGACGCGGTCCTCAGCTAGCAAACCCAGGTGCGTCACGACCAGAAGGGCCATGCCGAGTAGTCAGGACCTGCCGGGTAAATGACTCAGAATCGTCAGGTGCCGGTCGGACGGCCGCGCATAGGCTCGCCCAGTCACACCCGACGACGAGAGTGTTCACATGCGCCCCCCTTTCAAAGCGGCCGCCATCGCGGCCGTCTCCAGCGCCGCCCTCATCAGCTTTGCAGCCCCCGCTTCCGCCAGCGAGGCCCTCGTGGCGCACTGGACGTTTGACGAGGTCAATAGCTCTACTGCCTTGGACTCATCGGGCTTGGGTAACAACGGCGTCAACCACAACATCGTCGGCAACGGGACTGGCTATGTCTTCAACGGCGCCAACTCCCGGGTGATCGTGAACAGCTCACCGAGCCTTAATCCCGGCGCCTCGAACTTCTCATTCGGTGCCAGCATCGTCATGACTGCTCCTCCGCTGCCCGTGGGTGAGACGTACGACGTCATGCGCAAGGGCTTGGTCACCACAGCCGGCGGGGACTACAAGTTCGAGGTCAAGAACGTGAAAGGCAAGGCGCTCGCACGATGCGTCGCCAAGACCGTGAAGCCGGGCGGCGCCAAGGTGCTGGCCGCCATCCAGGGCACCACGAACCTCGCCGACGGCAAGGAGCACCAGGTCACCTGCTCCAAGACCGCTTCGACCATCACCTTGCAGGTCGACAGCCTGCCCCTGCGAGTCAAGACCTTCGCCAGCGGTCTCGGCGGTGTGTCGAACACCAGCAGCCTGGCGCTCGGCGCCAAGGCCGAGACGAGTGCCAGCACCGGCTTCGACTGGTACGAGGGCGTCATCAACGACGCCTGGGTCTCCATCGGCTGAGCCTGACCCGGTCATGCCGGCGGCAATGCCCTCGGCGTGTTCACCTCCCCTCCTCCCGGGAGTTCACGGCTAGTAATTGACTCCTCACTAGACGTAGTGGCTCAACCTGGCTAAGGTCCGGTCTTATTCGGCCTTTCCGTCCTATCTCGACGACCGGCCGACGCCCGGTCAGCCGTCCGACGATCGGGTCCGGTACCGGGCGAGGAGCCTTTCGTGAAACCAGTCAGACACCTCGTGGCCGCACTGATGGTCTGTTCGGGCCTCGTGCTCGTCCAGGACGTCAGCAACGCCACCACCACCGCCGAGTTCTCCGCAGCGCCGCACCAGACCGACAGGTCCTTGGCTGACCAGCTTCGCGCCGACGCGCGCGGCTCTGTCTCGCTCAGCAAGGAGCCTGCCACGCACCGGGTCGGCTTCATCGTCGCCGGACGCAACGGCGACCTGCTCCCCGCCACGCCCGGGCGCCCGGGCGTCAAGGCCCGGGCATTCATCGACCGTTTCGGTCCGCTCCTCGGGGCCACCAGCCCACGTCAGATGCGAGCTGGCGACACGCGCTCCGACGCCTACGGCACCACCGTGACCTACGTGCAGCGCTACCGCGGCGTTCCTGTATTCGGCGCAATGCTGCGAGCACATCTCGACCCGGCCGGTCACCTCGTGGCCGTCAACGGGACGGCAGTCCCGAACCTCGATCTGTCCGTCACTCCGCGTTTGAACGCAGCGCAGGCAGGGCATCAGGCCGTGCGCGCTGTGCGGCTCGACCCGCCGTCCGGCAGCGCCGGTCGCGCTGGTGACACGCGTGGCATCAAGGCTGTCTCGACCGAGCTCGTGATCTACCGGAGCGGGTTGTTCCGTGGGCAGACCGGTGACAGCCAACTCGCGTACGCCGTAGAGGTCTCGAACCACGCGAACATCCGGGACATGCTGTTCCTGAATGCGGGCTCAGGCAAGGTCGTCAACCGCTACTCGATGGTCGACAACGCCATGGAGCGGCATGTCTACGAACAGTCCTACGACCCGAACAACGAGGCCGCCACGCAGGTCTGGAAGGAGAACGACCCCTTCCCCGGAGCGTTGAACACAGACCAGCAGAACATCGTCCGCGCCTCCGGTGAGGCGTACCAGTTCTTCCACAACTCCTTCGGCCGCGACTCCTACGACGACGCCGGCGCACCTCAGCGCACCGTCAACAACGATCCGCGCATCTCCTGTCCGAACGCCAACTGGAACGGCACGACCACCAACTATTGCAACGGCGTCACCTCAGACGACGTCGTCGCCCATGAATGGGGGCATGCCTACACCGAGTACACCCACAATCTGATCTACCAGTGGCAGCCAGGTGCCCTCAACGAGTCGTACTCCGACATCTGGGGTGAGACCGTCGACCTGATCAACGGTCGGATGGACGACGATGAAGGCGACATCGCGGCCAAGCGGCCCGACGGCCTCTGCTCCACCCACTCCCCCCTCCCGACCGTGGTCGACATCAACTCACCGGCCAGCATCGCGAAGATCTGTGAGGCGGCCCCGGCCGCCTTCGGCCCACGGCTCACGGCCACCGGCCTGACCGGTGACGTGGTGCAAGGTCTCGACGCCGCGGACGCCACCGGGCCGAGCACGACAGACGGGTGCAGCCCGCTGACGAATGCCTCGGCCGTCGCCGGCAAGATCGCGCTGATCGACCGCGGCTCCTGCACCTTCGTGGTCAAGGTCAGGAACGCGCAGAACGCCGGCGCCATCGGCGCCATCATCGGCAACACCGCCGAGGCGGCCACCTCCATGGGCGGCAGCGACCCGACGATCACGATTCCCGCGGCGATGATCAAGCTCAGCGACCGCAACCTCATCGTCAACCAGCTGGCTACAGAGCCCGTGAATGTCACCATGCGCGTCAGCACTGCCAACCGTGCGGACTCGTTCCGGTGGCTGATCGGTGAAGACGCCACTGCCTTCGGAGGCGCCATCCGAGACATGTGGGATCCGAACTGTTACGGCCACCCGGGCAAGGTCAGCGACGCGCAGTACGTCTGCGGGACCGGGGACGCCGGCGGCGTGCACTCGAACTCCGGCGTGACCAACCATGGCTATGCGCTCCTGGTCGACGGCGGTACCTACAACGGCTACACGCTCGACGGGATCGGGCTGACGAAGGCTGCCCACATCTATTGGCGAGCGCAGACGGAGTACCAGACCCCGACGACGGACTTCACCGACCATGCGGACTCACTCGAAGCCGCCTGCGCCGACCTGGTCGGACAGACGGTCCACGGACTGAGCACGAACGGTTCACCTGAGCAGAACGTTCCGACTCCCAACCCTGGTCGCCCAACCGCTGACGCGACGATCGTCCAGTCCGACTGTGCGCAGGTGTCCGCCATGACCATGGCGGTGGAGCTCCGTACTCCGCCGACGCAGTGCAACTTCCAGCCTCTGCTGAGCAAGAACGCACCGGCCCCGTGCGCCACTGCGGAGAAGCAGAAGGTCGTCTGGTCTGAGAACTTCGAGCGTGGGCTCAAGGGCTGGACCGTCAACAGCCAAGCGGTCTACGCCGGGGCCTCTACCTTCCCGTGGCGCGGAGTCGACAGCCTGCCGGGCCACCGACCTGGCCGTGCCGCCTTCGCAGAGGACGCCGCAGGAGGTGCTTGCGGCGGCACGGTGGAGGACCACTCCGGAGTCACGACGATGACAAGCCGGCAGATCCATCTGCCGAGCGACCGGAAGCGAGCAGCGAAGGTGACTTTCCAGCACTACGTCGCAACGGAGACCGGCTATGACGGAGGAAACGTCAAGATCAGCATCAACGGCGGTGCGTTCGATGCCGTCCCCGCTGCCGCTTTCACGTTCAACGCCCCGTCGGTGCTCGCTACGGCGGGAAACACGAATCCCTTGGCTGGACAGCCGGGGTTCACCGGTACCGACGGTGGATCCGTCGGCGGTAGCTGGGGAGAGTCGCAGATCGACTTGAGCATGATCGGCGTCAAGCCTGGCGACTCGATCACCCTGCGGTTCGACTTCGGTCAAGACGGTTGCAGCGGGATCATCGGCTGGTACGTCGACGACGTCAAGGTCGTGACCTGCAATGACAAGAGCCACGGCGCCGCGCCAGCCGTCCGGCGGACAGGAGGGCTCGCCGGCTGAAGGATGCGCTCTCGCGCCGCGCGGAGTCCCGGCCTTCGGCCCCGTCCGTGCAGGCCGGGTCCGCGCGTCTCGAGCGCGCTGACCGGACTCGGCACGGATCTCGTCACCGCGAGACAAGCAGGACAACAGCGGGCTCAGGCGCAGCGGAAGACTTCGCGTCCCGACCGGGCGGCGGCGTCCTGCACCTGCATCGTGTCGCGGACGACACCGAAGACCTCCGCCACCGGCAGCGGCGAGTCCGCGATCCGGAGGTTTGGGTTCGTCACGGCCACCGGGTGCCACCAGGCACCGTCGGCGGTGATGGTGGGTTCGGGTTCGAGGGTGTCGATGCTCACGTGGATGCCAGTCTCGGCGAAGCCCTCGGCCGCCACCGGCCGGATCACCCTGTCCTCGGCCGCGATGCCCTCGTCATCGAGACGACGGTGCAGCGCGTCCGCGCCAGCTGGATCCTCGTCGTACAAGGTCGCCGCGATCCGGACCCGGAACCCCAACGATCGTGCAAGCCCGATGCCGTCGAGAGCACGTGCCCACGAGCCGGCACCACGCTGCTTGTCGTGCAGATCAGGGGTCGCCGAGTCGAGGCTGACCTGGAGGGTGACCGACCGATCCAGCGACTGCAGTGTCTTCAGCCGGTTGCCACGCGAGAAGATCATCGCGTTCGTCAGAATGGTCCGCTCCAGGCCAGCACCGGCGTCGAGCAGCTCGCCCAGCTCCGGGTGCATGAAAGGTTCGCCCCCGGTCAGGTAGAGCTCGGTCCCGCCGAGACCAGCGAACTCCTGGAACGCCTGCCGAGCAACCTCCGGGGTCAACCGTCGCGCATCAGCCTTGGGTGAAGACTCGGCGCAGCAGTAGCCGCACGCCAGGTTGCAGTCGAAGTTCGTGTACGCCCACAGGCGGTGGCCCACCGGCGTACGGTCGCCCTGGCTGAAGACCGTGGTCGCCTCGACGACCGAACCGGCCTTGCGCACCGCGAACCACCAGGGACCCTGAGCAGTCTCGGCCACTTCGCCGCACACCTCATGACCCACGAGGTCGGCCCAGATCGGCAGGTCGGTCACCACGCTGACCTCTGCACTGCGGACCCCCAACACCTGCCCGGCGTCCAGGCGCCGCATGTTCCGGGTGATCAGCAGCAACAGCCCGCTGCCGCAGTCCATGTCGCCGCCGTCGATGAGGGCGGCCACCTCGCCGACCGGTGTGGCGCCGGCGGCGCCCGCGTCTGACATGCCCTCACCCTAGACCGAGCTCCAAGCCGCAGCCCGCGGCTCCCGTGACTGCCACCCACCCCACGGCAGCGCACTAGGCTGGTGCGACCCGGAGAGGAGCAACCGATGTCGGAGACGACAGCACGACCCCACGACCCCGAAACCCGCCAGACGTTCTGGGAAGGCGTGCACGACTCCAAAGAGATGGACGGCGTCTCCTGGTGGCAGTCCGTGCCCGACCTCTCGCTGGGCCTCGTCGACTCCGCCGGTATCGACCTCAACGAGCCGATCATCGACGTCGGCGCGGGATGGTCCACACTCACCGACCACCTGCTCGAGCGCGGCTACCAAGACCTCACCGCGATCGATCTGTCGGCCACTGCGTTGCAGACGATTCGGGAGCGCCTCAGACCCGCTGGCGACGACGTCGTCCTCGAGGTTGCCGACGTGCTCGACCTCCATCGGGACAAGCAGTACGCGCTGTGGCACGACCGGGCGGTGTTCCACTTCCTCACCGAGCCGGACGAACGCGATGACTACCGGGCCTCGCTGGACCGCTGCCTTCAGCCGGGTGGCTGGGCCGTGGTGGCAACGTTCGGACCCGACGGACCTACCACCTGCAGCGGCCTGCCGATCGTCCGCTACACCCATGAGGAGCTGGCGGCGGAGTTCCCGGGATTCGATCTCGTGTCCACCAGTGGCGAGGAGCACCTCACTCCCTGGGGCAGCACCCAGCAGTTCACGGCGATCCTGCTGCGACGCGCGGTCTGACCCGTCGCGTCGACAGCCAGCCACGATGCACCGGGTATTCCGCCGGGGCTCGGACTTCTGCCGCGCAGCGCAGCCTGCGTGATCAGGGACAGTTGAGTCGGATCGGGGACTAGTCTGGCGCCGTGAACTGCGGAAGCTGCGGCAAAGAGAACAAGGCGACAGCCAAGTTCTGCGCCGAGTGCGGCAGCCTGCTCGCCCGTGCCTGCCCCAGCTGCGCCGCCCCGGTTCGCGCCGACCAGCGGTTCTGCGACGAGTGCGGCACACCGCTGGGCACAGCAGGAGCCTTGCCCTCGTCGACACCGGACCGGTCCATCGACCCGAGCTCGCCGGCAGCGCAGGCGCACGGCCAGTCGGCTGAACGGCGGGTGTGCTCCGTGCTCTTCTGCGACCTCGTCGGTTTCACGCCGCTGAGTGAGGCGCGGGACCCCGAAGAGGTGCGCGAGCTGCTGTCCCGCTACTTCGACGTGGCGCGCACGGTGATCGTCCGCTACGGCGGCGTCGTCGAGAAGTTCATCGGTGACGCCGTGATGGCGGTCTGGGGCACGCCGACGGCCACCGAGCAGGATGGCGAGCGCGCGGTGCGAGCTGCGTTGGACCTCGTCGATGCCATCGACCAGCTCGGCCGCGAGGCCGGGGTCGACGGGCTGGCCGCCAGGGCCGGTGTCGTGACAGGCCCGGTCGCGGTGAACGTCGGCGCCACCGGAGAGGGCATGGTGGCCGGTGACGCTGTCAACACGGCAGCGCGGGTCCAGTCGACCGCGGAGTCAGGCACTGTCCTCGTCGACGAGGGCACCTGGCGAGTGGCCCAGGCTGGTGTCGGCTTCAAGCCGGCAGGAGATCACGTGCTCAAGGGCAAGGCCGAGCCGGTGCCGTTGTGGCGCGCCGAGCGGGTGCTGTCAGGCGTCGGCGGCGTACAGCGGATCGACGGTCTGGAGGCTCCCTTCGTCGGACGGGACTCAGAGCTTCGCCTCGTGAAGGAGCTCTTCCACGCCTGCGACCAGCGCCGCTCACCTCGGTTGGTCAGCGTCACCGGGGCCGCAGGCGTCGGGAAGTCCAGGCTCGGGTGGGAGTTCGAGAAGTACCTCGACGGTCTGGCCGCCACCGTGTGGTGGCACCGCGGCCGATGTCTGTCGTACGGCGACGGCGTCGCTTTCTGGGGCCTGGCCGAGATGGTTCGCCAGCGCCTTCAGATCGCCGAAGAGGACTCCACCTCGGTAGCCGCAGGGAAACTGTCCACGGGCCTCGAACAATGGGTACCCGATGCCACCGAACGAGAGTACGTGCGACCGCGACTGGCCCAGCTCCTCGGCGTCGACTCCAGCTCCGACGGCGCTCAGCAGCTCGGCCGCGAAGAGCTCTTCGCCGGCTGGCGACTGTTCTTCGAACGCCTGGCCGAGGCAGCACCCGTGGTGATGGTGCTCGAGGACCTGCAGCATGCCGATGCCGGGCTCTTGGACTTCCTCGAGCACCTGCTCGACTGGGTCCGCGACGTGCCCGTCTTCGTGCTCACGCTGGCCCGCCCCGAACTGGAGGTCAAACGTCCGGGCTGGGGCACCGGACGTCGTAACAGCACGGCCCTGACGCTTGATCCCCTCGATGACGCGGCGATGCATCTCCTCCTCGAAGGGCTCGTGCCCGGGATGCCGGAGGCAGCGCAGTTCGCGATCGGTGACCGCGCAGAAGGCATCCCTCTGTATGCCGTCGAGACCGTCCGGATGCTCATCGACCGCGACGTCGTGCAGCCCGTCGACGGGGTCTACCGGCTCCTCGGCGATGTCGGTGAGCTCACGGTTCCCGCCACCCTGCAGTCGTTGCTGGCCGCTCGCCTCGACTCGCTCGACCCGGACGCGCGGGCTCTCGTCGCGGATGCCGCCGTGCTCGGCGGTAGCTTCCCGGTGGAGGCCTTGGTCGCCGTCGCAGGGCGCCCCGAAGCTGAAGTTCGCCAGCTCCTTGCCGAGCTGGTCCGGCGGGAGGTGCTGGGGGTGCGCGCTGACCCACTCTCGCCCGAGCGAGGACAGTACGGATTCGTCCAGACCATGTTCCGGCAGGTGGCGTACGACACGCTGTCGCGCCGAGAGCGCAAGGCCCGGCACCTCGCCGTGGCGGCACACCTGAGGTCCACCTTCGCCGACGAGGGCGAGGAGATGGCTGAGGTGATCGCTGCCCACCTCAGTGACGCCCTGGTCGCCGTACCGGAAGACCCGGACGTGCCGGAGCTGACGCATCAGGCCGTCACCATGCTCACGCGGGCCGGCGAGCGTGCGATCCGTACCGGCGCGCTCGCCGCCGCAGCCAGAACCTTTTCGGCCGCCGCAGAGCTCCTCCAGGACGGCACGATCGAAGCGGAAGCCGCAGCTGCGGAACTCCACGAACGGGCCGGCGCCGCGGTCGGTGGGGCCGGGGACCTCCTGGCAGCCGCTGAGCACTTCCGGCACGCGGCAGCCACCTACGATCGCCACGGTCAGCCGCGCGATGCCGCCCGTGCCTCTACGTCCGTGGCGGCCACGCTCCGCCGGTTGGGCCACCTGGAAGAGGCGCGCACGCTGATCCGCGGCGCCCTCTCCGTGCTGGAGGTCGACCCCGACCGCGACTTCGTCGTCGCTCTCCAAGAGCTGGCGTCGGTCGAAGCCTTCAGCGGTAACACATTGTTGTCCGACGAACTCTCGGCGAGAGCTCTCGCGGAGGCCCAGGCCATGGACCTCCCCGACGCCGACCTCGCCGAACTGTTCGTCACGCGCGGCATCGCCCATGGGCTCGCCAGCCGGCACAGGCAGGCGGCGGCGAACTTCCGAGAAGGCATCCGCCTCGGCGAGTCCGCGCACAACAGCTTCGTGACCGCCCGGGCGCTGCTCAACCTCGGCGACTCGTTGGCCAGCGTCGACCCTCAGGCCGCGATCGAGGCGACCCGGAGTGCGATGACCATCTGCCGCCGCATCGGCGAGCGCTACATCCTGACCGCTCTGTCTTCGAACCTCGTCATGGATCTGCTCATGACCGGCGACTGGGAAGAGGGACGCCGGGTGTGCGACCAGACTCATGACGACGGCCTGGACTACGATCCCGCGGCTGCATGGAGCCAGGGCCTCCTCGCTGCCTTCTCCGGCGACCGGCCAAGGCTCGAGACGGCGTTGACCGTCCTGCGTCGCGAGAAGACGGAGGACCCGCAGTCGCTGGCCGCTACGGGGACCGTCTTCGCTGCCGCTGCGGCGCTGGCCGGCGACCACGCCGAAGCGCTCGACCATGCCCGGAAGACCGTCGAGTTCGCCGACGCGCTGGGGCTTCGCTCCGACACGGTGCGGTGGGCCTGGCCGATCGCCGCCGACGCCGCACTCGCCCTCGGCGATCGGGCCGCGGTCACGCACCTGCTCGACGTCGTCGCTGCCCAGCGCCCCGGACACGTTCCCGCAGTGCTCCGTGCTGAGGAGCGACGTATCCGCGCCCGGTTGCTCGCGCTGGACAACGACCCCTCTGCCGCCGCCGAGTTCGAGGGCGTGGAGAAAAACCTGCGTGATCTCGATCTGCCCTACCACCTCGCCGTCTGCCTGTTGGACTCTGCGGAGTACCAGGCCGCGGCCGGCGACCAGCATCGAGCCGACGAGCTCGCCGCTGAAGCCGCTCACATCGCGACGACACTGGGCGCCATGCCGTTGCTCGACCGTGCGGAGCACCTGACCGGCTCTGCGGTCCGTCGCCACGAGCTCCAACCGAGCGAGGTCGGGTCGGAGTCGCACGGTGGCCATCTCTAGAATCCGACGGCGGTGGCCTAGAGCCGGGCAGCCCACTGAAGCGTCGGCTCCAGCTCGAGCTCGAACCACACCGTCGTACCGTCGACCGTGTGCTCCGCGCTCCACGCCGTGGTGAGTGCGTCGACCAGGGTCAGCCCCCGACCGGCGATGCTCATCGGCTCGTAGTCGTCGGCGATCCGCACCGTGCCACGTCCGCCAGGGTCACGCACCAGCACCAGCAGACAATCGTCATCGAGCCGCGCCGTCACGTCCGAGGCGGATCCGGCGTGGATGACGCAGTTCGTGACCAGCTCTGAGACACAGAGCTCGGCCTTGTCGATCAGCGGTTCGTCGAGGACCCAGTCCGTCAACGTCGCGCGGACGAACCGGCGTGCCACCCCCGCTGCCGTGGCATCCCCCGGCAGCTCGAGCGTGGCGCTGTGCTGCTGGCGCAACGGTGTGACCGATGCCGCGAGCAAGGTGACGTCGTCCTCGGCCGCGCCGTGATGGTTCTCCAGGCCGAGCCGGGCCGTCAGCTCGCGCGGATGACGACGCCGGCCAGGCATCGCGACGATACGGTGCCGCAGTTCCTCGATTCCCGTGAACAGGTCGCGGGTGCGCGACTCGACCAGCCCGTCGCTGTAGAACAGCAGCGTGCTCCCCGGCTCGAGCTCCAGGTGATGCGCATGCCACGGTCCGGCCTCCAGCCCCAAAGCAGGACCGAAGCCATCGTCGAAGTCCAGCACGGTCGCCTCACCGACGGCCGGTACCAGCAGCGGCGGCGGATGGCCTGCCACGGCGAGCGAGACGGTACGCCGGTCCGGCGAGAACAGCCCGTACGCCAGCGTGACGATCTGCTCCGGCGACGCCAACGACGCCACCAGGTGGTCGAGGCGTGACAGCACCACCTCGGGCGCGGGGTCGAGCAGGCTGTAGGCGCGCAGAGCCGCGCGCACCTCACTCATCACGACGGCTGCGGAAATGCCCTTGCCCATGACGTCGCCGAGCGAGACCAATGCGGAGCCGTCGGCGAGCTCGAGGACGTCATACCAGTCGCCGCCTACGTCGACGTTGAGCCCGCCCGGTCGGTAGTAAGCACCCAGCGACAGTCCGTCGACCTGCGGAAGCGATCGCGGTAGCAGGCTGCGCTGCAGGCGTTCGGAGGTCGAGTGCTGGACCTGATACGCCTGGCCACGACGCAGCGCCTGCGTCAGCTGTGCGGCCAGGGAGGCGAAGAACGTCTCGTCATGGAGCTCGAAGCGGCGCGGGGCCCCGTAGGACAGCATCAGTCCACCGACGCTCTCGCTTCCGTCGACCAACGGGATCGCGGCCATGCTGTGGGTGCCCAGCTGGCGCTGGCGGTCGGAGATCTCCGGAAAGTCGGCAGCGAGGTCTTCCCAGGTCGGGAGCAGAACCGGTGCTGCCTGTCGGATCGCGCGGGACAGAGGCACTTCCGAGAAACCGTCGATCGTGCACCACTGAACGCGGGCTGCTGACATGACGTCCTGATCGGTGGAGACAAAACTGAGCTCGCGGCCGGCACCTTCGCGAAGGGCCAGTCCGACCCGGATCACGCCCGGGAGCCGCAAAGCCCCGGCCAGGGCCACGCGCGCAACGTCGTCAACGCTGAGCGCGTCAGCGAGGGAAGTCGTCAGGGACCGTAGGAACATCTCCCGCTCGGGTGATGTCCCGGCTGACCTGTCGACCACGGCTTCAGCGTATGACCCGACGCCTGCCTATGTGAGCCAGTTGGATCGACAGAGGTGCTGCAAAAGGCCTTTCGGCCGATTGATCACCTTCTCGACATACAGCGGGTCAGCGGGTCACGACAGCTCCACCTCATGCTCTCGGTCCGCCAGAGCCAGGCGTACGGCGTCCTCGTACCCGAGTGTTAGGCCCGGCAGAGTCACTGCGCGCGGCTGCAGCCCTCTGCAGCATTTCCCTGTACTGCAGAACGTCGGGACCACCGATCTCAAAGACCTTGCCTCGGGCTTCAGCATGGTCCAGGACACCCTCGAGGTATCGGATGACATCCACCAGGGCGATGGGCTGGTTCTGTGTCTGCATCCAGTCTGCCGCCACAATGCCGGGGAGCTGGTCGACCAGCTGCCGAGTGATCTCCCACGAAATCCCACCGTGACCGATGATGATGGCCGCGCGCAGAACCGTCACCGGTACGCCGGTGCCCCCGAGGATTCTCGACCTGACGGCCGGAGCGCAGATGAGCCGACAGGTCATGTCCGTCACGCCCCCGGGTCACCCAGATAGATCATTCGATCGGCCCCCGCGTCAGCGACCCCGCAGTCAGGCGGGTTCGTCGCCGCCCGGGTCCGCGGTGCCGTCGCGTTCGTCCCGCGTGGCCCACTCGAGCAGCGGCTCGATGGAGAAGACCGCGTCGTCCATCCCCTCGTGCAGGTCGCCGAGCTCCGCATAGCGTGGCGGCATGGTCTCGATCGTGAAGTCACCCGGCTGGACGTGATCGATCTCGTCCCAGCGCACCGGTGCCGAGACGCGGGCGTCCGGGACACCGCGAACGGAGTACGCGCACGCGATCGTGTGGTCCCGGGCGTTCTGGTTGTAGTCCACGAACAACGCGGCCGGGTCGCGGTCCTTGCGCCACCAGGTCGTCGTGACGTCCTCGGGCATCCGTCGTTCGACCTCGCGAGCGAAGGCCAGCGCCGCCCGGCGTACGTCGGAGAAGCCATGGGTGGGCTCGATGCGGACGTAGACGTGCATCCCCCGGCCACCCGTCGTCTTCGGCCAGCCCACGGCGCCGAGCTCGTCGAGGACCTCGTGTGTGACGTGAGCGACCCGTTGCACGGTGGCGAAGTCACACAGCGGCATCGGATCGAGGTCGATGCGCCACTCGTCCGGCTTCTCGGTGTCGGCGCGACGCGAGTTCCAGGGGTGGAACTCGACCGTCGACATCTGGACGGCCCAGATCACCTGGGCGAGCTCAGTCACGCACAGCTCATCTGCGTTGCGGTTGTAACGAGGGAAGTGGACGCGAACGGTCTCGAGCCAGGGAGGCGCGCCGGCCGGAACCCGCTTCTGGTGCACCTTGTCGCCACTCAGGCCGGTCGGGAACCGGTGCAGCATGCAGGGTCGCTCGCGTAGCGCCTTGACGATGCCTTCGCCGACGCTGAGGTAGTACTCGACCAGATCGAGCTTGGTCGCCCCGGTCTCGGGGAAGTAGACGCGGTCGGGGTTCGTGATCTTGACCAGGTGCGGTCCGACTTCGAGCTCGACCGCGTTCGTCCCCTTCGCCATCACCCCAACCTAGCCAGACCGGAGTGATGAGACTGGATCAGAACTTGTCAGAACGGTCGACGGTGGCGGCCAGGGCGGAGATCGTGCGTGGACCGACGCGGCAGCAACCTCCGAGGTAGGCCGCGCCCGCCTCGACCCAGCTGGGGGCCATTCGCACGTCGTAGGAGGGGGAACCGTCCCAGCCGCGGTTCACTGCTTCCCACTCCTCGCCGCTGTTGGGGTAGGCGATCGCGGGTCTGCCGGTGACCTGGACCGCCAGCTCGACGGCCGGCTGTACGTCGGCCGGGGTACAGCAGTTCACCCCGATGGCGAACACGTTGTCGGCGGTCGCCGCGACGGCGAAGGCATCGGCAAGCGGCTGACCCGCTCGGGTGCGGAGCCCGGCTGCCGAGAAGGTGAACCACGCCGGCACGTCCAGTTGTTCGAGGAGCCCGACGAGAACCTCAGCCTCGTCGAGGTCCGGGATGGTCTCGACGGCGAAGAAGTCCGGACCGGCCGAGGTCAGGAGCTCGAGCCTCGGCAGGTGGAAGTCGCGGAGCTGAGTGCGGGACAACCCGTAGCGGCCGCGATACTCCGAGCCGTCTGCGAGTACGGCGCCGTACGGTCCGACCGATGCCGCCACCCAGCGCCGAGTGCCGTCGCCCGCCAGCTCGTCGCGCACCCCTCGCGCGAGCGTCACGCTGCGCATGATCAGCCGCTCTGCCTCGTCCCGGCTCACGCCACCCCCAGTGAAGCCGGGAACGCTTGCCTGGTAGCTGGCGGTCGTGGCAACCCGCGCACCCGCCTCGAAGTACGTCCGGTGCACGGCGGCGATCTCAGCGGGTGCGTCCCGGAGAAGTCTGGCGGTCCACAGCTGCCCGGACACGTCGTGCCCGCGGTCCTCGAGCGCGTTGGACATGCCGCCGTCGAGGACGACGACGTCCCCCTGCTGTGCCTCTGGGTACGCCGTCACCGGGACAACCTCGTCGTGGTCAGGGCTCACCACCCCAGTGTCGCCGTAGGTCATGCGCTGCAGCCACCGGGTGGGTCGCCGCGCGCAGCCTGGGAGGTGGTGAGGGCCGTGGGGCCGTTTCGACCTGCACAACCTCCCACCAGATCCCGGGAGGCCTCGGCGACGCCGAGCTACTCGGGCTGGCGAGGTGCCGGCTGCGCGTGCCGGGATGACTGCTCGGTGCGCTTCGGCTTGGCAGCACGCGCTCCGCGGCGACGGGCCGGCTCGCCCGCCTTCATGAACAGAGCTCCGGTCTGAGCAGGGAACATGACGACCTCCTTCATCACGGACGAGGAGTCCGCAGCCCACCTGCGTGATACGGGCAAGCCGGTCGGCAGTGTCAGCGGTCGAGGCGGCGTTCGGCCTCCTGAGCCTCAGCGAGCTCGTCCCGAGCCTCTTCGGCCACGTCTTCGGCGTCTTCGAGATCCTCACGGGCGGTGGCCGCCGCCTCACTCCGCTTCGACAGCGCCGCCGACGCACGCTCGAGCGCTGTCTCGAGTCGGCGTACCTCCGCTGCGGCCGCGCGCTCCTCCGATTCCGCAGTAGCGAGCAGCTCCTCGACCTCCGTACGCCGAGCGTCCGCCTCGTCGACCTCGGCCTGAGCCAGCGCCACGCGCTCACGGGCCTCGTCCAGCAGCTTCGCGCGGCGCGCGCGATGGGCCGCCATGTCGAGCACGTCCGCGTCCGGGCCGAGGCTGTCGTCATCGGGTATGACGTCCGGCCGGGATACGAAGCCGAAGCCGGACACACGGAGCGGCTCGGTGAGACAACCAGCGGCCACCGCGTCGGCGCTGTCCGGGTCTGCCAGCGTTGCCTCGAGGGTGGACTGGACATCGCTGGCGACGTCGCCTCCTGGACGTCGCGACCCGGCATACCCCAACGCGGAGTTCACCAAGAGCGACACCAGCTGATAGCGGCGCTTGGTCAGCAGCCGGAGCTCGTCGGCACCCAATCCCGCCATCCCTGCGCGCATCTCACGACCGAGGTCCAACAACAGGTCGACTTGCTCAGGCTCACGACGGACCAGCTGGTTGACCAGCCACGCGGCCGTCGTCGGTTTCTTCAGAGCGGCCACGCGTCGGGCTCCATCGTCGTCACCGGCCGCCTTGAGCTCGCGCGCCTTGCTGTTGCGGGTGGCGGTGAACTCATCGAGCGCCAGCCCATAGAGCGCTTGGGTCACCTCGTCGACAGCCACGCCTCATTCTCGCCCAACAGGTCCCTACAGCCGATCCACCGAGGGGGGTATGTCGATCCCCGGGTGCAGATCGGGAGCGGGCTGTGGATCGCCGTACACCCTCTGGAGCGGCACCAGCCCCGCCCACGCCGGACCCGCAACGTCCTCGGGAGGATCCTCCGGCCAGTCATCGGAGATCTTCAGCGACCAGCGCTCGAGCGGCAGCGCCAGGACCAACGTGGCAGCGAGCTCCTTCGCCGTGGGCTCGCGGACCTCGCGGACTCGCCCCGGAATCAACGAGTCCGTCAGCACGTCCAACCCGCGGCGCTTCTCGTCACCCTCCAGCACCGAGCAGACACCGAAGACGACAGCGCTTCGGTACAGCATGGACGACTCGAAAGCCGAGCGGGCGACGACCAGACCGTCCACCGCTGTGACGGCGACCGACACCGTGGCACCACCCGCGACCAGCCGCATCCAGCCCGAGCCGGTAGACCCGTGCAACAGCAACCGGTCCCCCTCACGGGCCACCGCAGTCGGGATCACGACGGGATGCTCCTCGACCACGAGACCGACGTGGCAGACCAGGGCCTCGTCGAGCAGTGCGTTCAGGACATCCCTGTCCTGCGAGGCCATCTCGGGCAGGCGCGTCAGCCTCGTCAGGTCCATCGGCGGAGCATACGGCTCGAGTTGCGCGGCCCGCCAGGTGTCATAGGGTGTGGGCGCAGCCGCGGCTGAAATTGGTCCGGCGACACGCACCGAGAGCCTCCGCACTGGAGGCAACAGGAGGCAACATGAGGTCGAGAGCCAGTGGTTTGGTCAGTCTGATCGTCGTGGTCTGGCTGGTGATCGGGCTGCTCGCCGCCTTCCAGCGGGGCTACTTCGGCAGCGACCGCGACGTCAACTGCAAGTCGTTCGGCGACACCGCACTGACGATCATCGCCGGTCCGCTCAACTACGTCGGCGTCAACCCCAAGATCGAGTGCAAGACGCCACAGCCCTCCAAGTGACCTGAGCGCGATGATCGGGCGGCCACTGCCCATCAGTACACGTTGGAGGCCGTCCGCCACGGACGTACGCTGAGGTATGACCCCAGCCCGTCGATGGTGCCTGGTCGCCATCGGCGTTGCCGTGCTGATCGGAGTCCCGCTCGGGGTGCGGGCGATCCCGGTGGGCGACAGTTCCGTGTCAGCAACCGCGCTGCTTCATCGCGTCCAGGCCTCGCGGGACCACGCCTACTCCGGGTACGTCGAGACGCTGGGAACCCTGCAGCTGCCGGTAGCGGACCGATTCACCGACGTCGGCGCCTTGTTCGGTGAACGCACGCGCATGCGGGTGTGGTGGCGCAGCGCAACGGACTGGCGGGTTGCCAAGGTGCTGGCCACGGGCGAGGACGACCTGATCCACCGGGGTGACCGGACGACGGAGTGGAACTACGAGAAGTCTTCCGTCACCGTCAGCCGGGACCCGGCCGTCCGGTTGCCTCGCACGGCGGACCTGCTTCCGCCGGAGCTGAGTCGACGCCTCCTCCAGGACGTCGATACGTCGGAGATCAGCCGGTTGGCGAGTCGACGGGTCGCCGGCCAGGACGCCCCGGGGCTGCGACTCTCGCCTGCGGCCCCACAGTCGAGCGTCGCCCACGTCGACCTGTGGGCCGATCCCTCGACAGGCATCCCGTTGCTCGTCGAGGTGTTCACCCGTGGCTCCACGACCGCGGCATTCACGACGGAGTTCATGTCGTTCTCGCCGAGCACACCGTCGGCGACGACGACCGCATTTGTTCCTCCGGCCGGAGCTCGCGTCTCCTTCGACGGCATCGTCGACATCGCCGATGCCGCGAACCACTACGCTCCGGTCGCGCCACCTGCCACGTTGGCCGGCCTCTCCCAGTCCTCGCCGGCGCGGCTGCGTGCCGTCGGCGTGTACGGCGTCGGGGTGACCCAGCTGATCGCGATCCCTTTGTGGGACCGTGCGGCCGAGCCGCTGCGGGCGCAGATGGAGACGACGCCCGGAGTGCGACTGATCGCTGAGGGGGACATCCTGGCCGTCGGACCGCTCAGCGTGCTGCTCACCCAGCACGAAGACTTCGACGGCGGATGGCTGTTGGCCGGCACGGTCACCGAGTCCACCCTGATCACCGCTGCCCACGAGCTCGAGAGCGGCGCACGATCCCTCCCCGGGCCTCCCCCGTGATCACGACGCGTGGGCTGACCAAGCGGTTCGGCCCCATCCTCGCCGTCGACAGGCTTGACCTCGACGTCCGCGCAGGAGACATCTACGGGTTCCTCGGCGCCAACGGCTCCGGCAAGACCACCACCGTCAGGATGCTGCTCGGCCTCGTACTCGCCACCTCGGGAGACATTCGCGTGCTCGACCAGCCGATGCCGAAGTCGGCCGCGACAGTACTCGGCCAGGTGGGTGCTCTCGTGGAGGGCCCCGCGGCGTACGGACATCTGTCGGGACGGGCCAACCTCGCGCTGTTCGACGCGATGGGGCCGGGAGGGGCGCGCGCGACGCGCGCCGGCCGGGTCGAGGACGCCCTCGAGGAGGTCGGCCTGGGCGGCGTCGACCGGCGCCCCGTCAAGGCGTACTCACTGGGCATGCGACAACGACTGGGGCTTGCCGGCGCCCTGCTGCGCAGGCCGCGACTGCTCATCCTCGACGAGCCCACGAACGGTCTCGACCCCCAGGGCATCCGCGAGATCCGTCACTTGTTGCAGACCTTGCACGCGGCCGGCACGACGATCTTCTTGTCCAGCCACCTGCTCGCGGAGGTCGAGCAGCTGTGCACACGAGTCGGCGTCCTCGACCGCGGCCGACTCGTCATCCAGGATGATCTCGACGTGCTCCAGCAACCGACGGGTCGGCTGTTCGTGCGTACGCCGGACGTCGCCAGGGCCCGAGCCCTGCTCGACGGGCAGGTCGAACACTTCGACGCAGACACCCTGTTGATCCGCGTCGACGACCCAGCCGCTCTCAATGCCCGCCTGGTCTCAGCAGGTGTGCGCGTCGTCGAGCTCGCCCCCGAACGCCACACGCTCGAGGACGTGGTTCTGGCCGCCACGGAGCCCGGCTCGGACCGGATCGTGCGAACGTGATCGCCGTCGAGCTGCGCAAGCTCCTCCGCAGTCGCCGGACCTGGATCACCATCGCGCTCATCGATGCCCTGCCGAGCCTCGTGGCGGTGCTGCTCTCGATCACGAATCTCGGCCCGCGACCGGGCACCGGTCCGGCCTTCCTGTCTGCCGTCCTGACCGACGGCACGTTGTACCCGCTGGCGGCCGTGGCGATCGTGCTGCCGCTGTTCCTGCCCGCGGCCGTCGCCGTGGTGGCCGGTGAGTCGATCGCGGGCGAGGCACAGTCGGGAACCCTGCGCTACGTGCTGATCCGACCGGTCGGCCGGACCCGCCTGCTGGTGGCGAAGCTGGTCAGCGTCATGACGTTCGTGATCCTCACCGTGCTCGTGGTGGCGGTCACGGCGTACATCTTGGGTGTGCTGTTGCTCGGCGACCAGCAGGGTGCCGCGACCGTCAGCGTCTCGGGGACTTCGCTCTCGACCCAGCAGGTGATCGTTCGCACGGGTCTCGCACTGGCGTACGCGATGCTTTCCATGCTGGGAGTGGCTGCGATCGCCTTGTTCCTCTCGACCGTGGTCGAGACGCCGCTGGCTGCGGCGCTGGGCACGATCGGCGTGCTCATCGCGTCGACCCTGCTGCTCACCCTGGACGCGGCTACCTCGCTGTATCCATACCTCCCGACCCGTTACTGGCTGTCGTTCGTCGACCTGTTCCGCGAACCCATCCTGTGGCGCAACGTGACCCGCGGAGCGGGCTTGCAGCTCATCTACGTCGCGGTGTTCCTGGCCGCCGGCTGGGCCAACTTCACCAGCAAGGACATCAAGGACTGACGGCGCAGACGCCGGAGCCGGGCCGGACCGGGGTCTGGACTCCGAGCACGTCGATCGTCATCGCGATCACCGTGGGATCGCTCGGCAGGCGACCATGGCTGACCGTGGCCGACGGGCACACCGATTGGACGGAGAAGTCCAGCGCACCGACCAGCGACGCCGACTCCGGCGGTACGACCGTCTTGTCGTCGGTCGTCCAGATCGACACCCAGACGGGGCCGGCGGGTGTCTCGTCCCCGGCGTTCAACCCGCGCAGCAGATCGCTCTCCGTGGCCAGCTGCTGGCACGCGACCGGGCACGACTCCGACGTGAAGTCCGTGGCGAGGGCAGCCACATCGGTGCCGTGCTGCGGCGACCCGAGGCTCACGACGCGGCGCGCGACGTCGCCCCCACCCTCGTTGCGGACCCACAACCGGGCGACGACCCCGCCGGCGGAGTAACCCACCACGTCGACGGAGGGAGCACCGGTCCGGCGGATCGCTGCGCTCGCCGCATCGCCGAGCACCTGCGCCTGCCGACCCAGGTCGCCCGTTCCGTCGCCGGGCATGCGTACGACAGACACGTCACGACCGGCTCGCCGCAATGCCGCGGCAAGCACGTCAAGCGAGGTCGTCGAGCCGCCATAGCCGGGAACGAGCAGGACCGGACCCGGCCGGCTCTGAGCGACCGGCGTGACCGGGGCCGGTTGCGACCGCCACACCACGACCGCCACCACGGCCAAAGCGAGGCCCAGCAGTGTGACCACGGCGAGCACGAAGCGTCGACGGGCGGGCGAGAGGGCACCGAGCACAGGCCCATCCTCCCCTGAGGCGCCAAGTCGCCGGTCCACTCGGGATCGACCAGGCCTCTGGCAGCCGGCTCAGGGTGCGACAGCGCTGCGACGCGCGCTCTTCGCGCGGTACATCGCCTGGTCGGCCATGGCGATCAGCGTGTCGAACTCCGCGGCCGTCGTCGCAGTCGCATGACCCGTCGATGCAATGACGCCTTGCGCATTCAGTCCGTCGAAGATGTCGGCCTCCCGATGGTCGGCCTCGGTCTCGGAACAGTTGACCAGCAACAGCGCGAACTCGTCACCGCCGATGCGGGCCACCACGTCGTCGCGCCGCACGAGCCCGGTGAGGATGCGTCCGGTGAGTCGCAGCTGTTCGTCCCCGGCCTGATGGCCTTCCCGGTCGTTGACGGCCTTGAACTCATCGAGGTCGACGATGACGACGGACATGTGGTCGCCGTAGCTCTCCAGGCTGTCGCGCGCCTGCTCGATGGCGAGGTCCCAGCCACGACGGTTGACCAGCCCGGTGAGGTGGTCGGTCTGAGCCAGCACGATGGCCGATCGTTCGGCTGCATGAGCGGAGTCGCTCAACCGGGCTCCTTCGAGCACGTCGGCGAGCAGGCCGGTCAACAGGTCGAGCTCTCTCTCGTCGATGCCGAGATCACCGGTGAAGGGCTCGGAGGTGACCCCGCAAAGCATGCCGAAGGTCGAGCCGTCGTCGCCGCGGATCGGCATGCCGGCGAAACCACGGAACCGAGCGGCTGCCGGGTGATCGGCGTACGCCGGATCGACGAGCGTGTCGGCGACGATGGCGGCCCCCCCACCGTCGACCATGCGTCGGCAGAGGCTGTCGTCCCACGGCAACGTCTCGCCCGCAGCGATCAACCCACCCTTGACGTGCAGGTGGACCTGGTGACCGGACTCGACCCGTGACACCGACCATGTCATGCCCGTCGTACGCCGGCCGAGCTCGGCCACCACACGTTCGGACGCGCGACGGAACAGATCCGTGCCCGCCCGGGAAAACGTCCCGGCTGAGGCGAGCGGATCGCCTGGCTGTCCGGTTGTCACGAGCCGACTATGCCAAAGCATCCGGTGGTCCGGTAAGGCATCGGGAGACTCCGTGGTCGCTCCACACCGTGACTTGAACGGTCGGTGACCGCGCGCTGACACAGCGGTGATCCAGCGGTGATCCAGCGGTCCGAGTCGCCGGTCTTCACCACCCCTCCGGTCGGCAAGAACGGCCTCGGCGTCCTCCGTTCGGTTGGCGACCCCTCGGCCGTTCGGCCCGCCTGGGCGGCTGACCTCGTCATCTCGTGACTATCCGTATTAGGTTCGTTGCTCAACGTCATATTGATCTCGCACCCCTGAGGCCCCACCCGATGCCCTGCTCGACGTCCACCGCCGCTCGCGCCACCACCATCGGCATTGCCGCCACGGTGCTGCTCACCCTCTCGCCCACGATGTCCACGGCCGTCGGCGCTTCTCACCGAGCCACGGTCGTCAGGACTGGCACGACTGCCGCCGGTGTCGGCTCGAAGGCGATGTCACCACCGGTGTCGTTTCCGCGCCATCCGAAGGGCATGTCTTCGCCCCGCCCGTGGCGTGGACCGCTGGACGACCCAGCGATGTACCAGATGCAGCAGGCCTGCGTCGCCACGCCCTCGCGCGGGATCGTGAAGCTGCGGGCGCTCGCGCTGTCGACGTACGACCGTGGCGGGAGCAGCCCGGCAACCCCGCGCGCCTGCACCTCGGGCAGCACGTCTGAGCACAAGGACGGCCGGGCGTGGGACTGGATGCTGAATGTGCACAACCGGGCCGACAAGCGCGCCGCCGCCGACTTCCTTGCCTGGATCACCGGGCCCGGCCCGAGTGGTGAACCCGGCGAGCTGGCTCGCCGCCTCGGCATCATGTACGTGATCTACAACCACAAGTCGTGGGCTGCTTACCGGGGCAGCTGGCAGCGGTACACGGGATCAGACCCGCACACCAGCCACATCCACATCTCGTTGTCGTGGAACGGTGCCCGCGCCCACACCTCGTTCTGGACCGGCCACGCATGGGCTGTCGACTACGGCACCTGCCAGGTTTTCCGTGGACAGCCCGCGGTGTCACCGACCGCCAGGCCACGACTGACGCCGTGCCCGGCGCCGGTCACGGCACCCAGGCTCGCCCGGTTGCCTCTCCAGTGGCTCGGCAGCTCCGGTGACGGGGTCCGTAAGGGTCAACGGCTGCTCAACCAACCGGTGACCGGCACCTTCGGGGCGACGACGCGGCGGGCAGTACTGCGCTACCAGGCGGCGCACGACCTGCCGCCGACAGGCGCACTCGACAAGCCCACCTGGGCCAGCCTGGCGCCGTCCGCGCGACGGCTGACCGCACCCGACTGGACACCCCGCGAGGCCAAGCAGTGGGGCCGCGCGAACGCAACCCAGACCGTCCTGCGGCACGGAAGCGTGGGCCGGGCGGTGTACGCCCTGCAGGTGGCGCTGAAGCTGCCGGACGCCGACCGCAACGGGATGCTGGGCCGTCAGACAGCGGCCGCGGTGATCGCGCTGAAGAAGGCTAACGGTCTCGCCGCCAACGCCGTGGTCAACCAGCAGGTCTGGCGAGTCCTCTGACGCACGGCCTCGTGGACGGCGCTGCCCGAGTCGCCCGGGCCGGTCGAAACCCCGGCACGCCATTAGGGTGCACGGGTGACCACTCTGCGAGCCCGTGCTGACCTGACGCCGCTCACGCTGCCGACAGACCACGACGGCTGGCGCGCGTGGCTGCTCGAACGCTGCGACGGCCAGCTCGACCGCGTACGCCGGCTCGTCGCTGAGCTGCGCGAGCTGTCTGGCGGGGTGACCGCCGCTGACGTGCTGGCGAGATGGAACCTCGTCACCATGGCACTCGCGAACGCGATCTCGGCGTCATCGGTGATGAGCAACGTCCTCCCGGACGAGTCGTTGCGCACGCAGGCCGAGGTGGCCATGCAGGAGGCGCGCAAGCTGTCGACGGATCTCACGCTCGATGCCGAGCTGCACGCTCTGTTCGCCGGTCTCGACGCCTCCGGGCTGGACGCGGACGCACGCCGGGTCCTCGAGCGAACCCTGCGCGACTTCCGACGGGCCGGGGTCGACCTCAGTGACGACCGGCGTCGACGGCTTCGGGACCTGGCTGAGCGCGAGACTTTGGTCGGCCAGGAGTTCGCCAAGAACATCCGTGACGACGTACGACGCATCCGACTCGACCCCGCGCAGCTCGACGGGCTCCCGGACGACTACCTCGCCGGTCACCCAGCCGGGGCGGATGGCCTCATCGAGGTGACGACCGACTACCCCGACTCGATCCCGCTGCTCACCTTCGCTCACGACCGCGAGGCACGCCGCGCGATGATGCTGGCGTTCAACAATCGCGGCTGGCCGGCCAACGACGAGCTGTTACGTGAGCTGGTGACGCTGCGCGCCGAGCACGCCGCGTTGCTCGGCTACGCGAGCTGGCCCGACTTCGACGCCGAGGTCAAGATGATCGGCTCGGGCGACGCGATCGGGACGTTCATCGACGAGGTCACTGCCGCTGCGGCTGCCTCCGGCGAGCGCGACCGGGACTGCCTGCTCGACCGCCTCCGGCGCGATCATCCCGACGCGATCAGCATCGACCGGGTCGACAGCACCTACTACGCCGAGGTGGTCCGTCGCGAGGAGTATGACGTCGACAGCCACACCGTGCGGACCTACTTCGACTTCGCGCGGGTGCGAAAGGGTCTGCTCGACGTGACAGGTCGACTGTTCGCCCTCACCTACCGCGCGGTGCCGGACGCGCCTCGCTGGCACGACGACGTGACGGCGTACGACGTCGAGCTCGACGGAGAGCAGCTGGGACGGATCTACCTCGACCTGCATCCGCGCGAGGGCAAGTTCAAGCACGCCGCACAGTTCACCATCGCTCCCGGAGTCAACGGGCACCAGCTGCCGGAGGGCGTGCTGGTCTGCAACTTCCCGCGGGGCCTGATGGAGCACCGCGACGTGGTGACGCTCTTCCACGAGTTCGGCCACCTGATCCACCACGTCGTCGCTGGGCGGCAGGACTGGGCTCGGTTCTCCGGGGTGACCACCGAGTGGGACTTCGTCGAGGCGCCGTCTCAGCTGCTCGAGCACTGGGCATGGGACGCCGACGTGCTCCGGACGTTTGCGGTCAGCGACGAGGGCGAGCCGATCCCGGCGGACCTCGTCGCGAGGATGCGTGCCGCCAACGAGTTCGGGAAGGGCTACTGGGCGCGGACCCAGATGTTCTACGCGGCGGTCTCGTACTACCTGCACCGGGCCGACCTGGCCGCGGTCGGAGACCTCACGGCGTACGTGGAGAGACTGCAGACGGCGTACGACCTGTTCCCGTTCATCGACGGGACGCACTTCCACACCTCGTTCGGCCACCTCGAGGGCTACACGTCTGGCTACTACACGTACATGTGGAGCCTGGTCATCGCGAAGGACCTCTTCTCGGCATTCGACGCCGACAACCTGTTCGAGCCCGACACGGCCCGGCGCTACCGCGACCGGGTGCTCGCGCCGGGCGGTCGACGCGACGCCGCCGACCTGGTCGAGGACTTCCTCGGCCGTCCCTACACCATCGACGCATGGACCCGCTGGCTCAACACCTGACCGTAGGCGTTTGCCTAGTGAACAAGCCAGGTTGCTTGTTCACTAGGCAAACGTGCCGCGGGCACTGGGTACTTGCCGTGTCCACCAGCCAACGCACGTCCACAGACGCGCCGAGCCCCGTATGACGCAGCCGTATGAGGCAGCCGTATGACGCAGCCGTGACGCGGGGGCTGGTCAGCTCACCGTGACGCTGAACTTGTGGAAGGCGTTCCGCGTCCCCTTGGGCGTGACACCGACGACACGGAGCAGCCGCTTGCCGGTCTGCGAGAGGATGACGCGGCAGCGGTAAGCCCCTTCGCTGTCGGTCTTCACGACCGCCCCGGTCAGCTGGTGCCACGAGCCGCCACGGTAGGCCTGCACCTTCACGGGCCGGTCGACCGCGGCCGACGACGAGGTCCCGAACGTCCCCCGCACGACGAACTGCTCACCACTGGCGGGAGTGGAGTCGGAGACGTGGACGCTGATCCGGTACGGCGCTGTCGCCGTCGAGTCGGCGTGGGCAGCAACGGCCCCGGTCAGCGGGACGAGCGAGCCGATGACAACAGCAGCGGCAGCACGACGAACATTCATGGCAATCCCCCAAAGGAAGCTGTGAGTCGAGAGCCGGCATTCGCGGCCCTTCATCTGCTCAAGACGTGCGAGCCACCAAAAAGGTTGTTCGACTACGCAACGATTCGGCAACGTCCGTCGACCGGTATCACCCAGGTCGATGCCCGCTCCTGAGTTGCGTTATCCACCGAGACCAGGACGCGCGATGACCACCCTCGACCACAGGCTCCGTGAGACCACCGCGCCGCGCCCACGGACAGTCCCGCCGACCGAAGAGACCCCCTTTCTCCGCCTCGACCCCCGCGTCGTCACACACCGACTCACCGCGCTGTCCGCGGCACTCCCTGGTGTCGGCGTGCACTACGCGGTCAAGGCCAACCCGCACCCCGACGTCCTGCGCGCGCTCGTCCTGGCAGGTTCGGGTTTCGACGTCGCGAGCCCAGCGGAAGTCTCGGCATGCCTCGACGCCGGCGCCCGGCCCGACCAGCTCCTCTATTCCAACCCCGTCAAACGGCGCAGCGACCTCACCGCTGCCTACGAGCTCGGTGTCCGCCTGTACGTCGTCGACTCGATGCCCGAGATGCTCAAGGTGGTCGACGAGGCGCCCGGATCCAGCGTGCTCTGTCGGCTGCTCACCACCGGCGCCGGCGCGGACTGGCCGCTGTCACGCAAGTTCGGGTGTACCGCCGACTCCTGCCTGGAGATCCTGACCGCGGCAGCCAGCCTCGGACTGGACGCCGCAGGGGTCGCCTTCCACGTGGGTTCCCAACAGCGCGACCCGGAAAGCTGGCGGCAGCCGATCGCCGCGGCCGGGGAGATCTTCCGCCGCCTGCGCGCCCGCGGCATCAGTCCCTGGCTCATCGATCTCGGCGGCGGCTTCCCCGCGGGGCACGAGGGGACCCATCCCGAGCTGGAGACGTATGGCGATGTGCTCCGAACCCAGCTCCACCGCACCTTCGGGGAGACTTCACCGCGCGTGGTCATCGAGCCCGGCCGCGGGCTCGTCGCCGACGCCGGCGTCCTGTACTCCACCGTCGTGGCGGTCTGCTGGCGTGGGGGCCGACGTTGGGTCTACCTCGATGTCGGGGTGTTCACCGGGCTGGTCGAGACCCTCGAGGAGGCCATCCGTTACCGCATCAACACCGATCACGACGGTATGCCGGACGGCCCGGCGGTCCTTGCCGGACCGACCTGCGACAGCGCCGACGTTCTCTACGAGCGCGAGCCCGTCCGACTGCCGTTGGCGCTGAAGGAAGGTGACAGCGTCCGACTGTTGTCCGCAGGCGCCTACACGACCTGCTACTCCACGGTCGGCTTCAACGGGTTTCCTCCACTTCCGACGCGCATCGTCGGTGCCGCACCATGACACGCCTGCAGCGGCTCGTGCTCGGACACGGGGTCGCTGCCACGGCCATGGCGATGCCCTGGCCGGTCCTGTTGGCGCTGACCTGGGACCAGACCCACAGCGACACCTCGTTGGCGGTCGTCGGCGCGGCGCGGATGGCGCCATACGTCGCCCTCTCCTGGGCGGCCGGTTCGCTGGGTGACCGGATCTCACGGACGACGGTGATCCGGCTGTCAGCACAAGTCCGGGCCGTCCTGCTGCTCGGCGCCGCGGCCGCGGTGCACGGTGGTCACGTCGGTGCCGCGGTCGCGCTAGCGACGCTGACGGTGGTCGCCGGGACCCCCGCCTACCCGTCCCTGGCGGCCGCCATGCCGAGCACAGCAGGCCGGCTCACGGACTCCGCCACGAGCTGGCTGGTCACCCTCGAGGTCAGCGCCTTCGTCGTGGGTCCGGCCCTGGGCGGGCTGCTTCTCGGTCTGACGGGGCCGGACGTGACGATGATGGCTACCGCGCTGATGGCGTGCATAGGCGTTCCCCTTCTGACCGCCCTTCGGCTGAGCCCGGACAACGCCGCCCCGTCGCGGTGCAGCTCGACCGCCGCGACACCCGACCCAGATGTCGCTCGGACCCGAGGGCAGGTACGTCTCGTCGTACGGTCACCGGGTGCGGTGCGCGTGATCACGACCGTCGCGGCCGTCAACCTCGTGATCGGAGCGGTCGGCGTCGCCCTGCTGCCGATGGCCGACCGCGGCTGGACCAACGTCCACGCCTTCGGCCCCCTCACGGCCGCGATGGGTTTCGGCGCGCTCGCGGCTCCCGCCGTACGACGCCTGCTCCGCCTCTCCTCGGCCGCGGTCCGGATTGCCCTGCTCCTGGTCGCGTTGCCTCTCCTGATGGTCGCGGTGACGCCGACTTGGGCCTGGGCGCTGCCGCCGCTGGCCCTGCTCGGCGCGGCCGCGACCCAGGTCGAGTGCGTGGCAACCAGCCTTTTGCAACGCTTCGTGCCGGACCGGGCCCGCGCAACCGCCCTCGGCCTCGCCGACACGGTCATGGTCACCGGAGCGCTCGTAGGGGCAGGACTGGCGCCGTGGTTGTCAGACATTCTCGGACCCCGGCTGCTCTTCGTCAGCCTCGCCGTCTTCACGGTGCTGGTGCTCCAGTCGGTTCCGCGAGCGCCAGGTAGGGGTGAGCGGGAACCGGCCGCTCGGCGCCAGTTCACGCGGCGTCCGCTTCAGGCACGCTCAGGCGGTGCTGGTCAAGGGGCGAACCGCCCGCAACCGTTCACCCGCCGTTAACCGACGCCCACCAGTCCGGTCACCTGCGCTCCCTAGCGTCACAGGTGTAATTGAACATTCCTGCAGACTCCCAGAGAGGGACGCCTGACGTGAAGTACAACTCCCTGCCTCGCGCCGCCAAGATCAGCGCCATCGCGCTGACCGTGGCGCTCGGCATGAGCGCATGCGGCGCCAGCAACGAGAGCAACTCCGGCGGCAACGGCGGAGGCAGCTCCGACCTCTCCGGCACGCTCAGCGGCGCGGGGTCGACAGCCCAGGAGGCCGCGATGGCCGCGTGGAAGGCCGGATTCCAGGGCGCCAACTCCGGCACGACCGTCAACTACGACGCGGTCGGCTCCGGCGGCGGCCGCGAGCAGTTCCTCGCGGGCGGCGTGCAGTTCGCCGGCTCCGACGACTACCTGAGCGACGACGAACTCACCCAGGCCAAGAAGACCTGCGGGGGCGACCCGGTCGAGGTCCCGGTGTACGTGAGCCCGATCGCGGTCATCTACAACCTCCCCGACGTCAGCGACCTGAAGCTGTCGCCCGCGACGTTGGGGAAGATCATGGCCGGCACGATCACGTCCTGGGACGACGCGGCCATCACGGCTGACAACCCCAGCGCTTCGCTCCCCAGCAGCAAGATCACTCCGGTGCACCGCTCCGACGAGTCCGGTACGACGGCGAACTTCACCGACTACCTGTCGCAGGCCGCGGACTCCGACTGGACCTACGGCTCGGTCGAGACCTGGCCGATCAAGGGCGGCGAGGCCGCTGACGGCACCTCCGGCGTCGTGTCGGCGGTGAAGGGCGGCGAGGGCACCATCGGGTACGCCGACGCGAGCCAGGCCGGCGACCTCGGCAAGGCGCTGATCGGTCAGGGCGGCGACTTCGTCGGCCCCACGGCGGAAGCCGCGTCGAAGGTCCTCGACGAGTCCACCCCCGTCTCGGGCCGGGCCTCCACCGACCTCGCGATCACGGTCAACCGGACGCCGAGCGGTGCCGGAATCTACCCGATCGTGCTCGTGTCGTACCAGATGTACTGCTCCAAGTACGATGCCGCCAAAGCCGACCTGGTCAAGGCCTTCGCGTCATACGTGATCAGCGCCGATGGCCAGAGTGCGGCCAGCTCAGCTGCTGGTTCGGCTCCGATCAGTGATGCCATCCGGCAGAAGGCCCAGGCCGCGATCGACACGATCTCGGCCAAGTAGCCTCATCTCTCGTGGGTTGCCCGCACCGAGCGTGCAGGCAACCCACGAGACCCTTTCCGTTTCAGACCCCTGACTGAAGGCGCAACGATGGCCAGCACGATCGGCGAAGCCAAGACCCGGCCCCCGCGCAGCCGCGGCGACCGGATCTTCTCCGGGTTCGCCACCGCAGCCGGTGCGCTGATCCTGCTCACGCTGGCCGGCGTTGCCCTCTTCCTCACGTACGAGGGCGTCCCGGCGTTCACCGCGAACGCTGACCAGATCCCCGGCGGCGACGGCATCGTCGCCTACATCTGGCCGCTGGTGTTCGGCACGCTGCTGGCGGCCGCGCTCGCCCTCCTGATCGCCACACCCCTGTCCGTCGGTGTCGCACTCTTCATCTCGCACTACGCCCCGCGCCGGCTGGCGGCCCCTCTCGGTTACCTGGTCGACCTGTTGGCCGCCGTCCCGAGCATCGTCTATGGACTATGGGGCATCTTCTATCTGGCCCCGCGGATGGTGCCGCTGTACATCTGGCTCGATGAGCACGCCAGCTGGATCCCGTTCTTCGCGGGCCCCGCTTCGGTGACGGGTCGGACGATCCTCACGGTCGGCATCGTGCTGGCGGTGATGATCCTGCCCATCGTGACCGCGCTCTGCCGCGAGATCTTCCTACAGACGCCACGCTTGCACGAGGAGGCGGCGCTCGCGCTGGGCGCGACGCGCTGGGAGATGGTGCGGATGACGGTGTTCCCGTACGCCCGCTCGGGCATGGTGAGTGCCGCGATGCTCGGTCTCGGACGTGCCCTCGGTGAGACGATCGCCGTGGCCACCGTGCTGTCGACGACTGGCGTCGTGTCGTTCAACCTGATCACCAACAGCAACCCCAGCACGATCGCTGCCAACATTGCCCTGAAGTTCCCCGAGGCGAGCGGGATCGAGGTCAACGCCTTGGTGGCAACAGGTCTCGTGCTGTTCGTCATCACCTTCGGCGTCAACTTCATTGCCCGCGCGATCGTCGCCCGTCGCAGCCAGTTCTCGGGGGCTGACTGAGATGGCCGGCTCTCTCACCACCGAACCTCCTCGGGACCGACTCGACTCCAGCGCGCTCGAGCAGCGCCTGCACGCAGCCCCGCTGCCTCGCTGGGCTCCCTGGGTGTTGCTGGCCGGCGGCGTAGGCGTGGCGGTGCTGTTGCACAAGGTCGTCGGCTGGGGGGCGGCGCTGTCCGTCGTCGTCGGATGGCTGGCCTTCATCGTTGCCCTGACCGTGGCCTCACGCTGGGTCGAGGGCTCGCGCAAGAGCGTCGACCGGTTCGCGACCGTCCTGATCACGACGGCATTCGCCATTGCTTTGTTGCCCCTGGGCACGCTCTTGTTCGAGGTCGTGAGCAGAGGAGCTCCGGCGCTGAACAGCACGTTCCTCACTTCGTCGATGCGCAACGTCGTCGGCCAAGGCGGCGGGATCTACCACGCGGCCTGGGGCACGTTGCTCGTGACCGCTATGGCGGCGCTCATGTCCATCCCGATCGGGCTGCTCACCGGGATCTACCTGGTGGAGTACGGCGGTGGCCGGATGGCCCGCTGGATCACGCTGCTGGTCGACGTGATGACGGGGATCCCGTCCATCGTGGCCGGCTTGTTCGCCTATGCGCTCTTTGTCATCTTCTTTGGCGAAGGCGTTCGGATGGGCTTCGGCGGCTCGGTCGCTCTGTCGGTGCTCATGATCCCGCTCGTGGTCCGTTCGAGCGAGGAGATGCTGAAGCTGGTCCCCAACGAGCTGCGTGAGGCGTCGTACGCCTTGGGAGTGTCGAAATGGCGCACGATCGCCAAGGTCGTACTCCCGACCGCGATGGCGGGCATCGTCACCGGGATCACGATCGCGATCGCCCGTGTCATCGGCGAGACCGCACCGCTGCTGATCATCTGCGGAGCCACCGATTCCACGAATTTCAACCTGTTCCAGGGTCGGATCATGACCCTGCCGGTCTACATTTATAGCCAGTACAAGAACCCGGGCTTCCCGCCCGAGTTCGGTGTCGAGCGGGCCTGGGGAGCTGCGCTCGTGCTGACGATCATCATCATGCTGCTGAACCTGGTGGCGCGACTGATCTCGTACTACTTCTCACCCAAGACGAAGGCGTAACCATGGCGAAGAGCATTGATGTCAGCGACCTCGACATCTACTACCGCGACTTCCTCGCCGTCGAGGGCGTCACGATCCCGCTGGCCGCACGATCAGTCTCCGCGCTCATCGGTCCCTCCGGCTGTGGGAAGTCGACGTTCCTGCGTTCGCTCAACCGCATGCACGAAGTGATCCCTGGTGCGCGGATCGAAGGCAAGATCATGATCGACGGCAATGACCTGTACGACCCCGACGTCGATCCGGTCGAGGTACGCCGTCAGATCGGCATGGTCTTCCAGCGCCCCAACCCTTTCCCGACGATGTCCATCCTCGAGAACGTCCTTGCCGGCCTGCGCCTCAACAGCAAACGACTGAAGAAGGCCGACGCCTTCGACTTGGCCGAGCGTGCCCTCCGGCAGGCCAACCTCTGGAACGAGGTGAAGGACCGGCTGGACAAACCCGGTTCCAGTCTGTCCGGCGGGCAGCAGCAGCGGTTGTGCATCGCGCGGGCCATTGCGGTGGAGCCCGAGGTGCTTCTCATGGACGAGCCGTGCTCGGCACTCGACCCGATCTCGACCAGCGCCATCGAGGACTTGATCCACGAGCTCAAGGACAACTACACGATCGTCATCGTCACCCACAACATGCAGCAGGCGGCCCGGGTCTCGGAGACCACGGCCTTCTTCAACCTCTCCGGAGTCGGCAAGCCCGGCAAGCTGATTGAGTTCGGCCCCACCACGACGATCTTCTCCAACCCCGAGAACGACTCCACCGAGGCCTACATCTCCGGCCGCTTCGGCTGACCTCCCTTTCCACCTGGCCCTTGGCGTTTGCCTAGTTCACAAGCCAGATAGCTTCTGCACAAGGGAAATCTCCATAGTTCTCCATGCACCTGGCTTGTTCACTAGGCAAACGCGGACGGCCAGATGAGCGCGTACGCCGGCTGGGCAAGTGAGCGGGTGGCACCGGCTCGGGCACCGGACAGCGGATCTCGGCAGGGTCAGGACAGACGGCGTCAGGCGGGGATGCTGACGTCGGCGACGCGTTCGAGAACGGGGTCGCTCCCCGGACGCCCCTGGACGGTCCCGCGGTCCCAGTGCATGACCAGGCCACGTCCCTGCGTCTCGAGCGTGGCCAGGTTGTTGTCGAACCATGGCCCACGCACCGTCTTCCACCCGAACGGCGGCGGCGGCACCTTCGCCCGTCGGGCCAGGAAGCGGCCGATCCCCCGGCCCACGTTCTTCGACGAGAACCCGGTCATGTACCGGACGAACTGCGGCAGCGGGTTGCGGATCGGCGAGCACACCGCCTGCAGGATGCGGCTGTCGTACCGGCGCTCCACCTCGGCGACATACGAGTTGTGCACGTCACCCGACAAGAACGTCACCGTGCCAGGAGCCGCACCTCGCTGGCCACTGGCCACCTCGATGACCGACTCCGCGACGTCTCGGAAGCCCTCCTCGAACGCCGCCCAGTGCTCGAGGTCGACCGCCTGCCGCACCTTCTCACCGAGCCGCGCCCAGGTCCGGCCCCAGGCACCGCTGCTGACGGCCTCGCTCCAGGCTTCGAAGCCATGCAGCCCCGGCGACAGCAGGTACGGCAACGACGTTCCGATCAGCACATGGTCGAAGCCACCCTGCAGCTGCTCGTCGAACCACGACATCTCCCCGGCATCCAGGATCGACCGCTGCTCCGGCTTCAGCACCCGCGCGGCGCGCGAGTCGACGACGATCACGCGCGTCCGCCCGATGTCACGAGCAAAGCTCCATCGGTACGTCTCCGGATGCTCGTCGGCGCGATGCGCAAGGGCATCCAGCACCGCCCCCAGGTCCGGTTCGTCAGACGACTTCTCCCAGCCCGCCTCGATCAGCTGCCACACCTCGTCGTCGGCGCGCTCGCCCGGCGCGAGGTTACCGAGGTGCTGGTAGACCCAGTACGACGCAAGCCCGCCGACAATGCGCTCGTGCCACCACGACGTGGCCTTCATCTCGGCCCGCCACGTCGCCGACGTATTCCAGTCGTCCCGGATGTCGTGGTCGTCGAAGATCATCGCGCTCGGCAGGGTCGAGAGCAGCCACCTGTTGACCGGATCACTCCAGGCCAGCCCATAGAGATGGGCGTACTCCTCGTAGTCCTTGATCTCCTCGCCGGGCGGCTCGTTGATATCGCGACGCGCCTCGATGAACGTTCGCATCTCGTCAGAGGTCAGGTCGGCGTACACCTGGTCACCGAGGAAGAGCACCAGGTCCGGCCACTTCTCGGTGTCGCGCGTCATGTGCAGCGCATAGGCCCGCATCGCGTCCACACCGTGGGTCCGGTTGCCCTTCGCGTCGTGGGCGACGCTGGTCCGGCACGAGCCGAACGCCATCCGCAACTCCTTGCCAGGTTTGAGCGTGGCGATGCGGCTGGGTGGATATGGCGAGTCGGCCGGCGGCCACACCTCCACACCGGCCACCACGACGGCGTACTCCTGGATCGAGCCCGGCTCGAGCCCGTCCACGGCCACCAGGGCGTAGTGGTGACCGTGGACGCCGAAGGTCCGGGCGCTCCAGCTGCGCTCGCCGACGCGGACCTCAACGGCCGCCGCGTCGCGGGTCTCGACCCAGATCGCCGCCGACGTCTCGTCGACATGCCTGAGCAGAGGTCCGAGCAGCAAAGGGTCGTCGCGCACGGCTCAGTTCTACACCGGCCCGGGCAGCCCCACCACACCAGAGCGAGCCCGCCGAGCCACGGCAGCACACGCACGTGCTCCAGGTCTCAGCCGTAGCCCAGCTCGTGCAGACGTTCGTCGTCGATGCCGAAGTGGTGCGCGATCTCGTGCACCACCGTGATCCGGACCTCGTGGCGTACGTCGTCGGCCGTGTCACACACCGCGAGGATGTTGGCCCGGTAGATCGAGATGCGGTCCGGCAGCACCGCCCCGGCGTACGACGAGGTGCGCTCGGTCAGCGGGATCCCCTCGTAGAGCCCAAGCAGGTCTTCGCCATCCGGCGCCTGGGGCTCGACGAAGATCGCGACGTTGTCCATGACCTGGGCGATCTCCTCGGGCAACTCGTCGAGCGCGTCGGACACCAGGTCGTCGAACTCGGCGATACCCACGTCGAACACGAGGTCAGGATAGGCGAGCTTCCGGCAGCTGCCGCTCGCGCTGGTGCCGCATGTGACGGATGCGCCGAATGCGCCTACACGGGTATCCTGTCTTGCGGCGTGTGACCTACTCGGAGGACGCGTCTGAAGGGGTTCATGTGGTGACCACGCAGGTGACGTTGCAGCCGGAGTCGCGTGCGGCCGGCGTTGCACGACGTTGGGTCAAGCGCGAGCTCACGCAACGATCACGGTCCGAACTCCTCGACTCGGCCGTACTCGGCGTCTCCGAGCTCGTCACCAACGCCCTGCTGCACGTGCGTGGCCTCATCAACATCCGGATCGTCGACAGCGACGACCAGCTCGTCATCGAGGTCCACGACAGCTCGACCAGGCCGCCGGACGATCAATCGGCCACGATGGCCGCCAGAGCAAACCACCCGTCGACGATCGGACGCGGACTGCAGATCGTCGACTCCATCTCGTCAGCCTGGGGAGTCGACTACGAGGAGTCCGGCAAGTGCGTCTGGTTCGCGCCCACCCCGGACGAATCCGCAGGCGGCCAGCCCGGCCAGGTGCTCAAGGAGCGCCCACCCCGGCAGGCAAGCCACGCCGCTCGTGACACCGTCAAGGTCGAGCTCGTCGATTTGCCGCTCGAGCTTCTGGTCCACTACCGGATCCGATTCCGCGATCTGCGTCGCGAGCTCACGCTGATCGCGCTCGATGCGCGCGAGCGTTCCTCCGTGGCCGGCCGACTGACCGCGGTCGCCCGCCGGTTGGAGAACTACGGTCAGTTGGGCGCAGAGGCCGAGCAGGACATCGCCGACGCCATCAGCGGAGGCCTGGACCGGATGACCGTGCGTTACGAGCTCCCGCTCGGAGCCGTTCAAGGGATCATCGAACTGCGCGACCTGCTCTCCGAGGCAGACGCCTTCTGCCGAGCACGGCGGATGCTCACCCTGGCGTCGGGTCCGCAGGAGAACGCCTTGCGGGCCTGGTATCTGGGTGAGCTGATCGCGCAGGCCGAGGGCGGCACCCCCACGCCGTGGCCTGGCTCGTTCGTCGTCACCGACCCGTAGGAAGCTCGTCCAGCTCGACCGTCAGCACCACAGCGTCGTCGAGGCTGCGTAGCCGCAGACCTGGTCCAGCGGGTCCGATCGATCGAACCGCATCACCGGCTCCGAGCGGTCCCACCTCTTGAGTGTCGAGATGCCCATCGGCGAGGTACAGCTGCCAGGCGTGCCGTCCGTGAGCGCCTGCGCCGTACCGCACGGTGCTCCCCCGGGCCAGGTGCCCGACGCGCACCGTGACGCCGGGCACCGTCAGAGTCGCGCCGCGGAGCGGTCTTCCAGTGGCGGCGATCGTGGTGAAGCCGAACCTGTCGTCCGCCTCGTCGAACGTCCAGGTCTGGTACGACGGCGTGACCGCGCCGCCCTCAGCTCCTGCCCGGAGCCACAGCTGCACCAGCCGCAGCGACTCCCCGGCTTCACCTGCGTTGACCTCGCTGTGCCAGCTGGCGGCGCCTGCCGTCAGCCGCTGGACCGTGCCGTTGACGACCGTCACCCGACGGCCCTCAGAGTCGCCGTGGGCCAGGGTCCCTTCGAGCACCCAGGTGACGATGTCGAGGTCGCGGTGCTCGTGAGCGGCGTACCCGGCGCCCGGCCCGAAGAGCTCCTCGTTGAACGCGACCAACGGCCCGAAAGCGACGTTGTCCGGGTCGTAGTGCTCCCCGAAAGAGAAGCTGTGCCACGTCGTGATTCCGTCGTGCCGTGACACGTGGCGTTCGGCGGAGCGGGTCACGGTGAGTCCCTCGGCCTGCCGCGGGGGATCGTCGGTCACGGCTCGAGTGTCCCCGATCGGGCCGTTCCTCGCGAGGGGCTGCACGGTATCGTCGGTGCCGGGCCCACTGGTCCCGGCGATGGGGCCCGCCGTCCGGACTCCGGAGAACCGCGGACGACCGCCGACGGTCCCTACCAGGATCCGTGCCTTGGTAGGAGACGAATGAGCACCACCGGCTCGGCAGACCGCGAGCGCGGACCGGCCCGCGGGGCACCGACCCTGGTCAGTGACCCCTTCCGACGTCGTCGGCCGTCGCGATCGCTGTGGGGCCGGGTCGGTCCTGTCGCGGCCGTCGCCGCCGGGGGTGCGCTGGGGGGCAGCGCGCGGTATGGCGTGGGGACCGCTGTTCCCCACCGTGACGGATTCCCGTGGGCGACTCTCCTCGTCAACGTCATCGGGTCCTTCGCGCTGGCCATCCTGCTCGTCCTGATCCTGGACCTGTGGCCGCCCCGTCGGTACGTCCGGCCGTTCGTCTGCGTCGGCTTCCTCGGAGCTTTCACGACCTTCAGCTCCCTTGCTGTCGAGACGGACCAGTTGGCCACCGACCGTTCACTTGGCCTGGCTGCGGCGTACCTGGCTCTCACGATCCTGCTCGGTCTGTCAGCCGCCGCGGCCGGGCTCGTGCTGGGCCATCGCGTCACCCGGAGACCGCCGCCCGACGACTCCGACGACGCCGACGACGCCGACGGCGCCGACACCGATCACTCTGACGGTGGCCGCGACGACCATGCCCGCCAGGGCACCTGAGAGGACCGCTTGTGAAGCTGCGAGGACCTGCCCAACGTCTCACCGTGTTCGTCGGAGAGACCGACCAGTGGCACCACAAACCGGTGTACACGGAGATCGTGCATCGGGCGCATCAGGCCGGGCTGGCCGGCGCATCCGTCCTGCGTGGCATCGAGGGGTACGGCGCTAGCCAGCACGTCCACACGACTCGCATCCTGAGCTTGTCCGAGGACCTGCCGGTCGCGGTGATCATCGTCGACATCGCCGAGCGCATCCAGGCCTTCCTCCCCTCCTTGGACGAGCTCATCACCGAAGGCCTCGTGATCATCGACGACGTCGAGGTCATCAGCTACGTGGGGCGCAACGGGGGCTCCGGCGACGATCGACCCGGCCCCACCGGATGACGACTGTCCTCTGGGTGGCGCTGGGGTCGGCTTTCGGTGCGCCGGCGCGCTACGTCTTGGACCGTCTCATCCAGACCCGGCACGAGCGGATCTTCCCGTGGGGTACGTGGATCATCAACGTCTCCGGGTCGTTCGGACTCGGTCTGCTGACGGGGCTGGCTGAGCACCACGCGCTCGGCTCCGGGGTCTTACCCGCTGTCGGCGTCGGCTTCCTGGGCGGTTACACGACGTTCTCCACGTTCAGCTGGGAGACGCTCCGCCTCGTCGAGGAAGGCGCCGTCGCCGCCGCGGTGCTCAACGTCACCACCACCTTGGCCATGACGCTGGCGGCTGCCGCCGGTGGACTCGCGCTGGGCTCGGTCTGACGGATCCGCGGGCGATCCGTCCGGTGCCGGTCGGTTTGGATCACGGTGCCTCCACCCCCTATGCTTGGGCGGTCCCCGACGGTTTCTCGTAGAGATGCCCGGGCTTAGGCCCCCATCGTCTAGTGGCCTAGGACGTCGCCCTTTCACGGCGGTAGCACGGGTTCGAATCCCGTTGGGGGTGCTTCGTGCGCTAACCTGTGGCGCGCGAAAGTGCACCAAGAGAAGCGCACATGACATGTGCACACTGGCCCCGTAGCGCAGTTGGTTAGCGCGTCGCCCTGTCACGGCGAAGGCCGCGGGTTCGAGTCCCGTCGGGGTCGCTGAACGCCTCACCTGAGCCATCAGGTCGAGGCGTTTTTCGCGTGCCCGGCCCACGCGTCGCCCCGACGGCGAGGACCTCCGTCACATTCCCCTGAGACCCCGGAATCTTTCCTGGAGTCATATAGTTGAAACTTCTATGACTTCTTTGATGTTGGACAGCCCTGCTCAGGACCTGCTGTTCCGCGACGCACGCACCGCCAACACGTTCAGCGACGAAGCTGTCCGGGATGAGCAGATCGAAGCGATCTACGACCTCATCAAGTTCGCGCCCACCTCCGCCAACATGCAGCCGCTGCGCGTCGTCCTGCTGCGCAGCGAGGACTCTCGGGCGCGGGCGCTCAAGCACCTGGGCGAGCGCAACCGTGACAAGTCCGCCAACGCTCCACTGATCGCAATCCTCGCCGCTGACACGGGGTTCCACGAGTACTTGCACCGCGTCTTCCCGCACGCCCCGGGCATGCAGGACATGTTCGCGGAGGACGGTCAGCGTGAGCAGACTGCTCGCTTCAACAGTGCACTGCAGATCGGGTACTTCCTGCTCGGCATCCGGTCGGCCGGCCTCGCCGCCGGCCCGATGGCCGGCTTCGACGCCGAGGGGCTCGACGGCGACTTCTTTCCCGATGGGCGCTACAAGTCGCAGCTCGTCGTCAACATCGGCAAGCCCGGTGCCAACGCCTGGTTCGACCGCCTTCCCCGCCTGGAGTACGACGAGGTCGTCTCCTCGATCTGACGCCACGAAGCCCCCCACGCCGATTCGGGATCGCCCCGGCTCCTGCGGTAGGGTTTCGGTCGCGCACCACGAGGTCTACGCCTCGCGGTCGCGACGGCCAGGTAGCTCAGTTGGTACGAGCGTCCGCCTGAAAAGCGGAAGGTCGCCGGTTCGACCCCGGCCCTGGCCACCACCTCAAACTGCGTCCATGGCTAACATCGGATGGGACCGCAAGGACAAGTTGAGTGCACTCATACTGCCGATGAGTGGTCGGATGACACCAGGTCCAGGTCAGGGTCGCGCGAGGGGCAACCCCGATGGTCCGTTTGGCTCTGCAACTGGGATTGTCTGGAACGTGAGCGTCTCTCGCACTGCGAACGATCCAGCGAGTTCCACCGCCGTTGACCTACCGCTTCCTCGTCGCCCGGTCCTTCTGTTCTGGCTCATCGCGGTGGCACTGGAAGTGGTACTAGGTGTTGCCTTCCTGCTCAGCGGCGCTGAATCAGCCATTGACCGTGGACTGTCCAAAGCGGGGATCGACTTCGGGTCCGATCTCCTCACCGCCGCCCGAGTGCTCATCGTCTACCCCGCCGCCGTGCTCGGCATCGTGCTCGCGCTCGCACAAGTCGCAGCACCTGACCTTGCGGTACTCGTCGTCGCCCGCATCCGGGGAGGCCGCAGACTCCTGCACGCCGTCGCGACCCGGCTCCGGCCTTGGTCCCGCGAGGTGGGTGCTCGCAAGGGCATCGCGATCTGGCTGACGGTCGTATTGGTCTTCTCCGCCTGCAATCTAGCCAGCGGACTGCTTCACGGAGCATTCGTGCCTGAGGACTTCACCTGGCACTTTTCGTGGAGCATGTTGGCGCTCCTGCCCGTCGCGATGTTCCTCGATGCCGGGGCACTTCTAGAGGAGAACGGATGGCGAGGCTTCGCACTACCCGTCCTGCTCCGCTCCCACGGGCCGTTGGTTGCATCGCTCATCGTCGGCCTCGCTTGGGCCTCATGGCACTTCCCCGTCAAGTTCGACGCCTTCATCGACTACGGACTATGGGGAGCACTCGCCTACCTCGGCGCGTTCACCGTGAAGATCCTCGCGATCTCCGTTGTCATGACCTTCTTCTGGGCAAGAGCCGGAGAGGCCACCCTGCTCGCCATAGCCATGCACGGACTCTCCAACGACGTCGCCCGCATCGGCGGATACGCCGACGGATCCACCTGGCAGTCATCGGCCATCAGCGAACTCGACCTAGCCGCCCCGTTCATCATCTTGGCTCTCGTACTGGTCCCCTACGCCAACCGGAAGGGCTGGGGTGACCTCACCCCACTCGGCGGTGAATGAGACCAGTCGGTCGGAGACGCACGCACATGCCGCGTTCCGCGCTACCGAATGGCCGGGGCGAGTAGCGGGTCGGATCTAGATTGGTGAGATGGCTAAGTCCTCCCATTGGGCCAAGACGCCCCGGCAGAGCGTCGCAGAGGTATGCGCTGGGCGTGGAGAGGATGCGGTGATCACCGGTTGCATCGATCTTCTAGAGGGGAGACCTGCCGACGACGATCTGATCCTTGCGCTGGGTGGACCCGCAGCGGAATGGGTCCGTACCGGCGAACCGTCCGGACCGCCGTACTGGTTGCGCGTGTGGGCCGCGCGGGGACTTCTTTACGCGTGGGACGACTCTGCCGAGACAGCGGTCCTGACGGCGCTCAGTGATGAGGCGTGGCGAGTGCGGGAGATGGCGCTCAAGGTAGTCGCGCGACATCGTCTCCAAGCAGCGTCCCCTCGCGTCGCCAAACTTCGGAGGGATACCTCCGCTCGGGTGCGCGCCGCAGCGACTCGCACCGCCAAAGCCCTCGGCAGCCTGTGAATGGCAGCGAAGAGTCGTCCTGTTCGAAGCACTCACATGCCGCGGATAGTGCGCGGTCGTGCCGATGAGCGGGCGCGTCATTCCAAGGCGAATGGAACACCAGCGAGGAGGTCTCGGCAGTACCCCGTGGCGAACTTCTGCACGTTGGTGTGGAACAGATTCGTTGCTCTCCGCTGTGGTATCGAAACCTGGAAGGCAAGGTTGTCGAGAGCCGCCGAGCAAATGAACGCCTCCAAGGCGAGCCGAGGGAGGACAACCGTCGGTCGGCTTGTGCGATATCCCGCGACCATGGCTCGGCGCACCGCGCGCTCCTGGTATGAGTAGTGGTACAGCGCGACTCCGAGATCCCACAAGAAGGGAGCCACCGCCAGTTGTGCGAAGTCGATGAACCGCACGGCCCCGTCGTCAGCCACGAGGATGTTGTCGGGGATCACGTCACCATGAATGACCCCGAACGCTTCCGGCGAGGACCCCAGATCCTCAGCCAGGCTCGAGGCGACAGCGGTTGCCTGTTCGATGGTGCCCCACAAATCACTCGGGATGGAGCCGTCGCCGACCAGGACGCCTAGCCCCGCCAGGCAGCGATGCAGGTGGCTGCTGTCATGGCGCACGGGATCGTCGGATGTCGCCTCGTGTTGTCCGGCAAAGGTGTGCCACCGCCCCATCAGGACCCCGACCGCGTGCGCCTGGCTTTCGGAAAGGTGGTCCACCTGCTCTCCCTCAATCCAGCGTTGCAACGAGCAATGCAGCATCAGGCCGCGGAATGCCACGGGGGGCAACATGTCCCCGGTGGGGTCCGGCAGGGGTGTCTGGACGGGGATATCCGTGCGCCGCGCCATCTCGGCCAGCCATCGCAGCCCTCCCAGGATGGCCGACGCGGAAGGGGCTTCGCTCTCGCCCTGGGGGGCATGAACCTTGAGCAGGAGACGGGCGCCATCAGACGTCTCGACACGGAAGGCGACGCCAGAATTGTGGCCCAGGAAGGTCACTTCTTGGGTGGTTACGTCGAAGACCCGCACGGCTTGTTCCGCCAACTCGTGGTAGGTGGCGGCACGTTGGCTGGGTTGCGTTTCCTCGATGAGGTTGCTCAGCGCGCTCACGTTCCCACCATCCCACCTTCAGTCAGGGCCTGCGGCCTCGAAAACACCTCCCAACGTCCGCATCTGCCGCGATCGGCGCGCTGGTCTGCCGATGAGCGGACGAACGTACGATTCCCCGCGCCAAGCCGCTCGTGCGCTATCCCAATCACCAACCGGTCAACTGGATGATCTCGGCGGCGAGATCGGTCACCGACCGTCCATCAGTGTTGAGCCTGGTGACTTCTTCGGGCGCGGAGGCTTCTAACCCAAGTGCGGCCTCCCGACTTCGTCCCACCGCGTAGTCAAGGCCGCCACCAACCTCGCGCTGGACAAGTCTTTGCTCGGCAACCTCGTCGCTTGAGGTCAAGAGCACGCCGGTCACCTTCGGGTCATCGCCCATCGCAGTCGTTAACTCAACGATCACAGGCGCGACGACGCTCGCTGTGTTGACGTAGATCAAGCGCGAGTAGCCGTGGGCTCTGTAGTTCGACCACATGGCTGCCAGACTCGCTTCCGCCAAGGTGTAGCCCTGCTTCCAAGGGACCGGGAACGCCATGTCCAGGTTGTCGCCTTCTATCCAGGCATGGTGAACGCCGTGCTCGGAGAGTTGTCGGTGGACCTCGGCAGCGACCGTGGACTTGCCCACGCCAGACCGGCCGCCGATCAGGAGTAGATGCGATCGGGACATGTTGGCAACGTACTCATCTGCCACGGTACGTGCGCACCCACATGCCGCGGATATCGCGGGGTCGTGCCGAGGGAGCGCGCGGCAGCAAGTCCAACGGCAAGCGCATCATGTACTGCCCACGGGCGGACGTGCGACCATGCCAGCCCATGAGGGTGGTCCGACCGAGCAGTGCGTGTCACAATCCGATCTCACGCCGGGCCAAGAGTTCGGCCACGGGACATCATCGATGTAAAGGCCCGCGAGCCGCGCTCTTGACATTTGCGTACGGCAATAGGGAGATACCCAGTAAGGACACCTTACGGACCGCAGAGCACGTGGTCTCACTCGGTATCAGCGTGGATCGTACGGACCTTTGAACATCACTTCTGGCCTGGCAATATGCCGATCCACCAGGCACTTTGCGGATTGACTGGCTCGCCCTGAAAAGCGGAAGGTCGCCGGTTCGACCCCGGCCCTGGCCACCTCTATGACCCCCAGGCCCAGACCTGCCGGCACCGCCGACGACAGGCGCCGAGTGGCCTCCTGGCAGGACTCCTTCGACCTGAAGAGCCGTCACCGGACGCGTGGGCGGCCTGAAGAAGGACGACTACTCGGTCCTGGGGCTACAAGACCGCAACTCACGGCTCGAGAGACCACAACTCACGGCTCAAGGGGCCGCAACTCACGGCTCAACGAGAGGACGAGCGGCGGGATCCCCGGCCCAACAGGAGACTCACCGCGACGAGGATGGCGGCGATGATCAGCAACCACTTGAGGGCCGAGATGATGAACCCCACGATCACGAGGAGAACGGCGGCCGCGAGAAGGAGCACGACGAGCTGCATGCGTCGATCATAGGTCGCGGCACTGGGCTTGCGTGACCCACAGGCCAGGGCCGCCACGACGACAGCAGCTCCTGGCTTCCGCAGCGCTCGACGTACAAGGGCACCTGAGAACGGTAGCCATCAACGCTGAGATTCATGAACCCGCTTCGGCTCCTGGCGGGCGCCGGCCCCGGGGGGCCCGCAGCGGTCGCTCGGTCGTCAGGAGTCGAGGACAGCCGGATCCGAGAACGGGTCCTCACCCCCCGTGCCGACCTCGAACTGAGTCATCATGTCGTGGTCTTCGTGTACGAGGTTGTGGCAGTGCATCATGTACTTGCCGATGTGACCGGGCTTGAACGGGATCAGCACGTCGACCGTCTCGTTCTCTCCGAGGTACACCGTGTCCTTCGGCCCGACCTCGTGCGCCAGCGGTGGTCGCCCGTTGCGGGACAGGATCTTGAAGTCGACCAGGTGGAGATGCGCCGGATGGTTCCAGCCCCCTGACGGGTTGGAGAGGATCCAGCGCTCCACTGTTCCCGGCTGTGGGTTGGCCACCACCTCAGTGAAGCCTGACTCCACCACGTCGTCCCAGGTGCGACCGTTGATGGTCCACAGTCCGTGCTTGCGCACGAACTCCATCTTTCGAGTCACTGTCGCCATATCCTTGGTCAGGAGCATGGTCGGGTCGTCTGGGTTGAGGACGTCGGGGACCGAGTTGTCGGCGGTGCTCGTGGAGTCGGACACCACGTCGAAGGCCATCACGTTGCGGGTGGTCGGAAAGTCGATGTTGTTCTTGTTGCTGAGGTTCTCGAGGATGACGCGTCGACCGATCGGGTACTTCGCGAAGTCGATGACCACCGAGTAGCGCTCGGCGACACTGTGCCGGAACTGGCGTACGGACTGCGGTGCCGGCATGAACCCTGAGTCCGTGGCGACCACCACCATCGGTTCTCCGGAGTCGAGCTGCCAGCGGTACGAACGCGAGACGGAAGCATTGAGGATGCGGAAACGGTACTTCCGTCGCTCCACCTTCATCACCGGCCAGGGCTGGCCATTGACCACGATGATGTCGCCGTAGACACCGGACTCGCTGTGGTCGTCCCACAGTCGGACACCCTTGTTGGTCAGCATGACGTCCTGGATGGTCAACGGGATGTCGTACCGGCCGCGTGGCAGCGGCAGAGACAGCTCCAGGTCGTCCTGCAGCCAGTACTGGCCAGCCAGGCCCATGTACCCGTTCGGCCCTGTGTGCATGACTCCGTGGTCGTGGTACCAGAGGGTGCGAGCCTCCTGCGTGTTCGGGTACTGGTAGTTCTTGGCCTGACCCGGCAGCGTGATGTCACTGGCATAGCCGTCGTACTGCGGTAGCGACTCCGAGCCATGCAGGTGCACCGAGGTCCACGACTGGTAGCCGAGCTGAGGGTGCGTGGCCGGCAAGCGGTTGCGATGCAGCATCTGCGACTTTCGGCCCTTGCGGGTGATGATCGTGGGTCCGGGCGCAATGCCGTTGTAGCCCCAGGTGGGGGTGCTCAGGCCAGGCGCGATGGTGGCCAGGGTCTCGCGCATGGTCAGGTCGTAGAAGTCGGTCGTCGCGGTGGACCGGATGGGCGTCAGGACAGGCGGGAGCGTGAACGGCGCGGTGAAGGGTCGGGGCAGCTTGCTTTGTGCCAGCCTGTTCGGCGAGGACGCGCTGGCCACCCGCATGGCGGGGATGGCCAGTGTCGCGCTGCCCAGTACCCCGGCTTTCATCAGGTCTCGACGCGACACATCCATGGTCGGCTCCTCACTCGGTCGTGGGACGAGCCAACCCTGCAAGCGCTAAAGAAACGTGAAAGTTCAGGAGAAGCCAGCACACGGGCATGGCGCCGCGCCTCCAGGCCCGGTTGGAAGGGTCACCTGGGCACACAACAAGTACGGCGTCCTCTCCGTCGAGAAGACGCCGTCTTGTGTCTCAAAGGTCTGTCCGGTTTACAGGGGGAACCGGTGAGACCTCCGTACTGCTGCGTCGTCCGCGCAGGCGGACGGATCCGGTATACCGGGTGGACGTCTCGTGGGCGACCACGACCGGTCCGATGGCTGAGTGAAAACTACTCAGCCTGGCGTTGACCCGGTACGCCCGCTAGCAGCTCACGAACCTCCGATTCGCGGTATCGGCGGTGTCCGCCGAGGGTGCGAATCGAGCTGAGCTTTCCGGCCTTGGCCCAACGCGTCACCGTTTTGGGGTCGACGCGGAACATCGCGGCCACCTCCGCAGGAGTGAGCAAGGGTTCAGACTCGGTCGGTCGTGCGTTCACGCCGCCTCCTCATTGATGATGTCCGGCCTGCCGCGAGCCGGACGGTGTCCGTCCTGGTGGTACAGGGCTAGCCGCTACCAGGGAAACGTCCCTCGCGACGAACCAACGCCCGACGGCACATACATGGCGGTGGAACTAAGCGGTCATCCTTCTCTAAAGCGTAGCCGAACGGCTTAAACGTGTGGGGATAACTTGCAGGAAAAGATCAGGCCTCACACAATTTCTTTCGGTCACTCTCAGTTAGCACGCTCGTATCCATTCACGGCGCGCCACCGTTCTTCGAACTCCCGGTACGACGATCCCGCGGTCGCGAAGTCACCGGTCCGCAGGGCCGCGAGCGCGCGGTGGATGTCGCGGGCGGACTGGTCTGTCGCCAACGCGTCCCCCAGCAGCCGGGCGATACCGGCGTAATCCAGCTCCAACCAGCTCGCGCTGTCGAACGCCTCGAGCCAGTCGGACAGATCGCGCAGCTCAGCCAGCAGCTCGGCCTCATCGATGACCTTGCGCAGGACCGAGTGGGCGCTGGCCAGACGGCGGCGCGCATCAACCGCCCGCGTCCGGTAGCGGACGCTCCGGTGACCGCCCGCCGCGTAGGTCTCGCGTTCGTCCTCGGCGACGAGGACGAACCAGGTGCGAGGGATGCCCCACGTGGTCTGTCGGATGTGGGGAACCGCGCTCGGGTGCTGTTGCCGCCAGGCGAGAAAAGCCTCGTCCGCGGTGGCGATCGAGTCGGCCGACAGCCAGAGGTGGGCCGTGGCTCCCCCCACGGTCTCGAGCAGAGTCGTGAGCGACAACCACGACCGGAGCGGCATGTCGGTCGGGCAGAAGAACGAATGCCCTTCACGTCGCAACACGTAGCTGCTCGGAAACCGGCCGTTCTCGAGCACCAGTCCGGGGGAAACGACGGCACTGGTCAACGCGGTCTGCTGCTCGGTGGCCAGGGTATGACCGGCTTCGGCATCGCCGTCGAGGTCGACTGGAAGGTGCGCCCTGACCGTCTCACTCAGCGCGTGCAGCGGCTCGTAAACGCGCAGGTAGGAGAGGTAGGGAAGCACATCCCAAGGCTAATACCGGCGCGTTCTGGGCAACCAGGATTCGCTGGTATCTGACGGAGGCCTATCGTGGTCTCAACCGTTCCGCACCACCCCCGCGGACACCGACCATGAAGGAAGAGTCACCACCGTGACCGAAACCTCTGGTGCCGCCCCCCTCGGCGACGCGTCGTACTCCCTGTTCGACAGCTCGTCGCACGAGCAGGTCGTCTTCTGCCATGACGAGGCGAGCGGGCTCAAGGCCATCATCGCCATCTACAACACCGCGCTCGGTCCAGGGCTCGGCGGTACCCGGTTCTACCCGTATGCCAGCGAGCATGACGCCGTTCGGGACGTGCTCAACCTTTCGAAGGGTATGGCGTACAAGGCCTCCCTGGCCGGCCTCGACCTCGGCGGAGGCAAGGCGGTCATCATCGGCGACCCCCACGTGGACAAGACCGAGGCGCTGCTGCGGGCATACGGGCGGTTCGTGCAGTCGCTGAACGGTCGGTACTTCACGGCGTGCGACGTCGGCACCTACAGCGAGGACATGGACATCGTCGCGCGGGAGTGTGACTTCGTGACCGGCCGCACGGTCGAGCACGGCGGCGCCGGCGACTCGAGCGTGCTCACGGCCTTCGGTGTCTTCCAGGGGATGCGGGCTGCCGCCGAGGTCGCCTGGGGCGCCCCCACGCTGCACGGCAAGCGCGTCGGAGTCGCCGGCGTCGGCAAAGTCGGCCGCCATCTCGTGGAGCACCTGCTCGACGACGGAGCTGACGTGGTCGTTACCGACGTGTACGAGCCTGCCATCACCGCGGTCCGGGCAGCCCATCCCGCGGTCGAGGTCGTCGCCGACAACGACGAACTGGTGACGTCGGACCTCGACGTGTACGCCCCGTGCGCCCTCGGGGACGCCATCAACGACGAGTCGGTGCACGTGTTGAAGGCGCGGATCATCTGCGGCGCCGCCAACAACCAGCTCGCCCATGCCGGGATCGAAGATGTGCTCGAGTCCCGCGGCATCCTGTACGCGCCGGACTACTGCGTCAACGCCGGCGGACTGGTGCAGGTGGCTGACGAGCTCGAGGGCTTCTCGTTCGACCGCGCCAAGGCGCGCGCGACCAAGATCTACGACACGACCAAGCGCGTCTTCGAGCTGGCCGTGTCCGAAGCCATCCCGACGGCCCTGGCCGCCGACCGGCTCGCGGAACGCCGGATGTCAGACGTGGGCCGCCTACGCGGCATCTACCTGGACTGACCCGCTCCCCTTCGCCGCGAATTGCGGGAAGGGGCAGGTCGACACGCCGAAACGCGCCGGCACCTTCCCGCAATTCGCGGGACGGGCTGGGTAGTTATGCCAGGTGGCTTATTGAGAGTTTCCGCGCGGCTCCGCCGCTGCGGAAACTCCATCCGCGTAGGGGTCGTCGGCGTCCTCGCCGTCTGTTGTTGAGTCGTCCTGGCGAGCCTCATCACGTTCGTCACCGTGAAGCTCGCGCTGGAGTGCGGAGAAGTCCGTGTTGAACTCGCGGTACTTCAACTCGCGAGCAACTTTGGTCTGCTTCGCCTTCGCACGGCCGCGCCCCATAGGGTCGACCCCCTCGCACCTCGTGCCGGGTCCGTCCTCAGGACGCCCGGGCTCTCATCGTCTAATCGTGACCACCACGATACCTGCCTTGAGCCGCTGACACACACGAGGGCGCGCGACTCAGTTCGAGTGCGCACCTGTGAGCGTGACGCTCCCACCCGGCTCGGCAGCTACCTCTCCGCAGACCCACGCGTCGATCCCGCGATGACGGAGCAGGGCGAGGGCGACGTCTGCCTCGTCCGCCGGCGTCACGGCCACCATCCCCACGCCCATGTTGAGCGTGGCCTCGAGGTCGAGCCGACCGACAGCTCCTACGTCGGCGACCAGTCCGAACACCGGGTGCGGCGACCAGGTCGAACGGTCGACGACCGCGCTGACCGTGTCAGGCAGCACCCGCGCCAGGTTGCCGGCCAGGCCACCGCCGGTCACGTGAGCCATGGCGTGCGTGTCGGTCGTGCGCGCCAGCTCCAGGCAAGGCAGTGCGTAGATGCGCGTGGGCTCGAGCAGCTCCTCGCCGAGGGTGCGACCGAACAGGTCCACATGTCGGTCGAGTGACCACCCGGCTTGCTCGAGAAGTACGTGCCTGACCAGGGAGTATCCGTTGGAGTGTAGTCCAGAGGCCCCCATCGCGATCAGCAGGTCGCCGGCGACGACCCGCTCGGGGCCGAGCACCTCGCTCGCCTCGACCACCCCGGTCGTCGAGCCCGCGACGTCGTACTCGTCGGCCTCGAGAAGGCCCGGGTGCTCGGCGGTCTCGCCACCGATCAGGGCACAACCCGCGACCACGCAGGCCTCCGCGATCCCGCGCACGATCGCGGCGATGCGCTCGGGGACGACCGCTCCGCAGGCGATGTAGTCGGTCAGGAACAACGGCTCCGCCCCGCAGACGACGAGGTCGTCGACCAGCATGCCGACGAGGTCGAACCCGATTGTGTCGTGTTTGTCCAGTTTCTGGGCGATGGCCACCTTCGTGCCCACGCCATCGGCACTGGTGGCCAGCAGCGGGTGGTCGTAGGCCTTCAGCGCCGACGCGTCGAACAAACCGGCGAAGCCGCCGATCCCTCCGACGACCTCGGGGCGCCTGGCCTTCTCCACCCAGGTCTTCATGAGCTCGACGGCGCGGTCGCCGGCCTCGATCGAGACTCCCGCACCGGCGTAGGTCGACCCGGTGGTCTGGTCGTTCATCGTTGGCCCTCCTGGCCTGAGATCACGGACGCAACAGGGCGTCTGCAGCGCCGCCACCGGCGACGGTCGTCGACAAACCGTCAGGACCCAGCGCCGTGTCGAGCTCCTGCTCGAGCAGATGCTTGCCGAGGAACCGTGGTTCGGGAAGCGCCACGGGGTAGACGCCGTCGAAGCAGGCACGACACAGGTCGTTCTTGGGGACGCCGCTGGCCTTGATCAACCCGTCGAGCGAGACGTACGCCAACGAGTCGGCCCCGATCGAGCGGCAGATCTCCTCGGTGCTCAGACCGTTGGCGATCAGCTCAGCGCGGGTCGCGAAGTCGATGCCGTAGAAGCACGGCCACTTGACCGGCGGGCTCGCGATGCGCACGTGGACCTCGCGGGCGCCCGCCTCGCGCAGCATCCGGACCTGGGCGCGTTGTGTGTTGCCACGGACGATCGAGTCGTCGACGACCACCAGCCGCTTGCCCTCGATGACGTCCCGCAACGCGTTGAGCTTGAGCCGGATCCCGAGCTGTCGAATCGTGTTGCTCGGCTGGATGAACGTGCGACCGACATACGAGTTCTTCACAAACCCTTGCCCGTAAGGGATCTTGCTCTCCTCGGCGTACCCGATCGCCGCGGGCGTCCCCGACTCGGGCACGGGAATGACGAGGTCGGCCTCGACCGGGAACTCACGTGCCAGGATCCGTCCGATCTCGGAACGGACGGTCTGCACCCGCTGCCCACTGATGAGCGTGTCGGGCCGGGCCAGGTAGACGAACTCGAACAGGCAACCCTTCGGCTCGGCGACGGCGAACCGCTGGCTCCGCAGCCCGTCCTCGTCGATGGCGAGGAACTCCCCCGGCTCCACCTCGCGCACGAACGACGCACCGACGATGTCGAGCGCAGCCGTCTCGGATGCCACGACCCAACCCCGTTCGAGCCGGCCGAGGACGAGCGGTCGGATCCCCTGGGGATCGCGGGCGGCATACAAAGTGCCCTGGTCCATGAAGACGAAGCAGAAGGCGCCCCGCAGCGTCGGGAAGATCTCGAGCGCGGCCTGTTCGAGCGTCAGATCGGAGTACGCGGCCAGCAGCGCGGTCACCAGATCGGTGTCGCTGGACGCCTCTGACGTGTGGGTGGCGAGGTCCAGCTGCCCGTGGGCCCGCGCCAGCTCGTCGACGCGGTGGGCCAGGTCGCCGGTGTTGGTGAGGTTGCCGTTGTGCCCGAGTGCGAGCGAGCCGGTGGCGGTCGAGCGGAAGGTCGGCTGGGCGTTGTGCCAGACGCTCGCACCGGTCGTCGAGTAGCGGGAGTGGCCGATCGCCAGGTGCCCCTTGAGGGAGTTCAGCGTCGGCTCGTCGAAGACCTGGGAGACCAGGCCCATGTCCTTGTAGACGAGGATCTGGCGACCATTGCCCACAGCGATACCGGCCGACTCCTGGCCGCGATGCTGCAGTGCGTAGAGCCCGTAGTACGTGAGCTTGGCGACGTCCTCGCCCGGGGCCCAGACGCCGAAGACGCCACAGGCATCCTGCGGTCCGCGGTCGTGAGGGTCGAGTTCGTGGGTCAGCAACCCATCTCCGCGCGGCACGACAGGAAGTCTACGGGCTGGGAGCCGACGCGGCGTACCGCCGCCCCCCGGCTAGCGGGCGAGGTTGCGGAGCAGTAGCGCTTCGGCCAGGCACACGCGCTCGAACTCGGCCAGGTGCAGCCCCTCGTTGGCACCGTGGGCCCGGGTGTCCGGGTCCTCGACACCGGTCACGAGGATCGCTGCCTCGGGGAACATCTCCGCGAACTCGGCGATGAACGGGATCGAGCCTCCGATGCCCACGTCGACGGGATCCGTGCCGTCCCATGCCTCCTTGAACGCCGCCCGGGCTGCGTCGTAGGCCGGCCCGGAGGCATGGACGGCGAAGGGCTCGCCGGTGTCGTCGTCCGAGAAGGCCAGGCGGGCACCGAAAGGCACATGTCTCATCAGGTGGTCCTTCAGCGCCGTGAGCGCCCGCGCTGAGTCGTCACCGGGGGCGATCCGCATGCTGATCTTGGCGCGCGCGGTCGGGAGCAGCGTGTTGCTGGCGTCCGCGACGCGGGTGGCATCCAACGCGATGATCGAGATCGCGGGCCTTGTCCACATCCGCTCCACGGCCGGGCCTGTCCCGAGCTGCCCGACACCATCGAGGAGCCCCGCCTCGGCCCGCAGGCGTTCCTCGGGGTACTCGAGGTCTGCCGCCGGGCCGGACACGAGCCCCTCGACGGCGACATTGCCGGAACTGTCGTGCAGCGTGGCCAGCAGCTGGATCAGAGTCGTCAGTGCATCGGGTGCGACCCCGCCCCACATGCCGGAGTGCACGCCGTGGTGCAGCGTGCGCACCTCGACCACGCAGCCGGCGAGCCCGCGCAAAGACGTCGTGAGCGCTGGGACACCGATGTCCCAGTTGGCAGAGTCGGCGATCACCATGACATCGCTGGCGAGGATGTCGCGGTACTCATCGAGGATGGCCGGCAGACTCGCCGAGCCGGACTCCTCCTCTCCTTCGACGAACACGGTGACGCCGACCGGAAGATCGTCGCCATGGGCACGGACGGCAGCCAGGTGGGCCGCGATGCCGGCCTTGTCGTCGGCGGCTCCACGGCCGAACAGCCGGCCAGCCCGCTCGGTGGGCTCGAACGGTTCGGTGTCCCAGTTGGCGCGATCTCCGACCGGCTGCACGTCGTGGTGGGCGTAGAGCAGCACGGTCGGCTGCCCCGCGGGCGCGGCCTTGCGGGCGATCACCGCGGGAAGGCCACCGTCGACCTCGACGATCTGGGTGTCGAAACCCTCGGCCTCGAACAGGCTCGCGGTCTCGCGGGCCGAGCGGCGTACGTCGTCGTGGCGGGCGGGGTCGGCTCCGACGGAGGGGATCCTGACCAACCGTTCGAGGTCGGCACGGACGCCTGGCATGGCGCGGATGACGGCGGCGCGAAGGTCACCGGGGGTTTCGGTCATGGCGGCGATGCTAGCGCCGGCCGGTCAGGTCAGCGGCAGCAGCGGGGTGAGGTCGGACCGCTCGCCCGAGGCGCGCACCCGACCGGCGTATTGGGCGTCCGCGAAGGTTTCGCGTCCACGGGCCAGGGCCAGCCAGGTGACGCCGTCGGTCTCGACGACGGCCGGCGGTGTCCCGCGGGTATGGCGGGCACCCTCGATGCACTGGATTGCGGCGTACGGCGGGACGCGGACCTCGACACTTCTGCCGGGCGCACGGGTGGTCAGCACCGCGAGGAAGTGCTTGACCGCGACTCGCAGGTCGTCGGTCGGAACCGGTTTGTCCTGCGATGCAGCGTCATCGAGCCGGGCGAGTACCTCGGCGAGCTCGGCGTCCGGTAACGGTCGCAGGCGGACAGGCACGCCGTGCAGCCTAGGGCAGGCGCCCTTCTGCGCGATTCAGCCTCCAGCACGCCGACCGCTTGTTAGCGTGGTGAACCGCTCCGGCGAACCGTTCGACCAAAGCTTCCGATTTGAGGATTCTTGTGCGACGTTCTCGCATCACCGCTGTCGCGGCCACCATCTGCCTGATCGGCTCCGTCGAGTCCGGCGCGGTGACGCGCGGCGCCGAAAGCGCCGCGGCCACCGTAGTGCCGCCGTCGGCCGTCCCGCTGGGTCACGCACGGCGCCCGACGCCGCCGGTCAAGGTGCCCGGGAGCCTGTTCGGGCTCGGTTTCGACACCTGCACCGCCCCGCCGCAGTCCACCATGGACGAGCTGCACACGGCGTCCCCGTACTGGGGCGTCGGTGTGTACATCGGCGGGGAGTCGCGGGGGTGCTCGCAGCCCGAGCTCACGCGGGACTGGGTCTACACCCAGCACCGCAAGGGTTGGCGCATCTTCCCGATCTGGAACGGTCTCCAGGCGCCGACCCTCGATCGCGGCACGAGCCGACAGGTCACCTGCTCCAGCAGGCCCGACCATCCGATGAGCGGCCGCCCTGCCAGCGCACGCCGTCAGGGCGTCGGGGCGGCCAACCGGGCGATCGACCGTGCCCGCGGCTTGGGGCTCAAGCGGGGAAGCACGCTGTTCCTCGACATGGAGGCCTTCAACTACACCGTCGGCCGCTGTAACCGCGCGGTGCTGAACTTCCAGTCCGGCTGGAACCACCGACTCCACTCCCGCGGGTGGAAGGCCGGCTTCTACTCGTCGGGCGCGAGTGGGATCGCCATCTTGGACTCGTCCCGTGCCAACGACCCCGGCCGCTACACGATGCCTGACGTCCTGTGGATCGCCTGGGGCAACGGTAAGCCGGACCTCGAGGGTGAGCCCTACGTGCGCGACAGCTTCTGGGCCCGGCAGCGGATGCACCAGTACGACCTGGACCGGACCCGGCGCTTCGGCCGAGTGACGGTGCACATCGACCAGAACGCGATCCTGGTCGGACGAGGCTCGCCACCCGGGAAGCGGCGGCACACCTGTGGGACCGACCTGGACTTCGGGCGGTACCGCTCCTACGGGCGTGGTGCCCGGTCTCCTCAGGTCGCCGCCGTTCAGTGCCTGCTCCGCCGCCACGGGCTCTACAGCCGGGCGCTGTCGGAACGGTTCGACCTGGCGACGGCCCGTGCAGTCGGCACGTACCAGGATCGTCGTGGCATGCGGGTCACTCGGCGGATGAATGCGCGGACCTGGACATCGCTGCTGTCAGGCGGCACCAGACCACTGCTCAAGCAAGGCTCGGCGAGCGACCAGGTGCGATTCCTGCAGCGCGCGCTGATCGCCGCGCTCGACCAGGACCTCGTGGTCGACGGATACGTCGGGCCCACGACCACCCGGGCGATCAAGCGCTACCAACGCGCCGTGGGCCAACGGGCGACCGGGGTCGTCACGTCGCAGACGTGGCAGGCGCTCAACCGCGGCCGCCACTGAGCCGCAGCAGCGCCCACCCGTCGCCTTCCGCCGGTTTCGAGGCCCGGACGTAACCCAGGTCACATCGCATCGTTGGACCCCTGTCTGAAACCGCACCCCCGTGCCTCGGCACGGTTCGACAGGAAGTGAGCAGATGCGCAAACTCAGTGCCGCCGTCGTTGCGACGGCCACGTTCGTGGCGCTCGGCAGCCATGCCGCCCAGGCCACGACACCCCTCCCGACGGCCACCCAGGGCAAGCCGGCCATCAGCGGGCTGGACAACCCGGACCGGATCGCCGGTTCGTACATCGTCGTCCTGGATCCCGGTTCCGCACCGGACCAGGTCGCCGCGCTGCACGCCAGCACCTACGGCATCGACGTCGGGCACGTCTACCACGCGGCGCTGCACGGCTACTCCGCCCACATGACCGAGCCGACGGCGAACACGATCGCGGCGCTGCCCGGCGTCGACTTCGTCGAGGCGGACTCGACGGTCCACGCTGATGCTCAGACGACGCCGACCGGCATCAACCGCGCCAACGCCGATGCGAGCCCGACGGCCGCCATCGACGGCACCGACCAGCGCGTCAACGTCGACGTCGCCGTCATCGACACCGGCGTCGACCTCACCCACCCGGACCTGAACGTCTACACGGCCGGTGCGAAGAACTGCTCCCTGCTTGGTCTGAACGCCCAGGACCAGCACGGTCACGGCACCCACGTCTCCGGCACGATCGGTGCACTCGACAACGGGACCGGCGTGGTCGGGATGGCACCGGGTGCTCGCATCTGGCCGGTCCGTGTGCTCAACGCAGCCGGTGTCGGCAGCAGCTCCGACGTGATCTGTGGCATCGACTACGTCACCTCGAAGGCCAGCCAGATCGAGGTGGCGAACATGAGCCTCGGCGGCAGCGGCTCCGATGACGGCAACTGCGGCAACACTGACGGAGACGCCGAGCACAAGGCGATCTGCAAGTCCGTCGCCGCAGGCATCACCTACGCGGTGGCCGCTGGCAACGACTCCGCGGACGCTTCCACGAGCACCCCCGCGGCGTACGACGAGGTCATCACGGTGAGCGCGCTGTCCGACTTCAACGGGCTGCCGGGTGGTGGCGCGCCGTCGACCTGCCGGGCCGACGTCGACGACACCTTCGCCGATTACTCGAACTACGGCGCGGACGTCGACCTCATCGCGCCGGGCACGTGCATCTACTCGACGTGGATGAACGGTGGCTACAACACGATCTCCGGTACGTCGATGGCGACACCGCACGTCGCGGGTGCTGCCGCGCTCTACAAGTCGACACATCCGAGTGCCACGCCTGCCCAGGTCAAGGCGGCGCTGCAGGCGGCCGGTTCGACCAACTGGAACAACGTCGACGACCCCGATGGCACCAAGGAGAAGCTGCTGGACGCGACGGGGTTCTGACCCGAACCATCGCCGAGCACGTCACGGGCGGCGGTTCCCTGGGGGAGCCGCCGCCTTCGACGCCGGTGTTAGCCTGACCGCTCGACCGGCCGATTCGTCCGGTATCGACAGCATCCACGGGGGACTTCATGCGTCGTACGCACTCACAGGTGGTGACGACTCTCGTCACGCTCGTCACGCTCGTCGGGCTGGCGTCGGGGGCGCCGGTCGCGCACGCGGCACCTCGACTTCAGCCGAGCTCTCTGGTTGACGTGGGCACGACGCCCGCGGCTCGGGCGGCGACGCCTGCCGCAACGGCGGCCGCTGCGGTGAAGGTCCCGGGCAACTTCACTGGCCTGGGATTCGACGCCTGTGCGGCGCCCGACCAGGCGACCCTGGACGAGCTGCGCACAAAGTCGCCGTACTGGGGTGTCGGCGTCTATATCGGTGGCGAGAACCGATCCTGTCCGCAGCCGAACCTGACGCGGGACTGGGTGTCGAAGCAGAACCATCGCGGCTGGCACATCTTCCCGCTCTGGATCGGGCTCCAGGCACCGGTGCTCGACCCCGGCGGCCCGGGCGAGAAGCAGTGCTCCGACCGCGCGTTCGGACAGACCATGAAGCCGGACAACACCCAGGCTCGTGCACAGGGAGTCTCGGCCGCCAACCGGGCGGTCAAGGCGGCGCAGAGATTCGGCATGGCGAAGGGCAGCACGCTGTTCCTCGACATGGAGTCGTACGACAACGCGACCAGCGCCTGCAACCAGCCGGTGCAGAACTTCCAGTCGGGCTGGAGCACGCGCTTGCACAAGCTGGGCTGGAAGTCGGGCTACTACTCGTCGGCGGCGACAGGCATCGCGGCGTTGGACTACGTGCGCGCCACCTTCCCCGGCACCTACACGATGCCGGACGCCATCTGGTTCGCCCGCGACAACGGCGAGGCGACGACCGACGGCAAGCCGCATGTCCGGGACGAGTTCTGGCGCAACCAACGCGTGCACCAGTACAAACTCGACGTCACGAGGACCTACGGCAGCGTGCAGCTGACGCTCGACGAGAACGCGATCGTGATCGGCAAGGGGTCGACACCGGGCAAGGCGAGGCGCACCTGCGGAGTCGACCTCGACTTCGCGCGGTATCGCAGCTACTCCCGCGGCGATCGGTCCACTCAGGTCAAGGCGGCTCAGTGTCTGCTCAAGCAGCGTGGACTGTTCAGGCCCCGGATCTCCGGTCAGTACGACGTCACCACCGCCCGCGGCGTGGGCGACTACCAGCGGCGGCAGGGTCTGCGAGTGACGCGCAAGCTGGATCGCGGGACGTGGACCGCGTTGCTGTCCGGTGGCGCGACGCCGTTGGTGAAGCGCGGCTCAGCCGGAGACCGAGTGCGCTTCCTGCAGCGAGCGTTGACGGCCGCCCTCGGCAAGTCCGTCAGGATCAGCGGCTCCTTCGACGGTGGCACGACGACAGCCGTGAAGCGCTACCAGCGGGCGATCGGGCTGACGAAGAACGGTGTGGTGTCCACGAGCACCTGGAAGGCGCTGCAGCGCGGCCGACGGTGACGGGCGGAGCGGCCTCCGAACTCGGATCGGTGGGGTACCGCTGGGCTGGTCGCCATACGAGCGGAGTCCCCCAGGCAGATACCAGGTGGCAGCGGCACGTTTGCCTTGTGAGCAAGCAAGCTGGCTTGTGAACTAGGCAAACGCGGAGGGTCAGGTGAGAGCGGCGGGGAGGGTCGCAGACCAGGTGGTGCGGAGGTCGGCGAGCATGACCCTGAAGTGGCTGGCGACGTCGAGGGTGGCGGTGTCACCACGTCCGGACGTCGCACCGACCGGCGTGAGCGGCACACCCTGAGATCCACACAGACCAGTGAAGGCATCGACGTTCTCGGGGCGCACCGCCACGAGCGCCCGCGAGGTCGACTCCGCGAACAACGCCACGAACGCGTCGAGGTCCGGCGGCAGCTCGACGCGGGCACCCACCCCGTGCCGCAGGCACGACTCGACCAGCGCCTGCGCCAGACCGCCGTCGGACAGGTCGTGCGCGGCGGCCACCAGGCCCTCGGCCGACGCCGTGACGAGGACCTCGGCAAGCGCCTTCTCGGCAGCCATGTCCAGCTTCGGCGGTAGGCCGCCCAGATGACCGTGCACGACGTTCGACCACTCCGAACCGTCGAGCTCGTCAGCCGTACTGCCCAGCACGAAGAGCTGCAGCCCCTCGGCGTCGAAGCCGATCGGTGTACGGCGGGTGACGTCGTCGATGACGCCGAGCACGCCGACCACGGGGGTCGGCAGGATGGGCGTGTCACCGGTCTGGTTGTAGAAGCTCACGTTGCCCCCGGTGACCGGGATCCCCAGCTCGCGACAGCCGTCAGCCAGCCCGCGTGTCGCCTCGGCGAACTGCCACATCACGTCCGGGTCCTCAGGCGAGCCGAAGTTGAGACAGTCGGTGATCGCCAGCGGCCGGGCGCCGGACGCCGCGACATTGCGGTAGGACTCGGCCAGCGCGAGCTGCGCGCCGGCGTACGGGTCGAGCTTGGCGAACCGGCCGTTGCAGTCGGTCGCCACCGCCACGCCGAGACCCGTCGACTCGTCGACCCGGATGAGACCGGCGTCCTCGGGCTGGGCGAGCACCGTGTTGCCCTGCACGTAGCGGTCGTACTGGTCGGTGATCCAGGACTTGTCGCACAGGTTCGGTGACGCGATCAGCTGGAGCAGGGTGGCGCGCAGCTGCGACCCGGTAGCCGGCCGGGCCAACGCCGTGGAGCCATCGGCCTGGAGCCCGTCCTGCCAGGCCGGTCGGGCGAACGGCCGCTCGTAGACCGGTCCTTCATGGGCGACGGTGCGCGGCGGTACGTCGACGATCGTGCTGCCGTTCCACTCGATCACCAACCGGCCACCGCGCTCGCGCTCGGCGTCCGACACCTCGGTGACCTCCCCCACCACGGTGGCGTCGACGTCCCACTTCGCGCAGATCGCCAGGAAGCGGTCGACGTGGCGGGGCTCGACGACCGCCATCATCCGTTCCTGCGACTCGCTCATCAGGATCTCCTCCGGCGCCAGCGAGGTATCGCGCAACGGGACCCGGTCGAGCCAGACGTGCATGCCGCCGTCGCCAGCACTCGCCAGCTCCGAGGTTGCGCAGGACAAGCCGGCGCCGCCGAGGTCCTGGATGCCGACCACCAGGTCCTCGGCGAACAGCTCGAGCGTGCACTCGATCAGCAGCTTCTCCATGAACGGGTCGCCGACCTGGACGCTGGGACGCTTGGTCGGCCCGCCGTCGCTGAACGTCTCCGACGCCAGCACCGAGACACCGCCGATGCCGTCGCCACCGGTCTTGGCGCCGTACAGGATCACCTGGTTTCCGGCGCCGCTGGCCTTCGCGAGGTGCAGCTGCTCGTGACGCATCACCCCGACACACAGGGCGTTGACGAGAGGGTTGCCGGCGTAGGACGCGTCGAAGACCGCCTCACCGCCGATGTTCGGCAGGCCGAGGCAGTTGCCGTAGCCACCTACTCCGGCGACGATCCCCGGCAGCACGCGTCGCGTGTCGTCCGCATCCAGCGGGCCGAACCGCAGGGGGTCCATCACGGCGACAGGCCGGGCGCCCATGGCGAGGATGTCGCGCACGATCCCACCCACGCCGGTCGCCGCACCCTGGTACGGCTCGACGTACGACGGATGGTTGTGCGACTCGACCTTGAAGGTCACGGCGTAGCCCGCGCCGATGTCGACCACGCCGGCGTTCTCGCCGATGCCGACCATCAGGTGCGCGCGCATCTCGTCGGTGACCTTCTCCCCGAACTGGCGCAGATGCACCTTCGATGACTTGTAGGAGCAGTGCTCGCTCCACATGACGGAGTACATCGCCAGCTCAGAACTGGTCGGTCGGCGACCGAGGATCTCGCGGATCTGGCCGTACTCGTCGGGCCTCAACCCGAGGTCTGCCCATGGCTGTCGGGTGTCCGGCGAATCCTCGGCACCGGCCACCGTGTCGATGCCGTGCAGGGTCTCGGTGCTTGGGGCTTCGGGGTCGACGATTGTCGGGGCAGAGGAGGACTGGCGCTGGTCGGTCACCGCGGACTGGCTCCGGATCTCTGGTTCGAGCGTGGTGCAGACCACGCTACCGCCCGCATCCTCCAGGGCGTCACCTGCGGGCCGAGTCGGACGGCTCGCCGGTCGCCGCCGCCACGGCGATCTCACCGGCGAGGCGGGCGTTGGAGAGGACCAGGGCGATGTTGGCCGCGAGGCTGCGCCCCTGGCTGTGCTCGTGGAAGTGAGCCAGCAGGAAGGGCGTGACGTCCTTGCCGTGCACGTCAGCCCGTGCCAGGGCGGTCAGCCCCGCCTCCAAGGTCTCGTCGTGGAGTGTGCGGTCCATCTCGTCGCCGGCATCGATCGGGTTGGCGACGACCAGGGCCTGCCGGAGACCGAGATCGCGGCGCTGTCGCATCGTGGCGGCGATGTCTCGCACGTCGTCGAGCCGCCACGGCACGGTCTCGCCCGAGTCCCGGATGTAGAACCCTGGAAAGGCGTCCGTCCGGTAGCCCACGACGGCAACGGACAGCGTCTCCAGCCGCTCCAACGTTGCCGGCACGTCGAGGATCGACTTCACACCGGCGCAGACCAACGTGATGGGGATGTCGCCGAGCGCGGGCAGGTCGGCCGACTCGTCCCAGCTGTCCTGCGCGCCCCGGTGCACGCCACCCAGGCCCCCGGTGGCGAAGACGCCGATGCCGACCCGGCTCGCGAGGTATGCCGTCGACGCCACCGTTGTGGCCCCGGCCAGCCGCGCCGCCAGCACGACGCCGAGGTCACGGATGCTCGCCTTGACGACCGCGGGGTCGGTCGCCACGCGGTCGAGCGCGCCGTCGTCCAGTCCGATCCGGACGGCACCGTCGAGCACCGCGATCGTGGCGGGCACCGCACCGGACTCGCGGACCGCGGCCTCGATCTTGCGAGCCACCTCGGCGCTCGACTCGGTGGGCAGGCCGTGGCTGATGATCGTCGACTCGAGGGCGACGACAGCGGCACCGTCGGCGAGCGCGGCCGCCACCTCCGGGTGCAGCCGGATGCTCGGGTCAGGACTCACAGGGCGACCCTAGTGTCACGCCGGTGTCACTGGCTCAGCGGTTGACGTAACGGGCCAGAAACGCGGCGGTGCGCGGGTCACGAGGCGCCGTGAACATCTGAGCCGGGGCGCCCTCCTCGACGATCGAGCCGCCGTCGAGGAAGACGACGCGGTCGGCGACCTGTCGCGCGAAGTCCATCTCGTGGGTCGCCATCACGATCGTCATGCCCTCGTCCTTGAGCTCAGCGATCACCTCGAGCACCTCACCGACGAGCAACGGGTCGAGCGCCGACGTGATCTCGTCGAGCAGCAGCAGCCGCGGGGTCATGGCCACCGCGCGGATCACCGCGACGCGCTGCTGCTGTCCGCCGGAGAGACTGTCCGGGTACGCCGTCACCTTGTCCCCCAGCCCGAAGCGGTCGAGCAGCTCGCGGGCCCGTGCCTCAGCCGACCGCCGCGAGAGCTTGCGGGAGCGACGCGGTCCGAGCGTGATGTTGTCGAGCACCGTCAGGTGCGGGAACAGGTTGTAGGCCTGGAACACGATCCCGACGTCGCGGCGTACCTCGTCGACCTCGACGCGCGGGTCGGAGATGTCGCGACCGTCGAGCCAGATGGTCCCGTCGTCCACGGTCTCGAGAAGGTTGATACACCGGAGCAACGTGGACTTGCCGGAGCCCGACGCGCCGATCAGGCAGACCGCGTCCTTCTCGGCCACCTCCAGGTCGATCCCCGTGAGGACCTCGTGAGCTCCGAAGTGCTTGCGGACCCCCTCGAGCCGCAACATCGCCATCAGGCAGCTCCCTGCTCGCGCCGCAGCTGCCGCAACGCCAGCCAGTCCGCCAGCCGGGCCAGCGGCAGTGTCATCACGATGAAGAAGCAGGCCGCGACGACGTAGGGCGTGAAGTTGAAGTCCCGGCTCGAGTTGATCTGGGCAGCGCGCAGGATCTCGACCAGCCCGACCGTGGCAACGAGCGCAGTGTCCTTCTGCAGCGAGACGAAGTCGTTGAGCAACGGGGGCATGACGCGACGAAGGGCCTGCGGCAGGATCACGTGCCGCAGCGTCTTGCCGTAACTGAGCCCGAGCGAGCGAGCGGCCGCCCACTGGCTGGGATGCACCGAGGCGATGCCGGCCCGGATCACCTCGGCCACGTACGCGCCGTACGACAGGGTCAGCGCGATCACGCCGAGCCAGAAGAGGCTCTGGGGCACTCCCTGCAGGCCCAGCGCGCGCAGGCCGAATCCCACGAGGAAGATGACCAGCAGCGTCGGAGTACCGCGAAAGACGTCGGTGTAGACGACCGCGAGCAGCTTCAGCGGCGCCATCGCGGGCGACGGGACGACGCGAATGATGGCGACCAGGAGGGCGACCGCCAGGATGAAGATCTCGGCGACGACGAAGAGCCTGATGTTCAGCCAGAAGGCGTCCCGGAGCTCAGGGAACACCCGGCGGGCGGCGTCCAGGTCGAAATACGTCGTCTTGACTCGGTTCCATCCAGGCGCTCGGACGGTGAGGACGATGAGTGCGGCGAGCACGATGACCGTGGAGCCCGCTGCGATCGCACCCTGCCTCAGCGAGCGGCGTCGACGAAAGGCAATTCGGTCGAGCTGGGTCGGGCTCGGACGCCACTGCACCATCAGTCGAGCGTCGGGACGTCGACCACCTGGCTCAGCCACCGCTGCTCGATGTCGGCAAGGGTGCCGTCGCTCTTCAGGGTCGCCAGCGCCTGGTTGGCACAGGCGACGAGTGGATTCCCCTTCTCAAACAACAGCCCGAACTGCTCAGGCTGTCCGGCGTCCGGCTGGAACTGCCCGACGATCATGGAGTTCGGGATCTCGACGGCGGTGATGTAGAAGGCGGTCGGCAGATCGACGACGACGCCGTCGACCTGACCGTTCTGCAGGGCGTTCTTGGCGACGTTGGTGTCGTCGAAGACCTGCGGCTGCTTCGCGGGATCGATCTCGTTGCTGATCGCGTCCAGCGACGTGGTGCCGACCTGCACACCGAGCGTGGCGTCGGCGAAGTCCGACAGCGAGGTCGCATCGGCGTACGGCGAGTCCTTGGCGGTGATGATCGCCTGAGCAGCCGAGTAGTAGCCGTCGGAGAACGTCACGGCCTTGGCGCGCCGGGCGTTGATCGAGATCTGGTTGATGTCGAAGTCGAAGCTCTTCGGTCCCGGCTGGTAGCTGGCGTTGAACGGCTCCTTGGTCCACGTCACGGCGCTCTCGGCGAAACCCATCTCCTGGGCGACCGCGTACGCGACGGCCGACTCGAAACCCTGGCCGTTCGTCGGGTCGTCCTTGGAGAACCAGGGGTCGTACGCAGGCGAGTCGGTCGCGATCGTCAGCACGCCGGACTTGACCGTCTGCGGGCTGGCGCACGCGTCCGTCGCCGGTACGCCGGACGTCACCGGCACGGTGCTGCCGGTGGTCGACTTCGACGTCGGGGCACAGGCGACCGAGACGAGGCAGAGGAGCGAGACGCCCACGAGCAGGGCAGGACGTCCGACGGGAGCACGAGGGGGCATTGGGTCATCGTAGGGCCGTCAGCGCGACCAACGGGAAGGATTTCACCTGCAGGGATGCTGATCGGCGACTCAGTAGTCTGATTGCCACCACTTCGTCCGGTGATCACGAGGAACCCATGCACATTGCGACACTCGGAGACATCATGCTCGACGTGATCGTCGATGCACCCGATGGGCTGCGGACCGACGACGACACCGAGTCCCGCATCGGCCTCTCCGCCGGCGGCCAAGCTGCCAACGTCGCCACCTGGGCCGTGGCGCTGGGAGCCCAGAGCACCCTGATCGGGCCACGGGGACGGACGACCGCGGGCGACTTCATCGACGTCCAGCTGGCGACTGCCGGTGTCGACGTCGTCGGCATCAACGTCCCCGCGACGGGCACCGTGGTCTCGATCCTTGCCTCCGGCACCCGCACCCTCGCCTCCGACGCCGGCGACCAGACCTGGGTCGACCGGGTCGACGTGACGCGACTTCCGACGTCGATCGACTGGCTGCACCTGTCGGCCTACCCGTTGCTGCGCGCCGCTGACCCAGGCGCCCTGCTCGCCTGTGTCGAGGCCGTACGCCGCCGCGGTGTCCGCGTGTCCGTCGACCTGTCCTCGGCCGGGCTCATCACGGCGTACGGTCCTGGTCGGTTCGCGGAGGTTCTCGTGCGCCTCGCACCGCACCTCGTCTTCGCCAACGCCTCCGAGTGGGAGACACTCGCAACCGGGATGAGCGACCCCGGTTTCGACCTGGTGATCAAGCGCGGCGTCGACGGAGCCGAGACCGTGATCGACGGCCGGAGCACGCGGCACCAGGCGCGGCCCACGGACGTGGTCGACCTGACCGGCGCAGGCGACGCGCTGGCCGCCGGCTACCTGGTCGGTGGCATCGAGCTCGCCCTCGACACAGCCGCGCGCTGCATCTCCCAGCGCGGCGCCCAGCCCCCATCGACCTGACTCGGGCTCCCCGGGCGGCCCCAGCCCCCTCGCTCCCCGCGTCAGGCGGAGGTGAGGTACTTCAACGCGCTGGTGAAGAATGTGAGCCCGTCGTCGCCGGGCCCGCACAGGGACTCGACGGCATGCTCGGGGTGGGGCATGAGGCCCACGACGTTGCCCCGCTCGTTGGTGATCCCGGCGATGTCTCGCAACGACCCATTCGGGTTGCGTTCGAGGTAACGGACCACCACCTGGCCCTCCCCCTCGAGCCGGTTCAACGTGTGCTCGTCCGCGACATACCCGCCCTCGCCGTTCTTGAGGACGATGGTGATCTCGGCACCCGGCTCGTAGCCGTGTGTCCAGGCCGTCTCGGCATTCTCGATGCGCAACTGCTGGTCGCGACAGATGAACGTGCGATGGTCGTTGCGGATCAGCGCACCCGGCAGCAGGTGCGACTCGCACAGGATCTGGAACCCGTTGCAGATGCCGAGCACGGGCAGACCACCCTTGGCCGCGGCCACGACCTCGGTCATGACCGGGGCAAACCGGGCGATGGCTCCGCAGCGGAGATAGTCGCCATACGAGAACCCACCCGGCAGGATCACGGCGTCGACGCCCTGCAGGTCGTGGTCGCCGTGCCACAGCGCGACGGGTTCGCCCCCGGCGATGCGGACGGCTCGGCGGGCGTCTGCGTCGTCGAGGGAGCCGGGGAACGTGACGACCCCGACCTTCACGGCTGCTCGACCCTGACCGTGAAGTCCTCGATGACGGGGTTGCTCAGCAACGTCTCGGCAGCGCGACGCACCTCTGCCAGTCGCTCCTCGGTCACCTCCCCCTCGAACTCGAGCTCGAAGCGCTTGCCCTGTCGGACGTCGAGAATGCCGTCGAACCCGAGCCGGGGCAGCGCTCCGTGCACGGCCTTGCCCTGGGGGTCGAGGATCTCCGGCTTGAGCATGACGTCGACGACGACGCGGGCCACGGGCACTCCTGGCAGCTGGGGGAACGGCGTTCGGACGGGCTCAGTCTAGGACTCGCCAGAAAAAGTTTGCCGACCACGGCAACCAAACACGCAGTCACATCGTCTGTCTATGTAGTGACCCGGGCGAACCGTACGGGGGGACACCTCCACGCTGTGGGGGACGTCGGTGGTGTCGACGTCGGCGCGCCCGGGTCAGAGTTCCACCCGCGGAAGCGGAAGGCCGGGCACGCACGGGGGAAGTGCCCGGCCCTTCCGTGTCCGGGCCACGTCCGATGACTCCGCGGCGGGGCATGTCAGCACCTCGGTGATCTCGACAGGCCCGGTCAGCGCGGGGCTCAGCTCAGTTCGCGCTTGAGGATCTTGCCGGTCGCCGTCATCGGCAGCTCGTCGCGGAACTCGATCGTCCGCGGGTACTTGTACGACGCCATCTGGTCCTTGCTCCACGCGATCAGCTCATCCTCGGTGACCTCGGAGCCGGGCTGCCGGATCACGTACGCCTTGACCTCCTCGCCGTGTTCGTCGTCCGGGACCCCGACCACAGCGACCAGCGAGACGGCCTCGTGAGTCAGCAGCACCTCTTCGATCTCGCGGGGGTAGATGTTGTAGCCGCCACGGATGATCATGTCCTTGGCCCGGTCCACGATGTAGTAGTAGCCGTCCTTGTCCCGCCTGGCCAGGTCTCCGCTGCGGAACCAGCTGTCCCTCATGACGGCGGCCGTCTCCTCGGGCCGCCGGTAGTAGCTCTTCATGATGTTGTGCCCCCGGATGGCGACCTCGCCGACCTCATCGGCTCCCTCGATGGTGTTCCAGTCGTCGTCGATGAGCTTGACCTCGACACCCCAGATCGGCGTACCGATCGAGCCCGGCTTGGGTTCCTGGTCGAGGTGGTTGAAGGTCGCGACCGGCGAGGTCTCCGACAACCCGTAGCCCTCGAGGATCTGGACGTGGAATCGTTCCTTGAACTGTTTGATGATCTCGACCGGCAACGACGAGCCGCCGGCGACGGCCCGCCTCAGGTTCCCGGCGATCTTGTCGACATCGACGCTGTCGTCCAGCGCGCCGAGCAGCCCCCAGTACATCGTCGGCACCCCGGCGAAGAACGTGACCGCTTCCCGATCGAGCAGCTCGAGGGCCTGTTTGGCGTCGAAACGCGCCATCAGGACCAGCGTGGCGCCCAACCCGAAGCCTGCGTTGAGCTGCACGGTCTGCCCGAAGGAGTGGAACAGCGGCAGCGTGACCAGATGGACGTCCGGAACCGACGGGCTCAGCTCCCACAGGCGGTGACAGGTCGAGGCGTTGAAGGAGATGTTCGCGTGGGTCAGCTCGGCGCCCTTCGGCTGGCCGGTGGTGCCACTGGTGTACAGGATCACCGCCGTGTCACCCGGCTCGGTGACGACGGTCTCGAACGTCGTCGGCTGGTCCTTGAGGGCAGCCAGCAGATGGTCGGCGCCTTCCATGACGGGACCGCGCGGATCGGCGGGGATCACGAAGAAGTGCTGGCAGCCGTCGTTGGCGTCGTACCCCTCCTTGCCCGCCTGCGCCATCGCGAGCTCAGGGGTGCCCTCGAAGCACACGTAAGCCGTCGCTTCGCAGTCGCTGAGGTGGTAGGCCACCTCGCGTCCCTTGAACAGCACGTTGAGCGGTACGACGACCGCGCCGGTCTTGAGGATTCCGTAGTAGACGACCGGGAAGTACGGCAGGTTCGGGCACGACAGGGCGACCTTGTCACCGGGTCTGATGCCCCGCTGGACGAGCAGGTTGGCCACCTGGTTGGCCATCGCGTCGACCTGGGCGTACGTCAGCCGGGTGTCGTTGAACACGACGGCGTCACGGTCGGGGACCCTGCGGGCGCTGTCTTCGAGCATGACGGCGAGGTTGAGCACGATCGACCTCCAGGTCTGTCGGCACACCGCCGGCACTCGACGGCTCGCTTCCAACGTAGCCACCGAACCTGAGGGTTGCCATCGCGTCACCGCGGTGCATCAGTCGAACGGGAGCCCTGTCAGCCGCTCGAACGCCTCGATGTACGTTGCTCGCGTCTGCTCGACCACTGGCTGCGGCAGGGGTGGTGGCGCTTCACCCGACGACCGGTCCCACCCCGACGCCGGCGAAAGTAACCAATTGCGGACGAACTGCTTGTCGTATGACACCTGAGCGCGGCCCGGCTGCCACTGGTCAGCGGGCCAGAAGCGCGACGAGTCCGGTGTGAGCACCTCGTCGGCGAGGACGATGGTGCCGTCCGGCCGGGTCCCGAACTCGAGCTTCGTGTCGGCCAGGATGATGCCGCGATCGCGCGCGATCGCCTCAGCTCGGTCATAGACCGAGAGGGTCAGGTCGCGTAGGGCCTGGGCGGTGTCGCTCCCCACGTCCGCGACGACGGCGGCGTAGTCGACGTTCTCGTCATGTTCGCCGAGCGCGGCCTTGGTGGCGGGGGTGAAGATCGGCTCCGGCAGGCGCGAACCATCCTCCAGCCCCGCGGGCAGCGCGATGCCACACACCTCGCCGGTGGCGCGGTAGTCGAGCAAGCCGGAGCCGGTGAGATACCCCCGGGCGACGCACTCGACCGGGAACATCGCCAACCGCTCACAGATGACCGCACGACCCGCAACGGCCGAGGGGACGTCCGTGGACAGCACGTGATGCGGCACGAGGTCGCCGAGCCGCTCGACCCACCAGAGCGACATGCGCGTGAGGATCTCCCCCTTGTCGGGGATGGCCGGCGAGAGCACGAAGTCGAACGCCGAGATGCGATCCGACGCCACCATGAGCAGGCGCCCGTCGGGCAGCTCGAACAAGTCCCGGACCTTGCCCGAGTGCACGTGACGGGCACCGTCCACGGGGGCCTCCGGTGTTTGCGGGTCGCCTGCGGCATACGCGATCATGCCGCCATCTTGCCGAACGGAAGCCGGGTGCCGCAGGCAGGTCTCGTCGACCTGAGGCAGGGTGGGGGTATGACGGATGCCGTGGTGATCGGTTCAGGCCCCAACGGCCTCGTCGCCGCGAACCTGCTCGCCGACCAGGGCTGGTCTGTCGTGGTGTGCGAGGCTCAACCGATCGTCGGCGGAGCCGTTCGCACCGATGACGAGGTCCACCCAGGTTTCCGCCACGACACGTTCAGTGCGTTCTACCCGCTCGCTGCCGCCTCTCCCACGATTCAACGCATGCGGCTCGAGGAGCACGGACTCCGCTGGGTGCATGCACCGGCCGTGCTCGGCAACCCCATGCCCGACGGCGGGTGGGCGATCCTGCACCGCGATCGTGCAGACACGGCGGCGGGACTGGAGGCCCGCTGCCCGGGCGACGGAGACGCGTGGCTCCGGTTGTGCAAGCAGTGGGACGTCTTCGGAGACGACCTCATCGGTGCGCTGCTGAGCCCGTTCCCGCCGGTCCGGCACGGCCTGCGCCTCGCGGTGTCGCTGCCGCGAGCGTCCGGACTCGGCGGCTTCCGGATGCTGCTCACGTCTGTGCGCCGCATGGCCGAGGAGAACTTCCGGGGGGAAGGTGCACGGTTGCTGTTGGCCGGCAACGCGCTGCATGCCGACTTCCCGCCCGACGGGGCAGGCTCCGGCGTGTTCGGCCTGATCCTGGCCATGCTCGGCCAGACGGTCGGGTTTCCCGTCCCACAGGGCGGCGCGGGCGAGCTGACCCAGGCACTCGCGCGCAGGCTGGAGTCTTTGGGTGGCTCGGTTCAGACCCGGTCCGAGGTCGGCTCCGTCGTCGTCCGCGGTGGACGAGCGGTCGCGGTCCGGCTCACCGATGGGACCGAGATCCGGGCCGCACGGGCCGTGGTCGCCGATGTGAGTGCTCCCGCCCTGTACGGCGGTCTGGTGAGCCTCGACCTGCTCCCGGCCCGCGTGCGCCGCGGCGTAGAGAAGTTCGAGTGGGACCCGTCGACGATCAAGGTCGACTGGGCGCTGTCCGCTCCCGTGCCGTGGCGAGACCAGCCGAGCGCGCAGCCCGGCACGGTACACATCGCGCACTCCGTCGACGAGCTCACGACGTTCGCCGCGCAGATCGGCGGCCACACGGTGCCGTCTGACCCCTTGCTGCTCGTGGGCCAGATGACGACCACGGATCCGAGTCGCTCCCCGGCGGGCACCGAGTCGATGTGGGCCTACTGCCACGCGCCCCAGGTGGTGCGCGCCGACGCCGGCAACGAGGGGATCAGCGGCGCATGGGACCACGACGACCTGCAGAAGATGGCGAACCGTATGCAGGCGAGGATCGAGTTCTTCGCGCCCGGTTTCGGGGATCGCGTACTGTCCCGCCGCGTGCTCGGGCCGCACGAGTTCATGGCCCGCAACGCCAACCTGCACGGCGGTGCGATCAACGGCGGGACCGCCGCCCTGCACCAGGAGCTGATCTTCCGTCCCGTGCCCGGCCTCGGTCGGGCCGAGACACCGATCGCCGGCCTGTTCCTGGGGTCGGCATCGGCTCACCCCGGCGGAGGTGTCCACGGTGCCGCCGGCGCCAACGCCGCCAAGGCCGCGATCGCACACGACCGGGTACGTCGCTGGACGCGGCGCTCCTGACCCAGCGTCCGCGTACGCCGCTTCAGCGCGCCGGGGTGGCCTCGGCCAGCTTCACGAGATCGGCGAGCATCCCGTTCACCCGCCGACCGAACAGCCACGTGGACACCGGGTTGTGCAGCCACCGCGCCGGTCCGCGCAGCGGATGCTCGTCCATGGAGATGACGCTGCCGCCGCCGCTCGGCGCGATCCGAATGCCGATCCGCGCCGTGCCGGCGGGCCAGGCATGGGCTTCGAGCTCCAGCTTCTGCTCCGTCAGGGATGCGCGCGACGTCGTCCGGTCGTCGAAGCTCACCGGGCCGACCCCCGCCCGGAAGTGGATCGACGTTCCTTCGGCGGGCCAGCCGTCGTCGACCGCGCGGATCTCCTTCGTGCCCTTGACCCACTCGGCGTACCGGTGACCGTCGCTGAGCACCGCCCAGACCTGAGAGGGGGTCGCGGACGTGAACCTGGTCACTGCAGAGGACGCCATGCCGACAATCTAGGCGGGCGCTCCCGTGCGCACCACTGATGCCCTGGCGCACCCCGGACCTCACGGACACCGCTGAAAGGTCCGGCCGAGGTTAGGTGCTGCCCGCGTTTGGGTAGGGAGCAGAGATGGACCCCGAACTCATCGCGGACCGCTACCGCGTGGTGCGCCCGATCGGCCGAGGCGGGATGGGCACGGTCTGGCTGTGTGAGGACGGTGTGCTCAACCGCCGGGTCGCCGTCAAACGCATCGGCGGCCTGCCCGGGGACGACACCGACCAGGCGGCCCGGGCGATGCGGGAGGCTCGTGTCACCGCTGCGCTCAACCACGACCACGCGGTATCGGTCTTCGACGTGGTGGACGACGGCGGCGCCACCTGGCTCGTGATGGAGTACGTGCCGTCCCGCACCCTGGCCGAGCTCGTCAAGACCGAGGGGCCTCTCACTCCCCGTCGCGCCGCCACGATCGGTGCCCAGGTGGCCGACGCGCTCGCGACTGCCCATGGCCTGGCCATCGTGCACCGTGACGTCAAGCCGGGGAACATCCTCGTCGGTGAGGGCGACCGGGCCAAGATCAGCGACTTCGGGATCGCCCGCGGGCACACCGACCTGACGCTGACCCAGACCGGGATGATGACCGGCACACCTACCTACTTCGCGCCCGAGCTGGCTCGCGGTGAACACCCCAGCTTCGCCTCCGACGTGTGGGCGCTCGGCGCCACCCTGTTCAGCGCCGTCGAGGGAAAGCCGCCGTTCCCGGCGCAGGAGACACCGTTGGCCACCCTCGGGCTGATCGCTCGCGAGCCGGCGCCGCGAGCCGAGCGAGCCGGTCCGCTGGCCGATGTGATCGCGGCGATGCTCGCCCGCGAACCGGCGCAGCGGTGGTCGATGGACCGGGTCAGGACCGCCCTGGACGAGGTCGCCCAGAGCGACACCGTGCCGGTCGAGGCCCCTGTTCCGGTCCAGGCGCGGGCTCCGGACCCGACACCCACCGCCGCAGCATCGCCGCCACCACGCCCGCCGGCACCGACAGCATCGCCCGAGGTGACCGGTGCCCCCCGGCCAGCGACGTCTGGACGTACCTCGAAGGCGGTCCGGTGGGGCATCGTGGCGGCGGTGGCCCTGATCGTCCTGGGCGCGGTCGGGCTCGCCACCCGGGCCGCGCTGAGCAACGACAGCCAGCCATCGGCGGCGTCCTCCGCCGGATCCGACAGGTCACCGAAGACCTCCGGTCCGGTCTCCTCACCGACATCACCGGCCGCGTCGACGAGTTCCGAGTCGCCGCCGGAGACCACCAGCAGCCCGCCGGGCGGCGGCTCCGGCAACAGCTCAGCGGCCCGCGCCGAAGGCTTCGTGAGTGACTACTACACGCTCGTCCCGGGCGACCTCGACGCCGGCTGGGCGGAGCTCTCGGCGGACTTCCAGCGTGAGATCGGCCGCTCGTCGTACGACGGCTTCTGGAGCGAGATCGACTCAGTCGACCTCAGCTCGGTCGACGCGGTAGGTCCCAAGACCGTCGACTACACGATCACCTACCACCGGAGCAGTGGTGACACCTCGACGGAGACGAAGGAGATCACGCTGGTCCGCGACGGATCGTCGTACCTGATCAGCGGCGACGCGGCCCGGAGCTGACAGGCCCGCTCAGAGGATCGCGGCAGGGCGATAGACGGCCGCGGCCGGGTCCGTGGCCACGAGCTGCTCGATGCGGCCTACGACGTCGTCGATCTGCGCGACAGCCGCCCCCGCGAACGACAGCGGTTCGGCCACGAGCGCCGCGAGATCGGGAGCGCTCAGGTCCAGCCGGTCGTCGGCGGCCAGGCGGTCGAGGAGGTCGTTGCCCTCGCTGCCCTTCTCGCGCATCTCGAGCGCGACGGCGACCGCGTGCTCCTTGATCACCTCGTGAGCGATCTCCCGGCCGACGCCGTGACGGACGGCTGCCATCAGCACCTTGGTGGTCGTGAGGAACGGCAGATAGCGGTCGAGCTCTCGGTGGATCACCGCCGGAAAGGCCCCGAACTCGGCCAGCACCGTCAGGAACGTCTCGAACAGTCCGTCGGCCGCGAAGAACGCGTCAGGGAGGGCCACCCGCCGTACGACGCTGCAGGAGACGTCACCTTCGTTCCACTGGTCGCCGGCCAGCTCACCGACCATCGAGAGATGGCCGCGCAGGATCACCGCCAGCCCGTTGACCCGCTCGCACGAACGAGTGTTCATCTTGTGCGGCATGGCGCTGGAGCCGACCTGCCCGGGCTGGAATCCCTCGGTGACGAGCTCCGCACCGGCCATCAGTCGGATGGTCGTGGCGAGGTTGCTCGGACCAGCAGCGCATTGCACGAGCGCCGAGACCACATCGAAGTCGAGCGAGCGCGGATAGACCTGGCCGACACTGGTCAGCACGTGGTCGAAGCCAAGGTGACGGGCCACCGCCTGCTCGAGAGCGGCGAGCTTGGCCGGGTCGCCGCCGAGCAGGTCGAGCTGGTCCTGGGCGGTGCCGACAGGACCTTTGATGCCGCGCAGCGGGTAACGGGCGAGGAGGTCGTCGAGCCTGGCCAGCGCAAGGAGCATCTCGTCGGCAACAGACGCGAACCTCTTGCCGAGCGTGGTGGCCTGGGCGGGCACGTTGTGGCTGCGTCCGGTCAGCACGAGAGTCCGGTGCTGCGCGGCCAGCTCCCCGAGGCGGGCAACGGTGGCGACCATGCGCACCCGCATGACCAGCAAGGAGTCCCGGATCTGCAGCTGCTCGACGTTCTCGGTCAGGTCGCGGCTGGTCATGCCCTTGTGGATGTGCTCGTGGCCCGCCAGTGCGCAGAACTCCTCGATCCTGGCCTTGACGTCGTGTCGGGTGCGGCGTTCGCGCTCAGCGATGCTTTCCAGGTCGACGTCGTCGACGACTCGCTCGTAGTCCTCGATCACGCCTGCGGGGACGTCGATGCCGAGCTCAGCTTGCGCCGCAAGGACCGCGATCCACAGCCGGCGCTCGGCCACGACCTTGTGCTCGGGCGACCAGATCTCCTGCGTCTGCTGGGAGGCATACCGGCTGGCCAGCACGTTCGCAATCGTCACGGCGCCATCCTCGCACGCGCGGCCGCCCGGTCTGCTCCGCTGCTCAGCCCGGCGGCTGGAACCGCTGCCAGGGCACGGAACGTTCGGAGGCAGCCGCCGCACGCAGGGTCAGGGCGTCAGACCATCGCGGCCCCATGATCTGCACACCCACCGGCACATGCTCCCTCCCCATGCCGGTGGCGGGTCCGGCGAACCGCGGGACCCGGGTGGCGTCGACCGGTCCGAGGGCTGAATCCGTGGACACCCGGGGCGCAGACTGTTCGGTCATCGTCGTCCCTTTCGTCAACACCAGCAGGGACGCTACACCGGAGTCCGGCCGTTCGCCGGTCGAGCTTCTCCGGACTGCCGAGGCTGCGCCGACGAGCCTCGCGCGACGGTCCCCCAGCACCTCCCGGCTCCCTCGGCGCGCCTGTTCACCTCGGCTGGACGACCGTGCGAGCGGAGAGTACATCAGTGGTACAAGCACGCTGTCTCAGTCGAACGGCGCGGGCGACCGATCTCCCTGGAGGGCAGATGAGCCATCATGAAAGTCCGGACGTGCAACTGGTTCGTGACGGACTCGCGGCAGTGCAGAAGGGCGACCTGACCTGGATGGACGAGCATCTGTCCGACGACATCGTCTGGCACGTCGGGGGCAACAGCAAGTGGGCGGGTACCTACCGGGGCAAGAATGACGTGCTCGACTTCCAGGCTCGTCAGGCGAAGGCGATGGCGGCGCCACCCACCGTCGACCTGCACGACATCCTGGGCTCCGACGAACACGTCGTCGTGATCGGGTCGGCGACCGCTGCAGCGGCGGACGGCTCCAGCGCCGCATGGAAGTTCGTCAACGTCTTCCACATCTCCGATGGAAAGGCGACCGAGGTCTGGGGCATGGCTGACAACGACGCAGCCGTGGACCCGTTCCTCGACGCGCTCCCCGATCAGTGACGCCTGATCGGTAGCTGTCGACGCACCGGCGGCGCGGGCGCTACCTCATCTGGTCGCGACGGCGTGTCAGGTAAGCGATCTCTGCGGTGTTTCCCGCCAGCTCGATCGCCCTGTCGTACGCCGCGCGCGACTGCTGACTGCAGCCCAGCCGGCGGAGCAGGTCGGCGCGGGTCGCATGGTAGGCGTGGTAGCCGGCCAACGTGGCGCCGAGGCGGTCGACGGCCGCCAACGCCACCTCCGGGCCATCCAGCTCGGCGACCGCCACAGCCCGGTTGAGGGCTACGATCGGCGACGGGTCGAGGCGGACGAGCTGGTCGTAGAGAGCGACGATCTGCGACCAGTCGGTATCGCGTACGTCGCGGGCAGAGGTGTGCACGGCGTTGATCGCGGCGAGGATCTGGTAGCGGCCCGGAGCCACGCCAGCTGCCAGCCGCTCGCGTACCAACCGATGGCCCTCGACGACCAGGTCCGCGTCCCAGGAGCCTCGGTCCTGCTCGTCGAGGGTGACCAGTTCGCCGCTCGCAGAAACCCGCGCGGTGCGGCGAGCCTCGGTGAGAAGCATCAGCGCCAGCAGCCCCGCCACCTCACCGTCCTCCGGCAAGATGTCACGGATCAGCCGAGTGAGCCGGATCGCCTCGGTGGTCAGCTCGTGACGTACGGGATCGGTGTCGGGGCCGCTCGCCAGATAACCCTCGTTGAAGACGAGGAAGAGGACAGCGAGTACGCCGGAGACGCGTGCCGGGAGATCTTCCGCGGACGGCACGCGATACGGGATGCGAGCCGTCTTGATCTTCGCTTTGGCGCGGGTGATCCGCTGCCCCAGGGTGGCCTCCTGCACCAAGAAGGCACGGGCGATCTCAGGAACGGTCAGCCCGCCGACCATGCGCAGTGTCAGCGCCACGCGGGTCTCCATCGCGAGCGCCGGGTGGCAGCAGGTGAAGATCAGCCGTAGCCGCTCGTCGTCGATAGCGCCGAGAGGCTCGGGAGGGTCGTCGTCATACGACATCTGAGCCTCCTTCTGCTTGTCGTCCCGCTTGTTCTCCCGGCGGATCCGGTCGATCGCCTTTCGGGTGGCGGTGGTGGTCAGCCAGGCGCCAGGGTTGGGAGGCAGGCCGTCGGCGGGCCACCGCGCGACGGCGGTGGCGAACGCTTCTGCTGCGGCCTCTTCGGCGATGTCGAGGTCACCGAAACGCCTGGTCAGTGCGGCGACCACCCGGGCCCACTCCTCATGGTGGGCGCGGGTGATCGCCTCCCGAACATCGAGCCTGCTCACAGGAACGGTCGCACCTCGACCTTTCTGTTGCAGGCCTTCGACCCGTCGGCGGCGATCTTCAGCGCCACATCGAGGTCGGCGGCCTCGATGATCCAGAAGCCGGCCAGGTACTCCTTCGACTCCAGGAAGGGGCCATCGGTGAAGACCACCTCGCCACTCCGGTTGTCGATGACGGTGGCCGGGTCGGGCGACCCGAGGCCTCCGGCGAAGACCCAGTGGCCGTCGGCCCGAATCCGGTCGTTGAACTCGTTGATGTCGGCCTCCTCGGTCGGGGTGGCCAAGCCGGTGCCGTCGTCGATCACGGAAACCAGGTACTGCATGTCGGATCATCTCCTGTGATTGGGGGCGCCCATCCTGGGCGGCCTCTCACCTCTGCTACGAACACCTCTGGCCCGATCCGACACCGCCTCCCGGATTTCGTTCGGGGCCATCAGGTCTTGCGCTCGCGCCGACCCCGGCCACAGGGCGGCCGAGCCTCTCAGTCATGCAGTGATGTTCGCACGGACGGCCGCGTTCGGCGCCGACCACAAGCGGTGCGTCAGGAGCTGCCGCGCAGTGAGAAACGCCCCACGTCAGCCGGAATGTTGCGAGGCCGCCTCGGCGATGTCGTGGCGGAGCTGGGCTCCGTCGAAGGCGATGGTTCCGACACCCGCGTAGGCCCTGTCTCTGGCGGACGCCAGGTCTGGTCCGGTGCCGGTCACGGCCAACACCCGGCCGCCTGCGGTGGCGAGCTGTCCCGCGTCGTACGACGTGCCCGCCTGGAACACGGCGACCCCGGCCGCCTCGGCGGTCTCGATCCCGTGGATGACATCACCCTTGCGTGGCGACTCCGGGTAGCCGGCCGCGGCCATCACCACGGTCACGGCCGCTCCCGCCTTCCAGCGCAACGGACCGAGCGTCGACAGACGTCCCTTCGCTGCGGCGTTGAGGACCTGACCGAGCGGCGACTCGAGCAGCTCGAGCAGGGCTTGGGTCTCGGGATCGCCGAACCGGGCATTGAACTCGACCACCCGCAGGCCCCGCGAGGTGAGGGCGAGACCGGCGTAGAGCAATCCGACGAACGGGGTTCCCCGCCGCGCGAGCTCGGCCACAGCAGGCGCGATGACGCGCGTGACGACGTCGTCGACCAGGGTCTCGGGCGCCCACGGGAGCGGCGTATAGGCTCCCATACCGCCGGTGTTCGGACCGGCGTCGCCATCGCTGAGTCGCTTGAAGTCCTGAGCCGGCTGCATGGGCATGGCCTCGATGCCGTCGCAGATCGCGAACAGCGAGACCTCCGGGCCGTCGAGGAACTCCTCGATGACGACGCGGTCGCAGGACATGGCGTGATGCAGTGCGACGGCGCGATCATCGGTCACCACCACCCCCTTGCCCGCGGCGAGTCCGTCGTCCTTGACCACGTAGGGCGGGCCGAACATGTCGAGCGCATCGTCGGCCTCCACCTCCGTGGCACAGACCCGCGCCATCGCGGTGGGGATGCCAGCAGCGGCCATCACGTCCTTGGCGAAGGCCTTGGACCCCTCGATCTGCGCGGCCGCGCGACTCGGCCCGAAGCAGGCGATCCCCGCCGCTCGTACGTCGTCCGCGACCCCAGCCACCAGCGGGGCCTCCGGACCGATCACGACCAGGTCGACTGTCAGGTCGGTGGCCAGTTGCGCTACAGCGCCACCATCGAGCGGGTCGACGACGTGGGATGCAGCCAGCCCGTCGATGCCGGGATTGCCGGGCGCCGCATGAACCTCATCGACCTCAGGATCTCGGAGGAGCGCCTTGACCAAGGCGTGCTCGCGGCCGCCGTTGCCGATCACCAGGACCTTCACGGCTCACGACCCTATCGGCGCGACCGAGGAAGGCAGGTCAGAGGAGGTCGTGGACGACGACCGTCTCGTGCCGACCCGGTCCGACGCCGACGGCCGAGATCCGTGCGCCGGACATCTCCTCGACAGCCTTGACGTACGACTGCGCGTTCGGCGGCAGGTCCGCGATGGTCCGCGCAGCGGAGATGTCCTCCCACCACCCCGGCAGCTCCTCGAAGATCGGCCTGGCGTGGTGGAAGTCGGTCTGGTTGACCGGCATCTCGCCGTGGCGCACGCCGTCGACGTCGTAGGCAACGCAGACCGGGACGGTCGCCAGACCCGTGAGGACGTCGAGCTTGGTCAACACGAAATCTGTGACGCCGTTGACGCGGGCGGCGTACCGCGCGACCACCGCGTCGTACCAACCGCATCGGCGCGGACGGCCGGTGGTCGTGCCGTACTCCCAGCCGGTCTTGCGAAGGAACTCTCCCGAGTCATCGAACAGCTCGGTCGGGAAGGGCCCCTCCCCGACCCGGGTCGCGTAGGCCTTGACGATGCCGATGACCCCGTCGATCCGCATCGGCGCGATGCCCGACCCGGTGCAGGCCCCGCCGGCGGTCGCCGACGACGACGTGACGAACGGGTAGGTGCCGTGGTCGACGTCGAGCAGGGTCGCCTGCCCGGCCTCGAGCAGCACGGTCTCGTCACGGTCGAGGGCCTGGTTGAGCAGCAGTCCGGTGTCGGCCACCATCGGCGCGATCCGGTCGCGGTGGGCGAGCAGCTCCTCCATGATCTGGTCGACCTCGATGGCCCGACGGTTGTAGATCTTGGCGAGAATCTGGTTCTTGAGCTCCAGGGAGCCTTCGACCTTCTGCTGCAGGATCTTCTCGTCGAAGAGGTCCTGGACCCGGACGCCGATCCGGTTCATCTTGTCGGCGTACGCCGGGCCGATGCCACGACCCGTGGTGCCGATCTTGCGAGAGCCGAGGAACCGCTCGGCAACCTTGTCGAGCGTGCGGTGGTACTCACAGATGAGGTGCGCGTTGGCGCTGATCACCAACCGGGAGGTGTCGATGCCTCGCGTCTCGAGCCCGTCGAGCTCCTCGACGAGGACGGCCGGGTCGATCACGACGCCGTTGCCGATGACCGGCGTGCAGCCAGGCGTGAGGATGCCGCTGGGCAGCAGGTGGAGGGCGTACTTCTCGTCACCGATGACGACGGTGTGACCGGCGTTGTTGCCGCCGTTGAACTTCACGACGTAGTCGACACGACTGCCGAGGAGATCGGTCGCCTTGCCCTTGCCCTCGTCGCCCCATTGGGCTCCGACGATCACCACTGCGGGCATGTGCCCACCCTTCCGTTGCGCGGCGTCCGCCCCGGACTTCGTGAGGCCTGCCCCTCACCGCGCGAGAACGCCCCTGCATGAGAACAGCCCCGGCAAGACCGGGGCTCTTGCGGTCAAAGGGTAGCCGACCAGGGGCACGTCGGGTCCAATCCGCGAGCGTGGCCGGTGCCGCCGCACCAGCGGCCGGATCAACGATGCGCGCGGCTGGGTACTGTTCGCTCGTGGAACGCATCCTCCTCATCACCAATGCCGACGCCGGGACCAACGACCAGGACGCCGTCGACGCTGCCCTGGACGTGCTCCGCCGCGATGCCGACATCGAGGTCGCCGCCACGTCCGACCCGGACGAGCTCGACGAGGTGCTGAGCCGCCGCGACGGGCGCGACGTGGTGGTCGCGGGTGGCGACGGCAGCCTCCACGCCGTGGTGGCCGCTTTGCACGGACGTGATGACCTCTCCGGGCCGACGCTCGGACTCATCCCGCTCGGTACGGGCAACGACTTCGCACGAGGGGTGCAGATCCCCCTTGACCCCGCCCGAGCAGCCGAGGTGGTGAGGCACGGCCGCGAGGCCCAGGTCGACCTCCTCGCCGACGACGCGGGCGGGATCGTGGTCAACGCGGTGCACTGCGGAATCGGCGCCGAAGCCGGCAAGGAAGCCAAGCCCTACAAGGCCAGGCTGGGCAAGCTCGGCTACGCCATCGGTGCGCTCGTTGCCGGTTTCACGTCTCGGGGCCAGCGTCTCCGGGTGACGGCGGACGGATCCGTCCTCGCGGACGGGAGGCGCCGGGTGCTCCAGGTCGGCGTGAGCAACGGCGCCTTCGTCGGGGGCGGTACCCCTCTGGCGCCGGAGGCCGACCCGACGGACGGCAAGCTCGACGTCATGGTGTCGTTCGCGGTTGGCCGACGCGACCGGCTGATGTACGCCGTCCACCTCAAGCGGGGTACGCACGAGGAACGCCATGACGTGCAGGCGATGCGCGCCACCCGGGTCGAGGTCCGCGGCGACCACATCTACTGCAACGCCGACGGCGAGCTGACCGGGCCGACGCGGACACGGCGGTGGGAGCTCGAGCCCGGCGCCTTCTCGATGATGCTGCCCACGGCCGCGCAGGCGGAGAGCAGTCGCTGACGCGACGTCACAACCAGCCGCGTTTGACCGCCTCCATGCCCGCCTGGAAGCGGGAGTCGACGCCCAGCTCGGCGAGCAGGGACGCGATGCGCCGTCTGACGGTGCGCAGCGACATGGCGAGCGTGCGGGCGATCTGCTCGTCCTTGGCTCCGCGCGCCAGCAGTTCCAGCAGCTGGGTACGTTCGCCCGCTGCCAGCTCACTGCCGAAGCCCGGCGCCGTCACCGCATGTCCCCACAGCTCGTCGAAGTACGCGCCGCAGGCGGACACGAGGGCGGGTTGCCGGATGAGCAGCCGCGACCCGGCAGGACTCCCCCAGATCTCTGGCAGAACCGCGGCCTCCGCCCCGAAGATGGCCATCCGGGTCGGCACGGCCGGCAGGATCCGGATCAGCTCACCCGCCCGCGCTCGGGCATGCACGTTCTCGGGGTTCGTCTCGATGACCTTGGCCGGATAGATGACGCGGGACGCCCGACCGTTGGACATTGCCTCCGTGACCGCTACGTCGATGCGAGCGCCCGTGGGAAGGAACCACTGGTCGGGCCGGAGGAAGGCCAGCTGGCCTGTGCTGTTGGCGATGAGGGTGAGGAGAACGTCGGCCAGCTCGGCCGCGGGGATGACGTCGACGGCGACCGGCTGCCACTCCGAACGTTGGCCCAACAGGTGCTCGGAGATGTAGACGTTGAGATCCCCGCGGATCTGGTCCAGGGCGTCCTTGGCCTCCGTGAGCCGTCGCGACTGCTGGTTGAGCAGCCGTCCCAGGGCGAACTCGGGCGGCGACGGGAACACCTTGTCCTGGCTGAGGCTGACGAGGTTGAGCTCGATGAGGGGTTCGAGATCGCCATGGAGGTCCTCGAGCCGTCGAGAGAGGATGTCGCAGATGCTCTCCAGGGTGATCCCCGGCCGCCGCAGGGCCAGCCGATAGAGCTGTTCGCCCGGACCGGTGATGCCCAGTGGGCTCAACGGGCCCGAAATGAGCGGCTCTGGTGTGGTCATGGCTGGCAGGTTACGGCCAGTGGCATCTTGGTGCCACCACAACTGACCACTTCTTGACATGATCGGCGGTGTAAGAGCGCGGCCTCGGAATCGACGCAGGGGACGATTCCGTAGTCGCGCTCTTGTGGTGTGTGCTGATGCCTCACGCGTGTAGGCGTGTGCCACCCTCACGGCCGCCGTCGGTTCCGGCGGGCGCCGCCGGGTCGGTCCGGCGATGACGGCATCATGGCCCCATGACTATCGACAACCTGCTGGGCGGACCGCCACCGACGTACCTGCCTGAGGACCCCGCCGCAGCCACGCTGGCTGCCGGGGACGACCCTCGGATGGTGGCCCGCCGGCTGCCCGCCTCGTCGCTGGCCTGGGCCGTCGTTGCCGAGGACGCGCTGACGTCCGGCGACGATCTCTCCGGGTACGCGTTCGCCCGGGTGGGGTATCACCGCGGCCTCGACGCGCTGCGTCGCAACGGCTGGAAGGGCCACGGCCCGATCCCGTGGGAGCACGAGCCGAACCAGGGCTTCCTGCGCTGTCTGGCCGCGCTGGCGAAGGCATCGGACCTGATCGGCGACGCGGAGGAGGCCGAACGGTGCCGCACCTTCCTCACCGACTCCGACCCGACGGCCCCTCACTGACCTTTCGGTCCCCGACCTCCCCGGCCTCCCCTGACCCCTGCCGCTCCCCAGCCCAGCTCGTCCACATGTACCTGGCCCTCCGCGTTTGCCTAGTCCACAAGCCAGGTGGCTTGTGAACTAGCCAAACGTACGTAGGCCACTGGGGTTTTGCCTCGGTGACACGGGCCGAACGGAGCTGTCGGGGGCGCTGGCTCGGGCCTACTGCTCGGGCTCGGGGTCACGCTGGTCGCGGAGTACCTGCTCACGCTCGGCGGGATCGTCATACCGGGCATCGCGAGACCGCGAGCGTGCTCGACGAGCTTCGATCGCGATCGGTACGACGGAGATGAGCACCAACCCCAGCAGGACCAGGTCGATGTGTTTGGCCAGGAAGTCGACCTGCCCCAGCCAGTAGCCGAGCAGCGTCACCCCGGTCGCCCACGCGACACCGCCGATCGCGGAGTAGGTGACGAACCGCCGGAACGGCATCCGACCGACGCCGGCGGCCAACGTGATGAAAGTCCGGACGATCGGCACGAAACGCGCCAGCACGATGGCCTGGTTGCCGTACTTGTCGAAGAAGGCGAACGTCCGGTCGACATGCTCCTGCTTGAAGAAGCGCGAGTCGGGCTTGTTGAACACGGCCGGCCCCAGCCTGGCTCCGACGCCGTACCCGACGACATTGCTCAGCACCGCCGAGAGGCTCAGCACCAGACAGGCCAGCCACAGCGGCACGCTGATCGTCTCCTGCTGCGCGATGAGCAGCCCCACCACGAACAACAGCGAGTCGCCCGGCAGGAACGGGAACAGCCAGCACTCGATGAAGATCACGAGTGCGGCGCCCCACAAGGCGTACGCGCCGAAGTGGTCGAGGATGGTCTTGGGGTCGAGCAGTCCGCCGAGCAGCATGACGTTCTGCAGGTCGCTCATCACCCCCGAAGCCTAACCGGCACACCTAGAGTGTCCGGTGTGACGAGCCGCAACGACGCCGTGGACCCGGTCGACGCGGTTCAGCCCGCCGACGGTGGGGCTGCGGGTGCCGCCGGAGATGCCGACGAGGACGCTGACCTTGCCGACCCGGCCCGACGGTATGTCGTCGGAGTCGGGCCGTGGGAGGGGCAGCTGCCTGACGACTCCCACTACGACCCGCAACTGCTACTCGCGGGAGACCAGCGGAACGTCGCCGACCACTACCGCTACTGGCGCCTGGACGCGATCGTGGCCGACCTCGACACGCGTCGCCACCCGTTCCATGTCGCCATCGAGAACTGGCAGCACGACTTCAACATCGGGTCCGTCGTCCGCACCGCCAACGCCTTCCTCGCGGCCGAGGTGCACATCGTCGGCCGCCGGCGCTGGAACCGCCGCGGTGCCATGGTGACCGATCGCTACCAGCACGTGCGCCACCACGACACGATCGACGGCTTCGCCTCATGGTCCGCCGACGCAGAGCTGCCGTTGCTGGGCATCGACAACCTCCCAGGAGCGGTCCCGCTGGAACGGGCCGCGCTGCCTGAGCGTTGCGTCCTCGTCTTCGGCCAGGAAGGGCCTGGCCTCACCGACCAGATGCGTGCGGCGTGCACGACGACGCTCTCGATCGCTCAGTTCGGCTCCACCCGCTCGATCAACGCCGGAGCCGCGGCCGCCATCGCGATGCACGCCTGGATCCGGCAGCACGCTCACGTCGAATCCTGATCGCCGTACTCCGGGACGCACCGGCTGGCATCGGCAGCCCCCTGTTCACCCAGCGGGCGATGTGGCACGTCTCACCACGAGACGCGATACTGGCGTTACACGGAACAGGACCCGAACCGGCCAGCAACGGAGACGAAGATGCCCATCGCCACGCCCGACGTGTACGCCGCCATGCTCGACAAGGCCAAGGCCGAGAGGTACGCGTACCCGGCGATCAACGTGACCTCGAGCCAGACACTGCACGCAGCCATGCGGGGCTTCGCCGAGGCCGGCAGCGACGGCATCGTGCAGGTCTCGACCGGTGGCGCCGAGTTCCTGTCGGGCGCGAGCATCAAGGACATGGTCGCCGGGTCGCTGGCATTCGCGGCGTTCGCCCACGAGGCGGCGAAGAAGTACCCGGTCAACATCGCGCTGCACACCGACCACTGTCCCAAGGACAAGCTCGACGGCTTCGTCCGGCCGCTGCTGGAAGCCTCCCGGGAACAGGTCGCCAACGGTGGGTTGCCGATCTTTCAGTCGCACATGTGGGACGGCTCGGCCGTTCTGCTCGAGGAGAACTTGTCCATCGCCAAGGAACTGCTCGACACCGCAGCGAAGGCGAAGATCATCCTCGAGATCGAGGTCGGCGTGGTCGGCGGCGAGGAAGACGGCGTCGTCGGCGCCATCGACGACAAGCTCTACACCACCCCCGACGACGCGTTGCGCACAGCCGAGGCGCTCGGCCTCGGCGAGCACGGTCGCTACCTCGCCGCGCTGACGTTCGGCAACGTGCACGGCGTCTACAAGCCCGGCAACGTGAAGCTGCGCCCGGAGATCCTCAAGGCGGCGCAGCAGGCAGTCGCCGAGAAGCACGGGCTCGGCGATGACGCCAAGCCCTTCGACCTGGTGTTCCATGGTGGGTCGGGCTCGCTGCTGGAGGAGATCCGCGAGGCGCTCGACTACGGCGTTGTCAAGATGAACGTCGACACCGACACCCAGTACGCCTTCACGAGGCCGATCGTCGACCACATGTTCAGCCACTATTCCGGCGTGCTGAAGGTCGATGGGGAGGTCGGCGACAAGAAGCTGTACGACCCTCGCTCGTATGGCAAGGCGGCGGAGGCCGGCATGGCCACACGGGTCGTTGAGGCCTGCGAGGCCCTTCGTGCCGCCGGTACCTCGCTCACCGCCTGACCACTCTCTTCTGGCCGTCCGCGTTTGCCTAGTGAACAAGCCAGTTGGCTTGTGGACTAGGCAAACGCCCCTTGCTCACTCAGGGGCTGCCTTGTCCAGCTCGATGCCCCGGGCCAACGCCGCTGATCAGCCGGCCCAGGCCGGGATACGCACAGGACCGGATGCGACCGGCACGCATCCACAGTCACTCACGGGCGACCGTCGCAACCCGGCGCACGACTCATGCTCGACCCATGCACCCAGGACTCGACGGCATCCTCGCCGCCCAACACGGCATCTTCGCCCGCCGACAGGCCATCTCATGCGGCGTGACCTCGAGAGAGTTCGCTCGCCTCACAGACGGCGACGGGCCGTGGATCAAGGTTCGTTACGGTGTCTACACCACCCGCGAGCGCTGGTCCGTGCTGACGAGCCACGACCGCCTCGTCCTGCGCGACCGCGCCGCGCTTCTCGTCTGTGCGCCCGATGCGGTACTCAGTCACAGCTCCGCCGCGCGCCTTCTCGGTCTACCGCTGTACGCCGTACCGGACCACCTCAGCCACGTGACCCGCACATCCGACACCCAGACGGCACGCATGCAGGCTCAGCTCAAGCATCATGTGGCCGCGCTGAGCACCGCTCACGTCAGGACCCTCGCCGGCGTGCGGGTCACGACGCCCGAACGCACCGTCGTCGACCTGGCCCGTGAGTACGGCTTCTACACCGGGGTGGTCGCGGCCGACGCGGCTCTCAACTCCGGCGCCGACCCCGCGGTCCTGCTCTCCATGGTCGCTGCCCTCACCACGGAGCCAGGCGGACCCGAGATCGCCGCTGCCGTGACCAACGCCCGAGCCGGCGCCGACACCCCGATCGAAACACTCGGTCGCATCCTGCTGACCAGGTTGGGCATCCACGACCTGGTCCTGCAACACGTCGTTGCCTTCCCCGAGGGTGGTCACGCCGTGGGCGACATCTACTCGCCGGCGCTCAACCACCTCTGGGAATGTGACGGTCGGGTCAAGTACCAGACCCTTGACGCTGAATCGTCACCCGACGTCAGCGCAGATGACGTCGTCTGGCTCGAGAAGAAGCGTGAGGACCGCATCCGCGGTCTCGGCATCGGGATCAGCCGGCTGTTGTGGTCCGATGTGCAGCCGCACAACTTCGAGCGCACGGCACAGCGCCTCCGACGTGAGATCCAGCAGCAGTCCGGCGGTGGCTCCTGGCTCCCGCCTGCCGCATGATCGGATTGGCCTCCTCGCGCACGCGTCCTCGCGCAGGACCGCGAGATCAGGTGAGGTCGAGGTCTCGCAGCTCGTAGGCGGCGACGTAACGTAGCCCGGCGGCTTCGACCGCCTCGCGGGCTCCTCGGTCCACGATGACGGCGACGGCCACGACATCCGCCCCCTCGTCGCGCAGTGCCTCGACCGCGTTCATGACGGAGCCGCCGGTCGTGGAGGTGTCCTCGACGGCCAGGACGCGCCGCCCCTTCACGTCGGGACCCTCGACGCGGCGCTGCAGGCCGTGCGCTTTTCCTTCCTTCCGTACCACGAAGGCGTCCAGCCGGTCACCGGCTGCGTCGGCGGCATGCAGCATGGCGGCGGCCACTGGATCCGCGCCGAGTGTCAGGCCGCCCACGGCGTCGTACTGGAGGTCACCGGTGGCCGCGCGCATCACGCGGCCGACCAGGGGTGCGGCTTCGCCGTCAAGGGTGATGCGGCGGAGGTCGATGTAGTAGCTGGCCTCCCGTCCCGACGACAACGTCACCGTGCCGTGCACCACGGCCTTGTCTTTGATCTGCTTGAGGAGTACCTCGCGGTCGGTCATGCCCGCGACCCTAGCGAGGCTGGGTCGGCGCCATACCCGCGACTCCCTGCCGGTATCGGCCGCGGTGGCGTGGTCCCCGGTCCCCGAGGCAAACCCCAGGTGACCGTGGCGCGTTTGCCTAGTGCACCAGCCAGCTGGCTTGTGCACTAGGCAAACGCGGAGGGCCAGGTGGGCAGAAGCCCGGGGGAGGAAGTGCTTAGGGTGGGCGGATGGGAGATGACCGCCTCGCGAGCAGACTGCACGGGCTCGGCCAGACGATCTTCGCCGAGATGTCGGCGCTGGCGCTGCAGACCGGTGCCATCAACCTCGGCCAGGGTTTCCCGGACGTCGACGGGCCCACCGAGATCATCGACGCCGCGGTTGCGGCGATGCGCGACGGGCGCAACCAGTACGCCCCCGGCTGGGGCGTGCCCGAGCTCCGGACCGCGATCGCCCGGCACCAGCGCCGGTTCTACGACCTCGCCGTCGACCCCGACACCGAGGTGCTCGTCACGACCGGTGCCACCGAGGCCGTCGCCGCCGCCCTGCTCGCACTGGTCGAGCCCGGAGACGAGGTCATCGCGCTCGAGCCCTACTACGACTCCTACGCGGCGTGTATCGCGATGGCCGGAGGACGGCGCGTCCCGGTCACGTTGCGGGCGCCCGGATTTCGGCTCGACGTCGACGAGCTGCACCGGGCCGTCACCTCACGCACTCGGCTGCTCCTCGTCAACTCCCCCCACAATCCGACCGGCACAGTCCTCACCGACGAGGAGCTGCGCGCGATTGCCGGGATCGCCTGCGAGCACGACCTCCTTGTCGTCACCGACGAAGTCTACGAACACCTGACGTTCGACGGTCTCGTCCATCGGCCGCTCGCGTCGTATGACGGGATGCGTGACCGTACCCTCACGATCTCCAGTGGTGGCAAGACGTTCTCGTTCACCGGCTGGAAGGTCGGCTGGGCCATCGGACCCGCCGAGCTCGTCCGTGCCGTCATGATGGCCAAACAGTTCATGACCTTCACGTCCGGCGCTCCCCTCCAGCCGGCGATCGCCGCGGCGCTCGACCTCGACGACAGCTACTACACCGACCTCCGCACCAGCATGCAGGCGAAGCGAGACCGCCTGTGCGAGGGGCTGCGCACCGTCGGCTTGGACGTCTTCGTCCCCCAGGGCACGTACTTCGCGAGCACCGACATCCGCTCGCTGGGGTATGACGACGGGGTCGACTTCTGCCGACAGCTTCCCGAGCTGTGCGGCGTCGTGGCCATTCCGACCCAGGTCTTCTACGACGACAAGACCGCCGGCAAGCCCCTGGTGCGGTGGGCCTTCTGCAAGCGTGACGAGGTGATCGATGCTGCGATCGACCGCCTGACGACCCTTCGACGCTGATGCCGGAGATGCCGGGGTAGGCCTGGGCAGCGCCCCGACACCAGAGGTCAGCGATGCGGCGGCGGAGGCGGCGGCGGTCGCTCGCCCGCCCCGTCCGGGGGTGGGGGTGGGCCATCCGGCGGCGGTGGCAGCCATGGCGAAGGGGGCGGCCCCGCCGGAGGTGGCGACTGTGGTGGCGGCAGGATCCCGTCGACATCGCGGCGCGGGCCTCGCGGCGGACCGAATCTCGGACCGGCCGGATCTGGGTCGTCCTCGGATCGGCCGGGTCCGCCCATCCGGTCGCCATCTCCCGCGCCTTCGGAGCCTCCCTGTCCACTGAACCAGGCCCGCGCCGGACGGCTCCACATCAGGAAGACCGAGACGCCGATGTACAGGCTGACGAGCCAGGCGACGGGTCCAGCCAGCAGGGCCAGCACCCCGACCGCACTGCCGATCACCGTCAGGACCACGCGGGCGGAGCGGTGTCGCCGCAGGACGTAGAAGCCGAGCACGAGCGAGGCGACGCTGAGCACCGCCAACGCCATGATCGTGTAGCGCAGGACTTCACGAGCGCCCTCGAGAGTGAGCCCGAGGGTCGCGGCCTGTTCGTTCTTGATGACCTCACGGAGGGTGTCGGTCACCTGGCCGCTGTGGAGCTGGTTGGCCGTGCTGATCAGCAGGACCAGCGCCACCGCGCTGCCCACTACCGCCGCGAGCCCCCCGACCGTCACCTCGCGCGGGCGGGAGCGCAGCCCGCTGCTTGAGGACCGGCTCGGAAACTGGCTCACGGTGACGTCACTCCTCGTCTACGGCTCGTCGTCGTGGTCGGTCGCGCGGCCCGACACGTCATCGCCGACCGGTCGTTCGATGCCGCGGACCGTCAGCCCGTCCGCCGCCTCGTCACGATCGACCAGCACCGTGTCTCCGTCGCTGACCTGGCCGGCCAGGAGCGCTCGGGCCAGCGCGTCCCCGATCGAGCTCTGGACCAGCCTACGCAACGGGCGTGCGCCGTAGGCCGGGTCGAAGCCTGTCACGGCGAGCCACGCCCGTGCTGCGACCGTGACGTCCAGCGTGATGCGGCGTACGGCAAGCCGGTCTGCGAGCGCCCGCACCTGGAGATCGACGATGTGGTTGAGCTCCTCGGTTCCGAGCGGCTCGAACAGCAGCACCTCGTCGAGCCGGTTGAGGAACTCCGGCTTGAATGCCAGGCGAACGGCGCCCATCACCGACTCACGGCGCTGTTCGGTGTCGAGCAGCGGGTCGACGAGGAACTGGGAGCCGAGGTTGCTCGTCAGGATCACGATCGTGTTGCGGAAGTCGACCGTGCGGCCCTGCCCGTCGGTGAGGCGGCCGTCGTCGAGCACCTGAAGCAGGACGTCGAACACCTCCGGATGGGCCTTCTCGACCTCGTCGAGCAGGATGACGGAGTACGGACGCCGGCGAACTGCCTCCGTGAGCTGGCCGCCCTCGTCGTAGCCGACGTAGCCGGGTGGCGCGCCCAGCAGACGCGCCACCGAATGCTTCTCGGCGTACTCGCTCATGTCGATCCGGACGGTGGCCCGCTCGTCGTCGAACAGGAAGTCGGCCAACGCCTTGGCCAGCTCGGTCTTGCCGACACCCGTCGGGCCGAGGAAGAGGAACGACCCGGTAGGGCGGTCCGGGTCGGAGATACCGGCCCGAGCTCGGCGTACGGCATCTGACACCGCCATGACGGCGGCCCGTTGGCCGACCACGCGACGACCCAGTTCGTCTTCCATCCGGAGCAACTTGCCGGTCTCACCTTCGAGCAGGCGTCCGGTGGGGATGCCCGTCCATGCGGCGACGACCTCAGCGACCTCGTCGGAGCCGACTTCCTCACGCACCATCGGTGCAAGCTCTTCGGCCTCGGCGGCCTGTGCGTCGGCGAGCTCACGCTCCAGGTCACGCATCTCCTCGAACTCGATCTGGGCAGCGCGGCGGAAGTTGTCCTCACCACCTTCACGCGTCAGGCGTTCGGCCTCGGTGCGCAACTCGTCGATGCGTTGTTTGATCTCGCCGACGCGGTTGAGGCCGATCTTCTCGCGCTCCCAGCGCGCCTCGAGTGCACGCAGGTCCTCGGACTTGTCGGCCAGCTCTTGGCGCAGCGTGATGAGGCGTTCCTTGCTGGCGGGGTCGTCTTCTGACTCGAGGTGGAACTCCTCCATCTTGAGCCGGTCGACCGCACGCCGCAGCTCGTCGATCTCGACCGGGCTGGAGTCGATCTCCATGCGCAGCCGTGACGATGCCTCGTCGATGAGGTCGATCGCCTTGTCGGGCAGCTGCCGTCCGCTGATGTAGCGGTCGGACAACGTCGCGGCGGCGACCAGGGCGGAGTCGGCGATCGAGACCTTGTGGTGCGCCTCGTAACGCTCCTTCAGCCCCCGCAGGATCGCAATCGTGTCCTCGACCGAGGGCTCGCCGACGAACACCTGCTGGAAGCGTCGCTCGAGGGCGGCGTCCTTCTCGATGTGCGATCGGTACTCGTCGAGCGTCGTCGCGCCGATCAGCCTCAGCTCGCCCCGCGCGAGCATCGGCTTGAGCATGTTGCCGGCGTCCATGGCCGACTCCCCCGTCGCCCCGGCTCCCACGACCGTGTGCAGCTCGTCGATGAACGTGATGATCTGGCCGGCGGAGTCCTTGATCTCCTCGAGCACGGCCTTGAGCCTCTCCTCGAACTCACCGCGGTACTTGGCCCCCGCCACCATCGCGCCGAGGTCGAGCGAGAGCAGCTTGCGCCCACGCAGCGACTCGGGCACGTCACCGGCGATGATCCGCTGGGCCAGTCCTTCGACGACGGCGGTCTTGCCGACGCCGGGCTCGCCGATGAGGACCGGGTTGTTCTTCGTACGCCGGCTGAGCACCTGGACGACGCGGCGGATCTCGCTGTCACGGCCGATCACCGGGTCGAGCTTGCCGTCACGCGCCAGGGCCGTGAGGTCGACGGCGTATTTCTCCAGCGCCTGGTAGGTGGACTCGGGATCGGGAGACGTCACATGCGCCGACCCCCGCACCGACGCGAACGCGGCCTCCAGCCCCTCCGCTGTGGCACCGCGTGACTCCAGCAGATCCTGCAGCCGCGCCGGGCACCCGGGCCAGCGCGACGAGCAGGTGCTCGGTCGAGACATAGTCGTCGCCGAGAGACTCGGCCAGCTTGGTCGCGTCATCGAGCGACTGGATCGTGGCGCGCGCGTACGACGGCGAGGCCACAGACGCACCCGTGGCAGCGGGGAGCCGCCGAATGGCCTCGGCAGCGGCCGTGCTCACGTCGGCGATGTCGACGCCGACCGCACGCAGCAGCGCACCTGCGATGCCGTCGGTCTGCGCGAGCAGGGCGCTGAGCAGGTGCACGGGCTCGACGGCCGGGTTGCCGGCCGAGGTGGCCGACTCGATGGCGGCGCCGATCGCCTCCTGGCTACGCCGGGTGAACTTCGATGCGTCCATGCTTCCTTCTTCGGTGGCGGCCACCCCCGCGAATTGCGGGAAATCGCAGGGTGACACGCCGGTTGGGTCATGCACCTTCCCGCAATTCGCGGGGAAGGGTGGAGGTAGGTCAGGGTGAAGGGAACGGACCGGGCTGCCAGCGCGTGAGGGTCGAGACGGTCCGGATGGCGGGCAGGTTCGGCAGGGCAGCGTGGGTAGCGGCCAGCAGTTCGTCCTCGAGCTCGGCTACCCGGGCACGCAGCGCCGCCACCTGGTGCTCGAGCTCGAGAATGCGGCGTACGCCCTCGATGCCGATACCGGTCGAGGTCAGCTCGGCGACGGTGCGCAGCAGCTCGATGTCGCGCTGGGAGTACCGCCGTCCACCGCCACTGGTCCGGCCGGGGCTGACGAGTCCCATCCGGTCGTAGCTGCGCAACGTCTGCGGGTGCATGCCGCTCAGCTCGGCGGCGACGCTGATGACGAAGACCGGGGCCTCCGGATCGCTGAGGTCGAAGGTGATGCGGGTCCTACCCGGCATGGCTGTGTCCTCCTCGCTTGGCGCGGTCGACCAAGGTCGCACGCGGATCGTGGCCGGACATGGCCTCGCGATAGGCCTCGACCGCCGCCCGCTCTGCGTCTCCGAGCGTCTTCGGCAGCTCGACGTCGACGGTGACCAGCAGGTCGGCCTTGGTGCCGTCACGTCGCGTCGCGCCCTTGCCCTTGACCCGGAACGTCCGGCCGTTGGGCGTGCCCGCCGGGATCTTGAGAGTCACGGTGGAGCCGTCGGTCGTGGGTACCGCGATGGACGCGCCCAGCGCCAGCTCGTCAAAGCGCACCGGCACGGTCACCGTGACGTTGTCGTCCTTGCGACCGAACAGCGCGTGCGGCTGTACGTGCACCGAGACGTACAGATCACCGTTCGGGCCACCGCGCTCGCCCGGTGCGCCCTTGCCGCGAAGCCTGATCCGTTGACCGTTCCTGACCCCGGGCGGGATCCGCGCCGAGATCGTGCGCGTCGACACGCCGCGACCGGAGCCGTGGCACACCGGGCAGGGGTCGTCGACCTTGAGCCCGCGGCCGAGACAGTCGCGGCACGGCTCGGTCATCGCGAAGCCGCCGGACCGGCTCGTCGTCTGCATTCCGGACCCCTGGCAGGTCGGGCAGACTCGCGGAACGGTCCCGGCCTTCGCACCCGTCCCCGAACAGGCCGGGCAGGCCTCTTCGCTGCTGAGACGCAGCGACAAGGTGTGCCCTTCGAGTGCCTGGTCGAAGGTCAGGTCGGCCTCGGTCTCGACGTCCTGCCCGCGGCGCGGACTCGTTCGGACCCGGCCGCCGCCGCCGAACAACCCACCGAAGAGGTCGCTGAATCCGCCCCCACCGGCGCCGCCCCCGAACGGGTCGCTGAAGTCGGCCCCGCCGGGCCCCTGGCCCCCGGGAGCGCGAAAGGCTCCGTTGGCGAAGAGGGTGCGTTGCTCGTCGTACTCACGACGACGGTCGCTGTCAGACAGGACGGAGTACGCCTCGGAGATCGACTTGAAGCGCTCCTCCGACTTCCCGTCGCCGGGGTTGGAGTCGGGGTGGTGAGCACGCGCGAGCTTGCGATAGGCCTTCTTGATGTCGGCCTCGGACGCGTCCTTGGTGACACCGAGGACCTGGTAGAAGTCCTTCGTCGCCCAGTCGGCAGGGCTCATGTTCCCCTCCTCTCACCCTCGATCTTCGTATCCGCGGCTGTGTTCAGTCGCGATCATCGTTCGTGTCGACGTCGCCCTCGCCGTCGTATGACGACTGTGCGGATGGCCCTGCCGCAGCATCCTCGGCTCCGCCGTCCGCCGGCGCACCCGCGTCATCGGGCGTCACGTCATCGGACGACGGCGGGACGGCCACCGCATGCTCCGGCTCGACCACGGCGACCCTGGCGGGCCGCACGATCCGCTCGCCCATCCGGTAGCCCACTTGCAGCACGGCTTGGGCAACCGGCTCCGTGACGTCATCGGAGTAGTGATGCATGAGCGCTTCGTGGATCTTCGGATCGAACGGGTCGCCCTCGGCACCGAAGGACTCGAGCCCCAGACCGGTGACGATCCGCTCGAGCGACTCGGCGACGGCCTTGAAGCCTCCCGACAGCTCGTCGTGCTCACGCGCCCGACCGATGTCGTCGAGCACCGGGAGCAGTGCCGTGAGCGCCGAGGCCACGGCGGTGTCCTTGACGAGTTCACGATCGCGGTCGACCCGACGCTTGTAGTTGACGTACTCGGCCTGGAGTCGCTGGAGGTCTGCCGTGCGCTCGGCCAACGTGGCCTCGAGCTCGGCGACGCCCGTTGCCGCGGTCGGCGCGGTCGCGGCCGAAGCCGGACCGGTCGCGCCCTCGTCGGGACCAGCGGGCTCCGAGGGAGCCGCCGGTCGCGGCTCCCTCACCTGCCCTGTCTCGGGGTCGATGCGCCGCTTGTCGCGAAACACCGGTTCGCCGTACTCGCTGCTACCAGCGGTCACTTGCTCTCACCCTCGGTCGAACCCTCCGACGAGCCCTCGGACGCGGAGCCGGAAGGCTCCGAATCGGTACCCTCGTCGACGATCTCGGCGTCGACGACATCGTCATCGGCGGCCGCCGCGTCCGCCCCGGAGGCAGTGTCGCCCTCGGCCGCCGCAGCGCTCTCGTACATCGCCGAGCCCATCTTCTGGCTGGACGTGGCGAGCTTGGCGGCAGCAGCCGAGATCGCGTCGTTGTCGTCGCCCTCGAGCGCCTTCTTGACCTCGGCGATGTCTGTCTCGACCTCGGTCTTGACGTCGTCGGGGATCTTGTCGGCGTTCTCGCTGAGGAACTTCTCGGTCGAGTAGACGGTCGAGTCGGCCTGGTTGCGCAGCTCGACGGCTTCCTTGCGCTTGCGGTCCTCCTCGGCGTACTGCTCAGCGTCGTGGACCATCTTGTCGATGTCTTCCTTCGACAAGGCCGAGCCGCCCGTGATCGTCATCGACTGCTCGCGACCGGTGCCGCGGTCCTTGGCGGACACGTGCACGATGCCGTTGGCGTCGATGTCGAAGGTGACCTCGATCTGCGGGATGCCACGCGGTGCCGGAGGCAGGCCCGTCAGCTCGAAGTTGCCGAGCAGCTGGTTGGCGGCCGCTATCTGACGCTCGCCCTGGTAGACCTGGATCATCACCGAGGGCTGGTTGTCGTCCGCGGTGCTGAATACCTCCGACCGCTTGGTCGGGATCGTCGTGTTGCGCTCGATGAGGTTGGTCATCACGCCGCCCTTGGTCTCGATACCGAGGCTCAGCGGGGTGACATCAAGGAGCAGCACGTCCTTGACCTCGCCCTTGAGGACACCGGACTGCAGCGCTGCACCCACGGCGACGACCTCATCGGGGTTGACGCCCTTGTTGGGCTCCTTGCCCTTGGTGAGCTCCTTGACCAGGTCGGTGACTGCCGGCATCCGGGTCGAGCCGCCGACGAGGATCACGTGGTCGATCTGGTCGACGTTTACACCGGCGTCCTTGATCACCGATTGGAACGGCCGCTTGGTGCGGTCGAGCAGGTCGGCGGTGAGCTTCTGGAACTCGCTGCGGGTGAGCTTCTCCTCGAAGTGCAGCGGCCCGGTCTCGCTCAGCGTGATGTAGGGCAGGTGGATGGTGGTCTCCGACGACGAGGAGAGCTCGATCTTCGCCTTCTCAGCAGCCTCCTGGAGGCGCTGCCGGGCGATCTTGTCCGCGCCCAGGTCGGTGCCGTGCGCGTTCTTGAACTCCTTGATCATCCACTCGACGATCTTGGCGTCCCAGTCGTCACCACCGAGATGGTTGTCACCGCTGGTGGCCTTCACCTCGACCACGCCGTCACCGATCTCCAGCAACGACACGTCGAAGGTGCCGCCGCCGAGGTCGAAGACCAGGATCGTCTGGTCGGACTCCTTGTCGAGCCCGTAGGCCAGTGCCGCTGCCGTCGGCTCGTTGACGATGCGCTGCACGTTGAGCCCGGCGATCTCGCCGGCTTCCTTGGTGGCCTGGCGCTGGGCGTCGGAGAAGTACGCCGGCACGGTGATGACAGCATCGGTGACCGACTCACCGAGGTAGGACTCGGCGTCGCGCTTGAGCTTCTGCAGGATGAAGGCCGAGATCTGCTGCGGCGTGAAGGACTTGTCGTCGATCTTCTGGTTCCAGTCGGTGCCCATGTGGCGCTTGACGGAGCGGATGGTGCGATCGACGTTGGTGACGGCCTGCCGCTTGGCAACCTCACCGACGAGCACCTCTCCGTTCTTGGCGAAGGCGACGACGGACGGGGTGGTGCGAGCACCCTCGGCGTTAGCGATGACGGTGGGGTCTCCACCCTCGAGGACGGCTACGACGGAGTTCGTCGTACCCAGGTCGATTCCGACCGCACGAGCCATGGTGGTCTTACCTTTCAACGAAGTGTCAACAAGCATGAGTCTTGTCGACTCAAGTTTTACCGGACATTCGAGCGAACTCCAAAAGTTGAGTGGGTTTCACTCAGGTTCCTGCCTGGTACAACGCCTGACCTGGCGATTTCTTCCCGCCGCCGGCTGTACTTTTCGCAGGCCGGCCCGGGCGGATCGGCTTTCAGTCCGCGGCGACGCGGGCCAGCAGGGTTCTCAGGTCCGCATCGGTGCGCTTCCCGAGCCGCTGGGTGACGCGAGTCTGGACCTCCGCCGCCGCGGCGCGGGCGAGCCCGAGGCGCTTGAGTCCGGCCGGCGTCAAGGTCAGGTCGTAGCAGCGGCGGTCGTCGGGGTTGCGTTCGCGGCGCACCAGCCCGGCAGCCTCCAGGTCACCCACGAAGGACAGCGCTGCCGGCGGACTCACGCCGAGCGCGAGGGCGAGGTGATTCTGTGAGCACGGCTGGTCGTTCGCGATGGCGGACAGGACGCCGAAGTCCCGGGGGTCCAGACCCAGCGGTGCAAGGGCCTCCTGGGCCCATAGGCGCAGCACGCGATGTGCCTGGGCGATGAGGAAGCCCGCGTACGTCGACAGCGACTCGATGGTCAACCAGGCCTCACCGTCGAGCAAGGTCGACAGGATCGATCGCAGCCGATCTCGCTCAGCCTTCGTCAGCGACTCGGTCAGGAGCTGTTCGCCCCGGTCGAGGTCCGCGAGCAGCCGGTCCAGCGCCGCCGATCCCGCCGCCGTCAGTCGCAGCGCGTAGGACCGGCGGTCGTCGGGGTTGCGTTCGCGTACCACCCAACCCCGACCCTCCATGTCGTCGACCACCTTGACCATGATCGTCCGATTGACCCCGGTGAGGTCGGACAGTGCCCGCTGGGACAAGGCGCCGCGCTCGGCCAGGATCGCGAGCATCGATACCTCGCGGACCGGGATCTCCTGGTCGATGCACGCCCGAGCGCTCACGGTCGCCTTCGCGTAGGCGCTCCGAAGCAGGTAGCCCGTCAACTGAGGCAGCTCAGCGGAGACGAGCGTCGCCATGACCCGACCTCCTCATCTGGACCCGCGGGACCGGACCGTCGGTTGCCGACTCGTAGCCGGACCCATCACGGCATTGATCATTAACCTCTTTGAGCATCTGCACCAGCCCCGGCGGCTCGACCCGGGGAGCAATACCCCAAACCGGAAGGTTCATCGGGGTTCACCCTGAGCTCCACCATGATTTCACCAGATTGATCATTAACTATATTGACGGTTTCGTGGCGTGATCAGTACCTTCGTCGAAGACGTGGGGGCGGCCACCGATCCACGACCGATGAGTTCTGGCGCCGCGGTGGGTCCAACGTCATGACTGACCAGGCGGCGCAGCGCCGCACGAGGACCGGGAGTGATCGTGGAACGTTGGGCTCGACTCGTCATGCACCACCGCCGCATCGTCAGCGCAATCTGGCTGGTCCTGTTCGTCGGAGGAGTGTTCTCCGCGGGCCAGCTGAGTGACCGCTTGTCGCTGGACTTCTCCCTGCCGGGCCAGCCGGGTGACAAGGCCGAGCAGCAGTTGATCAACACCTACGGCGTCAGCACCTTCGATACCTACGTCGCAGTCGTGACCGTCCCCGAGGGGCAGACTGTCGAGCAAAACCAGGCCGCGGTGACTCAAGTCATCGACGCGGGCGTCCAGGCCGTCCTGCAAGACCCGAAGCTGACCGCGATCCAGGACATGAATCTGCGCGTGCTCACCTTCGCGAACACCGGCGACACGGCGCTCATCACTGATGATGGCCGTACGACGTACGCGCTCATCCAGGCGCCCATCCCGGTCACGTTCGGCCCCTACATCGAGGAGGCCATGGACCCGGCCCTCGAGACGGCAGCTAAAAGCCAGGGCTTCGAGAGCAGCCTGACGTCCTACGGCCTGCTCGCAGCAGGAGGTGACACCGAAGGACCGAGCGTGCTGGTAGAAACGCTCTTCGGTGCGACCGGAGCGCTGCTCGTGCTGATCTTTGTCTACGCGTCGTTCCTGGCCCTCCTGCCGCTGCTGATCGCGGCGGTGTCCATCCTGACGACCTTCATGATCGTGCTCGGGCTGACGACCTTCAGCGATGTCAGCGTGATCGTGCAGTTCCTGATCGCCCTGATCGGACTGGGTGTGGCGATCGACTACTCCCTGCTCCTGGTGTCGCGTTGGCGTGAGGAGCGGGCGCATGGGCGCGACAACGAGGAGGCGGTCGTCGTGGCGATGAAGACTGCCGGGCACGCAGTTCTCGCCTCGGGTGTCACTGTGGCCATCAGCCTGGTGGCGCTCATCGTCGTCCCCGTGCCGTTCCTGCGCAGCATGGGCATCGGCGGCATGCTGATCCCGCTTGTCTCGGTCTCGGTCGTCCTGACCCTGCTCCCGGCCCTGCTGTCCAGCATCGGTCCCCGGATCGACTTCCCGCGGATCCGCCACGAAGGAAAGGCATCCCGTGGCTGGAGCGCCTGGGGCCGCCTGGTCGTCGCCCACCGCTTCGTCGCCACCGCGGCCGCACTCGTGATGCTCGCGCTGCTCATCATCCCGGTTTTCAGCCTCAAGATCGGCCAGTCCGGACTCGATTCACAAGCGCGGAGCGGCGCACGCTTCGACACCCTGCAGACTCTGCGGGACGGTGGCGTCGGCGCAGGGGTTCTGACTCCCATCGAAGTGCTCGTTCCGACCGGTGATGCCGAGGTCGCAGCCGAGGCTGCCCGTGGAGTTCCCGGGATCCAGGCTGCCTTCGTCGGCGACACCAAAAGCGACATTGCGGTCGTCGACGTGCTGCCCACTGACGTCACGGTCGACAGCTCCGGCACAGCCCTTGTCGACAACGTAAGGGCCGCGATCGAGGGAGCCGTCGGCGGCGAGGTCCTTGTCACCGGGCTCGGCGCAACGGTCGAGGACTACTTCAGCGCGGTGTACGACAAGTTCCCGTACGTCCTCGCGCTGATCGCCTTCATCACGTTCATCCTGCTGGTCCGCACCTTCCGGTCTCTGCTCCTGCCCATCAAGGCCGTGATCCTCAACCTGCTCTCGCTTGCGGCTGTCTTCGGTGCGGTTGTGTTCTTCTGGCAGATGGGCAACGGATCGGACGCGATCTTCAGCGTCGCGGCCACCGGCGCCATCACGTTCTGGCTGCCGGTACTGATCTTTGCGTTCCTGTTCGGCTTGTCGATGGACTACGAAGTGTTCATCCTGGCCAGAATGCGTGAGGAGTATGACGCCACCGGCACGACCAATGCCGCCGTCATCACTGGTATCGGGCGTACCGGCCGGCTCGTCACGTCTGCGGCGTTGATCCTGTTCTTCGCCTTTGCAGCGCTGGCCTCCTCACCCGGCACCGACATCAAGGTGCTGGGTACTGCCCTCGGCGTCGGCATCCTGATCGATGCCACGATCGTGCGAGCTTTGCTGGTGCCAGCCTTGGTCACCACCTTCGGCCGATGGAACTGGTGGCTGCCGGGTTGGCTAGCGATGCTGCTACGCGTCGAGCCGTCACCGCTGGCGCCGAAGGGTTCCGACGGGCCACCCTCGGCCAGGCCAGACCCGGTCCTCGTCGACTGAGCCGGCACCGAGGTTGTCGGTCAGGTGAGGCGGCGGCCGTCCTTGTAGGTTGCCCGAACCAGGGGAACACCCGGCCGGTAGGCCAGGTGGACGTAGGACGGAGCCGCGAGCACGGTGAGGTCGGCCCGCGCGCCGGGTGACAGGCGGCCCACGTCGTCACGGCGCAGTGCCCTCGCACCGCCGGCGGTCGCGGCCCAGAGCGCCTCGGCCGGGCTCATCCGCATCTCGCGGACCGCCAACGCGACACACAACGGCATCGAGGACGTGTAGCACGAGCCGGGGTTGCAGTCGGTGGCAAGCGCCACTGTCACCCCGGCATCGAGCATGGTCCGCGCGTCCGGGTAGGGCGAGCGGGTCGAGAACTCCACGCCGGGCAGCAGGGTCGCGATGACGCCGGCATCAGCCAGGTTGGTGATGTCGCCCGGCGTCGCGTACGTGCAGTGGTCGGCCGACGCGGCCCCGACGTCGCACGCCACCGTGATACCCGGGCCGAAGCCGAGCTGGTTGGCGTGGATGCGGGGCAGGAGACCGGCCGCCATACCGGCGGCGAGGATCGCCCGCGCCTGGCCCTCGTCGAACGCACCGCGCTCGCAGAACACGTCGATCCAACGCGCGTGAGGCGCACAAGCCTCGAGCATCGGCCCGGTCACGAGGGCGACGTACGCCGCCGGATCGTCGCGGAACTCGGCCGGGACCACGTGCGCCCCCAGATACGTCGTCTCGGGTGTGAACTGCCGCGCCACCGCAAGGCTGCGGCCCTCGTCGTACGTCGTGAGGCCGTAGCCCGACTTGATCTCGACCGTGGTGGTGCCCTGCCGCGCCATCTCGGTGACGAGCTGGGCGGCGTTCGCGGCGAGTGCCTCATCGGGGGCGTCACGCGTGGCCGCGACCGTGGTGGCGATCCCGCCGGCGGAGTAGCTGCGCCCCTCCATCCGGGCGGCGAACTCCTCCGCTCGGTCGCCGGCGAAGACCAAATGGGCGTGGCTGTCGACGAAGCCGGGTAGCACAGCGGCACCGGCCAGATCGATCCTGTCGTCGGCCGCCGGCGCGGATGTCGACTCCCCCACCCAGACGACCCGCTCGCCCTCGACCACGACGGCGCCGTTGCGGACGATGCCCAGCGAGCCGCCGTGTGTGGGGTCGTTGGTGACGAGCTCGCCGATTCGGTCGAAGATCAGGCTGGCGGTCACGAGCCCACCAGATCGCGAACAGCGCGCGTGAGCCGGGCGCCGACACCCGCCGCGTCGAGGTCCACACGTCGCCCTCCGGCAACGACGTGTCGTATGTCGCCGGGTGCGGCCGCGAACACCACGGCCTCCTCACCGGACCCGGTGCCGGCCGTCCGTGGCGACTCGTCGTCGATCGTGACCAGGTCGGCCCACTGCCCGACGGCGATCCGACCGGCGTCGACGAATCCCAGCGACTCGTGTCCCGTCGACGTCGCCGCCACGAGCAGGTCGGCTGCACGCAGGTGACCCCGCTGCTGGGTCGCCAACCGGGTGTCGAGCTCGACGGCGCGCATCTCCTCGAAGGGGTCGATGACGGCGTGGCTGTCGGACCCGAGGGTCAGCCGCGCCCCGGCCGCGACGAGCTCGGTCGCCGGTCCGACCCCGTCAGCGAGGTCGCGCTCGGTGGTCGGGCAGAAGCAGGCATAAGCGTGCGACGACCCCAGGGCCGCCTGGTCCGCCGTCGTCAGGTGTGTCGCGTGGACCGCCGACAGCCTGGCGTCGATCACGCCCTCCTCTGCGAGCAGCTGTGACGGGGTCAGGCCGTAGGCCCGGACGCACGCCTCGTTCTCGGCGACCTGCTCCGACAGGTGCACGTGGACGGGCGCATCCGGCCGGGCCTTCGCGACGGTCGAGAGGTCGGCCCGCGGGACGGCGCGCACGGAGTGGATCGCGGTGCCGATCTGCACGTGTTCGTCGCGGGTCTCGGGGCTGATAGCCAGGGCCGCGACCCGCTCGGCCCACGAGGCCGCGTCACCGTCACTGAACCGTCGCTGCACGCCTTCGGGGGAGGCGCCGAAGCCGGCAGACAGGTAGCACGTATCGAGAAGTGTGATGCGGATCCCCGCGTCCGTGGCAGCCGCGACGAGGGCGAGCCCCATGACGTTCGCGTCGTCATACGGTGTCCCGTCGGCGCCGTGGTGCAGGTAGTGGAACTCTCCGACCGCGGTGTAGCCGACGAGCACCATTTCCTGGTAGGTCGCCAGCGCCAGGGCGTAGTAGCTGTCCGGATCAAGCCGTTCGGCCACGGCGTACATCGTGTCTCGCCAGGTCCAGAACGAGCCCGACTCGCGCTGGGTGCGACCGCGCAGCGCGCGGTGGAAGGCGTGGCTGTGACAGTTCGCAAAACCGGGAATCGTCAAGCCTGCAAGGCGAAACGCACCCTCAGGAACTGTCTCGGTCGTGGTGACGCCGGTGATCCGGTTGCCGCCGACAGTGACCAGGACTCCGGCAGCGACGTCGCCGGGGCCCAGCCAGGCCCGCTCACACCAGTACGCCGTCATGCCACCAGCTCCGAGAGGACGGTCGTCAGCGCATCGACGCCGGCCAGACAGTCGGCGGTCTCGGCGAACTCCTCCGGGGAGTGCGAGATACCCGTCGGGTTGCGCACGAAGAGCATGGCGGAGGGGATGCCCGCCAGCTGGAGGATGCCGGCGTCGTGCCCGGCTCCCGTGGGAATGATCGGTGCGTCGTCGAGGAGGGTGGAGATCCGACGTGCCAGCCCGGCGTCGAAGTCGACGGTGGGCACGGCGGACTCAGGCGTGACGGTGACCGTCGTTCCGTCGCGCTCGGCACGTTCGGTTGCCTGTCGCGCGATCGTCTCGACGAGACCCTCGACCGAGTCGGCGTCCGAACCGCGCGCGTCGAGCCAGGCCCGCACCCGGGACGGGATCGCGTTGGTGATGTTCGGCTCGACGTCCACGCGGGCGAACGTCGCGCGCAGCTCGTTGAGCCGGGCCTGCTTGTTGGCCGCCAGCGCCGTCATCGCGTAGGTGAGCATCGGGTCGTGTCTGTCCTCCATCGCGGTTGCGCCGGCGTGGTTGGGCTCACCGTCGAACTCGAACCGCCATCTGCCGTGCGCCCAGCTCGCCGAGGCCACTCCGACCGGCATTTCGCGGTGGACGAGGTCACGACCCTGTTCGACGTGCAGCTCGACGAACAGCTCAACGTCGTCGAGCCAGTCGGCTCTGCCCAGGTCGGGCTCGCAGCCGGCAGCCTCCATGGCGTCGAGCAACCCCACACCGTCACGGTCGCGAAGCGCAGCGGCTTCCTCAGGCGCCATACGACCCGTTGCCAACCGCGAACCGAGACACGCGATCCCGAACCGCGACCCCTCCTCCTCGACGAACATCGCCACCCCGATCGGCCGGTCAGGCTGGACACCAGCTGCCCGCAGCGCGTCGATCGCGGCGAAGCTCGAGACGACGCCGAGCGGACCATCGAACGCCCCACCATGGTCGACCGAGTCGAGGTGGGAGCCGATGAGAATCCCCTTGCCTGCTTGAGCTTTGGTGGGCCGCCACCACGCCACGGCATTGCCCTGGCCGTCGTACTCGGGTACGAGTCCGCGGGCGGCACACTCCTGGGCGTACCACGAGGCGCACTCGCGCTCGGCCGATCCGAAGGGTGCGCGCAGGTAGCCGCCGGACCGCGCGTCGCGGCCGATCGGCTCGAGGTCGCGCCACATCCGTTCGAACGTCACGTCTGCACTATCTCAGCCGACGGCCGCACTGGGCCGTACGGCAGGCCTGATCCTGTCTGGTATCGCAGACCTCGGGGCAGCGAGGGGTGTGACATCCTGCCCTCGACGAGAGGGCGGGCGATGGACTTCCAGGACGTGGTCGAGCGGCGACGGATGGTGCGCAACTACACCGACGACCCAGTCGCCTCCGGAGTCGTCGAGCGCATCCTGACCAATGCGCTGCACGCGCCGAGCGCCGGCTTCAGCCAGGGCTGGGGGTTCCTGCTGCTCGACACCCGAGCCGACGTCGACCGGTTCTGGACCTGTACGACGGAGCCCGGCGCACTCCCGGACAGCTGGTTGTCGGGGATGCAACGCGCACCAGTCATCGTCGTGCCGTTGTCGTGCAAGCAGGTCTACCTCGACCGGTATGCCGCACCCGACAAGGGCTGGACCGACAAGGACGAGTCGCGGTGGCCGGTGCCGTACTGGGACATCGACACCGGGATGGCGGCTCTCCTGATGCTCCAGACCGTGACGGACGAGGGGCTGGGTGCGTGCTTCTTCGGCATACCCCGTGAGCACTGGGCCGCGTTCCGCGCGGAGTTCGGGGTCCCGCCGGAGTACACCCCGATCGGCGCGCTCACGATCGGTCACCGTTTACCGGACCGGAAGTCGCCGTCGCTGAAGCGCGGCCGCAAGCCGCTGGACGAGGTTGTCCACCACGCCCACTGGTAGCCGCAACCCGCGGGTCAAGACCCAGGAATCCGCGGGTCAACACCCAGGAATCCGCGGGTCAACGGAGGGACAGAGTGGGGCGGGACCAGCCACGGGAGGCGGGTTCGACGGCGGCTTCCACCTGGGCGGCCAGCGCGAACAACACGTGGTCCTGGCCCGGCTTGGTGGCCAGCATCGTCCCGATCGGCAGGCCGGTCGACGTCCAGCCCGTCGGCAGCGACACTGCGGGCATCCCGGTGACGTTCCACGCGGCCGTGAACGGTGAGAACGCCTTCTGGTTCTCGAAGTCCTGCGCCGGGTCGTCGTCGTCACGCAGGGCGCCCACCAGGGCCGGGGGCTGAGCCAGCGTCGGAGTCAGCACCACGTCGTACGGCGCCAGCATGCCGAGCGCACCGGCTGCCGCCTGACGCATCCGGACCATGGCGTCGAAGAACTCCACCGCACTCACCCGGGCACCCCGCTCGCGCAACCACCTGGTCAGCGGGCGCACCTGCCCCTCCGCCTCAGGCGGCAACGGCCACGAGGCGGTCATCACGGCCCAGACCGTCTCGAACGTCGACACGATGTCGGGCCGGAACGGCTGCGGCACCTCGACCAGCTCGTGCCCGAGCGCGGTGAGCCGAGCAGACGTCGCGTCGTACGCCGCCAGCACCTCGGGATCGACGGCCACATCGGCGATGATCGGCGTGCTGAACCGGGCCACCAACAGTCGACCCGGATCACGCTCGCACCAGTCGAGGTAACCGGCGCGGTCGGGCGGCCCCGCCGCCCAGACCGAGTCGGTGACTGCCGGACCGACCATCACGTCCAGGAAGGCTGCACTGTCGCGCACCGTCGACGCCAGCGGGCCGGAGGTCGACAGCCCTGTGATGTCGCCGTAGACCGGCGCCGAGCTGACCAGGCCACGGCTCGGCTTGAACCCCACCAACCCGGTCACGCTCGCGGGGATGCGGATCGAGCCGCCACCGTCCGACGCATGGGCCACAGGGAGCAGCCCTGCCGCGACAGCCGCCGCGGCCCCGCCCGACGAGCCGCCCGCGCTGCGCGTGAGGTCGTAGGGGGTGCGGGCCGGCGGTGCGACGTCGGGCTCGGTGTAGCAGGGCGCGCCGAACTCCGGGGTGCTCGTCTTGCCGAGGCTGACCATCCCGGCTCCCTCGATCCGGCGTACGACCTCGTCGGAGAAGTCCGGGACGTGCCCGCGCATCACCCCTGACCCGAACGTCGTCTCGACCCCTCGGGTGGAGGCCAGGTCCTTGATGCCCGTCGGTACGCCGTCCAGCCTCGACTGGGTGAGCCCCTGCTCCCATCGACGACCGGCCTCCGCGGCCTGTTCCCGCGCCCGGTCGGGGGTCAAGCGGACGAAGGCGCCCACCGTGGCGTCGAGCTCCTCGATGCGCGCGAGGTAGTGCTCGACCGCGTCGATCGGCCGCGCCGTCCCGTGCCGGAAGGCCTCCGCCCAGCCCAGCGCCGTCGAGGGGAACCGCTCACCGTCTCTCGCCATGACGCCACGCTAGACGCCCACGCCCGGTGGTTGCACGCGGCCTCGGTCACCCGGCTGGACCCTGGCGCGTCAGGGCCCCATCGGGATCGGCACATTGCGCTCGCGCGCCACCTCGTTGGCCCGGTCATACCCGGCGTCGACATGCCGGATGACGCCCATGCCCGGGTCGTTGGTCAAGACCCGCTCGGCTTTCTGAGCCGCCAGGTCGGTGCCGTCCACGACCACGACCTGACCCGCGTGGATCGACCGTCCGATGCCGACGCCGCCGCCGTGATGGATCGACACCCACGTCGCACCCGACGCCACGTTCACCATCGCGTTGAGGAGCGGCCAGTCCGCGATCGCGTCGGACCCGTCCAGCATCGACTCTGTCTCACGGTAGGGCGAGGCGACCGACCCGCAGTCGAGATGGTCCCGCCCGATGGCGAGCGGAGCCGCCAGCTCGCCGGAGGCGACCATCTCGTTGAAGCGCAGCCCGGCCCGATGACGTTCGCCGTACCCGAGCCAGCAGATCCGTGCCGGCAGACCTTGGAAGTGCACCTGGTCCTGCGCCTTCATGATCCAACGGTGCAGCTTCTCGTCGTCCGGGAACAGCTCGAGGACAGCCCGGTCGGTCGCCGCGATGTCCTTGGGGTCACCCGAGAGCGCAGCCCACCGGAACGGCCCCTTGCCCTCGCAGAACAGCGGCCGGATGTACGCCGGGACGAACCCGGGGTAGTCGAACGCTCGGTCGAAGCCGCCCAGCCTGGCCTCGGCACGTAACGAGTTGCCGTAGTCGAACACTTCGGCCCCGGCATCCCTGAACCCGACCATGGCTTCGCAGTGCCGCGCCATGGCTTCCCGGGCCCGGTCGGTGAAGTCGGCCGGGTCCTTCTCACGGAACGACACCCAGTCGTCGAAGTCGATCCCGACCGGCAAGTACATCAGAGGGTCATGCGCCGACGTCTGGTCGGTGACCACATCGATCGGCGCATCCATCGCCAGCAGCTCGGGCACCATCTCGGCAGCGTTGCCGAGGACGCCGATCGACAGCGGTTTGCGGGCATCCCGCGCTTCGATCGCGAGCTCGACCGCGTGCTGCAACGACGTGGCCTGCACATCGAGGTACCGGTGGTCGATGCGGCGCTTGATCCGCGAGTCGTCGCACTCGATGCAGATGCACACCCCGTCGTTCATGGTCACCGCGAGAGGCTGGGCACCACCCATGCCGCCGAGGCCTGCGGTCAGCGTGATCGTGCCGGCCAGGCTGCCCTTGAAGCGCCGGTCCGCGACCGCCGCGAACGTCTCGTAGGTGCCCTGCAGGATCCCCTGCGTGCCGATGTAGATCCAGGACCCGGCGGTCATCTGCCCGTACATCGTGAGCCCCAGGTGCTCGAGCCGCCGGAACTCCTCCCAGTTGGCCCAGTCACCCACGAGGTTGGAGTTGGCGATCAGGACGCGCGGGGCCCACTCATGGGTCTGCATGATCCCGACGGGACGCCCGCTCTGCACGAGCAGGGTCTCGTCGATCCGCAGGTCGGTGAGCGACCGGACGATGGCGTCGTACGACGGCCAGTCCCGAGCTGCCTTGCCCGATCCGCCGTAGACGACGAGCTCCTCGGGGTGCTCGGCCACCTCGGGATCGAGGTTGTTCATCAGCATGCGCAGGGGCGCTTCGGTCTGCCACGACCCAGCGGTGAGGTCGGTGCCTCGAGCGGCGCGGATGCTGCGGGACTCACTCATCGGAAGTTCCTTCCTGGAGCTGTTAGCGAAGGGGCGTGGGGAGGGCGGCGTCGGCGGCCGCGAGGAGGGAGCCGGCGGCCACGAGCTGCACCGCCGACTCGATGTCGGGAGAGAGATGTCGGTCCGGACCAGGACCCGGGACCTGCGTCCGCAGCGCAGCGATCACGGCGGCGGTGGCCGGCGCCGGTGTCAACGGAGCGCGCAGGTCGAGGCCGCGCGCGGCCGTCAGGATCTCGATCGCCAGCACCCGGGTCAACCCGTCGATGCTCTGCCGCAGCTTGCGGGCCGAGGACCAGCCCATCGAGACATGGTCCTCCTGCATGGCGCTGGACGGGATGGAGTCGACGCTTGCCGGAGCGGCCAGCCGCTTCAGCTCCGAGACGATCGCGGCCTGGGTGTACTGGGCGATCATGTGGCCGCTGTCGACACCGGGGTCGTCGGCCAGGAACGGTGGCAACCCGGCGTTGCGTGCGGTGTCGAGGAACCGGTCGGTACGACGCTCGGCCATGCTCGCCACGTCAGCCACCGGGATCGCCAGGAAGTCCAACACGTAGGCGACCGGAGCGCCGTGGAAGTTGCCGTTGCTCTCCACGCGGCCGTCCTCGAGCACGACCGGGTTGTCGATGGCGGCCGAGAGCTCGCGCTGCGCGACCGTCGCGGCGTAGTCGACGGTGTCGCGAGCAGCGCCCAGCACCTGCGGCGAGCACCGCAGCGAGTAGGCATCCTGTACCCGGTTGCAGTCGGGGCCGCGATGGCTCTCGATCACGCCGGAGTCGGCCAGCAGAGCACGCAGGTTGGCCGCCGAGACCGCCTGGCCCGGATGGGGACGCAGCTCCTGCAGGTCTGCCGCGAAGACCCGGTCAGTGGCCAGCAGCCCCTCGACCGACATGGCCGCACCGATGTCGGCGACCTTGAGCAGCTGCCGCAGGTCGTGGATCGCCAGCACGAGCATGCCGAGCATCCCGTCGGTGCCGTTGATGAGGGCCAGGCCCTCCTTGGCCTGCAGCTCGACAGGGGTGATGCCGGCGCCGGCGAGCGCGTCAGCGGCCGGCCGCCTGACCCCCTGCTCGTCCACGACCTCACCCTCACCCATCAGCACCAAGGCGCAGTGCGACAAGGGGGCCAGGTCACCGGAGCAGCCGAGGCTGCCGTACTCGTGCACCAACGGCGTGATGCCGTGGTTGAGCAGAGCGGCGAGGGTCTCGGCGGTCTCGACCCGTACGCCGGTGTGACCAGTGGCCAAGGTGGACAACCGCAGCAGCATGAGCGCGCGGACGACATCGGTCTCGACCGCCGGGCCGGAGCCGGCCGCGTGCGAGCGGACGAGCGACTTCTGCAGCTGGGTGCGCATCGCGGTGGGGATGTGCCGGGTGGCGAGCGCACCGAAGCCGGTCGAGATGCCGTATGCCGGTGTCGGAGCGGCGGCGAGCTCATCAACCGCGGCACGCGCGGCCACGAGCGCCTTTCGGGCGTCCTCGGCGAGCTCGACCTTCGCGTTTCCACGGGCGACCGCGATGACGTCGTCGAAGGACAGCGGCCCGACGCCGACGAAGACAGGTGAGGTCATGACCACATTCCACTCGGGTCGGGCGCATCCGGCCAGTAGGCGCAGGCGCATTCAATCTGAGATCCGAGACAACGCGGCTAGAGTCGATCTATGTCGCCCGCCCAGGTCCCCGCCGCGACGCGTGCCCTTCGTGTGCTCCGTTTCCTGGCCGGCCAGCCCGAACCGGTTCCGCTCGAGCGGATCGCGGCCGCCCTCGGGGCGCCGCGGTCCTCGACGTACCACCTCGTCAACGCCATGATCGCCGAAGGCTTCGTGACCCATGTCGAGGACGAGCACCGGTACGCGCTCGGCGTCGCCGCCTTCGAGGTCGGGAGTGGCTACACCCGGCAGGCGCCGCTCCAGCGCCTCGCCCGTCGACCGCTGGCGGAGCTGGTGGACTCACTCGGGCAATCGGGGCACCTCGCAGTGCTGCACGGCCGTGACGTGTTCTACGTGCTCGAGGAGCGGGCCGTCCGGCGCCCCGTCCTCGTCAGCGACGTCGGCGTGCGGCTGCCGGCCTTCATCACCGCGAGCGGACGCGCGATCCTGGCCGCGCTCCCCGCCGCTCAGATCCGCGCGCTGTTTCCCGACCGGGACGCGTTCGTGTCGCGGCACGGGACAGGACCGAACAGCCTCAGCGCCCTGACGTCGGTGCTGGCCGAGACCCGGCAGCGTGGGTACGCCACGGAACAGGACGACGTGACGCCAGGATTCGCCTCCGTGGCCGTGCCGGTGACCGATCACAGTGGTCATCCAGTGGCCGCGGTCGCGGTGACCTACGCGTCCGACGAACCGCCCGACCTGGACGACGCCGTCCGCCGTATCAGATCCACGGCTTCCGTGCTATCGCGACGAATCGGCGGTGGCCTCACACGCGACACGCATCTCGCAACTCTTAGGCCCGACACGGTTGCAGGGGGTGACGTGCGTCACGAAAGGACGTAGCCTCCCTCGGGGGCCTTCCTTCCCCTTCCCCGTTCAAGGTCACTGGAGGACAGTCACGTGTCAGCACCTACCACCCGTCTACGACGTGGCGCCATCTCGGCTCTGGCGGCAGTCGCCGTCGCCGGGCTGACGCTCACCGCCATTCCCAACGGAGCCGCGTCTCCCGCGCCCTCGGCAGCCAAAGACCGAGCGGCCGCCACGTCGCCGGCCATGAAGAACAGCGCCGAGCGCGATCGCAAGGGCTTCTTCGACGCCCGCGCGGTCGCGGCGCCCAGCAGCATCGCCCCCGCAGAGAAGGCGCTCAAGGGCACCAAACCGGCGCACGTCGCCGCGTTGCGTGCCGACCTCGGTCCCTCGGCGATCGTCGACATCGACCCGCTGACCGGGACTCCGGCCAACCTCAGCGCGCTCGACCGGTACCTCACGGCGCCCAGCGGGGCGAGTGCCCGGTCCGTCGCCATGACGTACGTCCGCCAGCACCTCGCCGAGCTCGGGCTGCGCCGCGCCGACCTGAGCACGTTCCACCTGCGCAATGACTACGCCGACGTCGCGGGCATCCACCACCTCTCGTGGACCCAGTCCAGCGGCGGCGTCACCGTGTTCGGCAACGGCCTCAAGGCCCACGTCGCCAGCAACGGCCAGCTCATCGCCCTGCAAGGGTCCCCGGTCTCCGGCCTCGCCGGCCTGACCGCCCAGGTTGCCAAGAACCCGACTCTGTCCGCGGCCAGCGCGCGGACGGCAGCGGCCAAGGACGTCGGAGCCACCGCGGCGCCGGCCACCGAGCGTTCCGTCGCCGCGGGCAAGGGCGTCTCGCTGTGGTCCAACGGTGACCGCGTCGCGCCGGTGTGGTTCGTGACGCCCTCCGGAGTACGACTGGGGTGGTCGACGTACACCCAGTCCGGCGACGGACTCACCTACGCCCACGTGGTGGACGCTCGCACTGGGGCCGTCCTGTACCGGCGTGACCTGGTCAGCAACGACCGGGGCGACGGCCGCGTGTACGACTACTACCCCGGCGCCGCTCGCGGCGGCAAGGCCAAGGTCGTCAACTTCATCAAGAAGGGCTGGGTCCTCAAGGGCGCCAAGTGGCTGCACGGCGCGAACGTCTCGGCCTGGGCTGACGTCAACGACGACAACCTCGTCCAGAAGGGCGAGAAGACCCCGGTCCCGGGCAACAGGAAGCACCCGCAGTTCAAGCTGCACCCGTTCCACAGCAACAAGCTGTGCAGCAAGCAGTTCGTCTGCACCTGGAACCCCAACAAGGCGGGTTCGTGGCGGGTCAACAAGAAGGCGGACGTGACGAACGCGTTCTACCTGGCCAACACGTTCCACGACTACCTCGAGAAGGCGCCGATCGGCTTCACCGCGCGGGCAGGCAACTTCGAGAACGCTGACGGAGACCCCGTTCTGCTGAACGCACTCGACGGTGCGTCGACGGACCACGGCCTGCCTGACGCCAACCACATCGACAACGCCAACATGTCGACGCCGCCGGACGGCATCGCGCCGACGATGCAGATGTACCTGTGGCACCAGCCGCACACGCCAGACCCGTTCCTTCCGGTGAGCGGCTCGTTCGACGCGAGCATCCTGTACCACGAGTACACCCACGGCCTGTCGAACCGACTGGTCACCGACGCCCAGGGCAACTCGACGTTGAACTCGATCCAGGCCGGCGCCATGGGTGAGGCGTGGAGCGACTACTACGCGATGGACTACCTCGTCTACCGCGGGTTGCAGCACGACAACACCCGCAAGGACGGCCAGCTCCTGGTCGCGAAGTACACGATGGCCAACCAGTTCCCGTTCCGCACGATGGCGATGGACTGCCGCGTCCACTCCAAGGCGCGCAGCTGCACCGATCCGATCACCGGCAAGCGTGGTGGCTACACCTACGGCGACTTCCCGATGATCGGGGGTGCGCCGGAGGTGCACTCCAGCGGTGAGGTCTGGGCACAGACGCTCTGGCAGGTCCGCGAGCAGTTCGGTCACCGTGTCGCCGCCATGCTGACCACCCGCGGCATGGAGCTGTCGTCCGGCGACCCGTCGATGCTCGACATGCGCAACGCCGTCATCGAGGCCGACCGCGTGGTCTACCAGAGCAAGCACACCAACGGGCTGTGGCGGATCTTCGCCCAGCGTGGCATGGGCTGGTACGCCGGAACGACCGAGAGCGGCGACACCCAGCCGGCGGAGGACTTCCACACGCCGCCGGCACCGTCGCGCGGCGTCGGCACCCTGGCCGGCATCGTCACCAACCCGCTGACCGGCGACCCGGTCGAGGGTGCTCGCGTGACGATCACCGGACACCCGGGCTACACCGACACGACCAACGCAAACGGTGTCTACCAGATCGACAACGTCCGACCGGGTCGTTACCAGAAGGTCGTCGTCGGCGGTATCGGCTACGAGCAGGTCATCAAGAAGGTCACGGTCAGGGGGACGTTCACCCGCAAGGACTTCCAGACCCGCCGTGACTGGGCCGCAGCACCGGCTGGAGCCCAGGTCTACGACTTCAACGGGCCCGACTACACCGCATTCGGCTGTGGTCCCGAGGGAGCCATCGACCTGAGCCAGGGCCAGGTGTGGGGCAGCACGACCGGCAACGACAACGGCGACCCGACCGGCACCATGATCCCGAAGTACCTGGTGGTGCAGCTGCCGCAGGCGATCGACATCGGGACCGGGTCCGGCCTCAGCTCGGCCTTCAAGGTGGACCCGACGGCGGGCTGCGGTGACCCCGGTAGCTCGTCGACCGGCGACTTCACGATCGAGGTGGCTCCGGCCGCCTCCGGTCCGTGGACCACGGTCGTCGACGTGAACGGGGAGGCCAACTGGCTCCCCAGGACCCAGTTCACCGACCTGTCGGCCAGCCAGGCCGTCAACAACGTGCAATACGTGCGCCTGACGCTCAACAGCCCCCAGGTGCCGGACTTCACGACGAACTGCCCGAACGGTCCCTACGGCGGGTGCACGTTCACGGACTTCACCGAGCTCGAAGTCTTCGGCACGCCTTAACCACCCGCAGCACAGCACCACAGCACAGCACCACAGCACCACCCGAGGGCCGGCTCGCACCCCGCGAGCCGGCCCTCCCCTTTCCCCGACATCCGCAGCTGCCCACGTGGCCGTCCGCGTTTGCCTAGTTCACAAGCCAGGTGGCTGGTGAACTAGGCAAACGCCCCTTGCTGACCTGGGGTTTCCCTTGCAGACTTACCCTCACCAAGGAGGTGGCGGCGCATGGACCCGCACGAGCTCGAGCGGTACCTCGGCGAGACCTGGGAGTTCGAGGATCCGGAGGCGTCGTATGACGCATTCCGCGCGGCCAGTGACGCGGCCGAGGACGGCAGCGCCGCGCGTCTCGTGCTGCGCACCCAAATGGCCCGGGCGCAGGGCCTCCGTAGCGACTTCAGCGATGCCCAGGTAATCCTCGACGGTGTCGCCCGTGAGCTCGCCGCAGCCGGCGACGGCCACGGCATGGCCGAGCGGCAGCACCACGTCCGTGCTCGGCTCGAGATCGAGCGCGGCCGGCTGCTGAACTCCAGTGGTTCGGCGGCCGCGTCACGTCCTCACTTCGACACGGCGTACGACGAAGCCATGGCCGCCGAACTGGCCGGTCTGGCGGTGGACGCGCTGCACATGACCGCCATCGTCATCGGCAGCACCGAGGGCCCGGCGGCAGCAGAAGCCGTCAATGCGCACGCCATCTCCGTTGCGGAGAAGTCCGAGGACCCCGAAGCACGACGTTGGCTCGGCTCTCTGCTCAACAACCAGGGCTGGAACCGTCACGACTCGGGTGCCTTCGAGGAAGCGCTCGCGATCTTCCGGCGTGCTCTCGAGGTACGGCAACAGCAAGGCTCCAAGCGGGAGACGGCGATCGCGCACTGGTGCGTCGGCCGTTGCCTGCGGTCGCTCGAGCGGTACAGCGAAGCGCTGGAGATCCAGGAGATGCTCGCGTCGAGCCCCTCGGGCTCCGAGGACGGCTACGTCTACGAGGAGCTGGGCGAGAACCTGATGGCACTCGGCCGTGAGAACCAGGCGGCGACGTACTTCTCCCGCGCCCACGAGTTGCTGTCGGAGGACGACTGGCTGGTCGACAACGAAAGCGAGCGACTGGAGCGGTTGCTGACGCTCTCGGACGAATGAGCAGAACGGCCGCCGGACCGGGCGGTCGCCGCATGCGCTCGAGCGTCCGGAAGATAGGCTTCCCGGCACGTCCATCGCCTGCTGCTGGGGCCGGCTGCACGCCCTAGTCTCACCCGCAGGTCGATGACGCCGGGTTGACCAACCGCGAGGAGACCCCATGCAGGTGCTTGCCATCGTCGTGTCGCTGGCGGTGACGATCGTCGCGATCGCGTTGTTCGCCAAGGCGATCGCATCCATCGTGGCGGTCGTACGTACCGGGCAGCCGACCGTCGGCCGGTCAACGCGCCGCGGTGCGCGCTGGACCACGTTGGTCAAGGAAACGCTCGGCCACACCAGGATGCTGCAGTGGACGCATGTCGGGATCATGCACTGGTTCGTCTTCGTCGGGTTCGGGTTCCTGTTCTTCACGCTTGTCACGGCCTTCGGTCAGCTCTTCGCTGCCGAGTTCGTCCTCCCGCTGATCGGGCATTGGATCGTCTACGACTGGGCGACCGAGCTGATCACCTGGCTGATGCTGGTCTCGATCGTGGGACTGATCGCGATCCGGGTGACCCACCTGCCCACCGGGTCGCTGGGCCGCTACAGCCGGTTCAGCGGTTCCCGCATGTGGCAGGCGTATTTCGTCGAGGGGGTGATCCTCGGTATCGGACTCTGCATCATCACCCTGCGCGCCGCCGAGTACGCCGTCGCAGACCTCGACGGCACGGCCTCGCAGGCGCATTACCCGCTGACGTTCTTCATCGGTGACGCGTTCAGCGGGCTGAGCCTGTCGGCCCTGGAGAACCTGATCTACCTGGTGGCGATGCTCAAGATCGTCATCTCGTTCACGTGGATGATCGTGCTGTCGCTCAACACGACGATGGGTGTGGCGTGGCACCGGTTCACCGCGTGGCCCAACATCTGGTTCAAGCGTGAGGCGAGCGGCCGACCGGCACTCGGTGCGTTGCAGCCGATGATGGCCGGCGGCAAGCCGATCGACTTCGAGAACATCGAGGATCTCGACGAGGAGACCGTGTTCGGCGTGGGCAAGGTCGAGGACTTCACCTGGAAGGGCCTCCTCGACTTCACCTCGTGCACGGAGTGTGGCCGCTGCCAGTCGCAGTGTCCGGCCTGGAACACCGAGAAGCCGTTGTCGCCCAAGCTGCTCGTGATGGCGCTACGCGAGCATGCGTACGCCAAGGCGCCCTACCTGCTCGCCGACGAAGCGGACCGCGCCGGCCTTGGCGACACCGTGACCAAGGAGGCCGATCGCCCTCTCATCGGCGATGCCCAGGCCTACGGGGTCATCGACCCGGACGTACTCTGGTCGTGTACGTCGTGCGGCGCCTGTGTGCAGCAGTGCCCGGTCGACATCGAGCACGTCGACCACATCATGGACATGCGGCGATACCAGGTGCTTGTCGAGTCGAACTTCCCGGCCGAGCTCAGCCAGCTGTTCAAAGGCCTTGAAAACAAGGGCAATCCGTGGAACATGGCTCCGTCGGCGCGGATGGACTGGGCCAAGGACCTGCCGTTCGAGGTCAAGCAGGTCGGCACCGACGTCGAAGATCTCGACGAGGTCGAATGGCTGTTCTGGGTCGGCTGTGCCGGCGCCTACGAGGACCGCGCCAAGAAGACGACACAGGCTGTCGCCGAGCTGCTCAACCAAGCCGGGGTGTCCTTTGCGGTGCTCGGTGACGGCGAGACCTGTACCGGCGACCCTGCCCGTCGCTCCGGCAACGAGTTCGTCTTCCAGCAACTCGCCCTGCAGAACGCCGAGGTGCTCAAGGAGACCAAGGCCAAGAAGGTCGTCTCCACCTGTGCACACTGCTTCAACACGTTGAAGAACGAGTACTCCCAGTTCGGGGTCGAGCTCGAGGTCGTGCACCACACCCAGCTGCTCAACCGGCTGGTCCGCGACGGTCGTCTGACACCGGTCGCCCCTGTCGAGTCGAGCGTGGCCAAGCGCACCATCACCTACCACGACCCCTGCTATCTCGGCCGTCACAACCAGGTCTACGAGCCGCCCCGCGAGCTGCTCGCGATCCTGCCAGGCGCCTCCTTCACCGAGATGCCGCGGAACGGCTCCCGGTCGTTCTGCTGCGGCGCCGGCGGTGCGCGCATGTGGATGGAGGAGAAGATCGGCGAGCGGATCAACCTCAACCGTTCGCGCGAAGCGGTCGGCACCGGCGCGGACCAGATCGCCGTCGGCTGCCCCTTCTGCCGCGTGATGATGTCCGACGGTCTCACGTCCCTGCAGGCCGACGGCAAGGCGCGCGATGAGGTCGAGGTGCTCGACGTCGCCCAGCTCCTGCTGGCCGCTGTCAGGAACTCGAACGGTACGACGCCGACGCGCGACATCGACGGGGCCACAGCGGCCGAGACCCCGCACACGGCGACCGAGACCGACCCGCGGGACGGCGTCACTGGCGAGTGACGTACGACCGCCCGAAGCGTGCGCTCCGGGCCGGTCGGTTGCCAGTTGTTCAGTCAGCTCAGGACGGGAGAACTCCCAGCATCATCCTGTCGAACGGGTTGCCTGCCAGGTCGGTGACCTTGAGCGAGTGCTCAGGGTTCAGCTCGTCCCGGCTAGTTGGTGTTGAGCGCTCCACTGGGGGTGAAGGTCGCCTTCCTCACCTTGCCGGTCGTGCAGTCGGCACCGCCGCCGGTCACGTTCTGGCAGGCCCAGGTGCCGGACACCTTGGGTCCTTGCGGCCGTTCGAGAGGGCGTCCATCACATCTGTGGTGCCCAAGCCGAACGCAGACTATCCGGCCTGACGTCATCGGCGGTCAAATCGGCCACATCCGGATGCCGGTTGGCCGACCAGCGCCACCGGATCGCTGGATGTGCAGCCAGATCAACCGCTCACGACCAGGCATTTTGTCGTTCTTTCATTATGGTGTTGACATGACACCATGGTGGTGTCATATTAGTGCGCATGGACATCACCCCATTCGTCGAATCCCTCCGCCGGGACCTCTCCCAAGCGGCCGAGGCGGGCGGCGACGAGATCCGAGCGGCCGCGGAGCGTCTGTCCATGGCGCTCGACCCAGCCGTTCGCCTCACGTTGATGGACGCGCTCTCGCAGGCCGCGTCGGAGATCACCAACGAGCTGCATGGCACCTCCGTCGAGCTGCGGCTCAAGGGCCGCGAACCGGTCTTCGTCGTCCTTGGTGCCGGCGCCGACGCCATGCCTCCCACCCCGCCGACGCCCCCCACCCCGCCGGAGCCCCCGGCGCCGCCCGAGGCGTTCGACGGCGAGGACGAGTCCGTCGCCCGCATCACCTTGCGGCTGCCCGAGTCGCTCAAGGTCAAGGCCGAGGAGCTCGCCGCACGCCGGGGCCAGAGCCTCAACACCTGGCTCGTCAACGCCGCGCGGATGGCGAGCTCGGCCAACATCGACATCAACATCATGGGCTCGATGGGGCCGGGCGCCCCGGGCCGCAACCGCTCGTCCAACAAACGCATCCAGGGCTGGGTGCGCTGACGCGGCCAGGCCGCCGCCACGTTCCGGTCACCGCCTTCATCCATCGACTACCCACATCCATCGACTTCCACAGCCGCTGAAGGAGACAGCCATGCACACGTTCGAGACACCTCACCCGGTCAGCCTCAAGGTCGAGCTGTGGCAGGGACAGGTCACGGTCCATGCGGCCGACACCACGACCAGCACGGTCGAGCTCGAGGCGTTGGGCAACGACTCCGCTGCCCAAGAGATGATCGACAACACCACCGTCGAGCAGCGCGGTGACGAGCTCGTCGTGCTGATGCCGAAGATCCGGGGTGGATTGTTCCGCCGGCAGGGCGATGTCATGGCGACGATCACCGTGCCGACCCACAGCTCCGCGAAGATCGAGACCGCCTCAGCCGACGTGGACACCCACGGCGAGCTGGGCGACCTCAAGATCAGCACCGGATCCGGAGACCTCGAGCTCGACACCGTCGCCAGCGCCGACCTCAAGACCGGCTCCGGTGACGTGGAGCTGCGGACCGCACGGGGCAACTGCTCGGTCAAGGGAGGCTCGTCGGACATCAGCCTCGACGAGGTCGGCGGCCATGCCGACATCCTCGCCGGCTCCGGCGACGTCGTGGTCGGTCAGATCGGTGGCACCCTCAAGATCAAGACCGGTTCGGGCGACATCGTCGTGAAGCACGCCGGAGACGGCGTCGACGCGATGGCCGGCTCGGGAGACCTGCTCGTGCGTCGCATCGACCACGGCAAGCTCAAGGCCAAGACCGGCTCCGGCGACGTCACCGTCGGCGTCGCGGACGGCACTGCGGCGTACCTGGACATCACCACCGTGACGGGAGACGTCACATCCTCCCTCGACGCGAGCGACGCACCGGGCGACGGCGACCAGACCGTCGAGCTCATCATCCAGGCGGGGACGGGCGATGTGGTCCTACAGCGCGCGTGAGCGACGGCCGGACCGGCCCGAGACCGCGGACTCGTCGTACGACGGCACCGAACGCGTCGTCAGACACAGCAAACACGGTCAGGCGCGGACCCCGCGCCGATACCCAGACTCGAACCAAGACCTCGAGACCTCCCCGGAAGCACCACACAGAGAGAAGCAGTGCTCATGAACTTCAACGACCAGGTAGCTCGCGAAATCATCAAGGAGCGCACGCAGCACAAGGACGCGACCAGGCGCCCCACGCACCCCAGGGCTGCGCGGATGCTGCGCCGCCTCGCCGACAAGGCGGACGGCAACACCCGCTGACCGCCCCACCGCGAATTGCGGGAAGGTGCAGGCCGACACGCCGACAGGCGTCTGCACCTTCCCGCAATTGCGCTGTCAGGAGCCCGATCAGATGTCGGTGCGGTGGAAGTTCTGGAAGGACCGCGACGGGGTCGGGCCGCGCTGACCCTGGTAGCGGGAACCGTACTTCGCGCTTCCGTAGGGGTTCTCGGCCGGCGATGACAGGCGGAAAAAGCACAACTGACCGATCTTCATCCCCGGCCACAGCTTGATCGGCAGCGTGGCGACGTTCGAGAGCTCGAGGGTGACGTGGCCGGAGAAGCCGGGGTCGATGAAGCCGGCCGTCGAGTGGGTGAGCAGGCCGAGACGGCCCAGGGACGACTTGCCCTCGAGCCGGGCCGCCACGTCATCGGGAAGCGTGATCACCTCGTACGTCGAGCCGAGCACGAACTCGCCAGGATGCAGGATGAACGGCTCGTCGGACGCAGGCTCCACCAGCCGGGTGAGGTCGGGCTGGTCCTCGGCCGGGTCGATGTGCGGATAGCGGTGGTTCTCGAACACCCGGAAGAAGCGGTCGAGCCGGACATCCACGCTCGACGGCTGGATCATCTCCGGGTCGTAGGGCTCGAGGACGACGCGCTTGACGTCGATCTCGGAGCGGATGTCACGGTCACTGAGGAGCACGCAGCGACCCTACCGAACCTCAGCCTGCCGAGATGAACACGACGCCCAGCATCGTGACGCCGACACCGGCGGTCTGGATGGTCTGCATCCGCTCATGCAACACGGCCCGGGCCAGCAAGACGGTCATCACCGGGTACAACGAACCGAGCACGCTGACGACCGAGACGTAGCCTCTGTTGCTGGCGAGAGCGAACATCAGGTTGGCCGTGACGTCGAACGTGCCGATGACGGTGAGCGGCCAGATGTCGGTGCGATTCAGCCCGCCGATGCTGCGCAGCGCGACGGCGGCGATCAAGAACAGCACCAGACTGCTGCACCGCATCGCGATCAGCGTCATCATCGGGGACGACTTCGCTCCCTGGTCGACCGCGACGAAGACCAGCCCGAAGCACACGCCCGCGAAGGCAGCGAGCTGCACCGAACGGCCGCTGACCCGGCCCGACAGCTCCGGACCGCTGGTGGCGATGGCGCCGGCCAGCGCGACGGCGAGACCGATCGCCTGGAGCGTGCTCGGTACCTCACCGCGGATGAAGCCGATGATGACCGGCACGCTGACGCCGAGGGCGGCGATCGGCGAGACCACGCCCATCGTTCCGCTGGCCAGTGCCCAGTAGAACGCGATGAGCCCGGCGGCACCAGCGAGTCCGGCCATCACTGCCCAGGGCAGCCACCCGCTCGGGTCGTCGTACGCGCCGTAGACCAGTGCCACCAGGGCGATGACGACGAGACCGCTGAGCATCGAGCCGGCCACCACGGCGACAGCAGGTCGCGACCGGCTGCGCAGACCGCCCAGGAAGTCGCCTGCCCCCCACAGCACGCTCGACATGAGCGCGAGGAAGATGGCCACGCGCTCATTGTGCTGGTTGAACTCGCGGTCACCTCAGGCGGGAGGTCGGGGGTCGAGACGAAAGCCTCATTCGGGGTGGCGGCGTGGCGGGCCGGCGGCCCGGTAGTATCGACCCCGCTCGTCTTCGGGCCGCCCTTGCGGGGCCGCGGGAGACGTCGTGCGGGTGTAGTTCAATGGTAGAACATCAGCTTCCCAAGCTGACAGTGCGAGTTCGATTCTCGTCACCCGCTCCACGCCAACGTGGCCCCCGTTGCTTTCAACAGGTGGATTGGTAGGGGCGGTCCCCGAAAGCGTCCCGCCATTCCTGCTCGGTAAGGTCGCGGCCTGCAACCTCGCACACGTAGGCGATGGCTGCTGGTGGTGACGGGTTCCATCTGAAAGTGTCTCCAGAAATTGCCGTCACCGTGACGATCCCCTGCTCACCGACTTGCGCCGACGTCACCTGCTGGCCCACCGCGAGCGGGAATCTGGATAGCAGTTCACCGGTCTTCGCGTCCCAGACCGCGACGTCAGGTCCTGTGGAGGTGGCGACGACGCGGTTCCCGTCGGGGCTGTACGACGCAGAAACGATGTCACCGCGCATGCCGGAGACCGCCGAGCGAATCGACTCGCCGGTCGTCAGGTCGATCACCTCGAACTCGCCATTGGTCCCCCCAACCGCGGCCGATTGACCATCCGGCGATGCTGCTACGACGCGTCCGTTCGTAACACCCACGTCGCCATGGCTCACAATCGTCCCGCGTGTCAGGTCGACCTCGTACCAGCGCGTGGCGTCGATGCCCCAGTCAGGCCGCCATTCGGTGCCTGCCGTCAGTACGAACGCTATGTCACCGTCCGGTGAGCCCGCCAGGGCGAAGGGCTTCTCCGGAAGCCTCACGATGCGGCCCGCGTTGACGAGCCGCCCGGTGTCGAGCAGGGCAGCATGCCCTTCGACATCGACTGCGACGACGTGCCCGTTTCCAGCGAAAGCGGTGTCGACGATGTCAGAGGGGAGCACTTTGCGCCGCCACAGTTCACGCCCGCTCACGCCATCGATGAGCTGCACCCATCCATGCGCGTAGCCGGTCACGAACATGCGCTCATCGGGACTCCAGGCGCCTGCAACGCTCCACGACTGACTGATGAGCGGAGAATGGACCTCGACCCCGGTACGTGAATCAAACAGGCTGAGGCTGGCCTCGGCCGGATCAGGGCGCCATCCGCCCCGCGCGATCCTTGTCGCTCCGGGACTGAGTTCGACCATGCCGGAGCCGTACGGTGCGATCTCGGGGAACCCGATCTTGGCGAGGAATCCGCGATCGCCACTGAGGTCCCATGCCTGCAGCTCGCCGGTCAGCGGCTTGCCGACGTAGAGGGTCTTGGCGTCAGCGGAATAGGAAACACCGGTAACGGCACCAGCCCCGGTGTCGAACCGGTGGATGGCCTGACCGGTGCCGGCGTCCCAGACGACAGCGAGCCCGTCGGCCGAGGTGGCCGCGAGGGTGCTCCCGTCGGGCGAGAATGAGACGTCCTCGAGAGCGCTTGTCTGACCGGTCAGGGTGGCCCGGAGCAGGCCATTGTCGGCATTGAGCAGGTGCACGGCAGTCCCATCCTCAGCGAACGCGGCCAGGATTCGCCCTCGCGCGTCGACGTCGCCGGTCCATGCCTCGTTGCGCTGCCACCATTGTCGACCGCTGTCGACGTCGAAGGCAGCTACCGGGTTACCGGTGAAAACGGTGGCACCGTCGTCGGAGAGCGCCACTCGGGTGAAGGCCAGAGGTGGGGCGATCGGCTGACCGACCGGCCGTCCAGTGGCGAGGTCCCACACCCGGACGATCACGCGGTCCACTCCACCGTCTGTCTGTCCGCGGATGACGAGGTGTCCGAGGCTCGCCGCGAGATAACGCCCGTTCCGGCTCACGCCAAGGTCCTGGACAACAACTCCCGTGGGAACCCCCTGCAACTGGTGGGGCAGTTCGGTCAGCGTCGCTGGATCGAGCAAGCGGATAGCCAGGGGATCCTCGGGAGCGGCCGCGGCGGCAACCACGTCTTGCGTGGCCGCGATCGGCACGTCGATCGTGTCGAGGTGCCGGTCGCCGGCTTGGTACGACGCGTCGGGAACAAGGCCCACGGTGAAGGTGCGGACGGTGTGCCGGCTGTCTTCTGTCACGACCCGACCGCCAGCCGTCGCGATCCGGCCGACGCTGCTGCCGGCCGGCACGACGACCGTGCGGATCAGCTCAGGGCGTTGGGCAACAGCTGCCGCGAGGTTGTAAGCAGTCGCGACTCCCGGGGCGAGTTGTTCGGCGGCGGCCGCCAACAAGAGGGCAAGCTGGGGATCCTCGGTGTCGAGAGCCGCAGCACCGACGGCGATAGCCGTTTGAGCCAGAGCCGCATCTTCGGCCTCGGTGGCATGCTGATCTGCGCGCCGACTCTGCCGCACGGCCAAGACGCCGAAGACGAGGGCGACCACGAGCGCCGCTGCGACGGCGCCCAAGGCGGACCGGAGTACGCGGTTCGTGCGGATCTGGCGGTGAACCTGCCTCGCCAGGTGGGCCGCTTGCGCGTCAGCATGCGCTGCACTCTGGTTGAGGAAGACCCGTTCGATCGTAGCCAGCTCGACGTCGGCTCGTTCGGACCACGCCACCGCGCCGGCGAGCCGAATTCCGCGGTACAACTCGCTCTCGGGCCGCCCGAGTTCGTCCCATGCTCGCGCCGCGGCGGTCAGGTGATGAAATACCTTGCGTCCCTCCACATCCTCATCAAGCCACTCGCCCAGGCGGGGCCACCCATCGATGAGGGCTTCGTGGGTCAGGGTCACAACACCGTCGTCGCTGGTCAGGAGGCGGGCATCGACGAGAAGGTCCACGACGGACCCGTGCGCCTCGTTCAACTCGCGCGTCGTCACCCTGGCTCGCCGACGCTCCGCGTCGTCACCCACGATCACGAGACGCAGCATGAGCGAACGAAGCACCGGGTGTCGCTCTTGGGGGAGTGCCGCGTAAACCTCCTCGGCCGTGCGTGCCAGAGCACCAGCGACGCCGCCGCTCGCTCGGTATCCGGCGACGGTCAGGGTTCGCCCTTCTCGGCGGGCCCAGGTCTGCGCCAGCGCGTGGGAGAACTGGGGCAGAGCGACGGGGGACCCCTTGATGTCCCGCAAGAACAGATCGATCAGTCCCGGTTCGACCCATAGCCCGCGCTGCGCGGCCGGCTGCTCGATGGCCGTGGCCAGCCCTTCGGTGCTCAGCGCACCGAGAATGAAGAGGCCTTGCTCCACGATCCGGGCAACCACCGGGGAGGACCCGACCAGCGACATCTGGTCTGCGCGCATCGCCCACACGATCTGACCGGGGTGAGCGGCAAGATCCTGCAGGAGTTCGTTGCGCACCGTCGCCGCGAGCGCGAAGATGTCCTCGCCCTGATCGATGACCAGGACATCGCAGGCGGGTACGGCCGTGTCGGGTGCTGGCACGAGGACGCGCACGCTCCGACCACGGGCTCGCAACGTGGCAACGACCCCGGCACCCACGAACGATGACTTGCCGATCCCGGAAGGGCCGACGACCGCGAGGACCCCGCGCGTCGCCAGCGCGGCCAACGCCGCGGCCAGCTCGATGTCCCGACCGAAGAAGCAGTCCGCGTCATCGGGGCCGTATGCCGCCAGTCCGGGCCAGGGACACTCGGTATCCGCGACCGCTCTGCTGGGCAGGCTGGCGGCCACATCCTGGCGGAGGATCGCCTTCTCCAGTCGTCTGATCTCCTCGCCTGGCTCGATACCCAGCTCGTCCATCAGCGTGGCCCGACAGGCGCGCAGCGTATCCAGCGCCTCAGCCTGATTTCCCAGGCGATAGTCGGCCAACGCGAGCTGCACCCAACGGTGTTCCCGGAACGGTGCCCGAGGGACGAGCAAGCGCACGATCGACAGGGCCCGCGCGGCGTCGCCGGAAGTCAGTAGGGCATCGACATAGAGCTCTTCCGCCACCTCCCTTTCGCCCCGGAGGTGGGCACTCGCCCCCTCCGCCGGTGACCAGTGAGAGATCTCGGCGTAGGGATCTCCACTCCACTCGCGCAGTGCCTCGTCCAGTGCGTACGCAGCCCGGTCCGCCTGACCGAGCTGAAGGAGCTCGCGCCCGCGGGCAACGCGCTGGGTGAACAGATCGGCTTCGGTCACCACGCCTGCTTCAAGGCGATAGCCGTTGTCGAGGGTCGAGATCCCATCGGCACCGAGCAACCCCCGCAGGCGCGAGACACATCCTTGGATGACCTTCGCGCTGGTGGGCGGTGCACCCTCTGGCCACAAGGCGTTCGCGAGCTGATCATGGGTGCCCACCTCTGGCCGCTGAACGGCTAGGGCCGCGAGGACGACGCGCTCCCGTCTACCGAGCGCCTCGAGACGGCCTGTAATCCGCAGAGCAGACACAAGAGAAATGTAGGGGAAGGCCCCTCACCTGCGTTGTTACTTCGGCATTACCTCCTTGTTGAAGGGTTTCTCGCACCATCTCACTCGAGGTGACTTTTTGGGATCATTTCCGAAGGAGGACCACATGACCCGCCGACAACGCCTCACCGCACTGACCTCTGGATTGCTCCTGTGCTTGGCAGGATGCGGCGGCTCGAACGAGCCGGCGGCAACCTCCGGCCCAAGAACAGAACCCGTGACGTTGCGGATCGCGACCTACGACGACGCCGGGGTGACGGGCGGAATCCTGGTCAACCACTTCGCCGAGACAGTGCACGATCTCGAGCCGACCATCACGATCGAGCCTCTCTACCAGGCCGCGCCGGACGAGCAGTCGACGATCAAGTTCGTCCAAGCGGGCGACGCCGAGCTCGGGCTCGTCGCGACCCGGGCATGGGACCTCGTCGGTGTGGAGAGTCTTCGCGCCATCAACAGCCCCTTCCTCATCGACTCCACCGAACTGCTCGACCAAGTCGTCGCCAGTGATCAGGCGGCGACCATGATGAAAGGTCTGTCTACTGCCGGTATGACCGGCTTGGCGATGCTGCCTGAGGCCTTGCGTCATCCATTCGGCACCGAAGCGGCACCGCGCGGACTCGGCGATTACGCAGGAGCGACGATCCGATCCCCGCACTCCACCACCACCTGGCAACTGCTATCCGCGCTCGGGACGACGCCGATGTTCGGAGAAGACGGTTACACGATCGCGGAGTCTCAGTACGACCAGGCCCCTGCCGCGCAGGCTACCGGCAACGTCACTTTCTATGCCAAGGCCGACGTCATCGTGATCAGCGCTGCCGCCAAGGCGAAAGTCTCAGCCAGTCAACTCGACGCGCTGACCCAGGCAGCCGAGACGACGCGCGACTGGGCGATCGGCACCTTCGACGACGATGCCGCGGCAGCGATGAAGTACTGCAAGAACGGCGGTCACATCGTGGCTGCCAGCCGCGCCGAGATCGTGGCGCTCAAAGACGCAGCGGCGCGGGTGAATGCGGACTTGAAGGCAGACAACACCACGGCAGCGATCATTGCTGCCATCGAGGGACTGAAGTCGCGGACGACGGCTCCGAACCCGATCACCCGGTGCCCTGAGCCGAGTGAGCCATCACAAGCATCACAGCTGAACGGCACCTACCAATGGGTGGTCACCCAGGCGGCCCTCAAAGCGGCGGGGATCACCGATGCCCAAGCCCTCAACGATGTCCCCAGCAAGAACACCGCGACACTCAAAGACGGCAGCTACGACCTCACCTACCGCCAGACTGAAGGTCCCAACCAAGGAGACACGGGCGAACAGCACGCAACGTATGAGTTCGACGGGGAGACCATCATCTTCCACTGGAGTCAGTCGCCAACGAATTGCACCAAGGCGAAGGTGACGGTCTTGAAGGACGGCTCTCTCTCGTTCAGCGACATCGTGGAGTGTCCCGAGGACGAGGCAGGCCTCCTGCTCGACCAAGTGGGCATGCGCCTCTGGAAGAAGATCAAGTAGCGAATACCTCGACGGCGGGCCACCCGTGCCATCACCGAGTTGTCAGAACTACAGGGGGCTTCAGCCGCCCCTACTCCTGACAGGTCGGTCAGGAGCGGTGGGCGCGTCTGAACAGGGGCGGCAGGTAGCGCACCATCAGCGTCGACCACGTGAGGTGCGTCAGCACCGGAGCCTGCAGCCCACCGGAGGCACGCCGCTGCATGCTGAAGAGCGTCCCCATCACCCCAGCTGCTAGTACCAACGACGGGTTGCGCGTCGACACAGTGGCCAACGTGTAGACCGCGGTGGACACGACGACAGCTCTGTCCTCCTCGAGCGCGGCATAGACCGCGCCCCGGAAGAAGATCTCCTCACCGAGTCCGTTCGCCAACGTCGTGGCCACGACCATGGGACCGCTGCCTTCCTCGGCGAACGCGAGGACGCGTCCGATAGCGCGGTCGAGCACCGGTATGCCGCGGGCCACCAACGCGCAGCCGTAGAAGAACCCGAAGGCTCCCACCCCCGTGGCGATCGGGGTGATGATCGGGCGTCGGAGCCGCTGGTCGCGACTCTGGATCCAACCGAGGTGCAGCGGTCCCGAGAAGAGTCCTCCCGCGGTCCAGGTGGCGGCCACAGCGGCGGTGAGCCCGTAGAACTCCTTGGAGTTCGGCTTCGTCGACAGCGACAACCCGAGCAGGCTGGTCCCCAGCACGGAGACACCCGCCACGACCCGGCGACGTCTCGCGACAACCGCCTCTGATTCCGGGTGATCGATGGGGACCACGTGCGTGATCGCCATCGGGAGCCGGGCCTCGAACTCCGACCGCGCACGCCGCCACCACGACGTCGCGCGCGCGGAGCTCATCGAGACTTCTCCCGCTGTGCATGCTCTCGCAACGCCACACGAACCGCGTCGTCGTACCCCATCGGCTCGAAGGGCACGACCGTGCGGATGCTGTCGTCGTGGACCACGACCTCATTGGCCATGGAGTCGATCAACGAGCGCCCCGTCTGCGTGTCGACGTTGGTGACCAGGGCCAGCCAGCGCGACGACAAGCCGGGGGTGAGGAGCGGCACCGGGACGATCAGCAGGGTGCTCTTCTTGATCGCGGCCACCCGACGCAGCATCGTGACGTACTGCAGCACCTCCGGCCCACCGATCTCGAACACCTGTCCCTGTGCGCGCGGTTCGTCCAGCACGCCGACGAGGTAGCGGACCACGTCCGCGACCGCGATGGGTTGTGTCCGGGTGCGGACCCAGCGGGGCGTGACCATGGCGGGCAGGTGGTCGACGAGCTGCCGGGTCATCTCCCACGAGATACCGCCGCTGCCGACGATGATGCCGGCGCGGAGCACGGTGACGGGTACTTCTGCATCGCCGAGGAGACCCTCGACCTCACGACGGCTACGGAGGTGCGTTGACAGCTGCTCGGAGTCGCTGCCCAGGCCGCCGAGGTAGATGATCTGCTCGACGCCGGCATCAGCGGCGGCCCTGCCGAACGCACGGGCGGCCTCGGCGTCGAGCCGCTCGAAGTCCTTGGAGTCCAGCGAGTGCACCAGGTAGTACGCCGCCCGGCAGCCGGCCAGCGCCTTGGTCAGCGTGCCGGCGTCGTGGACGTCGCCGAAGACCGCCTCCCCATCGCCGGAGTAGCTGTCCGGGTGGCGCGTCATCGCGCGGACCTCATGCCCGGCTGCGGCAAGCGACGGGCAGAGCCGACGCCCGACGAAGCCCGACGCACCTGCGACGAGGACCGGTCCTGGAGACGTCACGTCTGCTCCTCGTCGTGCTTGCGAAGTTCGGTGCGGCTGGGCTGCTTGCGCTGATGGCCCAGTTCACCGCCGATGCGACCACCATAAGGGCGACCGTGGTCGGCGTACTCCTCGCGGAAGAAGGACATGGTCCAGTCGCCGAGCTGCACGCGCGATCCCGTGCGCAGCACCGACCGGTCCACGGGAGCACCGTTGACGCGGGTGGAGCCCGCTTCGTCGACGCGCACCAGCACGAACTCGTCCTCGTGGTCGTGCCGGATCTCGGCGTGCCGGGGTCGGAGACCGACCAACGTGATGTCGCACGCCTCGTCACTGCCGATCGTCGTGACGTCCTGGCGCAGCGAGAAGACCTCCTGCCTGTCCTCCGGCGTCGGGTACGCCTGGGGCGCCATGATCATCCTCGGGTGACCGCCACCGCGCGGATCGTGCGTGGTGGTCACCGGCCGACGCTGCCGCCGACGCATCGTCGGCGCGATGGGCCACAGGGTTGCCGGCGGCGCGAGCGCAGCGGCCGGGAGAGCGCCGCCACTCGGTGCCTGTGCGCGGCCGCGGATCAGCGACCACAGCCCGGCGCCACGCTCGATGCGGATGTGCCGCGACCCGGTGAGCCTCCGCTGCAGCCAGGACGTCCGCCCCGCGCCCAGCGTGACGAGCGGCCCGGCGGACGTGACGACGGTGATCGAAAGCCCCTTGCCTGCGAGTCCATGTGCCAACCCCCGGATCGACCCCGAGTCCGACCGACCGGCGAACAGAAACGGGTCGCTCACCTGCAGCAGCAGGTTCTTGCCCGATCCGGTCAAGGTCCCGGTCACCCTTCGCGAGCCAGGAACGGCGACCGAGAAGCTGAGGTCGGCATCCACCGTGAGATCGGCAGCCATGGCTCAGGCTCCGGATGTGGTCGAGCTCGCGTTGTCCTTCGTGGTCACCTGGAGGGTGCCGTTCAGCTTCCAGGTTGCCCGAGGGGCATCGGCGCCGGTGTCGCGGGGAACTTCCACGGCCATGTCGATGAAGCGGTAGTTGATCGCAGCCTCTCGCCCGGTGAGGAACGACCACATCTCGCGACCGAGGTCGGTCCAGTCGACGACCTCGTCGCTGCGGGGGGTGGTGCGTGTGCTGGTGTCGGTCATGAGCTGACTCCTTCAGGAAGAAAGGAAAGTTAAACACTTTCCTCAACGGTCTGTTTAGGTTTATCATGTCATCATGAACCCTCGACCCACCTCCACGCAACCCCGCACCTCTGCGGCCCTGGTCACACCGGCGAGTCTCAGCATCGGTGACCTCGCCGAGCGCACCGGTGTCGCTCCGGCCACGTTGCGGATGTGGGAGACGCGGCACGGTTTCCCACGGCCGCAACGGCGCGACAGCGGACATCGTCGGTACGACGAGCGCGACGTCGAGCGGGTCCTGCAGGTGCTCCGACGCCGCGACGGCGGCACTCGGCTCGAGGTGGCCATCGCGGAGGTCTCACGCGCCCAGGCTGCGGCCGAGGGCCCTCCGGGAGCGCCGTCCGTGTACGCGACGCTGCGCCGCGAGCACCCGATTCTCCAAGCACAGCGCCTGAAGAAGTCGACCCTGCTGGCGCTGTCGTGGGCCATCGAGGACGAGTGCTGCGTGCGCGCGGAGCGGCCGATGATCTTCGGCAGCTTCCAGAAAGCCCGCTACTTCCGCGCCGCGAGCGAGCGGTGGACGGAGCTCGCTCGGATCGCCCGGTCGACCACGGTATTCGCCGACTTCTCCGACGAGCCGACGCCGATCGAGGGGATCGACATCGTCCACCTGCCCGAGGATGCGCCGATGCGGCGCGAGTGGGTCGTCGTCTGCGAGTCCGCCGACTACCCCGCCATGCTCACCGCCTGGGAACTGCCCGGCCAGTCGGCCGTCCCGGACCGCCAACGACTCTTCGAGACCATCTGGACGGTCCAACCCGCGGTCGTGCGCGACGCGGCTCGAGCCTGTGCCCAAGTCGCCGTCCAGCTCGGCCACCACGAGGCAACGCCATTGCTCTACGAGCTGGCCGAGAACCCACCGTTGCCACCGCTCGAGCTGCTGAACGCGGCGTCGCTCCTCAACCGCGTGGTCGCCTATGTCGACCGAACCTCCTGAACCAAAACAGCCTCAGCTGCGCAAGTACGACGCTCCGTTGACATCGATGATCGTGCCGGTCGAGAAGGCTGCCTCAGGAGACGCCAGCCACAGCACCGCCGCGGCCACCTCCTCGGGCTCCGCGACCCGTCCGTACGGCGACTGTTTGCGCACCTCGTCACCACGCGGCCCGTCGAGCACCCCGCGTGCCATCTCGGTCTGGACGAAGCCGGGTGCCACGGTCCCGACCGAGATGCCGTGCGGCGCGAGGACGACCGCCATGGACTGACCGAACGAGTTGAGTCCCGCTTTCGACGCGCCGTACGCGGGATTCTTCGGCTCGCCGCGGAACGCGCCACGACTCGACACGTTGACGATCGCCCCACCGCCGGCAGCGATCAGGTGCGGCACGGCCGCGAACGTCGCATGCGCCGCACCCAGCAGGTTGGTCTGCAGCGTCTGGGTCCAGGCCCGCTGCCAATCCTCCCAGGACGTCTCCAGCGGCGGGTGTGCCACGAAGATGCCGGCATTGTTGACGAGGACGTCGAGTCCGCCGAGGTCGACTGCGGCGGTGTCGACGGCCCGGCGGATCTCATCCGGCACAGCCAGGTCGGCCTGCACCGTGGTGTGCTCGGTCCCGGGAAGCTCGTCGACCAGCGCAGCCGCCTGATCCGCCGACCGGCCGTAGTGCACCGCCACCCGGTCGCCGGCAGCCGCGAACGCGATCGCGATGGCGCGTCCGATGCCGCGCGCTCCACCCGTGACCAGAACCCGCCGGTTCACTTCGCGAGCTCCCGGACACCCGCGAGCAGTCGCTCGACGTCGTCCTCGCTCGTGTACGGCGCGAGGCCCGCACGGACCGCGCCGCTGTCACCCAGCCCGATCCACCGCGACGCCTCGATCGCGTAGAAGGAGCTCGCGGGTGCGTTGACGCCTCGTGCGGCCAGACCGGAGTAGATCTCATCGAGCTCGACGCCGTCCACGGTGAACAGGGCGGTCGGCGTACGACGCTTGGGCGCGCCGTGCAGGTGCAGCCTCGGAATCCCGGCCAATCCCTCGAGCAACCGGCCGAACAGCTCCTCTTCGTGCTCCTCGAGCACCGTCATCGACTCCACCACCCGGTCGCGGCGGTCGGCCGCGCTCGACGCGAGGCCGGCGATGAAGTCGACGGTCGCGGTCGTCCCGGCCAGCAGCTCGTAGGGCAGAGTCCCCAGCTCGAAACGCTCGGGCACGGCCGAGGTCTGCGGCAGCAGCTTGTCGTTCTCTAGCGTCGCCAGCAGCTCTGGGTCGGCCACGAGAACGCCGTGATGTGGCCCGAAGAACTTGTACGGCGAGCAGACGTAGAAATCGGCGCCGAGCGCAGTGACGTCCACTGCTGCGTGCGGTGTCAGGTGGACTCCGTCGGCGTACACCAGCGCGCCCACCGCGTGGACGGCGTCGGTGATCGCCGGCAGGTCTGGACGTGTGCCGAGCAGGTTGGACGCGGCGGTGACCGCGACGAGCCGAGTGCGATCCGACAGCTCCGCCTGCACCTGCGCGACCTCGAGCTCCCCTGACACCCGATCGAACTCGACCCAGCGGATGGTGGCGCCGGCTCGCTCGGCGATCGTCTCCCAGGGCCGCACGTTGGCGTCATGGTCGAGCCGGGTGACCACGACCTCGTCGCCCGGGCCCCACCGTTTCGAGAGCGCCCGCGCGACGTCGTACGTCAACTGGGTCATCGAGCGACCGAACACCACGCCACCGGCATCGGCGCCGAGCAGGTCAGCAACCGCGGCACGGGCCTCCCGGACGATGCGGTCCGCCCGCTGTTCCGTCGCGGTGACAGTCCCGCGGTTGGACAGTCCGGAGCACATGGCGGTCGCGATTGCCTCGCCGACCACGTCCGGGACTTGTGAACCCCCAGGCCCGTCGAAATAGGCCACGCCCTCGGCAAGTGCCGGGAAGCAGCTGCGGATCCGGTCGACATCGAGGCCCATCCGGGCATTGTGCCCCGCCGCCCCCTCGTTCACCTAGGTGGGCCCGACCCGGCTCGTCGAGCGGACGCGCGCCGTCGCCGCTAGCGTCGGCACTAGGCTTCGAGTACGCGGGGCGTAACGGAGGTTACACGGCAGGTCAGGCAGCACCACCCACCGAAAGGACCGACATGACGCACCGAGTCCACGTGACGTTGGAGGTCGAGCTGTTCGTCGACGACGACGACGCCTTACGCCAGGCGGCCTTCGAGCGCATGCGCGCCGCCTGGCGGTCCGAGGACGACTTCCCGTTCGACGCCCCCGGCGACATCCCGCTGGGCCAAGCGGTGCAGAGCCTGCTGGCCGACGCGATACCCGTCGATCTGCCCGGTGCACGACGCAGCCAGCTGGTCATGGAAACCGAGGAAGTCGAGCAGGACGACGAGACGGCGTCACAGGACGACCAAGACGACGACCAAGACGACGACCAAGACGACGACAAGGACGACGACCAGGACGACGACGAAGGCGACGCGTCCGAGGGTGATGAGGACACCGAGACGGACCCCCGCACCTGAGCATCAGGGGTTGGCGATCGCCTCGTGGTGGCGCAGGACCTCGGCGATGATGAAGTTCAGGAACTTCTCGGCGAACTCCGGGTCGAGCCGCGCCTCGTGAGCCAGCCGCCGTAGCCGCTCGATCTGCTGCGCCTCTCGAGCCGGGTCGGCAGGAGGCATGGCGTGCTCGGCCTTGAGCAGCCCCACCGCCTGCGTACAGCGGAAGCGCTCCGCCAGCACATGCACCAGCGCGGCATCGAGGTTGTCGATGCTCTCCCGCAGCCGGGTGAGCTCCTCCAGCGCAGCGTCATCGCCCGCCCCCGAGCGGGGCACCTCGACCGTGTCGCTCATGGCATCCGAGCCTATCGGGAGGAGCGGGTGTCCTGAGCGCCCCGCTACCGTAGCGAGACGAATTGGCCGTTGTACTGTGTGCGCCATGCCGTTGCGCCGGGTCCTCAGCACGTCCTGGCCTCCGATGATCCTGACCGCACTCGGCGTCTTCCTCCTCCTGCTCGCGCATGACGTCCCCGCTCCTGACCTCGTCGCCTACGCCGCCTACCTCCTGATCGGCATCGCCTTCCCCGGCGTGGTCGCCTGGCGACTGCTCCTGCATCAGCTGCACACTCGCCGGGAAGACGGCGACGAGCCCCCCACCTGGTTCGAGGACCTGTCCCTGGGCACGATCTTCGGCTTCGGCATCCAGCTCCCGGTCTATCTCCTGGGCGTCTGGATCGGCTACCCAGGGCTGATCGTCGTCCTGCCGATCGCGGCCGCTGTCGTCAGCGTGACCTGGCTGGGTCGCTCGACCTGGACGATGCCCACCCGGTCGCTCGACTACCGGGCCTCGTGGGCGCTCGGCGCCACCATCGTGTACGGCGTGGCGTGGCTCGGCCGCAACGCATTCGCGGTCCGGCCGCTCAGCCTGCCCGGCTTCAGCCCGCCCAGCGTCGACGAAACCTTCCATCAGGCTCTGGTCGCCGAGACCTCGAACAGGTTCCCACCCGAGATCCCGTTCCTGCTCGACACGCGGCTGGACTACCACTGGTTCGTGCATGCCCAGATCGCCACGTCCGACCACGCCACCGGGATCGGCCCGATCGTCATGCTGCGGGAGGTCATGCCCGCCGTCGTGCTGGGACTCGCCGTGCTGGGTCTCGGTGCCGTCGCGCTCCGGCTGACCGGAAGAGCCGTCGCCGCGGTCATCGCGCCGGCGCTGCTTGTCGCAGGTGCCTACCAGCTCATCGGCCCGCACTTCGCGACGTACCTTTTCACCGAGCCTTACCTGTCCAAGCGACTCGTCACCAGCCCGTCCCAGCCTTATGGCGTGATGATGTCGCTCCCCCCACTCATGCTCATCCTCGAAGTGCTGCGCCCCGGGCGCAAGGCCGAGCGGCTGACCTGGGTCGCCTTGTCGATCTCGCTCTTCGCACTGTCCGGCGCCAAGGCCACGTTCACGCCTATCTTCCTGTGCGGCGCCCTCGCCGTCTGGGGCCTGACCCTGGTCTTCCGGCGACGACTCGACAGGACGCTCACGGCACTGATCGGACTTCTTTTCGTCGTGTTGATGTTCGCCCAGATCGTGCTCTTCGGCGGTCAGAGCGGCGGCCTGGTGCTCGACCCCTTCGCCACGGTCCGAGCTGCGCTTTTCTCCAGCGACATCGCTCTCACACCCATGACCCGGCTGGCGATGACGCTGACCCTGCTCATCAGCTGGCTGCTGTACGGCATCGGAGCGGTCGGGCTGCTGAAGTCCGGCACGTGGCGCGACCCCCGCGCCGGGTGGTTGTTGCTGTCCATCCCGGTCGGCATCGGGGTCGCCTTCGCCCTCTTCCGGTCCGGCCTGAGCCAGCTGTGGTTCCAACGCACGGTTGCCGAGATGGTCGTGTTGCTCTCCGCGTGGGGAATGGCCTACCTCCTTCCGCAACCGCTCACCCGCCGCCATGCCCTGCGGTACGGCGGAGCCGCGGCCGGAGCAGGTCTCCTGGCCTACCTCGTGGCGGCGTACTCGGAGTCCGGACGCGAGATCCTGTCGAGGGCGACGTACCGGGGACTGGTCTACACGGTCGCGTTCCCCGTGCTGATCGGGGCGATCTACCTCGTCGTCAGGCTGGTCGTCCGCCCGGACGCGAAGCTGCGCGCGGCCGCCCTCGTCACCGCAGTCTCGGTGATCCTGGGCCTGGGACTCATGAATGTCTACTCATTCGCATACGACACCGCATCGCAACGAGCGATCCCCGAACCCGACTATCCCAACTTGTTCGCACCCGGCGGGGTCAAGGCAGCTGAGTACATCGAGCACCACGCGGGGACCCACGACATCATCGCGACCAACGTGCACTGCCTGCGACCCCCGGGCGTACTCAACTGCGACAACCGCAACTTCTGGATCAGCGCGTGGGCCGAGCGCCGCGTCGTGATCGAAGGCTGGGGCTACACGGCGGCGACGAACGACGCGTTCGTCCCGGGGTTGGCCAACGCCCTTATCCCGGCGCCTGACCCGGAGCGGTTGCGCATCAACGACGCCGCTTTCATCAAGCCGTCAGCACGAACGATCGGCAGGCTGGTCGATGCCTACGGCCCGAGCTGGCTGTTCGTCAGCAAGCTGTACACGGCCAACCTGCCCAAGCTCACAGCACTCGACGGCAGCCTGCTGACCAAGGTCTTCCACAACAAGAATTACCTCGTCTTCCGAATCAACCGCTGAGGCGCCGCAGCGGCCTTCTGGGCGATCGGCCATACTCGGGTGCCATGCGCGGAATCATCCTCGCCGGCGGCGCCGGCACCCGGCTCCACCCGATCACGTTGGGTGTGAGCAAGCAGCTCATGCCGGTCTACGACAAGCCGATGATCTACTACCCGCTGTCCACCCTGATGCTGGCCGGTATCCGCGACATCCTGGTCATCACGACTCCGCACGAGGCAGACGGCTTCGAGCGGCTGCTCGGGGACGGGTCACGCTTCGGCGTCTCCTTCTCGTACGCCCAGCAGCCCGAGCCCAAAGGCCTGGCACAGGCCTTCACCCTCGGCGCTGACTTCATCGGGAACGAACGGTGCGCCCTCGTGCTCGGCGACAACATCTTCTACGGTCAGGGCCTCGGTCTGCAGCTCGAGCGGTTCGCCAAGCTCGAGGGCGCGGCGGTATTCGCCTACTGGGTGACCGACCCGTCGGCGTACGGGGTGGTGACGTTCGACCGTGATGGCAAGGCGCTGTCGCTGGAGGAGAAGCCGAAGCAGTCCAAGAGCAACTACGCCGTGCCTGGCCTGTACTTCTATGACAACGACGTGGTCGCCATCGCCCGCGACCTCCAACCCTCACCGCGCGGCGAGTACGAGATCACCGACATCAACCGCGTCTACCTCGAGCGTGGCGACCTGCACGTGCACGTGCTCGCGCGCGGAACGGCCTGGCTCGACACCGGGACATTCGAGTCACTCAACGACGCGAGCAACTTCATCCGGGCCGTCGAGCACCGGCAGGGACTCCGCATCGGATCGCCTGAGGAGGTCGCCTGGCGGCAGGGTTTTCTCACCGACGACGAGCTCCGTGACCGCGCGGAGGCGATGCTCAAGAGCGGCTACGGCGACTATCTGATCAGCCTGCTCGAGCGCCGCGACATCCCGCGGAAGGTCCGACACGCCCTCGACGCCGAGTGACCCCGACCGCTTCCTGCTCTACCTGGCCAGTCGGGCGCGCTCCTTGAGCGGCTGCCACCACTCCCGGTGTTCGGCGTACCAGGCGACGGTGTCGGCAAGACCCTGTGCGAAGTCGACCTTCGGCTCGTAGCCGAGCTCGTCACGGATCTTGTCGATCGACACCGAGTAGCGCAGGTCGTGACCCTTGCGGTCCTCGACCTTCCGGACACTGTCCCAGTCGGCACCGCACGCCGCGAGCAGCATGCCGGTCAGTTCCCGGTTGGTCAGCTCGGTACCGCCGCCGATGTTGTACACCTCACCCGGACGCCCACCCTCCAGCACGAGGTGGATGCCCCGGCAGTGGTCATCCACGTGGAGCCAGTCACGGATGTTGGCGCCCTCGCCGTACAGCGGAACCGTGCCACCGTCCATCAGGTTGGTGACGAACAACGGGATGACCTTCTCGGGGAACTGGTGCGGCCCGTAGTTGTTGGAGCAGCGGGTGACGCACACCGGAAGCTTGTGCGTCCGGAAGTACGAGCGGGCGATGAGGTCGCTGGACGCCTTGGACGCGGAGTACGGCGAGTTGGGCTCGAGCGGCTGCTCCTCATCCCAGCTGCCCTCGTCGATCGAGCCATAGACCTCGTCGGTCGAGACATGCACGAAACGCTCGATGCCATGCTGCAGGGCCGAGTCCAGCAACGTCTGGGTGCCGACGACGTTCGTCAGCACGAAGTCGGCAGCTCCGAGGATCGACCGGTCGACGTGACTCTCGGCGGCGAAGTGCACCACGGCATCGACCTCCGACATCAGAGCGTCGACCAGGGTTCGGTCGAGGATGTCGCCCTCGACGAAACGCAGCCGCGGGTCGTCAGCGACCGCTGACAGGTTGGTCAGGGTGCCGGCGTAGGTCAGCCGGTCCAACACCACCACCTGCTCCGGTGGGGTCAGGCCCCAGCAGTCGGCGAGGACGTTGCGCACGTAGTGGCTGCCGATGAAACCGGCTCCACCGGTGACGAGAATCCTCACGACTGTCCTTTCCGCCGTTGCTGTGACCGGCTCGACTATCCCACGAGCCGACGCTCAGCCCCAAATGAACGAGCGAGGCTGGTTACCGCAGCGATCCGCTCCCCGAGTCGGCCGGCACCCGACAGCATCCGGGTCAGATGGGTTTGACGGCCGCCAGGAACACGGACGACCCGAACGCCAGGTCACGCGCGCGCAGCACCTTGCACTCGGCATGCGTCAGGCCCATCAGGATCCGGTCCATCGTCGGCGACACCGACGGAAGCTTCTTCGCGTCCGCACCCGGAGGCGGGCGCAGCCGCCTGAGGGTCCGCTCGAGCACGAAGAACGGGAACACGCCGGCAAAGCCATAGGTCGCCCGCTCGACGACGAGCCCGCCGCGCTCGATGGCCCGGACCAGCCTCGCGCGGGTGTAGCGCCGGTAGTGACCGGCCTGCTCATCATGGGCACTCCAGGCCCAGGTGTACGCCGGGACGGACATGAGCAGGCGACCGCCAGGTCGAAGTACGCGGGCGATCTCGCCCACCGCCTGGGCCTCGGGTTCGCAGTGCTCGAGCACGTCGAAGGCACCCACCACGTCGAAGACGCCATCACCGAACGGTAGCCCGAGCGCGCTCGCACAGACGCCCCGCCCAGGGGCCAGACCACGCGGATCGACGTCGATCGCAAACCGCTCGTGGTCACCCCGCATCCACTCGACGCTGGGACCGTCGGCACTGCCGACGTCGAGCAGCCGTCGGGGGGCGCCGAGGTGCTCTCCGAGTGCCACCTGCAACAGCTCAGCGCGAGCGCGGTACCACCAGTAGTCGGGCTGCGACAGCGAAGCGGAACCGGTCTGGACGGGCGCAGTCATGAGCGGATCACCCGGTCAGTGGCCTGAAGCGTCTCGACGAAGGTCTCCACGACGCGATCGATCTCGGCCGCGGTGAGGTTGTTGTAGAAGGGCAACCGGATCAACCGGCCGCTGATGTCATCGGTGACCGGACACTCTGCCGGAGCAGCGCTGAACTTCTGGCCGGCTTCGGAGCTGTGCAACGGGACGTAGTGGAACGTGGCGATGACCCCTTGCTCGCGCATGCCCGAGAGCACCGCGTCGCGGGTCGGTCGATCCGGCAGCAGCAGATAGAACATGTGGTAGGTCTGCTCGCAGTAGTCGGGGACGACCGGCAGCCGGATCCCGAGCTCGTCGGCCATGGGGGCCAACGCCTGTTCGTAGCGCTCGAAGACCGCCCGACGCTTGTCCTGGATCACGTGACGGCGCTCGAGCTGAGCACACAGGTACGCCGCGAGGGCATCCGACAAGCCGAACGACGACCCGGTGTCCTTCCAGGAGTACTTGTCGACCTGCCCGAGGAAGAAGGCCCGGCGGTTGGTGCCCTTGTCGTACAGCACGCGGGCGCGGTCGACGTCACGCCCCTCGTTGACGAGCAGGGCTCCGCCTTCACCACACACGATGTTCTTGGTGTCGTGGAAGCTCTGGGTGGCGAACCGGCCGAGCGTCCCCAGCGGCTGGTCGTGCCAGCGTCCGAACAGACCGTGGGCGTTGTCCTCGATGACGGCGATGTCGGGCCGCTCGACGAGCGCCTTGCGCAGTCCTTCCATGTCACACGCGACTCCGGCGTAGTGCACCGGGACCACTGCGCGCACGGTGTCATCGAGCAGCTCGGACAGGTGACCCGGGTCGAGGCCAAGAGTTGTCGGCTCGATGTCGCAGAACTTGATCTTTGCGCCTTGCCTGGCGAAGGCCAGCGCCGTCGTGGTGAAGGTGAACGACGGGACGATCACCGTGTCTGCTTGACCCACATCGAGCATCAGCGCGGTCAGCTCGAGCGCGGAGGTGCAGGAGGTCGTCAGCAGCACTTCCTGGGCGCCGGTCTCGGCGATGAGCGTGGCTGTGGCGCGCTTGGCGAACTCGCCTCCGGAGGACGTGTGACCGTTCTCCATCGCGGTCTTGATGTACTCCAGTTCGTTGCCTTCGATCGCCGACCTGTTGAAGGGGATCGGCTGCTGCTCCTCGTGCATCGCGTCACCTTATCCCGCCGGCCAGGGCAACGCGCGACCCAGGCGCTCGCTCAGCCGGACGTCACTGTCGGAGAAGTACTCACGAAGCCGCTGCTCGAGCTCCGGTCCGAGCTGGGGCGCCGTGCCCGGGCTCTCATTGACGGGTCTCTCAGGGGTTGGCGGGGTGAACGTCGCGTCGACCGCCAGGGCGTCATACAGCTGTCGGATGGTGGCAGGATCGGCCAGATGGTCCTCGAGGAACCGGACGTGGACCCGGCCGGGGAAGGCCGCGAACCAGGGGTCCAGGTAGTCGGCGTACCGGCCGCGCTCGAGGTAGGCGAAGGGCGAGACGGATGTCTGGGCGCGGTCCCAGTGGCGCGGACCGGCGAGATTCTCGGTGAGCGCCTTCTCCAGTGACCGCTCGTCGACCTCGTGCCGGCTGCTGAAGCGCCAGTTCGACACGGCACGCCGAACCGGGTCGCGCAGCTGGACGACGATCTCAGCCACGCCCAGCACCGTGGCCGCTCGGTCAGCAGCGCTCGCGTCCTCGATGTAACTGGTGCTCTTCTCGCCGAGGAGCGCCTCGGTGGTCGCGTGCGCGAAGTAGGTCGCTTCGTACCACGGCAGCCCCCGGCCGGACAGCTCAGCCGACAAGAACACCTTCGGCTCCGGTCGGGCCGGTCGCGCCATCGTGATCTCGGGATGCGCGTCGAGCAGTGCCGCGAGACCGGTTGTCCCGCACCGCTGGCCACCGATGACCAGCAGGTGACGAGTCATCCGGAGACCCTGTCCACCACGTGGTAGGTCTCCTGTGCGCTGACGGTGTTGAGCGTGCGGACGACGTACTCCCCCAGCATCGAGAGCAAGGCGATCGTGACGCCGTTGAAGACGGCGAGCAGCACGACCAGCGTCGTCCAGCCGGGAATCGCGGTGTCCGCGAACAGGCCGTGGATGAAGTACCCCACACCGAGCGCAAAGCTGAGCAACGCGAAGATGAATCCGCCGGTCGCGGCCAGACGCAGCGGGAACGACGAATAGCTGAACAGGATCGTGAAGACCAGCTTGAGGATGCGGGTCATGCTGTAAGAGCTGTGCCCGACCGTGCGGGGCTCGTGCCGGACGAGCACGTTCGAGCGGTTGCTGGAGTACAGCAGCGCCTGACCCGTGATGTAGGGGTGCGCGGTATGGGACGCGCAGATCCGCTCGACGACGTCTCGCCGGAGAATCCGGAAGTTGGACACGACCAGGTCGTTGGGCTGGCCGAAGATACGCCGGTTCATCATCCCGATCAGCTTGCTGCCGATCCGCCGGTACCCCGCGGCCTTCTTGGTCTCGAAACGGCCGAACACCACGTCGCGCCCGGTCATCGCCTCGTCGATGAGGAGCCGCACCTGGTCGGGCGGGTTCTGCAGGTCGTCGTCCATCGTCACGACGTAGTCACCGGTGGACTCGCGCAGACCGGCCATGTTGGCGTTGTGCTGGCCGTAGTTGCGCAGCAGGTTGAGCGCGACGACGCGCTCGTTCGCGCGGGCCTTGTCCGCAATCACCTGCCAGCTGTGGTCGCTGCTGCCGTCGTTGACGAGGATCAGCTCGTAGGCGAGGCCCTGCTGTTCGAACTCGGCGACGATCCGGTCGACCGTGTCACCGACGATGGCGGCGCTGTTGTAGACCGGGACGACGATCGAGTACGTGAACGCGTGCGGGTCGAGTGGCACGGCTCCACTCGTCGTCGGCATCGGCGTCGCGCTGGTGCTGTCGACGCGCAGCACGGGGCCGGCCAGGGAGCCGGCGCTGGGCTCAGGGGGTGTTGGCGTCACGTCGTTCATGTCCGTTCCAGGCATGCGTGGATGATCCACACGACTGTATCCGACCAGGCAGGCACTACCCTCGTGGATCATGCGAGGAGCGCGGACTCCGGCCGTGCTGGCGGCCGGTTCGACGGCCAGCGGTTTCCTGGCGTACGTGTTCTTCGCGCTCAGCACCCGGACGCTGGGGGCAGGCGACGCTGCTCCCGTCTCGGTGCTGTGGACATACTGGAGCTTTTCGGCCGCCGCGCTGACCTTTCCGCTCCAGCACTGGATCGCCCAGTCCGTGGCCGCTCACGGCGGCGAAGGCTCGGTACGCGCCGCCATCAAGCGAGTCACCGGTTGGGTCGTCGCCGCCGCCGCCGTGGTCGGACTGCTCGCGTGGCTCACCAGGGACCAGCTGTTCCACCGTGACGATGTGTGGTTCCCGCTGCTGGTCGTCGTAGTGACCATCGGCTCCGGCTTCGTCGGTGTGGTCCGCGGCGCGCTGTCCGCGCGCCTGAGGTTCACCAGCGTCGCCATCGCCCTCGTCACCGAGAACGCCCTGCGCTGTCTCGCCGCCACCGTCCTGATCCTGACCGGCGTTCACTCGTCCCTGGCGTTCGGGGCCTGCCTGGCATTCGGCGCCCTGGTTGGCTTCCTGTGGCCGTCCGCCCTTCGCTTCTCCAAGCAGCAGGCCAGGGCAACGACCGAATCCGCCATGCGCTTCATCACCGGTGCGGCAGGCGGGCAGCTGATCGGTCAGGCGGTGCTGACCGGAGGCCCCGTCGCACTGGCCTTGTCCGGTGGATCGCCTGCCCAAGTGACCGCGCTGTTCGCCGGGCTCGCGCTGTTCCGAGCTCCCTACACCATCGCGATCGGGCTGGTGTCAGCGCTGACGGGTCGACTCACGAGGCTCGTCGTGGAGGGGCAGACGCGCGCGCTTCGCCTGTTCCGGCTTGGCACCTGGGGCGCGACCGCGTGGACCCTCGTGGGCGCGGCTGCGATCGGCGAGGGCCTGGGCCCGTGGCTGCTCCGGCTCATCTTCGGTGACGACGTCCGGCTCGACCGGTTCGCCTCGGTGCTCATCGCCCTCGGTAGCACGTTCGCGCTGGCAAACCTCGTCGTCACGGTGTCGGTCATGGCCCACGGGCGAAGCGGCGTGATCGCCCGGTCGTGGGTGGTAGGAGCCATCACGGGCGCTGCCGTGTTCGTCCTGGCGGGAACCGACGACAAGCTCATCGAGACGTGCTGGGCGTTCCTGGCCGCCGAGGCGGTGGCGTTCTTCGTCCTGGCGGGAGAGGACTACCGCTCAGGCATGGCGCTCGCGCGCGGCCAGTCGCCGTCTGCAGTCGTCAGTGCGGACGCCAAGCATCCTCGGTCTTCGTCAACTTGAGGATGTCCTCGGGCAGCTTTCCGCTCGCCAGCATCTCGACCGTGACCTGCTCGAACACGTCGCGCAGATTGGCACGAGCGGCGATCCACACCAGTTGGAGGACCACCGCGGAGTCGTTGTAGGTGACGGCCTCCGGCCGCAGACCGTAGACGCTGACCAAAGGCCCGTCGACAGCCCGGATGATGTCCGCCACGGTGACGTCGCCGGCGGCCTGCCCCATCCGCCAACCACCGCTCTGTCCGCGCACGCTGCGCACGATGCCGGCCCGTCGGAGGTCCGCGAGGATGGCTTGCAGGAAGCCGTGCGGGATCCCCTGCAGCCGACCGAGCTCTTCCGCTGAGACCGGGACCCCATCGTCGCGCGCGGCGATCTCGATCAGCGCCCTGAGCGCGTAGTCGGACTTGGCGGAGACTCGCATGGCGCAAGTTTGGCAGACGGCCACTCGCACGCGCCCCGCGCGGAGGTTCACCCCGTCTTCATCCCGGCGCACTACCGTGGCGGCATGCCTTTCGAGCCGGCTCGACAACGCCGCGCGGCCGCCGCGAGCCGACCTTGAGCGCCATCATCGATGCCATCACGTCGCTGCCGCCCCTTGCGGCGTACGCGATCATCGTGGCGCTGGTCTTCGGTGAGGCCGCGATCTTCATCGGTTTCGTGCTGCCCGGCGAGACGGCAGTCGTGCTCGGTGGTTTCCTCGCCAGCAGGCACAACCTCGACATCGTCACGTTGTGCGTCCTGGTGTTCGTCGCCGCGGTGATCGGTGACTCCGTCGGGTTCGAGGTCGGCAAGCACTTCGGTCCACGTCTCCTGCGGTTGCAGATCTTCCAGCGTCACCACAGCCGGCTGGACGCTGCTTCGGACCTGTTGCGGCGTCGTGGTGGCCCGGCCGTCTTCCTGGCTCGGTTCGCGGCCTTCTTCCGAGCCGTGATGCCAGGCCTGGCCGGCGTGAGCCAGATGAAGTACCGGACGTTCTTGATGTGGAACGCGCTCGGTGGCGTGATCTGGGGCGTCGGCTTCAGCCTCATCGGATACTTCGCCGGACAGTCGTACCAACAGGTGGCCAGCCGCGTCGGGACCGGAACGGCCATCGCCGTCGCGCTCATCGTGGTCACAGCCCTGGCGGTCTGGCACGTACGCCGACGCAGAGCCGAGCGTCTGGCCCCGTAGTCGCCCGCCTCAGGCGAGGGAGAGGAAGAGCTTCTCCATCTTGCGGACGTCCACGCTGTCGAGACCCTCGTCGGACCGCAAGCATTGCTGAAGCCCCGACGCCACGATGGCGAAGCCGGCCCGGTCGAGGGCGCGCGAGACGGCCGCGAGCTGCGTCACGACGTCGTCGCAGTCGCGGCCCTCCTCGAGCATCCGAAGGACTCCTGCGAGCTGGCCCTGCGCCCGCTTGATCCTGTTGATGACCGGTGCCATCTCCTCGGGGTTGAGCTCGACCATCGTCTGTCGTCCTTGTCTCGTCTCGACGTTGCCGCACCAGCCTGCGTCCCGGTGCGAGTTGGGGAAATACCCCCTGGGGTGTTACGGTACCACGGACCTACGGATACCCCCACCGGTATCTACGCGCACCCGTGAGAAGAGGCTCTCCCCGATGACGACACTGACCGACAGTCAGTCCCGCCACCGTGCCCACGACAACGAGACCGCCCCGCATGCGTCGCAGCCCGGCCCGCTGGGCCGGCTGGGCGTCCGCGTGTACGACCACCCGCGCATCACCGGAGTCGTCTGGGTCTTCATCGTCATCGCCCTCGGTCTCCTCGCGCCTCGGGTCGAGTCCGACCTGTCCGGCGCGGGATGGCAGGCGAACGGTTCCGAGTCGGTCGCCGTGCGCGATGTCGTGCAGCAACACTTCGCCGGCACCAACAGCACCGCGATGCAGGTCGTCGTGCACACCAGCGGCAGCCCTGTCGAAAGCGGCGCCGGCAAAGCCGTCCTCGCCGACGCGACTCGCCTGCTCGAGGCTGACCCGAGGATCTCGCAGGTCATCCAGCCGCAGCCCGGCTCGACGCTCAGCGCGGACGGACAGACGGCCGTCCTCGTGGCCGGGGCCAACGCGGACCCCAACGACATGGTGCGGGTCGCCGATGACCTCAAGGGCCCGCTGGAGAACCTGTCCACCTCAGCGGTCCAGGTCAACCCCACCGGGGCGTCGATGCTCTGGTCGGACTTCAACGCGGCAAACCTGGACGCGATGCTGAAGTCGGAGATGTTCTCCTGGCCGGTGACCCTGGCCATCCTCGTCTTCGCCTTCGGGGCACTCGTCGCTGCCGGGCTCCCGCTCATCCTGACGCTGGCCGGGCTCACGGCATCGGCCGGGTCGTTGGTGCTGCTCAACCAGTTCACACCGGTCTCGATCTGGGCGATGAACTTCGCGATGATGTTCGCGTTGGCGCTCGGTATCGACTACGCGCTCTTCCTGGTGGTTCGTTACCGCTCCGCGCGCATGGGTCGCGGCCTCAGCGCCCGAGACTCGGTGGCCGAGACGATGGACACCGCCGGCAAGGCCGTCCTGCTCTCCGGTGCCACCGTCCTGATCTCGTTGTCGGCGGTCATGCTCGTCCCTTCTCCAGCTTTCCGCTCGATGGCCGGGGGCATCATGCTGGCGGTCATCTTCGTCCTGGGCGCCACGCTGACCCTGCTGCCTCTGGTGCTGGGCAAGCTCGACCGTCGTATCAACAAGCTCGCGCTGCCGTGGGCACGCACCAGTGAGCACCGGTCTGCGAAGTTCGCAGCCTGGGGTGAGCGCCTGTGGCGTCGTCCAGTCGTCTTCGGCCTGGCCTCGTTGGCGGTGCTCCTGGTCCTCGCGGCTCCGGTGATCGGCCTCAAGACGGCTATGCCCTCGATCAAGGTGCTGCCGGACAACTCGAGCGCACGCGTGGGGTACGACCTGACCAAGGACGCCTTCGGTGACGGAGCTCCCGGCACTCTGCAGATCGTGGTCGACAGCGACCAGGCCGCAGCGGCGTCGCAGGTGCTGCAGTCCGACAGCGGGATCGCAGGCGTCCTGCCTGCGAAGCCAGCGGGCGACGGCAGCGGCCTGGAGGTCGTTTCTGCGGTTCCCTCGGTGGACCCCTCCGACCCCGGACTGGCCACCACGGTCGACCGGCTGCGTTCGGAGCTCCCGGCCTCCGCTCTCGTCGGCGGCGCAGCGGTGGAGAACCTCGATCTGAAGAGTCAGCTGGATCAATCGGCGCCACTCGTCATCGGCGTCATCCTGGCCCTGGGGTTCCTCCTTCTCCTCGTCGCCCTCCAAGCGCCACTGATCGCCCTCCTCGGCACGCTGGCCAGCCTGCTCTCGACAGCCGCGGCGTTCGGGGTGGCTCGGCTGGTGTTCCAGGACGGGTGGGGCTCAGGCCTGCTCGGCTTCGAGCACCAAGGGTTCCTCGACGCGTGGGCGCCGGTGTTCTTCTTCGCGATGATCTTTGCCATCGCGATGGACTACACGGTCTTCCTGCTCGCTTCCGCCAAGGAGCACTACGAGCTCTCGGGCGATCCACACGAAGCCATGGTCGGCGCCCTCGCCCACTCGGGGCGCGTCATCTTCGCTGCGGGGGCAGTGATGGTCGCGGTCTTCTTCACCTTCGCCCTGTCCGGACCGTTGCCGCCCAAGGAGATGGGTATCGTCCTCGGCGTCGCCGTACTGCTCGACGCCCTGCTGGTGCGCTTGGTGCTCCTCCCGGTGCTCCTTCGCCTCACCGGTCGGGCCGCCTGGTGGACCCCGACGTGGCTCGCCCGCCTGCTCCCGAACATCCGCTTCTCTCACGGCTGACCGCACCGTCCGCGCCTTTCCTTCTACGATCAGGAGTCACCATGTGCCACCCCGTCCGCTGCCGGATCTGCGGCAAGACCACCTGGGCCGGCTGCGGCCAGCATGTCGACCAGGTCATGTCATCGGTGCCGGCTGCCGATCGCTGCCCCGGCCACCCCGACGCCGAACGTCCGAAGGGCGTCCTGCGTCGACTGTTCCGACGCACCTGACCGACTTCTCGGATAGGTACCTTGCTGGTTACGTACCCTGTCTGTTACATTCCCTGGATGGACGCTGTTCTCCACGCCGTGTCGGACCAGAGTCGGCGAACCGTGTTGGACGTTCTCCGGCAGGGCCCGGCCACCGTGAATGAGCTCGCCGGGCTGTTGCCGATCGCCCGGCCGGGGGTCTCTCGTCACCTGCGAGTCCTCCGCGAAGCCGGCCTCGTCGACGTACGTCACGAGGCGCAGTTCCGGGTCTACAGCCTGCGTCCGGAGCCGCTGGCCGAGATCGATGACTGGCTCAGTCACTACCGATCCCTGTGGGAGCAGCGCATGGATGCCCTCCACACCGAAGTCGCACGGGGAAAGCGAGAACGGGGAAGCACGTCATGAGCCAGCACCCACCAGGACGGTCCCGTGTCGTCGGCACGCTGCGATCGGTCGACGGCACCGGTGTCGTCCGCATGGAGGACCGCTACGCCACGGGCATCGACGACCTCTGGTCCGCGCTCACCGACCCGGGGCGACTGGCTCGCTGGATCGCGCAGGTGGAGGGGGACTTGGAGCTGGGTGGTGAGTTCCGAGCGACCTTCACCAGTGGCTGGGAAGGTCCAGGACGCGTGGACGTGTGCGAACCGCCGCGACGCCTGTTGTTGACGATGTCGCCAGGGCAGCCGGATGAGACCGTCATCGTGGCGGAGCTCGACGCGCACGGCGAACAGACGAGCCTGCTGGTGGAGGAGCGCGGGATTCCTCTCAGCGAGCTAGCCGCCCACGGGGCGGGCTGGCAGGCGCACATCGAAGACCTGGGAGCGCACCTCAGCGGCCGCGAACCCGCCACCTGGCACACGCGGTGGGCCGAGCTCACACCCGCGTACGAGCAGCAGCCTGATGGCCTTGCCTGACGAACAGGCGGAGCGAGCCGATCTCCTCGCGTTCCTGCAGGCCCAACGTGGCAGCGTCGCTGCCATCGTCGAGGGTCTCGACCGCGGCGGGATCAGACAGTCCGTCGTGCCCAGCCGATGGACGCCACTGAGCCTGCTCCAGCACCTCGCCCATGCCGAGCACTTCTGGTTCGAGCAGATACTGGCCGGCCACAGCGGCCCTCCTGACTGGTCATCCGTGTACCCGGAGACGGCTGGCGCGGCGCGCCGTGCCGAGGACCACGAGCTGCCCGCTGCCCTGGCCGTCTATCGGCACCAATGCGCACGGTCAGACACCAACGTCGCAGCGACGAGGCTCGACTCGCGACCAGTGGGACGGATCCCCGCCGACATGCCGACCGAGATCCACGACGTCCGCACCATCGTGCTGCACATGATCGAGGAGACCTCGCGGCACGCCGGACACCTCGACATCGCGCGAGAGCTGATCGACGGAGTCACCGGACTCGGCCCGCGATGACCCCCGGATCCGTCAGAGTCTGTCAGTAGGGTGACTCGGGTGCGCATCGCGACGTTCAACGTGAACTCGATCCGGTCCAGGATCGACCGCGTCGAGGCTCTGCTCCAGCGCCACGAGATCGACGTCCTCACCATCCAGGAGACGAAGGCACGCGACGACCAGTGGCCGCTGATGGGGCTCGAGGCGCTGGGATACGAAGTCGCCACCTTGGGCTTCGACCAGTGGAACGGCGTGGCGATCGCGTCACGAGTGGGCCTGGCCGACGTGCGACACGGCTTCGACGGTCAACCCCACTGGGGTACGCCGATGGCGTCCGAGGCGAGGGCGCTCGGCGCCACGTGCAGCGGGGTGCAGGTCTGGTCGCTGTACGTGCCCAATGGTCGCGCGCTCGGTGATCCACATCTGGCATACAAGCTCGAGTGGCTCGAGCGACTGCGCGTCGCAGCCGACGGCTGGCTGACGGCTGACCCAACGGCGCAGATCGCGCTGACCGGCGACTGGAACATCGCACCGCGCGATGAGGACGTCTGGGACATGAGCGCCTTCGCCCACAGCACCCACGTGTCCGCCCCGGAGCGGGCTGCCTTCGACGGCGTCGTGCAGAGCGGGTATGCCGACCTCGTCAGGCCCTATGCGCCAGGCCCCGACACGTACACGTACTGGGACTACGTGCGGCTCCGCTTCCCCAAGAACAAGGGGATGCGCATCGACTTCATCCTCGGCTCACCGACACTGGAGCACCGGGTGACCGGCGCGATGATCGACCGGGACGAGCGCAAGGGCAAGGGCGCCAGCGACCACGCCCCCGTCATCGTCGACATCGTCGACTGATCCCCTCGGGACTGAAACCCCCGGATCACGGGTGCCTGACCCGTGATCGGCCGCTCCTTGCCTTATACCCCTAGGGGGTATATACCTGGTTGAAGAACGGGTACCCGGTGCATCAGTGAGACGCCACCGGGCCCCTGAAGGCAAGGAGTCGACATGTCACACCATCAGGCAGCACCCGAGGTACAGCAGGCGCACACGATGACCTCGACAGCCAGCTGGGGAACCGCCGCCAGCGCCACCCTGCATTGCCTCACCGGCTGCGCCATCGGCGAGGTGCTCGGACTGATCCTCGCCAGCTGGTGGGGCTGGTCGGTCGGGCCCAGCATCGGGTTGGCGGTTGTCCTCGCGTTCCTCTTCGGCTACAGCCTGACCATGCGGCCGGTGCTCAGAGCCGGAGTGCCCTTCCGAGACGCCGTCAAGGTCGCCTTCGCCGCCGACACCTTGTCGATCACGGTGATGGAGGTCACGGACAACGTCATCATCGTCGCGATCCCGGGCGCGATGGTTGCCGGTCTCGCGTCGGGCCTGTTCTGGGCTTCACTAGCCGGCTCCCTTGCCGTCGCGTTCGTGGTGACGACGCCGGTGAACAAGTACCTGATCGGGCGCGGTCGAGGACACGCGGTCGTGCACCAGTACCACCACTGACCGACCGCGAACCGTCGATCGAGGCTGCGGTCAGTGAGCCAGAACGGTCCGAGCACGGTGAGCCAAGTCCTCTTCCTCCACGACCAGCCGTCGAGCGAGCTTGGTAGCCGCTGGATTGCGGCCATCCGACGCCTCGGCGGTCCAGATGGCCCGACCGGCATCGAGGTGGGCGGTCATCGCGGCGATGAAAAGCCTGTCGAATCGCCGCCCGGTCACCGTGGCAAGTCGGCCGAGAGTCGCGTCAGTCAGACCGTCCTTGGGTTCGGCGGCGGAGTCGACATGACTGTCGTGGCCGAAGTCGGCGCCCTGCCGCCCCCACTGATCCAGCCAGGCAGCAATCTGGTCCACCTGCCGGCCCTTGAGCTCGACAAGGTCGTGGGCGAAGGCCTGCACACGAGGGTTGACGGAAGCGGTCTCTGCCACCTGTGCGGCGGTCAGCGTCCGACCCAGGTGTTGGCCCGCCGCGAGGACGAACTCTGTGTCGGCCAGGTTGAAGCTCGACTGCTGCACGGTGGACGAGGTCGCGCCGCTCGTCGGTCCGTTGCCGGAGCAAGACGAGAGTGCTCCGGCCGAGATGGCGACGAGGATGAATGACACGGTCACCGGCTGTCTCCACGTCCTGACGGGCGTGTCCTGGGCGACCTTGGTCTCACTGACCCGTGCCACATCAATCGGCGATCGTGTCGAGCAGCCGATGCATCGTCTCGATCTCGGCCTGTTGTGCGGTCTTGATGTCCTGTGCGAGTGAGATCACCGCACCAGAGGTGCCATCCGCAATCTCTGTCCTGGCCATCTCGATGGCTCCTTCGTGGTGCTCGATCATCATCGTCAGCCACATGGTGTCGAAGGACCTGCCTGCCCTGGATCCGAGCCGCTCCAAGTCGGCGGCAGACATCATTCCGTCCATTCCGTCCATGCCGTCCATGCCGGACTTGCCGCCGTGTCCAGGCATCGCGTGCTCCATCCTGTCGATGGATCCGGCATCGGGAACGGGCTCGCCCCATGCCTTGAGCCAGCCGGCCATGGCGTCGATCTCGGGCCGTTGAGCCTTCTTGATCGCCTTGGCGAGGTCGACCAGCTCGGTCGAGCTGGCCCGCGAGACCGCCATGTCGGACATCTCGATCGCCTGAGCGTGGTGCGGGATCATGTTGGTGGCGAAGGTGACGTCGCCAGCGTTGTGCCCGGCGCTCACGCCGCTGGACGCGTCGTCGTTACTGGAGCACGCGGCGAGGGCACCTATCAGGACGAAGGCGGCGAGGAGCAATCGAGCAGAGCGCAGGGGTCCGCCGGCAGGGGCGCTGTGTGCGGTTTGTGGATCTTGCGGCGCCGGTGTTGCTGCGAACACCCGCGGTCGACGAGTAGCAAACTTTGTGGAAGAAGGCATGGGAAACTCCGTTTCTGGACGAGTCGCGCATGGACAAGCCAACGAGTCCGGGCGGTGTCTGCGCCGGGGCGCTGGACCACGACCGGAACCGGTCAGCTCAGGTCCGGCTGATGCACAACCTGGTCGGGGAAGGATCCCGCGCCCACGGCGGATGCTTGAGTGTCGCCTTCCAGGTCACGTACGCGGCGTCGCGCACGACTGTGCGATGGCCATTGCAGCGGAAGCGCCGGCGGACCACCTGCAGCAGGATGATCGCAGCCAGCAGTGCCAGACAGACGCCAGCCGTGTCGTGCACGTGACGGGTGGGCCTTGGGGGATGCGCTGCTACCGACTCATCAGCGACGGTGGCGACCGCGGTCGACGAAGCAGCGGCAACGACGATTGCTGCGTCACCACCGCCGATCATCCCGGCGTGACCGCCATGAGCGCGTTCGAACGCTGTCGCATCATGAAGGGGCGCGCTTGCTACCTGCACCTGGCCTACTGCCATCGGCATCGGCAACGAGTGGTCGGCCGTCATGCCGTGCAAAAGGAACAGGCCACCGACCGCGACGACAGCCGCTAGCCACCTGCCGGTGTGTGCCATCGCCCGACGCATGTCTCACACGCTACCGGGAGCATCCCATCAGCCAGGCCCTCTCCGTGGGGGATGTCACGATTTTGACCGAACCGCTTGCCTGGGCTACTCGCCAGTAGGATACTTATGTTACTGATGAGTAGAAGCCGTCCCGCTGCGAAGGGTTCCGGACCATGAGCCACTACAAGAGCAACCTGCGCGACATCGAGTTCAACTTGTTCGAGGTCTTCGGGCGCGATCGTGTGCTCGGCACCGGACCCTTCGGTGACGTCGACGTGGCGACCGCCCGCGAGATCCTGCACGAAGTGGACCGGCTCGCGCGGGAAGAGCTGGCAGGCTCCTTCGCCAGTGCGGACCGCGAGCCCCCCGTCTTCGACCCCGCCACCAGCTCGGTCACGATGCCGGAGGAATTCAAGCGGGCGTACCACGCGTACATGGACGCGGAGTGGTACCGCCTCGAGCTTCCTGCAGAGCTCGGGGGACAGCCGGTGCCGGCCAGCCTGAAGTGGTCGGTCGCCGAGCTCGTGCTGGGCGCCAACCCGCCCGTGCACCTGTACTCCGCCGGCCCGGCATTCGCCTCGGTCGTCTGGCGCAACGGCACCGAGCGCGACCGGCTGATTGCTCGTCACATGGTCGACCGGGTGTGGGGCGCCACCATGGTGCTGACCGAGCCTGATGCGGGCTCCGACGTAGGCGCCGGACGCACCCGCGCGATCCTGCAGGACAACGGCACCTGGCACATCGAGGGCACCAAGCGCTTCATCACCTCAGCGGAGCACGACATGAGCGAGAACATCGTCCACCTCATCCTGGCTCGACCGGTGGGCGTCGAGGGTGTCGGCGGTCCGGGCACCAAGGGGTTGTCCCTGTTCATCGTCCCCAAGTACGACTTCGACCTCGAGACCGGTGAGCTGACCGGCGAGCGCAACGGCGCGTACGTGACCGGCGTCGAGCACAAGATGGGTATCAAGGCGTCGACGACCTGCGAGCTGACCTTCGGTGAGAAGCACCCGGCCAAGGGGTGGCTCCTCGGCGAGGTCCACGACGGCATCGCCCAGATGTTCCAGGTCATCGAACACGCCCGGATGATGGTCGGCACCAAGGCGATGGCGACGCTGTCGACCGGTTATCTCAACGCGCTCGACTACGCCAAGACCCGCGTCCAGGGAGCCGACCTGACGCAGTCGTCCGACAAGACGGCTCCGCGCGTGACCATCACCCATCACCCTGACGTACGCCGCTCACTGCTGACGCAGAAGTCCTACGCCGAGGCGTTGCGCGCGCTGGTCATCTACACCGCGACCTACCAGGACGAGATCGCGATCGCCCACGCGAAGGGTGAGCGGGCCGAGCTGGCGGAGGCGATCAACGACCTGCTGCTGCCCATCGTGAAGGGCTACGGATCCGAGCGAGCTTGGGTGCTGCTCGGCACCGAGTCGCTCCAGACCTATGGCGGGTCCGGGTTCCTCGAGGACTACCCGATCGAGCAGTACGTGCGGGACTCGAAGATCGACACGCTCTACGAAGGCACGACCGCGATCCAGGGGTTGGACTTCTTCTTCCGCAAGATCGTGAAGAACAAGGGCCAAGCCCTGGGTGCGCTGTCGGCTGAGATCAGTGCCTTCCTCGACAACGAAGGCGGTAACGGTCGCCTCAAGCAAGAGCGTGAGCTGCTTGCCCAGGGGCTCGAGGATGCGCAGGCACTCGTGGGTCTGCTCATCAGCCAGCTCACCGCGAGCAACCCCCAGGTCGAGGGTGGCGATCTCTCGTCGATCTACAAGACCGGGCTCAACACGACGCGGCTCCTGATGGCGCTCGGTGACGTGGTCTGCGCCTACCTGCTGCTCCGGCAGGCCGACGTGGCTTTGACGGCGCTGGCCGGAGAGGTCACGACGAAGGACGAAGCGTTCTACTCCGGCAAGATCGCGGCGGCTCAGTTCTTCGCTCGCAACGTGTTGCCCAAGATCACCGCCGAACGCGCCATCGCCGAGGCCACCGACCTGCTACCGATGGACCTCGACGAAGCGGCGTTCTGACGGCCCTGCCTTCGTCGAGACCGACGACGGAAGGGCCCGGCCACCAAACCGGTGACCGGGCCCTTCTTGCTTCACGTTCTCGCGCAACGCGTCGGCGTCAGGCGTCGTAGTGGCGCTCCTCCACGTGAGTCGTGGTCCTGCGACGCTGCTGCTCGCCCACGAAGAAGGACAAGACGATGGCGAGGGCGCCGGCGATCATCAGGATCCAACCGAGGGTGTTGTCCTCGATGAAGTTCAGGTCGACGTTGAGTGCGAACGCAAAGATCGCGCCAACCGCGATCAGCAACACTCCAAATCCGATAGCCACGTCGGGCTCCTTTCGGGTCGTTCCGACCACGGTAGACCGGTTCGCCCCACTCCGCTCGTCGAGGTGTCAGCGGCGACGGGCCTTGCGATCGGCCGCGGTCCAGCGAGCCTTCTTGGTGCCACCGGCTCGCGTGCGCGGCTTCGAAGCCGCCTTTCCGCTCGCGGGCCTTGTCGCCGGCCGGTCAGCGGACTCACGCCTGTCGACGTAGACGTCTGCGCTGACGGCAACGGCATCTCGGCTGACGGGGCTGCGAACCGGACGCGTCTGGCGGTCATGCTTCTTGTACGTGTCCGCGCGGTTGCGACCGCGGCTGTCGGCTGAGCTCTCGGCTCGTTCGTACGTCGGCCGGGCTGGACGGTCGTCGCGCCGCTGCCCCTCTTCGCTGCCGCGGGTCGGACGGCCACTGGATCGTCGTGGCCCCTGCGATCCGCCGGTCCGGCGTGCCCCGTGCTTGCGGGGAGCGCCGCTGCGCGAGCCGCCCCGCGGCGCGGCCTCGAGTCGCACCTCGTTGCCGGGGATACCGGTCAGCGCCAGCGCCTCGGCGGTCATCGGCTGCGGAGCAGTCCGTGCATCGTGGTGAGAGGCAACGACGCCGGCCGCCCTCTGCAAACGAACGACGGTGGCGACCTGGCGCTCGGTGGTCATCGTGACGACCGTGCCCGAGTTGCCGGCGCGCGCCGTACGTCCGGAGCGATGCAGGTAGGCCTTGTGCTCGGTCGGTGCGTCGAAGTGCACGACGAGGTTGACTCCGTCGACGTGGATCCCGCGGGCAGCGACGTCGGTCGCGACCACCACGTCTGCCTGGCCGGTGCGGAACTTGCGGAGGTTTCGCTCGCGGGCGTTCTGGCTCAAGGCGCCGTGCAGGTCGACCGTCGGCACTCCGAGGTCGGCGAGCTTGGCCGCCAGGTCGGTCGCACCGTTGCGCGTGCGGGTGAAGACGATCGAGCGAGGGTTGGCGCGGAGCAGGTCAGCCGCCGTATCGAGCTTGTTGTGGGGTCCGGTGACGAGCACATGGTGCTCGATGTCGGGCTTGTCTGCGTCGGCGTCGCAGTCGTGCGTGACCGCGTCGGTCAGGTGCTCGCGGACAAGCCGGTCGACATCACCGTCGAGTGTTGCCGACAGCAGCATCCGTTGGCCGCGGTCGGGGGTCATCGCGACCAGCGCGGTCACCTCGGGATAGAAACCGAGGTCACACAGATGGTCCGCCTCGTCGAGCACCGTCACCTCGACCTGGTCGAGCGAACAGGCGCCGCGGTTGAGCAGGTCGCGAAGCCGACCGGGCGTGGCGACCACCACGTCAGCGCCGGCGCGAAGCCGCTTGATCTGGCGGTCATAAGGTGTGCCGCCGTACACGGTGGCGAGCTTGATACCGACAGCGTGAGCCACCGGCTCGAGCGAGCTGCGCACCTGAGCGGCGAGCTCACGTGTGGGCACGATGATGAGCGCGCGCGGCGACTTCGGCTTGCTCTTGCGGCCCGCCAGCCTGGCCAGGATCGGCAGCCCGAAGGCCAGCGTCTTGCCCGAGCCGGTGGCCGCACGACCGAGGACGTCGCGCCCCGCCATCGCGTCGGGCAGGACGGCCAGCTGGACCGGGGTAGGAACCGTGATCTCGCTGCGCGCGAGAACGCGCACGATCGAGTCGGGCAGGCCGAGCTGACCAAAGGTGCGTTGGGGGGGGTTGGTGGGATCACCAGACACAGGGAAGAGCTCCAGACGGCGGCGCAAGGCCGCCAGCAAACGATCAGGCGGTTCGGATCGGGTCGGACCGGCTGCCTTGTGGCACCGGCGCGCCCGAACCTAGGCCGACCGTGGCCCCAGCAGGATGCTGGGAACGGACACCGTGTGACGGGCGCAAAAAAAGGCGGCTCCTCCGACCAGAAGATCGGAGTACGACGCCTTGGCTGATGTCAGTCTATCAGCGGATCGTCGGTGCCTCGACCAGCGCGCACGTGACCTGCGTCCCGTCGGGGTTTCGTGGTGGCCGCGAGACGGTCGATCCGAGAAGTCGGACTTATGCCCCATGTCGATCGTGCGCGCCTTGGTGTAACACTTGGCGGTATGGCAACACAGCAGGAACGGGAGCTGCGGGTTCGGCCGCACGCCGCGTGGTACGGCGTCACTGCAGTGCTCTGGGGCGTGGGCCTCGTGCTGTTCGCCTTCGCAGTCGTGGCGATCGCACATGTGGTCAACGGCGGGGTCGACCGAGCAGCCAACCATGCCGAGGTCACCGTTCCCCGCGACGGCCTGACCGTCTACACCACCGACCCCAACTCCGTTGCCGACTGCATCCTGAACAACGGCTCTGGCCAGCCGGTTGCCCTCGACACGCTCGGCTTCACGATGGAGATCAGTGTCAACGGGCCGACTTACTACGCCGTAGGCGTGACGCCGCATTCGTTGGCGGCGGGCTCCTACCGGCTCGACTGCCGTGACGTCACCCCGGGAACGACGTTCGGCTACGGTCCCCGGGTCGACGTGAAGACGATGGCGACGCGGGCGATCTGGGGCATCCTGCTGCCGCTGGCTCTCGGGCTGATCGGCCTCGTCGTGCTGATCGTCGTCATCGTCAAGCGGCACAGCTCGAGAGCGCGCATCCGGGCGAAGGAAGCGTTTGCCGTCGCCGGGCATGCCCAGGCGTGGAGCCCGCCCTTCGTTCCGCATGGACCGGGTAGGGCCGACGTCCCGGGTCCGTCTGATCGCCGGGGGGACGCAGCGACGAACGACCCGCCCGCGCCCGGGTCGCCGCCTCCGCCACCTCCGCCGCGCCGGTCCTGAGGGCGCACACTCCGGTCCAGGCAGGGTTCCACCACGAGGCCGGCTGACCCGTTCCTTCTCACAACCCCGCCGGTTTGTACGCTCCGGACATGAACCAACTACGAGCCCTGGTCGACGTCTGGCGTGCGGCCTGTGCCGATTTCGCCGCCGTCGCTCGGAGTCTGAGCGACGAAGAGTGGCGTCTCCCGACCGACCTCCCCGGATGGAGCGTCGGCGACGTCGTGGCGCACTGCGCTGCCTTGGAAGCTGAGCTCGCGGGAGACGAGCCGCTGCGGGTCGAGATCGACAAGTCGGCCGCTCACATCACCGGGCCGCGCGGCATCTACACCGAGCGTGGCGTCGTCGCGCGGCGTGGGCGAAATGCGGAGCAGGTGATTGCGGAGTTCGAGGATGCGGTCGAGCGGCGAACCGCCACGCTGGCCGCCGAGCCGCTGGACGACCCCGACACCATACCCGCCGTCACGCCGGGCCGGAGCGGCTGGAGCTGGGCGATCCTGCTCCGCAACCGCCCGATCGACATCTGGGTGCACGAGCAGGACGTCCGACGAGCCGTGGGCAAGCCGGGTGACCTCGATACGGTCGCGGCTGCCCATGTCCAAGGTGTCTACGGTGCGGCACTCCCGTACGTGGTGGCGAAGGCGGCCGGTGCGCCGCCCCGCACCACGGTCGTCTTCGACGTCACCGGACCGCTGACGGGTCTGTACGCCGTCGAGGTGGCCGAGGACCATCGCGGCCGGCCCATGGTCGACGTACCAGACGAGCCGACCATACGATTCACGTTCGACACGGAGACGTTCACGATGCTCGGCGCCGGGCGCCGTGACCCGTCCAGCCTTCCCGTACGCGTCATCGCTGGGGCCACTGCGCCCGGGGGCCTGGCCGACCGCATCCTCACCTCCCTCAATGTCACCCCCTGACCGTGTTGTCAGAACCCAGTAGGGCGATAGCGCTACTGGGTTCGGACAAACTCGGTCAGATGTGGCGGCGGGACTGGATGAAGCGGAAGCGGCCGGCCACGTAGGCGCCGTCGGTGTAGGTCGCGTTGGAGGCCGGGTTGGCCCCGGTGCCGTGGAAGTCGCTGAACGCCGCCGACTGGTTGACGAACACCTGACCCGTGAGGTTCTCACTCAGCGCCACGCCTGCATCGAGTGCGGCAGCGCGCATCGACCCGATCACGTGGTCGCGGGTCGAGTACACCGCCGCCGTCATGGCTCCGTGCTCGATGACCGTACGCCGGAACGTCTCGATCGACTCGGCGGTGGACCCGGTCCGGATCAGGTAGGACACCGGGCCGAAACACTCGCTCTCGTAGGTCTTGCCATCAGCCACATCGAGCACGACCACGGTCGGCGTCCGCACGACGGCATCGGCGTACGCCGGGTGGGCGACCTCGCGCGACTCGATCACCACCGTGCCGGCCGATCCGACCTGCCCGAGTCGCTCGAGCACGCCGGCGTTCACCACACCACCCAGGAGCTCCACGGCCCTCGCGTCGTCTCCGACGAGCTTGTCGAACGCGGCCGCCAACCCGGCGACCACGTCATCGACACTCTTGTGGCCGTCGTCGGTGTCGATACCGTCGGCGGGAAGGTAGAGGTTCTGCGGTGCGGTGCACATCTGACCCGTGTAGAGCGCGAGCGAGAAGGCGAGGTTGAAGCACATGCTCTTGAAGGAGTCCGTCGAGTCGATGACGACCGTGTTGACCCCGGCCTTCTCGGTGTAGACCGTGGCCTGCCGGGCGTTGTCCTCCAACCACTCGCCGAAGGCGTTGCCGCCGGTGAAGTCGATGAGCCTGACCTCCGGGCGGACGGCCAGCACGGCGGCGAGCCCGTCGGCCGGGTCCTCGGCGGCCAGCGTCATCACGTTGGGATCGAAGCCGGCTTCAGCGAGCACCTCCTGGCAGACCTGCACGGTGATCGCAAGAGGAAGCACCGCGCCCGGGTGTGGCTTGACGATGACCGGGTTGCCGGTGACGAGCGAGGCGAACAGCCCGGGCCAGGAGTTCCACGTCGGGAACGTGTTGCAGCCGACCACCAGCGCCAGCCCGCGCGGCACGACCGTGAAGGTCTTCTCCATCCGGATGGGCGCGTCGCGGCCGGGCTTCTCCCACACGGCGGTCTGGGGGACGCGCGTCATCTCGGTGTAGGCGTAGGCGATCGACTCCAGCGCCCGGTCCAGGGCATGGGCACCGCCGGCCTGGAACGCCATCACGAACGCCTGCCCCGACGTGTGCTGTACTGCGTTGGCCAGCTCGAAGACCCGCTTGTGCAGTCGCGCGAGAATCTCCAGCGCGACCCCGACCCGTGCCTCGACGCCTGCGTCACGCCAGCTGGTCAAGCCCGCCGAGGCAGCCTCGATGAGCGTTGGTACGCCGTCTGGCGTCACCCGCGGATAGCGCACTCCCAACGGCTTGCCGAACGGAGACTTCTCGGTGGCCACGGTCCCCTCGGCGCCCGGGGTCGACAGCGGGAAGTCCTGGTCGAGCCACTCCTCGAAGGCCTGCACCCCGTCGGCCGCCGCCGTCTCGCCGTACACCTTCGGGCTCGGCGACTCGGGGAACGCGGAGTAGTAGCCGCGCGTGCGGGATGCCTCGACCGCGGTGTCCAGTATGCTGCGGTGGGTGGCGAAAAGGTCGGCTGCCTTGCTCACGGGGTCCTCACTAGCGGCGGTGGTGTGACTGGGTTCGACGTTTCTCGACCCTAGCGCGTCACAACACGGTGCGGTTATCCCGGGAAGCGGGCTCTCACGCGCCTGAGCTACTGCGCGATCGCCCAGACGTGGCCGCTCGGGTCCTGGAAGCCGGCGGTCCTCCTCAAGTCGTGGATACGGGGGCGGGCATGGGAGTGGCTGTGGACACGGGGGTGGGATCTCATGAGTCGTCAGCCTGCCGGCGCAACCACTCCAGCGCCGCCGGTCCCGATCGGAGTACGGAGATGTGGCCATCGTCCGACCCGACCTGGAGCTCTGCGGACGGGCATCGTGCGGCCAGCCACTCCCCGTGGGCGCACGGGATCACCCGGTCGCTTTCCCCGTGCAGCACCAGAACCGGCACCCCGATGTCGGCCGGGTCGAAGCCCCATGGCGACACGGTGGCCAGGTCGTCGTCGATCAAGGCAGCCGGACCCGCCGCCAGCGCCGGACCGACGACGCTGCCGAACCAGCCCCACTCACCCTCGAACGCGACGTGGTCGGCCGCCACAAAGCCCAGGTCGCCCTCCGGTGCCGACTCCTCGTAGGCCGTCTTGACCGCGCGGCCGGCGGTGGCGGCCTCGAGCGACGCCCGGGTCAGGTCGGCCATACCTCCGAACCAGTCGAGCCCCTCGACACCGAAGGGCGCCGGCCCCGACACGCTCACGGCCCCCACCACCCGTTCCCCCAGCAACGCCGCGCACGCCAGCGCATGCGGGCCGCCACCGGAGTGGCCCATGACGCCGAACCGTTCGATCCCGAGCGAGTCAGCGAGCGCACCGACGTACTCCGCGGCCGTGGCGATGCCTCGGCCGGGCCGCGCGGTCGAACCGCCGTACCCGGGACGGTCGTAGGAGACCCAGCGGATGCCGAGGCGCTGCGCCGCCTCGAACAGCGGCGCCGGCGGGGTGCCGAGATTCGGCGTGCCGTGATGCCAGAACACCGTCAGCAGACGGTCCGCGGAGCCGCCGGTGTCATAGGCGTGCAGCGTGCCGCCACCCGGCAGCTGCAGGTCGAACTCTGCCACCACGAGCGGAGCGGTGGCTTCCGCATCGTCGAGCCTCTCCTTGGCCAGCCAGTCCGGTGTCATCCCTGCTCCTCCACACGTGGTCGAATCGTCACTTGCACCTGCTACGTCGCCGCCGCCGAGACCGGCATCGACATACGCGACAGGAAAACCTGGTCAGCGACCGAGATCAGTGCTGGGTAGTGTCACATTCCGGGGTGAATCCACCCGCGGCGGTGTCGAGATCGTGTGGTCAGCTCCGACCTCTGCGGAAACAGCCCCATCCGGGCACGACAAACGAGGAGCACCGATGAAGTATCTGATGCTGGTCTACAGCAACCCCGAGCCGTGGGGTCACCCGAGCTACCTGAGCATCCCGGAGACGCAGGCGATGGATCAGAGCGCGCTGGACACGATGCTGGCCGAGGGCGAGGCCTGGTTCGACGAGATCCGCCAGTCCGGTGAGCTCGTCTCTGCCGAGGCGCTGGCCGCCCCACTGACCGCGCGAACCGTTCGGGTCCGTGACAACGCCACTCTCGTGACGGACGGACCGTACGTCGAAGCCAAGGAGCAGATGGCCGGGGTGTTCGTGCTCGACTGCGCGACACCTGAACGCGCCGAGGAGCTCGCCAGCCGGGTGCCGGATGCGCGGTTCAGCGCGGTCGAGCTGCGACCCATCATGGGCTCGGCCGGGCAAGAGATGTGACGACGGACATCGCTCTCGAGGGCCTGTGGCGACAGCTGGCGCCCCAGGTCCTCGGGGCGTTGGTCCGGCGGTACGGCGACTTCGGGACGGCCGAGGATGCGGTGCAGGAGGCGTTGTTCGCTGCCGCGAACCAGTGGCCCGCGGAGGGATTGCCCGACGATCCGCGCGCCTGGCTCATCCGCGTGGCTTCGCGCAAGCTCATCGACCAGGCGCGAAGCGACCGGGCGCGCCATCGACGTGAGGCGAGCGTCGCCTCGTTGGTGCCGACCGATGAGCGCGTTTCCGCAGCCGCGGACGAGCCCGACGTGGCGGACCGCGAAGACACCATGACGTTGTTGCTGCTGTGTTGCCATCCCGTGCTGACGCCGGCGTCGCAGGTTGCCCTCACGCTCCGCGCCGTCGGCGGCCTGACGACAGAACAGATCGCCCGGGCCTTCATCGTCCCTGAGACGACGATGGCGCAGCGGATCAGCCGAGCCAAACAGCGCATCAGGGAGACCGGTGCCCGATTCTGTATGCCGCCGGAGGCCGAGCGCGGCGACCGGATGGCTGCCGTGCTGCACGTCCTCTACCTCATCTTCAACGAGGGTTACACCACCACGGCCGGCGCGGAGCTGCAGAGCGTCCAGCTCACGTCGGAAGCGGTCCGGCTCACGCGGGAGGCGCACGCGCTCGTGGCTGACGGCGGCGAGGTCACTGGCCTGCTCGCCCTGATGCTGCTCACGGATGCGAGACGTCGGGCACGGACAGGAGCGGACGGGGCTCTCGTACCGCTCGATGAGCAGGACCGCACCGCGTGGGACGCAGAGCTGATCGGCGAGGGCGTGGCGCTCATCACCGACGTCCTCGCCAGAGGTCCGGTCGGTCCGTATCAGCTGCAGGCGGCCATCGCGGCCGTCCATGCGGAGGCGGAGACCGCCGAAACCACCGACTGGAAGCAGATCCTGGCGCTGTACGCCCTGCTCGAGGCGGTCGCCCCGAACCCCATGGTGACGCTCAACCGCGCCGTAGCGGCTGCGATGGTGCACGGCCCTGCGGCTGGGCTCGCGTTGCTCGAGACGTTGGAGGGAGACCAGCGGATGGCGCGGCATCATCGCCTGCACGCGGTCCGCGCCCACGTGCTCGAGCTTGCGGGCGACAGGCTGGCGGCGCAGACCAGCTTCACGCTCGCGGCCCGACTGACGACGAGCCTTCCCGAGCAGCGCTACCTGAACGCGCGGGCGCAGCGGCTGGAGGGCCAGGGTTAGCCTCGGCAGGCGCGGTGTCCCCTCGTGCCTCATGAGAGAGTGCTGGCATGCTGATTCGTCCGATTGACGTGGGCGACGTCGGGGCCGTGCTGGCTCTCAACGAGGAGTCGGTCTGGGCGTTGAGCCCGCTCGACGCGACCGGTTTGGCCACGCATCGAGCCCAGGCGGCGTACGTGCTGGTCGTGGAGCTCGACGCCGTGGTTGCCGGCTTCGCGATCGCCTACGCGCCCGGCACGTCGTACGACTCGATCAACTACGTCTGGCACAGCCGACGCTTTGACGACTTCCTCTACCTGGACCGGATCGCCGTGTCGTCGGCCTTCCGGCGTCGCGGGATCGCCAGCGCCTTGTACGACGAGATGGAGGCCAACGCGAAGGAGCGTGGCCGGATGGTGTGCGAGGTCAACTCGAATCCGCCGAACCTCGAGTCGTTGACGTTCCACTCCGGCCGCGGGTACGTCGAGCTCGGGCACCTGGTGCAGCTCGACGGGCACGAGACCGTGATGTTGGAGAAGGTGCTGTGACGCCTGACGAACTGGCGCAAGCCTGCGCCGAGGTGATGTGGAAGGACGACGAGGCGTCCCGGCAGCTGGGGATGATCATCGACGCGGTGTCGCTGGGCGCGGCGACATTGTCGATGCCCGTGCGCGACGACATGACGAACGGCCACGGCACGGTGCACGGCGGCTTCATCTTCGCGCTGGCCGACTCGGCGTTCGCCTTCGCTTGCAACTCGCACAACGAGCGCGCGGTCGCCCAGGCCTGCGACATCGTCTTCGCGGCGCCGGCACATCGTGGTGACCTCCTGGTGGCCGTGGCGACCGAACGCCACCGGTTCGGCCGCAACGGGATCTACGACATCCGGGTCACCAAGGACGCACCGGACGGGGCGGTGATCGCGGAGTTCCGCGGACGCAGTCGCACGATCGGCGGACCGCTGGTGGACGTCGGGGAGGCCGGTGACGCGCAGGAACCGGACCCGGCACGATGACCGGCGTAACGCCTCTGTCGACACCTCGCGACCTCTGGGACGAGGCCGAACGCCTCTCCGTCGACGAGCTCCGTGCTCGACAGCTGGAACGACTGCGTACGACCCTCCAGCGTGCATACACGCACGTCCCGCACTACCGCGCCGCCTTCGACGCCGCCGACGTGCACCCCGACGCGTTGAACAGCCTCGAGGATCTCGCCCGGTTCCCCTTCACCACCAAGGCAGACCTGCGCGACAACTACCCGTTCGGGATGTTCGCCGTTCCGCGTCAGGAGGTCGCCCGCGTCCACGCGTCCAGCGGCACCACCGGCCGTCCGACCGTCGTGGGCTACACCGCGGCAGACCTCGACGTATGGGCCGACGTCGTGGCCAGGTCGATCCGGAGTGCCGGCGGCCGGGCCGGTGACGTCGCCCATGTCGCATACGGATACGGGCTGTTCACCGGAGGCCTCGGTGCGCACTACGGCGCCGAGCGGCTCGGCTGCACCGTGGTGCCGGTCAGCGGCGGTATGACGGAGCGGCAGGTGCAGCTCATCACCGACTTCCGTCCGCGCGTGATCATGGTGACGCCCTCGTACTTCCTGGCCATCGTCGACGAGATGGAGCGACAAGGCATCGATCCCGCCTCGTCATCGCTCGAGATCGGGATCTTCGGCGCGGAGCCGTGGACCGACGAGATGCGTCGCGAGATCGAGGAGCGCTGCGCGATGCATGCGGTCGACATCTATGGGCTGAGCGAGGTCATGGGGCCGGGGGTCTCGCAGGAATGCGTCGAGACCAAGGACGGTCTGCACATCTGGGAGGACCACTTCTACCCTGAGGTCATCGACCCGGTCAGCGGCGAGGTGCTGGCGCCCGGTCAAGAGGGTGAACTGGTCTTCACGTCGTTGACGAAGCAGGCGATGCCGGTCATCCGGTACCGCACCCGTGACCTGACCCGGCTGCTTCCCGGGACTGCCCGGCCGTCATACCGTCGGATGCAGAAGGTGACGGGCCGCACCGACGACATGATGATCGTGCGCGGTGTCAACGTGTTCCCGACGCAGATCGAGGAGCAGCTGCTGAAGGTCGAGGGGCTTACGCCGCACTACGTGTGTGTGCTCACGCGGCCGGGGCGCATGGATGAGCTGACGGTCCGGGTGGAGGCGCACGACGACGGACTTTCTGCGCAGGAGCGCGCGGCACTTGGCCACCGTCTCGTCGTACTCGTGAAGGACAACGTCGGTGTCACCGCGGACGTCGACGTGACCGAGCCTCATGTGCTGGAGCGGTCGTTGGGCAAGGCCAAGCGCATCGACGACCGACGCTGATCCGGGCCGGCGGTCCGGCGGGTCGGCGCGCAGGCACCGGCACGGCGTCAAGTTCCCGGAGAAGATCCGGACGCGTACTCCCGGCGCGGATGTCAGCAAGGCAAGTCCCCTGTGCCCAGGGCACGTTTGCCGCAGTGCGGGGACCACGACCACTCAGGCAGGATGGCGGGATGGCCGACCTGCTCAGCGACCTCGTGGTCATCGACCTCACCCGCGCCCTCGCCGGACCGCACGCGGCCATGATGCTCGGCGACCTCGGAGCCCGGGTGATCAAGCTCGAGACCCCTGACCACGGCGACGACAGCCGTGGCTGGGGTCCCCCGTTCGTCGGTCCGCCGGACGAGCCACAGTCCACGTACTTCATGAGTGCCAACCGCAACAAGGAGTCGGTCACCGCCGACCTCAAGAGCGACGCGGGCCAGGACCTCCTCCGCCGGTTGGTGGCACAGGCCGACGTGCTCTGCGAGAACTTTCGCCCCGGCGTGCTCGACCGGCTCGGCTTTCCTCTCGACGAGCTGCACCGGATCAACCCCCGGCTCATCGTGCTCTCGATCACCGGCTTCGGCCACGACGGCCCCGAGGGTGGCCGCGCCGGCTACGACCAGATCGCACAGGGCGAGGCCGGCCTCATGAGCCTCACCGGAGACGCTGACGGCGAACCGATGAAGGTCGGTGTCCCCATCGCCGACCTCCTGGCCGGGATGTACGGCGCCTACGGGGTGCTCGCCGCGCTGCACGAGCGGGAGCGCACCGGCTCCGGCCGGCACGTGCACACCAGCCTGCTCGCGGCAGTCGTCGGGGTGCACGCCTACCAGGGCACGAGATGGACGGTCGCCGGGGAGGTCCCGACCGCCATCGGCAACCAGCACCCCTCGATCAGTCCCTACGGGCTCTTCCACACCGCCGATGCTCCGATCCAGGTGGCGTGCGGCAGCGAGGGTCTCTGGCGGGCGTTCGCGCCGATCGTCGGACTCGCCCCAGACGACGCACGCTTCGCGACCAACCCGCTCCGCGTCGCCGGCCGCGACGAGCTCACGACCCTGATCGAGCAAGCCCTCAGCGCCCATGGGTCGGAGCACTGGCTGCCCGTCCTGGCGTCGGCAGGGATCCCGGCCGGGAAGGTCCGCACGATCGACGACGTCTACACCTGGGATCAGACCCGGTCACAGGGCCTGGTCGTCGAGGTCGAGCACCCGAGCGCCGGCAAGGTCGAGCTGCCGGGACCACCTGTCCGCTTCGACGACCTCCCGTACGCCGGTGGACGCGAGACCCACCTGCCACCTCCCCGACTCGGTGAGCACAACGCCGCCGTGGCGGCCTGGCTCGACGAGCGCGAGGCCGGAATCTGACCGAGCGGCCGCCACCTCCGCGTCAGCGGGCGAAGACCGCCATCGCGGTCGTATCCCCGTGCCGAACAGCCTCGTACGCCGCGGCGTCGGTCTGCTCGAGGTGTCGACGCGTGCGGCGACGGTAGCGCCAGATCTGCACGCCTCCGACCAGCCAGACGACGTACTGGACACTCATCGCCGCGGTGAACGCTGCCGGCGAGTAGTCCGTCGACGACCCGGGCGTCATGAGGTCGAGCACGACGCCGATGCCGAGGATCGTCGTGAGGGCTGCGACGAAACCACCGATGTTGACGATGCCGGTGGCGCTGCCCAGCCGTCCCGCCGGGTTGAACGTGCGTGCGAAGTCGAAGCCGACCATCGAGCTCGGGCCACCGACACCGACCACCACCATCAGCAGCACGAGGACTGGAAGCGGCGCTGCACCTGGCCAGGCCAACACCAGGGTCCACGCACCCACGATGGCCATGACGATGGTGAGGACGAATGTCGACCGGTTGAACGGGTGACGCGCGACCAGCGATCCGATCAGCGGGCCGGCGACCATCGACGAGATGACCATCGCCGTCAGCAGCGTGCCCGCCGTGGTCCTCGAGAGGCCCTGCCCCTGCACGAGGAACGGGAAACCCCAGAGCAGGCCCATGACGTTCACGCTGAACTGCGTGGTGAAGTGTGTCCACATGCCCAGCCGAGTGCCGGGTTGGGCCCACGAGCTGCGCAGGCTCTCGGCGACGGACGCGAGCTCGAGCCGCGACTGGGTCTCGGCCGGCGCGTAGGGGCTGTCGACGACCACGAGGTACAGGACCACACCGAGCACGACGCCGACGAGCGCGGCCGCGCCGAACGCTCGGGTCCAGCCGAAGGTCGCGAGAGCGTGCGACATGGGCACGGCCGCCGCGATCGTGCCGAGCTGGCCGAGTAGGCCGGTCAACTGGACGACGATCGGGCTCTTGGCTGCCGGGAACCACAGTGCGACGAGTCGTAGGACGGAGACGAACACCATCGCGTCGCCCATGCCGACGAGCACCCGAGCACCCAGTCCTAGCGGGTACGACGAGACGACGGCGAACGCGAGCTGACCGACCGTCATCAGGGCCAGCCCCGTGCCGATCATGCGTTTGGAGCCGAGCCGGTCGAGCAAGACTCCGACCGGGATCTGCATCGCGGCATACACCAGCAGCTGGACCATCGTGAACGACGCCAGCGCCGACGCGCTGATGTGGAACCGCTCGGCGGCGCTGATGCCGGCGACGGCCAACGAGGTGCGGTGGAACACGGCCAGCACGTACACCGAGATCGCTGCGCCCCAGACGACCCAGGCCCGGCGCTGCCCGATGTTGTGCCGCAGGACGGCCTCGGTCACCGCGGACCTCGTGCGTACGCCCTGGCGACCTCGAGATGGTCGCGGGTCCGAACCGCGAACGCCGCCGCATCGCCAGACTGCAGCGCGTCGATCAGACCGGCGTGGTCAGCGATCGCCCGGTCCATCCGCTCGTCGTCGACCCGCATCATCGCCGCGTTGATACACAGCTGCCGCTCGCGCAGGCTGCGGTAGAACCGTCCGAGCACGGCGTTGCCTGCTGCGGCCACGACGTGCTCGTGGAAGCCCCGGTCGGCCTCGGTGAACGCCGCGACGTCTCCGGCGGAGCGATGGGCGCGCATCTGCTCGAGCAGTCCTGCGAGCTCGGGGATGAGCGACCTGCGCTGCCTGAATGCGTGCTCGGCAGCCCAGGTCTCGACCAGGGATCGCGCCTCGAGGATGCTGTCGGCCTCGGGGCCGGACACCGAGACGACCAGAGCGCCCTTCTTGGGGTACAGCTTGATCAGACCCTCGGTCTCGAGCCGGAGGAACGCCTCCCGCACCGGGGTGCGTGAGACCTCGACGTCGCCCGCGATCTCGCCCTCGGTCAGCAGCGTTCCCCCGGGAAACTCGCCGGTGAGCACGCCGGCCTTGATGCGCTCGTAGGCGCGGTCGGAGGCGGAAGGTTTGGTTGCATGCATGATGTATCTATGATGCCATGAGGGGCGTCCGGCTCACAACCTTGGTCCCGACGCAGCCACCGATGAGTTGCGCCGGCCCGGCAGGTCATCCTTACGAAGTCGACACCCAGGAGGACACGTGGCCCAGCTCGTCAGAGTCCAGAACTTCGGCGTCTCGCAGGACGGAGTCGCGGCCGGTGAGGACCAGACCCTCGAGCGGCCGTTCGGCCATGTCGAGCCCGGGACGCTGTTCGCCTGGGCCGGCGCCACGGCGAGCTGGCCCCTACGCACCAGCTCCGGGGGCGCCCGGGGCCTGGACGACTACTTCGTTCGGGACTTCGCGCACAACATCGGCGCCGAGATCATGGGCCGAAACAAGTTCGGGCCCCAGCGCGGACCCTGGTCCGACCACGAGTGGCGCGGCTGGTGGGGCGAGGAGCCCCCGTTCCACACGCCGGTGTTCGTCCTGACCCACCACGCTCGTCCGTCGTTCACGCTGGCGGACACCACGTTCCACTTCGTCGACGGCGACCCGGCCACGGTGCTCGAACAGGCGCGGCAAGCGGCGCAGGGCAAGGACGTCCGGCTCGGTGGCGGTGTGACCACCATCCGACAGTTCCTCGACGCCGACCTCGTCGACACGCTGCACGTGGCGGTCTCGCCGGTGCAGTACGGGTCCGGACTACGCCTCTGGGAGTCGCCGGACGAGCTGCTCGACCGGTTCCACCTGGAGGTCGTGCCCAGCCCCAGCGGCGTGACGCACCACCTCTTCTGGCGGAAGTGACCCGGTTCCGGCGGAAGAGACCGGCAAGCACTCCGTCAGAACAGCAGGGCGTTGCCCGGTTGCTCCACCACGGAGGCGACGTCGGCCAGGAAACGAGAACCCTGCTCGCCGTCGACGATGCGGTGGTCGAACGACAACGCCAGCGTCGTGATCCAGCGCGGCTTGATCGCGTTGCCGACCACCCACGGCTGGCGACGGATCGCCCCCATGCACAAGATGGCGGACTCACCCGGGTTGATGATCGGCGTACCCGCGTCGACGCCGAACACGCCGACGTTGGTGATCGTGAAGCTGCCACCACTCATCTCGGCCGGCTGCGTCTTGCCCTCGCGTGCCGTGGTGGCCAGAGCGCCGATGGCCTGCGCCATCTCGACACCGGTGAGCTGGTCGGCGTCCTTGATGTTGGGCACCATCAGTCCCCGCGGCGTGGCGGCGGCGATGCCGAGGTTGACGTAGTGCTTCAGGACGATCTCCTGTACGGCGTCGTCCCAGGTCGCGTTGACCTCGGGAGTACGCCGGATGGCCGCACACACGGCCCGCGCCACGATGAGCAGCGGCGACACCTTGACGTCGCGGAAGTCCCGGTGCTCACGAAGTCGCCTGACCATCTTCATCGTCTGGCTCGCGTCGACGGTGACCCACTCGGTGACGTGCGGCGCTGTGAAGGCCGACGACACCATCGCCTGCGCGGTCATCTTGCGCACGCCCTTGACCGGGACGCGCGTCTCACGCTCGCCGGTCAGCTGTGGCCGCGGCGCGGCGGCGACCTGATCCTGGCCGGTGCCGGTGAAGCTCTCGACGTCGTCGCGCGTGATGGTGCCGCTCGGACCGGTGGGAGTCACCTCGGCGAGGTCGATGCCGAGGTCCTTGGCCAGCTTGCGCACGGGTGGTTTGGCGAGCACCTTGGCTGCCCCGTTGCTGGACGCACCGGCGCGTGCCGACACGGACTCCGTGGGGACGTCGGCGTCCGGCGCGTCCTCGAGACTCAGGTCGGGAGCGTCAGTGGTCTGCGGAGCGAAGGCGTGCTGAACGCCTCGCTGCGCCGCCGCCGGCGACGACCCCGTGGGGGTGGCACCGACCTTGCGCGGCCTGCGCTTGGCCTCGGTCGTCCGCGGGCCGTAACCCACGAGCACCGACGTGCGACCACCCGGCGCGGGACCACCGATCAGCCCCGGTTCGACGGCCTCGTCGTCCTTCGGCGACGGCACGAGGTCTTCAGCAGCGCTGCCGACCTCGGGAACCGCCGGTTCGGCAGGCGCGGCCGGAGCCGCTGACGCGTCACCCGTCTCGACCGCGATGATCGGCGTACCGACGTTGACCGTCTCGCCCTCGGCCGCGTACAGCTCGGTGACGACACCGGCGTACGGGCACGGCAGCTCGACCAGTGACTTGGCCGTCTCGATCTCGACGATCACGTCGTTGACCTTGACGGTGTCGCCGACCTTGACGTTCCAGGTGACGATCTCGGCCTCGGTGAGACCCTCCCCGACGTCGGGGAGCTTGAACATCTTCACATCAGACATCTGTGCTTCCGATCCGATCTCGTGGCGTCAGTGGGCGAGCGAACGATCAACCGCGTCGAGCACGCGGTCGAGGTCGGGAAGGTACTCCTCCTCGATCCGGCTCGGCGGATACGGCGTGTCGAAGCCGCCGACCCGCAGCACCGGCGCCTCCAGCGAGTAGAAGCAGTCCTCGGTGACGCGAGCGGCGAGCTCGGAGCCGAGGCCCAGGTTGATCGGGGCTTCGTGGACCACGACCGCCCGACCTGTCTTGCGGACCGATTCGAGCACCGGAACCATGTCGAGTGGAGACAGGGTGCGCAGGTCGATGACCTCGACGCTCTTGCCCTCTTCTTCGGCGGCGATGGCTGCCTCGAGGCAGGTCTTGACCATCGGTCCGTAGGCGAGCACGGTGACATCGCTGCCCGTCCGGACCACACGCGATGAGAAGAGCCCCTCGGGCTGCACCGACTCGTCGAGCTCGGACTTCTCCCAGTAGCGCCGCTTGGGCTCGAGGAACACGATCGGGTCGTCGCTGGCGATGGCTTGCTGGATCATCCAGTAGCCGTCGACCGGGTTGGAGCAGGCGACCACCTTGAGGCCAGCGGTGTGCGCGAAGTACGCCTCGGGACTCTCGCTGTGGTGTTCGACAGCGCCGATGCCGCCACCGAACGGAATGCGGATGACGATCGGCATCGTGATCAGCCCGCGGCTACGGAAGTGCAGCTTGGCGACCTGGCTGACGATCTGGTCGTACGCCGGGTAGACGAACCCGTCGAACTGGATTTCACAGACGGGACGGTAGCCACGCATGGCCAGCCCGACCGCGGTGCCGAGGATGCCGGACTCCGCGAGCGGGGTGTCGATCACCCGGTCCTCTCCGAAGTCCTTCTGCAGTCCGTCAGTGATCCGGAAGACGCCGCCGAGCTTGCCGACGTCCTCGCCCATGATGACGACCTTGGGGTCTGCCTCCATGGCGGCCCGCAGGCCCATGTTGATGCCCTTGCCGAGCGTGATCGCAGTCATCAGTGGGCCCCCTCGCTCGTGCTGAGCTCCGACGAAGCGAATGACTCGAGATAGGTGGCGAACTGGGCCTTCTGGGCCTCGAGCTCCGGAGTGATCTCTTCGTAGACCTGGTCGAAGATGTCCAGCGGGCTCGGGTCGGGCAGCTCGAGGCAGCCCTTGCGCAGATGGGCGGCCAGCTCGTCGGCCTCGGCGTCGACGGAGGCCAGGTAGTCGTCGTCGACGACGCCGTTGCGCAACAGGTATGCCTTCACCCGCTCGATCGGGTCCTTGAGCTTCCAGTGCTCGAGGTCCTCGGTGACGCGGTACTTCGTCGGGTCGTCCGACGTCGTGTGTGCGCCCATCCGGTAGGTGTAGGCCTCGATGAAGGTGGGACCGCTGCCTTCACGGGCGCGCTGCAGGGCAGCCTGCGTGACGGCGTACGTGGCGAGGACGTCATTGCCGTCGACCCGCAGCCCCGGGAAACCGAAACCGAGTGCGCGCTGGTAGAGCGGGATGCGGGTCTGCCGCTCGATCGGCTCGGAGATGGCCCACTGGTTGTTCTGGCAGAAGAAGACGACCGGTGCGTTGAAGACGCTGGCCCAGATGAACGACTCGTTGACGTCACCCTGGCTCGTCGCCCCGTCACCGAAGTAGGCGATGACAGCGGCATCACGGTCGGGGTCGCCGGTGCCCACCGCACCGTCGCGCTGCATCCCCATGGCGTAACCGGTGGCGTGCAAGGTCTGCGCGCCGATGACGATCGTGTAGAGGGCGAACTTGTCGGCCAACGGGTCCCAACCGCCCTGGTCGACGCCGCGGAAGAGGCCGAGCAGGTGCAGGGGGTCGATGCCGCGGCACCAGGCGACGCCGTGCTCGCGGTAGGTCGGGAAGGCGTAGTCCTGGTCACGCATCGCCCGACCGGAGCCGATCTGCGCGGCTTCCTGACCGAGCAGGCTGGCCCAGATGCCGAGCTCGCCCTGCCGCTGCAAGGCGGTGGCCTCGGTGTCGATGCGGCGCGTCATCACCAGGTCGCGGTAGAAGCCCTGGATCGCGTCATCGCCGAGGTCGAAGGTGAACTCCGGGTGCTCGACGCGCTCGCCCTCGGGCGTGAGGAGCTGGATGAGCTCAGGCCCCCCGCCCTCGTGCTGAGGGCCGAAGACCCTGCCGAGGCCAGGTCCGAATCCGTCTTTGGTCACGCGCACTCCCTTGTGTCGTCGGTGTCCCGGGATCGCCGGCACCGTCAGGTCGTCAAGCCGCTCGATCGTGCTGCGGGTGTGGTGCAACAAGGACAATCGGCTGCTGACTGTGGCGTCCGTTCGCGCTCGAGGGCGCTGTGACGGCGACCACAACCAGGCTTGCACGATACCGACCAGCCGCGCGTCGTACCTAATCACCCCGAGCGCGACCGCGCGGCTGGACACCCCGCTCAGAGTGCGGACGGAGGCTGCTCGGGAGACCGTCCGCGAACTGTGGCCGGATATCGCGTCTGCCTGTCCGAATATCGCGCGACCTCGGGGGTGGTCGGGACGTACGCTGAAGGGGTGCGACAGGAGCAAAGTAACGCGACGGTCATGACAGAGCCGAGGCCCCCGGTCAACCCGCCGGCGGCTCCCTCAGCGCTGCTCGTCGCGATCGCGCTCGGCATCGTGTATGTCGTCTGGGGCTCCACCTATCTCGCCATCCGGGTGACCGTCACCGACCTTCCCGCGATGTCGTCAGCCTCCTGGCGATACGGCGTGGCCGGACTGCTGCTGGCCGGACTCCTCGCCGCGCGCAAGGGTCTCGGTGTGCTGCGGATCAACCGCCACGAGCTGCTCGGTTCCGCCCTTCTCGGCCTGCTGTTGCCCACGCTCGGCAACGGGCTCGTGAGCGTCGGCGAGCAGAACGGCGCACCGTCCGGCCTGGCCGCGCTGATCGTGGCGGCGATCCCGCTGTGGATCATCGTCTACCGCGCCGCGACCGGCGACCGGCCCCGCGCCTGGACAACGGTCGGCGTGCTGCTCGGCTTCGCCGGCCTGGTGGGCCTGGTCCTGTCGACGGGCCTCGGCGGTGACGTGGCCTGGGGCGCCTGCCTGGTGATCGTCGCGGCCACGCTGTGCTGGTCGTTCGGCTCGTGGTCGACGCCGCGCCTGACGTTGCCGCGCAACCCGTTCGTGACAACGGTCTACGAGATGCTCACCGGCTCCGTGTTCCTGTTCCTGGGGGCGCTGATCCGGGGTGAGAATGTCGTACCGACGTCTGCGCCGTTGGACGCCTGGCTCGCGTGGAGCTACCTGGTGACGTTCGGCTCGGTCGTGGCGTTCACGGCGTACGTCTGGGTCCTGTCGGTGGCGCCGATCTCGCTGGTCGCCACCTACGCGTACGTCAACCCCGTCGTCGCGGTGTTCCTCGGCTGGCTGATCCTGTCGGAGGCCGTGACGCCCGCCATCCTGATCGGCGGCGTCATCGTGGTCGTGGCTGTCGCGATCGTCGTCTCGTCCGAGCGCAAACCCCGACCCCGCTCGTCGAACCGTTAGTTGTGGCTCCTTCTCCGGGGCTTGTGGTTGTTCCGGGGCCGGACCGCCCGCGCAGGCGCCGCTACGACCTGACCGCCTCGAGCACGCACCAGGCGTCTCGGACCGGCAGTGTCCGGTTGTGGCGGAGGCCGGCGCGCCGGCAGAGCTGGGCGTAGCCGTCTTCGGTCCGTTCGCGGCCGCCCAGCATGACGAGCATGGTCAGGTCCATCAGCTTGGCTTCCGCGCCCCGGTTGGGCCCTTCGAGAAGGCGCTCGACGATGAGAAGCACCGATCGGTCCGTCATCGCGTCGCGGCAGCTCGCCAGGATCGCCACGGCCTCGTCGTCGTCCCAGTCGTGGACGACCGACTTCAGCAGGTAGCAGTCGGCTCCGGGCGGCACCTCCTCGAACATGCTGCCGACTGCCAGCCGGAGCCGGTGCTGCACGGGTGAGGCTTCGATCGCGTCGCGCGCGCCGTCGATCACGTGTGCGAGGTCGAACACGGTTCCCGACAGGTGTGGCTCCGCGGACAGCAACCCCATCAGCAGCGTGCCGTTTCCGCCTCCCACGTCGACGACGGTCTGCACCTGTTCGAAGTCGTAGGTCGCGGCCACGGCCTCGACCAGGCCCTCGGTCAGGGATTTCATCGCGCCGTCGAACACCGCGCTTTCCTCGGGGCGCTCGGCCCGGTAGGTCCACGGATCCATTCCGTACAGGACCTCGAAAGCGCCCGCGCCCGTTCGGGCGCTGTGAATGAGACTGCTCCAGGTATTCCAGTGATAGTCCGACCCCACGAAGATGGCATGCGCACGGACTGACCCAGGCGTGTCGGTGACCAGGCCGAGGCTCAGCTCGTTGTTCGCAAAGCGGCCGTCGTCGTCCTCGGTGAACACCCCTACGGCCGACAGCGCGCGCATGAGCCGGCCGAGTGCTGCGCCGTCGGCGTCGCTGGCCTTCGCGAGCTCCACCTCGTCGAGGGGCTGCTCCACCAAGGCATCGGCGACCCCGAGCGCGGCGGCCACGTGGATCGCCTGGCTCACCCTGTACCCACCGAGAAGCTGCCGTAGCCTGTCGTGGTCTCGCGTGGTCTGGGTCACCTGCCGATGATGCTCCTGGTCGTGACAACAAGCCAGAGGCGGCCGATTGTCGGCTGGGTGCACCACCATCGAGTCAACTGCGGAGGAGCCGACGACGGCTACGAAGTTCCAGGTGGTGTTCGACTGCCATGACGAGCAGCGCATGTGGAGTTCTGGGCGACCGCGTGCCGGCGACCGACCCGGTGCAGCGCGGACGGCAGGAACCCGGCACTCACGCGCTCTCGGCGACATCCACGAAGCGAGCTCGCCACGATCGGCGCAGCGGACGGGGGCGGCGGGCGGGACTCGCAGCGCCGTCAAGGAGCGAAGCGAAGGCGCACGAGCCCGACACCGCAACGCCGAGCCGAGACCACCTAGGCCAACGAAGCGACCCAGGCGTCGTGGAGGTCGGAGAAGCGCCCGTCCCCTTCGGCGATGAGGTCAGCCGGCGCACCGTCCTCGACGATGCGACCGTGCTCCATCACCAGCACCCGGTCGGCTATCTCGACCGTCGACAGCCGGTGGGCGATGATGATCGCCGTCCGCTCGGCGAGGATCGTGCGCAGAGCCCGCTGCACCAGCCGTTCGGACGGGACGTCGAGGCTGGAGGTGGCTTCGTCGAGGATCAGGACGGCCGGGTCGGCGAGGAACGCGCGGGCGAACGCGACCAGCTGCCGCTGACCCGCCGAGAGCCGACCGCCTCGGTTGGCGACGTCGGTCTCGTAACCCTCGGGCAGCGCGATGATGAAGTCGTGCGCGCCGATCTCCTTGGCAGCCGCCACCACTTCGTCCATCGACGCCTCGGGCTTGCCGAACCTGATGTTGTCGGCAACGGTGCCGTTGAAGAGGAAGTTCTCCTGCGTCACCATCACCACGGCCCGCCGCAGGTCGTCCTCGGTGACGTCGCGCAGGTCGACGCCGTCGATGAGGATCCGGCCACCGGTCGGGTCGTAGAAGCGTGACACCAGCTTGGCCAACGTCGTCTTCCCTGCCCCTGTCGTGCCGACCAGAGCCAGCGTCATACCGGCGGGCACCTCGAGGTCGAGGTCGGGCAGCACCGGACGATCGGCGACGTACTCGAACGCGACGTGCTCGAAGCGCAAAGCACCGTGCGCGTCCGTCAACGCCACCGGCTGCAGCGGCTCGGGGACGGATGGCTCCTCTTCGAGCACACCGGACAGCTTCTCGAGCGCCGCCGAGGCGGACTGGAAGGTGTTGTAGAACTGCGAGATCTCCTGCATCGGTTCGAAGAACTGCCGTAGGTAGAGCAAGAAGGCAGCGAGCACACCCGGCGTGACCTCGCCCTCGACGGCCAGCCGCGCACCGTAGATGAGCACGATCGCGATCGTGATGTTGCCGATCAGCTTGATGCCGGGCATGAACAGACCGACCAGCCGGAACGCGCGCTCGTTGGCTCGCCGGTAGTCGTCGTTGACCGCGTCGAAGATCTCCTGGTTGCGGTCCTCACGGCGGAACGCCTGCACCGCACGGATGCCCTGGATCGTCTCGACGAAGTGCACGATGACCACGGCGACGGTCTCGCGGGTACGCCGATAGGCCTTCGCCGACTCGCGCCGGAACCAGTTGGTCAGCAGCACGAGCAGCGGAAAGCACAGCAGCGCGACCAGCCCGAGCTTGACGTCGAGCACGAGCAGGAGGACCGCGGTGCCGATCAACGTGAGGACCGCCGTGATCAGCCCGTCGAAGCCGGTCTCGAGCAGCTCGTAGATCGCGTCGATGTCAGAGGTCTGCCGCGAGATGACCCGGCCGGACGTGTAGTCGTCGTGGAACGCGGGCGACAGCTTCTGGAAGTGCGAGAAGACCCGCCTGCGCAGGGTGAACAGCACCTCCTGCCCGATCCGCCCGGCCAGCATGAGGAAGGTGATCCGGGTGATCGCCTGGATCACCACAGCCATCAGCAGGACGGCGACGATGACCTCGAGCGTGGTCTTGTCGTTGCTCTCCAGGATCGGCGGGATGCCGCTGTCGATGCCTTCCTTGACGAGGTAGGGCACGGACAGGCGGGCGGCGTTCTCGATGAGCACGGCGACCATGAGGAAGCCGAGCAACTTGCGGTGCGGACGTAGCAGCTGTTTGAGCAGCCGGCGCGAACGCTCCTGCAGCCGCAACGTGACCTTGCCCGGGATCTCGTCCTCGTGCTCGGCCGCGACCCCCCGCCAGTCGGCGGTCAGTGCGGCGTTGTCCCGGGTGAAGTCGGCCTGTTCGGCAGCGTCGTCGTCGATGGCTCGCGAAGCGTCACTGGAGGTGTCGTTGGTCGTCATCGGGCCGGCACCCCCTCCGGGACCGTCGTGAGGTCTTCGTCGCTGTCGCTGTCGCCGGCCAGCAGGTCGCGGTACGCCGGCACGGTCGCCAGCAGCTCCTCGTGGGTTCCGACGTCGGTGATGGTGCCGCCCTGGAGCAGCGCGACCTTGTCGGCCAGCATCACGGTCGACGCGCGATGGGCCACGACGATGCCGGTGGCCTCGGCAAGGACGTGGCGGAGGGCGTGCTCGACCAAGGCTTCGGTGTGCACGTCGAGGGCTGACAGCGTGTCGTCGAGGACCAGGATGCGGGGGCGCGCCAGCACGGCACGCGCCAGGGCGAGTCGCTGGCGCTGACCCCCGGACAATGACATGCCCTGCTCGCCGATGCGGGTGTCGAGCCCCCACGGCAGGTCGTAGACAAAGCCGGCCTGGGCTGTCTCGATGGCGGCGCGGATGTCTGCTTCGCTCGCATCGGGCCGGCCGAGTGACACGTTCTCGCGCGCGCTCATCGAGAAGAGGGTCGGCTCCTCGAACGCCGTCGCCACGATCGTGCGAAGCGACGGCATCGTGAGCTCGCGGATGTCGACGTCGTCGACGGTGATGCGGCCGGCCGTGACGTCGTACAGGCGTGGGACCAGGCCCGTGAGCGCCGTCTTCCCGGATCCGGTGGCACCGACGATTGCGAGCGTCTCACCCGGTGCGATGTCGAGGTCGACGTCGTGAAGCACGTCCTGGTCGGAGTCGGGGAAGTGGAAGCCGACGCCTTCGAACCGCAGGTGACCACGAGGCTCGTCGATCTCGTGCTCACCGCCGGTGATCTCGGACTTGGTGTCGAAGATCTCGTTGACGCGGTCGGCCGCCGTCATCGCCTCCTGCGCCATCGCCAGGATGAATCCGAGCGACTCGATCGGCCAGATCAGCGACAGCATGAGCGTGATGAAGGCGACCAGAGTGCCGAGGGTGACTGCGTCGCGGCCGACGGCCAACGCGCCGAGCAGCAGGACGATGACGAGGCTGATGTTGGGAATGATCTCGAGGAAGGTCCAGAACTTCGATGAGAGCCGCACCTTCTCGATCGAGGTGTCGTAGAGGATCTGTGCGCGGCCCCGGAACTGTCCCTCGATGTAGCGGCGCCGGCCGAAGGACTTGATGACGCGGAACCCGACAGCGGCTTCCTCGACCGAGGTGGCGACGTCGCCCTGCTGGTCCTGGACGGCGCGGGACACCACGACGTACTTCTCCTCGAAGCGCTTGCTCAAGATGATGATCGGCAACGCCGACACCGCCACGACGACGCCGAGCGGCCAGTAGAGGTGCAGCAGCAGTGCAGTCACCAAGATGAGCTGAAGGATGTTGATGATGAGGAACAGCAGACCGAAACCCATGAACCGTCGGATCGCACTCAGGTCGGTCGTGACCCGCGAGAGCAGCTGCCCGCTCTGCCACCGGCTGTGGAACTCCATCGGGAGCGCCTGCATGTGCCGGTAGAGGTCGTTGCGCACCGCGGTCTCGAAGCCCAGCACGGCGCTGGCCTGCACCCACCGGCGGATCAGGATCAGCGCCGCCTCGGTGATGCCGAGCGCCAGACCGAGGAGACCGAGCGGCCAGATCCCTGACATCTTGCCCTCGGTGATGGGCCCGTCGATGAGGCCCTTGGTGACAAGCGGGATGGCCATCGAGACGAAAACCCCCACCACGGCCGTGCTGCCCATGACGCCGAGCGCACGGTAGTAAGGACGCACGTACGAGCGAAGGCGCCACAACGAACGGGCACCGCCCTGCTGAGGCGGTGACGGGGGGACGGGTGCGGTCGTCGTGGCTGCGCTCATCAGTGGCGTTGTCCCCCTGTCAGTCGACGGCTTGCCCACCGATCGCCGTCCGTCCGGCGGTAGCCGTCTGGACGTCAGGGTCAGCGGTGAAGGTGTAAGCACCAGTTTAGACGATGCCTCTGACAGTCTGCCAACCCGTTTTCACCCGCCTCGACCCGACCAGTACGCCGCCCGGCGGGTCACAGCAGGCGCTTCAGGCCGGGTGTGCCTGGCGCCACCGCCGGGCCACGTCGAGGAGCAAGTCGTTGGCCTCGACCTCGCCGATGCTGACCCGGGCACCGTCACCGGCGAACGGCCGCACGCTGACTCCCGCTGCATCACAGGCCTCGGCGAACCCGACCGTGTCGTCACCGAGGGCGAACCAGACGAAGTTGCCCTCGGCCTCGGGGATCGTCCAGCCCTGCTCGAGCAGCGCGGTGCGGACCCGGGTGCGCTCCGCCACCAGGGCGTCGACGCGCTCGAGCAGAGCCGCCTCGCTCTCGAGAGACGCGAGCGCAGCCGCCTGGGCGATCGACGAGACGCCGAACGGCAGCGAGCACTTGCGGATGGCTTCGGCGACGGGAGCCGGTCCGACGGCGTACCCGATTCGGAGCCCGGCAAGCCCGTAGGCCTTGCTGAACGTCCGGAGTGTGACGACGTTGTCTCGTCCCCGCCCCAGCTCGATGGCGTCGGGAGTCTGCGGGTCGGTGACGAACTCGCGGTAGGCCTCGTCGATGACGACGAGCACGTGCTCGGGCACAGTTGCGAGGAAGGTCTCGAGCTCGTCGCCATGCACCGACGGACCGGTCGGGTTGTTCGGCGTGCAGACGACGACGATCTTGGTGCGGTCGGTGATGGCCGCCGCCATCGCGGGCAGGTCGTGCCGGGCGTCGGCGTCGAGTGGCACCTGGACGTTCGTCGCCCCCGTCAGCCCGATCGCGATCGGGTAGGCCTCGAACGACCGCCATGCGTAGACGACCTCGTCGCCTTCGGTGCAGCTGGCCTGGAGCAGGTGGTAGAAAACCGCGACCGACCCGGCCCCGGACGCGATCTGGTCGACGCCCACCGAGTACTTCGACGCCAGCGCCTGGTGCAGCGCGGCGACGCCCATGTCGGGGTAGCGGTTCATGGTCGCCGCGGCCTCGGTTGCCCGTGCCACCACGCCAGGCAGCGGCGGGTACGGGTTCTCGTTGCTCGACAGCTTGTAGGACTGTCGGTCGCCGGCGACTGGCGGTTTGCCCGCCTTGTACGCAGGGATGGTGTCGAGCGACGGACGGAACCGCGGAGTCGTCATGCCGAGCACCCTAACCGGCCGGCTCCGCCTGCGTAGGCTCCCTCCATGCCCGTCCGACGCCAGCCTTTGCGCGGCGTCGGACTGGTGGTGGTGGGCGCGACGTTGTTCGTCGTCAACGCCGGAGTCTCGCGGGTCATCCAGTCAGCCGGAGTCGAGTCGACCACCCTCACCACCGTCCGCTGCACGGGAACCGCGCTGGTCCTGCTGCTCGTGGTGGCCGCACGGGGTGAGCTCCGTGCGCTGGTGCCGGCGAACCGGTCCGAGGCCCTGACCACGGTGGCGTTCGGCATCACCGGTGTCGCCCTCGTCCAATGGCTCTATTTCGTCGCGATCGACCGCCTGCCGGTCGGGATCGCGCTGCTCCTGGAGTTCACCGCCCCGGTGCTGGTCGCGCTCTTCGCTCGCTTCGGGTACGGCGAACAGGTCCGCGCCCGGTTGTGGCTCGGCCTGGCCTGCTCGCTGGGCGGTCTCGCCCTCGTCACCCAGGTCTGGTCCGGGGTGGTGCTCGACACGCTCGGCGTGGCGGCGGGGCTCGGTGCCGCGTTGTCGCTGGCGGCGTACTTCCTCCTGGGCGAGCACTCGGTCACCCACCGGTCGCCGCTGTCGGTGTTGACCTCCGCCTTCGTCGTGGCCACCGTGTTCTGGAACGCGCTGGCTCCGGTCAGCGGACTCCGCGAGTCCAGCCTCGGTGACCCCGTGTCGCTCGGCGGCCGGCTGTCCGGCCACCAGGCCGACCTGTGGGTGCTCATCGCGTGGCTCGTGCTGCTCGGCACGGTCGCGCCGTTCCTCGCCGAGCTCAGTGCGTTGCGCCACCTGAGCGCGACCGAGGTCGGCCTGATCGGGATGATCGAGCCGGTCGGCGCCACGTTGCTGGGCTGGCGTTGGTTCCGCGAAGACCTCACTTCAGCCCAGCTCGTCGGAGTCGTCACCGTGCTCGTCGGGATCGGCCTCGCCCAGACCGCCCGACGAGGGCCCGACCGAGTCGACCCCGACCAGGCCGAGGCCACCCCGCTGATGAACTGACAACGACTCCTCTTGGTGTGAGAAGAACGTTCTCATTGGGTCTGTCGGGTCCTGCTTCTACAAGCGATGAGCCGGGACCACGAAGCGCCATCTTCAGCAGCGTGCGATGAGGCTGCCACGACGTGGATAAGCCTGGGATGCAGCAGCTCACCGAGTCCGCCAGAGCCGACTGTTCGTCTATCTACGAGGACCCCGATGAGGAGGCGGCGTTCCCCACGGCGAGGCAGGTGCTGGACGTAATCAGCCGTGACGCGGCATCAGCTCGCTCGTAGCCCATAGCCCTGCCCCGGGTGCGCGTGTTGACGCCGCCGTGCGTCGGGGTCTCGACAAGCTTGTCCTGAGCCCCGTCGAAGAGCTCGACCGCGGCACGTCGTTGCGGTTATCCGGGTCGGGGTTTGAAGCGCTGGTGGCGGATGGGTCTTCGCTGCGTGTCGATGCGTGGAGGTGGGATGACCTCGGTGATGCCGTCCAGGGCGAGGGTGAGGTCCCATTCGCCTTGGTGGATCAGGTGGTGGTGGAAGCTGCACAGCAGACACCCGTTGTCGATGTCCGTGGCTCCGCCCTCGCTCCACGGGATGCGGTGATGTGCTTCGCACCAGGCGGGTGGGCGTTCGCAGCCGGGGAAGACACAGCCTTGGTCGCGGGTGGCGAGCGCCATGCGTTGGTGGCGGTCGAAGAGGCGGCGGGTGGTGCCGAGGTCGAGGATCTTCGACTGACCCGCCATGACGATGGGGAGGATGCCGGCGTTGCAGGCCAGTCGTCGGGTCTCGCCGACCGAGAGGCTGCCGCCGGTGTCCAGGAGAGCTTCGCCGGCCCCGGCTCGCAGCTTGGTCTCGTCGACGGTGACCACGATCGTGGCGTTCGCGACGCCGTGCTGGGGGTGTCCGTCGGTCGGGAGGTGTTCGACCAGCTCACACAGCGCACGACCGAGCCGGTTCCCGTGAGGCAGCTCTTCAACAGAGGTGTCAGCTCGTGGGTCAGTCGGCGCCGGGTCGACGTCGCCCTCTGTGTCGGTGCCGGTGGCGAACCGGCGGGGTGAGCTGAGAGCGTCCAGGTGCCTTCTGAGCATCCCGAAGACCAGGTTCGGCAACGCGAACCGGCCACGGGCGATCCCGTCGGCCCCGAACTGGCCGGTGAACCAGGCCGCTGCCAGCGCCTTGCGTTCCTGAGCGGCGAGCTGTTGCTCCAGTGTCTCGTCGACGGTGTCCGGGTCGACGACCTCGACCAGACGGTTCGCCGCGACCTGCAGCTGGCTGAACGACAGCGTCTGGGCGTGGGCCAGGAGATCCTTCTGCGCGACCTCGACCCGGTCGGGCTCGACACCTGGGTGAGAGCCGGTTGACCGCGGCCGCGACCACGACCCCTTGTTCGGCCGACACCGTCCCGGCAGCGACCGCACGGCGGGTCGGTTCGGTCAACCCGGTGGGGCCGTGCAGCTGCTTGGCGGTCCGGACCGTGCGGGAGGCTTCCCCGGCCGACATCCGGTGGGCGGTCATCAGGTGCGCCCTTGTGGAGGAGGCACCAAGCCGGTGAGGCAGGTTGCGGTCGTCGGCCTCAGCGACCAGCCGGGCCACCACCTCATCGGCGGCGGCTCCCACTACCGACACTATCCGGTCAGCGCCCGACGCCAGAACCCGTTATCCACAAGGGAATTCCCGAGATGCTGTTTACGACACAAGAAGTGAGCCTGCGGTCTCAACAGGAGCCGTTACGGCAGGTCGATCCCAGGCCCCACGCGATGATGCCGGTGGCCAATCGTTGGCACGAGGCCTTCAGCTGGGAGACACGCCATCGGCGCTGTCGCGATCGAACGAGCGCGTCGCATGGGGGTCCGCCGAGATCCCGTACAGCGCGCGGAGAGTCCCGATCGTCGCCAGTTGGCGCTTGCTGTGCGGACTCGCGCAGGATTCACCCTCATCGCCGGGTACTGGATCGAACGAGTGCATGACGATGCGCTCCAGCAGCTCGCCAAGCGTTTCATCGTTGAACTCGGCGAGCCCCTTGAGCACCTTTACGAGGTTCTTCTCGATGCGCACCCCAAGTTGCACACGTTCCATAGTTGGTCCCATGGGACCAAGATACCTAGGTAACCTCAACGACACAATTGCAATAAGTCCGCTCGTGCCGCGCTCCGGGATTGGCAAGCCACCGTCGGCAGTCACCACCAGATAGGACGCCCCGTCAGACGGGGAGGTGCACGGCTCCCCCGTCGACGGGCTCCAGGTCGCGGCCGATCACGATGTCGAGCGGGTTGGTCAGGCAACGGATCGACCCGCCGCCCTTGTGGAACTCCGACACGTCGACCAGCACGACCTCGAAGCCGGCTGCCGCGAGCTCGGCACGCACCCGCGGCGGACACGCCGGCATCAGGATCGTTCTGCCGATGACGATCGAGTTGGCGCAGAACGTCAGCGCTTCCTCCTCGCTCAGGACGATCGGCTCGGGCACCAGCGCGAGCAAGGCCTCGGCACTGGCGGCGTCGAACGCCGCCGGGCAGACCAGGGCTCGGCGTTCGTCGAGCGGGCAGAACGCGAGGTCGAGGTGGTACAGGCCCGGGTGCGTGATGCGCACGCCCTGCACCCGGACGTCGAACTCGACCGCGAGCTGCTTGAGCGCGAGCTCCTCGGTACGCGGCCCGAAGCCGACAACCAGCCGTCCGGCGTACGGGAAGGCATCTCCCGCCTCGAAGTGCGCCCCGACCCCGGCCTGCCCGACGTACGAGAGCGCGTAACCCAGGTCCTCGAACCAGCGGCTGGACGAGTCGGCCTCGAGGCGTCGCTCGGCATACCGCATGTGCGACAGGGCGACCCGCGGCCGATCGTCGGTGAGCGCCAGCCCGAGGTTCATCGCGTAGACCATGTCCGGTGAGTCCGCGCGCTGGGCCAGCACGTCGACGCGACCACCGAGTCCCTCGATGTGTATGACAAGGCCCTCCCACTGACGCAGCGTCAGCTCGAGGTCAGGCTGTGCACCGAGGTCCATGTAGGGGTTGATCTCGTAGTCGACGCGGAAGTGCTCGGGGTACACCATTGCGTAGTGCCGCCCCCAGGCCAGCGGCCGATTCGTGGCATGGCCGTCCGTCGAGCGCGGCTGGGGGGCGTGGTGCGCCTGGTCCTGGATCTGCACGGTCATGGTGAATTCACCCTCTCCACATCACAGGACGCCACTCGGTGCCGAGTGACGTCCGGGCTCGATGGTCTGATTGTCAGACAATCTGACAACTCAGTATGCGCGGGACCCCCACCCGAGTCAAGCGACGGGCAGGTGCGCCCCCGCTCGATAGGGTTCGGTGGACATGTACGACGACCTCCGGCTCGAGCTCGAGACCTCATCGACCGTCGACCGCGCCGCCGACGTGATCCGGCGTGCCCTGTTCGCCGGCCAGCTCGAGCCCGGCACTCCCCTGCGCGAGGTGGCTCTGTCGGAGGTGATGAGCGTGGGGCGCAGCACGATCCGCGAGGCCCTCGGCATGCTGGTCGGCGAGGGCCTGGCGGTTCGTGTCCCCAACCGCGGCGTCGCGGTCAAACAACTCAGCGCCGAGGACGTCCACGACGTGAGCCGCGCTCGCGCTGCCTTGGAATCTGCCGGAGTACGCCGTTGGGGCGAGGCCGACGGATCCGACCGCCAACGCGTGCGCGACGCCCTGCATGACTACGCCGAGCTCGCGCGGTCCAGCGGTGCGTCGAACGACCCGGCCAGGATGACCGAGGCACATCTCCAGATCCACCGCGCGCTGGTCGGGCTGACCGGAAGCGACCGGCTGTTGGCCGCCAGCGACGCCCTCAGCTCCGAGATCCGGCTCGGTCTCGCGCACCTGGACCGCACCCGGGCCAACCTGCGCCAGCAGGTCGACGAGCACGGGCTCCTGGTCGAGCTGCTCGAGACCGGGCGGCTCGACGACGCGCTTGCCGAGCTCGACCGACACCTCGCCGCCGCGGAGGGTTCCCTACTCAGCGCCACGGGACACGGGACCTCCGACTGACACCGGATGACCGCCATGGAACGATCATCGGCATGAAGTCGTGGCTGATCCGCATCTTCGTCAACTCGTGCGCCCTGGCGGCTGCCGCGTGGCTGTTCAAGGGCATCCGCATCACGGGCAACACCGACCGCGATCAGGTGATCACCTTGCTGGTGATCGCGTTGATCTTCGGGATCGTGAACGAGTTCGTCCGTCCGATCGTGGCGTTCCTCTCGTTGCCGCTCTACCTGCTCACACTGGGTCTGATGTTCTTCGTGGTCAACGCACTGATGCTCCTGTTGACCAGCTGGATCGCTGACCAGCTCGACATCGGCTTCCATGTGCGCGGTTTCTGGACCGCGGTGTGGGGATCCATCGTCATCTCGATCGTCAGCTGGATCATCGGCCTGGTCGCGCCTGCGCATGAAAGGTGACGACAGCGGGTCGCCAGCCACCCTTCCTGGACCGCGGGGAGCTGAGCCGACCGCGGCTGCCGGCCAGACGCCGTACCGGATCGCGTTCGTCTGTCTCGGCAACATCTGCCGGTCCCCCACCGCCGCCGTGGTCATGACCCAGAAACTCAACGAGGCGGGGCTGTCCCGAACCATCTCCGTGCGCAGTGCCGGAACGGGTGACTGGCACCTCGGCGAGCAGATGGACCGGCGCGCAGCCGCGACCTTGACGGCGCACGGGTACGACCCGACCGAACACCGGGCCACCCAGTTCGATGCCAGCTGGTTCGATCAGCACGACCTCGTGCTCGTGATGGACCAGCTGAACGCCCGCAACGTCCAGGCGATGGCCCACGACGAGTCGGACAAGTCCCGGATCATGATGTTCCGCACCTTCGATCCGGTGGCCGATGAAACGCTCGATGTCCCCGATCCCTGGTACAGCGGCGACGACAGCTTCACCGTGGTGCTCACCATGGTCGAACGGACGTGCGATGCCCTGGTCGACGCCTTGACGGCCCGTCTCGGGGTGAGAGGGACGGACGGCCGGTAGTCAACGCGCCGAGCAGCACGTAGGTTCACACCATGGCACGGATGAGCACGATCGCCGGCCGCGCAGAAACTCTGCTCGGTACGTCGGTCGTGGCCACGACCCCGGTCGCCGGGGGCGACATCTGCACCGCGACACGGCTGCGACTCAGCGACGGGCGCAGCGCGTTCGTGAAGACGCGACCGCACGCAGCTGCGGACTTCTTCGCCAGCGAGGCGCGCGGGTTGACCTGGCTCGCCGAGGCGCCGGGGGCCGCGGTCCCGCAGGTGCTAGGAGTTGCAGACGACTGCCTGATCCTGTCCTGGATCGAGCCCGGTCGGCCGAGTCTCGACGGTGTGGAGGCGTTCGCGCGACAGCTCGCCGAGACGCACCGGAGCGGGGCCAAGCAGTTCGGCGCAGAGCAGGACGGCTACATCGCGACGCTGCCTCTCACCAACAACCCGACCGACACGTGGACCGAGTTCTGGCCGACCCGGCGGGTGCTTCCCTACCTCAAGGTCGCCCGGGATCGCGAGCACATCGGCGACGATGACGTGACTGCGATCGAGACCGTGATGTCGCGCATCGCGGACTTCGCCGGACCCCTCGAGGAGCCCAGCAGGATCCACGGCGACCTGTGGTCGGGCAACGTCGTGTGGAGCGCGGAGGGTCCGGGCTATCTGGTCGACCCGGCCGCGCACGGTGGCCATCGCGAGACCGATCTGGCCATGCTGGCGCTGTTCGGCGCCCCGCACCTGTCGCGCCTGCTCGAGGCGTACGACGAGGCCGACCCGCTGGCGGAGGGTTGGCGCGCGCGACAGCCACTGCACCAGATCCACCCGTTGCTCGTACACGCGATCCTGTTCGGCGGGTCCTACGGAGCCCGGGCCGGCGCGGCTGCCCGGTCGTTGTTGGACGGCACCGCGGGTCAGGCAGGCACATGACCCAGCGATGTCCCCGCTCTCAGGGCGATCTCAGACGAGAGTGGCAGGCTTGAGCCATGCGCATTCTCGTGGTGGACGACGACCGCGCCGTGCGCGACTCCCTGCGACGGTCGCTGGAGTTCAACGGCTATGAGGTGGCGCTGGCCAACGACGGCGTCGAGGCGCTGGCCCGGATCAACGGGTTGGCGCCGGATGCCCTGATCGTCGACGTGATGATGCCGCGACTCGACGGCATCGAGACCACACGGGCCCTGCGCGCCGCCGGTAACGACCTCCCGATCCTCGTCCTCACCGCACGCGACTCCGTCAACGACCGCGTCGACGGGCTGGACGCGGGAGCCGACGACTACCTGGCCAAACCCTTCGCTCTCGACGAGCTGCTGGCGCGCGTCCGGGCCATGCTCCGGCGTCGTACGCTCGGCACCGGTCGAGACGACGACGAGGGCCCCCTGACGTTCGCGGATCTCACCATGAACCCGGTCACGCGCGAGGTCGAGCGCAACGGTCGCGCCATCACGCTGACCCGCACGGAGTGGGACCTGCTCGAACTGTTCATGCGGCGCCCGAAGCGCGTCCTCGAGCGCGCGTTCATCCTCGAAGAGGTGTGGGGCTACGACTTCCCCACGACCGCGAACTCCCTCGAGGTATACGTCGGCTACGTGCGACGCAAGACGGAGGCCGACGGTGAGCCGCGGCTGCTGCACACCGTGCGAGGCGTCGGATACGTCTTGCGCGAGACTCCTCCGTGAACCCGACCGCACGCACCACCATCACGGGCGGCCGCATGTCACTGGCCGCTCGGATCTCCCTGCTCGCCGCCGGTGCCGTCGGCGTCTCCGTTGCGGTCGCCGCGCTGGCCGCCTACCTGACGTTGCGGTCGCAGCTCTACAGCCGCCTCGACGCGTCGCTGCTCGACCGCGCGCAGTCCACTGCCCAGTCCGGGATCAGCGAGGTCACCCTGTCGAACCTGCCGGAGGAGTTTCTCGGCGCCGCTGACCTGCGGGTGTACCTCTTGACCATCGGGGGAAACATCCAGCCCGCCAACCATTCCTGGCTCGAACCCATCACGCAGTCCGAGCTAGCAGTCGCCACCGGCCAAATCGACCACACGATCCGCACCGTCGACCGTCACGGACACGATTCACGCGTCGTCACTGTCAACGCGGGGCCAGGTCAGGCACTCATCTTCGTCCAGTCAACCGAGGGAATCCAACGCACGCTCGACCGAATGGGCCTCGTGCTGCTGCTCGTCGGTGGCATCGGCGGGGTCGCGGCAGCGCTGATCGGGCTGGCCGTGGCGCGGTCGTCGTTGCGTCCCGTCCGCCGCCTCAGCGCGGCAGCTGACCACATCGCGCGGACGGAGGAGCTGAAGCCCATCGAGATCACCGGCGACGACGAGCTGGCCAGCCTGGCCACGTCGTTCAACAAGATGCTCGCGGCCCTGTCCGCGTCACGGGAACGACAACGCCGCCTCGTCATCGACGCAGGGCACGAGCTCCGTACCCCCCTCACCAGCCTTCGCACCAACCTCGAGCTGCTGGCGCAGGCCGACCGTCAGGGTGGGATGGCGATCGCCCAGCGAGACGAGATCTTCTCCGATGTGACGGGCCAGGTCGAGGAACTGTCCACACTCGTCGGCGACCTGGTCGAGCTCGCCCGCGAGGAGCCCGTCGCCACCACCCCCGAACCCGCCGACTTGGCTGACATCGTCGCCCAGGCGGTCGAACGCGTACGCCGTCGAGCGCCTGACGTCACCTTCGACGTCTCCACGTCATCGTGGTGGGTGGTCGGCGAAGGCGCCATCCTCGAACGAGCGGTCACCAACCTGCTCGACAACGCCGTCAAGTACGGTCCCCCCGACGGCACGGTGACGGTGCGCCTGGGATCCGGGACGCTGACGGTCATGGACGAAGGGCCCGGCGTCAGCGAGAGCGACCTCCCGATGGTCTTCGAGCGCTTCTACCGAGCCGCCGATGCGCGCACCCTGCCCGGATCGGGCCTAGGACTGTCGATCGTGCGGCAGGCGGTGGAGCGTCACGGGGGTCACGTCATGATGACCAACCGCGAGCCCACCGGCGCCGTGCTCCGGATGTGGCTCCCGGGGCAGCCCCGCGAGATCGTCCCGCAGGCCGATGCGTCGGCAGACGCCGACGACGACTCCGTGCTCGAACCCCGCCTCTGACGACGTCGCACCACTCACAGAAACCTCTCGGCGACGTCTCAGCCCCTCCTCAGTGAACGAACGCAGGCTGGGGCCATGACCAACGACATGTTCCCCCCGTCGTACCCACCCGGCCCAACGCTGTCCCCCCCTGCAGCGACGCCGCGGCGGGGGGGACGTGTCGTTGGCGCAGCTCTGCTCGTCGGCGCACTTGCCGGTGGCGCAGCCGGATTCGGCGGGGCCGCCATCATGAACGACAACAACACCGCGAGCGCCGCCGCCACCACCTCCGGTGCCCTCACCGTCAGCCCGTCGGTGGACACCAATACGCCGGCCGGCAGCACCGAAGCGGCCGCAGCAAAGGCCCTGCCGTCGGTCGTCAAGATCTACGCGAGCAGCCCGCAAGGCAGCGGTTCGGGATCCGGCATCGTCCTGACCAAGGATGGCGAAATCCTCACGAACAACCACGTCGTCGAGCTCGCGCTCGGTGGGGGCAAGCTGGCCGTCAGCTTCAACGACGGCAGCAGCGCCAAGGCCACGATCCTCGGTCGTGACCCCCTGACCGACCTTGCTGTCATCAAGGCCGAGGGCCAGAACTCGCTCACCCCGGCGACGTTGGGGAACTCCGACTCGCTGAAGGTCGGAGAGCAAGTCGTGGCCGTCGGTGCCCCGTTCGGACTCGAGAGCACCGTGACGACCGGCATCGTGTCGGCGCTCAACCGCCCGGTCACCACCCAGGGCGAGGCACCGAACGACCCCACCACGATCTTTCCGGCCATCCAGACCGACGCCGCGATCAACCCCGGCAACTCCGGTGGTCCGCTCATCGACCTCTCCGGCAACGTCGTCGGCATCAACTCCGCGATCAAGACCGACTCCTCGACCTCCGGGGTCCAGGGCGGCTCGATCGGTCTCGGCTTCTCGATCCCGATCAACGACGCGATCCCGATCGTGCAGGAGCTACGAGCCGGGCAAACCCCGACCCACGCACGCATCGGTGTCTCGGTCGACAACGCCACCGACTCGGTCGGCCTGCCGGACGGCGCGCTCATCACCAAGGTCGACCCCGGTACGGCGGGAGCCTCGGCAGGGCTGCAGAAGGGCCAGGTCATCACGGCCGTCGACGGACAGCTGGTCAGCGATGCCGACTCACTGGTCGCCACCGTCCGGTCCCACCGGCCCGGCGACCAGGTGAGCTTGACAGTGGCTTCCTCCGAGAAGGGCGTCATCTCCGGAGACACCCACACGGTCACGATCACGTTGGGATCTGACGTCGGCGCCTGACCGCCGACTCACGGTCTGGAGGACCGGACATCACCTGGCTGGGATGTCCGGTCCTCCGTCTGTGCGGGAGGCTGCGCTGCCGGTGAGGGCCGCGAAGAGTGCGCTGACTTTCCACCGGGTCTCGGCATACTCCTCGTCGCAGTCCGAGCGCACCGTGATGCCGCCGCCGGTTCCGAGGGTGTAACGCCCGCCCTCGTGGACCAGGCTGCGGATCACGATGCCGAGGTCGGCGCGGCCGTCGTCGCCCAGCCAGCCGAGAGCCCCGGCGTACGGCCCGCGGCCGGACGTCTCGACGTCAGCGATGATCCGCATGGTGCGCAGCTTGGGGGCCCCGGTCATCGACCCGCCCGGGAACAACGCCCGGACCGCTGCGATGGCGGTGGTGCCCGGCTCCAGCCGTCCGCGGATCGTCGTGACGAGCTGGTGGACCGTGGGGTAGGACTCGACATGCATGAGGTCGGTGACCTCGACCGTGCCCACCTGGCACACCCTCGACATGTCGTTGCGGAGCAGGTCGACGATCATGAGGTTCTCACCGCGGAACTTGGGGTCGCTCTGCAGCAGCTCGGCCGCTGCCCGGTCGTCGGCCGGGTCGTCGTACCGCGGCGTGGTGCCCTTGATCGGGCGCGTCTCGAGCCAGCCGTCGGGGCTGATCGTGGCGAACCGCTCAGGCGACGTGCTCAACAGGCTCACGCCGGCATGGGTCACGTAGCACGAGTACGGCGCTGGGTTGGCCCGGCGTAGCCGACGGAAGGCCGACAGCGGGTCGAGGTCGCTGGCCACCTCGGTGCGGTAGGTCAGGTTGATCTCGTAGGAGTTGCCGCGGCGAAGCTCGGACTGCACCCGCACGAAAGCCTCCGCGTAGCCACCCGGATCGAGCGTCCGTAGCACCCGCGGCGGAGAAGATGCCGGCACCGCAGGGGCCGACTGCGTGCGTCCGACCAGGTCCGCCACCTCCGCCTGCCAGCGTTCGTCGCCGATCGCGCGCACGGTGCGACGCTCGTGGTCGAACACCACCCGGCGGTCCGCCCGGAGCCAGCACGCATCGGGAACGCCGCTCGCGTCGAGCCTGGCCGGCAGGTCGGCACGGCTCGCATAGCCGAAGTAGCCCACCCACCCGCCGGTTGCGCCCTCGCCGTCGGGAGTGTGGTGCTGCAGCGCGGCGAAGATGTCGTCTGCCACCTGCTCGCTGGCACCCTCCCGGTGAGCCGTGACGACACGGCGGCGGGCATCGTAGGTGAGGCTCAGGTCATCTGGCCGGAGCCAGCCGACGTACGAGTGCCGACCGGACCACGGCCGCGCCCCCGCGCCGTCGAGCCAGAACGACCTGGGTCGACCGGCCGCATGCGTGGCGACGAAGTCCTCCGGTTCGACCCAGGGCAGCAGACCGCCGGTCATGGCGACAGCGCCAAGAAGTTGGCGACGAGTCGTGCGCCGTGCTCGGTGAGGATCGACTCGGGATGGAACTGCACCCCGTGCAGCGGACGTTCGCGATGCGCCACTCCCATGACCACCCGACCCTGCGGCTCGTCGCACCAGGCCGTGACGGCCAGCTCGCGCGACACCGCGACCGCAGCCTGCGAGTGGTAGCGAACAGCGGCGAAGTCCTGCGGGAGACCGACGAAGACACCGGTGGCCGTGTGTCGGATCAGGGATACCTCCCCGTGAGCGGGGGCGACCACCTCGACCTCGCCGCCGCAGAGGTCGACCATTCCCTGCATCCCCAGGCACACGCCGAGCACCGGCACGCGGGCCCTGCTGATGATCGCCCGGCCGAGCGCGAAGTCGTGCTCGTCATGAACCGTGCCCGGGCCGGGCGACAGCACGAGGTGCGTGTACCCGTCGGACCAACGGTCCGCGACCTCCGCGTCGTCGTGCTGCACGACGTCGGGCAGCACGCCGGTCACACCGGCGATCAGATGAACGAGGTTGTAGGTGTAAGAGTCATGGTGGTCGACCACGAGGACCCGCGTGGCGCTGATCGGGCCGTCCCCGCCGATCGAGCTTGTCGAGATCACCGGGACCTCGGGACGCTCCGGCGGCCGACCTCTCCGGTGTCGTCGGTCAGCAGGTCGATGAGCAGCTCGCGGATCAGGTCGAAACCGTTCTCGGTGAGGATCGACTCGGCATGGAACTGGATGCCCCTGAAACCTGGGCCGGCCACGAGATGGACATCGCCAGACTTCGCATCGGCGTCGACCCGCATGCCGTCCGCCACCTCGGCGGGCTGCTTGGCGACGAACGTGTTGTAGAAGCCGACGTTCTCCTGCCGGTCGAGAAGGTCGATCCGGGTCTGGGTGCCCTGGAAGACGATGTCCTTGTAGGCAAGGTCGAAGCCGAGTGCGCTGCACAAGACCTGATGGCCCAGACACACCGCCAGGAAAGGGGTCTGGCCGCCGAGGAGGTCGTCGACCGCGGCCCGGACTGCGGTGATCTTGGCATCTGCGCCATCGCGGGGGTCACCGGGGCCAGGCCCTACGATCACGAGGTCTGCGCGGTCGAAGTTGCCCGTTGCGTAGTCGTGATGCCGGACGGTCTCGCTCGTCATACCGAGGACGGCGAGCACATGTCTCAGCATCATGACGAAGTCGTCCTCGCCGTCGAGGACGACCACGTGCCTGCCGGCCAACGAGGACGACGGTTGGGCGTCGGACTGGTCGTTGAACCAGAACCGGCTGAGTCGCTGGTTGCGTCGTCCCAACGCGACGAGCACGTCCTCGTCGCGCGTCAGGTCGGCCACCTCGGCGGCGGGGGCGGTCGGTGCAGTGACGAGGCCGAAAGCGGTGAGGATCCCGCCGGCCTTGGCGTGGGTCTCAGCCACCTCGTAGTGGGGCTCGGAGTCGCGCACGAGCGTGGCGCCGGCGGTGACGCGCAGTCGCCCGTCGGGTCGCACGTCGGCGGTACGCAAGACGATGGGCGCGTCAACGGTGGGGGAACCGCTCTCGTCCCGGCCGATCAACGCCATCACCGCGCCGTAGTAGCCACGTCCCTGCGGCTCGTACTTCTCGATCAGCCGACAGGCGTTCTCGACCGGGCTGCCGGTGACGGTGGCGGCGTACATCGACGAGCGGAGGACGTCACGGATGTCACGGTGGGTGCGGCCCGCGAGGATGTACTCGGTGTGGATCAGGTGGGTCATCGGCTTGAGGAAGGGGCCCAGGATCTGCCCGCCCTCGCTGCAGATGTCACACATCATCTTGAGCTCTTCATCGACGACCATGAAGAGCTCGTAGATCTCCTTCTCGTCGGCCAGGAAGTCGAGCAACCGCCGCTTGCGCTCGGCCGGGCCGTCGATGCCCGCGACCCGGAAGGTGCCGCTGATCGGGTTCATGCGCACCTCGCCGCCGTGCACACTGATGTGGCGCTCAGGGCTCGCACCGATGAGGTGGCGATCGCCGGTGAACACGACGAACGTCCAGTAAGCCCCGCGTTCGCGCTCGAGCAACCTGCCGAACACGGTCAGCGCCTTGGCGTGGTCCCAGTCGGCGATCGTCGCGGTGAAGTTCCGAGCGATGACGAGGTTGGCGCCCTCACCGCTCCCGATCTCGTCGTCGATCACGCGCCTGACGATGTCGGCGTACTCCGGATCAGCGATGTCGAAGCCGGAGTCTCCCACGGTCTCGATGGGCTCCTCGGGCAGCTGGTCCAGCAGCTCGGCGATCGGGATGCTGGTGGCGGCGTCGATCTCGATGCTGACCAGCTGAGCGTCATCGGTGTGGGCGTGGAAGCCACGCTCTCGAATCTGGGCAAAGGGCAGGCACACGAGGCGGTCGAGGGAAGCGCCGACGGTGGGGCGCTCCTCGTCGACCGGGATGTCCGCCAGCGCGACGTGGACCTCGGGTCGCCCCCGCAGCACCGTGACATGGTCATCACCGGGCAGGCGGATCAGTGCGTACGCCGCTGCGGTGGTGACCTCGTCGAGCAGGCTCATCGGTGACCGATCCGGTGGCAGGGCAGGTGGGCGGGAAGAGCGGACAGGGGAAGGGGGCAGGGGCAGGCGGCCAGCGGGGCGGTCCGGCTTGAGATGTCTGAGGCTACCAACGGCAGCCCTGCCACTGACCAGCATGTTTCGCGTCCTGGTCACGAGGACGCTGGGAGGTTCGCAGGTCTGGTGACGCTCCTGACCTGCACAACCTCCCAGTCGAGCCCTGTCCGGGAGTGGTCAGGGGCGCCAGAGGTCCGTCGTACCGACGATCTCGAGCTGTTGGGTCGCGCGTGTCAGGACGACGTACAGCGTGCGGATGCCGGCATCGGACTCGGCGACGATGGCGTCCGGCTCGACCACGACGAGCCCGTCGAACTCCAGACCCTTGGTGTCGATCGGTTCGAGCACCACGATGCGCTCGGTGTCGCGTTCGCCCAGCCAGGCGTCGACCTCGTCGATCCACTGCGCCGGTGCCACGACACCAATCGTTCCGTCCAGCTGGTCGGCGAGGTGTTCGGTCGCCCCGCGGACGGTTCGCGAGAGGTGCGGGTGGTCCACGTCGTGGATGCGTGGCTCGATTCCCGTCTCGCGCACCGCGACCGGGAGGTCGGCCCCGGGGATGGCGGCGCGGGCGACCTCGGCCGCCAGCCCGTAGATCTCCTGAGAGTTGCGGTAGTTGGTGGAGAGTCGGAAGGCGTTGCGATCCTTGCCCCTCAGCGCGTCCTCACGGGCGGCCGTCGCCTCGTCGGGCAGCGACCACGAGGACTGCGCGTCGTCACCGACGATCGTCCAGCTCGCATGGCGACCGCGTCGGCCGACCATGCGCCACTGCATCGGGCTCAGGTCCTGCGCCTCGTCGACCAGGACGTGGGCGTAGCCGTCGTCCTCGATCGAACCCGTCGGCCGCTCCCCCGAGCGGATGCGCACGACGCCGGCGCTCGACCGTTGGTCCGTCGTCGACAGCTCCGGAACGGTCTCGTCGTACAGGTCGGCGAGCGGATCGTCCTCGGGCTCGGCTTCCGGAGGCTCACCGAGCAGGTAGCGCAGCTCATCGAGCAGGGGCACGTCCTCGACGGAGTAGTCGTCGTTCAGCGACTCGAGCAGGTCATCGACCTGGGGACCGCTCAGCAACGTGCCGGCATCCGCAGCGAGCCGGGCGCGGTCGCGCAGCCAGCCGTAGACGTCAACGGCGTCGACCACGGGCCACCATCGTCGGGCAAAGTCGATGAAGTCGTCGTCGTTGCGCATCGTGTAGGCGAACTCGTCGTGACCGTGCTCGCGCGCCCGGTCACCCGTCGCCTTGCGCCACAACAGTTCGATGAGCTCGTCGGCCACCTTCGGGGCGACGCGGTTGCGGCGTTGCCCGGAGCCGAGCAAGGTACGACGAAGAGACCGGAGCTCGTTGTCGTCGAGTGTCAGGACGTCGTCCCGATAGAAGATCCGGAACGACGTCGGGGCGCCCGGAACAGGACCACGGGCTGTGCGACCGAGCAGCGTCTTCATCCGCGCCGACCCCTTGATCGAGGCCACGGTCGGACGGTCGTGTCGGCTCGCGGTGACCCCGTCGACGACTTCCCCGAGCGCCCGCAGCGACACGGCGGTCTCGCCGAGGCTGGGGAGCACGCGCTCGATATAGCCCATGAAGACCGCGTTCGGGCCGACAACGAGGACGCCGCCGCCCTCGAACCGTCGGCGGTCGGTGTAGAGAAGATAAGCCGCTCGGTGGAGCGCGACGACCGTCTTGCCGGTGCCCGGACCGCCGCTGATGGTGGTGACGCCCTTCTGTGGCGCGCGGATCGCGTCGTCCTGTTCCTTCTGGATCGTGGCCACGACGGAGTGCATGGTGCGGTCGCGCGAACGGCTCAGCGACGCGATGAGAGCGCCCTCGCCGACCACGACGAGGTCATCAGCGGCAGAGGCGGCATCGAGCAGGTCGTCCTGGATGCCGATGACCTTGTCGGCGCTGGACTGGAGAACGCGTCGGCGTACGACACCGAGGGGGTCTTGCGCGGTCGCCTGGTAGAACACGGACGCGGCGGGGGCGCGCCAGTCGATCAGCAGCACCTCGCGGTCCTCGTCGCGCAAGCCGAGGCGGCCGATGTAGCGGGGTTCATCGGTGCGCATGTCGAGGCGACCGAACACCAGTCCCTCGTGCGCGGCGTTCAGGGTGGCGAGGCGCTTGCCCGCCTGGAAGACCATCGCGTCGCGCTCGACCAGGCCGCCTTCGTTGCCCAGCCGGGCGCGGGCGTGACCGTCGGTAGCGAGGGCCTGCGCGGACTTGGTCGCAGCCTCGAGCCTGGCGTAGATACGGTCGACGACGGCTTGCTCGTGCTTGATCTCCTGCTCGACCGTGTGGTCCGTGACCGGTCGCTCGCGACGATCTGACACAGGTGTCGTTCCTATCCCCCGGAATCGGTGAACATCCAAGTCTAATGGCCCGTCGATGGCCTCGTGGCCAGGTTTTCGCGAATCGCCGGCATCCCGACCGACCGTCGGCTGGGAGGGCCGCGGCGGGCCGGGGGAAACTGGGGTGAACGAGGCAGCCGTGGAGTCGACATACGGAGTTTGCCTAGTTAACAAGCGATTTGGCTTGTCCACTAGGCAAACGTGGAGGGCGACAGGTCATCTGGAGCTTGAGGGGGAAAGGTTCGAAGACCTCGCGCTCGCGCACGCCGGTATCGGTCCAGCCGCGACGTTCGTAGAACGCGCGGGCGCGGTCGTTGTCGACCAGGACCCACAGGTACGCCGTCTCAGCGCCTTGCCCGGCCAGACCCGCCAACACCGCGTCGTGCAGCTGGTCGGCCCGCCCCGAGCCCCACCACCGGGGCAGGTAGCCGAAGTGGCGCAGCCACCTGTCGCCGTACGCCGCGTAGCCGACGGGGTCGGACTGTTCCACATCGATCAACGTCACGAGGTCGCGATCATCAAGGACGATCCGCCAGCGCGCCAGCACGTCGTCGGACGGGAACGGCAGGTCCGGACCGAAGACATGGGCCAGGCCGACGCTCGACGCCTGCCGTTCCAGGTCGAGCAATGCGAGCAGGTCATCGTCGGTGGCTCGCCTGATCACACCCGAACGCTACCGGGGAGGCACTGGTCACTCCCGCTGACGGGGCAAGGCCTGCGGCGCGTGGCTCCCCTCGGCACCTCGACGCCGCAGGCCCTCCTTCCCCTCAGCCAGCAGGCTGGATGTGCGGGGTCAGGTGGAGCGTCGTCGGCTGGTACTCGGCCTAGACCGCCGCTGGGGGTCAGCGCAGACTGGACCGGGGAGGCGGCAGGGACCAGACCGCTGCTTCCAGCGTGCTCTCGTTCGTCGCGATCCGCCATGGCCTCTCCGGGCTAGGGATATCGGACATGTCAGGGCCGCGTGGCAGGCTGGTCGCGTGGACGACGGCATCCGGTACCGGTCGGTGGCCGGGCGGTGGGTCCTGTTGGCCGCCGTGCTCGGGTCGGGCATGGCGATGCTCGACGGAACCGTCGTCAACGTCGCCCTCCGCACGATCGGCCGCGACCTCGATGCGAGCCTGTCGCAGCTGCAGTGGATCAGCAACGGCTACCTGCTGTCGTTGGCATCGCTGATCCTCCTCGGCGGTTCGCTGGGAGACCGTTTCGGCCGGCGCCGGGTGTTCGTGATCGGGGTCGTCTGGTTCGCGCTCGCATCGCTGATGTGCGGAGCAGCCCAGAGCGCCGAACAGCTCATCGCGGCCCGCATCCTGCAAGGCGTTGGCGCCGCGCTGCTGACACCGGGCAGCCTCGCCATGATCCAGGGATCCTTCCACCGCTCCGACCGCGCCCGGGCGATCGGCGCCTGGTCAGGACTGGGCGGCATCGCGGCGGCGGTCGGACCGTTCCTGGGCGGGTGGCTGGTGCAGTACGCCTCCTGGCGGTGGGTGTTCCTGCTGAACCTCCCGCTGGCGGTTCTCACGATCGCTGCAGCGCAACGGCACGTGACGGAAACACGAGACCCCGAGTCGGTCCGCGGTTTCGACGTCTCCGGCGCGACGCTGGGAGCGTTCTCGCTGGCGGCCGTCACGTTCGCCCTCATCGAGGTCGGAGAACTTCCCACGGTCGCCGTCGTCGCCACCGCACTCGGCGGCCTGCTGGCCTTTGCCGCCTTCATCCGGGTGGAGCGCACCAGCCGACACCCGATGATGTCCCCAGGGCTGTTCACGTCGCGGCAGTTCAGCGCCGCCAACGCCATGACACTGCTCGTGTACGCCGCCCTCGCCGGGGTGTTGTTCTTCCTCATCCTTCAGCTCCAGACGGTCGCCGGCTACGGAGCCCTGCGGGCCGGCATCTCCACGTTGCCGATCACCGTCGTCATGCTGCTGCTCGCCGCCCGGGGCGGCCAGCTGGCGGCCCGGATCGGTCCTCGCATCCCGATGACGCTGGGCCCGATCGTGTGTGGAGGCGGGATCGCGCTCCTCACCCGCGTCGACGCCCAGACGTCGTACTGGCTCGACGTGTTCCCGGGCATCACGGTGTTCGCGTTCGGTCTGGCGCTGCTCGTGGCGCCGTTGACGGCGACCGTGCTCGCAGCTGCACCCGACCGGTTCGCGGGGATCGCCAGCGGCGTCAACAACGCGGTCGCCCGGTCCGGCTCGCTGCTGGCCGTCGCAGCATTGCCCGCCGTGGTGGGCCTTCGCGGGGCTGACTACGCCCGGCCGGAGATCTTCGACGCCGGCTACAACCGCGCCATGTGGATCTGCGTCGTGCTGTTGGTGGCTGGAGGCGTGCTCTCGTGGCTACTCATCCGCAACCCGCTCCCCACCTCACCCGACGGTGCCCCCGCGGCCGTGACCAGCTAGACCGAGCGAGGCTGGTGGTGCAGGTCCCGAGCACCCGAAGACCCGCACGGGCTCCCGTCTGTGCGTGGCCCCAGGAGCTACTCGCCACGCAACCCGTCGATACGTTCGCGGACGATGTCGGCATGACCGTTGTGGCGCGCATACTCCTGGATCACCTTGAGCAGGCTCCAGCGCACGGAGAACCAGCCCGCAGCCCCATCCACGGACAGGTCGTCGTACCGATCCAACAACTCGTCGGACTCGCGCATCTGGTCGCGCCAGTTCTGCTGGGAGAAGGCGACCATCGAGACGTCGAGGTGCTCGATGTCGGCCTCCTCGTCGTCGTCGGTGCAGTACGCGAACCCCCGCCCATCGCCGCTCAACGCATGGCCGAGGTAATGCCCTTCCATCTCGGTCAGGTGACGCACGAGGCCGAGTAGCGAGAGCGTCGACGGCGGCGCCGACTGCTCGAGCAACTGGGCGTCAGTCAGGTCCTCGCATTTTGCGGCGAGCGCGTCACGGTGGAACTGAAGCCACCCCAGCAGCAGCTCCCGCTCGGGCACGGACTCCGGTTCGGTTGCACGTGTCATCTCTCGATCCTCAGCCAGCTGGGTCGCCTCGGCAACCCAGAGGGCGCGCCTGTCGAACCGCACGACCTCGCCTAGAGTCCTCGGATGCGCGCACTCGGTATCGACGTTCCGGCCGGCCTGCTGGAGCAGTGGCGCGCCTGGTTCGCCCCCGACCCGCAACCGTTCCTGCTCGACGCCGAGCTGGCGCAACGCCTCGGCATCGAGCACAGTGTCGCCCCCATGCCGGACGAGCTGCGGGACACCTTCGAGGTGTACGCCCTGGATGACGGAGTCGGCGTCGGCTGGCTCGACGAAGGTGCGTTCATGGGCTATCCCCGCGAAGATCGCGCCGCCCTGGTTCGCTCCCAGGTGTTCCGGGAGCGCTCGATGGTCCCGACGGTTCAGTCCTGCCCGGGTCACCTGCGCGCGCGTGCCAAGGCACAGGCAGACGGGCACCGGTTCGTGTGGTGGCCCAGCCTGCTCGACCGCCACGACGACATCCTGCAGACGTATGTCGAGGAGGGACGGCGCGTCAGCCGGCACGACGACGTGCCGAGCGCGGTCTGGGACCGCATAGAGCGTCGCCTACCCGGCGCACGCGCCTTGGCCGGCACGTTCCCGGCGTCGAGCGGGCCGAACTGCTTCGGCACCGTGATGGCCGCCGCCGGTGCAGACGGGGCCGCAGACGTGTGGATGCTCCGCGAACCCTTCGAGGAATGGCTCACCGCCGCCACCCGGCCCGGCGGCGAGGACCACGGCATCGGCACTGTGCTCGTCTGGCGCTCTCCGGACGGCCTCGTCCAGCATGCCGCCATCACGCTCGGCGACCGCTGGGCCCTGCACAAGCCGTCGCAGGGATGGATGAGCCCACGCAAGGTCCTCAGCGTGGCCGACGTCAAGCTGAGTGCGCGCGCAACCGGCCGCCGCCTCGAACGTCACCAGCTGACGATCTCGACCAACGTCTCTGCTCATCACAGCTAGTCGGTCGCGAGCTCGCCGTGCTCGGAGCACCGTGCCGTCCAGCCGCGCGGGACGACCTGGACGACCATGCGACGACGACACAGCGGGCAGTACCGCGGCGGCTCGAGCTCCCGCAGCCGGCGACATACGGCGTGGTCACGCGCAGACAACACCTCGCCGCAGTGGTCGCAGTACGCCGGCTCCGGTCCCGCCGACGCGCCCGGCCCGGCCGGCTCAGACGAAGCCGTCATAGCGTCTTGGAGAGCTCCTTGATCGGCATCTGCAGCTCGCCGAGCAGCTCCAGGTCCGCGGCCGGATCACGCCCCAACGTGGTCAGGTAGTTCCCGACGATGACGGCGTTGATGCCACCGAGCAGACCGTCGCGTGTCCCGAGCTCGCCGAGCGTGATCTCGCGTCCGCCCGCATAGCGCAGGATCGTGTCCGGCATCGCGAGGCGGAAGGCCGCCACCGTGCGCAGCGCGTCACCGGACCCCATCACGGGCAGGTCGCCGAACGGCGTCCCCGGGCGCGGGTTCAGGAAGTTCAGCGGCACCTCGTGCGGGTCGAGCTCCGCGAGCTGAGCGGCCAGCTCGGCGCGCTGCTCCAACGTCTCGCCCATGCCGACCAGGCCGCCGCAGCACAGCTCCATCCCGGCGGCGCGCACCATCTCGCAGGTCTCCCAGCGTTCTTCGTAGCTGTGGGTGGTGACCACCTGCGGAAAGTAGCTCCGTGCAGCCTCGAGGTTGTGGTTGTAGCGGTGCACCCCCATCGCCGCGAGCCGGTCGACCTGTTCCTGGGTGAGCATGCCGAGCGAGCATGCGATGTTGATGTCGACCTCGGCCTGGATGGCTTTGATGCCGTCCTCGACCTGCTGCAGCAGCCGCTCGTCCGGCCCACGGACCGCCGCCACGATGCAGAACTCCGACGCCCCGGTCGCGGCCGTCTGCTTCGCCGCCTCGACCAGCTCAGCGATGTTGAGCCAGACAGTGCGGACCGGCGAGGTGAACTGGCCCGATTGCGAACAGAAGTGGCAGTCCTCGGGGCAGCCGCCGGTCTTCAGCGAAACGATGCCCTCGACCTCGACCTCCGGACCGCACCAGCGCATCCGTACCTCGTGCGCGAGGTCGAGGAGTGCGGGCAATGCCTCGTCCGGAAGGCGCATCACGTCGACGAGCTGCTGCTCGTCGAGGCCGCGTCCCTCGTCGAGGACAATCTGCCGGGCTACGCGGAGGATGTCAGGCTGATCGGTCACGCCCGCAATCTACCGGCCCGTAGCCCGATGGCGACGAGCACCGTCCAGCAGGCAGGCAGCGGAAGGTCAGCGAGTCACCGATAGCCTGCTCCCGATGCTGCAACGAGCCCTGACCGGACCGCTCGCGTTCGACCGTGAGCACTTGTGGCATCCCTACACCTCGATGACCGACCCCCTGCCGACCCGATACGTCGTCGCTGCGGACGGCGTACGAATCCGGCTTGGCGACGGCACCGAGCTGATCGATGCGATGTCGTCGTGGTGGTGTGCGATCCACGGCTACCGCAACCCCCGGCTCGACGAGGCGGTACACCGGCAGGTCGACACCATGAGCCACGTCATGTTCGGGGGACTCACCCATCAGCCGGCGATCGAGCTGGGGCGTAAGCTCGTCGACCTGACACCACAACCGCTCGAGCACGTCTTCTTCGCGGACTCGGGCTCGGTCTCCGTAGAGGTGGCGCTCAAGATGGCGCTGCAGTACCAACGGGGTACGGGTCATCCGGGTCGGACCCGGATGTTGGCGCTGCGTGGTGGCTACCACGGCGACACGGCCGGCGCCATGAGCGTGACCGACCCCGAAGGCGGCATGCACCACATGTTCGCTGACATTCTCGACCGGCACCTCTTTGCCGACCGACCACCTGCACCCGGCGGCGACGTCGCTTCCTGGTCGACGGGTGTCCACGAGCTCGTCGAGCGCCATGCTGACGAGCTGGCCGCCGTCATTGCCGAACCCGTCCTCCAAGGCGCCGGCGGCATGCACGTCTACGACCCGGCGTGCCTCCGCACCTTGCGCGACCTGTGCGACCAGCACGGGTTGCTCCTGATCCTCGACGAGATCGCTACCGGCTTCGGCCGCACCGGCGCGCTGTTCGGCGCCGTCCATGCGAACGTGGCCCCGGACATCATGTGCGTCGGCAAAGCTCTCACCGGGGGCTATCTCACCCTGGCCGCCACGCTGTGCACGCCTGCGGTGGCCGCCGGCATCGGCAGCAGCGAGTCCGGCGTCCTGATGCACGGACCCACGTTCATGGCCAACCCACTGGCCTGCGCGGTCGCGCTGGCCAACCTCGAGCTCCTCGATGAGCGCGATTGGCATGACGACGTGTGCCGGCTCGCGTCCGGGCTCACCACGGGTCTCCAACCGGCTAACGACCTGGCCCACGTGGTCGACGTCAGGGTCCTCGGTGCAGTGGGCGTGATCCAGCTCGACCGTCCGGTCGACGTCCCCGCTGCCTCTGCCGAAGCCGCCCACCACGGTGTCTGGATCCGCCCGTTCCGCGACCTCGTCTACACGATGCCGCCCTACGTCACTGCTGACGACGAGCTCCAGCAGATCTGTGCCGGCCTGATCGCAGCAGCGACCGTATGACGTTCGACGACTGGCTCGCAGAGCACGCCGACCACCGGCGGCGCGCCGGGCTCACGCGTCGGCTTCGCCCCCGAGGTTCCGCTCGGCCGGACACCGTCGACCTCGCTGGTAACGACTACCTCGGGCTGAGCCGTCATCCCCAGGTGACAGCGGCGGCCGCCGCAGCGGCGCTGAGCTGGGGCGCGGGTGCCGGGGCTTCCCGGCTCGTCACCGGGACCCTGGAGCTGCATGCCGAGCTGGAGCAGGCGATCGCGCGTTTCGCCGGACAGGACGCCGGCCTGGCGCTGTCCACCGGGTATCACGCCAACCTGGGCGCCGTGGCCGCCCTCACCGACGGCGATACCCTTCTCGTCAGCGATGCCCACGTCCATGCCTCTCTCGTGGACGCCTGCCGGCTGGCGCGCCCCGCAGCCTTGACCATCACCCCCCACAACGACCTCGCCGCCGTCGAGGCCGCACTACGCCGGCGCGGTCAACGCCGCGCGATCGTGCTGGTCGAGTCGGTGTACTCCGTCCTGGGTGACACCGCTCCGCTGGTCGAGCTCATGGGCCTCATCGAGGCCCATGACGCGATCCTGCTGGTCGACGAGGCGCACGGAGTCGGGGTGGCCGGCAAGGACGGCCACGGCCTGGTCCATACGCACGGTCTCGCCGGCCGCACCGACGTGGTGACCACGCTGACGCTGTCGAAGGCGTTCGGCAGCCAGGGCGGCATGATCCTGGGCTCGACCGCCGTCGTGGACCACGTGGTCAACACCGCTCGCCCGTTCATCTACGACACGGGCCTGGCGCCGGCAGCCGCGGCAGCCGCGCTGGCCGCGCTGGGCGTCCTCCGATCCGAGCCGGGGTTGTCGCACCGGGCGCTTGCGAACGCGGCACGCTTGGCCGCTGCCGCCGGGGTCGCTCCGCCGGCAGCCGCCGTCCTGTCGATACCGATGCCCAGCCCCGAAGCGACCCTGGCGGCCCAGGCCGACCTGCTGGCCGAAGGGGTCCAGGTCGGTTGCTTCCGTCCGCCGTCGGTGCCGGACGGCATCAGCCGGCTCCGCGTGACGGCACGAGCCGACCTGACCGAGAGCGAGATCCAGCTCGCCTGCCGGCTGCTCGTGTCCGTTCGCGACCGCACGTGAGGCTGCTCATCGTCACCGGTACCGGCACCGGTGTCGGCAAGACGATCGTGACCGCGGCGTTGGCGGCAACGCTCATGGCCCGGGGGAAGCGGGTGGCGGTCGTCAAGCCGTGCCAGACCGGCGTCAGCGGCGACGAGCCGAGCGACGTGCGCACGGTCACCGCCTTGTCGGGATGCGAGTCGGTGCACGAGATCGTCAGGCTCGACGACCCGCTGGCGCCCGATTCCGCTGCCCGGCTGCGTGGCCTCTCGATCCCCGCCGTCGATCAGCTCGTGGACGAGGTGGCGGCCCGTTCGGAGGGCCACGACGTGGCGCTCGTCGAGGGAGCCGGCGGGGTGGCCGTCCGCCTGGACACAGCCGGTGGCACGGTCATCAAACTGGCACTAGGGCTGCGAGCAGCCGGCCACGACGTGGGCGTGCTCGTCGTGACGGGCCTGTCGCTGGGGACGCTCAACCACACCGAGCTCACCGTGGCGGCGCTGCGTGCGGCGGGGCTCGAACCGATCGGGCTCGTGCTCGGAGACGTGCCGCCCGATCCCGGCCTGGCCGAGGTCTGCAACCTCGAGGACCTGCCCCGGGTGACCGGGCTCGCCATCGTCGCGAGCATGCCGCACGGTGTCGGCAGCTGGCCGGCGACCGCCTTCCGCGCGGCCGCGCCGGACTGGGTCAGTCGCCCTGACCTGCTGGCGTGACGCTCAGCGGTAGAGGCTGCGGGGCAGCTGGGTCAGCAGGGAGTCGAGGATCGGAGCGGCGTCATGCGAACCAGAGGTGCCCTTCGCCACGAAGACCGCGAACGCGATGTCACCGCGGTAGCCGATCATCCAGGCATTCGTTCCCGTACCGGACCCTCTCGCGTACTCCGAGGTCCCGGTCTTCGCATAGACCGGGATGCCCGGCAGGTCGAGAGCTTGGCCGGTACCGCTCGTGACCACCAGCCGCATCATCCGCTGCAGGTCATCCACCGTGTCCGGGTTGAGCTCGTTGAGCCGCTGACCGGGCCGCTCGCCGGGCAACAGCGTGGGCGTACGAGACACGCCTGAGTCGACGGTCGCGGCGACCATCGCCATCATCAAGGGGCTTGCCTCGACTTTGCCCTGTCCGATCATGTCCGCAGCGCGCGTCACGAGATCGCGATCGGCGGGCACCGATCCGCTGAACCCGTCGATGCCGAGATCCCACTTGGCCTCGAAACCGAAGTCCTTGGTAGCCGTCGCGGATAGAGCCGCGCCGCTGATCCGGTCGGCGAACCCCACCATGGTCGTGTTGCACGACGCCGCGTAGGCCTGCGCGAACGTCGGGTTCGAGCCGGTGATGCCGGCCTCGTAGTTCTTGAACTGTTTCCCGTCAACAACCGTGGTATCGGGACAGGCGACCCGGCTCGTCAGCCGCACGACGCCTGCGTCGAGCAAGGCGGCAGCCGAGACGGTCTTGAAGGTCGATCCTGGTGCGTACCGGCCGACGAAGGCGGTGTTGTACGACGTGGGACCGGGCGCGTTGGCGGCCGCGAGGATCTCGCCGGTGCTGGCCTTGACCAGGACGACGGCCGTCGTGTCGGTCGCTCCGGAAACGGCCTGCTCCGCAGCGTTCTGGGCGTCCAGCTCGAGGGTCGTCTCCAGTGGCGTACCCGGTGTCGGACGTCTGACGAAGACCTGGTCGAGCGTGCTACCGCCCGGCGCCCTCTCGACCAGGTCGATCGAGATTCCGGGTGTGCCGGCGAGGCGTTGCTGGTAAGCGAACTGGAGCCCGCTCGTCCCGACCTCGTCGGTCGGCAGGCTGAGCGGACCAGCGTTCTTCAGCGACTCCTCGGTCGCCGGACCCACGGTCCCGAGAATCGCTCGTGCCCACGACGCCGTCGGTGCGAGGGCACGCTTGGCTTCGTCGATGGAGATTCCCGGCACCTGCAACAACTGGTCGCGCAGCGGCGCGTAGTCCTGGCGTCGAAGGTCGATGACCGGCACGAACCACCCCGGCTTCGCCGCCCTGACCCTCGACTCGAGAGCAAGGCCGTCGATCCCCACCAGTGTGGCGAGCTCGTCGTACGTCGCCGGCTTCGCCTTGCCGGCCACGACACCGACCTGCACGATCGGGCGCTCCGGCGTCAGCGGAACTCCGTTCCGATCGAGGATCTGGGCTCGCCGGGGAAGCGTCCGGTGTCGAACCAGGGTGGTGACCTCCGTGAGGTCGGGGTTGAACGTCGACGGTGACCACGTCACCAGCCACTGGCCGTCGACCAGAGACGACCGGATCAACGTCTCGTACGACCACTGGCCGGCACCGGCGAGCTCATGGGTGACCTGGGCATGCTCCTTGCACGAACTGCTGCTGCAGCTCAGGTCACCTGTCGGCTCGATCGTGGTCTTGGTGATGGCGAGCTCGGCCACCAAGGTTGAGATCTCGCGCGCCGCGACGCCCGGCTGGTCGACCACGCCACGGAACGCCGCCACCGACGGGTCGGTCCACGCCTCGACGAACTTGTCGATGACCTCACCGCCCGGGATGGTCGTCGATGTCGACCCGGTCGGAGCCGGGCTGTCGGATCCGCCCGTGCACGCCGACAGCACGAGCCCACTCGCGATACCGACGACGACAAGCCGCCCCAGCATGCGACGGCGCTGGCTCCTCACTGAGCTCCCCCTGGTGGCACGGCGTTGACGGCGGTCGGGACGACGGCAAGCCTAGCCAGTCCGCACCCACCGCAAGTCGGCGGTGGGTCACGGTCGGGTCACCGGGGGTGACGGCTTTACCCGCTCAGTGAAAGGTCAGCTGCCCACGCGCTTCGACGTGCGCGTGATCGTTGAACGACACCAGGCCGGCTCCCTGGTGGCCCACCACCAGCTTGGTGACGCTGGCGTTGATGACCAGTCGGCTCAGCCGCAACCACGCCGCGGTGTCGAGCCCGAGGGCGGTGGCCACGACGGCGGCGACCGGACCACCAGAGCTGAACACCACGATTGTCTCGTCCGCATCACCTTCGCCAGGCCCACCGAGACCCAACCGTTCGACCACCGAGGTCAGCGCGGTGTCGACGCGCGAGCGGAACTGATGATGTGTCTCGGCATAGGCGCCACCGCCTGCGAGCCACGCCGCAAGCGCATCGTCGAAGACAGTGCGGAAGACGTGCTCGGGTTCTGGCCGTGTCAGCAAGTCGTCGACCATCGCGGCATGTGAGGTGTACGCCGGATGGAGTGCCCCGATGACGTCCATGTGGTCGATTTCAGCCCAGCCCGCGTCGACCTCGTCCACCAGGTCCCAGCCGGCGGCCGCCTTGGCGTGGGCAGACGTCTCACGGTGCCGCTCCAGGTTGCCTCGGACGACCCGTGACGGTCGCACCCCGCGCGCGGCGAGCGCCTCGCCCACGACACCGCTCTGCACCACGCCGAGGTCGGACAGCTTGTCGTAGTCGCGTCCGAACAGCGACGCCTGGCCGTGCCGGACCAGATACACCACACTCATCGCGCAGTCGTGCTCCGCACCGAGCGTTGTGCTGCCTTGCGCCGCATCTGCGTCCCGACCCGCTTCATCGCCCAGTGGTAGACCGGCCCGCTGAAGCGCTTCGCGTACAGCACGACCCGACCGTCGCGGGACGGCAGGACGAGGAACTTCCCCTTGTCGAGCGCCCGCATGGTGCGGGCCGCGATCTCGTCCGCCGACACCCGGGCTCCGGACACCAACGACGCGCCGGACCGCTCGAGGGGCACGTCCGAGCCCCGCAACATGCTGGCGCCGAGGTTGGACCGGAAGAACGACGGACACACCACCGAGACGTCGACACCGAACGGCGTGAGCTCGTGCAGCAGCGTCTCCGAGAGCGCAACGACGCCGGCTTTGACCGCGTTGTACGACGCCATCCCCGGGGCGTGCACGAGCCCGGCGATCGATGCGACGTTGACGATCCGACCTGACCGCTGCTCCTTGAACAGCGGGGCGAACGTCTGACACCCCCTGACGACACCGAGCAGGTTGATGTCGACGATCCACTGCCAGTCGTCCAGGGGCACGTTGTCGATGCGGCCGCCGGCACCGACGCCGGCGTTGTTGACGAGCACGTCGAGGCCACCCCAGTGCTCGACCACCCACGACTCCGCCTTCTCCCAGGCTGCGGCGTCACGGACGTCGAGCTGCTGGTAGGCGACGACGCCGTCACCAGCGGGGGTGGGCAACGATCCGCTGACCTCGGGCGCGAGGTCGGTGACCAGGACGCGAGCCCCACGCGCGGCGTACTGACGCGCCAGGGCCTGTCCCAGACCAGAAGCACCTCCGGTGATGAGCACGCGCTGGTTGAGATCCACGCGCACGACCCTACCCCGGCGTCAGCGGGCGGCGACGGTCGCGACGACCCAGGAACGCACTTCCGGCCGGGCCCAGTCGCCGGCCGTGATGACGAGCCGGCGGACGGCGGCGATCACGAATGGAAGGGCCCAGACAAAGGCCCATCGGGGATCGTCGGCCCGGGCGGTCAGCGTGAAGACCATGCCGGTCAGGGTGGACGTCAGCGCCAGGTACGACGAATAGGCGACCATCGCCGAGGGTGGAGCGGGCGTCCCGCGGGACGACCGGAGGTCCATGGCGAACGGACGACGCACCGACCAGTGCATCGAGCGCGCCACGACCTGCAGGCTGACCACGGCCGTTGCCACGAGCAGTGAGGCCAGCTCGGCAGACGTGGGCGTGCCCGAGGCGCGCAGACTGGCGACCACGACGCTGACCCCTGTCGCCAGGAGCAGGATCTCGACCAGGACGCGGACGCGGGCGTAGAAGACCTTCTCCGGCTCGACGGGCAAGCTGTCGCGCCACAGGGCACCGGTGGCGTCCAGGCACCAGGCGTTGACCCCGAACAGCAGCGCGCCGCCGGCTGCGACCAGACCCGGCAGGATCGGCAGCATCTCCCAGTCAAGCCGTCCCGCCGTCGCCACCAGCCCCGGCAGCAGGGCCAGTACGACGAGTCCGCGCCGTAGCGGAACGGAGCGCCACACGCTGGCGCGGTCGATCCGCAGCAGCATGGCCGAGTCGCTGGCCGGCATGGGTCTGGGCGTCACGGAGCGGCCGGACTCCTTCAGCTCCTCGCGGGGCTGACGTCGCGCGACCGCATGGTTCAGCCGCGCACCGAGGATCACTGCCGCGACGAAGGTCACCGCCAGGATCGCGACCGCAGGGATGTACTGGAACCATCGACCGGCCTGACCCCGGAACGCGGCAATCACCACGCGTACGGTCGGGCTGTGGTCGAGGGCGCGTGTGACCTCGTGCCGGGCGACCAGCGTGACCACGACAGCAGCGATCGCCAGCCCGACGCCGCGGACGATCGCGATGCCGTGATCTCTGCGCCGCGTCCATTCGACGACCCAGGCGATGGCCTGCGCCACCGCGGTCGCGGCCAGCATCCACAGCACGGCGACGAGCTGCACCGCCCAGAGGTTCGTCGGTCCGGACGCGTACGACGTCAGTCCGAGGACGGTCCACGCCTGGATCATCCACGCGATGTTCAGCGGGGCGAGCAACAACGCGCCGAGATGGTCCGTGGTCGGGCTCACCGGGAAGGCGACGCCTTCGTCACGCGGGAGCAGCTCACGACCGCCGCCCGCGCCGATGATCGAGAACGTCGTCGTGATGATGAAGGCCAGGTAGATCGTGGGCAGCAACAGCACCAGGTCCTGGGCCTTCGCGGAGATCGCGTGGCCAGGGGTGAACGCAGGAACCACAGCCGCAGCAAGGGTCAGGAGCGCGAACACGACGCTGACCACGACGGTGTTGCGGCGGGAGCGTCCGCGCAAACCGGACGTCCGGAAGCTGATGAGCGCGGCGACGTCTCCGGTCGCGCGGCGCGCCTCGCGCAGGCGCGACGTCAGGACAGCCATGACGTCACCTCACGAGAGCAGCGCACGATAGGACTGCGCGCCGGCCTCACCGCTCAGCTGGTCGGACGGGGCCGCTGCGGCCACCTGGCCACCGCGCAGCACCACCGCTTCGTCACAGGCCTGCACGGCCAGCTCGAGCAGGTGGGTCGAGATCAGGACGGCTGCGCCGCGGCTGCGTGCGTCGGACACGACGTTCATCGTCGCCTCGACGCCCAACGGGTCGACGCCGTCGAAGGGTTCGTCGAGGAGCAGCACATGGGGGTTGTGGAAGGCAGCCAGCACGACCGACATCCGTCGACCCATCCCGTGGCTGAACCCGGAGGTGACCCGGTGCATGGCAGCACCCAGGTCGAACTGCTCGAGGAGGTCACGGGCACGGTCCTGCCAACCGTCCGGCAGCTGACGCAGGCGCGCGGACAGCTGCAGGTGCTCCCAGGGGGTCGCTCGTGGCACGAGTCCACCGACATCCGGGCAGTACCCGGTCTCGCGCTTGGCGTCGAGCGGGTGGAGGCGGACGTCGTACCCGGAGACGAGAACGCTGCCGGCGGTGGGCGGGATGACGCCGGCGAGCACACGCATGGTGGTCGACTTGCCCGCGCCGTTACGCCCGACCAGTGCGGTCGACCCGCCTGCTGGAACGGTCAGGTCGAGGCCACGGACCGCCTCGACAGCGCCGAACTGCACGCGTAGTCCAGCCACGGCGACAGAGGGGGTGCTCACCGGCCCCAGTGTGCCAAGAATTGCGTGACGGCGCCGCTACTTCGTGTGATATGCCCAGGTGATCAGCCGTTCGGCCCGGCTCCGACCTCCATCAATCGGCCAGTCGCGCCCGTCAGAAGCGGTCGCCGACCTCGGCCTTGGCCACCAGCAGCGCCGGGGGCGTGAACTGAGGTCCGTACGCCGATGCGAGCTCCCGCGCCCGGGCCGCGAAACCTGCGACGCCGCCCGCGTAGTTGTTGACGTAGGTCAGTACGCCGCCGTACAGCGGTGGGAAGCCGATACCGAAGATCGAGCCGATGTTCGCGTCCGCGGTCGAGCGGAGCACACCTTCGTCGACACACTTCACGGTCTCGAGCGCCATCACGAAGGTGAACCGCTCCTGGAGATCGCGGAACGTCTGGTCGTCGACCGGGTTCTTGGCCGGATCGACGAAGTGCTCCCACAACCCGGGCCACAGGACCTTCTTGCCGTCGCCGGGGTAGTCGTAGAACCCGGCACCGGCCGTCTTTCCCTTGCGCCCGAACTCGTCGACCATCCGGTCGACCACCGCCATCGCCGGGCTCGCGAACGCTCCGGCGCCAGCGGCCTCCGCAGCCTTGACCGCCTCGGCCGCGATCTTCTGCGGCAGCACCAGCGACACCTCGTCGACCATGGCCAGTGGCGGGGCGGGGAAACCCATCTGGGTCGCGGCCCTCTCGATCGTGACCGGGTCGATGCCCTCACCGAGCATCGCGACGCCTTCGAGCACGAGGGTGCCGAACACGCGCGACGTGAAGAACCCGCGACTGTCGTTGACCACGATCGGGGTCTTCTTGATCTGGCGGACGACGTCGTAGGCCTTGGCGATGGCGTCGTCCGAGGTCTGCTTCCCGACGATGATCTCGACCAGCGGCATCCGCTCCACGGGCGAGAAGAAGTGCAGGCCGATGAAGTCCGCCGGCCGGGTGACGCCTGCAGCGAGTCCGGTGATCGGCAGCGTCGAGGTGTTGGAGCAGAGCAGCGCGTCGGGCGCGACGACGCCCTCGATCTCGGCGAACACCTGGTGCTTGAGGTCCTGGCTCTCGAAGACGGCCTCGATGACGAGGTCGCACCCAGCGAGGTCCGTCGGCTGATCACTCGGCATGATCCGGGCCAGCACCTCATCCTGCTCATCAGCGGTGATGCGCCCTTGCTCGACCTGCCGACCGAGGACCTTGACGGTGTATGCCTTACCCTTCTCAGCGGCCTCGAGGGAGACGTCCTTGAGCACGACGTCCATGCCGGCCCCCGCGCACTCGTAGGCGATGCCCGCGCCCATCATTCCGGCACCGAGCACGGCCACCTTGCTCGCCGTGTATGCCGGGACGTCGGCGGGTCGGGACTGTCCGGCATTGATGGCCTGCAGGTCGAAGAAGAACGCCTGGATCATGTTCGCGCTGATCGGTCCGGTGACGAGCTCGACGAAGTAGCGCGACTCGATGCGCGTCGCGGTCTCGAGATCGGTCTGTGCTCCCTCGACCGCGGCGCTCATGATCGCCCGGGGAGCCGGGTACAAGGCGCCCTTGAGCTGCTTGCGCAGGGTGGCCGGGAACGCCGGCAGGACCTGGGCCAGCTTGGGAGTGCTCGGGGTGCCACCCGGAATCCGGTATCCCGGCCTGTCCCACGGCTGGCTCGCCGCCTCGGGATCGTCGAGGTGCTCCCGCACCCAGGTCTTGGCGGCCGGGACCAGAGCCTCGACGGAATCGACCAGCTCGTCGACGAGGCCGAGCGCGTGGGCTTTCGCCGGCTTGTTGCGTTGTCCCTGGAGCAGCATGTTCATCAAGGCGTCCTGCAAGCCGAACATGCGCACGGTGCGGGTGATGCCGCCCGCGCCCGGCAGCAGGCCGAGCGTCACCTCAGGCAGCCCGATCTCGCTGCGCCCGTCGTCAACCGCGATCCGGTGGTGGCACGCCAGGGCGATCTCGAGACCGCCTCCGAGCGCGGAGCCGTTGATGGCCGCCACGACCGGGCGACCGAGAGTCTCCAACCGGCGCAGATCTGCCTTGATCTGCTGGAGCTGGGTGAAGACGGTCTCGGCGTCGGCGGGGGTGGCTCGGATCATCGAGACCAGGTCACCGCCGGCGAAGAACGTCTTCTTGGCCGAGGTGACGACCACGCCGACGATCTGCTCGCGCTCCGCATGGAGGCGGTCCACCACGTTGCTCATGGAGGCGACATAGCGGTCGTTCATCGTGTTGGCGCCGGCCAGGGGGTCATCGAGCGTGAGCACGACGATGCCGTCGGCGTCGACGTCGTACCGGATCGTGCTGTCGGTGGCGGTGGAGCCTGCGGAGGTCGTCATCGAGGAGTGCTCGCTTCTTCGTCGTGTGGACGTGCGGGACGTGGGTCGGCGTCGGGTCAGAGCCGTTCGACGATGGTGGCGACACCCATGCCGCCGCCGACGCAGAGGGTGGCGAGGCCGTAGCGCTGGTCGCGGCGCTCGAGCTCGTCGATGAGCGTGCCGAGGAGCATCGCACCGGTCGCGCCGAGGGGGTGCCCCATGGCGATGGCGCCACCGTTGACATTGACCCGGTCGTGCGAGAGGTCGAGGTCCTGCATGAATCGCAGCACGACGGCGGCGAAGGCCTCGTTCATCTCGAACAGGTCGATGTCATCGACCCCGAGACCGGCCTTGTCCAACGCCTTGCGGGCCGCCGGTGCCGGTCCGGTGAGCATGATGAGCGGGTCGGAGCCGCTCACCGCGGTCGCCACGATGCGGGCACGCGGCGTGATGCCGTACCGATCTGCCACGGCCTGGCTTCCGACGGCGACGAGCGCGGCACCGTCCACGATGCCCGACGAGTTGCCCGCGTGGTGCACGTGGTCGATCTGCTCGACCCAGTGGTACTTCTCGAGTGCTACCGCGTCGAAGCCGCCCTGGGCACCGATCTCGGCGAAGCTGGGCTTGAGTCCGCTGAGCCCCTCGACCGTGGTACCGGGCCGGATGAACTCCTCGTGGTCGAGGATCGTCAGGCCGTTGCGGTCCTTGACAGGGACGACGGAGCGGGCGAAGTAGCCATTGGCCTCGGCCTTGGCGGCACGCGCCTGCGACTCGGCGGCGTAGGTGTCCACATCGGTGCGGGTCCAGCCGCCGAGGGTGGCGATGAGGTCGGCTCCGATGCCCTGGGGGACGAAGTCGGTCGCGAACGCCGTCTCGGGATCCATCGCCCACGCGCCGCCGTCGGACGCCATCGGGACCCTGCTCATCGACTCGACGCCACCGGCGAGGATCAGGTCCTCCCACCCGGAGCGCACTCGCTGCGCGGCCTGGTTGACCGCCTCGAGCCCACTGGAGCAGAACCGGTTCAGCTGCACGCCCCCGGTCGTGTCCGGAAGACCCGCGACAATGGCCGAGACCTTCGCGATGTCGGCGCCCTGGTCGCCGATCGGGGTGACGCAGCCGAGCACCAGGTCGTCGATGGCCGTGGGGGCGAGGTCCGGCAGGCGGCGACGCAGCTCGGCGATGAGCCCGACGACCAGGTTGACCGGCTTGACCTCGTGGAGGGCGCCGTTCTGCTTGCCCCGACCTCGCGGGGTACGGATCGCGTCGTACACGAATGCCTCGGGGATGCCTGTGCTGCTCGCTGCCATGGGGACGGTCCGCCTCCCGATCAGGGGCTAAGTTACTCACGAGTATACCAATGGGGCGGCGCACTTGTCAGGGTCTGCCGGGGTGGCCTGGTTCACATCGTGAGCCGATTCAGGCGTCCGGAATCGACGCCTCCGGCTGGCACGAGGACGAAACGTGAGATCCTGCTAGGCAGGCAACGACACGTTGCGACCGGGCTGAGGCGCCGGAAGTCGGGGAACACGGAGGCATCGCCATGAAGAAGTTGCTAGGGATCGCCGTCGTCACGCTCATGCTCGTGCTGAGCGGCTGTAGCGGTGGCAACGACTCCTCGACCGACAAGACGACCGCCGCGACGACCCCGACTGAGTCAACCGCGACCACTGAGGGCGGCAGCCAAGCCGGGGGTGCGTACTGCGACGCCCTGAGCGGCGCCAAGACCAACCTGGGGCAGCTCGACCTCACGAAGATCGACGAGAAGACCTACGCCACGCTCCAGGTCGAGCTCGCCAACGTCGCGGCGGCGGCACCGCCGGACGTGCAGGACGACTGGGCCGTGCTCACCAAGGCCCTCGAGGACCTGCACACCCTGCTCGCCGACATCGGCATCTCGTTCGACGATCTGCAGGGTCTCAGCACGGGGCAGGTCCCTCCGGGCGTCTCTGCCCAGGACCTGCAGAAGCTCGGCCCCAAGCTCACGAAGATCAGCAGCGACGGGAAGCTCGAGGCCGCATCCAAGGCGATCACCGAGAGCGCCCAGACGGACTGTGGTCTCGCCCTCGGCTGACGCCCGCTCGATCACAGGTCGAGGTCGCGGCCGATGATCTCTTTCATGACCTCGGTGGTTCCGCCGTAGATGGTCTGCACGCGCGTGTCCAGGAAGGCCCGCGCAATCGGGTACTCGCTCATGTAGCCGTAGCCTCCGAACAGCTGGAGGCACTGGTCGACGACCCGTTTCTGCAGTTCCGTCGTCCACCACTTGGCCTTGGCGGCGTCCGTCGCGCTGAGTCCGCCGCCGAGGTGCTGCTCGATGCAGCGATCGACGTACACCCGGGCGATGTCGACCTCTGTCACCAGCTCGGCCAAGGTGAACCGGTTCGCCTGGAAGCTCCCCACTGACCGTCCGAAGGCCGTGCGATCGCGCACGTAGTCCATCGTCTGACCGAGCACACGCTCGCACGCGGCGACCGCGGTGACAGCGATGCAGAGCCGCTCCTGCGGGAGGTTCTGCATGAGGTAGACGAACCCCTGACCCGGCTCGCCGATCAGGTTCGCGGCGGGGACCCGCACGTGGTCGAAGAAGAGCTCCGCGGTGTCCTGCGCCTTGAGCCCGATCTTGTCGAGGTTGCGGCCGCGTTCGAAGCCCACCATGTCCCGCTCCACCATCACCAGCGAAATGCCCTGGTGCGCGGCGTCGGGGTCGGTCCGGGCGACGACGATGACGAGATCTGCGTTGATGCCGTTGCTGATGAAGGTCTTCTGACCGGTGAGGACGAAGTCGTCCCCGTCGCGGACGGCCGTGGTGGAGATCCCCTGCAGGTCAGAACCCGCACCCGGCTCGGTCATCGCGATCGCCGTGATCAGCCGCCCGTCGCCGTACCCGGGGAGCCAGCGAGCCTTCTGCTCGTCGGTGGTCAGGTCGAGCAGGTAGCCGCCGTTGATGTCGACGTGCACGGCGAAGCCGACGCCGGTCGCCGCCACCCGCGTGAGCTCTTCGTTGAGCACGGTGTTGAAGCGGAAGTCGCGGACCCCGCCTCCGCCGTACTCCGCCGGGACGGAGAAGCCGAGCAACCCGTCGGACCCCGCACGTTCCCAGACCGCACGCGGCACGATGCCGGCCTCTTCCCACTCGGCGTGGAACGGCGCGATCTCCTTCTCGCAGAAGGCGCGGCACGTGTCGCGGAAGGCCTGGTGGTCGGCGTCGAACAGGGTCCGCTGCATGCGGCCCTCCTTCACGGCTGGGTCGGCTGACATCATCTCGTCACGGCCGCTGGATGGCTGTTCCGGACTCGATCAGGTCGTCGACATCGCCGATGCCCCAGGCCAGCAAGGCGTCTCGGGTGTCGTGACCGAGGACGACCGGCGGAGTCGTCAACCGGCCCGGTGTCTCCGAGAAACGCGGCGCAGGCGCCGGTTGTACGACGCCCTCGCGGGTCTCGAAAGTCCCCCTGGCCGCGAGCTGCGCGTGGTCGGGCGCCTCGCGCAGCGACAGGACCGGTGCGACGCAGGCGTCCGAACCCTCGAACGCCGCCATCCAGTCAGCCCGCGTCCGGGTGGAGAAGACAGCGGTGAGACGGTGGCGCAGCGCGTCCCAGGTCGCGACGTCGTTGCGGTCGGGCAGGGGCTCGTCCAGGCCGAGACGGTCCTCGAACTCGTCGTAGAAACGCGGCTCGAGCGGACCGACCGCGACGTGTTGCCCATCGCTGGTGGCGAAGACGCCGTAGAAGGGAGCGCCACCGTCGAGCAGGTTCGACGCTCGTGCGTCGACCCAGGCACCGGCGCCCAGCAAACCGTGTACAAGCGTTGACAGGTGCGCCGAGCCGTCGACGACCGCGGCGTCGACGACCTGACCACGACCGGTCCTGGTGGCCGCGTGCAGCGCGGCCAGCACGCCGGTCACGAGGTACATCGCGCCACCACCGAAGTCGCCGATCAGGTTCAGCGGCACGGCGGGGTTCTCGGCCGGCCCGATCGCATGCAAGACGCCGCTGGTGGCGAGGTAGGTGATGTCGTGACCGGCCGTGTCAGCCAGCGGCCCGTCCTGGCCCCAGCCGGTCATCCGCCCGTAGACGAGTGCCGGTCGACGCGACAGCAGCTCATCGGGCCCAAGGCCGAGGCGTTCGGTCACGCCCGGACGGAACCCTTCGACGAAGACGTCTGCCCGGTCGACCAGGCGTCGTACGGTCTCGACCCCGGCCGGTGTCTTCAGGTCGAGCGCGACGCTCGGCCGGCCACGGTTGAGGAGGTCCAGCTCGGGAGGCACGCCGAGCCCGCCTCCGGACGGCCGGTCCACCTTGATCACGTCGGCGCCCAGCTCAGCAAGCAGCATGCAGGCGAAGGGCAACGGCCCGATCCCGGCCAGCTCGACGACGCGGACGCCGGCCAGCGGGCCGTGCGAACCCCGTCCGGCGGAGTCAGTCGGCACCGGGTCCGCTCGTCTCGTCGTCGACGCCGATGTCCTCGTGCCACAGCTCGGGCTTCTCGGCGATGAACGCCCGCATCATCTCCACGCAGGCCGGGTCGTCGAGCTGGACGATCTCGACACCTGCCTCACGCAGCAGGTGCTCGGGACCGGTGAACGTCGTGCTCTCGCCGATCACGACCCGGCCGATGCCGTACAGCAGGATCGTGCCGGTGCACATCGAGCACGGTGACAACGTCGTGTAGAGCGTGCCCCGGCGGTAGACCGAGGCGGGCAGCCGGCCGATGTTCTCCAGGCAGTCGGTCTCGCCATGACGAATCACGCTGCCGAGCTGGACACGCTGGTTGTGCCCGACGCCACGGACCTCACCGTCGACCACGAAGGCCGCGCCGACCGGGACACCGCCTTCGTTGCGGCTCTTCTTCGCCTGCTCGAGCGCGAGCACCATGAAGCGGGTGTCGTCGATGTCCGTCATGGGCCCTCCTGGCTCGCCGGTGTGGGGTTCCTCATAGGCCTGTCCGCGGCTGCAGTCTTGCGTTTGTTACTGACGAGTTGCGATGCTCCTCGGATGTCAGCGTACGACGATCTGCTCGCACCGCTCGACCTCGGCCACACCACACTGCGCAACCGGGTGGTGATGGGGTCGATGCACACAGGGCTCGAGGATCGCGCGCGCGACGTGCCGGCGCTGGCCGCGTACTTCGCCGAGCGCGCCCGGGGTGGAGTCGGTTTGATGATCACCGGGGGCTACTCCCCCACGCTGACCGGCACGCTCTATCCGGGCGGGTCGCTGCTGGTCAGCAGCAAGCAGGCACGCCGGCACCGGCGGGTGACCGACGCCGTCCATGCCGAAGGCGGTCAGATCGCGCTCCAGATCCTGCACGCAGGTCGCTACGCCTATCACCCGCTGAGCGTGTCGGCATCGTCGATCAAGAGCCCGATCACGCCGTTCCGTCCACGCTCGCTCACGGCCGGCGGGGTCCAGCGGACCATCGCGGCGTACGTCCGCTGCGCCGAGCTGGCGAGATCGGCCGGGTACGACGGTGTCGAGGTGATGGGTTCGGAAGGGTATCTGCTCAACCAGTTTCTGGCCCAGCGAACGAATTGGCGGACAGACGAGTGGGGCGGGTCGGCGCGGAACCGCCGCCGTTTCCCGACGGAGATCGTCGCCCGGATCCGGGCGGCGGTAGGACCCGACTTCATCGTCAGCTATCGCATCTCGCTGCTCGACCTCGTGGAGCGCGGCCAGTCTTGGGACGAGACCGTGGAGCTCGCCCGCGCGGTAGAGGCGGCCGGGGCGTCGATGCTCAATACCGGGATCGGCTGGCACGAGGCCCGGGTGCCGACGATCATCACGCAGGTGCCGCGCGCGGCCTTCGTGTCCTTGACCGCTCGCCTACGTCCCGAGCTCGCGATCCCTGTCATCGCGTCGAACCGCATCAACACCCCGGAGGTCGGCGACCAGCTGCTCCGCGACGGCGTGTGCGACCTGGTCTCGATGTCGCGGCCGCTTCTCGCCGATCCCGACTTCGTCGCCAAGGCCGCTGCAGACCGCGCTGACGAGATCAACACCTGTATCGCCTGCAACCAGGCCTGCCTCGACCACGCGTTCCAACGCAAGCATGCATCCTGTCTTGTGAACCCGCGTGCCGGGCGGGAGACGACGTTGGTGTTGCAGCCTGTTGCGCCCCATCGACGCAAGCGGGTGGCCGTGGTCGGGGCCGGTCCCGCCGGCCTGTCCGCAGCGGTCACCCTCGGCGAGCGCGGGCACGACGTCGAGCTGTTCGAAGCAACCGACGACATCGGTGGACAGTTCCAGCTGGCTCGACGCATCCCCGGCAAGGAGGAGTTTGCCGAGACGCTGCGCTACTACCGACGGCGGCTCGAGACCACCGGCGTCAAGGTCAACCTCTCCACCGAGGCGACCGCCGGCCTGCTGCGGTCGGGTGAGTACGACGAGGTCGTGGTGACGACGGGGGTGACACCGCGCGTGCCGGACATCGAGGGGATCGACCACCGGAGCGTCGTGGGCTACACCGACGTGGTCACCGGTGCCGTGCAGGTCGGCGAGCGGGTCGCCGTCATCGGGGCTGGTGGGATCGGTGTCGACGTCGCCCACTTCCTCACCCATCGACCGGACATGACGGTGGCCGAGTTCGAGACCCACTGGGGAATCGGTGACCCGGCCGAGCATCCGGGAGGGTTAGTGGCGGCGGAGCCCGAGTCGCCCGGGCGCACGGTCTTCCTCGTGCAGCGCAAGACGACGCCGGTCGGGGCCGGGCTGGGCAAGACGTCCGGCTGGGCTCATCGCGCCAACCTCAAGCAGGCCGGCGTCGAGCTGATCTCCGGAGCGACGTACGACGCGATCGACGACGAGGGCCTGCACCTCAGCTTCTCCGACGACCGTCCCGGCCGTGTCATCAGCGTGGACCACGTGGTCGTCTGTGCCGGTCAGGACCCGAACCGCACCCTCGCCGACGAGCTCACGGCCGCAGGGCTGACCGTGCATGTCGTGGGTGGGGCTGACATTGCCGCCGAGCTCGACGCCAAGCGCGCCATCGAACAGGCCACCCGGCTCGCCGCCTCCCTCTGACGGCGATTTCGGTGGCTGCCCTGCGGCGCCTTTGACCGCAGGTATTCATGTCGCAAAGCTGCTGAGCATCAGCTTGCTGCTCGGCACCTTACTTTCGTCGCGTGCGGGCGTAGCCTGAAGGGAGGAGGTGAGGGTCGCGTGGGGGTTCGGGATCATCGGAAGCGTGGTGGCCTTCGGTGCATTTCTCCCGCTGGCGTGATGGCGCCCGATCTTGCCGCGGAACGTGGGGCTCGATGAACGAGCCATGATTCCAGTCGTCGCCGCGGCCTTCCTACTTCTCGGCACCGTGTTGAGGATGTGGGACACGCTGTCGCAGGTCGAAAGGCGCGGCGAATACCTACCGCGCACCTCACGCGAGGAGATGCGCAGGCTGCGCCTGTTCTTCACCCCACTCGAGCGGTTCTCGCATGCATACGCGACGGACGCAGAGCTCGAATACCTCAGGGCAGCACAGTCATGGTTCCTGTTGTCATTGGGAGCGGGTTTTGCCTTCCTTCATGCGATTCTGAGCATGCTGGATGCCTGATCGTCGCTCCCCAGAGATACCTCGACCTGCAGCCCTAGGTTTCGTAGGCGAGGACGAACCTGGAAGGCTCCTCGCATGCGCTCGATGGACAGCCGAGACGTCGAACAGGCCGTGGCCGAGATGGTGCGAGTACTCACGCCGTACGAGTCTCGAGACTGGCAACTCCCGGCTGGGTCGCTGGAGTGGAGCTGCTGGACGACAGCTGCCCATGTCGCACATGACCTGCTCGCCTATGCGGGACAGGTCGCGGGTCAGCCGGGCAGTGCCTACCTGCCGTTCGATCTCGTCATCCACGCCGACGCGCTGCCGCGTGACGTGCTCCAGGTGGTCATCGCCTCCGGAAAGCTCCTGAGCGGCGCGCTGGCAGCGGCCGGACCCGATGCTCGCGCATGGCACTGGGGAACGACTGACCCAGGCGGCTTTGCAGCGCTGGGAGTCAACGAGACCCTGGTGCATACGTATGACATCACGCAGGGTCTCGGAATCAGCTGGCTTCCCCCTGCATCGCTCTGCGCCGCGGTGCTGGTACGACTGTTCCCCGATGCTCCGGAAGGTGACCCGGTCCAGGTGCTCCTGTGGTCTACGGGGCGCGCGGAGCTCGAAGGCCGACCTCGCGTCACGTCATGGATCCTGAAGGCTGCCATCGATTGATGCACGCTTCACGTCCGCCACGTGGTCGGCCGACTAGGGTCGAGAGACCAGAGCAGTCAGGAGGCCTGCCTTGATCGCCCGCATTGCCGTATGGGAACCGATGCCCGATGACGACCGCCAATGGGTGATCGAGGCGGCCAGGACGGTGCCCGGCGTGCTGGATGCCTATCACCTGGTCGACCCGCAGACAGGTAATGGCTTGTCCATCGCCTTCTTCGAGGACGACGTGAACGTCGCAGAGGTCAAGGCTGCCATCTCCACGAGAGCCGACGAGATCGGCTGGAACGACGTGCCCCGTCCGGCCCCGAAGGGCGAAACGATCTACCGCGTCCTGCGGCGAGGATAGGCGATCAGCGCCCTGCCAGGGCTACCTGGCCCTGGTCAATCTCTTCACCGCCAGTCGGCACGACGACACGTCCGCTCATGGCTCCCCTCTGTGTCAAGACGGCGCGGGCAGTGAGGTTTTGGGCTTGGTGGTGGCGGGTCCGGGAAGTGGCTGATCCGAAGAGCCGGTGTGGGGTTGTGAGCCGGTCGCGCTGGAGTCAGAGCCGTTGCCCCGTTGCCCTCCCGGGCCCGTCACTGAGCCAGCCACAGTGTGAGCGATGGCGTCGTCGACGAGGTGGCGGAAGACGATGTCGGAGAGCCGTCGTTTCAGGGCACGCATCGCCTCCATGGAGGTCTTGCCCTCGGCCTTGCGGCGGTCGAAGTAGGTGCGGCCCGGTCCTGGATTCCGGAGCTGGACGGTGGCCATGATGTGCAGGGTCCGGTTGATCTGGCGGTTCCCGGCCCGCGAGAGCCGATGCCGGACCTGGTCGCCGGAGGAGGCGTCGATGAGTGCGGTGCCGTTCCAGGACGCAAAGTGGTCGCGGTCGGGGAATCGCGTGATGTCGCCGATCTCGACCAACAGCCGGGCTGCGCCGGAGGGGCCGATGCCGGGCAGGTCGGTCAGGCTGGTGCCGGTCTCGGCGAGCAGTGCGGTGAGTTCCTTGTTGGCTGCCTTCTTGCGGGCATGGATCCGCTCCAGGTCGCTGATGAGCTCGGCGGCGACCCGGCGGCGGGTCTTGCCCACGACGTCGCGGGGTCGGACCTTCCCCAGCAACGCCTTGGCCTGGGCTGCGGACAGGTCCTGCTTCGCCCCGCCAGGGATGAGCTCGAGCAGCAAACTGGTGCAGCTGAGCGATCATCCGGGTGTGGTCCTCGCCCAGCGAGCGACGGCGGTCGACCAGGACCCGGAGCACGGCGAGCTGCTCGTTGTCGACCACCGGACGCAGGCCGGCCATCCGGGTCCCGACCAAGGCGACCGAGTGGGCGTCGGTGGCGTCGGTCTTGCGTCCCTGACCCGTGGCGAAGACCCGGGTCCGTGCCGACAGCTTCGGTGGGACATCGACGACTTCCTCACCGTCTGCGAGGAGCCTCATCGCGACGTGGTGCCCGATGCCGCTGCACTCCTCGATCGCCCAGACCCGCTCCGGCCACTTGCGGGCGTAGCGCAGCAACGCCTGGTAGCCGTCGCGGTCGGCGGCGAACCGGCCTCCACCGTGCACGGTCTCGTCGCCGGCCATCACCTCGATCGTGACTGATCGCTTGTGCGGGTCCATCCCGATCACAACGCGCGTCGTCGCAGAGCACTTCTGAGTCCTCCCGGTTCTCGATCCGTCACTGGTTGTCGAGCCGGGAGGGCAACGCTACTTCGAGCTGAGCAAACCCCTCTTGAGCCTCTCCCCGCCCTGGGGGGACGCCCGGACTACGCAGGCCAAATGCGAGCCACACGACCAGCGTGGGCAGCCGATGTGAGAGCGACAGCCCGGGCGCCTAGACCGAGCCTCGCCAGACACCGGCCCGAGGTCAATGAAACAAGTAGCCGATGAGCGGAAAGGTGAGTCGTTTGCGCCGCATGCTCGAGGCTATGACCATGAGGTTATGAATGACGTGCCCGAACGCTGGACTAAGGCGAGCGTCTACCCCGATATGTGGGCAGATCCGGTGGCTGATCCCCGCAACAGTGACGGAGTCAGCCCGGACGGCGAGTTGGCGACGCTGCAGGACTACCTGAGCAGCTATCGATTGACCCTGCTGATGAAGTGCGAGGGGCTAGGCCCGGAGCAGTTGGCGCGCCGGTCGGTGCCGCCGTCGACCATGTCGTTGCTTGGACTCGTCCGTCACCTGGCCGAGGCGGAACGGGACTGGCGTAACTGGTTCGTGCCGGGGGAGCCCGCGCCGAAGGTGTACGGCGAGGGCGATGCCGACTTCGACGAAGCCGTCGGCGAGCAGGCGACGGTCGACGGCGCACTCGGCGATCTGGCTCGGGAGCAGGCCGCTACTGACGCAGCGTTGGCTGAGCATCCGGATCTGGCTGAGCGGATCGGCGATCGTGGTATCGCGGTGCGTGAGTTGTGGGTCCACCGGATCGAGGAGTACGCCCGGCACTGCGGGCACGCTGACCTGCTGCGCGAGTGCATCGACGGCCGCGTCGGGCAGTAGATCAGCTCACGACGTGTCGTCCCTTGTGTGGCGACACGTCAACGCAATAATCTGCCGCGTTCCGGGCGATGATGCCGTTTCACGACACGGGGTACCCGTAGTCATCCAGTCAGTCGAGCACGACGTCAGCAGTCGCAGATCTCGAGAGGCCTGCTCGGAGCCTGTCGAAGGACCGGATCGGCGAGTCGGTCAGCCGGGTCGGGGTTTGAAGCGTTGATGGCGGATCGGTCTTCGTTGCGGGTCGAGCCTGGCCGGTGGGATGACGTCGGTGATGCCGTCGGGGGCGAGGGTGAGGTCCCATTCGCCCTGGTGGATCAGGTGGTGGTGGAAGCTGCACAACAGGCATCCGTTGTCGATGTCGGTCGGTCCGCCGTGGCTCCAGGGGATGCGGTGGTGTGCTTCGCAACAGGCGGGTGGTCGTTCGCAGCCGGGGAAGACGCAGCCTTGGTCACGGGTGGCCAAGGCCATCCGCTGGTAGCGGTCGAAGAGCCGACGGCTGGTCCGAGGTCGAGGATCTTCGACTCACCTGCTAGCACCATTGGGAGGACGCCGGCGTTGCAGACCAGTCGTCGGGTCTCTCCGATGGAGATCGCCCCACCGGTGTCCAGGAGCGCTTCGCCGGCCCCGGCTCGCAGCTTGGTCTCGTCGACGGTGACCACGATCGTCGCGTTCGCGACCCCGTGCTGGGGATGTCCGTCGGTCGGGAGGTGTTCGATCAGCTCACACAGTGCCCGCCCGAGCCGGTTGCCGTAGGGCAGGTCCTCGACACTTGACTCGGTCGTCGCGTCGGCGCCGGTGCCGACCCGTCGGGTTGAGCTGATGGCATCGAGGTGCTTCTTGAGCATCCCGAACGTCAGGTTGGGTAGCGCGAACCTTCCGCGAGCGATGCCGTCGGCTCCGTACTGGCCGGTGAGCCAGGCCGACGCCAACGCCTTCCGCTCCTGCGCGGCCGACTGCTGCTCCAACGTCTCGTCGACGGCCTCGGGGTCGACGACTTCGACCAGGTGGTTCGTCGCCACCTGCAGTTGGCTGAACGACAGTGTCCGCGCATGCTGCAGCAGGTCGGCCTGGGCTGCGTCGACCCGGTCCGGTTCGACAGTCGGGGAGAGCCGGTTGATCGCAGCCGCGACCACCACCCCTTGTTCGGCCGACACGACTCCGGCGAGCAACTGAGCGGCGGGTCGGTTCGGTCACCGCGGAGGAGCAGTGCAGCTGCTTGGCGGTCCGGACGGTGCGGGAGGCTTCACCGGCCGACAGCCGGTGCGCGGTCATCAAATGCGCCCTTGCGGAGGAGGCGCCGTGACGGTGGGGCAGGTTACGGTCGCCGGCTTCGGCGACCAGCCGGGCGACCAGCTCATCGGCGGCGGCTCGGACCGCGAGCGCTTCGCTGATCCGCCGGTCCAGCCGGGCATCGTCCAAACACCACGTCGGGGTGTCTATCAGATCGCCAAGGTCTCGACGCGCCGCCGCGAAACCCCGGCCGAAGGCATCGTCGATGCTCACGGTCGGTGGCGGCCCCTGCGTCGTACTCATAGACCAAACCTAGAACCCACCACCGACACTTTCAGATCAGCGAAAGAGCTCAAAAACCCCTTGTTCACAAGGGAAATCCGAGAAAGTTTTGTTCAGTTTCTCGACAAGCCTGTCCTGAGCTTGTCGAAGGCCTCGACCGCCGAAGCGCTACTGATCGAGCCCGTCGAGATCAACGGGGTCTCGACAAGCTCGACCGCCGAAGGTCAGGGGCACGACCGCCGAAGGTCGGGGGCCGCACCGGCGGGCACCAACCCACTGCTCGTGGAAGACGACCAGAAAATTCAGCGGCCGAGGGACTCGGCCTCGGCGCCGATCGTCGTCGAGTCTCCGTGCCCGGTGTGCACGACCGTCTCGTCCGGAAGCGCGAACAACTGCGCGCGGATGCTGGCCACCAGCGTGTCCTTGTCGGAGAAGCTCCGCCCCGTCGCACCCGGACCACCGTTGAACAACGTGTCGCCGGTGAAGACCACCCCGAGATCGGGCGAGTAGAGACATACTGCCCCAGGAGCGTGCCCCGGCGTGTGGAGCACGGTCAGCGAGATGTCGCCGACGATGATCCGCTTGCCGTCCTTGAGTGTTCCGTCCGGCTCGAGGTCGGGGTGGGTGAGCGCCCACACCGGAGCGTCGTCCGGATGCAGCAGGATCGGCGCATCGACCGCGTCGGCCAGGTCCGGGGCAACACGCACGTGATCGTCGTGGGCGTGGGTGCACACGATCGCCAGCACACGCCGACCGGCGACCACGTCGAGGATCCCCGCCACGTCGTGAGGCGCGTCGATGACCAGACACTCGTCCTCGTTGCCGACCACCCAGACGTTGTTGTCGACGTCGAACGTCTCACCGTCCAGCGAGAACGTCCCACTGGTCACCCCGTGGTCGACGCGAACATCCGTCACAGCTCGACGACCGAGCGCAGTACGTCACCGGCGTGCATCTTGTCGAACGCCGCCTCGACATCGCCGAGTCCGATGGTCTCCGTGACGAAGGCGTCCAGCGGCAGGCGTCCCTGCAGATAGAGATCGATGAGCATGGGGAAGTCCCGGCTCGGCAGACAGTCGCCGTACCACGACGACTTCAACGAGCCACCCTTGCCGAAGACCTGCTGCAACGGGATCTCGAGCATCATCTCGGGCGTCGGTACGCCGACGAGCACGACGGTGCCGGCGAGGTCGCGGGCGTGGAAGGCCTGCTTGTACGTCTCGGGCCGTCCAACCGCGTCGATCACCACGTCCGCGCCGAAGCCGTCGGTCAGCTCCCGGATCCGCCCGACGACATCCTCGTCCTTGCCGTTGACGGTATCGGTGGCACCGAGCTCACGCGCCTTGTCGAGCTTTCGCGGGTCGATGTCGACACCGATGACCCGGCGAGCCCCTGCGAGGTGCGCCCCCGCGATCGCCGCGGCACCGACACCGCCACAGCCGATGACGGCCACCGTGTCGCCGCGGGTGACGCCTCCGGTGTTGATGGCCGCGCCGAGCCCCGCCATCACGCCACACCCGAGCAGTCCGGCGGCCTTGGCCGGAGCGGCGGGATCGACCTTGGTGCACTGGCGAGCGTGGACGAGGGTCTTGTCCGCGAACGCGCCGATGCCCAGGGCCGGTGAGAGCTCCGTGCCGTCGGCCAGGGTCATCTTCTGCGTCGCGTTGTAGGTGTCGAAGCAGTACCACGGGCGACCACGCAGACACGCTCGGCAGTGACCACAGACCGCCCGCCAGTTGAGGATGACGTAGTCGCCCGGTGCGACGTCGGTGACCCCTTCGCCGACCGCCTCGACGACGCCGGCTGCCTCGTGCCCGAGTAGGTACGGGAACTCGTCTCCGATGCCACCATCGCGGTAGTGCAGGTCGGTGTGGCAGACGCCGCAGGCGGAGACATTCACGACCGCCTCGCCCGGACCCGGGTCGGGGATCGTGACCTCCACCAGCTCAACGGGTGCGCCCTTGGCGCGGGCGATGACTCCTTGCACGGTCTGCGGCATCGGGGACTCCTGATCCACGTTCGGGGTGTGGTACGTGGACTCTACGGGACCCCGCACACCACCGATCAGACGTCCTCGCTCTGCACCACCTTGCCGTGCGCCAGGTTGCTGCGGCGGTACCCGTAGAGCGCATAGACCAGGACTCCGATCACGAACCAGACCAAGAATCGGAGCCACGTCACCGGGTCGAGCTTGGAGATCAGCCAGATCGAGAACCCGATACCGACCAGCGGAAGCCAGGGCATCAGCGGGGTGCGGAACGTCCGCTCGATCTCGGGCGAGCGGTAGCGCAGAACGATCACAGCGGCAGACACCACGATGAACGCCAACAGGATCCCGATGTTGGTGAGCTCTGCCGCATCGGCGATCGGCATGAGGCCGGCGATCAGCGCGGCGACCACTCCGATGATCCAGGTCGGGCGATGGGGAGCGTGCTGGTCGTTCGTGACCGCGAACCACTTGGGCAGCAGGCCGTCCCGACTGATCGCGAACCACACGCGCGACGCCCCCAGCATGAAGGAGAAGAGCACGGTCATGATGCCGACGATCGCGCCGATCGCGATGACGTCTGCGAACCGGTCCAGCCCGACGGACTGGAAGGCCGTGGCGAACCCGCTCTTCTTGTCGATCATGTCGTAACGCTGCATGCCGGTCAGCACGGTGCAGGCCAGGACGTAGAGCACCATCGAGATCGCGAGAGACAGGATGATCGCCTTGGGAAGGATGCGCTGCGCATCCTTGGACTCCTCCGCGGCAGTGCTCATGGCGTCATACCCGAAGACCGCGAAGAACACCGTCGCCGCGCCGGTCACCGCGCCACCGAAGCCGTACGGCGCATAGGGCGTGAGGTTGCCACCCTTGACGTAGAACGCGCCAACCACGATGACAGCGATCACGATGGCGACCTTGACGATGACGAGGATGGTCTCGGCCCTGGCGCTGCTCCGGATGCCGCGGTTGAGCAGCGCCGCGATGAGCAGACACAAGATCATCGCGAAAAGGTCGACCTTGTGGCCGCTGCCCGTGCCCGGCGCACCGAGCAGCCAGGCGGGCAAGTCGACACCGAAGTCGGCGAGCAGGAATGAGAAGTAGCCCGAAATGCCTATGGCCACCACCGCGACGATCGCGGTGTACTCCAGCAAGAGGTCCCAGCCGATCATCCAGCCGGCGAACTCGCCAAGGACCGCGTAGCCGTAGGTGTATGCCGACCCGGCCTGCGGGATCATGCCACCGAACTCGGCGTACGCCAGGGCAGCGCAGGCGCTGGCCACTCCCGCGATCAGGAACGAGATCGTGACGGCGGGACCAGCCGTGCCGTTCGCCACGGTGCCCGCGAGTGTGAAGATGCCGGCTCCGATAATCGCGCCGACACCGATCGCCGTGAGCTGCCAGAGGCCGAGGTGGCGTTCGAGACCGCCGTCCTCCTCGCCGGTCGAGATCGGTTTGCGCCGCCAGATGCTGGTGTTCGAGGTACCCGTCGCACGAATCGTGTCAGCCATGGCGCCCTCGTACCCAGAACGCAGCTGAGGAAGCGGTTCAGGTTCGAACCGCTTCCTCAGGTGTGGCCCCCTGCGCGCAGCAGGAGGCTGCTAGCCGCGAGGATGCTGCGATGCCCCGCGAGGCCGAGGAGACGCGGGGCGCGCAGCAGACCGCTGCTAGTCGACGTCCTCGTCGACCCAGTCCAGGGTCTTCGTGACGGCCTTCTTCCAGTTGCGGTAGGTCTTCTCGCGAGCCTCGGAGTCCATCTGCGGCGACCAGCGCTTGTCCTCGCCCCAGTTGTTGCGGATGTCGTCCTCGCTCTTCCAGTAGCCGACAGCCAGACCCGCGGCGTACGCCGCACCCAGTGCGGTGGTCTCGGCGACCTTCGGCCGCACGACGTCGACATCGAGCAGGTCGGCCTGGAACTGCATGAGGGTCTCGTTGACCACCATGCCGCCATCGACCTTGAGCTCCTTCAACGGAACACCCGAGTCGGCGTTCATGGCCTCGACGACCTCGCGGGTCTGGAAGGCCGTGGCCTCCAGGACCGCGCGGGCGATGTGACCCTTGTTGACGAAGCGGGTCAACCCGACGAGCGCACCGCGTGCGTCCGACCGCCAGTGCGGCGCGAACAGACCCGAGAACGCCGGCACGAAGTACGCGCCACCGTTGTCGTCGACACCCTTGGCGAGCGTCTCGATCTCCGCGGCGTCCTTGATCAGGCCGAGGTTGTCCCGGACCCACTGCACGAGTGACCCGGTCACCGCGATGGCCCCCTCGAGGGCGTAGACCGCGTCGTTGTCGCCGATCTTGTAGCAGACCGTCGTCAGCAGACCGTTGTCCGACGACACGGGCTCGGTGCCAGTGTTGAGGAGCACGAAGTTGCCGGTGCCGTAGGTGTTCTTGGCCATGCCGACCTCGAGGCAGGCCTGGCCGAACGTGGCTGCCTGCTGGTCACCGAGGATGCCGGATACCGGTACGCCGTTGAGGATGCCCGGCCGGCACTCGCCATAAACTTCAGACGAGGACCTGATCTCGGGCAGCATCGACAGCGGGATCTTCATGTCGGATGCGATGTCCTTGTCCCACGAAAGCGTGGCCAGATCCATCAGCATGGTGCGGCTGGCGTTGGTCACGTCGGTGACGTGCACACCGTCGTTCTCCGCACCACCGGTGAGGTTCCACAGCACCCACGTGTCCATGTTGCCGAAGATCAGATCGCCGGCTTCGGCCTTCTCGCGAGCACCTTGGACGTTGTCGAGGATCCACCGGATCTTCGGACCCGAGAAGTAGGTCGCCAGCGGGAGACCCACCTTGGCCTTGTACTTGTCGTTTCCGTCGTTCCCGGCGAGCTCGTCGCAGATCTTCTGCGTGCGGGTGTCCTGCCAGACGATCGCGTTGTGCACCGGCTGCCCGTTGGTCCGGTCCCATACCACCGCTGTCTCGCGCTGGTTGGTGATGCCGACGGCCTTGATGTTGCCGGAGTTGAGGTTGGCCTTCGACAAGGCCCCACCGATCACCTCACGCGTGTTGTTCCAGACCTCGACGGGGTCATGCTCGACCCAGCCGGCCCGCGGGAAGATCTGCTCGTGTTCCTTCTGGTCCACGGAGACGACGCTGCCGGAGTGGTCGAAGATCATGCACCTGGTGCTGGTGGTGCCTTGGTCGATTGAAGCGATGTAGTCAGCCATAAAGAGTCACTGTCCGATCAGACGAAGTTGACGATGTTGGCCAGCACACCGGCGATGACGCCGCCGATGAGTGGGCCCACGACAGGGATCCACGAGTACTCCCAGTCACTGCCACCCTTGCCCTTGATCGGCAAGATGGCGTGGGCGATACGAGGACCGAGGTCACGAGCTGGGTTGATGGCGTATCCGGTGGGGCCACCGAGCGAGGCACCGATACCGACAACGAGCAGGGCAACCGCCAGCGGGCCGAGCCCCGCAGGAGTCTGGCCGAGGGCGAGAATCACGAAAACCAGCACGAACGTACCGATGATCTCGGTGATCACGTTGTTGACAGGGTTACGGATCGCGGGGCCGGTCGAGAAGGTCCCGAGCTTGGCACCCGGCTCGCTCTCGGGGTCATCGAAGTGGTCCCGGTAGGCCAGCCAGCACAGAACCGCGCCGATGAAGGCGCCTAGGAGCTCGCCGGAGAGATAGGCGATCACGTGGCTGAAGCCACCGAGGTCGACGCTGGCCGAGAGCAGACCCACGGTGACCGCTGGGTTGAGGTGGGCGCCGCTCTTGTAGCCGACGTAGACGCCGCTGAACACGGCGATTCCCCACCCGATGTTGATCATCAAGAAGCCGCCGTTGAAGCCCTTGTTCTTCGCCAGCACGGCGTTCGCCACGACGCCACAACCGAGCAAGGTCAGCATGCCCGTGCCCATAATCTCGCTGAGGAAAATGTCGCCAAAACTCAGGTCCACAGAATTGTCCTTCCGGACAGACGAGGACGGAAAGAGAACTCTCCCCGACCTCTGCGCCAATGGTTAGTGTGTATGACACTAGGGGCGTTGTTACCCGGGGGTCAACGACACGAATTGCTCATATTCCTCGACATGCAGAACACCATGAAGGGAACATTTCATGCCGATTCCAGCTCGCCTCGACGGAAACTACCGAAGCTCTGCCTGGGATCGGTTGGCGGCAACGAAGTTCGACGTGCTCGTGATCGGTGGCGGCGTCACCGGATCCGGGGCGGCGCTCGATGCAGCCACGCGGGGTCTCTCCGTCGCGCTCGTCGAAGCCCGCGACTTCGCATCCGGGACCTCGTCGCGCTCATCGAAGCTCTTCCATGGCGGGCTGCGCTATCTCGAGCAGTTCAACTTCGGCCTCGTCCGCGAGGCGCTGCATGAGCGCGAGCTGATGCTGACCCGGATCGCTCCGCACCTCGTCAAACCCGTCTCGTTCCTGTACCCGCTGACGCACCGCATCTGGGAGCGCCCCTACGTCAGCGCCGGCATGACCTTGTACGACTCGATGGGAGGCGCCCGCTCTGTGCCGCGGCACCGACACTTCACACGCGGTGGCGCATTGCGCAAGGTGCCCGCTCTCAAGCGCACTGCCCTGACCGGTGCGCTCATGTACTACGACGCCCAGACTGATGACGCTCGTCACACCCTGACCGTCGCGCGCACGGCCGCGACGTACGGTGCGACCGTGCTCAACTCGGCTGAGGTGATCGGTCTCAACCGAGCGGGTGAGCGGATCGTCGGTGCTCGTGTCCGCGACGTCGAGTCCGATCGTGAGATCGACGTGCGGGCCTCGGTCGTCATCAACGCGACCGGAGTATGGACCGACGACATCCAGACGCTGGCGGGCGGACGTGGTCGGTTCCACGTGCTGGCGTCCAAGGGCGTCCACATCGTCGTACCCCGCGACCGGATCAACTCCGAGACGGGACTGATCCTGCGCACCGAGAAGTCGGTCCTGTTCGTCATCCCCTGGCACACGCACTGGATCATCGGCACCACCGACACCGAGTGGAAGCTGCACAAAGCGCACCCCGCGGCCAGCCGGGCCGACATCGACTACATCCTCGACCACGTCAACGAGGTGCTGGCGGTTCCGCTGAGCCATGACGACATCCAAGGCGTGTACGCCGGGCTGCGTCCCTTGTTGTCGGGCGAGAGCGAGTCGACGTCGCAGCTCTCGCGCGAGCATGCCGTCGCCCGGCCGCAACCTGGCCTCATCTCCATCGCCGGCGGGAAGTACACGACCTACCGTGTGATGGCGGCCGACGCGATCGACGCCGCCCTCGAGGACGTGGGTGGTGCCGTGCCGCCGAGCGTGACCGAGAACATCCCGCTCATGGGAGCCGAGGGCTATCACGCGATGGTCAACCAGGTGGAGCGATTGGCCCGGCGCGCCGACGTCCCGGTGTGGCGGATGCAGCGGTTGCTCGACCGTTACGGCTCGATGACCGAGGAGCTGCTCGCGCTCGCCGCGGACGATCACACCCTGCTCGAACCGCTCCCCGGAGCCGAGGAGTACCTCCGCATCGAGATCGTCTACGCCGCCAGCAACGAAGCTGCACTGCACCTCGATGACATCCTGGCGAGACGCACACGCATCTCGATCGAGACGCCCGACCGTGGCACGACTGCGGCCGCTGCCGCCGCCGAGCTCGTGGCGCCGATCCTCGGCTGGGACCAGGAGCGCATCGACAACGAGGTCGACGCCTACAGCGCCCGGGTCGAAGCCGAAAGACGTTCGCAGGAGCAGGAGGACGACCTGGCTGCCGACGCGGCCCGCATCGCCGCGCCCGACACCCGAGCCGTCGCCGTCGGGCGCGCGCTCGACTGACGGTCACGCGCTGCCGATGAGGCCGATGGCGTTCCGTGCTCGCGCCACGACGTCCCGGGCCTGGGTACGGGCTGACTCAGCACCGTGTGCCAGGGTTTGCTGCAGGCCCTCCGGGTCGGCCATGAGCTCGGCGTACCGTTGCTGGATCGGCTCGAGCAGCCCGTTGACCTCGTCGGTGCAGGCTGCTTTGAGCTCGCCGTACGACGAGTACGAACCAGCCACGACCTCCGGGGTGACACCACGGATCGCGGAGACGATGTCCAGCAGGTTGGACACTCCCGGTTTGGTGGTCGGGTCGTAGCGGACGGCGTTGTCGGAGTCGGTTACTGCGCGGCTGATCTTCCGCCGGACCAGGTCTGGATGGTCGAGCAGCCGGATCACACCCATCGCGTCGTCTGCTGCCGACTTGCTCATCTTGGCCGTCGGTGCGGCGAGGTCAGCCACCCTGGCAGCCAAGGCGGCACGCGCCACATCGGGGACGACGAACGTGTCGCCGTAATGCCGGTTGAAGCGGATGGCCAGGTCTCGGGCCAGCTCGACGTGCTGGTCCTGGTCGCCGCCGACGGGCACCGTCGCGGAGTCGTAGAGCAGGATGTCGGCGGCCATCAGGCACGGGTAGGTGAACAGGCTCGCCCGGGTCCGTGGCCGGCCACCCTTCTCCTTGAACTGGATCATCCGCCCCAGCTCTCCGACGTAGGCCGTGCACTCGAGCAGATACGCCAGCTCGACGTGCTCGGGAACCTGCGACTGCACGAACACCGTCGCCCGCTCGGGATCCAGCCCCGCTGCGAAGAACAGGGCCGCCGTCTGCATGGTCAGCTCGTGCAGCCGCGCTGGCTCGTGGTCGGTGGTCATGGCGTGCAGGTCGGCGACGAAGAAGAAGCCGACGCTTTCGCCCTGACCAGCGACGAACCGTCGCAGGGCACCGAGGTGGTTGCCGAGGGTGAGTGGACCGCTCGGGGTGATGCCCGACAGTACGCGGGGCGGTGCAGCTTCATGGCTCATGCTGGTCCTGGGTCGCTCGAGCCCCAGGTCCGGACGTACGACAGCCGCCCTTGCCGGGGCGGCTGGATGAGAAAAGACTCGATCAGGCGGCGCCCGTCAGGGCAGCCACCACGCGCACGGCGATGTCGACGTCATGCCGTTCACGATACGGCATCGCGGTTGTCCGGCACCTGCTCATTTTCGGGCGGCGACGTCGGGTCGGGCTCGGTCGCGCCTGTCCGGCCGCGACGCAAGGACTCGTCGAAGGAGACGTTCACGCTTTGGAACCCTTTGTGCCCCTGCGCCTGGGCATACCCGGTGTACACCGCTCGGTCGGCGTCGGTGAGATCGACGTTGTCGGTGAAGGGCGTGAGCAACGCCCGTGGGAAGAGCTGCTTGGCGTGGACGACATTGACCTCGATCCCGAACGTCACCGCGAGCGCGCCGACGTAGATCCAGGCGATCATGCCCAGCACGATCGCGAACGTGCCGCTGGTGGCGTCGGAGTCGCGGATCACCCGGGTCACGTACGCCGAGCCGACCAGCTGCAGGAGCTGCCAGACCACGGCCACGAACAGCCCTCCGGGGATGTCCCGGCGGAAACGGTGGTCGTGCGCCGCCGCCATCCAGAACAACACGGTGAAGATGGCCGCGTTGACCACGACAGTGCCAGCCGTGATGAGCAGTCGTACCCCGGGTTCGACGCCACCACCCAGTGCCGCAACGCCTGCGGCCACGTTGGCGATGAACGTCGTCGCCAGAATCGCCAAGCCGGCCACGGAGAGCAGGACGACGCTGCGCATACGCGCCATGATCGGGTTCGGTCGACGGTTCCGCGGAACGGCCCAGGCGATGTTGAGCGCGTTCTGCGTGGCGTTGGCCACGCCGAGCGCGCCATACAGCGAGACGATGGCGCCGACCGCGACCGCGATGCCGCTTCCCTTGAGCCCCCCTGGCTGCTGGAGGTCCGTGCCGATGACCGGGAAGCGGGCCAGGGTCGAGTCGAGGATCTCTCGCTGTAGATCCGGGTTGCCCTGAAGGACGAAACCAAGGATCGACGAACCCAGGAGCAACAGCGGGAACAGCGAGACGAAGGCGTAGTAGGTGATCAGGGCCGCGAGGTAGTTGCCCTGGTCGTCGCCGAACTTGTAGATGACGCCCAGCGGGAACCCGGCCCAGCGATGCTCACGCTGGTAGGTGTCGACCCGGTTGGCCCACGACACGTCGCGTCGTCCTCTCGTCTTCAGCGCGCCTGCCGCGGCTGTCTGACAAGTCAAGCATGAGCACCCCGCACCCGGGTACATGGACGGCATGCACCGGAACCCGGGAACGAACAGCGTGGACACGATCGTCTTCGATGTCGACGGCACGCTCGTCGACACGAACTACCCCACACGATCGCGTGGTGTCGCGCCTTTCCTGGTATGACGTGCTGATCCCCTGCTGGCGCATCCACCGGGCGATCGGGATGGGTGGGGACCGGCTGGTCACGACCGTTGCGGGCCAATCGGTCGAGGACCGACACGGTGACGACATCCGCGACGCCTGGCGGGAGGAGTACGAGCGGTTGGTCACCGAGGTGCGACCCTTTGACGGAGCCACCGGGCTGCTGGCATCGGTAGTCGACCGGGGTATGACGGTCGTCCTCGCCAGTTCGGGTCCGGCCGAGCACGTCGAGCACTATGTCGACCTGCTCGGTGCCCGAGACCTGCCCGAGACCTGGCCGCGCACTGGACGGCCGCCGACGACGCCGACGACGCCGATGAAAGCCTGCAGCGGATCTGGTCGAGATCGCGATGAGCAAGGGTCGGTGCCGACGACTCCATCCTCATCGGAGACTCCACCCGGGACATCCGAGCCGCCACCCGGGCCGGCATTCCTGCGTACGCAGTCCGGACCGGCGGTTACTCGGCTGCCGAGCTCGAGGAGCCTGGGGCGCGCCGCGTCTACGATTCCCTTGCCGAGTTCGGCAGGCATCTTGGCGACGACGACGCGGTGGTTGAGTGCGCTGGCTGAACGACGGTCGGACCGACGGGATCAGTCGTCGGCGTCGCCCCAACCGTGCCACCGGTCGATCTCGATCCAAGCACTGACGCGCTGGCGATCACGGTTGCGGTAGGCGCGGCCACGGTAGTGCTGCGAGATCCGGTCGATGTCGGAGAGGTCTTCGTCGTCGCGCATTTCAACGACCCTGCCCTGGACGCTCACATGGGTGTACCAGTCGCCTTCCTTCAGGGCGGTGAGCGAGACCCTGGGATCCTGGCGCAAGTACTCGAGCCGCTTGCGGCCGGCGTCCATGTTGACGAGTACCCGGTCGCCGTCCAGGACGTACCAGGTCGCGACCGACACAGGCTGCCCGTCCGGACGGACCGACGTGATGACCGCAGGATTGGGCTGGTCGAACAGGTCCCTGACGTTCTCGGGCAAGGGTCCGTTGGGCATGTCTTCTCCTGGTTGCGCGACGATGTGGTTGTCACTGTGCCAGGGTGATCTTCAGCGGGGACGGCCAGGTGTGCGGGGACGGACGTGAGTGAGGTGCCATGCGCGAGATCGACCGCGCGTGTCTGAAGGAGCGCATCGCTTCGGAGCAGGCGACATACGAGCAGTTGCACCCGACGAGCAAGCTGTTGCACGGAGAGGCGACCCATCTGTTCGGCCGCGTCCCGATGACCTGGATGAACCTGTGGCCAGGAGGCTTCCCCCTGTCCTTCGAACGAGCGCACGGCAACCGGATCGTGGACGTCGACGGTCACGAGTACGTCGACTTCGCACTGGGCGACACCGGAGCGATGGCGGGGCACTCACCCGAGCCGACGGTGCGGGCCGTCGAGCGTCGCATCAAGGAGCTCGGTGGCATCACCACCATGTTGCCGACCGGTGACGCGGCCTGGGTCGGAGCTGAGCTGGCCAGGCGCTTTGGCCAGCCGCTGTGGTCGTTCACCCTGTCGGCGACCGATGCCAACCGCTGGGCGATCCGGATCGCGCGCGCGGTGACCGGCCGGCCCAAGATCGTCTGCTTCAGCTACAGCTACCACGGCTCGGTCGACGAGACGTTCGCGATCGCCGGTCCGGACGGGTCGACGCTGACGCGGCCGGGCAACGTGGGTCCCCCCGTGCCACCCGAGATGACCACCAGGGCGGTCCCCTGGAACGATCTCGAGGCTCTCGAGACAGCACTGTCACACGGCGATGTTGCCGTGATCGTCGCCGAACCCGCCTTGACCAACATCGGCATCGTCCTCCCCGACGCTGGCTTCCACCACGAGATGCGGGCCCTCGCCACGACCTATGGCGCCCTGCTGTTGATCGACGAGACCCACACGTTCTCGGCTGGTCCCGGCGGCGCTACCGCCGCCTGGGACCTGCGGCCCGACATCGTCGTGATCGGCAAGAGCATCGGTGGTGGCATCCCGTGCGGCGCGTTCGGGATCACCGACGACATCGCCTCCACGATCGAGACGATGGCCAACTCCGGCGATGCCGACATCGAGGACGTCGGCGGGGTGGGCGGCACCCTCGCCGGCAATGCCTTGTCGGTGGCGGCGATGCGATCCACCTTGGCAGAGGTGCTGACCGAGGAGGCGTTCGCGCACATGATCGAGATGTCCACCCGCTTCACCGCGGGCGTGCAGTCGGTCATCGACGAGTTCGCCGTGCCGTGGTCGATCACCCAGCTGGGAGCGCGGACGGAGTACCGCTTCGCCGCCACCCCACCGCGCGACGGGGACTCGTCGGCCGCGGCGCACGACCAGGAGCTCGACGGTTACCTGCACCTCGCGTTGGCCAACCGAGGCATCCTGATGACGCCGTTCCACAACATGGCCCTGATGTGCCCGACGACCTCGGCCGAAGACGTCGACCGTCATACGGTCGCCTTCGGCGAGGTCGTCGGGGCGCTGCGGGCCTAGCTGATCAGCACGGCATCGAGTCACGCATCAGTAGTACAGCTGCGTCTCGTCGATGATCCCCTTCTGGGGAACGACGATGCGACGGTTGTCTGCTGTGCCCTTCAGGATGATCTTGCGGTAGCTGTTGTTGTTGGTCGTGCTGCTCTCTTGCATGACACGGTTCAGGTTCGCCTTGATCGCGATGTAGTAGACACCGTTGGGCAGGTTCTTCACGTCGAAGGACTGTCCCGGGAGGCTCTGGTAGTAGGTGTCACCCGAGCCGGTGTCGAGCACTTCGCGCACACCGAGCGCGCTGTAGTCACCGCACGCTGTGTGCAGGTCGGTGTTGTACGGGTTCCAGTTGGCACCCTCGACCGTGTAGTCGACTGCGTCGGTGTTGGCGAGGCAGAACGCTTCCTTGCGGCTGCGGACGGCCAGGTTCTTGTTCGAGTCGAGCAGCTGGTACTGGGCGAAGTCACGGAAGTGCCAGTGCTGGTGCCCGTGCCGGGCGTCCCACTCCATCGACCCCGCGGGAGCATGTCCGACCTCGTTGCCGTCAGCGTCATAGAAGTACTGGTAGGCGTCCATCACGTCCTCCCCCTGTCGGCGAATGCCGTCGACCACCAGGGGCGACGGGCCGGCGTTCCAGACCGTGGCGGCGAAGGAGACGAATCCCTTCTTGTTGAGCTGGATCGCGTACGCCGGAAGGCTCCGCAGGTCCGGAAGCGGGGTCGACGGGGGAACGGCCGATGCGCGGCTCATCCCTTGGTGCGCCGACGGGCGACGTGGCACTACGCTGGAACCTTGTCCCGGCGCGGTCGAGACCTTCGCCCGCGCGCAGCCCGCAGCGGATGAGCTGCCCACACACTGGGTGCCGTCGACCACATGGACGGTGACCGTGCTGCTGCGGTCGGCTGGACTGATCCCCATCACGTCGGCGTACTTGCCCTTGATCGTGAGCGTTGCCGTGTAGTCACCGACATCCAGCTTCGCCCGACCGCCGTAGTAGCCGAGCGCCGGCAGCGCGTGGCCGGGACTGATCCCGTAGACACCCCCGACTGTGTAGGGGTTGTAGGGGCAGTACGGCGGATAGGCCTTGCTCGGGTGTGGTGCGTTCGGATCGATCCGAACGGAATCTCCACTAGGGCAGAAGCCGGGGTAGCGGTTCAGCACCCGGTTGCCGGCTCCGTCCGTGAACGTGAGGTGGAAGAACTGCCGTAGCTGGGCGAAGCTCTCCATCGACCCGTCCGGCAGCGCGACCTCGCCGCCACCGGGCATCTCGAGGAACGCCTGGATGGGCTGGTCCCAGGCGTAGCGGTGCGCCCTGATCTCGAAGGGCTGGTCGCCGGCAGCAGCATAGATGCCGAGGTTGAGGTAGACGCGCTTGCGGTAACGCTCGAGCGTGACGCTGGACGCCGCGCTCGTCAGTCGCAGCATGGGCGAGGGCGCGAGGGCCGCAGCCGTCTCACCGCCCTGCTGTTGCGCGGGTGCTGCTGTCGTGACCGTCGTGACAGCGAGCGTGACCGCCACGCCGACGAGCACACTTCGGCGTACGGCCGTAGCCATCCGTTTCATGTTTCCCCCTGCAGTAAGTGGATCCCCCGAATGAGGCGGTCTGTCACATACGCGCGACAGACCGCGATCATCTAAGCACGACGGCAGGTCACGGTGGAAGCATCGAAGCGCCTGGTGAACCGGGTTGTTGCGTGTTCGTTGCCAACGCTCACGCGAATGATCCCGGGTCGAGCTGATTGACCAGATCGACGAGGTCCGCCACCGAGTCGACGACGCGAGTGGCCCGGTAGGGGAAGCGGTCGATCTGGTGCTCGTGTGTCGATCCCGAGAGCACGAGCACGGTTCGCATGCCTGCCTCGAGACCGGAGATGACATCGGTGTCCATGCGGTCGCCGATCATCACGGTGGTCTCGCTGTGCGCCTCGATCTGGTTGAGCGCGCTGCGCATCATCAAGGGGTTGGGCTTGCCGATGAAATACGGGTCGACACCCGTCGCCTTCGTGATCAGGGCGGCCACGGATCCGGTGGCGGGCAGCGGGCCTTCTGGGGACGGGCCGGTGACATCGGGATTGGTGGCGATGAAGCGGGCGCCCGCGTCGATGAGCCGGATGGCAGTGGTGATGGCTTCGAACGAGTAGGTCCGAGTCTCGCCCAGCACGACGTAGTCGGGGTCCCTCGTCGTGAGGACGTAGCCGATCTCGTGCACGGCTGTTGTCAGCCCAGCCTCGCCGATGACGTACGCCGATCCCTGGCTGCGCTGCTGGTCGAGAAACTGGGCGGTCGCCAGCGCCGACGTCCAGATGGCGTCCTCGGGCACGTCGATACCCGACGCGAGCAGGCGGGCACGCAGGTCGCGCGGGGTGAAGATCGAGTTGTTGGTGAGCACCAGGAACTTGCGACCAGAGCGTCGCAGCGTGTCCACGAACTCAGCAGCGCCGGGGATGGCGCGGTCCTCGCGCACGAGCACGCCGTCCATGTCGGTGAGCCAGCTCTCGACCGGCTTGCTTTGCGTCATGGGTTCATCCTCCCAGGCGTGGTCGTGCCTGCCTGATGCACGTCGTTACCTTGCGACGTGCCTCTTATCGACGTGCGCCAAGCCGGAGAGGTCTTTGGGCCCTCGCGTCCCGGGCGACGACGACGGAGGATGAGAAGGAACTGGAGGTTGCTACCCCGGGAGGAGAGCACCATGGGCCGCGCCGCACAGGTGGTCATGTCCGCGATGGTGGCGGGCTTCGGTGCGCTGTGCGGACTGGTCGTGGGGGTGATCGTGGTCCTGAACCTCAACATCCTGGCCGGCCTGGAGGACGGCTACGCCTCGACTCCCAGGCAGGTGCTGGACATGTCGGCCCTTCTCGCGCTGGCCGAGATCATGCTGCTGATCGCCGGTCCCGTCCTCGGCGCCCTGATCGCTGTGAGACTGCAAAGCGGTACTCGGCAGACCTAGCGGCACCCCATCCACGCAGACCTCCCAGCCGAGGACGGCGTACGCGTCAGTCGACGTACTCCTCGTACGCCGGGAGTGTGAGGAAGTCGACGAAGTCGTCGTCCAGCGCCACCCGCTCGAAGAGCGCGCGCGCCTGATCGAGCGCCTTCATCGTCTCGGGTTGGTCGGCCCAGGTGATACTCAGCTCGGCGTACACCTCGTCGACGACGGCCCGTACGTTGTCGGCGGTGATCGCGATGCCCTCCTCGGTCTGGCTGCCGGCGTGCGTCCACTGCCAGAGCTGGCTGCGAGAGATCTCGGCGGTGGCCGCGTCCTCCATCAGGTTGTCGATCGCGGCGGCCCCCGTGCCGAGCAGCCAGGAGACGATGTAGCGCAAGGCGACCGAGATGTTGCCGCGGACACCGGCACGGGTGATAGCCCCGGTGGTGCCCGCGACATTGAGCAGGTCGGAGGCTGCCACCGAGACGTCGTCGCGCAGGCGGGTCAGCTGGTTGGGTTGGTCGCCGAGCACGCTGTCGAAGACGTCCCGACAGATCGGGACGAGGTCGGGGTGGGCGACCCACGAGCCGTCGTATCCGTCGCCGGCCTCGCGCTCCTTGTCGGCGCGCACCTTCTCGAGTGCTGCCGCGTTGACCTCGGGATCGCGGCGGCTGGGGATGAAGGCTGCCATGCCACCCATCGCGAACGCCCCACGACGGTGACACGTCGCGACGAGCAGCTCGGAGTACGCGCGCATGAACGGCTGGGTCATGGCGACGGCGGCCCGATCGGGGAGCACGAAGGCGTCGCCGGCGTCGCGGAAGTACTTGATCATGCTGAACAGGTAGTCCCAACGGCCTGCGTTGAGCCCCGACGCGTGCTCCTGCAGCTCGAACAGGATCTCGTCCATCTCGAATGCGGCAGTGATCGTCTCGATGAGAACGGTGGCCCGGACGCTGCCGTACGGAATCCCCAGCACGTCCTGGGCGTGGGTGAAGACGTCGTTCCAGAGACGCGCCTCGAGGTGGCTCTCCATCTTCGGCAGGTAGTAGTACGGGCCGAGGCCGCGTTGCAGCAACTCGTCGGCATTGTGGAAGAAGTGCAGACCGAAGTCGAGCAGTGCACCGACCGTCGGCTGGCCGTCGACCAGCACATGCTTCTCGGGCAGGTGCCAACCGCGGGGCCGCACGACCGGTACGGCCAGGTCACCGTCGTTGAGCGCGTACTCCTTGCCGTCCGGTGAGGTGAACGACAGCTGATGACGGTGGGCGTCGTACAGCGAGACCTGGCCCTCGATGACGTTCGCCCAGTGCGGCGTGTTGGCGTCCTCGAGGTCGGCGAGCCACACCTTGGCGCCGGAGTTGAGCGCATTGATGGCCATCTTCGCGTCAGTCGGTCCGGTGATCTCGACGCGCCGGTCCTGTAGTGCCACCGGGGCAGCCGCGACACGCCAGTCCGACTCACGCACGTCGCGAGTGTCGTCGAGGAAGTCGAGTTCGCCGGTCTCGCTGATCGCCTGACGCCGGTCGACGCGCGCCTGCATCAACTCGTCTCGCCGGCCCCCGAACATACGCTGTAGCTCGGCCACGAACGCCAACGCCTGCGGTGTCAGGATCTCGTCCTGCCTCGGCTCGTCCCGGGGGGCACGGATCTCGACTCCAGTGAGGTCAGTCATGTGACCCATCGTTGTCCGCCGCGCCCCTCCCCGCAAATGCGGGAAAGTTCATCCGGTTCGCGGCGTGTCGCTCTGCACCTTCCCGACAATCCGGGGGTCGGACGAGGTGGACGTGAGGTGTGGACGTCAGCTGCCGCGGTACGTCGAGAAGGCGTAGGGGCTCAGCAGGACAGGCACGTGGTAGTGCTCGCCACCGGTGATGTCGAACGTGATCGACACCTCGGGGAAGAACGTGGGCACGCCGATCTCGGCGAAGTAGGCGCCGGTGTTGAACCGCAGCCGGTAGGTGCCGGGCTCGAGCATGTCGGGTCCGAGGTCGACGACGCGGCCGTCCTGGTCGGTCTGCCCGGTGGCGACGGCCGGCGGATCGGCCATATCGTGCTCCAGCACCACCGTCACCCCGGCGGCGGGCAGCCCCAGGGCCGTGTCCAGCACATGCGTCGTCACGTGGCTCATGCGGGCACGATACCTGCGCGGCCCGTCGCCGCCGAACAGCGCACTAGCCTGACGACATGCGCATCGTCTCGCTTCTTCCGTCGACGACCGAGATCTTGTTCGCACTCGGTGCCGGACCCGACGTCGTGGGCGTGACGTTCGAGTGCGACCACCCGGCGGAGGCTCGCACGCGAACCATTGTTTCGACGAGCAGCCTGCCCGAAGGTCTCGAACCGGCGGCCATCGACGCGGCCGTGGCCGAACGGCTCGCCGCGGGCGAGGACCTCTACCACCTCCATGAGGGTGCCCTCGCAGATCTGGACGCGGACGTCATCGTCACCCAGGACCTGTGTGCCGTCTGCGCCGTCGACGTGTCGGTGGTCGATGACGCGCTGGCTCACCTCGGCTGCCGCGCCGAGGTGGTGACGATCGACCCGCACTCGCTCGAGGAGGTCCTCACCTCGATCGATGAGCTCGGCAAGGTCAGTGGCACGGAGGAGGCAGCGACCGTTCTGGTCACGTCGCTGCGCGGTCGGTTGGCCACCGTCGAGGCTGCGGTCGCTGGACTCCCGCGGCCCCGCTTGCTAGTGCTGGAGTGGACAGACCCGCCGTTCGCCCCGGGACATTGGGTCCCGGAGATGGTGGAGACGGCCGGTGCCGTCTCCACCTTGGGGACGGCGGGCGCGAAGTCGTTCCGGACGACGTGGGACGACGTGGCGGCGAGCCGGCCGGATGTCATCGTGTCGGCACCATGCGGCTTCGGTCTGCCGGCTTCCCGAGACCTGGCGGCCGGGCTACTCGGCGCGGGTGTCCTGCCCGACGGCGTACCCCTGTGGGCCGTGGATGCCAATGCGTCGTACGCGCGACCCGGGCCCCGACTCGTCGACGGGGTCGAGGCGCTGGCCGCGATCGCTCATCCCGAGGTCTTCGGCACGCCCGACGACGCCCTCGCCTCTCGGCTGCGCTGAGTCAGATACCCCCGGGGAAGAGGTTGGCGTCGGACGGGCGGTCGTGCTGGTAGACCCACTGGCGCCAGAACGTCGTGAGGTCGACGCCCGTACGTCGCTCGAGCTGGTCGCGCAGGCCGTTCATCGAGAGGTTGCCGCCCGCCTTCGCATGCTGGATCGCCCGCATCGTCCGGAAGAACCTGACGTCCCTGATCTTGTTGCGCAACGCATGCACGAAGAACCTGCCCTTCACGTAGACAGGCGCGTCGAACTCGTGGTTGGCGCCCATGTCGTAGAGCTTCCCGGCGAAGAGCCCGGCACCGTACTGGTGGACGAGCCGACGGTATCGCTGATCGAGATCTGCCCCGTTGTGCTCGTCCCAGAGCCACTCGGAGTACGACGCGAGGCACTCGTTGAGGCAGATGTCTTTCCACCGGCGCAGTGAGACGTTGTCACCCCACCACTGATGTCCGTTCTCGTGCACGATCGTGGTCAGGGGGGTGTACCGCGAGTACATCGGCCTCGTGAACGTCTCCAGCTCGTAGGGAATGGCGTCGCTGATGAAGATGCCGCCGGCCTGTGGCGCCGGGTACGGTCCCCACCGCCGCGAGAGCACCCGCAAGATCTCGGGCAGCTTGCGCTCGCGTCGTGGTGCCTGGCCTGGCCGCGGCCCGTATGCCGAGATGACCTCGGTGCCGTCGGCCAACCGGGAACGCTCGAAGGTCAGCTCGTCGATGTACATGCCGGTCAGGTAGGTGGCGGTGCGTTCGGTGAGGCGCCACCGATACGTGCGAACCGCAACGCCGTCGCGCATCGCCGAGGTCGTCCGGCCCTGATCGCCGACGGACGCAACGGCCAACGGCCGGGGCACCGTCGCGGCCAATGAGAAGCGCGCCTTGTCGGTCGGATGGTCGTTGCACGGATACCAGACGGCGCAGCCATGCGGCTCGCCCATGAGGTAGCCGCTGCCCGGCGTCCGGGCCGGCAACCATCCGCTGGGTTCACCACCGTCGAGGACGTACGTCAGCTCGCCGTGATAGGTCACCCGGGCCAAGAAGAGCCGTCCCTTGCGGATGGGACGCGCCGGGGTCACGACCAGCTCGTGGTCGCCGGCGCGTCGCCAGGAGGCCGAGCGACCGTCGACCGTGAGCGCCGTGACCTTGAGATGCTCGAAGTCGAAGTTGAAGGTCGTGAGTCGCGAGGTGGCCACGCCGCGGACCACCGTGGTCGCCGCGATCCACCTCCTCGCGGGGAAGTAGTCGAGCGCCACGTGGTAGCTGCGCACCTGGTAGCCGGGGTTGCCGTCAGCCGGGTAGTACGGATCGCCGATGCCGGTGGCGGCGGCGGGATACCGCTGGTTCGATCGTATGGTGTCGGCGTGGCCGGAGACCGCGCCCGCTGCCAGGACCAGGACGGTCGACGCCGCGGCGGCGGCGAGGAGGCGGGATCTCATGGTGTCCCTCATTGGCGTCGACGACGGTGGGCTGCCGCGATCCTCGCATACGCGCTGCTCCGTTCCTGGCCCGCTGGCGTCGCGACCGGCTGGAGAACTTTCGGTGCCGTGGCGGTCGGCGCGTAGGTCGAGGAGGCGAATGCCGGGTGCCCAAGGCGCGCTTGCCTAGTGAAGAAGCCAGCTGGCTTGTGAACTAGGCAAACGCGGACGGCCAGGGGGGCAGGGTCAGAGGGTGGCGGGGTGGAGGTTGGCATCGGTGGGGACGTTGGTGGTGAGGACCCAGTCCTGCCAGAAGCTGGCGAGGTCGACACCGGTGCGCTGCTCGAGCTCGTCGCGCAGCCCGGTCATCGACAAGTTGCCGCCGGCATGGTCGCGCTGGACGCCTTGCAGCGCAGAGAAGAACGCATCGTCGCCGAGCAGACGGCGCAGCGCATGCAGGAAGAACGTGCCCTTGTAGTAGACGCCTGGCCCGTCGAACTCGTGGCCCGGCCCCATGTCGTAGAGCGGCGCGTCGAACAGTCCGACCTCCTTCGCCACGGCGGCGCGATACCGCATGTCGAGGTCGACGCCCTTGTGCTCGTCCCACAACCACGTCGAGTACGACGCGAAGCACTCGTTCAGGCAGATGTCACGCCAGCGCTCTATCGAGACGTTGTCGCCCCACCACTGGTGCCCGTTCTCGTGCACGATCGTCGAGACGTCCGCGCCTTCGGTGTAGATCGGCCGACCGAAGGTCTCCAGAGAGAAGGGGACCTCGCCGTTGACGAAGATGCCACCTGCGGTCGGAGCCGGGTACGGTCCCCACGCCTGGCTGAGCACGTCGAGGATTCTCGGCAGCTTCGCCTCGCGGGCCGGGGCTGCGGCCGGACTGGGGCCGTACGCCGACACCACCGGGGTCCCGTCGGCCAGCGTGGAGCGCTCGAAGGTGAGTCGATCGATGTAGATCGTGGTCAGGTAGGTGGCAGTCGGCTCGTTCAGTCGCCAGCGGTAGGTCCGCACGCGCGTCCCGTCGGCGAGCTCTCCTGGCGTCGTCTTCCCCTGAACGCCGACCGAGACGACCGCCAGCGGCCGCGGCACAGTGGCTGTGAGGTGGAACGTCGCCTTGTCTGTCGGATGGTCGTTGCACGGGTACCAGAGCGAGCACGAGTGCGGCTCGCCGGCAATGAACCCGCCGCCGGGTGTCGTGGCATCGAACCATCCACTGGGGACCTGCCCGATCCGGTCGACGCCGGGCGCACCGTGGTAGCGGACCACGGTGACGAAGTCGGCCCCGACAGCAACCGGCCTCGCCGGCGTGATGACCAGCTCGTGGGCGTCCGTCCGGTCGAACGACGCCGCTGCCCCATCGACATCGACGCTGTCGACGGTCAGCCCGAGCAGGTCGAAGTGCACCTGGGTGAGGCGCTGGGTTGCGGTGGAGTCGATCGTCGCACGCGCCACGATTGACTGATCATCCGGGTGGTAGCGGATCTGCACGTCATAGCCGGCTACGTCGTATCCGAGGTTGCCGTCATCGGAGTAGTAGGGGTCTCCGATCCCTTGACCGGTGGCGATCGGGGTCGTTCGGACTGGGTCGGGCGGCGGCGCCTGCCCGCTTGTGCACGCGGTCGCCGCCGTGGCCAGCAGCATGGCGGCCACCGCAGTACACCGCTTCGCCATGCCGTCAGACTACGCAGTCACGAGGCTGCGGCCCGGAGGTCGTCGGCCGTGAAGAGGGCAAGCAGCTCGATCCCCGCGTCAGGGAGGACTTCGACACCGACTGTCCGTCGATCGATCACGCACAGCGCATGCGAGACGACCGCTCCGGCCTCGCGCAGGTGCCCGCTCGACAGCACGATCTGACCGCCTGAGGTCACGACGTCCTCGATCACCAGGACCCGCCGCCCGGCCACCTCGACCCCTTCGGCAGTGCGGCGGGTGCCGTACTCCTTGGCGCGCTTGCGGACGAACACCGCTGGGATGCCGGTCTCGAGCGAAAGAGCAGTAGCGACCGGAATCCCGCCCATCTCCAGTCCGGCGAGCACTTCGATGTCAGCGGGAATCAACGCCGCCAGGGCCACGGCGATGCGGCGCAGCAGATCGGGGCGAGCCTCGAACTGGTACTTGTCGAAGTACTCCGACGCCGTCTCGCCGGAACGCAGGACGAACGAACCGGTCACGTGCGAAGCCTCGTAGAGGAGGGTGGCGAGGTGGGCGCGGCTGTCGGCAGCGGGTGCGGGTCCAGGCATCCAGAAAGAATAGGTTGCTCTCCGTCCAGGTCAGCATGGATACAGTTGAGGGGTGGCGACGCCCCAGAGAAACATGCGCGAGCACAAGGCCGCTGTTGATGCCCTTCGTGCGTCCTACACCGCCATCCCGGAGGGCCAGACGATCCGGCTGGCCAAGAAGACCTCGAACCTGTTTCGACCTCGCGAGGACGGACCCCGGGGTCTCGACGTGTCTGGTCTCGACGGTGTCCTGTCGGTGGATGTCGATGCCCACACTGCAGATGTTCAGGGCATGTGCACCTACGAGCACCTGGTCGAGGCCACCCTCCCCCGCGGCCTGATGCCGCTGGTCGTTCCGCAACTGAGGACGATCACGCTCGGGGGCGCGGTCACCGGGCTCGGCATCGAGTCGTCGTCGTTCCGCAACGGGCTTCCGCACGAGTCGGTCCTCGAGATGGACATCCTCACCGGCGACGGGCGCATCATCACAGCCTCTCCGGACAACGAGCACCGCGATCTCTTCACCGCGTTTCCCAACTCCTACGGCAGTCTCGGCTACGCCGTCCGGCTGCGGATCGAGCTCGAGCGGATCAACCCGTACGTCGCGTTGCGTCACGTCCGCTTCGATGACCTGGACTCGCTCGCCAAGACGATCGCCACGATCTGCGAGACGCGCGTCCATGACGACGAGCCGGTCGACTTCGTCGACGGGGTGGTGTTCGAGCCCGATGAGGCCTACCTGACGCTCGGCCGTTGGGTCGACGACGTCACCGAGTCCGGCCTGTTACGTCCGAGCGACTACACCGGCCAGCAGGTCTACTACCGCTCACTCCGTGAGCGCACCCGTGACGTGCTGACGGCGTCTGACTACCTGTGGCGGTGGGACACCGACTGGTTCTGGTGCTCCCAGGCGTTCGGCGCCCAGCATCCCGTGGTGCGCCGGCTGTGGCCGACGAAATGGCGACGCAGCGATGTGTACCACCGCATCGTCGGTCTCGAGAACAAGTACGGTGTCATGGCCCGCGTGGACCGTCGGCGGGGCAAGCCTGAGCGCGAGCGGGTCGTGCAGGACGTCGAGATCCCCGTCGAGCGCACGGCCGACTTCCTCCGCTGGTTCGCTGACCATGTACCGATGCGTCCGGTCTGGCTGTGCCCGCTGCGGCTGCGCGAGCTCGACGACACGAGCAGGTCGCGCGACTGGCCCCTCTACCCGCTCCGCCCGCACCAGACCTATGTGAACGTGGGCTTCTGGGGAATGGTCGACATCGCACCCGGGCGCACCGACGGCGACGTCAACCGCATGATCGAGGAGGCGGTGGCTGTCCATGACGGCCACAAGTCGTTGTACTCCGATGCCTACTACGACGAGCAGACTTTCGCGGCCATGTACGGCGGTTCGACGTATGAGGTCGTGAAGGAGAAACACGATCCCGGCCGACGGCTGACCGGGCTCTATGACAAGGCGGTGGGACGTAGATGACGATCGCAGGCATGGTGGAGAAGTTGACCGCCGACCAACCCCCGGTGCGCTTCGAGGCCTACGACGGCAGCGGTTTCGGCCCCACCGACTCACCCGTCACGATCCGGCTCATCAACGAACGTGGACTGCGCTATCTCGTGACGGCACCCGGCGACCTCGGCATGGCTCGCGCCTACGTCGTCGGTGATCTCGTGCTCGACGGCGTCCACCCGGGCGACCCGTACGAAGCCATCAAGCGCATGGGGCGCTGGCGCGGTCGCCGGCCGTCTGCGAGCGAGCTCACGCAGATCCTGCGTGAGCTGGGTCCGCGGCGTCTCGTCCCACCCGAACCCCCCAAGCAGGAGGCGCTTCCCCGGTGGCGTCGGATCGCCGAGGGGCTGCGTCACTCCCGCACCCGCGACGCCGAGGCGATCCAGCACCACTACGACGTGTCCAACGAGTTCTACGAGATGGTGCTCGGGCCGTCGATGGCGTACACGTGCGCCCTGTTCCCGACTGCGGACGCGACGCTCGAGGAAGCCCAGGCGGCCAAGTTCGACCTGGTCTGCCGCAAGCTCGGCCTCGAGCCCGGCATGCGGCTGCTCGATGTCGGCTGCGGCTGGGGTGGCATGGTGCGGCACGCGGTCAAGTACTACGGCGTCACCGCGATCGGCATCACGTTGAGCGCCGAGCAGGCGAAGTGGGGACAGCTCGCGATCCAGAACGACCAGCTCGACGGCGCCGAGATCATCCACGGCGACTACCGCGACGCACCGGGCGATGGCTACGACGCGATCAGCTCCATCGGACTGCTCGAACACGTCGGCGTCCACAACTACCCGTCATACTTCGAATTCCTGCGCGACAAGCTGCGTGACGGCGGCCGCCTGCTCAACCACTGCATCACCCGCCCGCACAACAACACCCGCGTCACGACCGGCGCTTTCATCGATCGCTACGTCTTTCCTGATGGAGAGCTGACGGGCTCAGGACGGATCATCACCGCTGCCCAGAACGCCGGTCTCGAGGTCCGCCACGAGGAGAACCTCCGCGAGCACTACGACCTCACGCTCAAGCATTGGTGCGCCAACCTCGTCGCCAACTGGGACGAGTGCGTCGCCGACGTGGGTGAACCCACCGCCCGGGTGTGGGGCCTCTACATGGCCGGATCCCGTTACGGGTTCGAGTCCAACGAGGTGGAGCTCCATCAGGTGCTCGCGGTCAAGCCGTCGGCGAACGGTGACGCGTCGTTCCCCCTGCGCCCGACCTGGCTCAGCTAGCGAACCTCTCTGAGTCGTTCAGCCCCACGGCGCACAGGAGGGCTGGAAGCTCTTCGCCATGGGACCGTCGGTCCGCAACGCGTTGAGCACCATGCCCTGCACGACCGGGTCGTTGGGCGTCTGGTCGTGCTCGATCGTGTCTGTCGGGCACTTGTCCTGGATGACGACGTTGGTCACGCGCCGAGCCGGTCCGGCGAGTGCCTGGCTGGTGTACGGCGTTACGACCTCGTCGTACGCCGTCGAGATCACGGTGTAGTCGGGACCGGGCACCAGATCGCCGCCCCGGTTGAGCTTCTGCATGAACGGAGACCCCGCCTGCTGGTCGATGCAGGCCTGGCAGGCCGGCGAGCTGGGCGGGTAGGACGGCTGCGGGCCGCCGTTCGGCGGTGCGACGATCAGGCCTTGCGTTCCGTGGTTGGAGGGCGCGATCCCGACCAGATCATCGACCTTGTCGGCGCCCCCGAGGAACTTCAAGTAGTAGCGCGGCATCATCCCGCCCTGACTGTGACCGACGAGGTCGACCTGATCCGTGCCGGTACGCCGCAAGACCTGGTTGACGAAGCTCCTGAGCTCGACGGCGGAGTCGGCGACTGGTCCGGTCGCGTAGTTCCCGTAGTTGAACGCGAAGACGCAGTACCCGTGATCAGCGAGGAACGGCGACATCGTCGGCCAGTTCTTGGTCATGGACTCGAACGTGCCGTTGACGAGGATCACCGGCTGCGGGTGTCGCGCATCGGGCTTGCAGCTCCAGTCGTTCGAGCCGGGTGGTGACGTCGGGTCCTGTGCTGCGGCCGGGCCCGGTCCGGCCGTCATACGGTCAGGGACCGACGCAACAGCAGCCGTCGTGAGCGAACCGATGAGCAGGCCGGCGATCCCGGTAGCGGCAACGGTGAGCAGGGCACGTGATCTCATGAGCAACCTCCGGTGCGGCACCTCAGCAGTGCCGGCGTCAGCGGTTCAACGACTCAACCGTGCGGACGTGACGGTAAGCCAGGTCACGACCCGCTCAGGTTCAGCGGAGAGCTGCTCGAGTGCCGGCCGGACTCGTCGCTGGGTACCGTATGCGCGTGCCACACCTGTTCGACGCGCTGGAGCTCCGAGAGGCCGCTCTCGACCACGTCGACGCGCTCCTGCTCGTCGAGAGGGTCCAGGCGTACTACACGTCCCTGTACGGCGCGCCTGACTCGGGACCGATCGACCCGCGCGAACTGGCTCCGCCCGCCGGGCGATTCTTCCTGGGGGCTCTGAACGGCGAACCGGTCCTCATGGGTGGATGGCGGTTCGCCCTCGAGCCGATCGGTATGGCGGCCGAGCGGCCGGCGGAGATCAAGCGGATGTACACCATTCCGGAGTACCGGCGGCGTGGCCTCGCGCGGCGCCTGCTCGCTCACCTGGAGTCCTCGGCACGTGCAGACGGGGCCGACGCGATGGTGCTCGAGACCGGGCTTCCCCAAGCTGATGCGGTCGAGTTGTACCGGTCCAGCGGCTACACCGAGATCCCCCGCTTCGGGCACTATCAGCAGGCACCTGACGCCATCCACCTCGGCCGGATGCTCTGACCGGGTCGTCCGCCGTTATTCGTTGCCGGTGTCGACCTTCACGTCTGCTGGATCCGCCATCGTGATGCCGAGGGCACCAGCCATGCCGCCGGTGAAGGCCAGCAGGTCGATCGGTGAGGTGTTGGCGACCGTTGCTCCGGTCAGACTGGCAATCCCGCGAACACCTTCCCACGTGCAGTCGACGAAGACCGCCTTGGCCGCGCGCACGGACGAGAAGTCGGCACCCGTCAGGTCGCACTGCTCGAACCGAGCACCACGCAGATCGGTCGATGCGAAGTCGGTGCGTTGGAAACGACACTCGCGGAACTCCAGCGCCAGGCTGGACGCGAAGCGGAACGAGGCCATGTCGGCGAGACAGTCGACCATGGCCACATGTCGAAGCGTGGCCTCGACGAGGGTGCCTCCCGTCAGTCGGCAGCCGGTGAACACGACCCGGTTGAGCGCGGCATCGCGCAACAGCACGTTGGCGAGGTCGCAGCGCGTGAACAGGGTGTCGGACACCGAGAGCTTGTCCAGTTCGGAACCGGCCAGGCTCGTGCCGGTCAGATGGCACTCCTCCACGTCGACGAGCCGGGCTCGTCGCCCGGACAGGTCGGCGTCGCCCCAGTCGACGCGACGGAGCATCGCGTCGTCAATGAGGTCGTCGTCGGGCATGGCCGCCGGACGTCCACTGGCGCTGAGGCGAGGTGCGATCCGCCGTACGGACCTGCCGGGTCGAACAGGCACGTCACCGATGCTACAAGCGCGGACAGATCCTGCTTGGCTGGGCCGGTGGGTAGGTCAGAGCACGGTCGCCACGGTGTGGATGACAAGCCCTGCGAGACCGCCGACGAGCGTGCCGTTGATGCGGATGAACTGCAGGTCCCGGCCGACGAACAGCTCGATGCGGTTGGCCGCTTCTTGTCCGTCCCACCGCTCGATCGTGTCGGTGATGACGGTGGTGAGCTCGTCGCCGTACCGACCGACGATGAAGGCCGCGAGGTCTGCGGCGTGCAGGTCCAGCCGACCTCGCAGATCCGGGTCGTTCCTCAGCTGCGCGGCGAACTCCTGAAGCCGTTGCTCGAGCCGGGCGCGCAGCGGACTCCCGGGGTCGGCCAACGTGGTGTGGAGCGCCCGGCTCAGCGCCTGCCACAGTGACATCGCCGTGTCGGCGACCTGCGGCTGGCCCAGGAGGCGGGCCTTGACCCGCTCGGCACGCGCCTGGGTGTCGGGGTCGTCGCGGAGGTCGCGCGCCAACTGCGCGAGCAGGTCGTCGACCGCTCTTCTGGCCCGATGGTCCGCGTCACCGCGGACTTCGCGGATCCAGGCGAGGACCTCGTGATGTATCCGGGCAGCCACCTGGTCGTCCAACCAGGTCGGGGTCCACCAGGGGGCTCGCGTACTGATGGCCTCCGAGAAGGCCTCCTCGTTGCCCGAGAGCCAGCGGTCAGCCTCGTCGAGCGCGAGGTCGACGAGGCCGTGGTGAGATTTGTCGTCGACGATGTCGCCGAGCACCTGCCCGAGCAGCGGCGCGAGTGGTTCGTCGGCCAGCCGGGGCAACAGTTCGAGTCGAATGACGTCGTCGACATCCTCGTCACGGACCTTCTCGAGTCCCAGCCGCAGCAGGGAGGAGGCCTCCGCGACGACGCGCGCCGTGTGCTCGGGCTCGGCCAACCATTCACCGAGGCGCCGGCTCACCTCGGCATCCGCGACACGCGTGCGGACCACGTCCTCACTGAGGAAGTTCTCAGTGACGAAGTCCTGCAGGCTGCGCGCGAGCATGTTCTTGCGGGTCGGGATCAGAGCCGTATGCGGAATCGGGAGATGCAACGGATGTCTGAACAACGCGGTGACGGCGAACCAGTCGGCGATCGCGCCCACCATCGAGGCCTCGGCGGTGGCGTTGACATAACCCCAGCCCCCACCGCGGTGCAGGGTGGCCAGGTAGACGAGGGCAGCAACGACGAGGAGCCCGGTGGCCACGCTGCGCATCCGGCGCAGTCCACGTCGGCGATCGACATCAGCAGGCATTGAGGTCACGAACGCAGACACGCCCCGATCCTAAGACCGCAGAGCGATCGGGTCGGGGCGTGAGGCGCGGCGGCGAGCCGCTTCGCGGGCGCGGGATTGGTTACGTGAACGGGTCGTACTGGTCGCTACCGATCCGGAAGACCACCGGCTCGTCCTCTTCGAACTCGGCGGCGCCCTCGGGTACGAGAGCGGGGGCGAAGTCAGCTGCCACGGACGTGGCGTCGACGTACGTCGGTTCGCGCGGTTCGTCGACCACCACGTTCGCCGTCAACCGGTCGAACAGCTCGTCCGTCAACGCGTCGGTGAGCTCGGCGGGCAGGGGCTGGAGCAGGTCGTGTGCCGGCTTCTCGACCATCTCGATCGGCGGGCCCTCAGCAACAACCTCCGCGACCGGCAGGTCCTCCACCACCGGCAGCTCCTCCACGACCGGCAGGTCCTCGACAACCGGCAGGTCCTCCACCACGTCCTCCACGACCGGCAGGTCCTCCACCACGTCCTCCACGACCGGCAGGTCGTCGACGATCGGCAGGTCCTCGACCAAGTCCTCCACAACCGGCAGGTCCTCCACCACGTCCTCCACAACCGGCAGGTCCTCCACCACGTCCTCCACGACCGGCAAGTCCTCCACCACGTCCTCCACGACCGGCAGGTCCTCCACCACGTCCTCCACGACCGGCAGGTCCTCCACCACGTCCTCCACGACCGGCAGGTCCTCGACGATCGGCAGGTCCTCGACGATCGGCAGGTCCTCGACCACGTCCTCCACGACCGGCACGTCCTCCACGACCGGCACGTCCTCCACGACCGGCAGGTCCTCGACGACCGGCAGGTCCTCGACCACGTCCTCCGCGACCGGCAGGTCCTCCACCACGTCCTCCACGACCGGCAGGTCCTCGCCGATCGGCAGGTCCTCGACCACGTCCTCCACAACCGGCAGGTCCTCGACCACGTCCTCCACGACCGGCAGGTCCTCGACACACGTCCTCCACGATCGTTAGGTCCTCGACAACGTCCTCCACGACCGGCAGGTCCTCGACAACGTCCTCCACGACCGGCAGGTCCTCGACAACGTCCTCCACGACCGGCAGGTCCTCGACAACGTCCTCCACGACCGGCAGGTCCTCGACAACGTCCTCCACGACCGGCAGGTCCTCGACAACGTCCTCCACGACCGGCAGGTCCTCGACAACGTCCTCCACGACCGGCAGGTCCTCGACAACGTCCTCCACGACCGGCAGGTCCTCGACAACGTCCTCCACGACCGGCAGGTCCTCCACCACGTCCTCCACGACCGGCAGGTCCTCCACCACGTCCTCCACGACCGGCAGGTCCTCCACCACGTCCTCCACGACCGGCAGGTCCTCCACCACGTCCTCCACGACCGGCAGGTCCTCCACCACGTCCTCCACGACCGGCAGGTCCTCCACCACGTCCTCCACGACCGGCAGGTCCTCCACCACGTCCTCCACGACCGGCAGGTCCTCAGCAACAACCTCCGCGACGGCCACCGGTGCAAGGGCTGGCTCGACGAACGCGGCGAACTCAGGCTCGTGAGTGGCACCCTCGTCCGCCTCGACCGTGTCGGCCTCTCCGTCGCGGAGCATCGCCCAGGCCTCCTCTTCCGTCAGCAGGGCGACGTCTGGGGCATTCTCCGCGTCAGACGGTGCTGTCACCTCATCGACAGCACCCTCCTTGGCGACGGCCCGCATCTCACTTGCCGGCTGCTCGGGAACTCGCACCCGGGCACCACGACGGGCTCGCGCGTCCGGGTCTGCGGCGACCGGCGGTGTCCACGTCACCTCGACGTGTCGACCGAAGTCGAGCGGCTCATCGAAACCGAGCCGGCTGACGAACTGGAAGGACCGGCTGTCCTTGAGCACCCGGATCTTGATGGGCACGGCCTCTTCGCGGGCCTCAGCGATGATCTCTCGCATCAGCTGAGTGCCGACACCTTGACCACGGAAGCGTGGCATCAGGCTGAGGTCGACGACGTGCAGGACTTCTTCACGCATACAGACGAGCAAGCGCCCGATGGGGGTTCCGTCGATGCCGATCGTCACGTGATCCATGCCGGGATAACGGCGGCCCAGTTTCCATTCCTCCGACTGCGCCTGCATGATCACGAACGACCGGTTCTCGGCCAGGCTCCACCCGAGCTCGGCGAGCTCTTGTTCGTGGGTCGCGGCATACAACTCGAGCATGAACTCCGCGTCCGCGGGGAGCGACGGGCGGGTGATGATCTTGCCGAGTGAGGGTTGACGCTGCACGACGTCGCTCACGTCGGCTCGCGTCGGTGAAACCGCAGCAGCCAAGGTCATCGGGTGACCCCTTCTCTCGTGCCCGCCGGCCGACAGCCGGAAGCTTCCCTATATGCGGGGTGTGAGACGGGTGCGTCACCCCTTCGTTGCGCTACGGAGTTATGGTGTCACTTTGTGTTACATTTCGGAACGAACGGCGGCAAGGATCAGCCGAACGAATGAGTAACGCATGCCGAATGGCCCAGTGCTGGTCAGGCACAATCGGTTGACTAGTACCCTTTGCTCCTGATTCTCGAGGCGTGCATTCCGCCCGAGCAAGGCAAGGAGCGGTCTGGCTCGGTCGCAACCTAGGAAACCTGGACAGGGAGACCGAGTCCGGGCGTGAGTTCCACAGCGGGGTACGTCGCCAGGTGTGCACCGCTCAACAGCAGCTTCGAACGGCGCACGCCACTCCCGATGATCGCGACGTCGATCTCAGCGACCGAGGCATCCACGAGCAGCCGCCACCCCACCGGAAGCCCGATCGGCGTGATGCCGCCATACTCCATCGACGTTTCGGCGACCGCGCGCTCCATGGACAGGAACGACGCCTTGCGGACGTCGAGTCGACGCTTCACCAGATTGTTGACGTCAGCGCGGGTGTCGGCCGTGACGACGCAGGCGGCGACGCGCTCCTCTCCGCCACGGCGCCCGGCCACCACGACGCAGTTGGCAGACGCGTCCAACGGCAGGTCGTAGGCCTCGGTGAGCGCTTGGGTGTCGGCCAGCGCAGGGTCGATCTCGACCACAGCCACCTCGCCGCCGAGCACCCAGTCGTACAGCGCTCGATGCACCGACGGCGCCAGCAGGTCTGGCCGGTCGAGCGCCGGCAAGGAGACGAGAGACCCGAGCGTAGGCACCGTCATCGAGCACCTCCCTCGACATGCTGCTCACCGACGACCACCTCGACCTCGAGGGTGTTGCCGGGTCCGGGAAGCGGGCAAGCCCAAGCCTCGTCGTAGGCGCAGGAGGGTTGGTAGGCGAAGTTGAGGTCGACGACCAACGCGTCGGGGTCACCACCGAGGTCAGCACCCTTGACCGTGTCCAGCAGATAACGCCCACCGCCATACGAACTCGGTGCCCGGTCCCGGAACGGCAGGAAGATCCCGCCGCCGTAGGACCCCAACCACCAGACGTCCAGGCTGCCCAGGTCGCCGAGGTGGACGCGTCCGATCAGGTCGAAGGGCACAACTCCGTCGGTTCCGGTGACGTGCTCCCGCCGTTCGGAGTCGACGTTCCGATCGATGGGGACGACGAAACGGAAGTCCGGGTCGTACGGTGCGACGACGGCGCCGGCGAAGCTCGGGCGCAGCTCCCCCTTCACCGGCGATGCGGGGTGGGTCTGCAAGAGCTCATCGCGACCCTTGGCCCAGAGCGCATGGGCGACCAGGGGATCGGCGTGGTTGCGCACCTGGGCATACAAGGCGAACGTGCGCCGGCGCCAGTCCCACACCTCCAGACTCGCCATAGGGGCGACCCTAGCGCGGCCACGCAGCGGACGAGCCGGCCTGTTTGGATGGCGCCATGGCATTCACTGCTCTCCACCATCTCGAGTGCGCCCGGTGCGGATCCGAGTACGACGCGACCGTCCGGCAAGGTCTGTGCGTGCGGGACGGGGGTCCGCTCCTGGCGCGGTACGACCTGGCCGCTGTCGGGACCACGCCCGACGCCATCGCGCGACGCGCTCCCGACCTGTGGCGCTACCACGAGCTGTTGCCCGTGTCAGCGGCCGAACATGTCGTGACCTTCGGCGAGGGGATGACGCCGCTGCTCTCCGTTCCCCGACTGGCGGCCGACCTCGGACTCGACCGGGTGTTGGTCAAGGACGACGGGTTGCTGCCGACCGGTTCGTTCAAAGCCCGTGGAGCAGCCGTCGGGGTATCGCGCGCCAAGGAGCTCGGCGCACGCCGGTTGGCGATGCCGACCAATGGCAACGCCGGTGCCGCCTGGTCGACGTACGCCGCTCGCGCGGGTCTGCGCACCACGGTCGTCATGCCGCTGGACGCTCCGACGATCACCCGAGCCGAGACGGTGGTGACCGGGGCCCACCTGCACCTGGTCGAAGGATTGATCTCCGACGCGGGTCGTATCGTTGCGGCCGCGGTCGCGGCCAGCGACGACGACTGGTTCGAGGTGTCCACGCTCAAGGAGCCGTACCGGATCGAGGGCAAGAAGACGATGGGGCTCGAGATCGTGGAACAGCTCGGCTGGCGGATGCCGGACGTGATCATCTACCCCACCGGCGGTGGCGTCGGACTGATCGGGATCTACAAGGCCCTCATCGAGCTCCGCGCGCTCGGATGGGTCGAGGGTGACCTGCCCCGGCTCGTCTGTGTGCAGTCCACTGGCTGCGCACCGATCGTGGCAGCTTTCGAAGCCGGTGCGGCCGAGTCGGTCAAGGTCGAGAACTCCACCACGATCGCCTTCGGCATCAACGTGCCCAAGGCACTCGGCGACTTCCTGGTGCTGGACGCAGTACGAGACACCTACGGGACAGCGATCGCCGTCACCGACGACCAGCTGCTCGCCGACCTGTACCGGACCGCCCGCCTGGAAGGCATCTTCTTGTGCCCGGAGGGCGCGGCCACCGTCGCCGCAGCCCGGACGCTCGTCGCGAGCGGCTGGCTGGCAGTCGACGATGAGGTGGTGCTCCTCAACACAGGCACCGGGATTATCTACCCCGACACCGTCGAGGTCGACGTACCGACGATCGCCAAAGACGGCGTGCTGCGGCTCTGACGTCAGCGGACCCCTCGGGGCCGGAACTGCACGGAGATGCGCGGACCGGCCGGTCGGGCTGTCTTGAGGATCGCGTGCTCCCAGGTTCGCTGGCACGACCCACCCATGACGATCAGGTCTCCGTGGCCCAGCGAGAAACCGATGGACTGCCCGCCACCTCTGGGTCGCAGCATCAGTCGGCGCGGACTACCGAATGAAGCGATGGCGACCATGGTGTCCTCGGTCTGCGCGCGCCCGATGGTGTCGCCATGCCAGGCGACGGAGTCTCGCCCGTCGCGGTAGAAGCAGAGTCCCGCCGTCGTGAAAGGCTCGCCGAGCTCGTCGACGTAGTGCGCGCTGAGCGCTTGCCGAGCGTCATCGAGAAGCGGATCGGGCAACGGCTGGTCCTGGCCGTAGAAACAGAGCAAACGGGGTACGTCGACCACGCGGTCGTACATCTGCCGCTTCTCGGCGTACCACGGCACCGCCTCGACCAGTCGCTCGAACAGCGCGTCGGAGCCGTGCACCCACGACGGCAGGACGTCGACCCATGCGCCACCGCTGAGCATCGTGCGCTTCATCGTCGTGAGCTCGCCAAGGCTCGGAGCCTGCAGATCAGGTCCGTCGAGCAGTGACCCTTGGAAGTGAGCGGTCATGATGCGATGCTAAGCCACTTCGAACACATGTTCTAGTGACCCACCCTGGTGAGCCGAACCTTCCGCCAGCTGGTCGGGTCGAGACGTCGGGAAGGATGGCTGAGTGAGCAGACTGCAGCAGCCGTCCTCCTGGGCGGATCGCCATGTGACTGGGAGGTCCTGACATGACCAGCAAATTCACCGAGCTTGCCGTCGACTGTGCCGATCCCCACGGTCTCGCCCGGTTCTGGTGCGCGGTCCTTGACTACGAGATCCAGGACGAGGAGCACGGCGTTGTCACCATTGGCTCCCCCTTGGTGCCTGAGGGCAGGAACCACCTCGGCCCTGTTCCACCCACGTTGACCTTCGCGCACGTGCCCGAGGGCAAGACCATCAAGAACCGGCTCCACCTCGATGTGAACCCCACCGACAGGGAGCAAGACGAAGAGGTCCACCGCTTGCTCGACCTCGGTGCCCGACGCGCCGACGTCGGCCAGGGCGATGAGAGCTGGGTCGTCCTTGCAGACCCGGAGGGGAACGAGTTCTGCGTCCTCGCGAGACGCTGCCCCTGATCGGAGCCCGAACGTGACGGCGGTCACGTCGTTCACCCACATCCAGCGTCGGCATCGCGACGTATCCCTTCCGTACACCAACGAAGACCAACCCCGAAGGGAACTCCGCTCATGCGTAACGTCCGTAGCAGCTCCAAGTCCTCCAGGCGGGTGCTCGGCGTCTCCGCAGTCGCGGTACTGGCCCTGACGCTCGCCGCCTGCTCCAGCAACGACAGCAGCAGCAACGACAAGCCCAAGCCTGTGGCCCAGATTCAGCAGCTCAGCGGCAACGACACCTCCGTCGCACTCGACGCCGGCTTCGTCGAGGCTCTGACCTCGCTCAAGCTCACGCCCGGAGTCGTCGGCGACGCAACACTGGCCAACGGTGCCGTCAGCTTCCCGATCACCGGCGGCAACGTGACCTACTACACGCCCGGAAGCGTCTCCCCCTACGTCACCGGCCTCATCGACCACCAGGGCTCCGGGCTCTCGCTGACAGCCGGCGGCACCACCGTCAACCTGACCAACTTCGAGATCAACCCCGGCAACTCACGGGTGTATGGCGACGTGAGCGTCAACGGCAAGAGCGCCGCGAAGCACGCGACGATCTTCAACCTCGACGGTCGCACCCTGCAGCCGCTTCAGACCCAGGGCAACGAGGCCATCCTCGAAGGCACCAAGGTCATGATCTCCGGTGACGCCGCTGCACTCCTCGACGAGACCTTCAAGACCGACGCGGTCAAGCAGGGCCTGCTCGTCGGCATCGCCAAGATCACCGTCAACACCAAGTAACCGAACAACCCCTAACCGCACCCACCCGACCAAGGGCACGTCATCAAGCCGGTGACGTGCCCTTGGTCACGCCTCTGCGTCGACGCGGCGGACCTGCGCGTCCAGAGCCTCGGCCACGGCGCGGGCCGTCGGATGGTTCGGCAGGTCGTCGACCAGGACGGGAAGCGGGATCGACCAGTTGGGCCGCGTCGTCGTTCCGGGCATGTTCGGGCGCGGCTCCTGGCCCACCGCATCCTCGAGGGTCGCGGACACCAGCACGCACGGAGACTCGCCCAGCCTTCGGTGAGACTCCACGATGACGGACTCGACATCGTGGCCCACGGAGGGCAGCCGCGCGAGCAACTGTGCCCGGTCTCGCTCCAACGCCGGCCTGGGCGTCGTTATGTTCGCCACCTGGTCTTCCAGATCGGATCCGCTCCAGAGGCCCGCGACCGTCGGGAGGTCGTGCGTCGTGACGGCCGACATGGCCTTCTCTGGCCAGCCACTGGGATCGTCGTTCTCGAACCAGAGCAACCGGTAGGACAAGACCTGGTGTTCGGCCAGCGCTTCACGCACCCCCGGCTCGACGGTGCCGAGGTCCTCACCGACGACCAGGGCCTGCGCCCGATGGCTCTCCAGAGCGACGATGTTGAGCAGGTCCTCGGCGGGGTACCGCACGTAGGCGCCGTCCTCAGGTGACAGGCCCTCGGGGATCCACCAGAGCCGGAAGAGCCCCATCACGTGGTCGATACGGATGCCGCCACCACCGGCCATGGTGGCTCGGATCGACTCGATGAACGGGACGTAGTCCGATGCTCGCAGTCGCCAGGGCGCCAGGGGTGGCGAGCCCCAGCTCTGCCCTTGTGCGTTGAAGATGTCCGGTGGAGCGCCGACGGTCGCCTGGTTGACCAGGGTGTCCTGCCATGCCCACGCGTCTGCACCGCCTCCGCCGACGCCGATGGGCAGGTCCTGGAGGATCTTGATGTCGTCGGCGGCGGCAATGAACTGCTGGTCGATCCGCCATTGGAGCCAGGCATGGAACCGGACGCGATCACCGCGGTCGCCCGCAGCCCCTGCCACAGCGTGGGAGCCGGGGTCGCGGAACTCATCCGGCCACAGTCGCCAGTCGGGTCCGTGCAGCTCGGTCAGCATCGCCCAGGTCGCGAAGATCTCCAGGCCGGTGCCTTGTGCCGCTCGCCACTGGCGGAACTCGTCGTCGGCCGGTGCCTCGGCGAACTCGATCTCGAGGGCGGCCAGCTTGGCCCGCCAGACCTCGTCACGGTCGATGGTCGACGACGCAGCCTGGGCCGTGACGCCAGCTACCCGCAGATAGATCGGGTTACGAAACCGGCGGGTGGCCGGCAGGTAGGGGCTCGGTTCTTGAGGGATCGTCGGTGCCACCGCGTGAAGCGGGTTGATCAACAGGAAACCTGCGCCCATGCTTTGCGCCCACGCTCGAATGCTCCTCAGGTCGGCGAGGTCCCCGATTCCGGCGCTCGATCGGGACATCGCGGCGTACAACTGCACGGTGAACCCCCACGCACGCCACCCCTCGGGCAGCCAGCAGCGGCCCGGTGAGACGATCAGTCGCCGACGACCCCTGCTGGTGACCAGGTCGTGATAGCCGAGCGGGAAGTCGACCGGGACGGCGCCGTCGATCACTCGGCGCTCGCCACTCTCGCAATCGACCTCGACCCTGCCCAGACCCAGATCCAGACCCGGCTGCGTGACGACCGGTGCCCACCCATCGAGATCAGCGGGCGGTGATCCCATGGCCTTACGCAGGCGGTCCACCGTGATCGCCGGAACCTCGACGATCTCGTCATAGGCGTTGACCCAGTGGCGATGGATACCCCAGGCATCCGGCTGCAAGGGGTCAGGTGCGGGAGCGGTCACGGGGCCATCATGCCGGGCAGTCGTCGAAGACCCGCACGCGCATCGCGGTGCGGAAGTCACCGGGTGGCGGCGAAGGCCGCGGCTGCTCCGACGACGGCCGCGACGCACCGTAGCCGGTCCCAGACCAGCAGCCGGTGCACGAGCTGACCGTCGCGGCCTCGTCCCAGCTTCCCGTGGGTCGGCGCGGCCGCGACAGCTGTCACGACCATCGCGACGGCCGCAGCGCTGATCGCCGTCCAGACAAGGGGTGGACGACCGTCGGACAGCAACGCGGCGACCGAGCTCGCGACGAGCGCACCGTAGACCAGGACGACGACCGGGGCGATGCGCCGACTGTGCGCCGCGTGCCGCGGTGCCCAGTCGCTGTCGTTCGTCTCCGCCATGGCGGGGTAAACGACCAGGGTGACCACCAGTTGGAAGCCGGCGTGCAGTGCCGACGCGACTGCCAGCGCCGTCGTCGTCACGTCCGTGCTCATCGGCGGGGACTCAGTTCGTCGCACCCTCCGGATCGCCGAGGCGCCGTACCGCCATCTCGGCGAGCCAGGCCGCCGCGTCCGGCAGGATCGCGTCATCGAAGGCAGCCCGCGGTGAGTGGTTGTCCGGCGCCGAGCTGAAGTCGTCGACCACACAGGCGCCGACGTTGAAGTAGGCGCTGGGCACGAGCTCCATCACGAACGACATGTCCTCAGCACCGAGCTCGGGGTTGGCGAGCTCGGTGAAGCGTTCGGCCCCGAACAGGTCGACCACTGCCTGCCGTGCCCGTGCGTACTCCGTGTCGTCGTTGACGGTGACGGGGTAGCCGAGCCGGTAGTCCACGTCGACGGTCAGACCATGCGCGGCGGCGATGCCGGTGACGACCCGTTCGATCTCCTGCTGCACCTTCGCCCGTGACTCACGGGACAGCGACCTCACCGTCGCCTCGAACTCGGCGTCGTCGGGGATGATGTTGTCCTTTGTTCCCCCAGCGATCCGCCCCACCGTGACCAGTACGGGGTCGAACACGTCGAAGCGACGCGTGGTCATCGTCTGCAAGGCGATCACCATCTCGCACGCTGCGGGGATGGGGTCCTTGGCGCGGTGCGGCGCAGAGCCGTGACCCCCGACCCCACGAACGCGCACCTTCACTTCGTCGGCCGCGGCTCCGGTCGTTCCCGGCCTCGACGCCCACTGGCCGAACGGTAGGTCCGCGGAGTACACGTGCAAGGCGTACGCGGCGTCGACCCGGCGGCCCGCGACGTCGAGCAGCCCCTCCTGCAGCATCGGCTCTGCGCCGCCAGGCCCTTCTTCTCCGGGTTGGAACATGAAGACCACGTCACCCGGCAGGTCTGCGCGCAGCTTATGCAGGATGCGGGCGGCACCGATGAGGCCGGCCACGTGCAGGTCGTGGCCGCAGGCATGCATGGCCCCGTCGTGGCGAGACTTGAAGTCGACGTCGACTTCCTCGCCCACCGGCAGTGCGTCCATGTCCCCGCGGAGCAGGACGACCTGACGCACCCCGTGCTCCGCTTCGCCCCGACCGCGCAGAACGGCTACGACAGAGGAGAGTGACTGCCCGGACGTGATCTCGAGGTCGAGACCGTTCAGCGCCTCGAGCACTACCTGCTGGGTCTGGGGCAGGTCGAGCCCGATCTCGGGAATCTGATGCAGGTGTCGCCGAAGGGCAATCAGCTCAGGACCCAGTTCGCGCGCGAGGCGAAGAGTCGGCAGCAAGGTCTGGTCGTCGGTCACGAGCCGGAGTCTAGGGCCGCCCCCGCTGCCGGGCCGTCAGCTCCGGTCTACGCCGTGCAGGAAGTCCCGAACGGCAAGGTTGAAGGGCTCAGCATCCTCGATCTGGATGAGATGTGGACCGTCGGGAATCACGACCAGCTTCGACCCCGGGATCATCGCGCGCATCGACTCGGCGACGTCCAGTGGCGAACGTACGTCATCACTGCCGTACAGGAGCAGCGTGGGGACGGCAATGGACGACAGCATCGGCCGGAAGTCGACCTCAGCCATGCTCTCCACAGCCGTCCGCATGCCAGCAGGATGGAAGTCGCCCATGATCTCCGCCACCTCTCCGATCAGGTCGGCAGTGGCAGATCCGGTCAGAATGGTGGGCATCCACTCCGCGATGACCTCGTCCGGCGGCTTGTCCGTCTGTGCGATCACCTGCTCCCGACGGCGTTGCACCTCTGCAGCCGGCAACGAGCCCGCCCAGCCGGCGTACGCCGAAGCCAGCACGAGTGACCGCACGATGGTCGGGTGTCGTTCGTAGGTTGCCAGAGCCAGGGTGGAGCCCCACGACGATCCCAGGAGGTGGGCGGTACCGAGCCCGAGGGCATCGATGAACCCGGCCACCGCGTCGGCGTAGTCGTCGGACGTGAAACCGGGCGGCGGATCGTCTGAGCCACCGGCTCCCGGAGCGTCCCACGCAAAGGTGGCGAACTCGTCCGAGAGGCAGTCGAGCTGCCGCCGCCAGATGCGACCGTCCTCGAAACCCCCATGCAGCAACACGAGCGGATGACCCGAACCCGCGCGTCGGTAGGCCAACGACAGGCCGTTGACCGTCACGTACGTACCGTCGGTGTCACGCATCGGAGCCCACTGCCCAGTCTGCGCGTCGTCTCACACGGTGTCCACCGCGACGCTCGGGACGGCTCGCTGCCGTCAGGGAGTAGGTTGCACACCACCCCGAAGGATCGAGGATCCCGTGAGTGCCAGGTTCGAAGAGCTCGACTGGCGAGAGACCCCGATGGGTGCGATCAGCCTTCGCCGCCGACGAGAACCGCTGACCGACGTGGACGTGTACGAAGTCAAGCTCGACGACGACTACCTCATGTCCAGCCTCTTCACGGTCGCTGAGGTAGAGGTGGCCCGGCTGGCGCTTGCCTGGGTCGACGGCTCAGACCTCGCCGTTGCCGTCGGAGGGCTCGGACTCGGCTACACCGCTCAGACCATCCTCGACGACCCGCGTGTCAGCGACCTCGTGGTGATCGACGCGATTCCCGAAGTGATCGAGTGGCATGAGCGAGGCCTGATCCCGTTGGGTGCCGGGCTGACGGCCGACAGCCGCTGCCGACTCGCGCACGGCGACTTCTTCGCGATGGTCGCCGGCCAGCGCGGGCTCGACCCCGCGCGCCCCGGCCGACAGTTCGACGCGATCGTCGTCGACATCGACCACTCGCCCCGGCATCTGCTGAATCCCGCGCACGCGGGCTTCTACGTGCCCGGCGGCGTACGGCGATTGGGCGCGCACCTCCTGTCCCGTGGAGTCTTCGCGCTGTGGTCGAACGATCCTCCGGACGAGGAGTATTGCGCGGTTCTCGACGAGGTCTTCATCGATGTGGTGGCAGAAGTGGTCACGTTCGCCAACCCGCTGCAGGACCGGGACGCCACGAACACCATCTATCTCGCCCGCAACCGCTGACACCGCCGCACGACAGCTGCCCCAGGGTCGAGATTTTCCGACCGTCGGCCTTGTCCTGGTGATACATCCCAGCGCCAAGCTCACCAGACTTGTCGAGACTTGCAGAAACCTTTGTGGATAAGGCGAGATTGTCGGCGGATTCCATCGGTGGTTGCAACGTGATGTCGATTGGTGGAGGTTGCAGCGCATGCCTGGAGCGCGGTTGACGGTTGAGCACCGTCGCACGATTGAGCGGTGTTTTCGGATTGGTCTGTCACAAGAACAGATTGCCTCGATCATCGGTAAGCACAAGTCGACGGTGTCGCGGGAGCTGGCGAGAAGTTTCTCCGCGCCGGGTTCGCGGTCCCCGAAGCGGAAGACGGCCCGTGCTGGTGGGCGGGGGTATGTGCGGTCTATGGCGCTGAGCGAGCTCATCGGTTCGCCGAGATCAAGGCACGCCGTCCCAAGGCTCGACGGCTCGACCATGCCCCGCTACGGGAGAAGGTGTGGGAGCTGCTGCGGGCAGACTGGTCACCGGAGCAGATCTGCAAGTCGCTGCCGGTGCTGTTCGGTAAGGACACCAGGATGCGCGTGAGCCACGAAACGATCTACCAGTCGCTGTTCGTCCAGACCAAGGGCGAGCTCAAGCGGGAGCTGACCGCGCATCTGCGCAGCCGACGCACCGCCCGCAAAGCGCAGACGGGCGCAGCGAAGCGGGTCACCCTCGGAATCACCGACGACATCCGTATCAGTGCCCGCCCGGCCGAGGCCGATGACCGCGCCGTTGCCGGGCACTGGGAGGGGGACCTGCTGCTCGGCAGTACCGGCAAGGGAGCGGTGGTGACTCTGGTGGAGCGGTCCACCAGGTTTGTGCTGCTCGCTCCTCTGCCTGGTCGCCATACCGCTGAGGTGGTGAGGTGGACACTCAACGAGATGATCGCCACCTTGCCGCCGTCACTGCGCAAGTCGATCACCTGGGACCGTGGGAGCGAGATGGCCCAGCACGCCCGGTTCACCGTTGACAGCGGGATCCCGATCTACTTCTGCGACCCCCGCTCACCGTGGCAACGCGACTCCAACGAGAACACCAACGGCTTGCTGCGCCAGTACTGGCCCAAAGGCGAAGGACCTGCGGCACCTCACCATGGCTCGGTGCGACGACGTCGCGCTGCTGCTCAACACCCGCCCCCGCAAGACCCTGCAATGGCAGACTCCAGGGCAGGTTCTCAACAAGAACCTCGTTGCAGCAGCCGGTTGAACTCGCCGTCTGGTCACTGTCGGACATGCCGGATAGAATCGAACACATGTTCGATACCGACCTCGATGCTCTCGATGAGATAGCGACCCTTTCGTACGTCGAGACCGCCCGCGCCTCCGCGGACCGGGCCGAGGTCGACATCCTCCAGGCGGCCGCGCACTGGGCTGACCTGCACGGTGAGCTCGCCCGGGCGACCAGCCCGCTGCTGCCCGGGTCGGAGAAGCTGGTCCAGTTCGGTGGGGACGGCACCCCGTCGGTGGCGGAGTTCGCACCCGCCGAGCTCGGTGTCGTCCTCGCCACGTCGACCGGCGCAGCGGAGCGGCTCGTGGGCGACGCCTTGGACCTGCGCCACCGACTCCCCAGACTCTGGGCCAGGATCTGTGCCTGTGAGGTGAAGCCGTGGATCGGCCGCAAGTGCGCCGAAGCCACCCGCCACCTGTCGGTGGAGACCGTGGCGGTGGTGGACCGCAGGATCGCGAAGTACGCGCACTCGCTGTCGTGGGGCCGGATCGAAGCCATCATCGCCGCCTGCTGGATGGAGTGCGACCCCGAGGCTGCCGCTGACGCAGACGCGGCGACGCAGGGATCGTTGGGAGTGTGGGTCAAAGACCAGCCCGCCGAGCCCGGCACCGGCGAGATCTTCATCCGCGCCGAAGCACCCGACGCGTTGCGGTTCAACGCTTCTGTCGGCGGCCTCGCCACCGGACTCGGCACCTTGGGCGACACCCGTCCGGTCGACATACGCCGGGCCGCGGCGGTCGGGATCCTGGCCAACCCCCAGCACGCCCTGGACCTGTTCGCTGACATCGACGCCGCCGCCGATCCGGCCTCGGCGCGGGCAGTTCATACAGGTCGGACCAAGCCAGTGGATACCCGGCCGGACGTGACGTTGTATGTCCACCTCACCGACCAGGCCCTGGTCACGGGGACTGGGGTGGCGCGGGTGGAGCAGGTCGGCCCCGTCACCGTCGACCGGGTCCGGTCCTGGCTCGGACATGCCGCCGTGACCGTCAAACCCGTCATCGACCTCAATGACCAGGTGCCGGTGGATGCGTATGAGATCCCTGACCGGATCCGCGAAGCGGTCCACCTGACCATCCCGGTCGACTGCTTCCCCTACGCCACCTCCACCTGCCGTACCGGCGACATCGACCACACCATTCCCTTCGTCAAACCCGACGAGGGTGGACCACCGGGCCAGACCGGCGTGGGCAAGCTCGGCCCCATCACCCGCTTCCACCACCGGGTCAAGACCCACGGTGACTGGCACGTCGCCCAACCCTTCACCGGCGTGTTCGTGTGGCGCACCCCGCCACGGCCGCTATCTCCTGGTCGACCACACCGGCACCCACCAAGCAGTTACCGCACTCCCAGCTGCATGAAAACCCATCTCGACAGGCTGTCCTGAGATTCGATCAGCGGGTGCCAACTTCAGCGTGGGCTCCTCCGGGTCGAGCCACTTCCTCACCCGTTGGCTGCGTCATGTCCGGGCCAGACGACCACGGCTATCGCACGGGTGAGCCCGCTCGGCCGTACAGGTCCAGGAGTCGAAGCCGCGCCGATTGCATGCGCTGCTGCGCGACATGTGACAAGCGCTGCATGAGCTCATACCCCAGCCGCGGATCGGTCTTGCACTTGCAACGCAAGGAAGTGCCGTCGATGGCGATCATCCGGAGGTCGGTCACCGCACGAGCATCCATCTGCCAGCGATGCGGCGGAAACAGCCACGACAATCCGACGATCTCTCCCGCTTCGACTGAGTCCAGGTAGAGCGCGCCCTTGCCCGGCACATAGAGCTCGAGCGCGACGCGCCCCTGCCGCACGAGGTAAAGCCGGTCGGCAGGTTCTCCCTCATGAAACAGGTGCAGGCCGGCCGAGAATCGTTGTTCGGTTGCGCACGAGACGATCTGGGCAAGGTCCTCAGCCGGCATATCGACGAAGAACGGGAACTCCCTCAACAGCCTCGCGAGCTCACGCATCTCAACCTCCCTTGCGAACCGGCCGGGAAGGGCGAGCTCGTCGCTTGTTCTTCCCGGCAAGCGAAATGGCCCGAAGGGACCGCCGCCTGATGTTCTGGACGCTAGTAACCGGGAGCGGGCGCGGACAGGGCCCTTCGGCCTCCCGTGACCGGCGAGAGACCCGATCTCCGATGACGCGTCTGCGAACTGCTCATGAACTGTTGCTGGACTGGGCATTCTCGAGATGCGCTGGCAGACGGGCGGTCCTAGCGTGAGCGCGTGACTCTCACCCGCCGACAGTTCTTGGGCGTGGCCGCCGCAACCGGTGGCGCAGCAGCGCTGAGCCGACATGGCCTTGCGGCCGCTCAAGGCCCCCATGCCCTCGCGGCTCTCCCCACACCCGCGTCGTCAGGCATCGACCACATCGTCGTGGTCATGATGGAGAACCGGTCCTTCGACCACTTCCTGGGTTGGCTGCCCGGGGCCGACGGCCGACAGGCTGGCCTGAACTACGTCGATCGTTACGGCACGAGCCATCCCAGCTATCACCTGACGTCGTACGCCTCCTGCGGCCACCAGGATCCCGATCATTCGTACGAGGGCGGCCGCATCCAGCTGACGGCGGCAAGGTCGACGGATGGTTGCGCGCAGGCGAGGACGACCCTGCTGCCCATCGGCTACTACCGCCAGTCGTACCTGTCGTTCCTCGGTCAGGCCGCACCGCGTTGGACCGTGTGCGACCGATACTTCTCCGCGGTCGTGGCCGAGACGTACCCGAACCGGTTCTACCTCCACGCTGCTCAGACCGACCGGCTGCACAACTCGACGACGACCTCGTCGTTGCCCACCATCTGAGACCGGCTCGCCGACGCGTCCCGCACCGGCCGCTACTACTACTCGGACCTGCCGTTCGTCGCACTCTGGGGCACCAGGTATCTGTCGATCTCGCGACCCTTCACGTCCTTCCTGACGGACGCGGCAGCCGGGCAGCTGCCCGACGTCAGCTTCATCGACCCACGCTTCGAGGACGAGAGTTCCGGGTTCTCGGGTGACGACCACCCGCACGCCGACATCAGGTCGGGCGAACAGTTCCTCAACAAGGTGTACGCCGCGGTCACGTCCAGCCCGAGCTGGGCCCGAACCTTGCTCGTCATCACCTACGACGAGTGGGGCGGCTTCTACGACCACGGGACTCCGTCAAAGGCGGCGGACAGCAACCCCGAGACCGCGCTACGCGGCTTCCGCGTCCCCACCGTCGTCGTCTCCCCCCGGGCACGGCGCGGATACGTCGCACACAACACCTACGACCACACGTCGGTGCTGAAGGCCATCGAATGGCGCTTCGGTCTTTCCGCACTGTCGCCGCGCGACGCGAACGCACGCAACCTGGCTGAGGTGCTGAACTTCGCGGCACCACCCGTCCTGAGCGCCCCGCAGTACGTCGTACCGCCTTTCGTCGCAACGGCATGTACACCAGCAACCGAGTCGGGGCCGGAGCAGTCGGAGTGGTCCTCGCTGAGGGCCAAGGCACGGGCAGACGGATGGAGCCTTCCACAATGAACAGGCACGGCATCCGTGGCTTCGCAGCCCTGCTGGGCACCACAGGGTTGCTCTTCGTCGGAGTGGCCGGCGCGGTCCCGCAACCGAGCAGCCTGCAGGAGTCATCAGCCGCAGCGGCAGCGACGACAAGCCGCGCGGCCTACGTCCCACCGATCAAGCACGTCTTCGTCATCAACATCGAGAACAAGGGCTATGACGAGACGTGGGGGCCCTCCCCTGCCGCCCCCTACTTGGCCAAGACGCTGCGTGGCAAAGGCGTCCTGCTGAACACGTACTACGGCACCGCACACAACTCACAGCCGAACTACGTCGCTCAGATCTCGGGTCAGGGGCCCAACTCACAGATGCAGGGTGACTGCCAGAACTACTCCCAGTTCGTCGGCACCGGAACCGCACCGCCCGGGCAGGCCGTAGGTGAGGGATGCGTGTTCCCCTCGACCGTGCCGAACCTGACCGACCAGCTACAGGCAGCCGGCTTCAGCTGGAAGGACTACATGGAGGACATGGGCTTCCCATGTCGCCATCCTGCACTCAACGCACCGGATCCCACCCAGCAGGCGAAGGTCGGCGACCAGTACGCCGTCCGCCACAACCCGTTCATGTACTTCGCCTCGATCACCGGCTCGTCGTCGTGCGCGCGCTGGAAGTAGCGGGACCGCGGCGCGTGTCCTTGGTCGCGATGACTTCTGCTGGCGCGAACAGTCAGACTCCTGTCAGCTGGCCATTCCAACCACGGCAGGGAGTCCCATGCGCAAGGTCGTGCTCTACACGTTGCTTTCCCTCGACGGTGTCGCTGAGGCGCCCGAGCTGTTCCTGTCCGACTTCGACGAGGCGATGGACGAGCACCTGGGTCAGGTGATCGGCCGTCAGGACACCGTTCTGCTCGGACGGCGCATGTACGAGGAGTGGGCCAAGTTCTGGCCCGCCTCCGACATTGAGCCCTTCGCCGGCTTCATCAACAGCGTGCAGAAGTACGTCGCCACCTCGACGCCGCTCACGGCGGACTGGACCAACGCGTCAGCCATCGACGGCGACGTCGTCGACTTCGTGCAGGCGCTGAAGACCCAGCCAGGGGGCGACATCGGAGTGCACGGCAGCATCACGCTCGCCCAGTCGCTGCTGGCCGCCGACGTCATCGACGAGCTCGAGCTGGTGGTCGGACCGTGCCTGGCCGGCCCGGGACGGCGGCTGTTCGTGGGGGACGAGCTGCAGAGGCTCGAGCTCGTGCGCAGTACGCACTCGCCCTCGGGGTCAGTGCTGCTCACCTACCGCGTCGCGCACACCGGATAGCCGACGCGATCGCGCGGCCGGTTGATCAGGCGAACTCAGCCCTGCGCCATGTCGACGAAGCGGGAGTAGTGGCCCTGGAAGGCGAGCACGAGGTCGGCGATGGGGCCGTTGCGGTGCTTCGCGACGATGATGTCTGCCTCGCCGGGGCGGGTCGACTCCTTCTCGTAGATGTCCTCGCGGTGCAGCAGGATCACCATGTCGGCGTCCTGCTCGAGCGAGCCGGACTCGCGGAGGTCGGACAGCATCGGGCGCTTGGACGTGCGCTGCTCCGAACCACGGTTGAGCTGTGAGATGGCGACGACCGGGACGTCGAGCTCCTTGGCCAGCAGCTTGATCTGTCGGGAGAACTCCGACACCTCGAGCTGACGCGACTCGACCTTCTTGCCGGAGGTCATCAGCTGGAGGTAGTCGACGACGATCAGCCGCAGGTCGTGACGCTGCTTGAGCCGACGCGCCTTGGCGCGGATCTCCATCATCGTCAGGTTGGGCGAGTCGTCGATGAACAGCGGCGCCTCGGAGACCTCGCCCATCTTGCGGACGAGCTTGTTCCAGTCGTCGTCGCTCATCTTGCCGTTGCGCATGTGGTTGAGCGGGATACGGGCCTCGGCTGACAGCAGCCGCATGGTGATCTCGGTACGGCTCATCTCGAGAGAGAAGATGGCGCTGGTCAGCCCGTGCTTGATCGAGGCGGACCGGGCGATGTCGAGTCCGAGAGTCGACTTACCGACCGCAGGACGGGCTGCAAGGATCACCATCTGGCCACCGTGGAGCCCGTTGGTCAGCTCGTCGAGCTCGGCGAAACCGGTCGGCACGCCGGCCATCGCACCGTCGCGGTTGCCGATGGCCTCGAGCTCGTCGATCGTGAGCTCCATGAGGTCGGCCAGCGGAGCGTAGTCCTCAGAGGTGCGCTTGTCGGTGACCGCGTAGACCTCGGCCTGCGCGCGGTCGACCACATCGTCGACCTGTCCCTCGCCGGCATAGCCGAACTGGACAATCCGGGTGCCCGCGTCGATGAGCCGGCGCAGAATGGCCTTTTCGCGGACGATGCCGGCGTAGTAGCCGGCGTTGGCCGCGACTGGGACCCCGGCCACCAGGGTGTGGACGTACGGCGCACCGCCGACCCGCGCCAGATCGCCGGCCCTGGTCAGCTCGGCCGAGACGGTGATCGCGTCGGCCGGCTCCCCGCGCCCATAGAGGTCGAGGACGACGTCGAAGATGAGCTCGTGACCGGGGCGGTAGAAGTCGGCTCCCCGCAACACCTCGACGACGTCGGCGATCGCGTCCTTGCTCAACAGCATCGCACCGAGCACCGACTGCTCAGCGTGCTCGTCCTGAGGGGGAGTCCGGCCGGACGGTGCGCCACGGTCGAAATCGGCGGGAGCCGAACCGTGGATCTCGGCGATGGTCACGTAGCTCCCCTCGGCCTCGGACGATGCTGCGCGAGCTGGCTCGCCGGCTGTCTGATGGTGAGGCCGCCAACCACATCCGCCACACCTCATCTGCGAAGATAGGTGGGCGCGCCGACAGTCCCGAAGAAGGACGCTACGTGTCGGCAGGGGTCGGGCGATAGCCCGTCGTCAACACCTCCTTGTGGATAACCGACAATCGCTGTGGAAAACGCCGGGCCATCGTGTGCACAGGTTGGGGAAAGACCCGTGGACAGACCTCGACCCAACTTCTCGATAGGCTCTCTGACCTGCGGAAACGTCCGTCCGCACATGTGGAGAAAAGAAAGTTGACCAAGTCGTGAGGGGGCATCATGGGCGCCGAACCGCCCGATGAACTAGCACCTTCCGAGGCCGCCAGCCAGCGGTTTCCCACAGATTCCCACGACACGCCGAGCGACACGCCCAACCCTGCCGTCGACCGCCGCTCGCGGTGGCGGAATCAGGATCGGGAGATCTCCCGGTTGGCGATCCCAGCGTTCGCGGCGCTGATCTCCGAACCTCTTTTCTTGCTCGCGGATGCGGCCGTCGTCGGGCACCTGGGGACCGCGCAGCTGGCGGCGCTGGGGATCGCCGGCACTGTCGTGCAGACGGTCGTGGGGCTCTTCGTCTTCCTCGCCTACGGGACGACGTCGTCGGTGGCCAGGTCGGTCGGCGCCGGCGACCGGCGCGGTGCGTTGAGCGTCGGCATCGACGGGATCTGGTTGGCCGTGGTCATCGGAACGGTCGCCGCCACCGCCACGGCCCTCCTCACCCCGCGGATCGTCGACGCGTTCGGGGCGGCCCCGGACGTCGCGTCGTACGCCGTGGTGTACCTCCGGATCGCTGCCTGGGGCATTCCGGCTCTGCTCCTGATGTTCGCAGCGACCGGAGTTCTTCGCGGCCTGCAGGACACCCGCACCCCGCTCAAGGTGGCCGTGGTGGCCAATCTGGTCAATATCGGGCTGAACGTGCTGTTCGTCTACGGGTTCGGATGGGGGATTGCCGGCTCGGCGATCGGCACCCTGGTCGCCCAGGGTGTCGCGGCCGCGGTCATCGTCGGTGTCGTCACGCGAGCGGCGCGCCGCCTGGGAGCCGCACTGGTGCCGCACCGCCCGGGGGTGGCCGCGGCCATGCATGCCGGCCTTCCTCTCCTGGTCCGCACGCTGACCTTGCGCCTGGCACTGCTGCTCGCGACCTACGTCGCGGCATCGATCTCGACGGTGGCCGTAGCGGCCCACCAGGTGGCCTTCACGATCTGGGCATTCCTCGCCTTTGCCCTGGACGCCATCGCGATCGCCGGTCAGGCCATTACGGGCCGCTTGCTCGGCGCTGGGGACGCGGCGGCCGCACGGGCCGCCACCCGCAGGATGATGTTCTGGGGCCTCGTCTGCGGTGCCGGCCTCGGGATCCTGACGGCAGCCGTCCGCCCCTGGCTGGTGCCCTTGTTCTCACCGGACGCCGAGGTGCAGCACCTGCTGTCGGCCGTGCTCCTGATCGCGGCCCTCCATCAGCCTGTGTCGGGCATCGTCTTCGTCCTCGACGGTGTCCTCATCGGTGCAGGAGACGGTCGCTACCTCGCGTGGGCGGGTCTCGTGACGCTGCTGGCCTTTGTACCGATGGCGCTCGCCGTGCGCTGGTTGGACGGTGGGCTCACGTCCTTGTGGTGGGCGTTCAGCGCCTTCATGGTGGTCCGGATGGCGACGCTGCTGTGGCGGGAACGTGGCGACGCCTGGCTGGTGCTGGGCGCCGCACCGGTCGCCCGCCGTCGCGGCTGATGTGGGCTCGAGGAAACCGCCGACGCCCGGTTACGAGCTGAGCCGCGTGGCTTGCTCCAGCAGGGCGTCGATCTCCGCCAGCGTCGGCGCGGCCCGGAGCGCCTCGAAGATCTCCCGAGCGGAGAGCAGAGCAGCAGTGGCGTCGTTCGGGCGGGACTGACGAAGCAGGCAGCGGCCGAGGCCGAGCAGCGCGAACCCCTGCTCGTCCACGATGCTGAAGCCGTCCCACCGTCGAGCCGCCTCTGCGTACCCTTCCCACGCCTCCGCGAGGTTGCCCCGCGCCTCGGCGAGCGCTGCGAGAGCGGTCACCAGGGCGTGTTCCCCATACGCGAAGGCGGGCTCATATCCCTGGACGAAGCTTTGGGCGAGCTCAGGTTGACCCACTGCAAGCGTGGTACGCACCAGCACAGGCAGGAGCGAGGGAAAGAACTCCGCATCCTGGACGCCGTCGATGTCCCTGGCTCGGGCGAGCAGGACCGCAGAGGCTTCGTGCTCGCCCAGACTCCAACGAGCGAGTGCAGAGACGCCGAGCGAGGCCAGCATGTACTGCGGGGCGGTCGCCTGCGCGCTGTCGACGCGAGACTCCAACCAGTCGAGTGAATCGAGGCCAGCCGAGGCCTCGCCGCGCAGCGCGAGGATCTGGAGACGCGCCGTGTGCACAGTGAACAGCCCGACCCAGCTTTCGGCGCGACCCTCCGCGAGCCACTCCTCAGCCGCAGCCAACGCCTCGTCCTGCCGGCCCAACCTCGTCAACTGGTGTAGCGAGCCGACCGTCATCCAGTTCACGCTGTCCGTCAGACCACGCGCCCGCGCGAACGCAATGCCCGCCTGGCACAGGTCGTGCGAGACCCGCGGCCCCTCGAAAAAGTCGAGCTCGACAGCCAGGTTGTTGTACAGCAGTGCCGCTTCGTCGCCCTGTCCGGTTTCGGTGGCGATCGCGAGGGCCTCTCGGAGGTCCTCCAGCCCCCCGCGGTCGCCCAGACCACGCCGGGCCAGGCCGCGATAGTTGAGCGCACGGGGCGGGCGGCCGATGCCCAGGTCCTCGGCCATCGACAGCGCCCGGTCAGCAGCGGCAAGACCAGCCGCGAACCTCAGCTGCAGTGTGTCGACGCGCGCCGCCGCGATCAATGCCCGGACGAGATCCGGTGATGGGCCCAGTGGCTCGAGCAGCGTGAGGGCCTCTGGCGGCAGGGTGGCCCAGCGGGGATCCCCCTGCTGGAAGAGGGTGACGCTGAGCTGACCCATGGCACTCACGGTGTGCGTCATGTCTCCGTCTGCCCGGAACAGCTCGATGGCCTCCTCCAATGCCCCCGTGGCCGCAGAACAGGCAGGTCACGACCTTGCGCTCCTCGGCCATGCCCCGAACAGGCGCGTCGATCAGCGAGGCTCCGCACTGGGGACAGAACTTGAACGCAGTGTCAGTCTCGAAGCCGCAGGACGCGCAGCCGGCCATTGCAGGACCATAGCCCGAAACAGCGGACCTGCGGGGGCCTTGCCCGCGACGATGACCCTGGAACGTCCCGCACGCGATCCGGCCGGCACCTCCACCAGGGAGGTACCGGCCGGATGACTGCCGTTGTCGAGGGTTCGATCAGCTGGCGACTACGTCGAGAGTGACCGTGGCGGACACCTCGTCGTGCACCTTGATCGTGACCTGGTGAGAGCCGAGCGTCTTGATCGGGTTGCCGACCTGGATACGGCGTTTGTCGATGTCGGGACCACCGGCGGACTTCACCGCAGCCACGATGTCGGACACCGTCACCGCGCCGAACAGCCGACCGCTCGTGCCGGCCTGGGCCGGCAGCCGAACAGTGAGCCCCTCGAGCTGAGACTTGATCTCGTCAGCGTGGGTGACGTCGCGGACATCGCGGACCTCACGGGCCTTCTTGATCGAGTCGATCTGCTTCTCAGCGCCTCGGGTCCACCGGATCGCGGCGCCGCGGGGGAGGAGGTAGTTGCGGCCGTAGCCGTCCTTGACCTCGACCACGTCACCGGGGCCACCGAGGTCGGAGACTTCCTGCGTCAGGATGAGCTTCATGGCGTCGTCTCCTCTCAGCGCGCGGTGGACGTGTAGGGCAGCAGCGCCATCTCGCGGGCGTTCTTGATCGCCATAGCGACGTCGCGCTGATGCTGCGTGCAGTTGCCGGTCACCCGACGAGCGCGGATCTTGCCGCGGTCGGAGATGAACTTCCGGAGCAGGGTCGTGTCCTTGTAGTCGACGTAGGTGACCTTGTCCTTGCAGAACGCGCAGACCTTCTTCTTCGGTTTGCGAACGATCGGTTTTGCCATTGTGGTGCTCTCCTTTCAGAGCCCGGCGTGAGCCGGAATGACACGGTCAGGGTCCGGTGTGAGCCGGAATGACGCAGTCGGGACCCGGCTTCAGCCGGGATGGTCGGAAGTAACCGGCCGGAGCCGGATGATCAGATCAGAACGGAGGCTCGTCGGAGCCGCCGGCCGGCGCCGCCCACGGGTCGTTGCCGCCCTGGTTGGCCTGCCCGCCGCCGACCGGTGCCGAGGTCGCCCACGGGTCGTTGCCGCCCTGGCCGCCAGTGGATTGGCTGCTGCCGCCCCCGCCGGAGTAGTTGCCGTCGCCGCCGGACCGGCTGGCCTTGGTGACCTTGGCCGTCGCGTTGCGCAGGCTTGGGCCTACCTCGTCGACGTCGATCTCGAAGACCGTGCGCTTCTCACCCTCGCGGGTCTCGAAGCTGCGAGCCTTGAGTCGGCCTTGCACGAGCACACGCATGCCCCGCTGGAGCGACTCGGCGACGTTTTCGGCCGCCTGCCGCCAGACCGCGCAGGTCATGAACAGCGTCTCGCCGTCCTTCCACTCGTTGGTCTGCTTGTCGAACGTGCGTGGCGTCGACGCGATGCGGAAGTTGGCTACCGCAGCACCCGAGGGGGTGAAGCGGAGGTCGGGGTCATCGACGAGGTTGCCGACGATGGTGATGGTGGTTTCGCCTGCCATGGGCAAGCCTCCCTAAGGGATCACAGTGGGTCAGTTGGCCAATCGATCAGTGAACTTCGGGTCGCATGACCTTGGTGCGCATCACGGACTCGTTGAGACCGAGCTGACGGTCGAGTTCCTTGACCGTAGCGGGTTCTGCCGACAAGGTGACGACGGCGTAGATGCCCTCGTTCTTCTTGTTGACCTCGTAGGCGAGGCGGCGGCGGCCCCACACGTCGACGGACTCGACGGTGCCACCGTCTTGACGGACGAGGTTGAGGTATTGGTCGAGCGACGGCTGGACCGTGCGCTCCTCGAGATCGGGGTCGAGGATGACCATGAGCTCATAGTTACGCATGACTGACATCCACCTCCTGTGGACTCTGCGGTCACGGTCTCTCCGTGACAGGAGGTCACATCGATGCGACCGGATGGACAGGTCGCCGCTGATGTGGCGCGACCCGGCGTCTTGCCGGGTCAGCGCTGGCCAGATTATCAGCGCAGCGTCGTACGACGGAAATCGTCGTCCACAGCCGCCGCCGCGCTGCCCGTCCGCCCTACTCCGTCGTGATGGCATCGAGCACGTTGAGCCTCGCCGCCCGGCGGGCCGGCAGGACTGCGGCGAGCACGCCGACCAGCCCTGCGGCCACGAGGAAGATCACGAGCGTCCCCCATGGAATCCCCAGTACGTCGAGGCCCTGGTCGGCGATGGCGCGTTGCAGCGCGATTCCGAAGATCAGCCCCATGGAGATGCCGAGCGCGGCCCCCAGCAGAGCGATCGCCACGGACTCGAGGCGCACCATCTGGCGAAGCTGACGACGGCTCAGACCGATCGCCCGGAGCAGCCCGACCTCACGGGTGCGCTCGATCACCGACAGCGCCAGGGTGTTGATGATGCCGAGCACCGCGATCACGATCGCCAGACCCAGCAGGGCGTAGACGATGAACAGGAACTGGTTGACGAAGCTCAGTTGCTCATCCACGAACTCCTGTGGGTTCTTGAGACTGACCGTGGGCAGGTCCTTCAAGACCTTGTCGATCGAGCTTCTCACCTGACCGATGTTCGCCCCGGGGTCCGTGGTGATGAACAGCAGGGAGTCCGCCGGTTTGAGCCCGCCGCTTTCCATGGTGTCGAGGCTCACGATGTACTGCGTCGGCATCGAGTTGGCCACGAAGAGACCGGCAACCGAGACTTCGAGGGGCTGGTCGTTCTGGAATTCCAGAGTTGCGGTGTCACCGACCTGCAGGTCCATGCTGTCGGCGACGTTGGCGTCAACCAGGATCCCGTTGGTAGGGAACCCGGCCTGACCTGCGGTCATGTTGACGTTGAGTGCCTGGCTCAGCTGGTTGGGGTCTGCCGCCCCGATAAAGCTGGACTTGCCATCCACCTTGCCCGGAGCCTGCCGGAACTGGGCAACGGTGGCGACGCCGTCGATCGGGAGGATCTGGGCGGCGATGGCCGGGGAGAAGGGCGTCTGGATGGCGTTGCTCACCACCAGCTGCGAGTTCACGGCGGCGCTGATGACCTTGTCGAAGCTGGCCTTCATCGAAGCACCCAGGATCGACATGAGAGCGACCAGGGTGAGGCCGATCATCAGCGCGCTCGCGGTCGCGGCAGTCCGCCGCGGGTTGCGCAGCGAGTTCTGGCTCGCCAGCGTGCCGACGGTCCCGAAGAGTCTGCGGTAGATCACGCCGAGCCCTCGGATCAGCGGGATGCCGAGCACCGGACTCATCAGGGCGACACCGATGAGGATGGCGAGCATGCCGAGACCCACGAGTGAGACGCCCGCGCCGCCCGACCCGGCGAAACCCAGCACGATCGCGACGACCCCGAGGACCGTCAGTCCGATGCCCCCGAACAGGCGCCTGCGCAGCGCGGACTCTGGCAGCGCGACGTCGTCCCGCATCGCGGCGACCGGGGCGATCTTCGAAGCGCGTCGAGCAGGCAGGTAGGCCGCGAACATGGTGACGACGAGACCGACCGCGTAGCAGATGAGGATCGTCCGGAGCTTGAGCGGGAAGTCGGCTCCGGTGAGGTCGAGGCCGAAGGTTGCGAAGAGCGCCCTGATCCCGAGCGCCAGCAGGTAGCCGACACCGAGACCGATCGTCGAGCCGATCAGGCCCACGCTGAAGGCCTCGAGCAGGACCGACCGGCGTACCTGGCGACGGGAGGCGCCCATGGCCCGCAACAACGCGAGCTCACGACTGCGCTGCGCGACGAGGATCGAGAACGTGTTGATGATGAGGAAGGTGCTGACCACGACCGCGACTGCTGCAAACACCAGCAGGAAGATGTTGATGAACTTCAGCTGGTCAGCGATGTCGCTCTTGTTCTTCTCCGCGTAGGCGTCGCCTGCCGTGGCGGTCACGCCGTCCGGCAGGACCCCGCGGACGGCCGTTGCCGCTTGCTGCTGAGTGACTCCGTCGGCGATGTTCACCGAGACGCTCGTGAAGACGTCCCGACCCCCGAAGAAGATGTCGTGCATCGTCTGCTCGTCGAAGACCGACAGCGTGGCGCCGACCAGACCTCCCTTGGACCCGAACTCGACCACACCGGTGAGCTCGGCCTTGATGGTCGGCGGGTCGATCGGAGTCACGAGGGTGACCGTGTCACCGATCTCGTAGCCGGCCTTATCGGCAGCGGCTTTGTCGAGTGCGACCTCCCCGGGGCCGGCGGGCAACGCACCCTCGGCCAGCGAGAGGATCTGGTCGCCCGCCAACGACCGCGCCTCGGTGTAGTTGAAGGCGAACCCGGGCGGACCGTTACCTCCCACGAGTTTGCCGTCGGCCCCGATGACGTAGACGCCCTGCATCTGGGCCACCCCGTAGGCCTTCTCGACCTGCGGCAAGGCGTTGATGTCGTCGACCACCGAGGCAGGGATCGTCCGCGTGTCCTGCATCGAGTCGAAGTCATTCGCGCCCTTCGGAGCGACCTCCACGTCAGACGTCGTGCCCGACACGATCCCGTTGAAAGAGCCCGCCAGTGCGTCGGTGAAGATGAACGAGCCGGCGACGAAGGCGACCCCGAGCACGATCGCGAAGCCGCTCAGGGCAAGCCTGATCTTGCGGGCCATCAGGTTGCGCCACGTGACTTTCCACATGGTCAAGCTCCCGCAGCAGTGCCGGCGGTCTCGCGTGCGCTCAGCTCACGCATCTTGTCGAGCACCGTGTCCGAGCTCGGCCCGCGGAGCTCGTCGACGATCTTGCCGTCGGCCAGGAAGATGACCCGGTCGGTGTACGCCGCCGCGATCGGGTCATGAGTGACCATCACGATCGTCTGCTGGTAGTCGTCGACGCTTCGACGCAGGAAGCCGAGCACCTCTGCGCCCGAGGCCGAGTCGAGGTTGCCGGTGGGTTCGTCGGCGAACACGATCTCGGGCCTGGACGCCAACGCTCGGGCGCAGGCGACCCGCTGCTGCTGGCCCCCGGAGAGCTCCTTTGGACGGTGGTCGAGCCGGTCACCCAGACCGATCGTGTCGATCACCTGGTCCACCCACGCCTGGTCCGGGGTGCGTCCGGCGATCGAGATCGGCAGCAGGATGTTCTCCTTCGCCGTGAGCGTCGGCACCAGGTTGAAGGCCTGGAAGACGAAGCCGATCTTGTCGCGTCGCAACACGGTGAGACGCTTGTCGTTCAGCCCCGAGAGCTCGTCGTCGCCGAGGAAGACCTGGCCCGACGTGGTCGAGTCGAGCGCCGCCATACAGTGCATGAGCGTGGACTTCCCGGACCCGGACGGACCCATGACGGCCGTGAACTCGCCGGCGTAGAACTCGACGGTGACGCCGTCGAGCGCATGCACCTCCGCGTCGCCTGCGCCGTAGACCTTGCGCAGCTCGATCGTCCTGGCAGCTGCTCGTGCAGGGAGTCCTGTGGCGGGTTCGGCCGGCGCCCGGTCTTCGCCCGGGCCGGCGTCCGACCGAGAGCTGTTCGCTGAACTGCTGCTGACGTCTGACATGGTCCCCTCCGCGGATTCCGCTGCTTGGCCTTCCCTCGGACCGTCCAGGCGCTCCCCTGCAGTGCCTGGACGCCGTCCACGTTATCGGGAGGCGATGCTGCAACGCGATCAGGTTTTCCCCTGAGCCTGCCCCGGCCCGGTTCGTGGGGGCGAGGGCCGGAAGTCACCTGTTCCCGGGTCCGGGGGAGTCCGGGCGCAGTCACCTGGCTGCGCTTCATCCGTGTCGGTGAGCGGGCCTACAGTGGGGCGCATGAGCCCGTTGCACATCGGTGGACACGTAGACCAGGCCGACCCGGTCGCCGAAGCGATCGACCGCAAGGCGACGCTCTCCCAGTTCTTCCTGGGCGACCCCCAGAGCTACAAGGGCCCGGTGGTGTCGTACGCCGAGGGCGCTGCGGGGCTCAAGGCGGCCGCCGAGGCAGCTGGCATCGACCTCTACGTCCATGCGCCCTACCCGATCAACGTCGCCTCCACCAACAACCGCATCCGGATCCCCGGTCGCAAGCTGCTGCAGCAGCACCTCCACTCCGCTGCCGAGATCGGCGCAAAAGGCGTCATCGTGCACGGCGGTCACGTGCTGGCCGCCGACGATCCGGAGGTGGGCTCCGACAACTGGCGCAAGTGCATCGACGGCCTCGAGATGCCGGTGCCGCTGCTGATCGAGAACACTGCCGGAGGTGACAACGCGATGGCCCGCCGACTCGAGCGGATCGATCGCCTCTGGGAGGCCTTGGGGCAGGCGAAGGGTGGCGACACCGTCGGCTTCTGCCTCGACACCTGCCACGCCCATGCCGGCGGTGAGGAGCTCGCCACCGTGGTCGACCGGGTCCGCGCGATCACCGGCCGCATCGACCTGGTGCACGCCAACGACTCGCGTGACGAGTTCGACTCCGGCGCCGATCGGCATGCCAACTTCGGCTCCGGCCACATCGCCGGTGACGACCTCGCCGCCGTCGTGCGCGAGGCCGGCGCCCCGGTCGTCTGTGAGACCCCCGGCGGCGTCGAAGGCCAGAGCGCAGACATCGCCTGGCTGCGCGAAAACGTCGACTGACCTGGTTCGGGTCCGGCCGCAACGGGCGGTCCGGACCGACGGACACGGTCCGGTAGCGTTGCCCCGCGTGAGCCCGATCGACGTCCGCACGATCAGCGCCGCCGATCACCTCGGTTTCGTCCGCGCCCAACCTCGTGCCAGTTTCCTCCAGACCCCCGCGTGGGGCGAGGTCAAGAGCGAGTGGAAGCGGGAGTCGATCGGCTGGTACGACTCGGACGAGCTCATCGGAGTCGGGCTCGTGCTGTACCGCCAGCTGCCGAAGGTGCGCAAGTACCTGGCCTACCTGCCCGAGGGGCCGGTCATCGACTGGGCGACCACGGATCTGAGCGCATGGCTCGCCCCGATGGTGGCGCACCTCAAGGCGGCCGGGGCCTTCGGCATCAGGATGGGCCCGCCCGTCGTCACCCGCCGCTGGTCGGCCGCCACGGTCAAGCAGGCCATCGCCGACGACACCCACGTCACCTTGGGAGACGTACCGCCCGACGAGCGCGACGAGACCGGCGACGCCGTACAGCGGACTCTGCACACGCTGGGGTGGCTGCCGCTGAAGGCCGACGGCGGCTTCACGGCCGGTCAGCCGCAGTTCGTCTTCCAGATCCCGCTCACGGGACGCTCGGAGGAGGACGTCCTCGCGGGCATGAACCAGCAGTGGCGTCGCAACATCAAGAAGGCCGCCAAGGCCGGGGTCGTCGTTACGCCGGGATCCGCCGGCGACCTGCCTGCATTCCACGAGTTGTACGCCGAGACCGCCGTGCGCGATCACTTCACGCCGAGACCGCTCGGGTACTTCGAGCAGATGTTCCGTGCCATGACCCAGGAGGACGACGACCGCATCCGGCTGTATCTCGCACACCACGAGGGCGACCTGGTCGCGGCGACCACGTGGGTCCGAGTGGGTGGCCACACGTGGTACTCGTACGGAGCCTCCTCGAGCGTCAAACGGGAGGTCCGGGGCTCGAACGCGGTGCAATGGCAGATGATCCGCGATGCCCTCGCGGTCGGCGCTGACGTCTACGACCTGCGTGGGATCACCGATACGCTCGACCCCGAGGACCCGCACGTGGGTCTGATCCAGTTCAAGGTCGGGACCGGGGGCCAGGCGGTCGAGTACGTCGGCGAGTGGGACCTTCCGCTCAACCGCCTGGTCTACAAGGCGTTCGACCTCTACATGAAGCGGCATTGAGGAACATATGCCACTGACGCTGTACGTCGACGGGCCACGCTGGCGCGACCACCTGCACAGCGTCGCCGAGGCCGTCCCGGGCATCGTCCCGGTCGCGAAAGGCAACGGCTACGGCTTCACCGTCGGCCGGCTCGCGCGCAAGGCCGAGTGGCTCGGCGTCGACACGATCGCGGTCGGCACCTACGCGGAGGTGCCCGAGGTCCGGCAGCGGTTCGCCGGCGACATCCTCGTGCTCGAGCCGTGGCGCCCCTTCCTGCCGACGCTGACGTTTGGCGACCGGGTCATTCACACGGTCGGACGCGCCGACGACCTGGCGGCGCTGGCCGATGTGGACGGGACGCCGCGCATCGTTCTCGAAACACTTACGTCGATGCGGCGGTTCGGGTTCACCCTCGAGGAGCTCCCGGCGATGGCCGCGACCGCCCGAGGTGTGCGCGTCGAAGGTCACGCGGCCCACCTGCCGCTCGAAGGCGGCCATCGAGAAGAGGCCGAACGGTTGCTGGCGGCTGCACCGGCCGCACGATGGTACGTGTCCCACCTGTCACTGGCGGAGCTCGACGAGCTGCGTCGTAGCCACTCCGATGTGGAGTTCCGCCCCCGCGTCGGCACGTCACTGTGGCTGGGCGATCGCACGGCACTGACCGCCCGCGCCACGGTGCTGGACGCGCATGCGGTCCAGAAGGGTGACACGGCGGGCTACCGTCAGCGGCCCTTCGCCAAGGCGGGCACGATGTTGGTCGTGTCGGGCGGTACGGCCCACGGGGTCGCCTTGGAGGCGCCGACACCTGCGTCCTCGGCGCGGCAACGCGCGGTGGCGGTGGCGCGGGGAGGGCTCGAGGCCACGGGCCGGGCCCGATCGCCATACATCGTGAACGGGAAGCCACTGTGGTTCGTCGAGCCGCCTCACATGCAGGTGAGTCTGGTGTTCGTGCCGGGCGGCAAGCCGGTCCCGGCCGTGGGCGACGAGATCGAGGTACGGGTGCGCTTCACCACGACCACCTTCGACGCCGTCGTCACCTCCTGACTCTCTCCCCCTGGCCCTGTCTCCCCTGGCCGTCTCTCCCGAAGGCAACTACCTACTCCGAGCGGCCCGTTTGCCTAGTTCACAAGCCAGCTTGCTTGTGAACTAGGCAAACGTGCGGCCAGGACTGGGTGTTTGGGTTGGGGAGTGGGGCGTATGGCGGCGGGGTTCGGGTCGGGCTCGGGAGGTCAGGGAGCGTAGATCGGGTCCTGATCGGGATCGCCAGGAGGCTCGGTAAGGCCTTGCCGGGCGTTGCCGGTGTACCAGTTGAGCCGTTCGGTCAGCGGGGACGGCCCGGCGTCCCGTCCGGGTCGGTCCGACTCGTCCTCGGCGTCGATGCCCTCGTCCAGCACCCCGCCCAGGGGGTCGTCGGACAGTCCGTCCATCCGGACCGGGTCATGCCAGGGCAGCAGGATGTCGCGCACCACGACGACTGCCAGGTAGAGCTCGCCACCAACCCGGATCACGATGCCCATGACGTACCACCAGTCGATGTGGCCGGCGGCGACGAAGAAGTTGGCGATGTGCATCCAGACCGCGAAGAAGTACAAGATCTCGCAGGTCTGCCAGATGATCAGGTCGCGCCAGCGCGGACGGGCCAACGCGGCGAAGGGCAGCAGCCACAGCACGTACTGCGGTGAGTAGACCTTGTTGACGATCAAGAACGCGATCGTCACCAGCAGCATCAGCTGAGGAAGGCGGGGCCGCCGGGGAGCCAACAGCCCCAGTGCGGCGATCGCGACGCAACAGGATCCGAAGAAGACCCAGGTCACCACATTGATCGTGTGTGCACTGGCGGCGGCGTCCTGGCCGCGGACGATCGAGTTCGCCAGCCAGAGCGACCCGAAGTCGGGCCCGCGGCTGGAGTTGAACTGCCAGAACCACAGGAACTCAGTCGGCGACCACAGATAGATCGGCAGGTCGACGGCCAGCCAGGCCACCGCCGCCGCCACGGCGGCCTTGTTGAACGGCGCCATCTTGCGTTCGCGGAAGCAGAGCACGAGCAGCGGGCCGAGAAGGAACAGCGGGTACAGCTTCGTCGCCGCCCCGAGCCCGATGAAGATGCCCGCCACGACCGGTCTTCGGGTCGACCATGCCCACAGCGCCCCGGCGACCATCCCGATGGCCAGCACGTCCCAGTTGATCATCGCCGTGAGAGCCAGCACCGGGGCCGCCGCGATGTACATCGCATCCCATGGTCGTCGTCGTTGCGCCGCCACGAAGAAGCCCATCGCGATCAGCAGGACGACGAAGAAGCCGACCGCATTGACCCCCCAGAAGACAGCGCTGTCGTACTGGACGTCGAGGTTTCCCGACACCTGCGACGGCGCCAGCTCCGAGACGTCCGGGTCTTTGCCGATGAGGTGCGTGATCGCGCCGGTCACGCCCATCCAGACACCGGTGAGCACGGGATACTCGATCGAGAGCTGGTGCTCGTCGGCAGTGGTGGCCGGCTGGGCGACCGCTGGCAGGTCGTCGATCGGGGTGTAGGGGAGGATCCCCTGGGCCAGACCTCGACCGGCATACAGATAGCCGATGTCGGAGTAGCACATGTGCGAGAACGCCTTGGGCGTCGCAGCGTCCGACCACTGGGGTACGACGCACGGGGACTTCTGCACCACTCCGAGGCCGAAGCAGATCGTGACCACGACCAGCGTCAGTCGCAGGGGCGTCCACCATCCACGACCGGCGAGCGCGCGGCGGCCGATCGGACCGCCCACCCGTTCGGTGGCCGCTCTGGCCAACGGATCGGCGAGAGTCGGCGCAACGACGTCGTCACTGGTCCGGGTGGTCTGCGCGAACGGCACGGAGCCATCGTGCCTCATGGTCACGGGCTGCTACGACAGGACCGGCGGAGTCGAGCCCGGCTAACCGCCACCGCGCGGCCCCGCGCGCGTCGTCCGCCCCGGTCGCGTCGGGCCGAACGACGTCGTCGTGCTGGTCGTCGGACATTGTCCAGGCAGACAGGTCGGGGCCGTGGTCGACCCTGTCGTCGTCGGAGCCGTCGTCGTCGGAGCCGTGGTGGTAGGCGGTGCCGTCGTCGTCGGAGCCGTGGTGGCAGGCGGTGCCGTCGTCGTCGGAGCCGTGGTTGTGGAGGGTGCCGTCGTGGTCGGCGGCGGAGGCGGTGAGTAGGTCGCGCTCTGGCCCTGGAGCTCGGCCGGCGGCGGGAACTGGCGCACTGGCTGACCCTCGAGCGCGACCTTCATGTACTCCGTCCACGTCTCGGTCGGGTAGTCCGCGCCGAAGAACGTGTCCAGATAGCCGTCGAGCGGTTTGGTCCCGTTGCCGCGCGTCAGGGCTACCGCGGTGGACAGCTGCGGGGTGTATCCGCTGAACCACGACGACACGACGCGCTGGTCGCCGTTGGCCTGGGTCGCCGTGGCTGTACCGGTCTTGCCTCCGGCGGGACGTCCGAGCTCCTTGGCCCGCTGGCCGGTGCCGCTCTGCACGACTTGCTGCAGCGCGTACGACACGTTGCTCGAGATCGGCGGTGTGAAGGCGCGGTTCGGCTGGTCCTGGTGCTCCATCCGCAGCCCGTTCTCGTCGGAGACCGTCTGCAGGACGTACCAGCTGTTGTGCTCGCCGTTGGCGGCGAACGTGGCGTAGGCCTCGGCCATCTCGACCGGCCTGATGCTGGCGATCCCCAGCGCGATGCGACCGTTGGCCGTCAGGCCGGGAGACAGCTGCGGGCTCTTCGGTATGCCCGCGGACACGGCGGCGTCGAGCACCTTCTGCGGCCCATCCTGAATCTGCGTGGTCATGTCGACGTACGCGGTGTTGATCGAGTCCTCGGTCGCCTTGAGCAGGTCGACGGTGCCGTAGGAGATGCCCGACGGCACACCCGAACTCTCGCCCTCGTTGCGGACGGTGGAGCCGTCGGGCAACGTCAGAGGTGACGAGCCGTTGAACGTGCTGCGCAGCGTCAAGCCGCTCTCCAGCCCGGCCGCAAGCGCGAAGGGCTTGAACGTCGAACCCGCCGGGCTGGCAGCCGTGGCGAGGTTGACCTGGTCCTGAGGACCGGGCCCGGTGTAGTTGCGCCCACCGATCATCGCCCGCAGTGCGCCGGTGCCCGGTTCGACGGAGGCAAGGGCGATGTGGAGCTGGTTCTTGCCCTTCGGGCGGATCACCTTGACGGCACGCTGCGCTGCCAGCTCGTCGCGCCAGTCCAAGGTCGTCACGACGCGCAGACCGCCGCCGTTGATCTCCTCCTCGGTGAAGTCCGCGGCCAGAAGCTCGTTCTGGACGAGGTTCAGCAGGTAGCCCTTCTGCCCGCCGTACTTGCTGACCTGCCGGATCTCAGGGAACTTCGGCAGATGCTTCTCGAACTTCTGCCCCTGGGCGCTGTCGAGGTTGCCCATCGACACCATGCCGCCGAGGACGTAGCGGTACCGGTCAAGCAATGCCAGCCTCGCCGCCTTGCCCTGCTCCGGATCAAGGGCGTTGGGCGAGTTCAGCACGGCCGCCAGCACGGCGCTCTCGGGGACGGTGAGGTCCTTCGCATCCTTGGCGAAATACGCCTTGGAGGCGGCCTGGACGCCGTACGCACCCCGCCCGAAGTAGATCGTGTTGAGGTAGCCCTCCATGATCTGGCTCTTGCTCAGGGTGTTCTGGACCTTGACCGCAAGGAAGGCTTCCTTGATCTTGCGCTTCCAGGTGCGTTCCTGCGAGAGGTACAGGATCTTCACGTACTGCTGGGTGATCGTTGACGCGCCTTGAGTGCTGCTTCCCGAGTGCAGGTTGCTCCATGCGGCGCGGATGATCCCGCGGGGATCCAGACCCTTGTTGGTCTCGAAGGACCGGTCCTCGGCCGACATGGCCGCGTCCTGCATGGACCGCGGTATCTCGCTCAGTGGGATGCTGTCGCGGTTCTGCAGAGCGAACTGACCCAGCACATGTTTGCCGTCGGAGTAGTAGACCGTCGTCGTCTGTGCCTGGTAGGCCGTGTTGGGGTTGGGGATGTCGATCAGCTTGTAGGTGATGTAGACCACGATCACGAGCAGCACGAAGCCTGACAGACCGGCGATCGAGCCCCACTTGGCGGTCTTCTTCGCAATGTGGCGGACCTTCGGCCAACCCTCCAGGTCACGGGCGCGGATCCTGCCCTTCTTGCCGCTGCCGACGGGCTTGCCGCCCTTGGCCCCGCGGGCCGGACCGGTCGCGCTGCGGCCGGCAGGCCCTGTCGCCTTGCCCGCGGACGCGCGGCGTGAACCGGGTCGGGCGGCCCGACGGCCGGGCCCGCTGACAGGTGGTTGTTTGTCGCTCACAGGCTTCTTCCAGGTCGTGATCAGGTGCGTGTCGCCTGCTGATCGGATCGGTGCTCAGGTCAAGGATGACGGGCGGTGCGCCATTGCGCAGCCCCGGCCGTCGTGTCACGGCTCAGTCGTCGTCCTCGACGGTGCGTTGCCGACGTGGCGGCTTACGAGGTACGCCGTCGCCAACAACGTAGGACTCGACCAGATGGTTCCAGCCACAGTTGCGGCAGACCTCCAGGACATAGATCCGGATCTCGCCGTGCTCGTGGGCCATGGCCTCGATCTCGGTGCGCGACTTGATCCGGCCCGAGTACTGGCCCAGCTCATCGCCGAAGACGTAGGACAGGTGCGCCAGCTCCGGCTTCTTGCACACGGGGCAGGGGACCGGCGCCGGCTCGCCGTGGTGCTTGGCGGCTCGCAGTGTGTACGGGTCGGCGTCGCACGCGTCCTCGACCGCTGCTCCTCCCCCGCGAAACAGGGTCGCCAACGTGGCTCGCCGCTGCAGCGAGTAGTCGATGACGGAGCGTTGGGACCACATGGTGCCTTCGAGGGTACGAGATGTCAGGGCACTGGTTCCAACTGCTGTGATCGGCGCGACGGGGCAGGGGGATTTCTGTGCAGTAGCGAAACGATGTATCATGTCGATACGTGGTTCCGATAGGTGTGACCGAGACGTCGTACCCGTCGAACCGAACCCTAGCTGTCAGGAGCAGGACGTGGCCAAGCGCGGTGACGCTCTCGAGCTCGCGGTCCTCGGACTGCTGCACGAGGCACCCATGCACGGTTACGAGCTGCGCAAGCGGGTCAACGGCTTCTTCGGCTGGGGGCGCGTGCTCTCGTACGGCTCGCTGTACCCCTGCCTGAAGCAGATGCTGCGCGACGGCCTCATCACCGAGGACACCACGCACCTCGACGCGACCCCCGAGCTGCCGGCTCGAGGGGGTCGCCGCGGCAAGATCGTCTACAAGCTCACCGCCGACGGCAAGGACCGCTTCGCAGCGCTTGTCTCCGCCGCCGGCCCGAGCGCGTGGGAGGACGACAACTTCGGCGTCCACTTCGCGTTCTTCGGCTCCACCACGGCCGAGACCCGCATCCGCATCCTCGAGGGTCGGCGCAGCCGACTCGAGGAACGGCTCGACGGAGTGCGTACGTCGCTGGCGCGCTCACGGGAGCGGGTCGATGCCTACACGTTGGAGCTCCAGCGACACGGGCTCGAGTCTGCCGAGCGTGAAGTGCGCTGGCTCACCGAGCTCATCGACTCAGAGCGGGTCTCAGGGACACCCACGTCCCTGAAGGTCCCTGCTGACCGAGTCGGCGTACTCGACAACACCACCAGCACCGACGGAACCCCGTCCGGTGTCGACAACCGGGAATGAGGAGAGCCGAATGGCTTCGGTCCGTGTAGCCATCGTTGGCGTAGGCAACTGCGCCACGTCGCTGATCCAGGGCGTTCACTACTACCAGGACGCCGACCCGTCGGGGAGCGTTCCCGGGCTGATGCATGTGCAGTTCGGTGACTACCACGTCCGCGACATCGAGTTCGTGGCCGCCTTCGACGTCGACGCCAAGAAGGTCGGCTTCGACCTCGCTGACGCCACCGCGGCCAGCGAGAACAACACGATCAAGATCTGCGACGTGCCGCCTACCGGCATCACCGTGCAGCGCGGTCACACGCTCGACGGTCTCGGCAAGTACTACCGCGAGACCATCGACGAGAGCGACACCGAGCCCGTCGACATCGTCGCGGTGCTCAAGGAGACGCAGGCCGACGTGCTGGTGTCCTACCTGCCCGTGGGTTCTGAGGACGCTGACAAGTTCTACGCCCAGTGTGCGATCGATGCCGGTGTCGCGTTCGTCAACGCGCTGCCCGTCTTCATCGCCTCTGACCCCGTGTGGGCCAAGAAGTTCGAGGACGCGGGAGTGCCGATCATCGGCGACGACATCAAGTCGCAGGTCGGTGCCACCATCACCCACCGCGTGCTGGCCAAGCTTTTCCAGGACCGTGGCGTCGTGCTCGACCGCACCTACCAGCTCAACGTCGGTGGCAACATGGACTTCAAGAACATGTTGGAGCGGGAGCGGCTGGAGTCGAAGAAGATCTCCAAGACGCAGGCTGTCACGTCCAACATCGACCACGACCTGGGCGCCAAGAACGTCCACATCGGTCCCTCGGACTACGTCCAGTGGCTCGACGACCGCAAGTGGGCCTACGTCCGACTCGAGGGTCGCGCGTTCGGCAACGTGCCGCTCAACATGGAGTACAAGCTCGAGGTCTGGGACTCCCCCAACTCGGCCGGCATCATCATCGACGCGATCCGCGCCGCCAAGATCGCCAAGGACCGTGGCATCGGTGGTGCCCTGCTCGCGGCTTCGTCCTACCTGATGAAGTCCCCGCCGGTGCAGCGCCCCGACGACGAGGGTCGCGACTCGGTCGAGGCGTTCATCCGCGGCGAGGTCGAGCGCTGACCATCGGCTGAGCCTGAATCAGTCGAGGCCCCGTCTGTCCCGGCAGGCGGGGTCTTGTCATGTCCGCACGCGGGAGACCAGGCCCACCGTGTTCCCCTCGGAGTCAGTGATGAAGGCCATCCACTCCTGCGTACCGGCCGGCCCGAGGTTGTCGTCCTCGTGTGTGAAGATGACGTGCGGCTCCGCGATGATCGAGACGCCCCGGTCACGCAGGTTCTCGACCGAGGCGTGGAGGTCCTCGACTCCCAGGTAGAAGACCGCCGGCGGCGCACCTATCTCGAGGAGCAGCCGCACGCCGTCGAGGTCGAAGAACAGCAGACCGGGTGGGTCGAACCGGCCGGTCGGTGGAGTCTGCAGCAAGTCGCTGTAGAACGCCGCGGCGCGGTCGAGGTCGTCAGCGTGTTGAGCCACCTGCACGAGTTGCATGGCTACCTCGTCTCTCGGGCGGTTCGTGCTCCCGTCAGGATGCTATACATGGGCCCGTGGCACGGCGGGGCGACCCGATGAGCTCCCTCGAGGGTCTCATCACACGACTTCGTGCAGCCGGTTGCGTCTTCGCCGAGCGAGAGGCGGACCTCATCGCAGCCTCGTTCGAGCCGGGACCGGCCCGCGAGGGAGCCGTCCGACGGCGTGCAGCCGGTGAGCCGCTCGAGTATGTCGTCGGAGCAGCCACGTTTGCGGGCATCACGGTTTCGGTCGGTCCACCGGTGTTCATCCCGCGGACGCGTGCTGCCGCTCTTGTCGACACGGCCGACCGCGTCGCCGTCGCACCCGTGGAGGCCGGCGAAAAGACCGCACTCGACCTCGGCTGCGGAAGTGGTGCGATCGCGGCAGCACTCGCCCGACGCCACCCCGATTGGGTCATCCACGCGAGCGACGTCGACCCGGCCGCCGCCGACTGGGCCGAGCGCAACGCCGCCACCTATGGCTACACCGTGCATGTAGGTTCCTGGTTCGATGCGCTGCCGCCAGATCTGCGCGGCCGGCTCGACGTCGTGGTCGCGCACCTCCCGTACGTGCCCAGCGACGAGGTCGAGCTGCTGCCGCGAGACTTCCGCGACCACGAGTCGCGTCACACCGTCGACGGCGGTGGCGACGGTCTCGATCCGCTCCGAGCGGTGTGTGCAGACAGTCTGCGGTGGCTCGCGCCGACCGGGGTGCTGCTCACCCAGGTCGGCTGGAGTCAGGTCGAGACCACCGCCTCGATCGCGGCCGCGGCCGGCCTCGCCGTCGAGGTGACACCCACCAGCGACGACGAGGACGCGGTGGTCGTTGTCGTGCGCGCGACCTCCGACGACGAGCCAGGCTGATGCATTTCGCGGCCGCGCTGCGGCATCTGCTGAGAAGGCGCCGCTTCCGGCAGTTGTTCGCTGTCCGCGTCACCAGTCAGGCGTCCGACGGCATCTTCCAGGTGGCACTGGCGTCATACGTCCTCTTCTCACCGGAGCGGCAACCGGACGCTGCCTCGATCGCCGAGGCCCTCGCCGCCGTGCTGTTGCCGTTCAGCCTGCTCGGTCCGTTTGCTGGTGTCTTCCTCGACCGCTGGAGTCGGCGTCAGGTCCTGCTCGTCGCCAACCTGGTGCGCCTGGCACCCGTGCTCGCCGTCGCGGCGCTGGTCGCCACCGACGTCGACGGGCCGGCACTGTTCGTGATGATCCTCGTCGCGTTCAGCATCAACCGGTTCTTCCTCGCTGCACTCTCGGCAGCCTTGCCGCACGTCGTCGCTCGTGAAGAGCTCGTGCTGGCCAACTCGATCACGCCCACCAGCGGGACCATCGCGTTCATGCTCGGTCTCGGGGGCGCCTCGGCGTTCCGAGCCCTGACGCCAAGCAACGTCGACACGCTCGTGGTGCTGATCGCGGCGCTGGGCTATCTGACTGCGGCACTGCTGGCGCTAAGGCTGCCCAGACTCCTGCTCGGCCCTTACTTCGACGCATCCATGAGCGACGTCAAGAGGCAGCTACGGCACGTCGTCAGTGGCTTGATGGACGGGGTGCGGCACCTCCGCGAACGTCCCGCAGCTGCCCATGCGCTGGCCGTGATCGCCATGCACCGGTTCTGCTACGGCCTCTCGACAGTCGCCACGATCCTGCTGTACCGCAACTACTTCCACGACCCCGCTGACACCGATGCCGGGTTGGCAGGGCTCTCGATCGCCATCTTGGTATCGGGGATCGGGTTCTTGCTGGCGGCCGTCCTCACACCTGTGGTGTCGACGCGGCTCACACCTCCGCGATGGATCGTCGTGCTGCTGGTGGCCGCCGCCCTGGTGGAGGTGTTCCCGGGCGGTCTGTACACCGAGCCGGCCCTGCTGGTGGCCGCCCTGGTGCTGGGCCTGTCCGCACAGGGCGTCAAGATCTGCGTCGACACGCTCGTGCAGACCACGGTCGAGGACGCCTATCGCGGCCGGGTCTTCTCGTTGTACGACGTGCTCTTCAACGTGGTGTTCGTCGCGGCGGCCGCGGTTGGGGTCCTCATCGTGCCGACGAGCGGCAAGTCCTACGTCGCGCTGAGTCTCATCGCGGTCGGCTACGCCGTGACGGCGATCGCGTACGCGCGCACCAGGTCCGTCCGTCACCCGGAGGCGATAGCCTCCGCCGCCCCCGACGAGGTCCCTGACTGAGCCCAGCTCAGGTCGCGGACCTTTCGGCCCACCAGGCGAGCAGCTCCTCGCGGGCCCGGACCGAGCCGAGGGGCCCTTCGTCCATGCGACGCTCGAGCAGGAACCGGTAGGCCTCGCCCACAACGGGGCCTGGCGTGATGCCGAGCGCAGCCATGATCTGCTCGCCGTCCAGGTCCGGTCGCAGGGAGGCCAGCTCCTCCTCCTCGCTGAGCCTGTCGATCCGGTTCTCGAGGTCGGCGTACGTCCGAGCCAGGCGTGCGGCCTTGCGCTGGTTCCGCGTCGTGCAGTCGGCCCGGGTGAGGATGTGCAGGCGGTCGAGGAGCGGACCAGCGTCGCGCACGTAGCGACGCACGGCCGAGTCGGTCCACTCGCCGCCGCCGTAGCCGTGGAAGCGCAGGTGCAGCTCGACCAGCCGGGCCACGTCGTTCACCTCCGCCCCCGCGAAGCGCAACGCGCGCAGTCTCTTCGCCGCCATCTTGGCGCCGACGACGTCGTGGTGGTGGAACGTCACCGTGCCGTCGTCGCTGAACCGGCGGGTACGGGGCTTGCCGATGTCGTGCAGGAGCGCAGCCAGGCGCGTCACCAGATCGGGACCGCCGTCGTCGAGCCGACCCTCCAGGGCGATGGCCTGGTCGAGGACGGTCAGGGAGTGCTCGTAAACGTTCTTGTGCCGATGATGCTCGTCGCCCTCGAGCCGCAATGCAGGAAGCTCGGGCAGGACGCGATCGCCCAGACCCGTCTCCACGAGCAGCACGAGACCCAGGCGTGGCCGCGGCGCGAGGATCAGCTTGACGAGCTCGTCGCGGATTCGCTCAGCCGACACGATCCCCAGCCGGTCCGCCATGTCTCGCATCGCCGCCACGATCTCCGGCGACACGGAGAAACCGAGCTGTGCGACGAACCGGGCCGCGCGCAACATGCGGAGCGGGTCGTCGGCGAAGGACTCCTCCGGCGTACTCGGTGTACGTAGGACTCCAGCGGCCAGGTCGCGCATGCCCCCGAACGGGTCGACGAAGCGACCATCAGGGAGCGACAACGCCATCGCATTGACCGTGAAGTCGCGACGGACGAGGTCGCCCTCGAGGGTGTCCCCGAATGCCACTGCGGGCTTGCGAGACGCCGGCTCGTAGGCATCGGATCGATACGTGGTGATCTCGAGCTCGTCTTCGCCGACCCGAGCACCGATGGTGCCGAAGTCGCGCCCCATGTCCCACATGGCGTCGGTCCAGCCCCGAAGGCAGGACTCGATCTCGTCCGGGCTCGCCGAGGTCGTGAAGTCGAGGTCGTTCGCGCTGCGCTGCAGCAGCAGGTCACGCACGGGGCCACCGACCAGCGCAAGCGTGTGGCCGGCCGCGACGAAGCGCTCGGCAAGCGGCACCACCACCGGGTGGGCCGCCACGAGCGACTGCAGAGTGACCCGCTGCAGGTCCGTGGACGACGGGGTGCCAGTCGACGAGTTGGCGGCGGAGCCGCCTGCGGAGGGATCGGACACGATGCCCCACTGTATGAGGCGAACACTGCTCATGGCGCCACCGGTTAGCATCAGGGCCATGCTCTGGGTCATCCGCGTGCCACGCGAAGTCTGCCGGGGATGACCCTCCCCCACTCCCGACGCGTCCGCCATCGCCGCGCCGGTCGCCGCTGGCTCGCGACGACGGCCGGGGTCGCCGTCATGCTGGGCGCGCTGACGTCCGCGGCGACCAGCGCGCTCGCAGTTCCCGCCGAGGCCAGCAGTGTCGGCAGTCCTGTCGTCGCCCGCTCGCCTGTCAAGCTCGACGTCGCATCGCCGAGCCGCAACCAGATCGGGCGTACTCCGGGCGCGTCGACGGGGTTCGTCCACAGACACAACACCGAGCTGGAGCGGACTACCGGCCTGGTGGTCTCGTTGGACAAGATCAAACCGGCCTCGCTGGCACCCCACAAGGACCTCGTGCTCAAGGGTGTGGTGACCAACACCGGAGCCAAGGCCTGGCGGGACGCCCAGGTCTACCTCGATATCGAGAACCAGCCGGCCACCACTCGAGCGGCCCTGGACGCGTTCCACGCGAACACCGAGGACTTCGGCACGCGGGTCATCGACTTCGGGCGCTTCGACGAGATCGGCAGGCTGAAGCCGGGGACGACGACCCGCTACACGCTGTCGATCCCCTACGGGAAGCTTCCGATCAGTCGCGACCCCGGCGTATACCACGTGGGCGCCACGGTGATCGCCGGCGACCGGGATGGGACGCGCGCCCCGGTTGCCCGGGTCGACGCGGTGATCCCGCTGTTGCCCGATCCGTCCGCCGGCCCGCTCACCCCGACCGGCGTCGTCACGCTGATCCCGTTGTCGGCGCCGATCCATCGGCAGGCAGACGGTACGTTCCTCGACGACAGTCTCGCTCAGCTGATCGCGATCGGTGGGCAGCTCCACAACCTTCTCGACTTCATCGCGACCGCCCCTCCCAACACCCTCGAGGTCGTCCTCGACCCGGCGCTGCGGCAGGCCATCGTCGACATGGCCGACGGCTATCGGGTGCGCAGCCTCGCGCAGGTCTCCGCCGGCGAGGCGGGTGTGACCGGGGCCGGGCAGGCCGATGCCAAGCGGTGGCTCACAGAGCTCGACGGCACGCTCCGCGACCAGGACCTGCTCTTCATGCCGTGGGGCAGCCCGGACGCGAGCGCGCTCGGCGCGCATGCCCTGCCGGGCGTCGTCGACGCCGCTGTCCGGGCGAGCCAGCGCTACGCGGCCCAGCAGCGCATCACAGCGACCGTGGCCAGCTGGCCGTACGCCGGCGCGAGTACGCGCCGAGGGCTGGCGATCGCCTCCCGAGCGGGAGTGCCCCTGCGGTTCATCTCCCAGCGCAGCCTGACCACGCTGAGGGGCGAGCCGCGGCCCAGCTACCCGCCTACGCAGGTCCTGGTGCCCACCGCTGTCGGCCAGGTGACGGCGCTGGTGACCCGCACTGACATCGCCGGAACGAGAATCGGTCCCGAGCTCAGTGGTCGCCAGCTCCTGCGCGACATCGTCGCCGAGGCCACGGTCCGCTCGCTCGACAACGAGACCCGGGCCACCTCGGTGGTGGCTGTCCCGTTCGGCTGGGACCCCGGGGTCGCGACCACGAGCGCAGAGCTGGCCAAGGCCTACAGCTTCCCGACGGTGGTGCCCGAGACTGCGTCCAGCGCAGCGCAGCAGTCTGCTGTGCCGTATCCCGGCTCGGTCGCCATGCCCAAGGCAATCAGCCCCCTACCCACCGAGCTGCTGAGCGCGATCAAGCAGCTGCGCGACAAGGGCCGCATCTTCACCGACCTGGTCAGCGACCAGAACAGCGCCGTGCCGCGGTTCGACCAGATCCTGGCTGCGTCCGGTACGTCGCTGTGGCGCGACGACCTGCCGGGCCGGCTCGCCGTCACCGAGCGCGCCACCCAGGAGTCGGTCAAGAGCGCCGACAAGGTCACGGTGACAGGACCGACGTTCGTCGCCCTGTCGAGCGCCACCGGGCGCTTCCCGCTCACGGTGACCAACGGGTTGTCCGTTCCGGTCACCGTCGAAGTGGTGGTCCGGGCAGAGAACCCGGCCGTCACGGTGGATGCGATTGCCCCGCTCACGCTCGAGCCGGGCCAGCGCCGCGACATCGAGGCCACCGCCCGGTCTGACGGCTCCGGGCTCACCGGCGTCAAGGTACGGCTGACCACGACGACCCACCGGCCTGTCGGCCAGCCGTGGACGTTCGACGTCCGGTCGACGCAGATCGGGGTCGCGATCTGGGTGGTCATGGGTGTGGGTGCCGCCATCCTGTTCGGCGCGGCCGGGCGGCGTATCGTCCAGCGGGTGCGTGGCGGTCGACTCACTCCCCGTGGGGAAGCGGGACCGTGACGCCTCCTCCACCGGCACCCGATCCGGCACCCGATCCCGCATCCGAGCCGGCATCCGAGGCGACCGGCCGCAGTGTCCTGTCTGCCAGCGGGGTCATGGCCGTCGGCACGTTGTTCTCCCGCCTGACCGGCTTCGTCCGCGCCACGTTGCTCGCCGCCGCCATCGGTATGGCCGTTCATGCTGAAGCCTTCAACGTCGCGAACACGATTCCGAACAGCCTCTACATCCTGGTCGCTGGCGGCGTCTTCAACACGGTGCTCGTGCCACAGCTCGTCCGCGCCATCAAGAACGACCCGGACGGCGGCGACGCCTACGCAAACCGCATCATCACGCTCGGCGCAGTGGTGCTGGCCGGAGTCACCGCCGTGCTGGTGCTCATCGCGCCGTTCTTCCTGCGGATCGTCGTCGACAGCAAGTTCTTCACGGACCCAGCCCTGGCGGCCGAACGAGAGTCGCTCATCGACTTCGCGCGTTGGTGCCTGCCGCAGATCTTCTTCTACGGGATGTTCGTGCTGATCGGACAGATCCTGAACGCGCGCGGCCGATTCGGTCCGATGATGTGGGCGCCGATCGCCAACAACGTCTTGTCGATCGGCATCATCGTCACCTACCTCGTGGCCTACTCCGGCGAGCCGGCCACGGGCGGCTACTCCACCACCCAGGAGCTGCTGCTCGGGCTCGGCTCCACGCTGGGCATCGTCGTCCAGACCCTCATCTTGCTCCCGTACCTGAAGGCGAGCGGTTTCACGATCAGGCCACGCATGGACTTCCGCGGCACCGGTCTCGGTCACACGCTGCGACTGGGCATGTGGACTGTCGGGTTCGTCATCGTCAACCAGCTGGCGTTCTACGTGATGGTGCACCTGGCGACGTCGGGTCCCGCGGACATCACCAACGGTGTGTCGCCCTCCAGCGGTTTCACGGTCTACTCCAACGCGTTCCTGTTCACCCAGGTCCCGCACTCGATCGTCACCGTCTCCCTCGCCACGGCCACGATGCCGCTGATCTCCCGGCTCGCCGCCGACGGGCGGCTCGGTGAGGTCGCCACCGAGATGGTGTCGACGTTGCGGCTGGTGCTGGCCGTCGTCGTGCCCTTCGCCGTGGCCCTCCTGGTCCTCGGACCGTCGCTGGCGACCGTTCTCTTCAGCTGGGGAGCCTCCACTGGCGACACGGGGCCCCTGGGCAACACGCTGATCGCGTTCGCTCCCGGCATGCTCATGTTCAGCGTGCACTACGTCGTGCTCCGCGGCTTCTACGCGATCGAGGACACCCGAACCCCCTTCTTCATCCAGTGCCTGATCTCAGTCACCAACATCTCGGTCGCCATCGGCCTCACGTCGCTGGTCGCGCCGCAGCATGTCGCCCCCGCATTGGCCGTCGCGTACGGAGCGTCGTACACCGTCGGGTCCGTCGTCTCACTCAGCGTGCTCGCGAAGCGGCTGGACGGGATCGGACGCCGGAACCTGCTCGCGTTCGTCGGCCGGGTTGCGGCCGCCGCGATCCCGGCAGCGCTCGTGGCCGCGGCAGCACTCGCCGTGCTGGGACTGGCCGGACTCGATGTGGCGAGCAAGACGGATTCGCTGGTGCTGATCGTGGTCGGTGCGGTTCTCGGGCTCGTGGTGTATCTGGCGGCGGCGCGCGCCCTCCACATCACGGAGATCGCCCGCGTGGTGGGACTGATCACACGTCGTCGACGCACGCCGAGCCGCTGACGACGCACCTGAGCGTGAAACGCGGCGACGTCTCCGGGGTGGCATGCCGGGAGATAGCGGTAGGTGCCGGGGGGAGCGCCTACGATGAGACAGGGCACGTCGGGTGCGGTCCGGCCCGTCCCCCGTCACGCGTACGGCACGAACGAGACGAGGCAGGAGGATCGTGGGAGCACATCTGGTCGAACCGGGCAGTGTGCTCGCGGATCGTTACGTCATCGAGGACCTGCTCGCCGTCGAGGGCGACTCACACTCCTGGCGCGCCCGCGACAAGATCCTGGCCCGGTCCGTGGTCCTGCAGATCCTGCCGTCCAGCTCGCCGTACGCCGCGGACCTCCTCGCGGCTGCCAAGCGTGCCTCCCGCGTCGCCGACACACGCATCCTGCAAGTGCTGGATGCCGTCGACGACGGCGAGCTCACCTACATCGTCCGCGAATGGGCGACCGGCCAGTCGCTCAACGCGCTGCTGAACGACGGACCGCTGCCCGCACGCCGCGCGACCTGGCTCATGCGCGAGGTCGCGGCCGCCATGTCCAACGCCCACCGGATGGGGCTCGAGCACCGCCGGCTCGCGCCAGACACCGTCGTGATCACCAAGTCCAGCGGCATCAAGCTGATCGGACTCGGTACCTTCGCGGCGCTGCGCCCCAGCCCCGACGAGGACGCCGACCCCCAGCGCCAGGACACAACCGACGTCGGGCGCCTGCTGTACGCCTGCCTGACTGCGCGGTGGCCCGGTGGCCAGCTCGCCGGTTTGCCGGCCGCACCCACCGAGCACGGCCGCCTGTTGCGTCCGCGTCAGGTGCGGGCCGGAGTGCCCCGGACCCTCGACGTGGTCTGTGACCGCATCCTCGGCGATCCCCCCCGGTACGGCGAGCCGATCACGTCGGTCGACGAGATCAAGGACAACCTCAGCCAGATCCTCTCCGAAGAGGGCTTCACCGGGGTCGGCAACATCGGCACGGTCGGGCTGTCGGCCCCCACCAACCCCACGGCCGTGGTCGCGATGGAACCTCCACCCGCGTTGCTTCCCCGTGACGACGGCGGACCGACCACGGGTGATCAGCCGACCTACGTCGTCGAACCGCCCCTCGAACCGCGCTCGACGATCGGTCGCACCGTCCTGTGGACGAGCGTTGCCGTGCTCGTGCTGGGGGCGATGCTCTTGGCCTACCTCGTCGGCTCGCACGGCGGGGACGGCACGCCGCCGGCCGATTCCCCGACCAGTTCCGGCGGCACCACGGCCGCATCCGGAAAGCCGATCGCGATCGTCGGTGGCCAGGACCTGGACCCGCCACCGGCGGGCTCCGGCGACGAGAACCCCGGCGAGGTGCCGTTGGCCTTCGACGGCAACCCGGCGACCTCCTGGGAGACGTTGACGTACTTCGATCCGCTGTCCGCCGTCAAGCCCGGCGTCGGGCTCATCCTCGACCTCGGCAAGGCACAGGACGTCTCGCAGGTCGAGGTCCGGCTGATCGGTGAGCCGACCAGCCTGGAGCTCCGGGCCGCACCGAGCGACGCCACATCGGCGCCGACCGGCTCGGTGGACGACTACAAGGCCGTCCAGACGCTGGACGACGCCGGTACCAAGGCGACGTTCAACCTCGAGAAGCCGGTCACCACACGGTTCCTGCTGGTGTGGCTCACCAGCCTCCCGCAGGAGGAGCCCGGCTCCTACAAGGGCCGGATCGCCGAGATCAAGGTCTTCGGGTGACCTCGGCCGGTCCGCGGGACACGTCGGGTGGGACCGACGACGCGGACCGCGTCGACGATGCCGCCCTGCTGACAGCCCACGTCGCCGGAGATCCGGATGCGTTCGGTGAGCTCGTCCGACGCCACCGGGACCGGCTGTGGGCGGTGGCGTTGCGCACCACCGGCGACCGCGAGGACGCGGCGGACGCCCTGCAAGACGGTCTGGTGTCCGCGTTCCGACGGGCGGAGACCTTCCGCGGTGATGCACAGGTCACGACCTGGCTGCACCGCATCGTCGTGAACGCCTGCCTGGACCGGATGCGCCGCCGCAGGACGCGGCCGACCGTGCCACTGCCCGAAGACGAGGACCGCGCGGCAGAGCTCGCTCTCGAGCCCGGCGATGATCCGGCCGAGGCGAGTGAGCGGCGTACCGACGTCCTGGCCGCGCTCGCCCAGCTCCCCGACGAACAACGCGCCGCGCTCGTACTCATCGACATGGAGGGCTACTCCGTCGACGACGCCGCCGCCCTGCTTGGCTGCGCACCGGGCACCGTCAAGAGCCGTTGCTCACGGGGACGGGCGCGGTTGCTGCCGCTGCTGACGCAGTACCGGCGCGACCCCGAAGACCCTGTAGACCCCGCCGACCCCGAGGACGAGGGCGCGGGAACGACCGGACCAGACCTGGCAAGGTCACGGAACCGTCACGACGGACCGCGCGTCCAAACCGGTGTCCCTTCCCGGACGCCCACGTCAGCCTCGGCGGATCCCCCGTCCGCCGAGCCCCCCAGGCACGGAGGCACCACCTCGTGAACGCCAGTCGGCACCCGTCGATCGACCAGATCGCGGACCTCGACGCCGGAGTACTCCCGGCCGCCGAGGCGAGCGAGCTGTCCGCTCACCTCGACGCGTGCACGTCCTGCAGCGAGGTCATAGGGGAGCTCGCCGAGGTCAAGACGCTGCTGGCCGACGCCGGTCAGACACCCGTGCCGGTCCCTTCCGATGTCGTGCTGGCGCTCGATGCTGCCCTCGACCGGGCACGCGCCGAAGACGCGGCCGGCGTGACGTCGTTGGCTGAGCACCGGACGGCATCCACGCCCGCAGGATCCCCAACCGGCTCGTCCCCGCGGCGTCCCGGGCGACTGTTGCTCGGGGCCGCAGCAGCCGTCGCGGTCTTCGCGGTCGGTGGCGCCGTCGTCGACCAGCTCGGACTGCTCAGCGGTTCCCAGTCGGACTCCACAGCGTCCGTCGCCGATCAGGAGCTGGGCGGTAGCAAGGCCGGTTCCGGCCCGACCGAGAACGGGAATCCTGGCTCAGACAGCGCGGGCCAGGGCAGTCAATCGCTACGGGTCCCGCGCACGGCCGCACCGACGTTGTACCAGGCCAACGCCGCTGCGTACGCCGCGGGGCTGGCCGACGCGGCAGTGCCGGTCGCGAAGCCGCCGGTCGACTGCACCAGGGACGAGTCCCTGGTCGCCGGGGCCAGGCCCAGCGAGTCGTTCGTGACGTTCGACGGGAAGAGTGCGGTCCTCCGGCTCGACCGACAGCACCGTGAGTTCACCGTGGTCGCCTGTCCGGGACCCGACGACGTGTTGTACCGCTCGTCGTACTGATCGACATACCGGAGATATCCCTCGACGGAGCCGGGGCTGACTCTGTCGTTCCGTCTCGTGGTCCCCATGCGTCACTGCGCCGGCGCCGACACGTGAGCGCGCCCGGTGCCGGGAATGATCAGCACCTAAGATCGGTTGACATGTCAGCGTGGCCGACCGGCTGCGCGCCCCACGCAACGAAAGCAGGAGCAGGGTGTCGACCGACGTTCGAAACGTCATCATCATCGGATCCGGACCGGCCGGCTACACCGCGGCGATCTATGCCGCGCGCGCCGACCTCAAGCCGTTGGTCTTCGAAGGCTCCGTCACCGCAGGTGGCGCCTTGATGAACACCACCGATGTCGAGAACTTCCCCGGCTTCCCCGACGGCATCATGGGTCCGGCCCTGATGGACGACCTGCGCAAGCAGGCCGAGAAGTTTGGCGCCGAGCTCATCCCGGACGACATCACCGGTGTCGATCTGACCGGAGAGGTGAAGATCGTCCGTGACACCGCCGGGAACGCGCACCACGCGAAGACGGTGATCCTCGCGATGGGGTCCGGCTACCGCAAGCTCGGTCTCCCCAACGAGGACGCCCTGTCGGGCCATGGTGTGAGCTGGTGTGCGACCTGTGACGGCTTCTTCTTCCGCGAGCAGCACATCGCCGTCGTGGGCGGCGGCGACTCCGCCGTCGAGGAGGCGACCTTCTTGACCCGCTTCGCGTCGAAGGTCACGATGATCCACCGCCGTGATGAGCTGCGGGCGAGCAAGATCATGGCCGCTCGCGCTCTCTCCAACGACAAAATCGAGTTCGCCTGGAACAGCGAGGTCGCAGAAATCCTGGGCACCGGACAGCTCGAGGGCGTCGGCGTGAAGGACACCGAGACCGGCGAGACCCGCACGATCGACGCGACCGGCCTCTTCATCGCGATCGGCCACGATCCGCGCTCCGAGCTCGTCCGCGGTCAGGTCGACCTCGACGACGACGGGTACGTGCTGGTCGACGGTCAAACGACCAAGACCAACCTCGACGGCGTGTTTGCCTGCGGTGACCTCGTCGACCACGTCTACCGGCAGGCGGTCACCGCGGCCGGCACCGGTTGCGCCGCAGCCCTCGACGCCGAGCGCTACCTGACCGCTTTGTCGGACGTGTGAGCTAGTTTCCCCACCAGAACTTCCGATCCCACCCACCTCCCAATCGATGCAGGAGTATTGATGAGCAACCTTCCCGTAGTGACCGATGGCGACTTTCAGACCACCGTGCTGCAGTCCGACAAGCCCGTGCTGGTCGACTTCTGGGCCGAATGGTGTGGACCCTGCCGCCAGGTGGGACCGGTCCTCGACGAGATCGCCCGTGAGCACGGCGACAAGATGAACTTCGTCAAGATGAACGTCGACGAGAACCCCGTCACACCGGCCAACTACCGAGTGACCGGCATTCCGGCGCTCAACGTCTACAAGGGTGGCGAGCTGGTCAAGTCCATCGTCGGCGCCCAGCCGAAGGCGGCCCTGCTCAACCACCTCTCCGAATACATCGAGGCCTGATCCGTCCGTCCGCTTCATCCGGCCCTCCGCGTTTGCCTAGTTCAGAAGCCAGCTGGCTTCTGAACTAGGCAAATTCGCGTTGGGGAGTCAGTGCTTGCCTCGGTGACCAGCCGGGCGTATGGCGCTGGGCGGCTGCGGAGACGTCAGGGGACGGGCCAGGGGCCGGGTGGGTTGAGACGAGGCGCGACACCGACGGGACCTGGCTTCTTCTCGGGACGGATCGCGCCGAGCCAACGTTCGAGCGCCACCTCGACCTCGCCACGCCAGGTCAGGACGCTGCGCAGGTCGAGCCGCAGCCGCGGGTACCGCGGATGCGGGTGCACGGTCTTGAAGCCCACCGCCGTCAGGAAGGCGGCGGGCATCACGCACGTGTGCTCGTGGCCGTGCGCGTCGGCGAACGCCTCGATCGCCCGCACGCCCCGTCGACTCATCAGGTCTTTCACGACCGACTGGATCAGCACCCGGCCTAGACCAGCAGCCGCGAAGTCGGGCAGGATCCGGGCAGTCATGAGCAGCACAGCGTCCTCACTCACCGTGCTGCCACCGACCGGGCTGGTCATGGCGACGTACGCCGGTGGGGCATACAGAGCGAAACCCGCCACCTGATCGTCCACGTAGAGCAGTTGGCCGCACGAGCCCCACTCCAGCAAGGTGGCGGAGATCCAGTCGTCCTTCAGCCCGGGCTCGGGCAGCCGGGTGCCCGCCTCCCAGAACGCGCAGGAACGGCAGGGGTCCGGCAGATCATCGACATTGTCGAGCGTGATCGACACGAGCTTGCGTCCCACCACGCGCCTCCTCCCGCTGACACCGTGCTCACCCAGCCGACCTCCGCGGTCGGCAACACGTCTCATGATCCATGCTAGTGCGCGCGGGACACCGTCGCGTGGAGACAGAATGGGTGGTCATGGCCGACACCGACAGCACCAGGGATGACCGCGCACTGCCGCGGCACACCCGGCTGGACGCGTACGTCGACCGGTATGCCGCCCGCACCCATGCGATGAAGGCATCGGAGATCCGGGCGCTCTTCGCGGTGGCCAGCCGCCCCGAGGTGGTGTCGCTCGCCGGCGGTATGCCGAACATCTCCGGCCTCCCTCTCGACGCCGTGGCGGACACGATCGGCGACCTCGTCCGCGACTCGGGGACGTCGGCCATGCAGTACGGCTCGGGCCAGGGAGACCCGCAGCTGCGCGAGCAGATCTGCGAGGTGATGGCCGCTGAAGGCATCAGCGCCCACCCCGACGACGTCGTCGTCACCGTGGGCAGCCAGCAGGCCGTCGACCTCGTCACCCGTGTCTTCTGCGACCCGGGCGACGTGGTGCTCTGCGAGGCCCCGAGCTACGTCGGGGCGCTCGGCGTCTTCAGTGCGTACGAGTGCGATGTGGTCCACGTCGAGATGGACGACGACGGCCTGGTGCCGGCGGCACTCGAGCAGGCGATCGGGGCGGTCGCCGCTGCCGGCAAGCGAGCCAAGTTCCTCTACACGATCCCCACGTTCCACAATCCCGCCGGTGTCACCTTGTCGACAAAGCGACGTGTCGAGATTCTCGACATCTGTCGCCGCCATGGCCTGCTGGTTCTCGAGGACAATCCCTATGGGTTGCTCGGTTTCGACGGCGAGCCGATGCGTGCGCTGCGGGCAGATGACCCCGGCCAGGTCGTCTATCTCGGCTCGTTCTCGAAGACCTTCGCCCCCGGGTTCCGCGTCGGCTGGGCCGTCGCGCCCCACGCCGTGCGCGAGAAGCTCGTGCTCGCTCAGGAGTCGGCCACCCTGTGCCCGCCGACGTTCAGCCAACGCGCGATCTCGGCCTACCTGGCCGGGCACGACTGGCGCAGCCAGATCAAGGACTTCAACGAGATGTACCGCGAACGCCGCGATGCCATGCTCGCTGCGCTCGAGGAGCAGCTCGGCGGCCAGGCCACCTGGACCCACCCGGCCGGCGGCTTCTACGTCTGGCTGACGTTGGCCGAAGGGCTGGATGCCACGTCGATGCTCCCGCGAGCCGTGACGGCGCGCGTCGCCTACGTCCCCGGCACCGCTTTCTACGCCGACGGATTCGGCAGCCGCTGCATGCGGCTGAGTTTCTGTTACCCGACGCCCGAGCAGATCCACGAGGGCGTACGCCGGCTCGCCGGTGTCGTCGATGCCGAGCGGGAGCTCCGGCAGACGTTCGGCGCCACGGCCCAGCTCAAACCGAGCGGGTACGACGGACCCCAATCGGACCTGAGCTGAGGTTGCCGTGACGACGACACCAGGACCCTCGCAGCCGCGCGAGCAGGGCGTCACACCCAACCAGTCGGGCCACCGACGCGTGGTGATCCTGGCCGGCGGACTGTCGCACGAGCGGGACGTCTCGTTGCGTTCGGGCCGGCGGGTGGCCGAAGCCATCGCCGCGGCAGGTGTCGAGGCCAGCGTCCGCGACGTCGACGCCGAGCTGATGAGCTGGCTGCGCCGCGAGAAGCCGGACTGCGTCATCCCGCTGCTCCACGGTGAGTCCGGGGAGGACGGCGCACTCCGCGAGGTGCTCGAACTGGCCGCGATCCCGTACGTCGGTTCGACCCCCGCCGCCGCAAGGCTTGCCTTCGACAAGTCCATCGCCAAGCAAGTGGTCTCCGGTGTCGGGATCCGGACGCCGGCGTCGGTGTCGCTCCCAGCGGACACCTTCCGCGAGGTCGGTGCCGCCGCCGTGATGGACGCCCTGATCGAGCGTCTCGGGCTACCGCTGTTCGTCAAGCCCGCCAAAGGTGGTTCAGCCCTCGGCTGCAGTCGGGTCGAGACTCCCGGGGAGCTCCCGAACGCCATGGTGACCTGCTTTTCCTACGGCGCGACTGCTCTGGTCGAGCATTGCGTACGCGGCGTCGAGGTCACGGTGCCGGTGTTCGAGCGCACCGGCTCCGATGCTGCCTGCCAGGCATTGCCAGCGGTGGAGATCCGACCTGACGGCGGCGTCTACGACTACAGCGCCCGCTACACCGCAGGCGCCACCGAGTTCGTCGTGCCGGCCACCCTCGATGATGCCGCCGCAGCCGAGTGCGCGCGCGTGGCGGAGCTTGCGCACGTCAGCCTCGGACTCCGCGATCTCTCCCGCTCCGACCTCATCGTCGACGACGACGGCGTCGTCTGGTTTCTCGAGGTCAACGTCGCGCCGGGCATGACCGAGACATCCCTTGTGCCCCTTTCGGTCGAGTCGGCCGGGCTGAACCTCGGGGGCCTGTTCGTCGATCTCGTCGAGCGCGCGATCAGCCGCTGACAGGTCGCTCGGTCACGGTCTCCGACCCAGCCCGGCCGCCGCCGTCCGCCGGTCGGTCGGCGGGGCCGGGCACGCCCGTGGTCTCGGTTGAGTCACGCAGCACCCAGGTCAGGTAGCCCGCCGACGCGACCATGACTGCCGCACTGATCAAGTAGATCTCCCGATAGCTGATCAGGCTGACCAGCAAGGCGCCCGCGGCGATCGACACGGCCTGCGGCATCCCCAGCACGACGTCGGAGGCGGCTGAGACCCGGCCCATCAGCCGGTTCGGCGTACGACGCTGGAGCAGCGTGGTGAACGCCACGATGAACACGGTCAGGGCATAACCCAGCACGACCACGCCGACGAAGATCACCGACAGCGAGATCGAGACGGCACAGATCACCAGTCCGAGTCCGAACAGCATCAGACTCAGCCCGATGGCAGTGATCTCACCGAGGCGCCTGACCAGGGCCGATGACATCAGTCCGCCGGCGATCGCACCCACACCCTGGACCGACACCACCACTCCCACGTAACCGGCCGGTTTGTCGAAGGCCTCCACCATGGCGAACACGGCCGACTCCATGAAGCCCACGACGAGGAGCGACACCCCGACGGCGATCATCGTGTGCAGGAGGACAGCGTCGTCGCGGATGTGCCGTACGCCCGCGAGAACCTCGTCCCGGAACGGGTTGTGCTCCCGCACCGGGTCCTCCTCGCGCACCTTGAGCAGCAAGATCACGACGGCAGCGACCACGAATGTCGCCGCGTCGACGAGCGCGACAGCGCCGCCACCCAGCCAGGTATACAGGCCAGCACCGGCGAGTGGCCCCACGAGGCGCAGAGCCTCTTTGCTCGTCGACAGCGACGCGTTCGCGTCCACCAGCAGGTGTTCGGGGAGCATCTCCTTGAGTAGGCCGTTGAGTCCTGCGGGCAGCACGATGAACGAGATCCCGTACAGCACGCTGACGGCGTAAACGATCCACACGTCGCCGCGGTCGTGCACCAGGAGCAGCGGCAGAACCGCCGCCGACGACGCCAGGTTTCCCCAGCACAGCAGCGTCCGTCGGCGAAGCCGGTCGACCACCATGCCGAGCAGTGGCGCGAAGAGAGCCGGGGCGGCCAGGAAGAAGAAGGTCAGGCCGGCAGCGCCATTGCTTCCCGTGAGCTCCTTGACCCAGATGGCGAGCACGATCAACATCAGGGAGTCACCGACCATGCTGGCCAGCAGTCCGGTGTAGAGCAGCCGGAACCCGGGCTGCCCGAAGGCCGCCTTCATCGGGAGTCGGCCGAGGACCCAGCCCGCCAGGGGCCGTGCGGCACCAACCACGCCAGCATCGACATGAGACGGGCGTCGGCGGGACGGTTGGCGGGGTCCTGGCGTTCGACCGCCTTGGTCAGGAAGAGCTCGCGCACCTGGTCGCCGATCTCGCGCGCCTCGTCTGCGGTCAACCACAGCTGGGACTGGTTCACCGACATCGCCGCTCGCCAGGCCTCCGACTCCCGGTCGGCGTTCGCGAGGGCGGCCCGCAGGCGTTGCAGCTCACGCTCGATCGCGACGTCCTGCAACGAGGCAGCGGCGGTGCTGTCCTCGGCGTCATCACCCCAGCTCAAGGACTCCGCGACCGCCTTCCAGGGCCGCCGACGACCGGGTCCGCCGGTCGCCTGCCGGACGAAGCCGTGCTCGGCCAGCTTACGCAAGTGCCACGAGACATTCGCGGGGGTCTGGCCCAGTTCGCCGGCGGCATCGCTCGCGGTCATGGCGCCGTGGATGACGAGCAGCTCCAGGACGTCCATCCGGACCGGGTGGGCCAGCGCCTTCATGTCGGCCGCGGTCGTGACCCTGCGTCGAGTGATCGCCATGTATTGAAGGTAAACTTTCGAAAGGATTCTTGCAATACATTCTCGGTCTATTTCGCGCTGGAAGGCGGGATCCCCGGGCATGACGAGACGCCGGGGCCGTGTCGACCATGGGGATGACCGTCGCAGACGGGTCGGCCGTTGCCGCGACCTACCCGGCGGGAACGGAGACCGGGCACGACACCTGTAAGCGGGAGCCCCCCGCTGGGACACGTTCGATCGAGCATTCCGCGCCAGGACCACCAGGGTCCAGGCACCGGCGACAGCAATGTCGACAAAGCGCTATGTCGTTGAATCGCTTTGTGGATCCATCAGTCCGAGGATGCGTTGGAGGTCGTCCAACGAGGCGAACTCGACCGTGATCCGACCCTTGCTACGCCCCAGCGACACCTTGCACCGTGTCTCGAACCGTTGACCGAGGCGATCGGCGATCTCGACGAGCCCCGGCGCCGAGACACGCTGCCGCGGCGTCCGCGCCTTGGGCTGGTCCTCGCCTATGGCCACCAGTTCCTCGAGCGCTCGTACCGAGATCCCCTCGGCGACGACGCGACCGGCCAGCGAGTCCTGACGGTCGGAGTCCGGGATTCCGAGCAGAGCCCGAGCGTGCCCGGCTGACAGGATGCCGGCCGCCACCCGCCGTTGCACGGGCGCGGACAGCTTCAGCAGGCGGAGCGTGTTCGAGATCTGGGGTCGGGACCTGCCGATACGCGCGGCGAGCTCGTCGTGCGTGCATCCGAAGTCATCGAGCATCTGCTGGTAGGCCGCCGCCTCTTCCAGCGGGTTGAGCTGGGCCCGGTGCAGGTTCTCGAGCAGGGCGTCCCGCAGAAGGTCGTCATCACGCGTCTCGCGGACGATGGCCGGAACCGCCTCGAGGCCCGCATCCTGCACCGCTCGCCAACGCCGCTCGCCCATGATCAACTCGTAGCGATCGCCTCCGAGTGGTCGGACCACGATCGGCTGCAGCAGCCCGACCTCTTTGATCGAGTGAACCAGCTCAGCCATCGCTTCCTCGTCGAACACCGATCGCGGCTGACGGGGGTTGGGACTGATGCTGGTCGGCGGGAGCTCGGCGAAGTAGGCACCAGCAGGCATCTCACCGCTCACGGCGCCGCTGCTGTCGAGGTCGGTCGACGTGCCCTTGGTGGCAGGGTGTTCCGACTCGCTCTCCTGCGTTCGACTGGCGGCTGTCGGGATCAGCGACCCCAACCCGCGGCCGAGACCGCGCCGCTGCGTGGTGCTCATGCGGTGCCTTCCTGGTGATCATGGGTGTCGTCGATCTGGTGAGCCAGCTCGGCTGCGGCCTCGAGATAGGACAGCGCACCGGCCGAGCCGGGATCATAGGTCAGTACGGTCTGCCCGTAGCTCGGCGCCTCCGAGATCCGCACCGACCGCGGGATGGCCGTCTTGAGGACGACCTCAGGAAAGTGTGTCCGGACTTCGTCTGCAACGCCGGCAGCTAGCCGGGTCCTCGCGTCATACATGGTGAGCATGATGGCGCCGACGCGCAGCCGTGGGTTGAGGTGCTCGCGGATCTGCTCGATCGTGTGCAGCAGTTGGCTGAGGCCCTCCAGCGCGTAGTACTCACACTGGATCGGAATCAGCATCTCGTGGCCGGCCGTGAGTGCGTTGACCGTCAACAACCCGAGGGACGGCGGGCAATCGATCAGCACGAAGTCGTACTGCGCCTCGACCTCCGCACTCTCGCTGAGGTGTGCGTCGAGGGCTTTGCGCAGCCGCGTCTCCCGGGCCACGAGGGACACCAACTCGATCTCGGCGCCGGCCAGGTCGATCGTAGCCGGGACGACGAACAAGCCGGCGATGTCGGGGCACTCGACGATGACCTCGTCGATGGGCATCCCCTCGACCAACACTTGATACGTACCCGGGGTCCCGCCCCCGTGCTCGACGGACAGCGCCGTGGAGGCATTGCCCTGAGGATCGAGGTCGACGACGAGAACCTTCAGACCATGCTGAGCGAGGGCAGCGGCAACGTTGACGGTGGTGGTCGTCTTGCCGACGCCGCCCTTCTGGTTGGCGACCACCATGACCCGGGTGGTGTCGGGGCGCGGGAGGCGGCGGCGCAGCGGCCGGCCGGTAGCTACTGCGATGGTGTGTTCGGTGGCCCAGGCCAACGGCGTCGAAGTGTCACCCGCTGGGTGGTCGTCGACGACGAGGTCGGCTGCGGTCGGGACCGAAGCGGTGGTCACGGGCGCCGTTGTTTCACGTGAAACCTGGGGAGCCACGGACCCCGTGGTCGCCACGGTCGCCACGGTTTCACGTGAAACATCGGGCACCGAGGCCGCGGTGGGCTCCGCTGTCGTCGTCGCCGGCACGGCGCGCTCGACCTCCAGTGATGCGACGGCAGCGGTGGCGAGATGGCGGGCACCGCTGGTGGGTGCGCCACCTCCGCTGAGGACGCCATCGATCTCGTCACCGGTCGGCGCGACGGGCTCGACCGCTTCGCCGGACGGGGTGCTCATCGGCGCACTGTCGAACGAGATGGAGTGGTCGACCGGTGGAGGTGAGAGAGCGGGTTCCTGTTGACGCGCGTCACCCGTCGGCGTCTCTGCGGGCCACCCGAGTCCAGCTGCTGTCCGTGGCGGCGGTGCGGGCCACCCCAGGTGTGGCGTCACGTTCACGATTTTTTGGTCCTCCCGATCAGTGGCGACTCTATCCGAACCACCCGCGTTGACCCGTCAGCCCCGGCCGGATACTCGTCAACTCGTGCGCTGCCGATCCGACGCGTGCGCAGGAACGGCCGCGCGGCAGCCAGCTCTTCCTCCGCGGATGACCCCTTGAGGGCAAGGACAATCCCGCCGGGGCGGCACAACGGCAGGCACCACCGGAGCAGCTTCTCCAGGGGTGCGACGGCGCGGGACGTGACCACGTCGAACGTGTCGTCATGTTCTTCGGCCCGGGCACGCACGACATCGACCGTGGTCAGCTGCAGGTCCGCGACGACCTCCGACAGGAACGTTGTCCGGCGGAGCAGTGGCTCGATGAGCGTGACGTGCAGATCTGGTCGCGCCAGCGCGAGCACGAGGCCAGGCAGTCCCGCACCGGACCCCACGTCGGCCACCCTCGCCCCCTGGGGGAAGGCGGGTGCAACGGCAGCACAGTTGCGGATGTGCCGGTCCCAGAGCCGGGGGACCTCACGCGGCCCGATGAGACCCCTCACGGTGCCGACCGAGGCCAACAAGTCGACATAGCGATAGATCGTTCTATCGCCATGGAAGGCCGTCTGCACCCACGCGGGATCGGGAGGAGGGGGAGCCTCCGGCTGTACCGGATGCTCGGGTGTTTCACGTGAAACAGCGTTCACGTCAAGCCGCGCTCAAGGGGCCGGCATGACGACGACGCATCGCGTCGGCTCGACCCCTTCGGACTCACTCCGCAGACCTGCTGCCGCGACGGCGTCGTGCACGACCTTGCGCTCGAACGGCGTCATCGGTGCCAGCTTGACGGCCTCACCACTCTGCTTGACGTCGTCGACGGCTTCCTCCGCCAGGATCTCCAGGTTCTTGCGGAGATCGGCACGGTAGCCACTGATGTCGAGCATCAGCCGGGACCGCTCGCCCGTCTCGCGGTACACGGCAAGCCGGGTGAGCTCCTGCAGCGACTCGAGCACCTCGCCGTTCGCCCCCACCAGGGCGCTCAGGTCCGCACCCACGATCGACACGGCGGCACGATCCCCCTCGACATCCATGTCGAGGTCCCCGTCGAAATCCGCGATGTCGAGCAGCTCCTCGAGATAGTCGGCCGCGATGTCACCCTCGGCCTCGAGCTGCTTGATGCGGTCCTTGCTACCGGGTTCGGCGTCCCGCGTGTCTGTCGCGTCGTCGTCAGAGGTGCCGGCCGTGGACTCGTCGGCATCGACCGGCTCGTCGGGAGTCTCGGACTCAGTCGTGATGTCGGGAGCTTCGCTCATGGTGTCTCTTTCGTCGAGTGGTCGGATCGGAACACGCGAGCTACTTGCCCTTGCGCTTGCGTTTGCTCCGGGACTTCTTCTGGGGTTGGACACGTGACGGCGGTGGCGGCGGTGCCGGGTCGGTCGCGACGGCGGTGCCGGGCACCGTGTCCGTGCTTGCGGCGGTCCCGTGATGCCGGTGTGCGTCGCGGGCCTTCTTCGCTTCGAAGGCAGGTGTTCCCGGCGTCGGGTTGTTGCGGATCACGTAGAACTGCTGGCCCATCGTCCAGATGTTCGAGGTCGACCAGTAGAGCAGGACCCCGATCGGGAACGCGATACCGCCGACGGCGAAGACCACGGGGAGGACGTACAGGAGGATCTTCTGCTGCTGGGCGTACTGTCCGGTGAGCGCCGACTCCGGCATGTTCTTGCGCATCAGCTGCCGCTGCGTGGTGAAGGTCGTGATCGTCATCAGGATGACCAGCGTCATCGTCAGGATCTTGGTCGAGATCGAGCCGGCTGAGCTGGTGAACGAGTTGGAGATCTGGACGCCGAAGATCTGACCGTCGGCCAGCGTCCGTGCCAGCGTGTTCGTCATCCACCCGATGCCCTCACCGTCCGACGCCTTGTTCAAGGTGCGGAACAGCGAGAGGAAGATCGGCATCTGCAGGAGCAGGGGCAGGCAGGAAGCCAGCGGGTTGGTGCCGGTGTCCTTGTAGAGCTTCATCGTCTCCTGGGTGAGACGCTCACGGTCGTGCCCGTACTTCTTCTGCAGCTCCTTGACCTTGGGCTGCAGCAGCTGCAGGTTGCGGCTGTTCTTGATCTGCTTCACGAACAGCGGGATCAGCGCGGTGCGGATGACCACGGTGAGACAGATGATCGACAGTGTCCACGACCAACCCTCACTGGCGCCGAGGATGTCGTGGAAGAGTCCGTGGAAGACCCGGAGGATGCCGGACGTCAGGTAGTACAGCGGCGTCATGATCGTGTGGCCGATGTTCACCAGAAAACTGATCACGAAAGCTCCTGTGTCTCCATGCTCTGTCCGGTCGAGCTCGCTGCCCGCCAGGTGAAACGTGTAGGTACGGGGTCATAACCACCGGCGGCCCAGGGGTGACACCGCGCCACCCGGCGACCGCCCAACCAGCTGCCCTTGAGGGCGCCGTGTCGTTGCACTGCCTCGAGGGCGTACGCCGAGCAGGACGGGTGGTAGCGACAGACCTGGCCGTACAAGGGGCTGATGAGCAGTCGATAGGCCTTGAGGAAGCCGATCAGCAGGAACTTCATCGCCTGCCATCCTTGACCTTCGCCAGGCAGCGATCAAGGTCGGCGCCGAGTTCGGCGTAGCCGGCCGTGGCCGCGGCTGGGTTCGCCCGGATGACGTAGACCCGACCTTGGGGCAGCAGCGACAACCGCTCGCGGACGAGGTGCCGCAGTCGACGCTTCACGACCGACCGCACGACAGCGGTGCCCACGCCCTTGCTCACGACGAAACCGATGTACGCCGGGACAGGAACTCCGGGTTCGGCACGGTCCAGCACGTGCACGACCAGGAGTCGCGTCCCTGCTCGCTGCCCCGACCGTACGGCGCGCTGGAAGTCGTCGGCACGACGAAGCCGATGGACGGCAGGGAGCACGCGAGGCTCACCGGGGCGAGATCAGAGGTCAGATCAGGCGGCGAGACGGCTACGGCCCTTGCGCCGGCGGCTCGCCAAGATGGCGCGGCCGGCGCGGGTCCGCATCCGCAAGCGGAAGCCATGGGTCTTGCTCCGGCGGCGATTGTTGGGCTGGAACGTGCGCTTGCTCATGGAGGACTACTCCCGGGTCGGATGTGCTGGACAGTCAACAGGCGTCGGCCGGCACTACTCGTGGACGAACGGTTCGACAACACCGCTCATCCACAGGTATTTGTCGATAAAGCACTGAGTCTCTTTGTCAGTAACCTTGTCGTTCCTGCGGACACGCGGCACCCATCGACGCCGTAGCCGACCAACCAACGGTACGCGGAGACGATGACGGGGGTCAAACCGAGCTGTGGATGAGGACAGCGCCCGACACCTTCGCCATGAGCTGTTTTCTCCGACACGCCGACCGAACGCCACGACACTCCGCGAGAGAGCGCGATCCCAACCATCAACCTGTGGATGACGGGTTGAAACCCGCGACCCGTTCTTGTTAGTTTCCGGCAGAGCGTTTCCCTTAGTTTCCCTCCGGTTTCCCCCGCCCTGGTCGCCCTCGACGTCGCGCACCACCCGCACCTGCGGGACCCGTCGACGGTGGCAGGGCGCCCCCGGGTTCACTCCGGGCGACAACCATGATGACCCGCAAAACTCAGCAAAAAGACGTGTGCACAGCCTGTGGACAACAATGTGGACGCACAACAGACCACCCGGATCGGGACCCGATTCGCTGTGGCTCCGTCGAGCGTCGCGTTTCAGCGTCGAAACTGCTGCCGAGCCACTGATCTCTGAGGGGACCCTGCCGATGACCGAGGTCGTTGACCTTGCCCATGCCTGGAAGAAGCTCGTCGACGAGCTACCCGCCAGCCACCGCGCGTGGCTATCGGCTTCCCAGCCGGTGACGCTGCACGAGAACACCGCGATCGTCGCTGTTCCCGACGATTTCACCCGTAGCCAGCTCGAGACGCGCCTCCGTCCCCGTCTCGAAGACGCGCTGAGCCGCTCGCTCGGCCAGCCGGTCCGGTTGGCGGTGACGGTCGACCCGACCCTCGGCGAGACCGAGCCGCTCTCGACCGCCGTCGAGCCGGACTTCGACTCCCCGGAGGCCATCGGGCCGGTGCTGGCCGCCCAGGCCCCAGGCATCGCGCAACCCCTGGCCCCCGGACCGGGTTCGCCCGGTAACGGCCAGGCCGCCGGCAACGTCCGCGACACCCGCCTCAACCCGAAGTACATCTTCGAGACCTTCGTCATCGGCTCGTCCAACCGGTTCGCGCACGCCGCTGCCGTCGCCGTCGCGGAGGCTCCCGGCAAGGCCTACAACCCACTCCTCATCTACGGCGACTCCGGTCTGGGCAAGACCCATCTGCTGCACGCTATCGGCCACTACGTGCGCAGCCTGTTCACCGGCGCACGGGTGCGGTATGTCAGCAGTGAAGAGTTCACCAACGACTTCATCAACGCGATCCGCGACGACCGGGCGGCCGGCTTCCAGCGACGCTACCGAGACGTCGATGTGCTGCTCATCGACGACATCCAGTTCCTGGAAGGCAAGATCCAGACGCAGGAGGAGTTCTTCCACACGTTCAACACCCTTCACAACGCCAACAAGCAGATCGTGATCACGTCCGACCGACCCCCCAAGCGGCTCGAGGCGCTCGAGGACCGGCTCCGCAACCGGTTCGAATGGGGCCTCATCACCGACGTCCAACCTCCCGACCTCGAGACCAGGATCGCGATCCTTCGCAAGAAGGCCGCCACTGAACGTCTCACGGCGCCGCCGGACGTGCTGGAGTTCATCGCCAGCAAGATCCAGACCAACATCCGCGAGCTCGAGGGCGCCCTCATCCGGGTCACCGCGTTCGCCAGCCTCAACCGGCAGCCGGTCGACCTGACCTTGGCCGAGATCGTACTCAAGGACCTGATCCCCGAGGGTGGGGAGCCCGAGATCACGGCCGCGGTGATCATCGCCCAGACGGCGGCGTACTTCGGCTTGTCGATCGACGACCTGTGCGGTACCAGCCGTAGCCGCGTCCTGGTGACGGCTCGGCAGATCGCCATGTACCTGTGCCGCGAGCTCACCGACCTCTCGTTGCCCAAGATCGGCCAGCAGTTCGGCGGGCGCGACCACACCACGGTCATGCATGCCGACCGCAAGATCCGCCAGTTGATGGCCGAGCGGCGCAGCGTCTACAACCAGGTGCGCGAGCTGACCAACCGGATCAAGCAGCAGGCTCGCCAGCAGTGATGTGTCCGTGAGGCGTCGGTGAAGGCACGGTGAGGCACGGTATGTCCGTCCATCCGCACCCTCCAACGGCTCCGCACAACCTGGGGACAAGCCTGTGGACTGAGGGGGACAACCGCCACGGAGCTTGTGGACGCGTGTGGACACACGCGAATGACACCGTTGTACCTCCACCGCTGGACGCGATACCGGCCATCCTGTCCACAGGTCCGTCCGCGGATGATGTCGGCCCTGACCAGCCGCTTCAAGGGTTGTCCACAGTATCCACCGCTGCTATGCCCATGACGGGAGAGATACATGTATGACCTCTCCTCCAAGATGTTGCGGGCTGTCGGGTGGGGAAAACATGTCATCTCTTCGCCCCAACGCTCCCCAAGCACTCCCGGGCATGGCAGGATTCAAGCCCACCCCACGCCGCTCGACCTGTCGGATCGGATCGGTGCCTGGGGTTCCATCACGTCCCGTACACGTCCCGGACGCGGCGAAGCCGACCGCTTCGACCACGTTGTCGAGGTAGGAGGCAGCGCACCGTGAAGTTCCGCGTCGACCGAGACGTCCTCGCCGAGGCCGTCGCCTGGACCGCTCGCTCGATTCCCACGCGTCCCGGCACGTTGCCGCAGCTCTCGGGCATCCTCGTTCGCACCACGCAGCAGGGCTTGTCCCTGAGCGGCTTCGACTACGAGACGTCGGCGCAGGTGACGATCCCCGCTGATGTCGCGGACGAAGGGGAGGTGCTGGTCTCGGGTCGCCTGCTGGCCGACATCGCCCGCGCCCTGCCGGCCAAGCCGGTCGACGTGTCCCTCGACGGCGCCAAGCTGGCCGTCACCTGTGGCAGTTCGCGGTTCAGCCTGCAGACGATGCCGGTCGAGGACTATCCGGCCCTGCCGGAGATGCCCGAAGTGGCGGGCACCGTCGACGCGGAGACCTTCGCCGCCGCCGTCGCCCAGGCCGTCACCGCCGCCGGCCGCGACGACATGCTCCCGGTGCTGACCGGGGTCAAGCTCGAGATCGACGGCTCGACGTTGTCGCTGCTGGCGACCGACCGGTTCCGTCTCAGCCTGCGCGAGCTCGAATGGACTCCGACCCAGTCAGACCTGAGTGTCAGCGCACTCGTCCCTGCCCGCGTCCTGTCCGACACCGCGAAGTCGTTGGCCGCCGGCACCCAGCTCACGATCGCCCTGTCCACCTCGGGCAGTGAGGGCCTCATCGGCTTCGAGTCCGAGGCGGCCGGTGGTCACCGGCGTACGACGACCCGGCTGATCGAGGGCGCCTTCCCCAACGTGCGCCAGCTGTTTCCGAGCACAGCCGACATCACGGCTCAGGTCGACGTCGCGGCCCTGATCGACTCGGTCAAGCGGGTGTCGCTGGTCGCCGGCCGCAACACGCCCATCCGACTCGGCTTCGCCGACGGCGTGGTCACTCTGGAGGCAGGCAACGGCGAGGAGGCGCAGGCGTCGGAGTCGCTCGAGGCCACGCTCACCGGCGAAGACATCTCGATCGGATTCAACCCGTCCTACCTGCTCGACGGCCTCGGCGCCATCGGCGGATCGCACGTGCACGTGCTGATGACCCAGCCGGCACGTCCCGCGGCGTTCGCCAGCCTGGCCGGCCCCGAGGCCCAACCCGACCTGGCCTTCCGCTACCTGCTGATGCCGCTGCGCATGCAGGGTTGACGCGAGAGAGACTGGACGCAGCACGGATCTGCCGGATCCCTCAGTCTCGGCTCGGCCCTCGCCCTGCCCCGAAAGGATGGACGCATGGACATCGGACTCGTCGGACTGGGCAAGATGGGCGGCAACATGCGCGAGCGGTTGCGTCGAGCCGGGCACACCGTCGTCGGCTATGACCGAAATGCAGAGATCAGCGACGCGGCCAGTCTTCAGGAGCTCGTCGACTCCTTGGGGGCCCCCAAGGTCGTGTGGGTCATGGTGCCATCCGGCGACCCCACCCGCGAGACCGTGAAGCAGCTCGGCGAGCTGCTCGGTGAAGGTGATGTCGTGGTCGACGGCGGCAACTCCCGCTGGACCGACGACAAGGTGCACGCCGACCTGCTCGCCGCGAAGGGGGTCGGCTTCGTCGACTGTGGCGTCTCGGGCGGCGTGTGGGGGCGCGACAACGGCTATGCCCTGATGTGTGGAGGCGACGCCGAGCACGTTGCCAAGGTGCAGCCGGTCTTCGACACCCTCAAGCCCGAGGGCGAGTTCGGCTTCGTCCACGCCGGACCCGTCGGCGCCGGTCACTTCTCCAAGATGGTTCACAACGGCATCGAGTACGGCCTCATGCAGGCCTACGCCGAGGGCTACGAGCTGCTTCAGAAGGCCGAGATCTGCGAGAACGTCACCGAGGTCTTCGCCTCGTGGCGCGAAGGCACGGTGATCCGCTCCTGGCTGCTCGACCTGCTGGTCGCCGCGCTCGACGAGGACGCGGAGCTCGATCAGATCGCCGGGTACGCCGAGGATTCTGGCGAGGGCCGGTGGACGATCGAGGCGGCCATCGACCATGCCGTACCGATGCACGCCATCACTGCGGCGCTGTACGCCCGGTTCCAGTCCCGGCAGGACGAGTCGCCGGCGATGAAGGCAGTGGCGGCCATGCGCAACCAGTTCGGTGGACACGCGGTCCGCTCCGGCGGCGGCAAGAGTGCCACCCCGTCGGCGGACGTCGAGCAGTCCTAGTGACGTCCGAGCCCCGCTGAACGGGGAGCCTGCCACCGGTGCACGTCTCCCATCTCACCCTGGTCGACTTCCGTTCCTACGCCTCGGCGGACCTCGAGCTCCTGCCGGGCGTCTCGGCGTTCATCGGTCCCAACGGTCAGGGCAAGACCAATCTGGTCGAGGCGATCGACTACGTTGCGACCCAGTCGTCGCACCGCGTCGCGAGCGACCAGCCGCTGGTACGGTTCGGGGCTGACCAGGCGATCGTGCGTACGACGATCCAGCGCGACGACCGGCAGGCCCTGATCGAGCTCGAGATCAACCCCGGCAAGTCGAACCGGGCCCGGCTCAACCGGGGAGCGGTCCCGCGGGCCCGTGAGGTGCTGGGGATCCTGCGGACCGTGGTCTTCTCCCCGGAGGACCTCAGCCTCGTCAAGGGCGACCCGAGTGACCGCCGCCGTTTCCTCGATGACCTCCTCGTGGCCCGGCAACCCCGCTTCGCCGGCGTCCGAGCCGACTACGACCGGGTGCTGCGGCAACGGAACACCTTGCTCAAGACCGCCGGAGGCCGCCGCTCGGGGCAGCGCAACGAAGGTGCTTTGTCGACGCTCGAGGTCTGGGACGCGCACCTCGCACGGGCCGGAGCAGAGCTGCTGGCGGCCCGGTTGGCCCTCGTCGACGAGCTCAGGCCGCACGTGGCTCGGCACTATGCGGAGGTGTCGGTGTCGGTGCCGCGAGCGGATGGTGGCAACGACGCCACCCTGGACTACAAGCCGTCGCTCGACCTCGAGCCCGGCCTGACCGAGCGGGAGGCGCTGATGGAAGCGCTCCTCGCTGAGCTCGGCCGGCGCCGCAGCGACGAGCTCGACCGGGGGGTGAGCCTCGTGGGTCCCCATCGCGACGATCTCGTGCTCTCGCTCGGGGTCTTGCCGGCCCGTGGGTACGCCAGCCATGGTGAGTCCTGGTCGTTCGCGCTCGGCCTCCGGCTGGCCGCCTTCGAGCTGCTCCGCGCTGACGGCGACGACCCGGTGCTCATCCTGGACGACGTCTTCGCTGAGCTCGACGACCTTCGACGCGGTCGGCTTGCCCAGCTGGTCGCCGCAACCGAGCAGGTGCTGGTGACGGCAGCGGTCCATGACGACGTGCCGACCACGCTCGTCCAGCATCTCTTCGACGTCCGCGAGGGGGCGGTGACCAGTGCCTGAGCCGGTTGACGACACTGCCCGGACCGAGCTGCCACCGCCGAGCACAGGTGTGCCGGAGCCAGGCGACCGGGCCGGCGCTGATGCCGGAACGGACCCCCCGCACGACCCGACCGGTCTGGACACGGCGCGGGCGCTGGCCTCAGGACTGCGTGGCCAGGCTCGGCGTGCGAGCAGTCGGGGCACCGGTCGGGCTCCCGACAACCCGTTGCGGTCCGGCGCTCATCCCGACGAGCGCGATCCTGCACTGATCGGGTCGGCCGTCGAGAAGCTCGTCAACGACAGCGGCTGGACCACCGACCTGGCGGTGCACGGCGTCTTCGGTCGGTGGGCGCAGATCGTCGGCGGCGAGGTGGCCGAGCACTGCACCCCCGAGAGCTTCGCCGAGGGCCGGTTGACGGTCCGCACCGACTCGACAGCCTGGGCCACCCAGCTGACACTGCTCGCGCCGAACGTCGTTCGCCGGCTCAACGAGGAGCTCGGCCACGGCACCGTGCTGCGCATCGACGTAGTGGGGCCGGCCGCACCGTCGTGGCGGCGTGGTCTGCGCAGCGTCCGCGATGGCCGCGGTCCCCGCGACACGTACGGCTGACCGACCGTTTGACACCTGCGAACTGCACGCTTCAGCAACGGCCAGCAGGCGATCTGGCTGCCGTTCGGCTATGGAGGGACTCATACCCGACCCTGCGGATGGCTTCAACTGCCGTTGCAGGCCCTTGTGCACAGTGTTCTCACGTCATCCACCCCCTCCCCAGGAGATGCCAATGCCGTCATCGGGCCGGGAGTCGCCTATACTCGGAACGTTCAAGGAAGGCCGCTTCACCGTGCGGACCTGGCCCGACGAGGGACAGGAGCGGGGCTGACGCCACGTGTTCTGCACCGGCGGCCTTTGTGCTGAGTTGACGCGGTTTTCGCGCCGGCCCCCGGCCGGTTCGACGACCGACTTCGGAGGAACCAAGCGTGACCCAAGGCGACAACGGCAGCGGTGGCAGCGGTGGAAGCGACGCCCCGGACCGCAACGACCTCGTCCCCCCGGAAGCAGCCGATGCAGAAGCCGTCGTTCCCGCGACCGAAGACGGCACGTATGACGCCTCCGACATCACCCTGCTCGAAGGTCTGGAGGCCGTGCGCAAGCGGCCGGGCATGTACATCGGCTCCACCGGCGAGCGCGGCCTCCACCACCTGGTCACGGAGATCGTCGACAACGCGGTCGACGAGGCGCTGGCCGGGTACTGCGACCTGGTCGACGTGACGCTGCTCGCCGACGGTGGGATGCGTGTCATCGACAACGGCCGGGGGATCCCGACCGGCATCCACCCGATCGAGGGTGTTCCCGCGGTCACGTTGGTACTGACGCAGCTGCATGCCGGCGGCAAGTTCGGCGGGGGCGGCTACAAGGTGTCAGGAGGTCTGCACGGGGTCGGCTCGTCGGTCGTCAACGCACTGAGCAGGAAGCTGATCGTCGACGTCAAGAACGACGGCTATCGCTGGACCCAGTCCTTCACGTTCGGCGTACCTGACGGACCGCTGGAGCGGCACGAGGCCACTGACGAGACCGGGACCACGATCACGTGGTGGCCCTCCGACACGATCTTCGAGACCGTCGACCACTCCTTCGAGACGATCGCTTCCCGCTTCCGCGAGATGGCTTTCCTCAATAAGGGCTTGGAGATCGTCGTACGCGACGAGCGGCCCGAGCGCGCGGCCGGTATCGCGGAGGCGGTCGCGGACCAGACGATCAGCGCCGCAGTCGATGGCGGCCCCGACGGCATCAGGTCCGACCACGCCGGGGGCATCGAGCGGCGTTTCCTCTACCAGGACGGTCTCGTCGACTACGTCAAGCACCTGAACTCCACCAAGGACGCGATCCACCGGACGATCATCGCGTTCGAGGCCTCCAACGACGACATCGGCATGAGCCTCGAGGTGGCGATGCAGTGGAACACGAGTTTCACCGAGTCGGTCCACACCTTCGCCAACACGATCAACACCCACGAGGGTGGCACCCACGAAGAGGGCTTCCGCGCGGCGTTGACGACCACCGTCAACAACTGGGCCGAGGAGTGGGGGCTCATCAAGAAGAAGGAAGACCGGCTGTCCGGTGACGACGTCCGCGAGGGCCTTACGGCCATCGTCTCCGTCAAGCTCGCCGAGCCGCAGTTCGAGGGTCAGACCAAGACCAAGCTCGGCAACACCGAGGCCAAGTCGTTCACCCAGAAGATCCTCAACGACCAGCTCGGCCAGTGGTTCGAGAAGAACCCCGCCGAGGGCCGCGACATCGTCCGCAAGGGCATCGCCGCCGCGACGGCCCGCGTCGCCGCCCGCAAGGCGCGCGACCTCGCCCGCAACCGCAAGGGTCTGCTCGGCGGTGGCGGCCTGCCCGGCAAGCTGTCCGACTGCCAGTCCACCAACCCGGCCGAGTGTGAGCTGTTCATCGTCGAGGGTGACTCGGCGGGCGGCTCCGCCCGTGGTGGCCGTGACCCGCGTGTGCAGGCGATCCTGCCGATCCGCGGCAAGATCCTCAACGTCGAGAAGGCCCGCATCGACCGGGTCCTCGCCAACACCGAGGTCCAGGCGATCATCTCCGCTCTCGGTACCGGCATCCAGGAGGACTTCGACGCCGACAAGCTGCGCTACCACAAGATCGTGATGATGGCCGACGCCGATGTCGACGGTCACCACATCCAGACGCTGCTGCTCACGTTGCTGTTCCGCTTCATGAAGCCCCTGATCGAGGGCGGTTACGTCTACCTTGCGCGGCCGCCGCTGTACCGGCTGAAGTGGAACAACCCGCACGCGCACGAGTACGTCTACTCCGACCGCGAGCGAGACGCGCTGCTGGAGGCTGGCAAGGCCGAAGGCAAGAAGCTGCCCAAGGAGAACTCGATCCAGCGTTACAAGGGTCTCGGTGAGATGAACGCCGACGAGCTCTGGGACACCACGATGGACCCCGACAACCGGGTGCTCTCGCAGGTGACGCTCGACGACGCGGCGCAGGCCGATGAGATCTTCTCCATCCTGATGGGTGAAGACGTCGAGCAGCGGCGCTCCTTCATCCAGCGCAATGCCAAAGACGTCCGGTTCCTCGACATCTGATGGACGGACCGCGCGACGACGTCGCGCGGTCCGGCTCGACGCACCACTCGAACAGAGCCAGAGAAGTGCTAGATCGCCTTACCAGTAAAGGATTCACGCGGTGACTGACGACGGAACGACCACTCCGGAGATCCCGATCGGCGGCCGCATCGAACCGGTCGAGCTCCAGACCGAGATGCAGCGGTCCTACATCGACTACGCCATGGCGGTCATCGTCGGCCGGGCCCTGCCCGATGTTCGCGACGGCCTCAAGCCGGTGCACCGCCGTGTGTTGTACGCCATGTACGACGGTGGCTACCGCCCCGAACGCGGCTTCTCCAAGTGCAGTCGCGTCGTCGGTGACGTCATGGGTCAGTACCACCCGCACGGCGACACCGCGATCTACGACACCTTGGTGCGGCTCAGCCAGCCCTGGGTGATGCGGGCTCCGCTGGTCTCGGGCCAGGGTAACTTCGGCTCGCCCGGCAACGACCGGGCGGCCGCCATGCGGTACACCGAGTGCAAGATGGCGCCGCTGGCGATGGAGATGGTCCGCGACATCGACGAGGACACCGTCGACTTCCGTCCCAACTACGACGGTCGCAGCCAGGAGCCGGTGCTGCTGCCGGCGCGCTTCCCCAACCTGCTGGTCAACGGGTCGGCCGGTATCGCGGTCGGTATGGCGACCAACATCCCGCCGCACAACCTGCGCGAGGTCAACGACGGGGTGCAGTGGCTGCTCGCCAACCCCACTGCCAGCCGCCAGGAGTTGCAGGACGCGCTGCTCGAGCGCATCAAGGGTCCCGACTTCCCGATGGGCGCACTCATCGTCGGCACCCAGGGCATCGAGGACGCCTACCGCACGGGACGTGGCTCGGTGATGATGCGCGCCATCATCGATGTCGAGGAGGACAGCAAGAACCGCACGTGCCTCGTCATCACCCAGCTGCCCTACATGGTCAACCCCGACAACCTCGCCCTGAAGATCGCCGAGCTCGCCGACTCCGGCCGCGTGCAGGGCATTGCCGACGTGCGGGACGACTCGTCGTCGCGGACCGGGCAGCGCCTGGTCGTCGTGCTGAAGCGCGATGCTGTCGCCCGCGTCGTGCTGAACAACCTCTACAAGCACACCGACCTCCAGCAGAACTTCAGCTGCAACATGCTGGCGCTGGTCGATGACGTGCCGCGCACCCTCTCGATCGACCAGTTCGTCTCCAACTGGGTCGACCACCAGATCGACGTCATCCAGCGCCGCACGCGCTACCGGCTGCGCGAGGCCGAGAAGCAGGCCCACATCTATCGCGGCCTCGTCAAGGCACTCGACGCTCTGGACGAAGTCATCGCGTTGATCCGTCGTAGCCAGACCACCGAGGACGCCCGCAACGAGCTGATGGCGTTCCTCGACATCGACGAGATCCAGGCCCGCGCGATCCTCGACATGCAGCTGCGGTCGTTGGCGGCACTCGCGCGGCAGGCGATCGTCGACCGCCTCGACGAGCTCGAGATCATCATCGCCGACCTCGAGGACATCCTCGGGTCCGAGGAGCGGCAGCGCCAGATCGTCAGCGAAGAGCTGCAGGCCATCGTCGACAAGTACGGCGACGAGCGCCGCAGCCAGATCATCCCCGCGGACGGCGACCTGTCGATGGAAGACCTCATCCCCGATGAGGACATCGTGGTCACGATCACCCGTGGCGGCTACGCCAAGCGCACCAAGGCCGATCTCTACCGGCTGCAGAAGCGAGGCGGGAAGGGCGTGCGGGGCGCGGCGTTGAAGGGCGACGACCTGGTCGAGCACTTCTTCTCCTCGACCAACCACCACTGGTTGCTGTTCTTCACCACCGCCGGTCGCGTGTATCGCACGAAGGCCTACCACCTGCCGGAGTCTGCACGTGACGCCAAGGGCAGCCACGTCGCCGGTCTCCTGTCGTTCCAGCCCGACGAGCAGATCGCCCAGGTGCTGGCGATCCGTGACTACGAGCAGGCGCCCTACCTCGTCCTGGCGACCCGGCACGGTCTGGTCAAGAAGACCCGACTCACCGACTACAACTCGCCGCGTCAGGCGGGAGTCATCGCCATCAACTTCCGCGACGACGAGGACGAGCTGATCGGGGCCCACCTAGTCACAGCTGACGACGACCTGCTGCTGGTGTCGAAGAAGGGCCAGTCGGTGCGCTTCCGTGCCGACGACACCCAGCTGCGACCGATGGGTCGCGCCACCTCTGGTGTCACGGGCATGAAGTTCCGCGAGGGAGACGAGCTGCTGTCCATGTCGGTCGTTCCACACAGCCCCGAGGAGGACGCGCCAGTCCGCTACGTCTTCACGGTCACTGACGGCGGCTTCGCCAAACGGACGGTTGTGGAGGATTACCGCGTACAGGGACGCGGCGGACTCGGGATCAAGGCCATGAAGCTTCAGGATTCGCGTGGATCGCTGGTTGGTGCGATCGTTGTCATCGACTCCGATGAGGTCATGGCCATCAAGGCCAGCGGTCAGGTGACTCGCTCAGCCGCTACCGACGTTCCCGCCAAGGGACGTGACACCATGGGAGTCAAGTTCGTCACCGTCGCTGATGCAGATGCGGTGGTGGGGATCGCACGCAACACCGAACGCGAGGTCGATGACGAGCTCCTCGTCGACACCGACGAGACGGCGGACATGCCGGTCGACACCGCGGCGGACGGGGAAGGGACGCCGGCTGGGGCAATGACGCCCGAGTCGGACGCGACGCCTGACGCCGCACCCGAACCAGCCGACGAGACGCACGACTCTGCACCGCAGGAGGATGGGACGGAATGAGTAACCCGCGCGACGACGAACCGTTGGCACCCCGGCGGTCGCTGAGCAAGGCCGGGGCGACCTCCGGATCTACCCCCGCCCCGGGGACGCCGGCCGCACCGACCACGGTCGGCACCGCGGAGCGCGAGGCTGCCGACACCCCGGCACAGCGCAAGCTGGGCGACGCGTCGGGGCCTGAGGCTGCCGCGGCGGCACGCGCCGACCGCGACTTCGCTGATCTCCGGGCTGACCGTGACTTCGTCGACGCGCCCACGCAGCCGGTGATGACCCCGCCGTACGGCGGCAACCCGCAGCCGTACTCCGTCGCCGAGGTCGAGAGGGGTCGCACCTTCCCGGTTCCCCCGGCTCCGGTCGAGCAGGGTGACCACCGGGCGGCCGTGCCTCCGGCCGTCGACAAGCGTGCCGAGCGGCGCGCTGCCGCGTCGAGGCCACGGACGGTGCGACGGGCGAAGCTCCGCCTCATGCGCGTCGACCCGTGGTCGGTGACCAAGGCGTCGCTGTTGTTGTCGATCGCCTTCGGGATCATGTGCGTGGTGTCGGTCTTCCTGATCTTCTCGATCATGACTGCTGCTGGGCTCTGGGACCACATCAACGCGACCATCCAGGGCGTTCTCAACCAGGACAAGGCCGATGCGTTCGACATCAAGGACTACGTCGGCATGAGCCGGGTCATGGGCATCACGATGCTGATCAGTGCGATCGACGTCGTCCTGATCACGGCGTTGGCTACCCTCGGCGCGTTCATCTACAACATGTCCGCGTCGCTGCTCGGCGGCATCGAGGTCACCCTCGCCGAGGACGTGAAGTAGCCCACTCGGACCGGCCCGGATTGCACTGAACCGGTTTGGGAGCAGCCTGTCCGATGGGGTAATCTCACTCGTCGGCCTCCGCACGCGGGGGTCTGTCTCCCGGGCCTATAGCTCAGACGGTTAGAGCGCTTCCCTGATAAGGAAGAGGTCAGAGGTTCAAGTCCTCTTAGGCCCACTGTGTTGACTCAGGGTCGACTCAGGCCAGCAGGACCGGCGGGTCTGGCTCTCGGGCCGGCGCAACCTGTCCGACCAGCCTGAAGGGGCCATCATGCTGAAGAAGCTTCTCGCCGTCGTCGTCGTCGGTGCCATCGCCAAGGTCGTGTTCGACAAGTTCACCGGCAACGACAAGGACGCCGAGCTCTGGGCCGAGGCAACCGACGCGATCAAGCCGGGTCACTGATCGCAGCTCAGACGTCGTACGACGTCAGCGTCCGACCCCACAGGTCGACGCCCCGGGGACGTGGCGCAATTGGTAGCGCACCTGCTTTGCAAGCAGGGGGTTGAGGGTTCGAGTCCCTTCGTCTCCACCACCATCACGGCCGCAGTGCGGAACAAGACTGTCGTCGATCGCGGTCCGTGGTCGCAAGGGCGTTCCGAATCAGGATGAGGAGACCGCTGCCCCGTCGAGCAGCGGGGCGAGCTCCGTCACGACCAGGTCCAGGTAGTTCAGGTCATGGCGAGCCCGCGACATGATGATGGCGCCCTCGAGCGCGCTGATCATGACGCCGGCCAGCCCGGCCGCGCGGGCCGCTGGAACTCCGGCGTTCACCAGCTCGGTCCGCACCGCCCCTTGCCACTCGTCGAACGCGACACCGGTTGCTTCGCGGATGGCAGGGTTGTCCGACGCGGCGTCCACGACCGTGGCGACCACCGGGCACCCCAGGGCGAAGTCCGACTCCGACAGCCATGTCCGCCACCTGGCCACCATCCGGGCGAGTACGTCGGAGGGTCTGCCGGCGTCTCCCTCGGACGTCGGCCGGGCCGATCGGATCGCGCGCCGAGCAGCGAGCGCCAGTGCCTCACGCACCAGCTGGTCCTTGCCTTCCGGGAAGTAGTGCTGCAGCGAACCTCGTGGCGCCTGGGCGTGCGCGACGACCTCACGGAGTCCGGTACCGCTGACGCCCTGGACGCACATCAAGGCCATGGCACTGCGAACCATCCGCTCCCGCGGTCCGTGCTCGCGGGCCGTCACACCGGAACCCGTCGAGTTGTCCGGGTCCCTCACGGCCTGAGCCACGCTGTCTCCTCTGCTGTCGCCGGCACCCGCGTCAATCTGGCCTCGGCCGTGATGGCCTCGCCGTCGCGACGGACCTCGAGAGGTCCGAACTCGCGCCGCAAGGTACGAACGAGATCCCTCCCTTGGTTCAGCATCCGCCACCGGACGGTCTCGATCCCCCGCTGACGCGCACGGGTGACGAGACTCGAGAGCAACCAGGTGCCGAGTCCCTGGCCCTGCCAGCCGTCCTCGACGAGCACGGCGATCTCAACCATGGAGCCCCTGTCGGACGGAACGCGCGCGGCGGAGGCGATGGCCACCAGCGGACTGCGCCGCGGGTCAAGGCGCTGTACCTCGACGACCAACGCGTCGTGCACGTCGGGCTGCGCCGAGAGCACCTGACGCAGGTACGCCGGCGGGATCTCGCACAAGGCTGCGTGGAAGCGGTCGTAGCGGGTCGCCGGGGTGCACCGCTCGAACAGCTGACGCAACCGTGCGGCGTCGCTGGGCAGGCACGCCCGAAGCAGCACGGTCGGGCCTGATGGCACCGCCCGCACTCCCGGCAGGACCGGAGTCCTCGGGGTGCGCGTCGTCGACACGGTGGCGGCTGGTGCCATAGTCTGCTCATCGTGCATCATGACAGTTGTCATAGTCAAGCGAATTTCTGGCCTTTCAGGGAGCACGAGATGGCAGTTCAGGAACACCTCCGTGGATCGTCGATCGGCTTCATCGGTCTCGGCCTGATGGGGCAGCCGATGGCCATGAACCTGGCGCGGGCCGGAACACCTTTGCTCGTGTGGAACCGCACGGAGAGCAAGACCGAGCCGCTGCGCCGGGCTGGCGCGCACGTGGCGTCCAGCGCCGCCGAGGTGCTGCGGCAGTCGCGAGTGGTCATCCTCATGCTGGCGGACGAGGCCGCGATCGATGCGGTCCTCCAACGCGGTACCCCGGGCTTCGCGGCCGTCGCCGGACGCACGGTCATTCACATGGGGACGACGTCACCTGACTACTCGCGCTCACTCGAGGCCGACGTCAGGGTTGCTGGCGGGAGCTATGTGGAAGCGCCCGTCTCGGGGTCGCGTAAGCCGGCTGAGGCCGCCGAGCTCGTGGCCATGCTGGCCGGCGACGCGAACGGGGTCCGGGTGGCCGACGCGGTCATCGCCCCGATGGTCCGCAATACCGTGTCCTGTGGCGACGTGCCGAACGCGCTCCTCATGAAGCTGTCGGTCAACCTGTTCCTGATCACCATGGTCACCGGCCTGGCCGAGGCCTTCCACTTCGCCGACCGGCACGGGTTGGACCGACGCCGGCTGGTGGACGTCCTCAACGCCGGACCGATGGCGAGCAACGTGTCCCAGATCAAGGCACGCAAGCTCCTGCAGCAGGATTTCGCCGCGCAGGCCGCCGCAGCGGACGTCCTGAAGAACAACGAGCTGATCACCGACGCCGCCCGCGACGCCAACCTCGCTTCTCCGTTGCTCGACGTCTGCCACGCCTTGTTCGCGGAGACGGTCGACCTGGGCTACGCCGACGCGGACATGGTGGCTGTCCTGGCAGCCATCGAACGGCGTACCGACGAGCTCGACGTCCCGCACGGAACGGATGACGGGCGCGATGGCACACTCGATGGCATGTCCGTCGCCCATCAGCCCGACCGCCATACGTCGGCATGACGAGCCGACAGCTCTTCATCTGGCGGGCACTGAGCCTGGGCGTTCTCGCGCTGGTGCTGATCGCCGCCATGGTCGTGCTGGGGCTCTGGCAGCTCGGGGTGTACGACGACCAGCAGCATGACAACGCGCAGTCCCAGCTGTCGCGCCCACCCGTCCCCCTCGACGAGGTCCTCGGGCCCGACGACGCATTCCCGGGCGGTGGGGTGGCACGACCGGTCACGGTCACCGGGCACTATCTGACGGGCGAGCAGTTCGAGGTACGGGACGCTGCCACCCTCGGCGTCGCTCGTGCCGTCGTCGCACCGTTGGCAACCGCTACCGGCTCGGTGGCCCTGGTCGTGCGCGGTCAGGGCGACCTCGACACGGCCGCACCCCCGCCGCAGGGCTCGGTGACGGTCACCGGCGTGCTGGAGCCTTCGGACGCGAGCGGGTCTGGCCTAGGTGCCACCCGGGTGACCGACGGGATCCGGATCGCGACGCTGGTGCAGTCCTTCGATCGCGATCTGTATGCCGGCTACGTCGTCCAGACGTCCAGCCGGCCAGGCGACAGCCTGACGACCGTCGAGCCGCCGTTTCCGCAGCCATCACGCTGGGCCGGCATCCGCAACCTGCTGTACGCGATCCAGTGGTGGGTGTTCGCCGGCTTCGTCGCGTTCATGTGGTGGCGGATCGTCACCGAGCCGACCGGACCGCCGGGAGCGGAGCTGGACGGACCCAGCGTGATGTCAACGGACGCCGACACCGATGAAGAAGCGTCCAGGTCCGTCGGCTAACGTCGTCGCTCGTGAGTGGAGCCCTGCTGCGGTACCGGGTGATGGCCTATGTCGTCGGTACCTTGCTGATCGTGCTCGTCTGCATCGGCGTGCCCCTGAAGTATCTGACGACCGAGGGGACGAACCCCCAGCAGCTCGGAGAGTGGATCACGACCTACCTCGGGATCGCGCACGGCTGGCTCTACATGCTCTTCCTGGTCATGGCCGCAGTGCTCGCACGGAAGGCGCGGTTCCCAGTGGGGTTCACTGTGCTTGTGCTGGTGCTCGGGACGATTCCGTTCTTCAGCTTCTACGGCGAGCGCAAGGCCACCGGCCGGGTGCGTGCGGAGCACCCGGATCTGGCCAACACCCCTGCCGGCTGAGGCTCAGACCTTCTTCTTCCGCAGCGGCTTGTCCGGCGTCGTCGGCTGGGGCGACTCCACCGTCTCCTCTGACGCCAGCGGCGCCGTCGGGGCGGTGTCGGACCCGTCGACCGGGGCGGTGGCATGGGCACCGGTCTCGCCGGCGGGCGTGGAGTCTGATTGAGCCGCAGCGGAGTCGCGGCCGGACGTCCAGACGGGGTCGGCGTCCTTCCCGGTCATCTTGGTGTAGATGAACGCGGCCAGCCCACCAAGCCCCACCAGGATCACCAGGTTGCGCAGCTTGTGGCTCTTCTTCGGTTCCTCGACGACCCCGAGGCGCTCAGCGGCGCGGCGACCGCGGCGCTTCCCCTCGACGACGGCCTGCTGGGCAAGCGGAGCGATCTTGTCGCGGGCCTCCTCGACCATCGGCGTCAGCCGGTCACGGGCGTCCTCGACCGCGGGCTTGACCCGGTCGCGCGCGTCTTCGAGGGCCGGGCCGACGCTCGCGGCCACAGTCGACACGAGCTCTCCCGTCGCGCTGCCGATCCTGTCCATCGCGGACTCGGCGGCCGGCTGCACGCCGTCGCGGGCGTCGTGGACGGCGGAGCGGAGCTTGTCTCGTCGCGTCTTCGTTCGCAGGGCCATAGTCAGGTCCTCCTCGGATCGGCCTTCGACCGCGCGCCGGGTCGTCCGGCGCTGCTTCTACTCTTACCCATCGCCGCGGTTTTCACCACAGCGCCCCTGCCGTACGCCTACCACGAGCGGGAAGACCGGAGCTGCGCGCGGGCTGGGACGTGTCCGTTTGGCCGCCATGCGAGGATGGACGAAACTCGACCGCTCTCCGAGGTCGAGAAGACTCGAGACATCAAGAAGCAGGTGATCTGGTGGCCGACGATCTGTACGCCACGCTCAAGACCAACCGCGGCGACATCACGCTGCAGTTGTTCCCCAACCACGCCCCGACCACGGTCAAGAACTTCGTCGGGCTCGCGGACGGCACCCAGGAGTGGAAGGACCCTCGGACGGGTCAGCCCCGCGCCGAGCCGTTCTACGACGGCCTCACATTCCACCGGGTCATCAACGGCTTCATGATTCAGGGTGGTTGCCCCATCGGCACGGGTACGGGTGGTCCCGGTTACCAGTTCAAGGACGAGTTCCACCCGGAGCTGACGTTCTCCAAGCCCTACCTGCTGGCGATGGCGAACGCCGGCCCGGGTACCAACGGCTCGCAGTTCTTCATCACGGTCGGGCCGACGCCGCACCTGAACATGAAGCACACGATCTTCGGTGAGGTCTCCGACCAGGCCGGCCGCGACGTCGTCGACAAGATCGCGACCACCGCCACCGAGCGCGGTGACCGCCCGTCCGACCCCGTCGTGATCGAGTCCGTCGTCATCGAGAGCCGCTGAGGCCGAGCAACCGATGGCTCAGGGCACACGACCGGCGGTGGCATGACCTCCGAGGGGACGCCGGCCAACGACGCGGCCACGATCCCGCACTGCTACCGGCATCCTGACCGGGAGACCTACATCTCCTGCCAGCGCTGCGAACGTCCGATCTGCCCGGACTGCATGCGATCCGCGTCGGTCGGCTTCCACTGCCCTGAATGCGTCAAGGAGGCGGAGGCACGCAGCCGAACCGTCCGGACGTCGTTCGGCGGCCGCGTCACCGACGGATCCAACTCCGTCACGGTCGGGCTGATCGCGGCGAATGCACTCGTATTCATCGCTGCCCTGGCGAGTGGCGGAATCAACGGTTCTCTCGTTCGCACGCTCATCCTGATCCCCCAGCAGGTCTTCGTCCGCGACAACGGTCGGCTCGTCGCCCTCGACGGCGTGGCGGACGGCTCGTACTGGCAACTGATCACGTCCACGTTCCTGCACACCCAGCCGCTCCACATCCTGCTCAACATGGTCGGTCTGTGGATCTTCGGGTCCTTCCTCGAGTCGGCGCTGGGGCGATGGCGCTTCCTCACGCTGTACCTGCTATCCGGTCTGGGCGGGTCCGTCGCGGTGTACTGGCTGTCTCCGGTCAACAGCTCGTCACTGGGCGCGTCTGGAGCGGTTTTCGGGCTCTTCGGAGCGGCCTTGGTGATCCTGCTCAAACAGCGCCGAGACGTCACGCAGCTCCTCGTGCTGCTCGGCATCAACCTGGTCTTCACCTTCGCGGCCGCCAACATCTCGTGGCAGGCCCACCTCGGAGGTCTCGTCTCCGGGCTCCTCTTGGGCGCCGGGTTCGCGTACGCGCCGCGGGCACAACGCCAGACCCTGCATCTGAGCATGCTGGTGGCGTTCGGTGTCGTCCTCGTCCTCGCCACACTCGCCCGCACCGCTGCGCTCACCTAGATCGACGCGGGCCGCCGCTCCACGTTTGTCCACATTGGGGAAAACGGCTGTGGAGAACTACACCTGTGTAAGTCCGCCGGATGGCCACGACATGGACCAGGCATGACAGCCGCGCCACTTCGCGGCCAGGCGCCCGACTACTCCCACTTGGTCGAGAACACGAATCCCAGGGCGATGAAGACCATGCCGACGGCGAGGTTCCAGTTGCCGATGTCACGGATGTACTTCACGTCCGGCGCCAGGTAGTAGACGACGATCCAGGCCAGGCCGAACAGCCAGCACCCCACCATGGCGGGGGCGATCCAACGTCGACCACCCATGCCGGCGGGCCTGCGGCTCGTCGGGGGCGGCGTGAAATCCGCCTTCTTGCGTGAGCGTGATTCGGGCACGTAGGTCTCCTGATGCTGGGACTGCGTCGGGACCAGCCTAACCCGTACGCCGTTGGGCTGGTGGTTGGGACGCGGCTACCCTGAGGGACAGTTCCCCGCCCGCCAGCACCGGAGGCACCGTGCCCGATCATCGTTCGCCGCTGCGCTGGCGGCTCGCCGTGCCGGTGGCGTTCGCTGCGGCCGGACTGCTCGCCACGACAAGCATGGTCAACGCCAAGGGGACCGACCTGCGTGGCGGGCGCAACACCGACCTCGCCGGCGTCGTCGCCGACCAGAGTCGACGGGTCACCCAGCTCCGGGCGCAGGCCGCGAGCATCCAGGCCGACATCGACACGCTCACCAAGCTCGTCAACGATCCTGAGGTCAACCAGATCAAGGGCCGCGTCGACCGGCTGTCCGCACCGGCGGGCATGCAACCACTCGCGGGACCTGGCCTCGTGGTGACGCTCGATGACGCTCCCTTGGGTCAGGCCGCCCCGGACGGCGTCGATCCGAACCTGCTCGTCGTGCACCAGCAGGACCTGCAGGCGGTCATCAATGCGTTGTGGGCGGGCGGCGCCGAAGGAATCTCGCTGCAGGGCCAGCGCATCATCTCCACCACCGGGATCAAGTGCGTCGGCAACACGGTCCGGTTGCAGGGTGTCCCGTATGCGCCGCCGTACGAAATCGTCGCTGTCGGCAGCCCGACCGCGATGTACGCCGCGCTCAGCGCGTCACCGGCGGTCCAGGACTACCGCGGCTACACCTTGCCGCCGTACAACCTGGGCTGGCAGCTACGTGACGAGCCGCGGCTCGACGTACCTGCCTACACCCAGCCGATCACGCTGCGGTACGCCACGCCTGCGAAGGGCTGATCGCAGGGCTGGGGCCCGACTACGGTGTGGTGGACGTGGTGCTGGTCGTCGTCGGTGAGGTCGTGTCCGTGGTCGTTGTGTCCGTCGGGGTCGTCTCGGTCGGGCCCAGCGACACCTGGATCACGACGGTCGACTGGTACGCCGCCTTGGTCCCACCGTCGGGTGTCTGGCTCACCACGGTGCCTTTGGGCAGGTCGGACGCGACGTCGGACGGGACCACCTTGAAGCCTGCCGACTCCAAGGTCTGGGTCGCCGCGTCGACATCGGTGCCTACCACGGACGGCACATCCCGGAAACCGGTGGAGTAGTAGACCTTGATCTGAGAGCCGACCGGCAGTCGTTCTCCCGGACTCGGATCGGTGCGGGTCACCAGGTTCTTGCGCTCGCTGCTCTGGTTGTCCTCGACCGGGATGACCTGGAAATTGCGCGCCTCGAGGGTCTGGGTCGCCTGGGTGAGCGACATCCCGCTGACATCGGGGACGATGGCCTTCTGTTGCCCGGCAGAGTAGACGAGATCGACGGTGCTGCCTTCGTCGATGGTCGAGCCGGGCGTCTCGCTCTGGCGCAGTACCTGGTTCTTGGGAACGGTGTCGCTGTTCTCCGCGGTTTCCTCGCCGAGGGTGAGGTTGGCGTCCTTGAGCAGGTTCTCGGCCTGCTGCAAGGACTTGCCCACCAGATTCGGCACCTGCGTCTGCGCGGGCGTGCGGCCGCCGGAGTTGAAGAAGGCGAAGAGCGCGATCACGATCGCGGCCAGGGCGAGCAGCCCGAGGGTGACCCACAGGCCGGTTCTGCGACGCGGTTCCTCCTGTTCCTCGGTGACGTAGGCCGGGTTGACGACGGTCGGGGTCGGATCGGCCGGTGGCGGCAGGAACTGCTGGGTCTCATCGGCGCCGACCACGGCGGGGGCGAGCACAGACCGGCCCTCGAGCGCACGCCCGATGTCGGCGCGCATCTCTGACGCGCTCTGGTAGCGCTGGTCGACCGACTTCGCGAGCGCCTTCAACGTGATGGCGTCGATGGCTGGGGAAATCTCCGGATCGATGGATGAAGGGGCCGGGGCCTCTTCGCGCACGTGTTGGTAGGCGACCGAGACAGGCGAGTCACCCATGAAGGGGGGCCGGCCGGTGAGCAGCTCGAACAGCAGACAGCCGGTCGAGTACAGGTCGCTGCGGGCATCGACCTGTTCGCCGCGCGCTTGTTCCGGCGACAGGTACTGGGCCGTGCCGACCACGGCTGCGGTCTGCGTCATCGTCGCGGACGAGTCGGCGATCGCCCGGGCGATCCCGAAGTCCATGACCTTGATGTCGCCGGCCGGGGTCAGCATGACGTTGGCGGGCTTGATGTCGCGGTGGATGATGCCGGCACGGTGGCTGTAGTCGAGGGCGTCGAGCACTGCACTGGTGATCTCGAGAGCGCGCTCTGGGAGGATCTTGCGGCCTTCACGCAGGATGTCGCGCAGGGTCCGACCTTCGACGTGCTCCATGACGATGTAGGGCAGCATCAGGCCTGAGCCGTCAGTGGACTCCTCCTCGCCGGTGTCGTAGACAGACACGATGGTGGGGTGGTTGAGGGACGCGGCCGACTGCGCCTCCCTGCGGAACCTGGCCTGGAACGTCGGGTCACTCGCGAGGTCGACGCGCAGGCGCTTGATGGCGACCGTGCGACCGAGGCGCAGGTCCTGAGCGCGCCGCACCTCGGCCATGCCGCCGCGTCCGAGCAGTCCGGACAGCTCGTACCGACCGTTGCCGATCATGGTCTTGTCCATGTCCACCGGTCAGTCCTCCTCGGGGTTGTGCTTGGGGTTGTGCTTGTCGTGGGACGGGTGCCCACCCTTGTAGACGGAGAGCGTCACCTGCTGTCCTGTCGGGACCGCGCCCGTCGGCTGAACCGCGGCCACCAGCCCCTTCTCGCCGCCGTCGACGTCCTGCCTGTGGACCTCGAGCCCGAGCGCCTCGAGCTGCTTCTCGGCGTCGTCAGCCGGTTCGTCGACGTAGTCACGCGGATCGACGGAGACGGGTGGAGGGGTCACTGGGCTCGTCGGTGGGGTGGCACGAGGCACGGTCGGCTTCGCCTCCTGTGCGATGAGCTGGTTGGCCCCGAGCTGGGTTGCGGGGTTGTCGCCGCGCTGCGCGGCGAACGCGACTCCGACCATGACCGCGACCACGGCGGCGGCGGCGGCGATCGGCAACCAGGTACGCCTGCTCACGGAGCTGTGCTCCGTGTCGTGGTGGCGCGCCGGCTGATTCTCGACCGTCATGACCCGGGTGGGTGAAGGTTGCACCTGCGGCGTCTTGACCGCGCGGTCGGGCTTGCCGGCGAAGCCGTGGAGAGCCGTCGCAACGGCCGCGGCGCTCGGCGGCCGCGCCAGCGGGTCGCGGGCCATCGCCGACTCGACGATCGCACGTAGCGTGGCCGGGACCGTGGGTGGCAGCACGCGTGGCTCGCTGCGTAGATGGGCCAGGGCGATGGCGATCGGGGTGTCTCCGTCGAAGGGCTTGCGCCCCGCCAGAGCCTCGAACAGCACGACACCAAGGGAGTAGATGTCGCTGGCCGGTGTCGCCTCCCGGCCCTCGGCGATCTCGGGCGCCAGATAGTGCGGGGTGCCCATGATCGTGCCGGTGTCGGTCAGCGACGCGGCCCCGCGAGCGCGGGAGATCCCGAAGTCGGTGATCTTGACCCGACCGTCCGTACGCACGATGAAGTTGGCAGGCTTGACGTCTCGATGGACGATGCCGGTCGCATGGGCGACGGCCAGTCCTTGTGCTGCCTGGGCCAGCAAGCCTGCGGCACGACGCGGATCCATCGGGCCGGACATGACGTCAGACATCGGCACGCCATCCACGAGCTCCATCACGAGGTATGTCGAATGCTGCCCCGTGGACACATCGACGTCGTCGCCGTAGTCGAAGACCGTGGCGATGTGGGGGTCATGCAGCGATGCGGCGTACCGCGCTTCGGCAGCGAACCTTTGTCGGAACCTCTCGTCGTCGGAGACGTGCGGATGCAACAGCTTGATTGCCACGGTGCGACCGAGCGAGGTGTCAGTGCCCCGCCAGACCTCGCCCATGCCGCCCGCGGCGATGCGCGCCTCGAGACGGTAGCGGCCTCGGCCGACGGTGATCACGGGTTGATCACCGCTTCCATCACTGCCTTGGCGATCGGCCCGGCGAGCCCGTTGCCAGTGATGTCGGCGCGGTTGATGCCGGTCTGCTCGACCAGCGCCGCAACCGCGACCTGCGGGTTGTCCGCCGGCGCGAACGTGACCATCCAGGCGTACGGCGACCGGGACACCGACGAGTTGGCGGTGCCGGTCTTGCCGGCCACGGTGACATTGGGGATCTGCACGTTGGTGCCGGTGCCGGACTCGACGACGTCGACCATCATCTGCGTCAACTGGTCGGCGACCGCTCCGGAGACCGCCTGGCTCAGGACCTGGGGGTTGGCCTCGTCGAGGACGTCGAGATCGGGTGAGCGCACCTGCTGGACGATGTACGGCTTCATCACTGCGCCGCCGTTGGCGATCCCGGCGGCGACCATCGCCATCTGCAGTGGCGAGGCCGCGACCTCGTACTGCCCAATGGCGGACAGGGCCGTCTGGGCCTCGTCGATGTTGGTCGGGAACTGGCTGGTCGCCGATGGCAGCTGGTCGAGCACATCCTCGTTGAAGCCGAACTTCTCGGCCTGGGCGCGCAGCGTGTCGGCGCCGAGCTTGACGCCGAGATCGGCGAACGACACGTTGCACGAGACACGCAACGCGTCGGCGAGCGTGATCTCGTCGCCGCCGCAGTTCGAACCGTTCTCGTTCTGGATGCTGTCGCTCGACCCTGGGAGGTCGAAGGACGTGCCGCCCTTGACCGTCGAGCTCGGTGTGTAGCCGTTGCTGAGGGCGGCGGCGGAGGTGATGAGCTTGAAGGTCGAGCCCGGCGGGTAGATCTGCTGCGCGGCGCGGTTGAGGGCGCGGTTGTCGGTGGCGTTGAAGATGGACTTGTAGGCGCGGGTCGCGGCCGCCGTGTTGTGGGTGGCGATGAAGTTCGGGTTGTACGACGGTTGAGTCACCATCGCGAGGATCGCCCCGGTCTTGGGATCGAGAGCCACGACGGCGCCGCGCGTCGGACCGTACTGGCGCGTGAGGTTCTGCAGTCCGTCGAGGGCGGCTTGCTGGGCCTTGGGGTCGATCGTGAGCAGCACACTGCCGCCCTGGGGCTGGTTGTTGCCGACCAGGTCGATGATCCGGTTGACGAACAGACGTTCGTCGCTGCCCGAGAGGATGGAGTTCTCGGTGTTCTCGATGCTGGTGGTGCCGAACACACAGGAGAAGAAGCCGGTCAGGTTCGCGTACAGGGGCCACTGGCTGTAGCGCCGCTGGAACTTCAGGCTGTCCTTGCTCGGGATGCTCCGGGCGACCGGCTCGCCGTCGACGAGGATCGGGCCTCGGTCACGCGAGCACTCGGCGTCCCGGGCTCGCGTGTTGGTGTTCTTGTCGTTGAGCGAGCTCGCCTCGATGACCTGCACGTAGTTGATGTTGACGAGCAGCAGGCCGAAGAGGATCAGGCAACCGATGGCGAGTGTGCGGATGGGCTTGTTCATCTCATCTTCACCACCTGGGTGTCGTCGTCTGCAGAGGGCATCCGCAGATCGGGCGGTGGGCGGCGGGCGTGGTCGCTGATCCGCAGCAAGAGGGCGACGATGATCCAGTTGGCCACCAGCGACGAACCGCCGTATGACAGGAACGGTGTCGTGAGCCCCGTGAGCGGGATCAAGCGCGTGACCCCGCCGATGACCACGAAGACCTGCAGGGCAACAGCCATCGACAGTCCCACGGCCAGCAACTTGCCGAACGGGTCACGGCAGACCAGCGCCGTACGGAAGCCCCGCTCGACGATCAGCCCGTAGATCACGATGATCGCCATCAGGCCAGTGAGTCCGAGCTCCTCGCCCAGTGAAGTCGCGATGAAGTCGGAGTACCCGAACGGGGTGATCTGCGGACTCCCCTGGCCCCAACCACGGCCCAGGATGCCGCCCCAGGCGAGTCCGTACTGGCCCTGGATGATCTGGTAGTACGCGTCGAAGTTCGAGAACGGGTGCAGCCAACCGTCCACGCGGGCTTGGACGTGGCCGAAGAGCAGGTAGCTCGTGTAGGCGCCGCCGACGAACAGCAGCCCGCCGACCACCAGCCAGCTCGGGCGTTCGGTGGCCACGTAGAGCAGCACGACGAACAGGCCGAAGAACAGCAGGGACGAACCCAGGTCACGCTGGAAGACCAGGACGCCGAGGCTGATCAGCCACATCAGCAGGATCGGGCCCAGGTCTCTGCCGCGGGGGAGGTCGACGCCGACGAAGCGGCGCCCCGCCAGCGCCAGCGCATCCCGCTTCACGACGAGGTAGCCGGCGAAGAAGATGGCGAGCGCGATCTTGGCGATCTCCCCGGGCTGGAAGGAGAACGACGCGAGTCGGATCCAGATCCGTGCTCCGTGGATCTCGACGCCGAGCCCTGGCACGAGGGGCAGCAGGAGCAGCAGGATGCCGGCGAAGCCGGCGGTGTACGTGAACGCCTGCAGTCGCCGGTGGTCCCGGATGAGCAACGTGGTCGCGACGAAGCCGGCGACGGACAGCGCGGTCCACATCAGCTGCTGACGGGCGAAGGTGTGAGCGTCGGATGAGTCGGCCAGCTCGGCGAGGTCGATGCGGTGGATCATCGCCAGCCCGATGCCGTTGAGGGCCACGGCCGCGGGGAGGATCACGGGGTCGGCGTAGGGCGCCTTGAACCGCACGACGACGTGACAGGCGACGGCCAGCACTACCAGGCCGCCGCCGTACCCGACGATGTCGGCCGGCACCCTGTCCTGGGCGCCGAGGCCGACGAGGGCATACGAGCCGACACCCAGCGTCAGTGCCAACAGCAGAAGGAACAGTTCAGCCCCGCGCCGTTTGCGCGGCACGAACGAGCTGACGAACCGACCCGTCGTCGTCGTGGGTGACGCGCTCATGACGACGTCCCTGTCGTCGGGGTGGCGCCGGCACACTCCTCGGAGGATCCGCCCCCGCCGGTCGACCCGGTGCCCTGCGTCCCGTTCGTGCCCTGGCTGCCCTTGGTGTCCTTCGTGCCGGTGGCTCCCTTGCTCGTGGCACCGGGCTTGGACGGACCCGAGGCCTTGGTCGACCGGGTTGACTTGGTTGAGTTCGTCGAGCCGGGTGACTTCGTGGGGCTGTTCGATGTCTTCGAGCCGGGTTCGCAGTCGCGCACGAAAGTGCGAAGCCGATCGACGATAGCCCGTGCGTCGTCGAGATCTGCGGCGCTGAGACCCTCGACGACCTGACTGCGGCGGTAGCTCGGCAGCTGCGACAACGTCACGTCCTGCAGCTCGTAGACGTGGTGCAGCTTGATGCCCGGGAGGTCGGCCTGCACACCTTGATAGATGGCGACCTTTCCGTCGGCGGCCGCTACGTAGTACTGCGTCTGGCTCCAGTTGTACGACCACGCACTGACCGCCGCGATGATGCCCAGCAGGACGGCGGCGACGATGCCACGGAAGATCCAGCGGTAGCGCTTGGGTTCACGTGGTGCGTAGCGCAGCTCCTCGGGATCGATGTCCTCGGGCAGGAGCATCGCGTCCTCGGGCTCCTCGCGGTGAGCCCAGCCGAGCAGCCTGCTGCGGCTGCGTGGATGGTCGGACGCGGCCCCGACGACCAGCGCCTCGGCTTCGCTGACGGGTTCGCCGACGACGTCCGCCACCACCACCGTGATGTTGTCGTTGCTCATCCCCTCGAGGGCGAGGGTCAGGAGCTCGGCGCAGACGCTGTCGGTGGTACCGATGGACAGCACTCGCTCGAGGCGATCGTGAGGCACGAAGCTGGAGAGGCCGTCGCTGCAGAGCAGGATGCGGTCGCCGGCCTGGACGTCGTACAGGGTCAGGTCGGGGTCGTTGTCATGCCGGCCGTCGAGGACCTTGAGGAGGAGTGAGCGGTGCGAGTGCACCTTCGCCTCGTCCTCGGTGATCCGGCCCTCGTCGATCAGGCTCTGGACCCAGGTGTGGTCGCTGGTCAGGCGAAGAAGTTCACCGTCGCGCCACAGGTAGGCACGCGAGTCGCCGAGGTGGGCGACTCCGATGCGTTCACCGTCGAACAGGATGGCGTCGATCGTCGTACCCATGCCGTCGACGCCCGAGTCCTCCTCGATCGCTTCGGACAGCCGGTCGTTGGCGCGATGCACGGCGCCGGCGAGAGCTTCGAGCAGGTCGTCCGGCGCAGGGGCGTCGAGACGGCGCATGGTCTGGACGGCCAGGGACGAGGCGAGGTCACCCGCGGGCGCACCGCCCATCCCGTCGGCCACCATGAGGAAATGCGGTCCGGCAAATCCGGAGTCGTCGTTCTTCTTGCGGACTCGACCGACGTCGGAGACCGCTGCGAACCGCAGACTGAGAGCCATCGGCTACTTCTTCAGCTCGGCAATCGTCTTGCCGATGCGGACCTGGACGCCCATCGCGACCACCATCGGCGTGGTGATGCGCTGGCTGCCGATGTAGGTGCCGTTGGTCGAGCCGAGGTCCTCGACGTACCAGTCATCGCCGTGCGGGACGAAGCGTGCGTGTCGCGTCGAGACGTAGTCGTCGTCGAGTCGGATGGTGGCGTCGGCCCCACGGCCCAGCAGGATCGCGCTGCCTTCGAGGGGCACCGAGATCCCCGCGTTGGCGCCCTCGCTGATGACGAGCTGGGTGGGAGCGCCGCGGCGCTTCTTCGGGGGCCGTTTGCTGGGCTTCGCGGGTTTGGGCGCGGCGGCGGCTCGCTGCGGGTCGACCCGCTCGCCGAACATGTCCGATCTGATGACGGATACCGACGACAGGACGAACATCCACAGCAGAGCGAGGAAACCGACCTTGATCAGCGTCAGCGTGAGTTCAGACACCGGTCACCCGTCCAGGTGCGCGGAGGGACTGGCCGGGGTTGGATGACGACGCCTGCGGACCGGATGGTCCGGGCGGCGAGGTCTGAGGTCGATAAGGCGGGTACGGCGAGCCGTCCTGTTCGCCGCGACCAGACGGAGGTGCTCCGGAACCAGGACCCTGCGGGCCAGGTCCGGGCTGCGCCGGGCCGGGACTGGGGGCCGACGCGCCGGGCTGAGCAGGTGGCCGTGCCGAGGCGCCACCCACGTGCACGACGATGCGGGTGCTGCCGATCTGGACGACGGAGCCGTCGTCGAGGACGGCCTGCTGGACGCGCTGACCGTTGACAGTCGTGCCGTTGGTCGAGCCGAGATCGACGACGCTGACCGACGCGGTTCCGGTACCTGGTTGGACGCGGAACTCGACGTGCCGCCGGGACACGCCGGGGTCGTCGATGCGCAGGTCGGCGTTGCTGCCGCGGCCGATGGTCAGACCGGGTGACTCCAGCGGATGACGCGTGCCGTTAATCTCCAGGAAGAGGGGTGCCCGGCCGACGGCGGTGTCGGTCATGCTCTGCCCGGCGGCGGCGGTCACGGCGGCCGACGCTTCGCTGCGAACCCGGAACCGGCCGGTCGTGAGGTCGTCGGCCCGCGTGAAGTTCATCGAGATCGGGCCGGCGAACATGTAGTGCTGCTCCTCGGCGTGCTCGTGGAGCATCGCGGCGAGCTCGCGCGACAGGGTGTCGCCGTACGTCGAGAGCCGGTCGAAATCGGGGCCGGACAAGTCGATCGTGAAGTTGTTCGGGGCGAGTCGCCGGTCGCGGCTGAGGATCTGCGCGGAGTTGTCCACCTCGCGCTGGAGGGCAGCGGCGATCTCCATCGGCTGCACGGCACTACGGAACGCGCGCGCGAAGGCGCCGGTCACCATCTGCTCGAGGCGATGCTCGAAGCGGTGCAGGGCTCCCATGGGCTCTCACCTCCTCGCTCGAGTGCACCCGGTCTGGACACGCACGACGTCGGAACCGGACCACATGTGGTCGTTCGGCACTTCATCGTCGCGCTCGATCGTAGCCGGAATAGGCCGATGAGCGACCATCGGCGCAGCGTAGAGCGTGGTCAGTGCCATGGAGGGTGCGTGTTAGTCTTTCTGTTCGCCGTGGCCTTCTTCCCACCGGTTTTGCGCCTCAGGTGCAAGCACGTGAGATGAGTCGCGGCGTTGCGCGCGGGTGGCGGAATAGGCAGACGCGCACGGTTCAGGTCCGTGTGCCCGAAAGGGCGTGGGGGTTCAACTCCCCCCTCGCGCACAACAGCCCCAGGTCTTCTGACCTGGGGCTTTGTCGTCCAGGCACGGGTGCTCGGCGGGCTCATGTGCCGAAATATGTGCTGAGCCCCTGCGGGGTGCGTCTCGAGGTGCGCGGCGAAGCGGTCCACGGCGGCCTTTTGCATCGTCGGGGTGACGTGACTGTAGATGTTCATCGTGGTGGTGATCGTGGAGTGTCCGAGTCGCTCCTGCACGTCCTTGGGGTGCTCACCCAGCTCCAGCAGCAGGGTCGCGTGGGTGTGTCGCAGCCCTTTGAGGGTGACGCGGGGCAGGCCCTCGATCTTCGCGCACACCCAGTCCAGGCGCCTCGTCCATCGACTGGTGACCGCATCGGGCACGCGGATGGCTCCTTGGTCGTCGCTGAAGACGTAGGAGTCGGCTCGCGGGAGGTCGAGCGAGATCGCGCCGCGGTCTGATTTGTGGGTCTTGAGGACGCGCAGGGTCTCGGCGTCGATGTCGATGACGCGGGCGCTGCCGGTCTTGGTGACCTTGGTACCACGACGAGTTGGACGACGAGCTGTTCCCACTGTGGAGGACGCTGGCCTTCACCGGCATGCGTCGCTCCGAGGCCCTCGCCCTGCGCTGGTCCGACATCAACTTCACCACAGGTCGGATCAGCCTGCGGCGGGCCGTCGACGTCACCCTGCCCAACATGCCGAGACCAGAGCACGGGCGCGTCACGGCGGCGGCGCTTCAAGGGCCCGCTGGACGAGGCCGTCGACCATCCAGTGCTGCAGGGCACTGACTTCGGCGGGCGCGAGGCCGGCGACGTCGCTCAGCCAGACGCGGGTCTCGATGCCACATGCGGCGCGGAGAGCCAACGCGAGCCGGCGGACGCCTTCCTCGCCGATCGACGATTCGATGGGGGCCAGCGCCTCGATGAACCACGGAATGGCACGGCCCTGGCGTAGCGGCAGCTCGTGCGGCACGTCGCCCAGCGAGAACCGCAGCATCGCACGCTGCTGCGGCTCACTCTCCTGCACGCCGCCGATGACGAAGTCGGCAACGGCAGCCACGCGCTCGTCCAGGGCGGCCGGCGGCGGGTCGGGAAGGGCTGATACGGCTGCTGTCTCGGGAAAGGCCGCGGCGAGGAGTTCGGCCTGTGACGCGAAGTAGCGGTAGGCGGTGGGGCGAGAGATCCCAGCAGCCTCGGCGACCTCCTCGACGCGGGGCGTGTCGCCCGCGGCGATCAGCTCGCACGCCGCGGCGATCAGCTGGTCGCGGGTGCGTTGCTTCTGCCGGGTGCGACCCGAGTCGAGGTAGCCCGTTGACATGGCCGTCATGATATGCCAATCTCGTTACGAGACTCAAGTCTCATGAATGATCGGAGGTCAGATGACTGAAACGACGACGCTCGCGCCGGTGATCCTGCGGGCCGGCGAGGGCGAGAAGCGGTGGTTCTTCGGAGGAGGCGTCTTCACCTGGAAGCTCAGCAGTGCCAACGAGGACATCAGCCTGATCGAGGTCGACCTGGTCGAGGGCAAGTGGACCCCCGTCCACACCCACCCGGTCTCGGAGTCCATGAGGGTGCTGGAAGGACAGATCCAGTACCGCATCAACGACGACGAACACGAGATCGGTGCGGGCGACTTCGTCATGGTGCCTGCGGGTGTGCCTCACGCATTCATCGTGAAGAGTCCCACGGCCAAGGTGCTCGGCATCCAGCCAACGTGCGAGTGCGAGTCCTTCTACCGTGGCGCCAGCGAGCCATTCGAAGGATCAGCGTGCGTCGTGGACTTCGCCAGGATCGCGCTGAGTGCCGAGCAGAACGGTGGCATCGACATCGTCGGACCCCCACCGTTCTAGAGACGGGGGCCCCGACGAAGGAGCGTGCATCACACCGTTAGCGGCCACGCCTACCGCCGCGCAGTCGGCCGTCAGCAGAACGGCTGGTTGCCTGCCGGCCCCCACCTGCACCCGGGCGGCAGGTCGGAGCTCCTTGAATCAAGCCGAACCATCGGCCCGGTTGTTCGCTGGGGCGTAACCCGGCGAGCAGACCCAGTCATTTGCCAGGGGTCCGCCGGACAGGGTCATCACCGATGTCTGGCGAATGCGGGACGGTCGCTGGCACGTCTGGCGACGACACTCATCTCCCTTGGCTGCAGGGGAGATGCCCGGGGTGTGACCTCGCTCCGGCGGTTTGGGGGCCAGATGCGTGTTACCGCGAATGACGTGTCAACGTGCGGCTTCCCGCAGCGTCTCGTATGGGGATCCGTCAGCGGAGGCGGTCAACCCAGCGCGACGCCGTGCGCTGCAGCTGCGGCAACCAATTCCTCGACTGTGTAGTCCGACCGAGTGAACAGAGCCGCCATGTCACGAGCGAAACCGTCAAAGGGCGCTCCCACGGTGACCATCAGCAGGCGTGCCACCCCGACGGGAATACGCACCGAGTGCGACGACCCGGCGGCCAGCATCTGGACCCCGCCGACTCCGACACGCTGCCAGGACGTCCCGTCGACCTGGAACTCGACCTCGCCCTCGATCACGTACTCGACCTCGTGCCATGGGTGCCGGTGAGCGGGCGGCCCCTCCCGGTCGGACGAGGAGAACTCGACGACCTGGATCGAGCCTGTGACGTTGCGTAGCAGGATCTCGTCATCGGGATAGCGCACCACTTCGAACCGGTCCGGTGGGACGACCCCGGACGGGACGGTCAACGAGTCCGTGGTTCGACGCTAGCCGCTGCCGGACAGTCCCGACAGAGTCGCATCTCCGGCTCTCGTGGCAATCGACGACATCGGCCTCGGTCGTGCTCGCGGCACGGAGTGGGTCGCGACCGACTGACTCAAGCACCGGAGTACGCGCAGGCCACGGCGGTCAGGACCGCTGGATCCGTAGTGCGAGGGCGGGACAGGCCAGCACCGCCCGGCGCGCGTCGGTCACTTCAGCGGGGGCGAGCGGGGCGCGGGCGATGATCGGGAAGCCCCACTCGTCGAGCTGGATGCGCACGGGCAGGAGCGCGGCACACAGGCCGTGCCCATCGCAGCGGGTCCAGTCGATCTGCACGGTCGGCCCATCTGTGGCCGTTGCGGTCATGATCGTCATCAGGCGCTCCTCTGCTGCGCAACGCGGGGCGGGATCGCGAGGGAACCGATCATCAGCTCACCGAGGACGGGTCGGCCGCAGCCGCCATGCCGGAGGTGTTGGTCGAGGTCAGCCCCGAACCGCTGCACCGATGAGGTCACGAAGCGGGCGACGCCGTCCGGGTGGGCGCACGCACCTCGCCCGTTGACCAGACCGGCATGCCGTTGCACGTCGTGGAAGCCGCGAACATCGCCGGCGAGCGCCCGGCCCAGGTCCTGCACGATGGCGGGGAGTCCGAACACGCAGGGACCGCATTGACCCGCGGACTCACCGGCCAGCCAGTGCGCCACGTGCGCGACCTCGCCGAGCGGGCACGTCTGCTCCGACAGGACCGCGATCACGCCGGCGCCGAAGGTCAGGCCCTCGCGCATGAGGGCGGGTCGCGACAGTGCCGGGGACTGGCCGGCAGGCACCCATGACCCGTGGTAGCCGCCCACCAGGACGGCGGCGTCGGGCAAGGCCTCGCCGGCGCCGAGCAGCACCGTGAGGGGTATGCCGTTGGGCACCTCGACGACACCCGGGCGGCGTACGGCGCCGGCCAGGGTCAGCAGGCTCGTGCCGGGTTCTTCGGCCGCCCCCCGGTCGGCGTACTCCCTGCTTCCCAGGCCGGCCAGCAGTGCCAGCTGGGCGAAGGTCTCGGCGTTGGACAGGAACGTCGCCCGACCGTCCAGACCGTCGTCCGACGGCAGCGTCCGTCGTCCGTGCGGGAGGCCGGGTCCGCCGGACGCGCCCCGGATGACAGCTCGAGCCTCGCCGGCAACGAACCGGCGTGGCCGGAGGTCGACCCGGACGCGTCGCGCGTCGGGACGTTCGCGGATCGCCTCGTCGAGGGAGGCGGCTGCCGCCTGGTCGTGCACGGTGATCACAAGCTTGCGCGCGCCCAGGGCGGCCGCGAGTCCGAGGGCGCCGTCGAGCACCAGATGCGGCACAGCCCGCATCAGCGCACGGTCCTTGGCACTGAGCGGTTCGCTCTCGGACCCGTTGACCACCACGGCATGCGTGCCGCGGCGTGGCAGCGAGGCGAGCTTGCGCGCGACCGGGAAACCGGCGCCACCGCGGCCCAGCAGGCGCGCGGTCGTGGTGAGCTCCTGGTATGCGGCTCGCGTCAGCGGTGGCATGTCACCGTGCAGCGCGCGGTGCTGCGCCCAGGACACCCGGTCGGTCCCGGAAGTGCCGGCCAGCAGCCGCGGTTCACCGATGGACCACGTGGCCGCCGGGCGTTCAGCGCTGGTCATCGCACACCGGCCGATCGGGTCTCTCGGGCCAGGGTCGCGTGGCGAGCACGCGCCAACGGCGCGGACTGGGAAACGCGGTACGACCAGAGCCGGGCGGCGACCGACCCGCCGACCACGACCAGGGCCAGCACGTAACCCAGGAAGACCGGCCCGTAGTAGCTGTCGGTGCCGGCGAGGAAGCCGTGCCCCATCGCCAACACCCACGCCCCGTAGGCCGTCAGGTGCAGGGCTCGCCATGACCGAGCCGCCCGGACAGACGTGGCCAGCCTCCCCCGGGCTGCGCCGACGAGCGCCGTCAGGACTGTGGCGAACAAGGCCAGCGTCCCCAATGCGACGGCGACGGGTCGGTACGACGCGGTGAAGGGGATGATCGCGGACTGCAGGTTGACGCCGGAGTAGCTGTCGATGACCAGCGTGCTGACGTGGGCGACCAGCAGGAGCAGCCCGGTCGCCGCGGCCGCGCGGTGCACGTACTGCAGGGCGAACCGCCATCGGTGGGCACGCAAGCCGCCCTGCGGCGGCTGCACGGAGGCGAATGCCCCCAGCGCGGTAGCCAGGGTCAGCGCGGCCAGGGCGACGAGCCCTGCCGCTCGGGCGATGAACCACAGCGTCATGACGCCCGCGCCGCTGCCGTGGCGCCAGGCAGCGGTTCGCCTGGCCACGTGGTCGTGTGGACGACCTCACCCTGCCGATCGACCAAGCGGGCCGGCAGGCCGGCGGCCTCCAACGTGTTCAGCGCATCGGCGCCGGCCACGACAGCCGCCGTGCTTGCCGTGTTCGCGGCTAGTGCGGACGGCGACCACACCGAGACCGTGCGCCAGTGTCCGGCGCTCGGCCGGCCGGTGCGTGGGTCGATGATGTGGTGGGCCGCTTCGGCGCCACTGCCCCATCGACGCACCCAGGTGGTCGAGGTGGCCAGACCGCCGTACGCCAGTGACACGCGCTCGCCGGGCACTCCTTCACGCTCGGCCACCCGTACGTCGAACGGGTCTCGCTCGGCCCGCTGCACGGCGACGTCCCCGCCGATCTCGACGAGGATGGGGCCCGGCATCCGGTCCGCCAGCAGCTGAGCTGCCCGGTCGGCGGTCCACGCCTTCGCCGTCGCACCGAGGTCGAGCGCGAGTCCGCGCGGAACCAGGACCAGTCCCAGCTCCTGGTCGAGGCGGACGTCTCGCCAACGCGGCAGCCCCGCCGGTCGCGGATGGAGGTCGACCACACCGCTGATCTCGCTGATGGTGCGGTCATAGCCGGCCGCGACCAGGTGGCCACCAACGGTGGGATCGACGAGACCGCCTGAGTGGTCTGCGGCCTCGAGCGCGTGACCGATCAGTTCCGCGGTCAGCGAGCTGACAGGGGTCGCACGACCGGCGCGCTCGTTGCACCGCGAGAGCTCGGAGTCGGGACGGAACCGGCTGACAGCCCGATCGACGCTGTCCATGAGAGCTCCCACCACGCGGACCGCTTCGACGGCGTACCTCGGGTCCTCGACGCACACGGCGACGGTGGAGCTCCACTGCGACCACTCGTGACGGCCCGAGGGTCGAAGGCGGTTCCTCATGACCCGTGGCTCCCGCCGGAGACCGATCCGCCGGCTGACGGTGCGCCCAGGCCGGTGCCGTTCTGGCTCTGGCCGCCCGACGTCTGACCGCCGAGCACCTGTCCTCGGGACGACTGGCCAGCGCCGTAGGAGCCGGAACTGTCACCGTTCTGGCCGGAGTAGCTCGTGGTGCCACCGTTGTTCGAGGACGAGCCGTGGACCGACTGGTCGATCGCGGCGGCGACTCCCGCCGTGCCGGCCACGCCGGCGATCACGACGCCGGTGGCGGCCAGCGCCGAGCGGCGTACCAGGGTCGTCCGTTGGCGAGGCTGGTGCTGAGGAGGTTGTCGGTTCATGTACCGAGCATGGCTCCGGGCCCGTCAGGCGGACCGCAACACCAGGTCAAATCCGGGTCAAGTCGTGCTGTGACCGCCCTGAGAGGTCGTGCCGAGCCACAGCTCCACCCGGGCCCCGGTGGGGTCGTGCTGCCGAAGCCTGAGGAACCCGCCACTGTCATCGGCTGCTCGCCGGGCGATGTCGAGACCGAGACCGGTCGACCCGCGGTCGCTCCGGCCGCGGACACCGACACCTGCGGGCAGGCCCTGGCCGTGATCGGCCACGGTCACGACCACCATCGGCCGGCTCCCCGAGGTGTCGTGGCGGACCGACACCTCGAAGTCGGTGCCCTCGGCGGTGTGGGCGATGACATTCTCGATCAAGGCGTCGACTGCGGCCGTCAGGTCTTCTGGTGCCAGTCGCACCTGTTGGGGTGTGTCTGAGATCGCGATCGTGGTGTGACGGTCCTGGTCGACGACGAGAGGGGTCCAGAACTCGACCCGGTGGCGCACCACCTCGGCCGCATCGCAGCCCGGGAACCTACCCTCGCGCGCCGGTCGCCGCGCCGCATGGATGACCGCGGTCAGCGACCGTTCCAGGTTGGTGGCGTGCTCGCTCAACCGGGCCGCGTCTGCGGGATCGGACAACGCGTCGATGTCGAGCCGCAGCGCGGTCAACGGCGTACGCAGCCGGTGGGACAGATCGGCGACGGCCTCGCGTTCCGTGGCGATCACTTCGTCGATGCGGTCCGCGAGCTGGTTGAGCGCAGCCCCGACCTCGGCCACCTCGCGCGGACCCTCGGTGCTGGCCCGGGCCGTCGTGTCACCACTCGCCAGCCGATGGGCGGTGCCGGCCGCATCTTCGAGCGGTCGGGCCAACCGACGTGCTGACAGCTCCCCCGCCGCGACGCTGCCGCCGAGCAACGCCAACGTGACCACGGCGAGGATCGACCACCGGACGGCCAGTCCGTCATGGAGCTGTTCATCGGTCAGATAGGTGCGGACCGTCCAGGTCCCCTGGGTTGTCAGGGTCTGCACCTGGGTGACGACCCCGTCGTTGACGTCCTCGGCGTTGGTGGGCACGACATCACCGATCCGGCCGTCCCCGTCCGCGTCCAGGTCAGGTCCTGGAGCGCTCACGTTGGGGACGCCGGCCGGTGGCGTGCCCAGGACCAGCCCCGCCGGGGTCACGACCCAGGTCGTCCCGTGCTGTTGATCATCGCCGTGGGCCAGGAACCGCTCGATGTCAGCACCGGCGGGGGGTCCGGCGCCAGGCCCCGGCCCGGTGCTGATGAAACCCGCGACGGCCTCGGCCTGGTAGCGAGCGGCGTCCAGTGCTGCGTTCTCGACGTCGCGGTACACCAGGAAGGCCAACGGGACGGCAAAGGCCAGAATGACGGTGGCGGTGAGACCGACCGTCAACGTCAGGATGCGTCGTCGCATAGGTCAGTCGCCTTCGGGCGGTGCGAGCTTGACCCCGACGCCGCGAACGCTGTGGAGATACCGCGGCTCGGCTGCCGTCTCACCGAGCTTGCGCCGCAGCCAGGACAGGTGCACGTCGACGGTGCGGTCGCCACCGCCCCACGGCTGCTGCCAGACCTCCGCCAACAGCTCGTTCTTGGAGACCACCTCGCCGGTCCGGCGCGCCAACGCGAAGATCAGGTCGAACTCCTTGCGCGACAAGTCGATGCGGTCCTCGCCGAGCCGCACCTCACGGCTGCTCGGGTCGATCCGGAGGCGACCCACCTCGATGGCGTCGTCGGCCCGCGCTTGTCCTGGTGCGCTCCGTCGCAGTACGGCCCGGATGCGGGCCTCGATCTGCGTGGCCCGGAAGGGTTTGACGACGTAGTCGTCCGCGCCGGCGTCGAGCAGCTTGACCATGCTCGCATCGTCGTCGCGGGCGGTCGCGACGATGACGGGTACGTCGCGCACGGCGCGCAGCATCGCGAGCACGTCGCTGCCATCGAGGTCGGGCAGCCCGAGATCGAGGATGACGACGTCCGGAGAGTCGGCCAGTGCCGTCGAGAGTCCTTCGGCCCCGGACTCCGTGGCGGTGACGACGTGGCCGTTGGCGCGCAGGTCTCGTGCGAGGGAACGGCGGATCGCGGGATCGTCCTCGATCAGCACGATGCGCGACATACGCGCAGAGTAGCCGTTGGCGCTGTGCCGCTCGCCGCGTTCTCGCGCGAGGTCAGCCGACGATCTCGCCGAGGGGCGTTGAGGCTCGGCCGTGGCTGCGCTTGGTCGTGTACTGGGCCTGGTCGGCAGCGGCGAACAGCTCGCTCGGCGTGATGACGGACTCTGCGGTGAGGACGGCGCTGGCGATGCCGCAGGAGATACCCGGCTGGACGCCGAGCTGCCACGCACGCTGGCTCAGTCGGTTGACCACCGTAGCGACGGTAGCGGGCTCGTGCCCCACGACGAGGACGGTGAACTCGTCACCGCCGACGCGCGCGACCAGGCTCGCGGGCAGCCCGCTGAACTCCGCGAGCAGGGTGCGCGCGACCGCCTGGATGAGCTGGTCCCCGGCGTGGTGGCCGAGCTCGTCGTTGACTTCCTTCAGCCGGTTGATGTCGACCTGGACGACGCTGACGATCCGGCTGGAGTCGGCGGGGACGTCGAAGGCTTGAGCCGCGCGCTCGTCCAGCGCACGACGGTTCCACAGGCTGGTGAGCGGGTCCTGGTAGGCCAGCTTCTCGAGTGACTCCTCGCGGAGCGAGCGCGAGACCGAGCCCGACAGGATGGCGACGAGGGCCTCGATGTAGGCGATGTCGTCATCGTCGAAGGCTGGTGCCCCGACCGAACGTGTCGCGTAGAACTCCCCCCAGAGCTGGCCGTCGACGATGATCGGGGAACCCAACGAGGATCCCTTGTGCAGCTGGCGTAGGAGGTCGAGCTCTGCCGGCGGTGCGTCGGGATCATCGAGTGAGGCGGTCCAGGTCTTCGAGTCCGCCAACACGAGCTCGAGGTTCGAAAAGGCGCCCATGTCGTACGTCTCGTCCTCGGGCCACCGCTCCTCGGTGGGGCCGAGGTCCCCTACGTTGATCAAGGTCCGGACGGTTGTGGAGCCCTGTTCGACACGGCTGATCGACGCCGTCGTGGCAGCGAGCGCCTCGCGCGCCTCTTCGGAGGCGATCTCGAGCAGCGTCAGGAGAGCCTCGGAGCGGCCGAGGGCGCGCGCCATCATCGCGAGACTGCGGATCCGTGCGTCGTCCCGGGTGGGCATGGCGCTCCTGACGGGTATGGGGCGGTACGCGTCCCAGCATGCGCGCTACAGACGGTGTCGAGGCATATACGAAGCGTAATTGGGGCGCATTGTGGCTCAGAACTGCCCGTTCGGTCGATGTCCAGGGGGCCGTCCACCCGACTTGTCAGAATGAGGTCGGTCCAGAGAGTGCTCTGAGTCCGACGTCGAGGGAGGGGGGCCCGGTGCGGTCGAAGGCTTGGGCTGTTGGCGCTGTTGGGCTGCTCGTCGCACTCGGCGGCTGTACGGGGGGTTCGGCGAACGACCGTGCGCCGGTGAGCACGCCGACGGGAACCACGGCCGGTGGGGCGCACGTCGGGCTGACGGCGACCGTCGTCCAGCAGCGGGCCGACGTCGGGACGCGGCGGATCGGGCTCGAGCTGACGACCGACGCGATGACCACCGTGCACATCGACCAGGTGCAGCTCGACACCTCGGCGTTCGAGGCTCAGCCACCCACCGCGAAGGACACCGACTTCACACCCGGGCGCACCATCGACCTCACCGTCGACTACGGAGATCCCGTATGCCGGCCGGACGCCTCGCCGCGAGATGCGACGGTCGTCGTCGGCTACACCACTGCGAACGGCTCCGCCGAGCTTCGGCTCCCGGTGGACCGGCTCGGGATCGAGGAGTTGACGCAACTGCATGACGACGGGTGCGCACACGCTGCGTTGGTCGCGGCTGCCTCGCTGACGTACCAGCCGCCGTTTCGGCGTGAGGTGGTGAAGGGTCAGCAGAGCCTGGTCGGTGCCCTGGTGCTGACGCGGCCTGCCGATGGTGGGTCCGGCCGGCGAGTCGTGATCGACTCGATCCTCGGCAGCGTCCTGCTCGAGCTCGACCCCGTCGAGCGGCAGCCAGCCGTGGCGCGACTGAACCCTGATGAGGCCTCGGCCGTGGTGCCGGTGATCATCCGCGGCAACGACCGCTGCGAGCCGCATGCGTTGTCGTCGAGCCAGCAGACGTTCATCTTCACCGCGATCGTCCGAGTCGGGTCGGGTGCTCCGCACACGGAGATCATCGAGCCGCCCAGGTCCTTGCAGGCGCAGGCCGGAGCCCTCCTCCACGACGTCTGCCACTGACCCAGTTGTCAGAAGTACAGGCGGTCTTTGCCCTCCCCACTTCTGACAACTCGGTCAGGAGGTGAGGGCGGTGGCTCGGGCCAGCAAGTCGTCGGTCTCCTTCAAGGCAGGATCCATGCCGCAGCGGGTGAAGATGTCGCGCGAGCTACGCAGTGCTTCGGCCGCGTCGGACATACGACCGATCGACAGCAAGCAGCGGCCGAGCCCCAGCCAGGCAAAGCCTTCCTCGATGACCATCCCGAACGCGTCCCATCGCGAGGCGGCCTCGCGATAGCCATCGACCGCTGGCTCGAATTGTCCCGCCGCCTCAGCCAGCAGGGCCTGAACCATGGCCAGGGAATGCTCGGCGCAGGGGTAGCGCGGTGTCAGGTGTCCGGCGAGACGGCGCCCGAGGTCGAGTTCACCGAGGTCGATGGCTGCGCGCACGATGGGGGGCAGGTAGGTGGCCAGCTCGGTCGCGTCGGCCAGATCCTCGGTGGCTTCGATCTCCGTCAGGAGAGCTACAGCCGCATCCTGCTCCCTGAGTGCTGCGTACACGACCGCGGCGCCACCAAGGCCTTGTGTGGTCAGGTCGGAACGTCCCAGCTGCTTGGCTCCGTCGACGATGGCGTCCAAACCGCCTCGGGCAGCGTCCGAGCGGCCTTGGTAGGTGAGCGCGAGCGCCTGGATGGTGCGGATCTCGACGAGGTCGAACTCATCGCCGCTGTCCTCCGCATGCATGGTCAGTTCTGCAGCTGCATCGAGGGTTGCTTCCAGGTCGCCCGCACTGAGAATCGCTGCGAGGGCGCTGCTACGGATCGAGAGTGCCATTTCCTTGAGCCCGCGCGCCGAAGCGAATCGGAGCCCCTCGGAGAGGACCTCGAGGGCCGCCCGGGGGCCCTCGTAGTTGCGCAGGTCGACCCCGAGGTTGTTGTAGAGGATGGCCGCGGCCCGACCCTGACCGGACTGGACCGCGAGCTCCAACGCTTCTCGATAGTCGTCCAGACCGCCCGCGTCTCCGACGATCGCACGGGCAGCCCCTCGGTATCCGAGAGCCCTGGCCGGTCGGGCCAGGCCACACTGCTCAGCAACGGTGATGGCTCTTTCCGCGAGTCGAATGCCCTCCTCTGAGCGCCCAGCCAGTGCTGCTCTGCCCGCGACATCGGCCAGCGCATCGACAAACTGTGGTCCGGGTGGCAGCGGTTCGAGCAGTGCAAGAGCCTGCGGGGCAAGCTCACCGGCTCGCGGGTCGTTCAGCCGCTTGAGGACCTCTCCGAGGACGCCGAGAGCACGAGCCTCGGGGCGGACGCTGCCGCTCGCCCGGAAGGCGGTGATGGCTTCTTCGAGGGCGGCGGACGCGTCGGCCAGGCGGCCTGACTGCCAGGCTGCTTCGCCGAAGTGCATAAGTGCCTCAGGACGAAGTGGATGACCGGGATGGGTGAGGACGAGCGCGCGTTCGAACGAATCCAGGGCTGCTGCGGTATCGAGGCCGAGCGCCCGTTCCCCGGCGAGGGTGAGAAAGCGAAGGGCCGATGCTTCGAGCTCTGTCCGGTCGGCCTGTCCCGCGGCGGTCGCGAGCTCCAAGGCGGAGGTGTAGTGGTAGGCCAGCACTTCGGCGAGGTCTTCGAGACGGTCAGGTGCCTTGGACTCGATCCAGGTAGCGGCCGCAACGTGGCGGGAGGCACGGGAGGCACGGGGAATCTGGGCGTAGGCGACGTCGCGGGCCAGGACATGCCAGAACGCGTACTCCGCTTCGCCCTCCATCGACGACCGGCGAGCTGCACGCACCAGTTCCTTCCTGGACAGCTCACGCATGGCCTCGGCGACGTCTGTCTCGGCGATCTCGCCCATGGCGGCCAACGCACCGGCCCAGAAGACCTTCCCGATCACGGCGGCGTCGGCCAGCAGTGCCTTGTGATCCGGGGTGAGGGTGTCGAGTCGGGCGGCGATCGTAGCCTGCACGGAGTCGGGGAAGGGAATGTCCGCTCCCTCGACGAGCTCCCAGCCCGATCCCTTCTTGACGAGGAGGTCCTTGTCCTTGAGCAGTCGCACGAACTCCTCGGCATACAGCGGGTTGCCGCCCGACCGCTCCAGGATCGGGGTCTGCAGCTCGGTGGGAATCACCGAGGTCTCGAGAAGGGCGCAGACGAGCCGTGTCGTCTCGGACTGAGACAGTGGCGTGAGGTTGATGGGCGTGCTGTTGCGCAGCCCGCGCGCGTAGTCGGGATGGTGGTCGAACAGTTCAGGCCGCGCTGTTCCCACGATGAGCATCGGCACACCGTCGGCCCGGTCAGCCAAGTGTTCCAAGAACGCGAGCATGGCTGGGTCGGCCCAGTGCAGGTCTTCGAAGACCAGCACGGTGGGGTCCTGCTCGGCGATGTGCTCGAAGAACCTGCGCCACGCAGTGAACAGCTCCTCGCGTTCCGCGGATGAGGTCGACTCGAGGCCGAGCAGCGGCAGCAAGCGCTGCCGTAGCCACTCCCGTTCAGACCCCCCGGGGAGCACGGCGTCGAGCTTGTCGCGCGCGGTCGCGGGTGGATCGGACTCCAGGATCCCGGTGTGCGCCTTGAGGATCTCCGACAACGCCCAGAACGTGATGCCTTCCCCGTAGGGCAGACACCTGCCCTGACGCCACCGCACGATGCCGGGTCGGTCATCGATGATCGAGAAGAGCTCAGCCACCAGACGCGACTTGCCCAAGCCAGGCTCTCCCACGATCGTGACGAGCTGCGGGGCGGTCGCGGCAACCGTCTTGTCGAAGACGCCTTTGAGCATGCCCAGGTCGATCTCGCGACCGATCAGCGGCGTCTCGAGGTTGCGAGTGACGTCTGTGCCGAAGCGAGCCCTGGGTGTCTTGGCCCAGAACACCCGCACCGGTTCGGCTTTCCCTTTCACGGCCGCGGGGTCGAGCTCCGCGTAGTCGAAGATCCGCTGGGTCGCCTCGTACGTGCCGAGCCCGACCGCGACGCCCATCTCGGGCGCCACCGACTGCAGCCGGGACGCTGTATTGATCGCGTCCCCCGCGAGCATGCCTTCACCCGCACCTGGGATGGCGCCCAGCCGGACCAGGGCTTCGCCGGTGTTGATGCCGACCCGTAGGACCAGCGGCGCGTCCCCGACCGAGGTCAGGTTCTCGGCGGCCTCGACGATCTTCAGCCCCGCCCGCACCGCACGTTCCGGGTCGTCCTCATGTGCAGCAGGTACGCCGAAGACGCCAACGACGGCGTCCCCGATGAACTTCTCCACGGTGCCGCCGAAGACTTCGATTTCCTTCTTCACCATCGCGAAGTACGAAGCGAGCATGGCGTTGACGTCCTCGGGGTCCGCGGACTCCGACGTCGCCGTGAACCCCACCAGGTCGCAGAACAGCGACGTGACGACCTTGCGTTCTTCCGACAAGTTGCGCGTCGGCGTGGTGAGAACGGTTCCGCATTCGCCGCAGAACTTTTTCCCGTCCGGATTCTCATCTCCGCACGAGGGACATCGCACCATTTGGCGAGGCTATTCCTTATCCCCCCGACTTGTCAGGACCGAGTTGTCAGAAGTACAGGCGGCCATGGCCCCCCTCCACTTCTGACAACTCGGTCAGGAGGTGAGGGCGGTCGCTTGGGCGAGGAGGGTGTCCGTCTCTGCGAGGGAGGGGCGCATCTCGAGCCGGCTGAAGATCTCGTGGGCTTCGAGAAGCGCTGGTTGTGCTTCGGCACTGTCCAGCCGGCACAGGCAACGCCCGAGTCCCAGCAGGGCGAAACCCTGCTCGGGTACGGCACCGAACGCCTCCCAGCGCGCGGCGGCATCTCGGTAGCGGTCGACCGCGGATTCCAACTGCCCGCCTGCCTCCGCGAGAGCGGCAGTGATCGTGATGTGTGCGTGCTCGCCCCCGGGGTAGCGCGGGACCAGATGACTGTCGAGGCGCTCACCGAGGTCACGTCGGCCGATAGCCACTGCCGCCCGGACGATCGGGGGCAAGTAGAACGCGAGTTCGGCGGCATCGTCCAGGCCGACGGTGCTCTCGATCTCTTCCAGGATGCGCGCCGCGGTGGCTGTCTCCCCCAGCGACGCATTCGCCACCGCAACGGACCCGAGTCCGATAGCTGCGTCATCGGGGGTCCCGGCGCGACGACTCGCGCTCTCGATCGCCTGCAGAAGCTCGGCAGCTTCCAGCACACGGCCGCGGTAACTGAGTACGAGGGCCTGTACTGCGCGTATCTCGATGAGATCGAACTCGTCGCCGGAGTTCTCTGCGTGTGCCGTGAGGTCTGCAGCAGCCGCGAACGCGCCGTCCAGATCGCCGGCTGCCCAGGTCACCGTAAGGGCGGTGGTCCGCAGAGCCAGCTCCTGTTCTCCCAGCCCCCGGGAGGTTGTGAAGGCAAGCCCTGCCTCGAGCAGTTCGAGCGCTGCAGGCGGCCCTACGTAGTTCCGCAGGTCGACGCCCAGGTTGTTGTAGAGAGTCGCAGCCGTCCGACCTTGGCCGGACTGGATCGCCAGCGCCAGAGCGGCACGGGAGTCGTCCAAACCCCCAGCATCGCCGAGAGTAGCCCGCGCCGCGCCGCGAATGCCGAGGGCCCGAGCCGGCTGCTCCAGTCCAAGGTCGGCGGCCACCGCGAGGGCGCGCTCCGCCAGGGCCATTCCCTCTTCTGGGCGACCTCCGAAGGCGGCTCTGCCTGCGACGTCTGCGAGCGCGTCGATGAGCTGCGGTCCGCGTGGAAGCGGCTCGAGCAGGGCGAGAGCCTGACTCGCAACCTCGCTGCTCCGAGGATCGTTGCGTCGCTGGAGCACCGCGGAATGGGCCAGCATGGTGCGTGCCTCCAGCAGCTTTTCTCCTTGCGCTCGGAAGCTCGTCATGGCCTCCTCCAAGGCGGCACCTGCGTCCGAGAACCGACCCGCGTGCACAGCGGCCTCTCCGAAGTGAGTGAGTGCCTCGGGACGAGCAGGGTGCCCGACAGGAGTGAGGTGCAGCGCGCGTTCGAAGGAATCGAGAGCAGCTGAGGTGTCCAGACCCAGGGCGCGCTCACCGGCCAGGGTCAGGAAACGCAGGGCAGCGTCGCGCACGTCATCGTCGGTTGCTTGTCCGGCGGCGGTCGAAAGGTCCATGGCGGAGGTGTAGTGATAGGCCAGCATGTCCGCGAGATCCTCGAGCCGGTCCGGGGCCTTGGCCTCGATCCACCTCGCTGCGGCGACATGACGGGAGGCGCGGGAAGCCCTCGGGATCTGGGCATAGGCAACGTCCCGCGCGAGCGCGTGAGAGAAGGCGTACTCGGTCTCTCCGGCCATGGACGACTGCCGTGCCGCTCGGACGAGCTCCTTGTGAGACAGCTCGTACATCGCCTCGGTCACCTCGGCCACGGAGCGGCCACTCATCGCGGCTACCGCCCCGGCCCAGAACACCTTGCCGATCACCGCGGCGTCGGCCAGCAGCGCCTTCCGTTCGGGGCTCAGGGTGTCGAGCCTCGCCGCAATCAATGCCTGCACCGTGTCCGGGAAGGGGATCTCGGCACCGTCGACGAGCTGCCAGCTCGCACCATCCTTCGTCAGAAGTCCGCGGTCCTTCATCAATCGAACGAACTCCTCGGCGTAGAGAGGATTTCCGCCGGACCGCTCCAGGATGGGGGTCTGCACTTCGACCGGCAGCACCGGCGTCTGCAAAAGGGCACAGACCAGTCTCGTGGTCTCGGCTCCCGAGAGCGGCGCTAGGTTGATCGACGTCGTGTTGCGCAGCCCGCGCCCGAACTCCGGATGCCGTTCGAACAGCTCGGGCCGCGCCGTACCGATGATCAGGAGTGGGACACCTTCGGTCCGGTCGGCAAGATGGCCCAGGAACTCCAGCAGAGCCGGGTCGGCCCAGTGCAGGTCCTCGAAGATCAGCACGGTCGGGTCCTGCTCAGCCAGGTGTTCGAAGAACCGACGCCAGGCGGTGAACAGCTCCTCGCGTTCGGCCTGTGACGTGGCCTCGATCCCCAGCAGCGGGAGAAGCCGCTGGCGGAACCACTCACGCTCGGGCCCGGCCGGCAGCATGGCTTCGAGCTTGAGATGGACGGTGCCTGGTGGGTCGGACTCGAGGATGCCGGCGTGAGCTTTGACGATCTCACCCAATGCCCAGAACGTGATGGCGTCTCCGTACGGCAGACACCTGCCCTGCCGCCACGTGATCAGTGCACCGGGGCGGTCATCGACATAGGCGGACAGCTCGGCGACCAGCCGACTCTTGCCGACGCCGGGCTCGCCGCTGATGGCCACCAGCTGCGATGCGGCCGAGATCACCGCCTTTTCGAAGACACCCTTGAGGATGGCCAGGTCGATCTCGCGGCCAACCAGAGGAGTGTCGAGGCTTCGGGTGACGTCGGTTCCGAAACGGGCCCGGGGAGCCCTGGCCCAGAAAACGCGCACCGGTTCGGTCTTGCCCTTGAGCGACGCGGGCTCGAGCTCGGCGTACTCGAAGACCCGCTCGGTGGCCTCGTAGGTGCCGAGCCCGACCGCCACCCCCATCTCCGGCGCCACCGACTGAAGCCGAGACGCGGTGTTGATCGCGTCACCCGCCAGCATGCCCTCGCCCGCGCCGGGGATCGCACCGAGTCGGACGAGAGCCTCGCCGGTGTTGACGCCGACCCGCAGCCGCAGCGGCTCGTCGCCGATCGTCACCAGGCCTTCGGCCGCGTGCACGATGGCCAGCCCGGCCCGGACAGCGCGTTCCGGGTCATCCTCGTGAGCCGCGGGTACGCCGAAAACGCCGACCACGGCGTCGCCGATGAACTTCTCGACCGTGCCGCCGTAGACCTCTATCTGCTTCTTCGCCATGGCGAAGTAGGCAGCGAGCATGGCGTTGACGTCTTCAGGATCCGCTGACTCCGAGGTCGCGGTGAACCCGACCAGGTCACAGAACAGAGAGGTGACGACCTTGCGCTCTTCGGCCACCGGGCGGCGAGGTGCGGCCAGCGGCGTGCCGCATTCTCCGCAGAACTTCTGTTCGTCCGCGTTCTCATGCCCGCATGCAGCGCAGGTCGCCACGGGCTGAGGCTATTCCTCCCTCCCCTGACTTGTCAGGGGTTCATTACGTACAAACAGTGCATCTCGGTACGACAAGTCTGTCCGAGTGGCTGATCCGGTATCGCGGGAACGGGACTAATCTCCTTAACACCACAACGAGAGGACCCGTTGGGGCTGGAGGGCCAGATGAAGCGCCTCGTGGTCTGCTGTGACGGCACCTGGAACAAGCCGGACAGTGCTCACATCACCAACATCGAGAAGATCGCGCGCACGATCCAGACCGATCCGAGTGCGTCTGGTGGGGTGCAACAGCTCGTGCTGTATGTCGGGGGGGTCGGCATCGGCTACAAGCTCGACCAGCTGCTCGGCGGCGCGTTCGGGTCAGGACTGTTCAACAACGTCAAGACGGCCTACCGCTTCCTGTCCCTCAACTACGAAGAGGGCGACGAGATCTTCGTCTTCGGCTTCAGCCGTGGTGCCTACACCGCGCGCAGCCTGGTCGGAATGATCGGGTACGTCGGCCTCCTCACCCGGCGGTCCGTCATCGCGGACAAGCTGCCCGAGGCCGTGACGCGCTACCAGCGAAGGCAACCGCCGGCCGGGGCGTTCGGGGCCAGCAACGAGGAGTTCAAGCGCGACTTCTGCCACGCGGACACCCCGACGAAGTTCATCGGCGTCTTCGACACCGTCGGCGCACTCGGCGTACCCGGCATGCTGCCCAAGGATCACCAGTTCCACGACATCAACCTCGGAGACTCGGTGCAGTGCGCACGGCAGGCGTTGGCCATCGACGAGCAACGCATGGTGTTCGCGCCGTGCCTATGGGAGGCGCCGGAACGCCCTGAAGATCCTGACCGCGTGAAGCAGGTCTGGTTCGAGGGCGCACACTCCGACGTCGGCGGCGGCTACGGCGAGACCGGACTCTCTGACACTGCGCTGCTGTGGATGGTGAGCGAGGCCAACCAGCGCGGCCTCGTCTTCGACCGCCCGCTGCTGGACTCCTACATCGCAGGCCAGTCGCCGGCCATCCGGCACAACTCGCTGCGCTGGTTCTACCGGATCTCCAACCTACGGAAGCGGATCCTGTCACGTCGTCCGGAGGAGAGGGCGCTCTTCGTCGGCCAGCGGCGCAACCTCTGTGCTCCGGGCAGCGGCGTCCGGCTGTCGTCGGCCGCGCGATCACACTACTTCGACGCGGAGAAGGACTACCGGCCGCAGAACCTCGACCGGCTCGTCGAGAGCCGGGACCCGGAAGTCGTGGCAGCCTCGACCGAGCCCGTGATCGCTTTGCCCGAGGTCAGTGTCGACAGCATCTCCGCGCGACTCGAGGATGCCGGCGTCTACCTCGACCGCGCGCGGCAGGTCGTCCCCGAGGCCCGGTCTGCCACGATGTCCGGATGCCGCACGACACGCACTGGCAGCACTGGCACGACCAGTACTCCGAGCCCGACCACCCGCTGAACTGTCGGCTGTCCATCATCCGCGCCCACATCCACCGGTGGTTCGACGACGCATCCGTCCGGGGCCACGCCTCGACGCCGCTCCGTGTCGTGAGCGTTTGTGCCGGCGACGGTCGCGACGTGCTCGTGGTTCTGGCCGAGCGTCCCGACGCCGATACCGTCCAGGCCGTTCTCGTCGAACGCGACCCAGCGCTCGCCGAGGCCGCGCGTCAGTACGCCGCCGACGCCGGGCTCGTGAACGTCGAGGTGCGCATCGCGGACGCGGGTCGCGCAGCCAGCTACCGAGACGCGGTACCAGCCGACCTCGTTCTGCTCTGCGGCGTCTTCGGCAACGTGACCGACGACGACGTACGGCGGACGGTGTCGGCTGTGCCTCAGCTGGCTGCACCGGGCGCCACCGTCATCTGGACCCGGTCTCGTCGCGCACCGGACCTCACGCCGCAGATCCGGGCCTGGTTCGCCGACGTCGGGTGCGACGAGGTTGCGTGGAACGCCCCCGCCGACGAGCTGTTCTCCGTCGGAGTGCACCGGTGTGCCGGGGCAACGACGTTGCTGGAGAGGGACCAGACCTGGTTCCGTTTCCGCACCGAGGACGACGACGCGGCGTCCGTCGCGCAGCGTCACCCGTGAGCCGCTGGCCAACGCCGGGGCGGGCGCGGGACAATGAGTGGTCCAGGGCGTCGCCCGCTGCGTATCGTCGACGAACCGCCCGCCTTCGTACGAGAGGACAGCCAGTGGAGCCCGCCGCCGCCGACTTCGCCGAGATGGCGATGGACCTGCTCGAACGGCCGGACGTCGACGAGACCCTGGCTGGGATCGCGGAGTACGCACAGCAGGCCCTGGAGACCGACTTCGTCGGCATCCACGTCGTACGCGGCAAGACGATCGAGACGGCAGCTGCCACCCATGAGGTCATCGAGCACGCTGACAAGCTGCAAGCCGAGCTCGGTGAGGGCCCTTGCCTGCAAGCGGTCTGGTCGCACGACACCTTCCTCGTGCATGACACCGCCACTGACCCGCGTTGGCCACAGTTCGGCCCGCTGGCAGCAGAGCTCGGCCTCCACAGCATGCTCAGCGTGCGCCTGTTCGCCGCGGAGCAGACCCTCGGTGCGCTGAACCTCTACTCCGCATCGGTACGAGACTTCAGCGAGGATGACGCAGCCCTGGCCCACCTGTTCGGGCGGCACGCCTCCGTTGCTCTGGCGAGCGCCCGTCGCGAGGAGGGCCTGCGCCAGGCGATCGACGCGCGGCACTTGATCGGCCTCGCCCAGGGCATCTTGATGGAGCGGTTCGGTCTCAACCCGGACCAGGCGTTCTCGGTGCTGCGGCGCTACTCGCAGGAACGCAACATCAAACTCCGCTCCGTCGCGAGCGGCATCATCGAGACTCGCCAGCTCCCGCCGGACTAGCGCATCGACCGCAGCGTCAGGCGGGGATCGACGTCAGGTCGGTGCCATCGGCTTCGGTGGAGCGAGCCGAGTCGACCGCATCGAGTGTGCCCAGCTGCTCGCGGAGCTTGGCGAAGATGCGCGTCAACAACCGGGAGACCTGCATCTGCGTCACCCCGAACTCCTCGGCGATCCGCGCCTGGGTCCACTCGTGGAAGAAACGCAGGTAGACGATCCGCCGCTCGCGCTCGGTGAGGCCGCGGCACAGGGGGCGGAGTGCCACGACCGCCTCGGCGTGGGCGAAGCCGGGGTCTTCGCAGCCCAGCGCTTCGGCCAGCGGCGCGGCCTCACCCTCGCGGGGCGGCCGGTCCAACGAGGTCGGGGAGAAGCACCCGTCGGCAGACAGCGCCTCGATGACCTCCTTGGTGTCGATCCCGAGTGCGTCGGCGACATCGTGCGGCGTAGGTACGCGACCGGCCTCATGCATCAGCTGTGACGAGGTCGTCGCGATCTCGGCCTGGAGCTCCTGGATCCGGCGCGGCGGCCGAACGGTCCAGGCGTTGTCGCGGAAGAAGCGCTTCACCTCACCGAGGATCGTCGGCACGGCATAGCCGAGGAAGTTGTCGCTCTTGGCGGGGTCGAAGCCCCGGGCCGCCTTGACGAGCCCGAGACAGGCGACCTGGACGAGGTCGTCGATCGGGACGCCGCGGTTGCGATAGCGCATCACGATGGATTCAGCCACCTCGACGTTGAGCAGCACGATCTCCTCGTGGAGGGCGTCTCGCTCCTGTGGGCTGGCTCCTACGCACCGCTGGAGCAGCTCCTGGGTGCGGGCCGCGCGCTCGTCGGTCGTTGGAGCGGTGACGACGTCGTCCGCGAGGTGGTCCGCCTCAGGCTGGTACAAATGGTCAGAAACGTCGGAACTGGTGAAGATGGGAGACATCACAGGTCCTTCAGGAAAGAAAGCCAGTGGCAGTTGTCTCAACCACTTCGGTTAGCCAACCACGTCGCATCGTCGAGGTCAAGAGCTTGCAGAGCTGCAAGTATTTCTGCATCAGTTCGGCGGCCCGGCGGGATTCAACGGCTGCGACGTACGGGCAGGACCTGCCGGAGCCGAATGGCCCGGGACGGGTCACGCTGCGCGGATCGCGGCGGTTGACCCGTGTCGGCCGCGCGGATGTGCTCCAGCAGCTCGATGATCCCCTCAACGCCGTCGTCAGGCCCGACCGGCGGTGGGGACGTGACGGGCTCGCGGTGAACGAGCTCCTCCTGCAGGCGCAGAATCGTCCAGCTGGCAAGGGATTCGAGCTCTTGCTCCGTGACATCGGTGAGGAGTCTGGCCTCTGCCGGCGGCTCGGACCAACCCAATACGGTCGGGTCTCCGGCCACGTCGTATCCCTCCTCCCGGATGCTGTCGGCCATGCGGCCGGACTTCTCCGACAGCCATGGCCGCGCGTGCGTAGGGAGGCGAAGCGTCGTGCCCGACCGCCGGGCGAGTACCCCGTTGGCGAGCAGCTGTCGGGTCCATACGTGGCGCTGGGGATCAGTGAAGCGGAGATCGCGGCGCGCGTGGACGGCCCGCAACAGCTCCGACTCGACGACGCCCAGCCCGTTGGCGACGACGTCGAAACGAGCGTCGTAGTCCGTCGGGTCGAGGCCGAGCACGCCGGCGTACCGCGTCCATAGGTCCCGGGCCTCGATGGGCCGCGTCTGTGGCGTGATGCCGGGCACGCTCACGACGTGCACGCGCTCGCGCGGTAGCGCACCTCGCCAACGCGCCAGGACGTCGGTGAGGTCGTGCTGGTGCCAGAACCGCTGGCCCGGGGCGCCGTCGGACTGCAGGCGCTCGAGGAACGCATCCAGCGTGGTGGACCTGCCGGCCTTGACCTGTTCCTGCCACGCGAGCGCCACCTGCAGGTGCACAGGCCGGGCGGTGACCACCACATGTACCTCGCCGTCGAGGGCCGCGATAGCGCGCTCAGCCTGCTCGGGTGTCGCGGCCGCGAGTGCGGAGTGGCCGATCAGGGCTGAGCCTGGCCAGCGGTTGACCTGCCGGGCCAGCTTGATCCAGGCGTGGTTGTCGACCGGGCTCAGGGCCACGGATTCGACGCGGTGGCCGGAGTGGTCGCCGAGGGGCTGACGATCCGTGACCGCCCGGGCGGCGGTGTAGTGGGTGATCATCCGGCCGGGCAGCAGGAAACCCTGGGCGCGCAGCGTGGCGGCGTTCTGCCAGAGCACTCGCTGCAGGAACGTCGTCCCGGACTTGGGCGTCCCGACGTGCAGATAGGTCCGTTGTGCCATCGTTTCCTCGCCTGGGGTGTGGCAGGACTCTATCCGCCGTACGAGGCGAACTCGACGGGTGGCGGGCCACTGCGTAAGTCCGGTGACGCCCGTGGGCGAGATGTGACGGAATCACACGGCTCGCAGGGCTTCCCAGGCCATGGTCTCCAACAGCGCGCGCATGCGCTCGACGCTCAGTCGGGCGCTGTGTGGGGTGGAGTTGAGCAGGCCGAAGACCGCGTGTGCGGCGGCCTCGCCGTCGCGCGGACCGACGTCGGCGCGCACACGGCGGAGAGCGGCGACCCACAACCCTACGTAGGAGCGCTGCAGGGTGCGCACACGCTCGCGGGCGGCGTCGGGGAGCGAACCCCAGTCGCGGTCCTGAACCACGATGAGGTCCTTATGCGTGAGCGCGAAATCGGTGTGCCAGCGGACGAGCTCGCGCAAGGCGGACTCGTCATCGGGTGCGACAGCGACGCGGCGCCGAGCCTCCGAGAGCAGCCGCTCACTGATGCTGACGAGCATCTCAGCCAGCATGGCGTCCTTGCTCACGAAGTGACGGTAGAGCGCTGGACCGGAGACGCCGCAGGACGCCCCGATGTCGTGGACTGACACGCCGTGGAAGCCCCGGTCGGCGAACAGCTCCGCCGCCCGTTCGAGGATCTGCTCCCGGCGCGAGGTGCCCATGCGGGCCAAGTGTAGACCTGCGATGTTAATGATCGCTAACATTGCAGGCAGGTGGTGCCAGTGACGTCCGGCGCCCGCGTGTCACGCTGGCCCGAAGGCCGAGAGGAGATGCCATGGCCGACGACCTGAGGTCGCTGGTGGCGGAGCTGCGAGACCGGCTGGCCGTCGTGCGGCAGGGCGGGTCTGAGGCGGCTCGTGCCAAGCACGTCGGTCGCGGCAAGCTGCTCGTCCGCGACCGCGTCGACCGGCTCCTCGATCCTGGCTCACCGTTCCTCGAGCTGTCGCCGTTGGCCGCGTACGGGCTGTACGACGACGCGGTCCCTTCGGCCGGCGTGGTCACGGGCATCGGCCGGGTCGGTGGTCGCGAGTGCGTGGTGGTCGCCAACGACGCGACCGTCAAGGGCGGTACCTACTACCCGATGACGGTCAAGAAGCACCTGCGCGCACAGGAGGTGGCGGCGGCCAACCGGCTGCCGTGCATCTACCTCGTCGACTCAGGGGGAGCGTTCCTGCCGATGCAGGACGAGGTGTTTCCCGACCGCGACCACTTCGGCCGCATCTTCTTCAACCAGGCCAACCTCTCCGCGGCCGGTATCCCGCAGATCGCCTCGGTGATGGGATCGTGCACAGCCGGCGGCGCGTACGTGCCGGCGATGTCCGACGAGACGGTCATCGTGCGTGAGCAGGGCACGATCTTTCTGGGCGGGCCACCGTTGGTGAAGGCGGCTACCGGCGAAGTCGTCACCGCAGAGGACCTCGGCGGCGGCGACGTGCATGCCCGGACCTCCGGGGTGGTCGACCACCTCGCTGCCGACGACGCCGGGGCGCTCGCGATCGTGCGCAGCATCGTCGGCACGCTCGAGCGGCGTACTCCCCTGTCGTTGACGCCGCACGAGCCCGAGGAGCCGGCCGAGGACCCGGCCACGTTGTACGACGTGGTGCCGGCCGACACCCGCACGCCGTACGACGTGCGTGAGGTGATCCGGCGGGTCGTCGACGGGTCGCGACTGCACGAGTTCAAGGCGCTCTACGGCGAGACGCTCGTGTGCGGTTTCGCACGGATCTGGGGCTACCCCGTGGGGATCGTGGCCAACAACGGGATCCTGTTCAGCGAGTCGTCGTTGAAGGGTGCGCACTTCATCGAGCTGTGCAACCAGCGCGGGATCCCGTTGGTGTTCCTGCAGAACATCACCGGGTTCATGGTGGGCAGGCAGTACGAGGCCGGCGGCATCGCCAAGGACGGCGCCAAGCTCGTCACCGCAGTGGCGTGCTCGGTGGTGCCGAAGTTCACCGTGGTGGTTGGCGGCTCCTTCGGCGCTGGCAACTACGGGATGTGTGGCCGTGCGTATGACCCGCGGTTCTTGTGGATGTGGCCGAACGCGCGGATCTCCGTGATGGGCGGCGAGCAGGCGGCGTCGGTGCTGGCCACGGTGCGGCGCGACGGGATCGAGGCGAAGGGCGAGTCGTGGTCGAGCGACGACGAGGAAGCGTTCAAGGCGCCGATCCGCGACCAGTACGAGAACCAGGGTTCGCCGTACTACTCCACGGGGCGCCTCTGGGACGACGGCATCATCGACCCGGTCGACACCCGACGGGTGCTCGGCATGGGCCTCGCTGCCGCCGCGAACGCCCCCGTCCCCGAACCCTCCTACGGCATCTTCCGGATGTGACCCCCATGCTCACCCACCCTTCACCCCCGCCGCTCACGCACCTGCCCCCGGTGGCCCTCCGCGTTTGCCTAGTTCACAAGCCAGGTGGCTTGTCCACTAGGCAAACGTCCCTTGGGCACAGGGGGTTTGCCTTGCTTGCTGTCCCGGCGAGAGCAGCCGCTGCCCCGCCTGCCCACGCCGCCCACGCCGCCCACCCCGCCAACCCCGCCAACCCCGCCAACCCCGGGGGTACGCCGTGACGCGCTTCGGAAGTGTCCTGGTCGCCAACCGCGGCGAAATCGCCATGCGCGTGTTCCGCGCGTGCGCCAACGCCGGCCTGCGCAGCGTGGCGGTGTACTCCGACGCCGACCGCGACGCACCCCATGTCCGCGCCGCCGACACCGCCACCCGCATCGGCCCGGCGGCGGCCAGCGAGTCCTACCTCTCGATCCCGGCGCTGCTCGAGGCCGCAGCCCGCACGGGCGCTGACGCTGTCCACCCGGGCTACGGCTTCCTGTCCGAGCGATCCGCCTTCGCGCGCGCCGTTACCGAGGCCGGACTCGTCTTCATCGGACCGTCGGCCGACGTGATGGACGTGATGGGTCGCAAGGACAAGGCACGCGAGGTCGCAGTCGCTGCCGGAGTCCCCGTCATACCCGCAGCCGACTCCAGTGCGGACGACCTCGACGCGATCCTCGAGCAGGTCGGCCTGCCGTTGCTCGTGAAGGCTGCTGCCGGAGGTGGTGGCAAGGGCATGCGCATCGTGCGTGACGGCGCCGACCTGGCGGCCTCGATCGCCGCCGCCCGGCGAGAGGCCGCATCCGCGTTCGGCGACGACACCATGCTCTTCGAGCGGTACGTCGAGCACGGCCGGCACATCGAGGTCCAGGTGCTGGCCGATGAGCACGGCCATGTGCTGCACCTCTTCGAGCGCGACTGCTCGGTTCAGCGGCGGCACCAGAAGGTGCTCGAAGAGGCACCCGCGACCCAGGTCTCCGACGAGGTGCGACACCTGGTCACCACGTCCGCGGTGGCCCTGGCCCGCGAGGTCGGCTACGTCAACGCCGGCACGGTGGAGTTCCTGGTGTCCGGCGAGGAGGCGTTCTTCCTCGAGATGAACACGCGACTCCAGGTCGAGCACCCGGTCACCGAGCTGGTCACCGGACTCGACCTCGTCGAGCTCCAGATCGCTGTCGCACAAGGGGAAGCGCTGCCGTTCGAGCAGGACGCGGTGACCGTACGAGGTCACGCGATCGAGGCACGGGTGTATGCCGAGGACCCCTACGCCGGGTTCCTCCCCCAGGCCGGGACCGCCCGGGTGGTCGTCTGGCCGGAGCGGGCGCGTGTCGACGCTGCACTGGAGGCGGGACAGGAGGTGGGCACGAGCTATGACCCGATGCTCGGCAAGATCATCGTCACCGGGTCGACCCGCGAGGTGGCGCGCCGTGCCCTGGTGTCCGCGCTGGACGAGTCGGCCGTGCTCGGGCTGACGACGAACTTGGGTTTCCTCCGCGCGCTGGCGAGCTCCGACGAGTACCGCGATGCGGCCATCGACACGGCTTGGCTCGACAGCCATCCCGACGCCTTCGAGCTCCGGACGCCAGTTGCAGCGTGGTGCCTGGCGGCCTGGGCGCTGGCCACGAGTCGGGAGGCCGACGCGCGGCACCCGTTCGGCGTCGGCGACGGCTGGCGGTCGGGCAGCCAGCCGGCCGCCGTACCCATCGAGCTGACGGACGCCCGGGCCGCGGGCTCGGACGCGACCACGATCCTCGCCGTCGACCTGTCGGGGGGCTCCATCAAGGGCCCGAGCGCGTCGGTCGACGTGCGCGCACTGGCGAGTACCGACGCGGCCCTGCGGCTCGAGGTCGACGGCGGCGTCCAGGAGGGGCACGTGCTGGTGGACGAGCACGAGGTGGCCGTGGCCTACCGGGGTCAGACCTACGTGTTCCGCCGTCCGGACGCGTTCGCACCCGGCAGCCGCGCGGCCGTCGGCGACGGGTCGATCGCTGCGCCGATGCCTGGCACGGTGCTGGCCGTCGAGGTGGCCAGCGGTGACCAGGTCACGGCAGGTGAGACGCTCGGGGTGATGGAGGCGATGAAGATGGAGCTCGCGCTGAAGGCGCCGTTCGACGGCGTGGTCTCGAGGGTGGACGCGACGGTCGGGAGTCAGGTCGAGCTCGGGGCGACGCTGTTCGTCGTCGTACCCGAAGAGGCCGAGGCCGTGTCGTCGTGAAGCGCACACCGCAGGTCATCCCTGACCCGACGTTGCCGACGAGCGTCACGGTGTACGAGGTCGGCCCGCGCGACGGGCTGCAGAACGAGCCCACGATCGTCCCGGTGGAAGTGAAAGCGGAGTTCATCCGGCGGCTCGTGGCTGCCGGGCTCACCACTGTCGAGGTCACCAGCTTCGTGCACCCCACCTGGGTGCCGCAGCTCGCCGACGCCGAGCAGCTGATCGATGCCCTGGACATGACGATGGCGCCCCGGATGCCAGTGCTCGTGCCGAACGAGCGCGGGCTGGATCGCGCCCTGGACAAGGGGATCCGAGACATCGCGATCTTCGGGTCCGCTACTGAGGCCTTCGCGCAGCGCAACCTCAATCGCAGTCTCGACGAACAGTTCGCGATGTTCGAGCCGGTGGTCAGCCGGGCACGAGGTCTCGGCGTCCGCGTCCGCGGCTACGTGTCCATGTGCTTCGGTGACCCGTGGGAGGGCGACGTCGCCGTCGATCAGGTTGTGGGTGTAGGGCGGCGGCTGCTCGACCTCGGCTGTGACGAGCTGTCGCTGGGCGACACCATCGGGGTGGGTACGCCGGGCCACGTCGAGGCGATGCTCGGCGGTTTCGACGCCGCGGGAGTGGGGGTCGAGGCCCTGGCGATGCATTTCCACGACACCTACGGTCAGGCACTGTCGAACGCGTTGACGGCGTTGCGCCTGGGCGTCACCACCTTCGATGCGTCAGCGGGTGGGCTTGGTGGCTGCCCGTACGCCGAGAGCGCCACCGGCAACCTGGCCACCGAGGACCTGGTCTGGCAGCTGGCCGGGCTCGGCATCGACACCGGTGTCGACCTGGAGGCGCTGGTCGCCACGAGCGCCTGGATGGCCGAGCAGATCGGCAAGCCGCCGGTATCGCGCGTCGTCGCGGCCCTGGCCTGACAGGCGATCGCCCGGCGTCCGTCTGGTCGAGGCGCTCGGTGGTGAGGCGGTCGACCGTCATACGGCGGATCAGTGGCCGCGGACGGGCCGAGTCACTGAGGCAAACCCCCTGTGCCCAAGGTGAATCTGCCTAGTTCACAAGCAACCTGGCTTGTGAACTAGGCAAACGCGGAGGGCCAGGGAGGCAGCTGGCTCAGGGGTGAAGGAGGGTCAGGAGGCTCGTGGGGGGCGGGGTTTGAGCTCCTTGGCGGTGTAGCGGCCGATCTCGTAGGTGGCGTAACCGTCGGAGACCGCTCCCACACCCCCGCCGATCACAGGGGTTCGGCGCGCGATCATCGCGATGGTTCGCTTCCCGGCGGCCCGGGCGATCAGCTCAGCGGCGACCGCCTTCGAGATCCGCTGGTCGAGGGACGGATCGTCGTGCGGCGCCGTGGCGATCGCCATCGGTCGGCTCGGCAGCTTCCTGCGCTTGACGAGTGCCTTGACCCCGTCCTTGCCGAGCACACACGCGAGGACGGCGTTGCGGACCCGGCCGTCCTCGAGGTCATAGCCACGGAGGTGGGCGATACCGGCGGCCAGGTGGCATTGAAGGAGCGCAACTCCGGAGATGTTGGCAGGCACCGCCACCGCCATCGTGATGAGCCCCCCCAGGTTCGTCACGAAACCCTGCAGCCCTGCCAGGCGGACGTGCGCGTCGACCAGGGCCCGGATGGCCCGGTCGACGTCGCCGTCATGGGACTTCAGCTGCCGCTCGGCCGAGGCGGCAGCGCCTGGTAGCGGGCCCACCCCGTCGACGGCGCGGTCGAACGTCCGCCGGACGAAGTTCGAGGCGAGGCCCGGCGCAGCGCGCATCGCCACCGGCGTCACCACGCGCGCGGTCATGCTTTTCTTCGGCATACCCACGAGCCTAGGTCGTCCCTGCGGTTCGGGCATGCGGCATCCGTCGCACGTTCCACAGGCTCACCGGAAACTGCCTGGCACCGATGCGCGTGCTTTGCTTGGGTAGACGGTGCACCGGACTTCAGGAGGACACATGACGGACGCTCCCAAGCCGACGGACGCCGAGGACGAGCAGCACAGGCTGTTCCGCGAGGCGCTCGAGCGCAAGAAGGCGGCCCAGAAGAAGCCTCCGGTCCACGGCTCTCGCAACCAAGGCGTCAGTGAGGCGCACAACGACCACGCCCGCCGCGAGTTCCGCCGGAAGTCCGGCAGCTGACCTCTCCGGCGCGAACGACACCGGTCGCCGCGCTCACTTCGTCAGCCAGTCCGCCCTCGACACGGCAGAATCAGATTCGTGACCTGGTTTGAGGACCTCCGCGGGTGGTGAGTCGGATGCCGGTCGAGCCGCCACCTTGCCCGTGGGTGTTCCCTGACCCCAGTGATGCCGAGGACGACGTCGTCGCCGTCGGTGCAGACCTCGCGCCCGGAACCGTGCTGGCGGCCTATCGTTCGGGGTTGTTCCCGATGCCGATGTCCGAGGTCGAGGCGATGTCGTGGTGGTCGCCCGTACGCCGCGGCGTCCTCCCCATCGACGGCCTGCGTGTCACGCGGTCCATGCGCCAGTCGGCCAGGCGCTTCAGGGTCACCATCGATCAGGCGTTCCAGGACGTCGTCAGTAGCTGCGCCGACGAGGACCGGCCAGGCGGTTGGATCGACGCCGACATCGCGGCCTGTTACGCAACACTCCACGAGCTGGGGTGGGCGCACTCGGTCGAGGTCTGGCGCGACGAGAAGCTCGTCGGTGGCCTTTACGGTGTCGCGATCGGTGGTCTGTTCGCCGGCGAGTCGATGTTCCACGAGGAGCGCGACGCCTCGAAGGTCGCTCTCATGGGGTTGGTCGAGCTGCTCGACGACGGTCAGGCCGGACGGCTGCTCGACGTCCAGTGGTCGACGCCGCACCTCATGAGCCTGGGTGTCGTGGAGTTCTGGCGGGCGGACTACCTGGAGATGCTGCGGCGAGCCCTCGCGCTCCCGCTCCCGAAGCAGTGGGCCTAGATCGTCGTCCTCGCCAGTCGTGCCAGCAGTGATCTCGACAGGCTCGTGAGCGAAACGGCTCGGGCAGGGAAAGAGTTTCGATCAGCTGGCGGTGGCTCGCCCGTCGTCGCGGGCAAACGCCCACTCGGTGAACGGCGGCGTGGCTTCCGGCTCGGTGAACTCGGGGAAGCTCGATTCCCCCGTCTCGATCGGCAGCACGGGTTCCATCAGGGGTGGGGGGACCGCCTTCGCAACCCCCGCCTCGGCAGCGTGTGCAGACAGCTGGACGCCGGGAGCATCGCGAAGTCCGTCGACGAGCGCGTCGATGAACTCGTTGACGTCTTCCGTGGCCAGCCGGAACGTCCCCGCACACAACCCATCACGCCACATTGACAGCACCACGAGATCAGCTTCGTGGTGCCACGTGAGGCGCATCGCCCGACCGTTTCCGCGGGCGTCCAGGAAGACCTCCCCATGAGGTCTGTCGGGCTGCGCGGACATTCCGTAACTATGCCTCGTCTGAGCGTGGGCGGGCAACCGAAACTGAAGAAGTCTGTCCGAGTTGGCAGTATGGGGGCATGCCGGAGTTGCCTGAGGTGCAAGCGTTGGCCCACGACCTGGCCACGCGCCTCGACGGGCGCGCCATTGCGCGCCTCGACATCGTGGCATTCTCCGCATTGAAGACATATGATCCACCGGCCTCCGCCTTGTCCGGGCTCTTCGTCTCTGGGGTGGGTCGCCGGGGCAAGTTCCTCGACATCGCCGTCGACGAGCTCCACCTGATCGTCCACCTCGCGCGCGGGGGGTGGGTGCGCTGGCGTGACGAGGTGCCGGCCACGCCCCCACGGCCCGGCAAGAGCCCACTGGCCGCCCGCCTCGTGCTCGACGACGCCTCCGGGATCGACTTCACCGAGGCCGGTACCAGAAAGGCTCTGGCGATGTACGTCGTGCGGCAGCCGAGCGACGTACCCGGGATCGCGCGGCTCGGCCCCGACCCGCTCGCCGACGACTTCACCGTCGAGGTGCTCGCCGGCATCCTCGCCAGAGCCGGGCGGTCGCAGATCAAAGGCGTCTTGCGTGACCAGTCGATCATCGCCGGCATCGGTAATGCCTACTCCGACGAGATCCTGCATGTGGCGAGGATGTCACCCTTCAAACCCGCCGCCATGTCACCCGACGACCAGGCCGCGCTGTATGACGCCATCGGTGTCACGTTGCGAGACGCGATCTCCCGGTCGGACGGGTTGGCGGCGACCGAGCTGAAGAAGGAGAAGAAGTCCGGCCTCCGGGTGCACGGGCGGACCGGTCAGGCGTGCCCGATCTGCGGCGACACGGTACGCGAGGTCTCGTTCGCCGACTCGTCCCTGCAGTACTGCCCGACCTGCCAGACCGGCGGCAAGCCGCTGGCAGACCGCCGGCTGTCGCGGCTGCTCAAATAGCGCTCCTGCAGCCCTCAGGTCGGGATCAGCCGTCGGCTTGTCCACGCACCGGCTGCTCCAGGGTCCGCACGACCCGCGCGAGTCGGGCCTCGAGCCGAGCCTGAGCGCGGGGATCGGTGATGAAGCCCTGTACTCCCGGCGGAGGGAGGAAGCCCACGATGTCCATCACGTCGAAGTACGGCTGCGGCACTCTTCCGGTGCGCTCGACATACGCAGCGGCGAAGGCCTGAGCGAAGTCGCCGCCGTTGCTGATCGAGATGTTGGTGCAGCAGTGGGCGACGTCGAGCCAAGCGGGGCCGAGCGAGGTCTCCACCCAGTCGACGACGCCGCTGACCCGGTCTGCGGACCAGAGGACGTTGCGGGGTGCAAAGTCGCGATGGATGAAACAGGGCTCGTAGGGCGGCGGCTCCGTGCGGAGGAGAGCGAACGCGTCCTCCCACAGCAGCCGGTCCGAGGCCCAGCTCGGCACGGTGTACTTCGCCTCCCAGGCCCAGGACTGATAGGTGCGGACGGCCACGGTCGGCCGGACACCGTGGATCGCCGTGAGCAGCTCAGCCAGACGTTGCAGTGAGACCGCGTCGGCCCGGCCCAGCTCTGTCTGGCCGGGTAGGAAACTCATCAGATGAGCCGGATGGCCACAAGCCTCGCCGTACGCGTCGAGTGCCAACGATCGCGGTGCAGCCACGGCGGTCTCAGCGAGCATCTGCTGGATCTCGCTCTCACGAGACGTGAGGCCCGCTCCATGGGTGCGCCACGGTTCGCGGGTCATCAGTCTGAGGACTACGCGGTCACCCGTCTCAGGTGTCAGTCCGAGCATGGTCGATGTCTGTCCGCCAGCCAGTTCCCGCACGGCCACGAGCGGGCCGATGAACCGGGAAGCCCAGTCCAGAGCGGGGGTCGCGTCGATTCCATCGGACGTCAGCACGCAGCCATTGGATCATCCATCCGGGTGCGCGAGGCAGCGATACTGCCTTGCCCCTGCTGCGTGCCACAGACTAAGTTCTTGCGATTGTGCATGCGGACCTGCAGACCTACGGGCGGTTGTTCGTCGCGGGGTTCCGCCGCCAGACCGCCTACCGCCTGGCGATGTTCGCCGGCCTGGTCACCAACATCGTCTTCGGCTTCATCCGAACCGCCATCCTCTTCGCCGCCGTGGACAGCTCCGGGGGTGAGTTGGCCGGCTACACGACCGGTTCGATCAGCGCCTACGTCTGGCTCAGTCAGGGTCTGCTCGGTGCGATCCAGCTCAACGGTGCGGCCGAGATCGGCGACCGGATCCGTACCGGTGACGTGGCGGTCGACTTCACCCGCCCGGTCGACGTCCAGACCTGGCACCTGGCCGAGGACATGGGCCGCGCGGCGTACACCCTGATCCCGCGTGGGCTGCCGAGTGTTCTCGTCGGTGCCCTGACCGTCGGCATCGTGATGCCGGCGGCTGCCCTGCCATACATCCTCGGGACGGTCAGCATCGTGATCGGGATCGCCATCTCGTTCTACTGCCGGTACGCGATCAACGTCGTCGGCTTCTGGCTGCTCGACACCCGCGGTGTCCGGGCCTTGTACATGGTGACCTCGACGTTCCTGGCCGGGCTGTACGTGCCGGTCGGGCTGTTCCCTGGCTGGCTGCATGCGCTGGCCTACGCCACGCCGTTCCCGTCGATCCTGCAGGTGCCGATCAACGTCATCACCGGACAAGTGGTGGGCATCGACGCCGTGCAGCAAGTCGGCATACAGCTCTGCTGGCTGGTCGGCACCTGCCTGCTCGGCCGCGCCCTCACCTCCGCCGGCCGGCACAAGCTGGTGGTGCAGGGTGGCTGACCCCATCACCGCGACGACCGGAGCGCCTGATCGCATCCGGTATGGCGGTTGGAGCCTGCCCTACCGCGCCGTCGTCGCCTCCCGCATCCGTGCGCAACGGGCCTACCCGGCCTCCTTCGCACTGGACTTCTTCGGGTCGTTGCTCGTCGGGCTGACCGAGTTCGGCGAGGTCTTCGTCATCTTCCACAACGTCGGTGTGCTGGGCGGGCTGACCTTCCACAACATCCTGCTGCTGTTCGGGTTGTCGAACCTGTCGTGGTCGATCGCAGACATGCTGGTGGGTCACCTCGACACGTTGCCGACGTATGTGCGCGCCGGCACCGTTGACGCGTTCTTCCTGCGTCCGCAACCCGTGTTGGCCCAGCTCATGACAAGCGAGTTCTCGCTGCGGCGGCTCGCCCGGATGAGCGTCGCCGTCGTCACGCTCGTCCTCGGGCTGGCCTGGAACCCCATCGACTTCGGTTCGCGCGTCTTCGCGCTGCTCGTGATCGCTGTCGTATTCGGGGCAGCCATCTTCGCGGCGTTGTTCGTCTGCGCGGCCAGCCTGCAGTTCTTCCTCATCAACGGTGCCGAGCTGACCAACACCTTCACGTACGGGGGCTCGTACGCCGCGTCCCAGCCGGCCTCGATCTTTCCGGGACCCCTGAAGCTGTTGTTCGGCTATCTCGTACCGGTCGTCTTCACGGCCTACCTGCCGACCCTGGCGATCCTCGACCTACCCGGACCGGGCGGCCTGCCGTCCTGGCTGGCCTGGTTGACCCCGTTGGCCGCCGTGTGGACCTGGGTGATGGCCCTCGTGCTGTGGCGGTGGGGCAGTCGGCACTATCAAGGAGGTGGCGGATGACCGCCCCGATCATCGAGCTCTCGTCGTTGACGCGCGAGTTCGTCGTACGCCGCAAGACCGACGGCCGACGGCGTGCACGGCAGACGCTCACGGCCGTCGACGCCATGACGTGGAGCGTGCAGCCCGGCGAGTCCATCGGCTACATCGGGGCAAACGGAGCCGGCAAGTCCACCACGATCAAGATGCTGACCGGCATCCTCGTGCCGACCGCCGGCAGCGTACGGACCTGCGGGCTCGACCCGGTGGGCCAGCGGCGCGACCTGGCACGCCGCATCGGCGTCGTGTTCGGGCAACGCTCGCAGCTGTGGTGGGACCTGCCCCTGCACGAGTCGTTCACGATCCTCGCAGCTATCCACCAGCTCGAACCGGCCGCTGCCCGGAGCCGGACCGGGGAGCTCGTCGACCAGCTCGAGATGGCCGAGACGCTTGACACCCCTGTGCGTCAGCTGTCCCTCGGCCAGCGGATGCGTGCCGAGATCGCCGCCGCCCTGCTCCACGCCCCGCAGCTGTTGATCCTGGACGAGCCGACGATCGGGCTCGACGTGCTGTCCAAGGCGCGCCTGCGGGAGTTCCTGATCCACGAACGCTCCAGCCACGGCACGACGTTGCTGCTCACGACCCATGACATGGGCGACATCGAGCGACTGTGCGACCGGGTGCTCGTGGTCGACCACGGGCGCCTCGTGTACGACGGGACGCTGCCGGGGCTCGGTGCGATGGCGGGTGCCCGACGACTGCTCGTGGTCGATCTCGTCGAACCGACCCCCGACCTCGTCGACATCGCCCACACGACCCACGTGAACAGCGAGGCCGACGGCCTTCGTCAACGACTGGCCTTCGACGCGGCCCACACAACGGCCGCCGAGGTGCTCGCGGCGGTCGCCGGCCGGACTGAGGTGCGCGACCTGTCGATCGAGGAACCCGACATCGAGGACGTCGTACGCCGCATCTACCAGACGCAGCGCTGACTCTCAGCGCCCCGGCCGTCTCAGCGACCGGGCCAGACCGGTAGCGAAGCAGCGGACCTGCAGCTACCTCACCCTTCCTGGTCGAAGAGCCGGAGCAGCAGCGTGCGGTTCTGAGCCGGCCAGAGCAGGTCCCGGAACTGGTCGACGGGACCCACAGGCCACGTTTCGGCGATGCTCGAGACGGCAGGATCGTGGATCTGGGCCGTCAGCAGGCTCGGGACGTCGGCCCAGACGACCTTGAAGGGCCGGTTCCACAGTTGCTCGACCTCGGCGGAGACCGGCTCCGTGAGCTGCAGGGTGTTGTGCAGGTCCACCACCTTCTCGTACGCCGCCATCAAGGCGAGTTCGCGTTGCTGCCAGGTCTCGGCCGAAAGCACGTCCCACAGGATCGGTGACAGCTCAGGGCCGCACTCCAACCGCGAGAACGCCGTGCCGAACCACTTCGAGTACGGCGCGTACTGTCGTTCCATCAGGAAGCAGAGCCGCATCAGGTCCGACACCAGCCGTGATCCGATCAGCGCCGATCCCAGCTCATCCCCCACAGCGCCAGTCCTGCCCACCAGGTTGACTTCCGGATGGACGCGCCACCAGCCGGCCACCAGCAGATAAAGCCAGACATCGCGCGGGTAGAAGGCGAGGCGGTCCCGGACGGCCTGTAGGCCGACCTCATCGTGATGCACCGCGCCCGCGGTGAACATCCGGAGACCCTGCTCCGGGAAGGTGAGCCAGTCGCGCGCCTCGATTTCGCCGTGGACGTCGACGCACAGCCGCTCCATGAAGTAGCCACGCACCGTGTGGAGCTCGTGCTCGACCGGACGATCACGAAACCGCGGCGGCAGATCTCGCCGCAACCTGTCGCCGACAGCCTGGCCATGGCGCGCCTGGTCATCCGCGCGCAGGAAGAGCAGAACGCGCGCCTTCCAGTCATGGTCGGTCGACATCTCGTCGTCGAATCCCAACACCTCGGACCCGCGACCGAGCAGTGCCGCGCCGTGAGGCAGACCGGGAAAGCCTTCGTCCAGGATCGGTCGGACGACCTCGGCGTACAGCTGCCGGCTCAGTTCGAGGCCGGGAACAAACGTCGACATGAGAGCAGCCTCCTCGCCCAGGAGCAACAGCCGAGCCACCCAAGGGCACAGCTGCGATCCGGCCGTTGACTATATGCCACCCGCATCGTGCGGGCTCCGACGTCGACTGACCGACTCACGTCGCGTTGCACCTTCAACGAGCGAGTCCGCGAAGGCGATGCCCGGCGCTGCCGTATCCCAGCCGGCGGGCGGGTCGATGCCTCGCCATTCGGCGGGTGGGCTCCAGTCCTGCCACGAGTTGTCCCACCAGTAGGACCTGCTCGTGAGCAGCTCGGCGATCGCACGACCAGTGTCGCGGATCGCCTCCGCCTGGCCGGCGGAGTAGCGGCCTTCGCGGACCCGCTCCTCGAAGAGCTCCGCGTCCTTGATCACCCAGTCGCCTTCGGCCGGCAGCCAGTAGTCCAGCTCGTGGTCCAGGGTGTCGAAGCCACCGTCATAACGCCGGAACGGGTCCTGCAGGTTGAAGTACCAGCCCGAGAACGTACGTTCCGGCCCGGACCAGAAGAGTTCCACGGAGTAGGCCTCGCCGGGCCGTTGCAGCATCAGCTTGCCGTGGCCTCGCCAGACCTCATGGCCCGCCGTGAGCCATGGGTGCTTCCACTGGTCGAAGGGCCAGTTCGGGAACGCGAGCGCCGAGCCGGGCGCGAGGTAGACCACAAGCAGGTCGGGTGTGTCCTGGACGACGTACGTCGCGAAGCCGATCCAGGGGTGGCCGTGGAGGAACTCACGCCGAACGACGTGGTCACCGAACTGCCAGTGGATGGGTGTCACCGGGCCAGGCTAAGGGTCCTCTTGGGCGGCATGTCAGGCTGGTCTCATGACCGAGCAGATCCCCGAAGTCGACGTCGCCGGCGTTCCCGCCGAGCTCCCCGCCGCGCTGACCGTCCTCGACGTACGCGAGGACCCGGAGTGGGCGGCAGGTCATATCGACGGGGCGCAGCACATCCCCCTGATGCAGGTTCCGGGCCGGATGGACGAGCTGCCCGCCGAGAGCCAGCTGCTCGTGGTCTGTCGCAGCGGCACGAGGTCGGCGCAGGCGACGGCCTTCTTGAACGCGCACGGGCTCGACGCCGTCAACCTCGCCGGTGGCATGGTCGCCTGGGCGCGGTCGCATCGCCCGATCGTCGCCGACGGTGCCGTGCCGCCGAAGGTGTACTGACCGACCCTTCCTGACGACATCGGCGACACGCGCTAGCGGTCCATATGTCAATCTACGGAAAACGCTAGACGACCCCATACCGTCGTAGCATGGACCCGATCCGGAACCCCTACGCGCCCGGCGCCGGGCAGCGACCTCCCGAGCTGGCCGGCCGCGACCGTGAGCTCGAGCAGTTCGAGATCACCCTCGAACGCGTGGCAGGCGGACGGCCCGAACGCTCACTCGTGCTGTCGGGTCTGCGCGGAGTCGGCAAGACCGTGCTGCTGAACGCCCTGCGTAGCCTCGCTGTACAGCGCTTCTGGGGCACCGGCAAGTTCGAGGCCCGGCCGGACCAGAGCATCCGGATCCCGGTCGCGCAGGCTGTCCACGCGGCCGTGCGTGACATCGGCTACCGCCACCGTGACCCCGAACGCGTCGACACGGTCACCGGTGTCGTGAAGGCGTTCGCGCAGCGCACGGGGATGGCCGACCGGAAGGGGCACCGCTGGACACCGCCGCTCGACGTGCCGGCGGTCAAGGGAAGGGCCGACTCCGGCGACCTCGAGCTCGACCTGACCGAGCTGTTCAGCGACGTGGCCGAACTGGCTCGTGACCTCGGTGTCGGCGTCGCCGTCTTCATCGACGAGATGCAGGACATCAGCACCGACGAGCTCTCCGCGCTGTGCGCCGCGTGCCACGAGATCAGCCAACAAGGTGCACCGCTGGTCGTCGTCGGGGCCGGTCTCCCGCACCTCCCGGTGGCGCTTGCCGCATCCAAGTCGTATGCCGAGCGGCTCTTCCACTACCGCGCCGTCGACCGCCTGTCCCGGTCAGACGCCGACCGGGCTCTGCTGGTCCCGGCCTCTACCGAGCAGGTCGGGTACGACGACGACGCCCTGGCCGAGCTGTACCGCATCACCGACGGCTATCCCTACTTCGTGCAGGCCTACGGCAAGGTCACCTGGGACTGTGCTCCGGCGTCGCCCATCTCTGCCACGGACGTCAAGGAAGCGTCGCCGCTCGCCGAGGCAGAGCTCGCCATCGGCTTCTTCGGTGCCCGTTTCGACCGGGCCACTCCGGCGGAGCGTGACTACATGCGGGCGATGGCTGACCTCGGCGTCGAGTCCGCGGACGGCCCGGTAGCAACCGCCGACGTGGCCGCCAACCTGGGTCGCAAGCCGTCGTCGCTGTCACCGGCGCGGGACGGCCTGATCAAGAAGGGTCTGGTCTTTGCCGAGGAGCGCGGCGTGGTGCGCTTCACGGTCCCGCACTTCGGCCAGTTCCTGCGGTCGCAACGAGACTGACGCGTCCGAGTGCGGCCCAGGCTCTGACTGGGCGCGCCGCCAGGGTGCGTACCCGGCAGGGTCCTCGCGTGGCCAGCACCCATCGGTGCACCCATCTTGGGTACGCTCGGCTCGTCCTTCCGACGACCCGATGATGGAGGAAGCCGGTGTTGCAGTGTCCCCGCTGCGGACTGCAGAACCAGCCAGGGATCACCGCCTGCGCGCGGTGTGGGCTGCCCGTGGACATTCTCCCGGGTGGCCGAGCGCCACAGCCGCCGTCGACGCCACAACACCGACCGGTCGCACCGGCCGGCGAACCGCCCGCTGGTTACGGGCCGCCTCCCGCCTACCATCCGGCACCCGGCTACGGCCAGTCCCCCGGCAACGTAGGTCCCGGCGCCTCACCGTTCGGCCCGTCGGCGTTGCTGCAGGATCGCGGGACCCTCGCCACGGTAGGCGTCCTGGCTCTGGGTGCCGTGCTCTCCCTCGTGTACGCGGTGTGGGCACTCACCGCCCGCCGGGGCATCTTCGCTGACTTCTCCAACGGGATCACCGTCACCAATCAACACGCCACCTCCAGCGATCGGCTCGACACCGCCCTGCTCGTCCTCGTCAGTGTCGCCGTCGTGGGCGCGATCGGCCTGTGGGTCGCACGAACGGTCAACGCGGGCAACGTCGACAGCGGCCTCGAGTTGGGCGGCTTCGCGACCACGGCTCTTGGAGTAGTCCTCGTGCTGGTCGGGCTCTACCTCTCCAGCACGATCATCGACGCAGGCGACCAGGTGTCGCAGGGAGACCGGGGGGTGACGGCCACCGGAGTGACCGGGGCCGGGTTCCTTGTCGTCGCGATCGGACTGGCGCTCGGATTGCTCGCGATCCGGGCCGGCCGTCGACCCGAGCAGCGGGGTCATCCGGGCCATCATCGACCGATGGGGCCCGCCGGCTACTCGCCGAGGTGATTCGACGCGCCGAGACCCGGTGTCGAGGTCTTGGCCTCAGGACCCGCCTGGGCATGCCACGATTGAGTCGTGACGAAGAGCCGGGGCCTGGGGCTGCGTCTGCGTCGGCGTCCAACGATCACGTGGTCCCCGAGTGTCGAGCCTCCCCAAGTGGTCGCCCACCGTGGCTCCAGCGACGCCAAGCCTGAACACACGCTGGCGGCGTACGTGCATGCCCTCGACGAAGGGGCTGACGCACTCGAGTGCGATGTGCGGATGACGGCTGACGGACATCTCGTCTGCGTCCACGACCGGCGGATCGAGCGCACCAGCAGCGGCAAGGGCGCGGTGTCGACGCTGCACCTCCAGCAGCTGGAGGCGCTCGACTGGTCGTCGTGGAAGCAGCCCTGGACTGAGCTCGACGAAGACGCCGAGGAGGAAGCGGCCTCGACCAAGTCGATCCTGACGCTGGAGCGACTTCTCGACACGGTCCGCGACTACGACCGGCACGTCGAAATCGCGATCGAGACCAAGCACCCGACCCGGTTCGCCGGCCTCGTCGAGCATCGGCTGGTCGAGCTCCTGGACCGCTACGGCTGGGCCAGGCCGCGCCGGGGGACCACCTCGCCGGCCCGGGTCATGAGCTTCTCGTGGATGAGCCTGCGCAGGTGCCTGGAACTGGCACCGACCCTGCAGACGGTCTACCTCATGGACCGGGTGCCCCTGCGCTTCCGGGACGGTTCACTCCCGCTCGGGGCCAGCGTGGCAGGTCCGTCGATCGACATCATCCGCGCTCACCCGGAGTACGTCGCCAAGGCGCACACCGCCGGTCACCAGGTCCACGTCTGGACGGTGAACCACCCCGTCGACGTGGAGCTTTGTGCGGCGCTGGGAGTCGATGCCGTGATCACCGACAAGCCGAGCGCGACCATGCGGATTCTCCAGGAGCGCACCGCGTGACGGCCAGCGCTCGGCCGCGATCGCGCCGAGCTTCCCGAGCAGTTGTCCCTTGCCAACAGGCCCGGGTCGGGTCACAGTGGTGGGCGTGATGGGCCTGTGAACCCGGCGAAACCCGTCGACGACGCTGATGCGGGCGCCGACGCGGGAGCCGAGGTATGGACGTTCCCGTTTGCTGCGCGCGCCGTTCGGGCGGCCCGCACGACGGTCGGTGGCGTGATGAGCCGACTCGGCGCCGACAGCACCCTCGTCGATGACGCCCGGCTCGTGATCAGCGAGCTGCTGGGCAACGCTCTGCGCCATGCCCGCCCGTTGCCGGACGGCACGATCCAGGTCGGCATGCGCGTCGAGGCAGACACGATCCGGCTGTTCGTCACCGACGGTGGCTCGCCGACGCTGCCGACGCTGCTCAACCCGCCGCCCCTTGCGCTCGGCGGACGCGGGCTGGCCATCGTGCGAACCCTGACGCGTGACTGGGGCGTGCACGAGACACACGCCGGCAACACGGTCTTCGGCGTTCTCGCGCTGGCCTGAGGGCCTAGCGGCGGCGGAAGAACCCCGGCCGCGATCGCGCATCTCGGTTGCGCCAGACTTGCCCCTTCATCCTGGCGCTCGCATCTGAGAGCCGCCGCGCTGCACTGGAAAGGTCGCCGCCATGGGCAAGAAGCCGCGTTCTCAGGCTACGACCCCCAACCCCGACGGGATCGGCCCCCGCCAGCCGTGTCCGTGCGGTTCGGGCAAGCGGTACAAGGCCTGTCACGGCGGCGCCGACGGGGGAAGCGGCGCTTATGTGGTCAGGACCTTCGCTGGGCTGACGGGGGAGTGCGACTGGGTGGCGATGCGCGAGTTCGTGCCTGCAGCCAAGGCGGAGCTCACCCTGCAACCGACTGCGTTCGACGGGCTGGGCAAGGGGGCCGCGGCCGCAGCCGTCACAGTCCTTCCGGGGATCGCCCCAGCGCAGCGGCGAGGGGACGGGCACGTCTGGATGGCCGTGCAGGTGACCCATCGGTCCGGTGACCCGAGCCGCGACTTCGCAGAGGCGCTCCGTCTCGGCCTCGCAGCCGAGCCCGGTTCGACGGTCGTCATGCCCGAGCTGCCCGGCGGCGGCCCTCGGTTGCAGGACGTCCTCGACCCGTCCGGCGGCTTCGACGTCGAGGTCCTGGAGGGTTTCGACTTCTGGTTCGACGGCTCGGACGAGGACGACGCGGCGGTTGCGGCAAGTCTCGAGCAGCTCAACTCCTCGATCGACCCGACGACGCGACTCTCGTCGCGTGGACGCGGCGTACTGGACCTCCGTAGGCACGAAAGAACACCTGCGGTGGGTGCTGCCCTACGACGAGGAGAAGCTGCTGACGGCGTTGGCGCGGCTCCACTCGGCGGACGCCGACCGGCTCGGCCCCGACTCTCGTCTGGTGGGGTCGTTTCGGGCCCACGGGCTGCTCGTCCCCGTCTGGGATCTCCCGTTGGGGACCGGGGCCGAGGCCCTGGAGGAGCCGGCGGGCCGTTTCGCCGAGCGCCTCGGCGAGGCAATGCACGACGATTCTCCGCTGTCCGAGCGGGAGCGGTCGGCACGCAGCGGACTCGCCAACCGGCAGATCACGATCCGGTGAGGCCCTGGTCAGACACTAGTTGCCCGAGGTAGCGTACATCGCAACAAAACGCGGGCAGCCGGCGGCGTCCGGCGGCCGCATAATTTTGCATGCAACCGATGAGTAGCAGGCGCTTGTGTCTCGTGCGGTTCCACTTTATGCTTCAAGCACACCCGGTCGTTGCTGTATCCCCCGTCAGTAACGGCCGGGTTCTCCATCTCTGCATCCAGGCGTGCTGAGCCGTCAGAGTGGGTCGCGCGAGACCGGACACGACATGCACCGGGGGCCGCCGCGTCCCGAGCCCAGTTCCGAGCCGGCAATCGTCACCACGTCGATCCCGGCTTCACGAAGCCGCTCGTTCGTCTCGACGTTGCGTTCGTAGGCGACTGCCAACCGAGGTGCGATCGCCAGTGTGTTGTTGCCGTCGTCCCACTGCTCGCGCTCTGCAGTGACCGGGTCGAGCCCCGTGTCGATCTGGCGCAACGTGTCAATGCCCATCGCCTTGGCCGCGGCGACCAGGAAGGGCTCGGCGTCGGCGACCGACAGCTCGATCTGCGCCTCGTCGGAGTGCGGCTCGCGGCAGGTCACCGCGTGCGCCGACAGCGTGTCGGCCACGTTGGGGTACATCACGATCGAGTCGACGTCGACCATCGTGCACACCGTGTCGAGGTGCATGGTGGCGCGTTCCTGGGCGATCGGTACGGCGAGGACCGTGTGAGCGAGGTCGTCGGCGAACGCCCTGCGAGCGAATCGCTCGACACCGGCGGGAGTAGTCCGCTCACCGACGCCGACCGCGATGACGCCGGGGCCCAGCAGCAGGACGTCACCACCTTCGACGTGCTCGGCCTGCCAGCCGTGTACACGCTCGACGCCGGCGAACCGGGGATGGAACGTGTAGATCAGCTCGGTGAGCTGGGTCTCACGCGCGCGGGCCGGCATCGCGAGGCTGGTCACCGCAACGCGATCGCGCAACCAGACCGACGAGTCGCGCGTGAACAGGAGGTTGGGCAGCGGATCGAGCAGGAAGTCGTCACTGGCGAGCAGGCTCGTGACGAGTCCGTACCCGCCCCTCACCTCGTCGTTGCGAACCCCGGCGGTGATCGACGTGGCCAGCTGCTCGGGTGAGAGCTGCTCGAGCCAGCCCTGGAGATAGCGGCGCAACGTGTCGCCGAGGCGCAGATTGGCCGTGACCTGACCGATCGCCTGGGCGCGCGCCCCGGGCTGCTCGAGCGTCTCGACGAGCAGGTCGATGAGGTACAGCACCTCGACACCCCGGTCGCGCAGTGCGTCCGCGAAGGTGTCGTGCTCCTCCTGTGCGCGGCCCACCCAAGGAATCCCGTCGAACAACAGGGAGTCGTTGTTGCGTGGGGTCAGCCGCTTCAGCTCAGGGCCGGGCCGGTGCAGCAGGACCGTCCGGAGCCGGCCTACTTCACTGTCTGCGCCCAACGGAACCTCAAGACTCGTCATGCCGCAGAGCCTAGTGCCGGGCTGTCAGGCGATGGCCAGCTGCGTGGCACCGACCGCGACGAAGACGAGGCAGACACCGCCGGCGACGTAGTGCAGGACCGACAGACGCATATAGCGCAGCAGGAACCGACCGCCGATCACCGCGAGGCCCGACACGGTCAGCAGGGCTGCCCATGAGCCGATGAACACCGAGACGGGAGAGCCGTACTTGGCGACGAGGTTGAGCGTGAGGATCTGAGACAGGTCACCCCACTCGGCCGCGAAGAGGACGAGGAACGACGCGAGCACCGCGTGCCAACCCGTCTGGTCGCGGGTCGTCTTCCTGGCGAACTCCTCCTCCTGCTCCTTCTCTTCGTCGTCTGCGTGCGGGGCCGCGCGGAACAAGATGATGGCGCCGATCAGGAACATAGTGGTGCTCAGGGAGTGCACGACCCACTCAGGCAGGAACGAAACCGCGTGGCCGGCCGATACGGCCACCAGGCACTGGACACCGAAGGCCAGACCGACTCCGATCCAGACCGCCAGTGGTCGATAGCGCGTCGAGAGCACCAGGGCGGCGACGAACGTCTTGTCGGGCAGCTCGACCGGGAAGATCAACCCGAAGCTGAGCGCGAGCACGTGCCAGTCCATGCAGAACCCAACGGTCGACGACGGGAGGACCGGGTGAGTCTACCGACCCGGACTTTTCGCCCCGAACGGACCGTCCGTCGCGCTGGTGCTCAGGTAGGAGACCGGGTGGTCAGCGCTCCCAGAAGTGCGCCGAGGCAGCGATCGCGTCGGCCATGACCGCCTTCAACGGGCGCTCGAGTGCCTTCGCAGCAGCCGCCACGTCCTCGTACTCCGGCTGGACGTTGACGACGTGACCGTTGGTCAGCGCGAGCTTGACGCCGATGGGGCGGTCGTCGACCTCGATCTTCTCGATCTGACGGTCGAGCTCGTGTTTGCCGACGTACGTCTCGCGCAGGCCGATGGCCGATGTCTCGGTGAAGATGACCTGGCGGATGTCAACTGCAGCACCGGCCTTGAGCAGCACCGACAGCGTGTAGGCCGGGCGCCCCTTCTTCATGATGATCGGCGTCAGCCAGGCGTCGGAGGCGCCGGAGTCGAGCAGCCGCTGGAGCGTGCTCGGCCACAACCGCGGGTCGAGGTCGTCGATGTTGGTTTCGTACAGGAGGGCCTGAGCCAGCGTGGCCTCGTGCGGAACGCCGAGGAAGATGCGGATGACGTTGGCGTGGTTGTCGAAGTCCTTCGTGCCGCACCCGGTGCCGATCTGGTCGACGGTCATCATGGGCTGGGCGCCCCAGGAGGTGACCCAGTGCGAGAGCAGCGCGGCACCGGTCGGAGTGCACATCTCGGTCTTGATCTGGCCGGCATACGTCGGCGCACCGCGCAGCATCGCGACGACCGCGGGCGGCGGAATGCTCATCTCGCCGTGATTGGTGGAGACCGTGCCCGAGCCCACAGCCACCGGGCTGCAGATGAGCTCCGACAGACCGAGGCTGACGAAGCCGGCGCAGACACCGACGATGTCGGCGATCGCGTCGAGGGCACCCACCTCGTGAAAGTGGACCTCGTTGATGCTGACGCCGTGGACCGCCGCCTCGGCGGCACCGAGCTTGCTGAAGACCTCGATCGCGTGGCGCTTGACCTCGGGCTGCAGCTTGGCAGCGGTGATGAGGGCGACGACGTCACCGAGCCCACGCCTGGTGTTGGAGTCGGCCACCTCGACGAAGGCGTGGTTGCCCCACAGTGAGCCGCGCTGGGCGCGGACCAGGGAAAGGGTGGTCTGCTCTGGGGCCACTGCGTTGATGGAGCCCCGGATGAAGTCCTCCTCGGCACCTGCATCGAGCAAGGCGCCCAGCAGCATGTCGCCGGATGCTCCGGATGATGCGTCGATCCAGCCGATCACGACTCGATTCCTCTCGGTGCGGCGTTGCGAGCAACGCGGGCGGCAAAAACGCCGGCGCCGAAGCCGTTGTCGATATTGACCACGACGACCCCGGGGGCGCAGGAATTCAGCATGGCAAGCAGCGCGGCCAACCCGCCAAAAGACGCCCCATAACCAACCGAAGAGGGGATAGCCACCAGGGGCCGTCCGGTCAGTCCCCCCACCACCGAAGGGAGGGCACCTTCCATTCCGGCGATCACTATGAGACAGTCCGCCTCTTCCAGCTCCGAGCGTACGCCGAGGACTCGGTGGAGCCCCGCAACACCCACATCCGGGATCAGGCGTGTCGCCGCCCCGAAGACCCGCACCGTGAGCGCGGCCTCGTGTGCGACAGGTGCGTCCGACGTTCCGGCGGACACGATGGCCACGTGACCGCGTGGGACCGGCAGATCGCCGTACGTGGCCGCCTTGGCGACCTCGTCGATCACCGCGCCGGGGAGCCGCTGACGCATCAGGGCGATGGCCGGCTCGCTGAGCCGGGTGGCCAGCACGCACCGGTCGGGGTGGGCTTCCCGCAGCCGGGTCAGCAGCTCGACGACCTGTTCGGGCGTTTTGCCCGCTCCGTACACGACCTCGGGATCGCCGGTCCGGTGCGCGCGGTCGATGTCGAGGCGTGCGTAGCCGAGGTCCACGGCTGGTCCGGTGGACGCTGCGACAGGCGGGGATGCGTCCACATCGGGAGAGTCGGTCATGCCCAGAATCTAGCCTCCCTAGAGTGGGGGGCATGCCAGGAGTCCCGCCCGCCCGCTACGCCTATCTCGGACCTGCCGGGACCTTCACCGAGGCGGCGTTGCGCTCCCTGCCCGCAGCTTCGAAGGCGCAGTTGCAGCCGTGCGGATCGGTCACGGCAGCGCTCGACGCAGTGCGGTCGTCCGAGGCCGACGGCGCGGTGGTGCCGATCGAGAACTCCGTCGAGGGCGGCGTGGCTGTCACGCTCGATGAACTGTCGACGGGTGAACCGCTGATGATCACCCGCGAGATGCACGTCGACGTGCAGTTCGCGCTGCTCGCCAAGCACGGCACGAAGCCGGTGGACATCAAGCGGGTGGCGACGCATCCGCATGCGGAGGCGCAGTGTCGCCGGTGGCTGGCGACCCACCTTCCCGACGCCGAGGTCGTGCTCGAGTCGTCGACCGCGCATGCCGCGGCTCGGGTGGCCGCGCAGGACGCGCCGTACGACGCGGCGATCGCGGCCCCGATCGCGGCGGAGACGTACCGGCTGGCGACCCTGGCCACGGCGATCGCCGACCATGCCGGGGCGGTGACGCGCTTCGTCCTCGTCTCCCGGCCGGGGAGCCCGCCGGCGCCGACCGGGGCGGACAAGACGTCGATCGTGGCGTTCATCCACGACAACCACCCCGGAGCTCTGCTGGAGCTGCTCGAACAGTTCGCGGCGCGAGGGGTGGACCTGACCCGCATCGAGTCGCGGCCCACGGGGTCACGGCTGGGCCGGTACTGCTTCTCCATCGACGCCGAAGGCCATGTGGCCGATGCCCGGGTCGGGGAGGCACTGATGGGGCTGCGTCGGACGTGCGCCGACGTACGGTTCCTCGGTTCCTACCCCCGGGCTGACGGTGCGGTCACGACGGTCACCGCGGGTACGTCCGACAGCGACTTCGCCGACGCCTCCGCCTGGCTCACCCGCCTCCGCTCCTGACCCCCGTTGAGTCGCGGGTTGTGGCCCGGTCGCGGGGTCCTGAGTCGCGGGTTGTGGCCCGTTGAGTCGCGGGTTGTGGCTCAATGTTCGGCGCGCGCGAAGCCGATCGCTTCCTGCTCCTCAGGGGAGAGTTGTTGCTCCGCCGACCACGATGCGACGTTCTTGGCGTAGGTACGGGAGTCGCTGCGACCGTGGATCGACGTGAGGACGACACCGTCGCCGACGTCGTCGAGCAACGCCATGGACCACGACAGGTGGCCGCCCATGTCGCCGAATGCGTCGTACCGGACCACCGCCATGTGTCGCAACGTTGTCGACATGTCCTGTCGAAGCCGGTGGATCTCCCCCGACACCTCGTCGGAGGTCAGCGGTGTCACGGGTCCTCGGGGATGCGGAGTCGGCTTGCGCTTGGAGGTCTTCGGGCCCCTTCGGAGGGCTGAGTCGGCGCGTTGGTACGCCGCAACCGCAAGAGCGCCCGCTCCCACGGCCAACGCGAGCGCCAGCAGAGTGAGCCAGCTCAGGACCTCCGCGGACAAGGGCATGCCCGAGCCTAAGTCGCCCGCGCGAAGTGGGCGGGCATGGCTCGCCGGGCGGGACCATGATCAGCCGGTGGATCAGCCGGTGGATCAGCCGGTGGATCAGCGCGGGACGCGGACCAGCAGCAACCCCGGCTCGATGCTGGCGCGCAGCTCGGTCCCCGGCCCGACGGTGTCGCCGTCGAGCTGGCGCGGTGTCGCGTTGGGCACCGTCAGCACGACCGAGCGACCGGTATACCGGTCGAGCAGCTCGTCGGTGCGCTTGCCCCGGGTGAAAACCCGCAGAGCCAGCGGCACCCAACCGAACAGCCGGCGCGGAGCGATCACCACCACGTCGAGCAGGCCGTCATCGATCAAGGCGTCGGGGAGGAGCGGGATACCCGCCTGGAGCAGGCCCACGTTTCCGATCACGACGGTGCGGGCCCGTCGGCGTACCGGCTCGGCCCCGTCGATGCTGATGTCGACGCGAACTGCCGGGTAGCGCAGGTGCCGAGCGCCCGCGACGACGTACGCCGTCCAGCCCAGTCGCGCCTTGAGGGCGTCGGGGGCACCGGCCATGATCGCGGCATCGAGCCCGAGCCCGGCCATCACCACGAACCGGGTCTTGTCGAGGTCGTCACCCTCGACCGTGACGACGTCGATGGCCCGGTCCTGACCGTGGATCACCGTGTCGACCGCTTCGTCCTGAGTCAGGGGGATGCCGAGGTTGCGGGCGAGCAGGTTGCCCGTGCCGGCAGGGATCACCCCGACGGGGATCCCCGTCCCCGCCATCTCCGCGCAGACGACCCGCACGGTCCCGTCCCCGCCGGCGGCGACGATCACGTCGGCTCCAGCGGCGACCGACGCGCGGGCCATCGAGGCACCCGCGTCGTCGACAGTGGTCTCGAACCACAGCGGCTCGTCCCAGCCCGCCGCCCGCGCCGCCAGCGCCACCCGCACCTTGAAGGCGTCTGCGTCGGGGATCTTGATCGGGTTGAGGATGACGGCCAAGGTGTGGAGCTCCTGCGGCATCGTCGACAGCGGCCGCTCGGCCGGGGGTTCCGGGTCGGTGTCGACGACACCGAACAGCGCGGACACCGTGAAGACGATCAATGCGCCGAGCAGCCACCCGGCTACCACGTCGCTCGGGTTGTGCGCCCCGACGAAGACCCGGTCAACGCCGACCAACCCTGCGATCGCGAGCCACACCGCGACCAGTCCCCGCCGCAGTCGCCGCCGGCGTACCCGTTGCACGGTGAGCACGATCAGCAGGCCCATCACGGCGGCGATCTCGGTGGCGTGACCGGAGGGGAAGGACCAGCCGCCGATCTGTGCAGGCACGTCCGGCCGCGGCCGGGCCACGAGCTGTTTCATGATCGACCACGACGCCGCCGTGGTCACGAGCACGGTGAGGATCCACAGCGGCGCTCGGCGTTCGCGTCGCGCGGCGAGCACGAGCGCCACGACGAGGAGGACGATCCGGCCGGTCCAGGGCTGGCTGATACGGGCAACGGCTTGGAAGAAGTCCGCCCAGCCGGTGCCCGTCGCGGCACCGTTCCACGACCGCACGACGTCCCGGTCGAAGGTCATCAGCGGGCCCCAGCGCACCGCCACGAGGAACGTGAGCAGCGCGATCGGAGCCGCCATCGCCACGGCGATGAGCGCAGCGCGCTGCTCGGCGCGGGAATCGGTCACAGGTCTTCTCTGGGTTCGACGAACGGCGGGTTGGGACTCGCACAGTATGCCGTCCGGGCGCTACTGCTACGCGGGCGTACCAAGGGCAGCCCTCCGGCCGGGCTCCACTGTGCTCAGTACCCGGGTCGAAACCGGGGTGAACCGTGCGGGGCAGGTCGATACGCTGAGGGGGTGATCGATCTGCGCGTTCTCCGCCAAGACCCCGAGTCGGCCCGCGAAGCCCAACGGCGGCGTGGTGCCTCGCCTGACCTGGTCGACCAGATTCTCGCGTTGGACGAAGCCCGTCGATCGTCGATCGTGGCGTTCGAAGGGCTGCGCACGCAACAGAAAGCCATGGGCAAGCAGGTCGCGCAGGCCACCGGCGACGAGAAGGCCGCGCTGCTGGCCCAGACGAAGGAGCTGTCCCAGCAGGTCAAGGCCGCCGAAGCAGCACAGGTCGAGGCCGAAGCAGCCTTCGCCGAGTCGATGGCGCTGCTGCCCAACCTGGCCGCGCCGGAAGCTCCGGCCGGTGGCGAGGACGACTACGTCGTGCTCGAGCACTTCGGTGAGCCGCGCGACTTCGAGGCGGAGGGTTTCGAGCCGCTTGACCACGTCGAGCTCGGCAAGCGTCTCGGGGCGATCGACATCGAGCGCGGTGCGAAGGTGTCCGGGGCGCGCTTCTACTACCTGACCGGCGTCGGGGCGGACCTCGAGCTCGCGCTGGTGATGATGGCAATGGACCAGGCCCGCGCCGCAGGGTTCACGACGATGATCCCGCCGGCGCTGGTCAAGCCGCGCGCCATGGAGGGCACCGGCTTCCTCGGCCAGGCGGCCGGAGACGTGTACCGGCTGCCCGAAGAGGACTACTACCTCGTCGGTACGTCCGAGGTGCCGCTGGCGGCGTACCACTCCGACGAGATCCTCGAAGCCGAGACGCTGCCGCGCCGCTACGTCGCGTTCAGCCCCTGCTTCCGCAAGGAGGCGGGCTCGTACGGCAAGGACACCCGTGGGATCTTCCGGGTGCACTGGTTCGACAAGGTCGAGATGTTCACGTACACGACGCTCGAGGAGTCGTTCAAGGAGCACGAGCGGCTGCTCGGCTGGGAGAAGGAGTGGCTCGACAAGCTCGGGCTCGCGTACCGGGTCATCGACACGGCTGCGGGTGACCTCGGTCTGTCCGCGCAGCGCAAGTTCGACTGTGAGGCCTGGATCCCGACGCAGGGGCGTTATCGCGAGCTCACCTCGACGTCGAACTGCACCGAGTTCCAGGCTCGACGGCTCAACATCCGGGGCCGGTTCCCCGACGGTATCCGCCCGTTGGCCACCCTCAACGGGACGTTGGTCGCCATACCGCGCACGATCGTGGCGATCCTCGAGACGCACCAGCAAGCTGATGGGTCGGTCCGGGTGCCGGACGCGTTGCAGCCTTACCTGCAAGGACGTACGACGTTGGAGCCCATCGCGTGACGGCTCCCCTCCGGCTGGTCGCGTGAGGCCACGACTGGTCGCTCTCGACATCGACGGAACCTTGGTCGACTTCGACGAGAGCGTCCGGCCTGCGGTCCTGAGCGCGGTGCAAGCCGTGCGTGACAGTGGTGTCCACGTGGTGCTGTCGACGGGTCGATCCGTCCACGGGATCACGGGGGTGCTTGACACGTTCGGACTTACGGACGGGCTTGCGGTGGCGAGCAACGGGGCGGTGACCTTCACCTATCACCCGGCCGCCGTGCGTACCGCGGTCACCTTCGATGCGGAGCGTGCCGTCCGGTCGGTGCTTGAGCACGTACCGGACGCCATGGTCGCCGTCGAGGTGGTGGGCCGTGGCTACCGCGTCAACCGGCACTTCCCCGCAGGCGAGATCACCGGCCAGATGTGGCTCGAGTCGATCGATGACCTGGTGCGCGATCCGGTCACCCGCGTCATCATCCGTGACGAGGGGAAGTCCGCGGAGGAGTTCGTGACGCTTGCAGGAGAGCTCGGTCTGCACGGCACGAACTACTTCGTCGGCTACACCGCCTGGCTCGACCTGGCGCCCGAAGGAGTCTCGAAGGCGTCGGCCCTGGCCGATGTGGCTGCTGAGCTGGGGGTTGCTCAACGCGACGTTCTCGCGATCGGCGACGGGCGCAACGACCTGGAGATGCTGCGCTGGGCCGGGCGTGGGGTGGCCATGGGACAAGCACCCGACGTCGTGAAGGAGGCGGCCGACGCGGTGACGGCGAGCTGGCAGGACGACGGTGTCGCCGTCGAGCTGGCCACCTGGTTCGACGACGCGACTCCGGTCTAGACGCCCCGATCGGACGCGCCGCGTTCGGGGCGTCGGTGGTACTCGCCATCGGCGGCTCTTGCTGGCAGCATGGCCTGTGCACGGTGGTCTGTCCTCAGACGTCGCCCTTGTCGTTGACGGGCGATTCGTGGACTCCACCGCACGGTCGTGAACCATGACGGGGGTCAACACGATGGTCGATCCGGCATCCGCTGGGACATCCGCGCTCGACGGCACGCGTGTGCCCTGCTTGCGTGACAACGCCCTGTATCTCGATCCACTCCTCGAGGAACCGCCGGTGCGCTCCACCGCGTCCAGGGAGACGTGGCGTGAGTACGAGCGGCTCGTGGCGGCGGCCAGGGCAGCCTGTTCCGTGTGCCCCTTGCTGGCCGACTGCCTGTACTGGGCTGTGGCGGAGTCCGATGTCGCCGGGTATGTCGCCTGCACGACTCCGAAGCAACGGACGGCCATCCGCCGGATGATCGGGGTCACGGTCGAGGTCGGAGGACTGGGACGCGTTCGCGGGTGCGCGTGCACCGCGCGGCCCGGTCGACGTACTCCGTCTGCGCGAGCAACATCCCGACGAGTCGCTGGCGGCGCTTGCGCTCCGGTTGGGCTGCTCGGTGTCGACGGTCAAGAGGCGGTTGCGTCGTGGCCGCAGCAGCGGCGCTCAGCCGTCACGGCCCGTGACCCAGGAGGCCCGGCCGCGGCCGACCATGGACGAGGTGTTCGAGGCCTTCGAGCAGGTCGTCGAACCTCACCGGACTACGTCTCGCGTCTCCTGAGGTCCCGTGTCTCAGGAGGCGGGTTGTCGTCCGCCGTACGACGTGCAAGGCGGACGAGTCGCCGAGGCAAACCCCTCGTGCCTACGCCGCGTTTGCCTAGTTCACAAGCCAGCTGGCTTGTGAACTAGGCAAACGCGGCGGCCAGGTTGGGGCAAAGGCCGGGAGGGGCGACGGGGAAATGGGTCAGGCTTGGGGCATGACGAAGGTGACGACGGCGTCACTGGTCGGCCGGTCGGTGCCGCCCTTGGGCTCCACCGTGATCGCCACGGAGTCAGCCTGGAACGCACCCGCCGGGAGCGGGGTGATCACCTGCGAGGACGCGTTCGGTCGGAACGTTCCCGCCGGAACCGGGTCGGCCGAGCCCTTGATCGTCCAGGCCTCGTAGACCTTGTCGTTCGGCAGCGACGGCAGTTCATCGGCGACGAAGAACGCTTTGCCCTCGCTCCGCGACATCACGATGGCGCCGGTGTGGTCGGCCTTCTGCGACACGCCCGGCACGGTCTGTACGTCGTCGGCGCTCAGCAGCTGGGTCAGCTGGCTCGCGGTCGTGGTCGCGACCTGCGCGTCCTGACGGCTCTGCAAAGCCCAGCCCCCGAAGCCGATCGCCGCGACGATCGCCGCAGCGGCCAGCAGGGAGGTGACGAGGGTGGCCCGTGAGCGACGCATCGGTACGACGTTCGAGGTGGTCGCCGGCGCATTGGCCGCCTGGGTTCCGGGCTCCTCAGCTGCCGACACCTGTGGCGTCTGGGCGATCTCGGCCAGGACGGCGGCACGCAGCGCCGGCGGCGGGTCGGCGGCAGCAGTCTCCGCCAGGGCCGACGTCACAGCGGTCAACGACGCCATCTCGTCCTGGCACTCGACGCAGTCCGCCAGATGGTCGGCGAACGCCCTCTCCTCGTCCGCGGAGAGAGCACCGATGGCATACGCCTCGACGTGGTCATGGAGCTCGGTCATGTCGGTGCCTCCTCTCCAAGCTGGGTCCGTAGTCGCTTCATGGCGTCTCTGATACGGGTCTTGACAGTGCCCAGAGGCACTTTGAGGTACTCGGCCACCTCACGCTGCGACCGACCCTCGAAGTAGGCCAGCTCGAGCGCGGTGCGTTGTACATCGGGGAGCTGCTGCAGCGCGGCTCGGACGCGGCGTCCGTCGTCTCGCGCGACCACCAGGTCGGACACGTCCGGCTCGGGTACGCCGGCGGCGAACTCGAAGTGCCGCTGGTCGCGGGCCGCGCTTCGTTCGGCAGAGCGGACCCGGTCAACAGCTTTGCGGTGCGCGATCGTGTTGAGCCACGTGGCGGCCGAGCCCTGAGCTCCGTCGAAGCGTGACGCGTGCCGCCAGGCGTCGACGTAGACCTCCTGCGTGACCTCTTCGGCCTGGGCCCGGTCACGCAGAACCCGGAGCACGATGCCGAACACCGATCGCGATGTCGCGTCGTACAGCTCGGCGAACGCGGCCTGGTCACCGTTCGCCACCCGGCCCATGACCGCGACGAGGTCGCTGGGGTCGCTGCGTTGGGACGGGGGCGGCATGACGACAACTCTGCCATGCGAGCGCAACCGGTCCGGCGCGGGCGCCTCCCGGCTGGTTCCCAGGTGAGGGTTGTCATCACGGCTCCAGGGTGTTGCTGGGTCGATCCCGGCGGTGAGGGGCTGCCCCCGAAGGCAGCCCCTCAGCCGGTTGATGTCCAGGGATCAGGACATCGAGGGCGGCGTCATGACGCCGTCGATCAGGTACACGGTCGCGTTGGCGGTCTGGACGCCACCGCAGATCACGTTGGCACCGTTGACCTGCAGGTTGTCGCCGGAACCGGTGACCGTGAGGTCCTCACCCTCGACCGTGGTGTGCGTGTCGACGATCTTGTCGGGCGCGATCTGGCCCGGCAGCACGTGGTAGGTCAGGATGCTGGTGAGCGTGTCGGCGTTGGCAGGCTTGGCCAGCGCGGCCACGGTGGCCTTCGGCAGCTTCGCGAACGCGTCGTCGACCGGCGCGAACACCGTGAACTCGCCACCGTTGAGGGTGTCGACCAGGTTCACCTTCGGGTTGACCTGACCGGACACCGCGGCCACCAGCGTCTTGAGCAGCGGGTTGTTGCTCGCTGCGGTGGCCACCGGGTCCTGAGCCATGCCGGACACCGAGCCCGGGCCGTCAGGAACGGCATCGGCGTAGGCCGCGCAGCCGGAGCCGACGAGCTGGGCCGACATGTCGGGCGTCCCGTCGGTGGCGGAGGTCGTCTGGTCGGTGTTCTGCGTGACGCCGGAGCCACCGGTGCTGTCGTTGTTGTTCGAGGAGCAGCCGACGGCGCCGAGGAGAGCGACCGCGCAGGCAGTGACCGCGAAGGTCTTGGCTGAAGGGATGCGCATGATGATGGGTTTCCTTACTTGGGTGGGGGTGCCTCGGTCCGGTGGTGCGCCCGTCAGGTGACGGTCACGGCCACGCTGTGCCATCCAGTGGCCCCGTCGGGTCGAGGCGCAACCCGTCGGGAAGTCTGTGCCTTGCCGTCGGCGTCCGTCGCGCGGACTTCGATGGTGTGCTGGCCGGCGGGTGCGTCCCACTCGTACAGCCATTGCCGCCAGGTCTCGATCGTGTCCTGCTCGGCGAGCTTCGCCGGTTGCCAGTCGCCGCCGTCCACGCGGACCTCGACCTTGGAGATGCCGGTGTTCTGGTCCCAGGCGACGCCGGCGACCGCGTTCTTGCCCTTCGACAGCTGGGCGAACGAGGTCGGTACGTCGATCCGGCTGAACAGCTTGATCGGCGCCTGCTCGGAGAAGCCACGGTCGGTCCAGTACGCGTTGAACGCGGAGAACGTGGTCACCTCGAGCTCGGTGACCCACTTCGTGGCTGACACGTACCCGTAGAGGCCGGGGACGACCATCCGGGCGGGGAAGCCGTGGGCCAGCGGTAGGGGCTCGCCGTTCATGCCGATGGCGATCATCGCCTCGCGGTCGTCTGTCAGGGCCGACAGCGGAGTCCCGATGGTCATCCCGTCGACGCTGGTCGACTTGACCGCATCGGCTTCGGGTTTGATGCCGAGCTGCTTGAACAGGTCGGAGATCTTCACACCGAGCCAGGCTGCGTTGCCCGCGTAGTGGCCGCCGACCTCGTTGGAGACGCAGGCCAGGGTGACACGACGCTCGATCAGCGGCATGTTCAGCAGGTCGGCGTACGAGAGCTCGATCTCCTTGTCGACCAACCCGTGGATCTTGAGCGACCAGCTGCCGGCGTCGACCTGGGGGACCGACAGGGCGGTGTCGACGCGGTAGAAGTTGTTGTTCGGGGTGATGTAGGGACTGAGCCCCTTGACGTCGAAACCGAAGGCGGCCTTGACGGGACCGGCCGCGTCGGCGGCCTTGGGCAAGGTGATCGAGTCGCGCGACCGGGCGCCGAGGTTGCCGAAGAGCTTGCTGGTGCCGAAGCCGGTGGCAGCAACCGCGCCGCTCACCATCGCTGCCGCCAGGAAGGCCCTGCGGTCGAATCCGGCGGGGGCGGGGTTCTCGTCGTTCAGCACAGCCAGGTCAGCGGATGTCGGCGCCGGTTGCGACGCCGGCTCGGGTACGTCCTCGGAGTCCCAGCCTCGCGTGAACCACCACAGCAGTCCGACGCTGACGAACAAGGCGACGACGGCCGGGAGCACCTTGGCGAACGGTGAGACGAGCGTGGTCCGGTCGGCCGCCGCCGCTGCGAAGCCGATGAGACCGAGCACGGTGGTGAGCCCGAGCGCCAGCCGCCGGCTGCGCCAGGCGATGATCCCGGTCACGGCCGCCAGCACGGCGATGGCCGTGAAGATGCCGGCCAGCAGGAACGGCTTGTCATTGGTGCCGAGATTTCTGATGGCCCAGTCCTTCACGGCGCCGGGTGTCGCGTCGATGACACGAGACCCGACGGCCGTGATGGGCGTGGGCGAACCCCCCGCAAGGACCGAGATCAAGAGCGACGCACCGACCCCGGCGGCAGCGGATAGGAGGCCGGCTGCCGCGCCGAGTGCTGTACGTGTGCGTCGCCTGGGGTTCACGCGGGGGATTCGGAGCCCCGCGTGAATCGGATTGGAGTGCCGGTGACCGGCGTGCTCAGGTCAGGTCAGCGACCTCGGATCAGAGGTACATGCCGTTCGACGGGTCGGAAGGGTCTGCCTCGCGGCTGTCGGGTCCGCCGCCGTGGGGCGAGGGAGGCATGACACCGGGTGGCAGGGCCTTGCGCATCTGCTCGAGCTGGGCACGGGCGGCCATCTGCTGCGCATAGATCGCCGTCTGGATCCCGTGGAACAGACCCTCGAGCCAGCCGACGAGCTGTGCCTGCGCAATCCGCAGCTCCGCCTCACTTGGCGTCTGCTCGTTGAAGGGGAGGCTCAGCCGTTCCAGCTCGGCGACGAGTTCAGGGGCCAAGCCCTGTTCGAGCTCCTTGATCGAGGCCTGATGGATCTCGCGGAGCCGGTTGCGGCTCGCCTCGTCGAGCGGAGCCGACTTCACCTCTTCGAGGAGCTGACGGATCATGCTGCCGATCCGCATGACCTTGTCGGGTTGCTCCACGAGATCGGCAACGGAGCGGCTGGGCTCGTCGCCGGACTCCCCGCCTGCGGTAGCCATGCTCCCGGGACCGACCACGACCACGCTCGGACCGTCCGTCGCGTTGCCAGTCTGGTTCTCGCTCGTCATGCCGTCAGCCTACGGGTGATGGGACGCGACGGCTCATTCGGTCATGCCGCCCGGCTCACTCCATGGTGAGGAGGACCTTGCCCACATGCGTGCTGGACTCGACGAGCTCATGCGCGCGCCGGACCTCGGCGAGGGGGATCGTCTCGTGCACGATCGGGCGGACCGTTCCGTCCTCGACCAATGGCCACACGTTGGCCTCCACACTGGCGACGATCGCCGATTTTCCGTCGACGGGCCGAGAGCGCAGTGCCGTCGCGATGACAGCCCCACGTTTGCTCATCAGCGCGCCGAGATCGAGCTCGCCGTTGCGGCCTCCCTGGAGGCCGATGACGACGAGACGTCCCTCGACCGCGAGTGCCTGGACGTTTCGTGGCAGGTACTTCGCTCCGAGGTGGTCGAGGATGACGTCAGCACCATCGGGTGCGACGTGTCTCAGCTCCTCGACGAAGTCCTGCTCGTGGTAGTTGATCGCCAGGGCAGCGCCGAGCGCTTGGCAACGTGCGGCTTTCTCCGCAGACCCGACGGTGGTGACCACGGTCGCCCCCAGGGCGTGCGCGAGCTGGATCGCCATCGTGCCGATCCCGCCGCCACCGCCGTGGACGAGGAAGGTCTCGCCCCGCTGGAGAGCCGCCACCATGAACACGTTCGACCACACGGTGCAGGCAACTTCGGGGAGTGCGGCCGCTTCGACGAGCCCGACCCCCGAAGGGACAGGCAGAACCTGTCCGGCCGGTACGGCCACCTTGGCGGCGTACCCACCACTGGCGAGCAGGGCACAGACCTGGTCACCGACCCGCCAACGCTCGATGCCGCCGCCGACAGCGGACACGGTGCCCGAGCACTCGAGGCCGAGCACGTCGGTCGCCCCGGGCGGTGGCGGGTAGACACCGGTGCGTTGCTGGATGTCGGCACGGTTGACGGCCGACGCGGCGATGTCGATGACGACCTCGCCCGCACGGGGCGTGGGGTCAGGGAGATCCCGGATCTCCAGGACGTCGGGGCCACCTGGTTCACGACAGAGGACGGCGCGCATGCGTCCCACCGTAGGGGTCTCGACGGGCCCGACCGCCGAGTGGGTCATGCCGCTCGGATACGGCTCAGACGTCCTCTGCGGGTTCGGCCAGCTCGGTCGCGACGTCGATGCAGTCGGCGATGTCATCCTGCGAGCCACCCCGCAGCCCGGCTGCGTAGCCGACCAGGAAGGTCGTCAGAGGTGCCGCCGGCCGCTCGATGCCGTGTGCGGCATCGCGGGCGAGGTCGAGGATCGGATCGATCTCGACCTCGAGGTCCAGGCCGAGCGCATCGCACAGCTGCTGGGACCAGGTCGACAGGCTCATGCTTGCTCCCCTTTGGTGGATCGTTGGACGCGCTGCCACGTGTCCCATGCATCCCACGTGTCGAAGTCCACTGTCGTCTCAGGATCGGCCTCGATCTCAACGATCGTCAAGCGCTTCGTCAACTCCCGCATGGCGGCCCCGTCGACCGGGTCGATGGCGGTGAGCGCCTGGGTCAGTGACGCGGTTCGGTATGCCGCTGCCAGGTGTTGACGACGACCATCGGCGTCGACGTATGCGGCCCCGTCGCCGTCGTCAGCGACCGCCGCAACGACGCGGTCGATCGCGGCGGCGTCGACGAAGGGCATGTCGCAGGCCAGGATCACCACCACGTCCGGAGCACTCTGCGGTGCAGGGGAGGAGGGTGCGCCGGGGGCTGTCGGGGCGGCGGCCAGTGCAGCGAGTCCTGCAGCGACGGCGGCCACGGGGCCGCCGCGGGCCGGCTGCTCACGGGTCTGGAGTATGGCGCCCGGCAGCTCGCGGGGCGGGCCCACGACGACCACGGGCGACGCTGCGGCCACCGCCTGGAGCGCGCGGTCCAGCAAGGTGGATCCGCCGATGACGAGTGTGGCCTTGTCCATGCCGCCGAGGCGACGGCCGGTGCCGCCGGCCAGCACGATCGCGGCGAAGGGCCGGACCGGCGCAGGGTGGGCGTGACTCACGGTCAGATCCTTGCACGATGTCTGATTACTGTCCGTAATCGCTTGGATACTGGCAGACTGGGAGGATGCGAGTTGCTGCTGTCCAGTTCGCCGCTACGACCGACGTCGTGTCCAACCTCGAGGCGCTCGCGCCACTCGTGCGCGACGCGGCCCGGCAGGGCGCGGACCTGATCGTCATACCCGAAGGCGCGATGCACGACTTCGGGCAGCCCGACCTGGCCCTGGGCCGGGTCGCCCAACCGGTCGACGGGCCCTTCAGCGCGACGATCAGCGAGTTGGCGCGCGAGGCCGGGGCAACCGTCATCGCCGGTATGTTCGAGCGCAGCCATGACGCCGCGCGGCCGTTCAACACCCTCGTGGCGTTCGGTCCGGCGGGTGACCTGCTCGCCACCTACCGCAAGAGCTACCTGTACGACTCCTTCGGCTATCGAGAATCCGACAGGTTGATCGCCGGGGACGGTACGCCGGTGACGGTCAAGACGGCAGACCTGACCCTGGGCCTGATGACCTGTTATGACCTCCGGTTTCCCGAGTTCGGCCGCGCCCTCGTCGACGCGGGAGCCGAGGTCCTCGTGGTCCCGGCCGCGTGGGTGCGCGGACCCCTGAAGGAAGACCACTGGACGACGTTGCTGCGCGCCCGTGCCATCGAGAACACCTGCTTCGTGGTCGGAGCGGGACAGACGGGCTCCGCCTACATCGGCTGCAGCATGATCGTCGACCCCATGGGCGTCCGGCTCGCGAGCCTCGGTCCCGACGAAGGGGTCGTAGTGGGAGAGCTCACTGCGGAGCGGCTGGCCTCGGCTCGCCGACGAAACCCCTCACTGGAGAACCGGCGCTGACCCGCATGCGATAATCACCGCACCGGTCCCGGCCGGCTTTGTCGTTGTCATCTATTCCACCGGGGGAAGGTGTTGTCCGAGTCCGAGGCTGGCTCCGCCCGCCCTCCCGGCCGACGTCGAGCAGCCCCCCGCCCCGAGCAGGAGACCACGACCACCCCATCTGGTGGGCGTCGACGCAAACAGGACCTCGAGACGGCTGAGCCGGGTGTGGCTCTGCCGCCGGAATCGAAACCGGCCTGGCCTTTCACGAGTGCCGCTAGGACCGCTGCGCGGTGGGTCGCGCCGGTCGCTCCAGAACCAGCAGACCCCCCTGCCGCGGACCCTGCTCCTTTCGCGCCTGCTTCATCGGAAGCGCGTGCCGGCGAAACGACACCGAACGAGCTGACTCCGGTCGCCGCCATGGCCGGAACCGCACCGGCCGAGGCACCGCCGGTGGAGCGCGCCGCCAAGCGGCCACGCCCAGAAGTTCCGCCGACCTTTCCGCAGGAGTGGCAGCGAGACTCGCCGCCGCCCGCTCCTGAAGTCCCCGCCACCGGTCGCCGATGGAGCGATGTCCCGACAGCCGCAGTTCCGGACGACACCGCCTCGACCGGGGTGACCGCACCCGCGAGCCGGTGGCCCTCCAGGCGTGTGCTCGTCCGCTTGGTTGTCGTGATCTGGGCCGCCGCGGTGGCTGTCGCCACAGGCACGTTGGCGCAGGCGCATGGCTTGTGGGGCCAGCCAGAGTTGATGACCCGGGTCGGCGCGACGGTGGCGACCTGGCTGGCGATCGTCATGCTGACCCGGCGTACCGGTGGACGCGTCATCCTCATCGGCCTGTTCTCGGCCCTCAGCCTCGGGCTCGTCGCGGCCTTCCCCGAGAACTGGGCGCTCGCCGGCGCCGGCGTCACCGCTGCAGCGGTCCATGGCGTCCTGGGCATGGTGATGAGCCGTCCTGCCACCGGCCTGCGGACCTTGCGGGAGCTGCTGATCTCGGCGCTCATCGGCGCGGCCGGTGCGATCGTCGTGACCGGTTACGGCGTGGTCCTGAGACCGTTCCGGTTCCGGGTGATGGTCCTGACGCTCGTCCTCCTCGGCGGTTTCGCGTTGGCTTGGCGTCTTGGCCACGGGGCCCGCAGCATCGGTCGTCGGGGTGCAGTGTTGATCGGTGGCGGTGTTGCCCTGCTCGCGGTCTCGGTGGCCTACACCCAGGCGTTGCGTGCGTGGGGATCCCCGGACGTGATCGCCTCTGTCGACGACTTCAGGGTCTGGTTGGAGGGACACCTGGGCGCCGTGCCGCGGCCCATCGAGGCGCTCGTCGGCTTCCCCGCGCTCGTATGGGGAGTGGCCACCCGGCAGCGACGACGGCAAGGGTGGTGGATGTGTGCGTTCGGCGGCCTCGGTGCGGCCGGTGTCGCCACGTCGCTGATCCAGCCGGCGACCTCGTTGGTCGACAGCGCCGCGGCTACCGGATACGACCTGGTGATCGGAGCTGCCCTCGGGGGGCTCCTCGTGCTGGCTGACCGGCTTCTCACGGGGGGAGGGGGACGGCGATCGCGGTCGATCGCCCCCGACCCGACCGAGCGGCCCGAACCCCCACGGTTTGCACCGCTGCTCTGACCTCGCGCGCTGCGTGGCACCTGCCTCGGGTTGGTGCGGGCGCGGCCCGATGGAATGATGGTCCGCGGCGTCTCGACAGGGACGCCCAGGAGGGGTGCCGGAGCGGCCTATCGGAACCGCCTTGAAAGCGGTCGCTGGCAGTGATGTCAGCCGCGGGTTCAAATCCCGCCTCCTCCGCTCATGAGTATCGGTCGGTGACCCAGCCCGGGTACGACCGCCGACCCGACGGAACGAGTGTGATGACGCAGGCGAAGGCCGACCGGGTCGTGTACCGCTGGCCGCGAGCCCGACTGATACGTCCGCTCGGCTTCGCGATCGGCGTCCTGGGATTCGCCTGGCTCGTCGTCGTGGGGGTCCTCGGGGTGTCCGGACACTCCGACGCTTCTCGCCCGTATCTCGTCCTGCTCGTCCTGAGCGTGGTGGTCGCGTTCGGCGCCGGGGGCCTCATGGCGTGGCCTCCCGCCGTTCTCGAGCTGGATTCTGCGGGCTACCGGCTCCGCCACCTCCGTGGCGGTGGGGAGCAGTCGGCGAGGTGGTCCGACGTCGCGAGCGTCAGTACGGACGACTCCGCGGCCGGGCCGGTGCTCGTCTTCCACGGCACGGGCGACCATCGTTCAGCCGTACCCCTCATGCTGCTGGGTGCGCGACGCGACGAGGTCCTGGCCGAGGTACGAGTGCGGCTCAACACCGCGTACGGGTACCGACCGCTCTAGGCGGCGAAGTTCGGCCTTCCCCGCGGTGCCGGTGACCACCGGCGGGAGGCGATTGGAGTCGATGCGGGTGTGGCCGGTACTCTGTGGCGGCGCGCCAGCATGGGCCTGGAGGTGTCGCATAGTGGCCTAGTGCGCCCGCCTGCTAAGCGGGTTGAGGGTAATCCCCTCTCGCGGGTTCAAATCCCGCCACCTCCGCCGTCAGCATCGTCAACGCCCCGCTCCTCACGAGCGGGGCGTCGTCGTTCGTCGGTCAGCCGCCGGAGGCCTGGTCGATTGGGGTCGGCAGTTCCACGTACGGCGCGACCACGTACTCCCCGGTCGTCCGGATGGTGACCGGCTGGAGACCCACGGGTCGACCGTCCCGGTACGTGATCAGGGTGACCTCGGCGTCACGGCGGAGTTTGCTGCCCAACGCGAAGGCGTACGCGGCGCCACCGGTGGTGCCGTTCGTGTAGGTCGTGCCCACGCTCCCGTTGCTGCCGGTCACAGTGGTGGGGCCGGCCTGGATGTGCAGATGCCCGGACAGCACCAGGTCCACACAGCCCCGTTCGAGCGCGGGGGCGCCGAGCCACCGGTCGTGGACGAGCACGGTGCTCACCCGCTCGCCGGCGGCGTCGGCGGCGCAGGCCACATCGGCAAGCTCAGCTGCCTGCTCGTCGAACGGGACCGCGGTCGGCCTGATGCCGCTGCCGAGGCCGCTGCTGCGTGGGTCCGGCGCGCCCAGGAGCCGGATGCCGTCCTCGCCCGTGATCGGGTCGCCGGTGAGCATGACGAAACCGTGGTCGGCCAGGTAGTCACCGGCAAATGTCCCATTGTCGTGGTTGCCGGCCACGCCGTACCGCGCGGCGTAGTCATCGAAGGTCTTGGTGACGGAGTCGAGGCTGAACGCTTCCCACGTCTCACCGGTCGACGTGTCATCGCCGGCGTCGAACAGGATGGTCGCGCCACCGGCATCCCCAATCGCGCGGCTTACCGGGTCCATGCCCACGTTGTCGTGTCGGTCCGACACCAGCAGTGCGACGACCTCCTCGCTCCCTGGCTGGTGCAGCAGGTCGGCGAGCGCCGGCGCCCGGTCCGACAGGTCGTTGTAGAAGGTCACGCTCTTGCGGTAAGTGGCGAATGCGCTGGAGACGAGATCCTGCGTGCCGCTGGTGATGAGACCGCCCTGGATCTGCAGCCGGACGGCCTGACCGGAGACGTTCGCCTCGGGAACGAGCGCGGCGATCGGCTGCCAGCCGCTGCTCGCGGAGATCGAGGCCGGCGACTGTCTGCTCTGGAACGGCTGCGAGGCCGAGACGCCGACGACGACCGCGGCGAGAGCGACGCCGAGGGTTGCCCGGCGAGGAGTCAGGGCCTGGGCCAGCTCGCGTCGGCGCCGACGTCCGACCAGCAGCCACAGCGCAGGTCCCGCGAGGCCGATCACCGCACCCTGCAACGCGGCTGCGTAGGCCATGTCGTGCACGAGTTCGGTGACCTTGCCGATCTCACCCTGCGGCTGGCTGGCCAGCACGGCGTACCGCTGGATCAACGTGTCGTAGTTGTCGAGGGTCGTCGCGCCTACGTCGACACTGACGCCCAGCGTGCGGTCGGTCGGGTAGCGGACGTCGGGCAAGAAGGCGCCCAGATCGAAGGTCGCCCACCCGTCACGCGTGGGGGAGAGCGTCACGTCGTTCCCGGCGATGACCGCGGGTCGCTCGGCGTGCAGGAACAACGCGTAAGCGGCCGGCACCGCGAGCACGGTCCAGCCGGCCAGGTAGCCCAGAGCGAGCCCGAGCCCGTGTTGCCAGTCGCGGGGTCGATGCGCACGCAGGTACGACGCCAAGGACCGTAGGGCCGCTGCTGCACGAAACCTGGTGAACCTGGGCAGCAACGTCACTGGACAAGCCTACGGAAGGTCGGTTCGCACGACGTGAACGCCTCGCATCGGGAAGGGCTACGTCTCCTACTTGCCCTGACGTACAGGTTGACCCGACGAGACGCCGGGACGAGCGTGTGGGGAGAGAACATCGATCCCGAGGAGGGGCCATGACGACAGTGCGAAGCAAAGGACCAGCAGGACGGGCAAGGGGGATTGTGGCCGTCGCCTCGGTGCTGGGGGTAGCCACCTGGGGACTGGCAGCCGTCCCTGGTGCCGTCGCCTCCGGTCACCATCACGCGAGCCACGCCGCATCGGCGGCGGCAGTCACCAAGCTCGTCGCAAAGTTGAGCGGCGCGCAAGAGGTGCCCGATGCCGGCGATCCCAACGGCTCCGGAAGAGTTGTGATCCGCCTGCGCCCGGCCGCCCACAAAGTCTGTGCCAACGCGACCTGGTCGCGCATCGGCCGACCGATCGGAGCGCACATCCACCATGGCGCTCGCGGCGTGAGCGGCGCGGTCGTCGTCGACCTGAGCAGCGCCGTCACCGGTGGCTCGCACTGCGCGACCGGGGTGAAGTCGAAGCTGATCAAGCGGATCAAGAACCACCCCGGCAACTTCTACTTCAACATCCACACGAACGCGTACCAGGGTGGTGCGATCCGCGGACAGCTGCACCGCTGATCCAACCCTCCGGCCCGTGGGAACGTAGAAGCCCCGCACCAGCCTGGTGCGGGGCTTCTGTGTAGCCGCCTCGGCCTGTAAGGGCCCGACTCAGCCGAGTCGGGCCTTGAGGCCGTCGAGCTCGGTCCAGAGCACGGTCGGGAGCTTGTCGCCGAAGGTCTCGAACCATTCGGTGATCTGGGGGATCTCCGCACGCCATTCGTCGGGTCGGACCGCGAGTGCCGCCTCGATCTCTTCGCGCGAGCAATCGAGCCCGTCGAGGTCGAGCGCGTCGGCCGTCGGGACGTAGCCGATCGGGGTCTCCACAGCTTCGGCCCGACCCTCCATACGCTCGACGACCCACTTGAGGACGCGGCTGTTCTCGCCGAAGCCCGGCCACAGGAAGCCACCCGCTTCGTCGCGGCGGAACCAATTGACGTAGAAGATGCGGGGAAGCTTGGCGGCGTCGTGCTCCTTGCCGACCGTGATCCAGTGGTTGAAGTAGTCGGCGGCGTTGTAGCCGATGAACGGCAACATCGCCATCGGGTCACGGCGCACGACGCCGACTGCCCCGGTCGCGGCGGCTGTCGTCTCGGACGAGAGCGTCGCACCCATGAACGTGCCGTGCACCCAGTCGCGGGCCTCGGTCACCAGCGGGATCGTGGTCTTGCGCCGACCGCCGAAGAGGATCGCGTCGATCGGGACGCCGTTGGGGTCGTCGTACTCCGGCGCCAGGATCGGGCACTGCTTGATCGGTGTGCAGTAGCGACTGTTGGGGTGGCTCGACAACTCGTCGGACTCGGGCGTCCACGGCTGCTTCTTCCACGACGTCGCGGTGGCCGGTTGGTTCTCCATTCCTTCCCACCAGACGTCGCCGTCGTCCGTGAGCGCGACGTTGGTGAACATCGAGTTGCCCTGCTCGATCGTGCGCATGGCGTTCGGGTTGGTCTTCTCATTGGTGCCCGGAGCCACCCCGAAGAAGCCGAACTCCGGGTTGACGGCATAGAGCCGGCCGTCCTCACCGAACCGCATCCAGGCGATGTCGTCGCCGAGCGTCTCGACCTTCCAGCCGGGAATCGTCGGCGCGAGCATGGCGAGATTGGTCTTGCCGCAGGCGCTCGGGAACGCGGCGGCGATGTATTTCACGACGCCTTCGGGCGAGGTGAGCTTGAGGATGAGCATGTGCTCGGCCAGCCAGCCCTCGTCGCGGGCCTTCGCCGACGCGATGCGCAGGGCGTAGCACTTCTTGCCGAGCAGGGCGTTGCCACCGTAGCCGGAGCCGTAGCTCCAGATCATCCGCTCCTCGGGGAACTGCGTGATGTACTTCGTGTCGTTACACGGCCAGGGCACGTCGGCCTGGCCGGGCTCGAGCGGCATGCCGACCGAGTGGAGGCAGGGCACGTAGTCGGCGGAGTTGCCGAGCTCCTCGATGCGTCGCAACACGTGCGCGCCCATTCGGGCCATGATGCGCATCGACGTCACGACGTAGGCGGAGTCGGTGATCTGGACGCCGAACATCGGTGCCTTCGCATCGAGGTGTCCCATCACGAACGGGATGACGTACATGGTGCGACCGCGCATCGAGCCCCGGTACAGCTCGGTCATGATCGACTTCATCTCGACCGGCGCCATCCAGTTGTTGGTGGGGCCAGCGTCGGACTCGGCGAGCGAGCAGATGTACGTGCGGCCTTCGACCCGGGCCACGTCGGAGGGATCGGAGGCGCCCCAGAACGAGTTGGGCTTCTTCTCCGGGTTGAGACGGACCAGCGTGCCGAGGTCGACGAGCTCGTCGGTCAGCGCCGTCCACTCCTCGTCGGAGCCGTCGCACCAGTGGACGCTGTCGGGCTCAGTCAGCTCCCGAATCTGATCGACCCACGCCTGGAGTCCGGCGTGGGTCGTCTGAGCGGCCTGGGCTGTGCCTGATCCGGCCAGGTCGGCCGTGGTGTCGGTCGTCTCCGCAGTCATGAGTTGCGTCTTTCCCTCTCGCGCATCGCGGTGGTAGAACCACCGGCCGCCGTCCGTATGACGGAATGATGTGGATATGGGCGCCCCCAGGAATCATCCTGTGAGCGGTAGGTCACACCGTACGCCCGCCGCGACGGTCGGCGCCAACCCGGTCTTTGTGAATCCCCTCACAAGCATTTCCCCCATTCCTCCTCGTTTGCCTAGTGAGCAAGCCAGCTGGCCACTTCACGAGGCAGGTCTCGGGCTGTCTCAGGTGATTCGCCGTTCCGGCTCGTGCAACTCGAGTGCGAAGCGGCGCAACGGCTCGAAGCAGTAGGCGATCTTCGCCGATGCGTGGTGGGTGGGCTCGCAGGCAGCGAAGAACGTGAAGCTGAGGGTCGCCCCGCCGGCCACGATCGGCAGCTCGCGAGGCCCGAACCGCGCGTCGTCCGACAGCACGCAGACCCCTCGACCGGCCGCCGCGAGTGCCTGTGCGACACGGGGAGTCCGGGTGACGTACTCCGCTTGGTAGGCGAGCCCCGCGCTCGTGACCGCGTCATCGAACATCCGGCGCACGCCGTGGTCTTCGTGCATGAGGACGAGCGGCCATTCGACCAGGGTGATCGTCAAGTTCTCGTCGATGCTCATCGCCATGTCCGAAGAGTCGTCGCGCAAGCACGCGTCGGCGTTTCGCCGGTTGACCGAGGCTCTCGGCTGAGCACGCACCCGCCGCCGGGGGACCACACGCGATTTCGTGACCGGCGGGGCTAAACGCTAAAGTGTGCGAGGCCCAACGGCACTGCGCTCGTAGCTCAACGGATAGAGCATCTGACTACGGATCAGAAGGTTGGGGGTTCGAATCCCTCCGAGCGCGCCAATGTGATGTCCCGAGACACCGTTGACAGGTGTCTCGGGACATCGTTGCATTTCAGGCGTTCTTCGGCGAGGTCCTGGGGGTCTGCCGAGGGGTTGGTAGTCGCGGATGTAGCGGTCCGCGATGAGGGAGATGAGTCGTTTCCTGGCGTTCTCGCGTCCCAGGCCGATGTGGTGGAGCCGGCTGTTGTAGCGGATGGTCAGGATGCCAGTGGGGTCGGCGCGGTCGCGTCTGGGGGTGGTAGGGCCGGGAGTGGCGGAACCGGACGCCGAGGAGGTCGAGTTCGATCTCGAGGGCGACGCGGCCGCCGCCGCGGGGTTTGCCGGTGAAGATGGCCCCGTTGTCGGTCAGCACGCTGGCGGGGATGCCGTGGCGGCGGAACGCGCGGCGGAAGTCGGTGAGTACCTCGGGGCCGGTCGTGCTCAGCCGGGCCTGGGAGGTCAGGTTGAGCCGGGAGTGGTCATCGACGATGTTGTGGATCTCTGCGGCGGTGCCATCGGCGAGCTGCCAATGGGTGACCTCGGCTTGCCAGCGTTCGTTGGGCTGTTCGGCTGCGAACCGCTTGCCGGCGCCCTTGGGACGTTTCCTGGGCTGTGGTTCACGAACCCGCGCCGGGTCAGTACCCGCCAGATCGTTGAGGTCGTTGGGAACCGCAAGACGCCTTCTGTTTGCAGGTGGCAGCGGATGGTCTCCGCGCCCGCGTCCAGGCCCTTCTTCGACAAGTCCTTGCGGAGCCGGATGATCCGGTCCTCAAGGTCCAGGCTGATCGATCTGGGGTTGGAGTGCGGTCGCCGTGAGCGGGCATGGAACGCGACCTCGCCCTCGGCCTCGTAGCGCTTGACCAGCTGCTGGACCCAATAGCGGCTGACCTTGTAGTCGCGGGCGACCTCGCTCTTGGAGCGGCCTTCGACCTTCACCGACAAGATCACGAGCTCGGCCAGCGACATCGGGCACCTCCAGAGGGCTAGGTGCCAACGATGTCGCGAGACAGGTGCCAACTATGTCGTGAACTCAGACACCTCCGAGCGCGCGCCAAGCACCACGCAGGTCATGAGTGGTAGCCGATCCGGTCGCTCACCCTCGCCGCTCCGGGACGATCGCTTCCCGGGTCTTTGTCGCCGCGCTCGCACCCTGTGCAGGGTTCCGAAGCGGTTTGGTGGACGACTTCGCGGTGATCCGGCGAGCCGTCCTGGCGGCTGGTGTGGTCGCCTGTACGGGCGAGCCGCCGGGTGGGCTGCGACGTCGTCCAAGGCTGATCGCCAAAGCTCCGAGACCCGCGAGCAGGCCGGCGACTGACAAAGACACCGCGAGCGAGGAGCGCGAACGTGCCAGGGCAGCAGACTCGTCCGTAGCCGCTACGACGGACGGCGCGGGTGGGCTGGCCAGCGGCACCGGGGGTAGGGCGTCTGCGTCGTCTGCCCCGGCATGATCGCCGATGGAGACCACCGCCGCCGGGTACTCAGATGCGCTCGGGCCTGTCCAGGACACGGTCGTACGCTCCAGTTGCTGCGTGATCGGGAACCTCAGCAGTCGAACTCCGTCAGGCGTGCGCCCACGCAGCCGGAACATTGCGATCCTGGCCGGCGGTATCGAGCCCCCCTCCCAATGGACGAATCGTGGTCTGCTCGATGCAGGGTCGATGCTGACATCCCATCCGGCCGCGGCAGGCACGCCCTTGAGGTCGAAGTCTCGGGGAAGCTGAAGATCAACTCTCACCGTGTCCTCGGAACTGCTCTCGTTGGGAATGGTGAAGACGAAGGTGACCAGCTCATCCGGACCGGCGGCGCCGGGTGAGACGGCCACGTGCGCGAGGGCCGTCTGGGGGACCAGAGTGAGGCAGATGATCATCGCCGCCAGGAAACAGGACCGACGAACCGGTCCGCGAGCGGATGGAGAAACGGATCTCACGACGGCACCGTCAGCTGGACCGGCACGATCACCGGACGGTCGGCCCGGTCGAACCGGAGCTTGAGGTCATAGCGACCTGGCGCGACGTCGACACCCGGCGACACCCACTGCCCCTCGCTGGCCAGGTCCAGTGCGAGGCTTCTACGAACTCCGTCGGGGCCTTTGAGGATCGCCTCGGCCGTCGGAGCGCTCGCCCTGGTTGCCTGGGTGCTGAGCACGACGTTGAAGACAGTGGTAGTCGACGGCTCGATGCCGGACCGCACCACGTTGACCGACGCCAGGTAGCCACGCGAGCTTCCCTTGGCTGTACTGGTGCGTTCGACGGCGAAGGACCCCTGGGCCGCTTCGACCCTGCGCACCTGCGTCGGCTGGGCGGTGGCCGACATCAAGGCCGCTACGACGATGAGAACCCCGGCGATCGCCAGCTCGACGCGGACCGCGGACCGAAGCTGATCGAGGGCCGCGAGTCGTCGGGCACGCGCGGCGGCGCGCGCGGCCAGGGTCGGTACGAACGCGAACGCGTTGGCAGCCGCGAAGATGAGAAGGCTCATCCACAGGGCCAGCTTGGCGGTGAGCGCCATCCCCCACCACGTCTGACCCAGATCGGACAGGGCCGAGATCTGCATCAGGGCTGGGTAGGTGCCGGTGGCCACGACGACGAGCATGGCCACCTGCGCGGTGACGGAGAAGCTGATGAACAGGGCGGCCGCACAACGACCGAGGAGCTCACGATCGCGGCCACTGACGCTGAGCGCTGCCGGGATCCCCGCCAGGGCGAGCCCAAGCAGTCCACCGATCCACGCCCCCGCGGACAACAGGTGGAGCAGGTCGGAACCGAGGGCGGCCCATCGATCGACTGGTGCCGCTGCGGCGTGACTCGACCATGAGAACGTGCCCAGCATGATGACCACCCCGGCCAACCCGGCGAACAGGCGGGGGCCGGACAGCACCGCCCTGCTGGAGCCGGACGTGAGCAGCGCCGTCGTCACGATCACCGCCGCCACTCGCAGGAGCAGGAGGTGACCGGTGCGGGTGCTCAGCGCCACCTCGAGGAGCGGGCCTGTCGTCGAAGCAGTGTCGACCAGCATGCCGAGTGTGCCGATGACCGTGAGGGTGGCAGCCACGAGCAGGGGGCGGATGAGCTTCCGGCACACCTCCCGGGACAGGGATGGTCCGAGGTCGGTGAGTCGCCGCCGCATGGGACGCAGGACCAGCAGGGGAAACGCGGAAAGTCCCGCCAGCGACAGCGCTCCGGCCACAGCGACGGAGCGGCTCCCGCCTCCGAGGAGGGTTGGTCCGCCACCCGAGGACGACTGGGCAGCGCCCAGTGGTGACGTCGCCTCCCCGATGGCGAACGCAAAGAACCCCTGAACGGCATGGCCGTCGAGGGACAGGATCCGCCAGGTCACGTGGTAGCTGCCGTCGACCATCGAGGCCGGCAGGGTCACCACCAGCACTGCGGAGTTCGCCGGGTCCACCCCAGGTCGCAGGTCCGGAAGGGCAGTTCCGTCCGGACCGACGATGCTGACCCCTCCCTGGGTGATCTCGACCGGCTCATCGAACGTGAGGTGGATCGCCGACGGAGCGGTGTCGAGGACGCTTCCCGGTGCAGGATCGATCAGGACCAGGGTGGCATGCGCTGAAGCCGGTGCGGCAGAGATCACGAGCACTGCGACGAGAGCAACAGCTGTCATCGCGGTGCTGGCAAGTCGCCGGAAGGCGCTCACGTCGTCCCCCTCATGTGTGTCAGGTGGCCGCGGTCACAGCGCCGGGTTGTCCAGGCAGCGCAGGCTCCCTGACGTGGTGGGACAGGTGGTCGGTACCGAAAGCACCCGCTGCAAGCCCCACATCCCTGCCTTCGTGAAGACCCGGCGCATGTCGCCATAGAAGTAGTCACCCGGCTGCTGCGTCAGTCCGCCCGCACCTCCGATGATCGAGGACGTGAGCATCTCCCACGGTCCGACTCCACGCGTATCGAAGGAGTCAGAGTTCAGGATGCGGGGATCCATCATGAACGACAGGCCACCGAGGTTGAATGCGTGCATCTGCTCGCTCCCCGGAGCGACCACCGTGTGGACGACCGTCGGATCACCGGCGTACGACTGCAGGACCGGTGTGGTGGGGTCTCCGAACGACAGGGAGCTGAACGCGTTCCCACGCGAGTCGTCCCGTGGTGCCCGCCGGTAGTTCACGAGCACCGACTCCGCTTTCTCGACATCGACCGGATACGGCATGAAGCTTGCCCCGATCTGCGGGTCGTCGTCCGCCAGTACCAAGGTGAAGTCGCGGTACGAGACTCCGCCGATCACGTGCACGTCCACCGCAGATCCGACATCAGTCAGCTGCCCGGAGGTGGGGGCGGTCGACGTCGAACCCCTGGGCGACACGGTGAAGGCGCCGTAAAGACCCCTCTTCGCCGTCTCGGTACCGGCGAGGTCCCCGATGGTCCCGCCGGGAAGCATCGGGTCCCTGACGTAGTAGCGGTATGTCTGCTTCTTGCCGTTGGCCACGGTGGTCGACGGGTTCCAACCGACGTCGACCCCACTGGAGGCGACCCCGGTGTCGAGTCCCGTCATGTGGAACCCGACCTTCGGGCCTCCGGCCTGGTTGGTGAACGTCACGGTGACGCAGTCTCCGACCCGAACGTGCATCACGAGCGGCTCCGGTCGCAGCTTGCCCTTGAGGGCGGCACTCGCCAGCGAGCTCGGTACATAGGCGTACCGCGAGGCGTTGTTGGGTGCCGCCTTGACGCGAACCGCCGAGATCGAGAACCGGTGGTCCACCGCCCCGGACGGGCAGGGGTTGCCTGGATCCGTGGATACCGGCGGTGCCCCACCCGTCCGCTGCGGGAGCGGCGCTGACTGGGGGAGGGTCGTGCCCGGCAACGGCTGGAGGTAGTCCGCGTCGCTGGTGTCGCTGGCCACCTGGCCCGCAAGCACCCGGATGATGCCCCAGGCTCCACCGACGAGCCGTCGGTCGATGCCGTTGAAGTAGAGGTAGTCACCGGGCTGATGGCCCGGGCCGCCGGCCCCGCCGGACAGGATCAACGTGTACTTCTCGGAGATGCCGTAGTGCAGCGTGTCCATGGTGCTGCCCTCGACATTGCCGGCCGTGTCCAGGTACCTGTTCTCGTAGCGGAACGTGTGTCCGTCGATGTGGAGCGTGTCGACGCTTGGTCCTACGTTGATCGTCCGGATGACGAACGGATCGCCGGCGTAGGCACGTGGCAGCGGTGTGACGGGATCGCCCCAACGATACGAGCTGAACCGCAGCGACGGATCGATCCCGATGCCGGTGCGATCGATCAGAGGTTCGGCCCGGAGGTTGAGCATGGAGTCCGTGGTGGCGCCAAAGCCCTTGTCCATCGTCCACAGTGCCAGCTCCCGGAAGCTGCCGGTGACTCCGGCTCCGCGAGCAAGCGCTGTGTTCGTGTGTATGTCGGCGATGGTCCCGGAGTCGATCTCCTCACCGGTCCGTGGGTCGTGGTACGTCGAACCACGTGGCTCGGTGATCAACTGGCCCACGAGCCCGTGTGCCCAGGTATGGATCCCGTCGACGTGGTCGTGGAAGAAGATGTTGTCCAGGTCGACGTCGGGGTACCAGCGGTACTGGACGAACTCGGTGCCGGCCCATTGCCCCGCGGGATGCGCGATGGTCAGTGGAGCTGACAAGGTCACGGACTTCGCCGCGCGGTCGATAGCCGTGATCGTCCGGATCTCGGGGCCTTGACCCGACAGGCTGGCGTTCGCCGTGTCCACGGCGTCCGGACCTTCGGTCCCCAGCCCGACGCCGACACTGACGCCAGGTTGGAACTTCGTGACGCTCGACAGGTACAGGACCGTGTCGCCGGCTGCCGCGGGTTGCGTCAGCTGGGGATCCTTGGCGCGGTACGGATACACGGCTTGCTCGTACGACATGCCGGTGATCACGCCGTCAGAGGCCTGGGTGTCGAACTGCACGTGGTGGATGTGGATGTTGACCTGGGAGTTGGGGTCGTTCAGCTCGCTGGTCAGGGTGACCGCATCGCACTCTCCGACGTTCGTGCGCAGTGCAAGTGGCTCGAACGGCTTGCTGCCGTTCATAACCGCAGCCTTGTCATGAGCAAGTGCGTAGATCATGCCGTTGGGATCCACGTCCCGTGGTGTCACTTGCACGGAGCGTTGGATGGCGACGACATTGAAGCGGCGCAGCTTGGTTTGACCACCCTGTGCCGTCGTGCCCGGGCAGATGCCGTCGCCGCGACCCGACCAAGGGTCCGCGAGTACGTCGGGGTTGACCGCCTTGCCTCCCATCTCGCCGAGATAGGGCGCGCCTGAGTGCCCGTTCCCGGAGAAGGGTGGTCGAATCCCGAGGTGAGGTCGCATCATCGGGTACGACGGTCGTCCTGTCCTGGGGTCGAACATCAGCACCGGTCGGTTACCGACGAAGCGGTCGTCCGGGAGCGCAGTGGGGTGTCCGGACACCGTGTTGTAGTAGTCGGGGTAGTTGGTGGTGTCCTCCGGCTCGCCGAGGTACTGAGTGGGGTCGCTCGGATTCGTCGACCACTCCCAGACGGTTGCGTCGAGGTGGTTCTGACGCTTCCCCTGTGGCGGGAGCTGCGGAGTGATCCATGACTCGAGGTTGTCGGCCGTGATGCGCTGGCCGTCGTACGTGCTGCCGATCAGCTCGCCAGACTCGACCGGCCATGGGGGCGAGACCCTGTCCGCCAGCGGCGCGAAGTCGCTCTGCCTCGTGTTGTACACCCGCCAGAAGGACCACATGCCGGACACGTAGTGCTCAGCGATGTGGCAGTGGAACAGGAAGTCCCCGGCGCCCTGCTGCACGCCGCCTGCTCCGCCTTCGATCTCGAGGTTGTAGGACTCGCCGGGGCCGAAGGCCTGGGAGTCGAGGCGAACCGAGTCCGATGCTTCCAAGGGGTGCTTGTTCAATCCGGTGTCGGCGTAGCTGTACGTAGGATCGGCGACCGGGTTCATCCGCCAGCGGATACCGCCCCCGTGCATGTGGAAGACGTGGAACATCTCCCCGCCGGCGTGCATGATCCGGAACTTCGTGGGGTCGGCCTGGTACCCACGCGGCATCGGGGTCGCCGGGTCGCCGAACGTGTAGGAGCCGTAGGCGTGCGCCTCCTGGTCAGGTGCGTACTCCAGGCGGTCGTAGAAGCCCTCGGTGCGGTAGTTGATCGCCCGGGTGTCGGGCCGGTACGAGTCCGTGTGCGGGTCCACGAACGGAATCGGCTGGCCGTTCCTCTGGAGGACCGCGTTCTTCTCGTTCTCGTTGCCGATCTCGTGGTAGAGCTGCACGTTCTCGCGGAACTCGGCGCCATTGGCGGGCTTGACGATGGCCTCCCAACCCGACTCCAGCCGTTGCGCATGCGATTCGTCGGCGGCGTTGGGGTCGAGATAGGTCGAACCCGGGGGCTCGACGACGAGGCCGCCGAACAGGCCGTGGTTGATGAAGTCGCGGAAGCCGGGGCCGGGGTGCATGTAGTGCGAACCCTCAAGACGGCGGTCGTTGGGGACGTAGTAGGTGTATGTCTCTGTCTGTCCGGTACTGGGGTTGGAGGGGGCGTTGCGCCCGATGGCGTCTCCGGAGTCGTCGTTGGTGTAGGCGAGACCGTCGATGTGCAGGCCGAAGGCTCCGCCTGAGGCATTGTTCGTGTACCGGATGGTGACGCAGTCTCCACCGTTGGCTCGGATGACGAGGGGCTGGATGGGGTCGTCGCGCAGACCGATCGACACACGCTGCGTCTTCTCCTCGTTGCGTACGTCGGAGATGCGGTTGGACAGGACGTACATGACGCCTTTCGGGTCGTGGTCACCGAACCTGTTCAAGGGGATGTCGACATCGATGGCCTGCACGTCGAAGGACTTCTGCGGAGCGCCGACAGGACACGGGCTCGTGCCAGGACCCGTGGCCCCCGCCGGGGTCAGTGGCAGGGCAGCTGCGGACAGTATGGTCGCGAGGCCCGCCACCGCCGCCATGACCGCGCGCGGGGAGGGTCGTCGGAAGCGCCGCGTACGAGCGATGAGGGCAGCGAGCATCGAGAGGGTCACGAAAGAAACGGGGGAGACCACAGCGGCGAAGGTGAAGAGGCCGCCGGCAGAGGCGGCGTGGCCGCCCAGTGCCAGTTCAGCCTGCCCGCCCGCGCCGACGCCTACGGCGGCCGCGAGACTGAGTGATGTGATCAGGACGCCGTCGGCGAGTCCGCCGGTGCCGATCCTGCGTGCTGCAGCCCTTCCCAGTCTGGCGGCAACCCACAGCGCAGCGATGACGAGGGGCAGCGCCAGGCACGAGGTGAGCAGCCAGAGCGCGACCGGCTGCTGGTCGGAACTACCCGCTCCGCGGATCGGGGCGTTGCCGACGAACCGGGTGAGCCAACCGGCACCGGAGATCGTCAAGATCGCGGCACAGCCGCTCAGCCAAGCGGCAGAGCGGTCCGGACGGATCTCGAGGGGGGCCGACCGGGTGGTGTCACATCTCTTGCACATGAGTCACTCGGTTTTCAGTGAGCGTGGTCTCGGCCGGCGACCGGGTCGGGGAATGCGGGTCTACCGAGATAGATCAGGATCGGAGCGGTCCGACCCGGGTCCTGGAACACCAACGTCAGGCGTGCTGGCTGCCGTGGGATGACGAAGTCGACATGTCCTTCGATCGCAGCGTCCGGCAACACCCGCGTGTCAGGGATGTCGGAGGTCACCGGGACGACCGTGGTGGTCGCGCCAGCGCGGGTGACGCGCAGGGTGACCTGGCCGACAGAGAAGTTCAGCGGAGCGTCGCTGCGATTGGTGACGGACAACGCGGTCTGGACCTGGACGTGCTTGGTGTCGACGAGGCCAGGGACGCCATGTGTCGCGCCGGCCAGCGAGCGACTCGACAGTCCTTCGAGGGTCTTGACGTACTCCACGGCGACCACCCCGAAGCTCGACTGGACGTCGACGCCGATCTGATCGATCGCGGCGATCTCGGCGACCGGCTCGCCGATTCCAGTGGGGTTGGCCAGGTGATCGCTTTTGAAGACACCCAGCGCCATCGCGAGTCCGTAGGCCATGAAGCACAGACCCGCGATCACACCCGTTGAGGCGAGGGCACGCGCACGCTGGCTGTCTGATCGGTCCAGCTGTGTTGTCATCCCGGTCCTATCGGTCCCGCCGTCAACCGTGCGCGATGAACGCGCCGGTCGGGTCTCTATGAGGTTGCATGCCTTGCGTGATAGCGACGTGAAATCAACTCAGCCGAAATATCCCAGCAAATCGGACGCGGACTGAAGCGTGAAATCGGTAGTCACGACGCCGGGTTACGCCTCGTGACAGGTGGGTCACGAGATGGAGCTCGCCCTGCGAAGATGGGGTGTGCCTGATTGGTGGCGAACGAGGCTCGGCCGCGAACTGATCCGCCTCAGGAGCGACGGCCGTGCCGCGCTGCTCTGGTCGCTGCGGATCACGGTCGCTGCTGTCGCCAGCTATGTCGTGGGCACGCTCTTCTTCCCGGGGACACAACCCCTACTCGCGCCGCTGACCGCGATGCTCGTGGTGCAGGTCACCCCGGTGTCGCTCCTGGCCAGCGGCATCGACCGGGTGGTGGCCGTGGTGGCCGGGGTCTTCGTTGCCGTGGCCTTCTCGGCCGGCCTCCCGCTCAGGTGGTGGAGTCTCGGGTTGCTCATCTTCGTCTCCATCACGATCGGCCAAGCGCTTCGCCTTCGCGCGAACCTGATCGAAGTCGCGATCAGCGGCATGCTGGTGCTCGGCGTGGGCTCGCTGGGTGCCGAGTCCGCTGCCTGGCAGCGCATCGCCGAAACCCTCGTCGGTGCCGCCGTCGGTGTGGCGGCAAACCTGTTGTTCCCTCCGAAAGTGGCCAGCGCGGACGCCGGCCGGGCCATCTACGGACTGGCCGACTCGGTCGGCGGACTGCTCCGTCGTGCTGCTGACGAACTGACGCATCACGTAGACGACGGTGTCCCCTTGGGGCCAGCGGCAGAGGCCTGGCTGGGTGAGGCACGGCGGATCACGTACGACATCCCGCCGATCGGTGCCGCCCTCGTCCAGGCGGAACAGGGGCGGCGGCTCAACGTCAGGGCCCTCGGTACCCCCGATGTGGGGCCAGGGCTGCGCCAGGGGCTTGAGGCACTCGAGCACTCGGCGGTCGCGCTCCGGGGAATGTTCCGGGCGATCGTCGACGCGACCCACGACGCGAGGTGGCTGGAGGACGAAAGAGCCCCAGACGTGCTTCTCGGCCTCGCTCAGACGCTGCGAGAGCTGTCCTTGGCCGTCGAAACCTTCGGCCGGCTTGTCCACGGTGAGGCCTCTACCGCCACACCTGACAGCCTCGCCAGCCCACAGGACGTGCGCGCTGCACTCGAGGGTCTGCACGAGGCACGTGCGCGGCTCGAGGATCTCGTCCTGGCCGACTCCGACAGCGAGCTGCTGGTCCTCCATTCAGCGGTGCTGTCCACGGTGAACCGGCTGCTCCGTGAGATGGATCTCGCCGAACGGATCCGACGACAGATCCGACAGTTCCGCCCGGCCCGCTCGCGGTTGCTCCCACCCGCCGCGTCAACACCACCCAGACGACCGTCCGCCCCGCCACCTCCCCTCGCTGACGCGGAGACCCAGCTGCTCCCGAAGACGCCCGACCTGCGCGACGAGCACGGCAAATGACCTGGCAGGGGAAGTGACGCGTCGCCGGACTACAAAGCCCTGCGCAGGTCGGTGACCCGGAGGTTCCACCAGGGATCACGTCCGGTGTACGCCATCAGCCTGCTCAGCTCGGTCTCTGAGGGAGAGACAAGCACGGCCGGTGCGAATGCGGCATCCTGCTGCTCGGCTCGGGCGTCGTCCGAGACCACGATCCGGCCACCTCCGCCACATAGATCGTCAGGTCGGCCGCGGGAGTGAATCCGTGTCCTACCGCGCTGGCCAGATCCCAGGAATGGACGAACGCTTCCGGCGTATGCAGGGACAGCGCGAAAGTCGCCGGCAGCTCGAGCTCGCCTGTCAGCTCAACAGTGCCGTCGATCCCGCGGCTGTTCCAGGCGCTCACCTAGGCGGCTGCCACGACAGCGTGTCGTTCGGCGATCGTGCCGGTGCTCGCGGACGGTGGCCGACCGCCGGCGGCCTGCAGCAGCAGGTCATGAGTCCAGAGGATGTGGTCCATCAGCTGGTCGACCGTGAACTCGCTGCAGGGGGTGGGGCCGGACCGTTCGGCCCGGGAGTCGGGGAGTGTGTCGACCACCTGTTGCAGCTTGTCCATGGCTTGCTCGAAGGCGTCCTGCGGAATCATCGGTGAGGTTCCTTCCGCTTGGGGGTGTGTGCGTTGCACGCTCATGAGTGGCGGCCCGCCTCGACGGCGGTTGCGAGCTCGGAAAGGGTGGCGAGGTGGGCATCCCACCCGCCCTCGTTCTGCTCGAGGTCTACGGGGTCGACGAACCCCCGATGCTTGATCGACAGCCGGGTCTGGCTTCCCTGCGGTCGAGCTCGAAGGACACTGTGGTCACCAGTTCTTCGTCCATCGATCGCCAGGTGTGGACCAGTCGCGAGGGTGGCTCGATGACCTCGTAGAACCCCTCGATGCGGATGACCAGATCCATGGCGGGGAGCGAGATCGCCAGTCCCAGTCGCCCAGGCGTAGGTCCAGCTCTTCGACCGAGACCTCCGCTCCTTCGGGGCCGAACCACTCGGCATACAGAGCCGGCTCGGTCAGCAGTCGGTAGACGGTCTCGGGACTGGCGTCGATGACGCGGTCGACCGCGAGGGACAGTTCGGTTGGTGAAGTCATGGGTTTTGGGCTCCTTCGATCTCTGCGGCGAGCGCGGCAAGACGGTCAACGCTCTGGGTCCACATGCGGCGGTAGCGATCGATCCAGTCGGTCGCCAGCAGGAGGCGCTCGGACTCCAGACTCAGAATGTGACGGCGACCGTCGAGTCGCCGTGTGAGGAGACCGGCCCCCTCCAGCACTTTGACGTGCTTCGTGATCCCGGCCGGTGACAGCGTCAGGTTCGAGCTCGCCTCCCCGATGCTGAGCGAGCCATGCTCGGCCAGCTGAGCCAAGATGCTGCGACGGGATTCGTCAGCGAGCGCCAGGAAGACCAGGTCGAAGGCACGGGTTTCGCGTAGTGATTGGTTTACCATCTGGTAAACAATACGCTAAATAGTAAATAATGACAAGCCCGGATCCCGGCCCGAGGTCCTCGCTCGTAGCCTGGTGCCACCATGACAACGTTCGCCGGCTTCCCGACTGAAGCGCTCGACTTCTATGACGACCTCGAGATGGACAACACCAAGAGCTTCTGGGCGGCCCACAAAGGGGTCTACGACCGTTCAGTCAAGACGCCGATGCTGGCCCTGACCACCGCCCTGCAGCACGAGTTCGGCGAGGCGAAGGTCTTCCGTCCGTACCGGGACGTCCGCTTCGCCAAGGACAAGACGCCATACAAGACCGCGCAGGGAGCGTTCATCGCGTCCGGCCCGTCGACCGGGTGGTACGTCCAGATCTCGGCGGCCGGTGTCCGCGTCGGTGTCGGGTACTACGACGCACCCTCTGACAGGTTGGCCCGCATTCGCGCGGCCATCGACGATGAACGCACCGGGACCGAGTTCGTCCGACTCGTCGCCGGCCTGGTCAGCAAGGGCTGGGAGCTCGGCGGCGACGTCGTCAAGACGGCACCTCGTGGCTACGACGCATCCCATCCACGCATCGACCTGCTCCGACACAAGTCCATGACGCTGGGCCGGTCGTACGGCTTCGAGCCCATGATCCATACGCCGCAGCTGCTCACGCGGGTGCGCAAGGACTGGCGCCAGGGCCGGCCGTTTCTCGACTGGGTCAGCGCCCACGCCCGTTGAGCCGGTCCGAGGACGGCAAACGATGAGTTCCGTCTGACCGAGCGGTCCATTCACGCAACACGCACGCACTCTGCCAGCTGAAAGAAGGAACAACCATGTCCCGCCGAATCGTCGCATCCATGTACGTCAGCCTCGACGGCTTCATCGACGAGCCAGGGGAGTGGTCGCTCCCGTTCTTCTCCGACCAGGCCGGTGACCTCAAGTCCGAGGAGCTGTTCAAGTCCGACGCCTTGCTGCTCGGGCGGCTCACCTACGAAGGCTTCGCGCGCGCCTGGCCGAGCATGACCGATGTCGGCGACTTCGCCCACCGGATGAACTCGATACCCAAGTACGTCGCGTCGCGCACGCTCACCCAGGACGACGCAACGTGGAACGCCACGATCATGACCGGCGACGTCGTCGACGCCGTGACCGAGCTCAGGTTCACCGACGGCGGCGATCTGCTGATCGGCGGCAGCGGACAGCTCGTCGACACGCTGACCAATGCCGGGCTCATCGACGAGTACAAGCTGATGGTGCACCCGATCATCCTCGGCAACGGACGCAAGCGACTGTTCGCGAACGCTCAGCGCATCACGCTCGAGAAGACCGCGATCACCAACCTCCCCAACGGCGTCACCGTTCAGCACTACGTCCCGCTGAAGGGCTGAAATCCCTGGTCGCAGGCCAACGGTAGGCCAGACTGGCCAGGTGAGCCGACACGTACGCACACCGCCACCGCCGGAGACCCGGGCCGGTGCCAGGCTGTCGGACGCCACCCCGGGAGCGCGCGGGCTCGTCATCGTAGCCGCCGGACTTGCCGTCGCGCTTCCGCCGATTGCGGGAAGCAACGGCGGGCTCGGGAAGGGCATCGCGGAGCCGATCGTGGCGGCGGTGATCCTCGCGTGCTCGATCCTGAGTGTTGAGGCCGGCTGGCGCGTCGAGGGTCGCACTCGTGTCGAGCAACGGCCACACAAGGCACTGTCAGTCTGGGCGATTGCCGTCGTCCTGGCCATCCATCCGGTGTGGTTGCTGATCGTCGTCCCCGTCACCTACGCACATGTGTACTGGCGCGGCCTTCGTCCGCCGATCTGGAAGTGGGTAGGGTCCGCTGCCTTCGTCACGTTGTCGGCGTTGGCGGCCTCCGAGGCGCTCAGACTCGCCCCGAGCGTCTTGTCCATCGACGCAGACCGCCAAGCGTTGATTCCCTTGCTGGTCTCGATTCTCGCCTTCCTGATCGTGGAGTCCGTGCTGTTCGGCGTCGTCGCGACCATCAACCATCCCGAGCAGGAAGTCTGGCTGCGCGCCACGCTGACCTCACCGACCTTCTACCTCACCGAATTCGGCCTGCTGTGTGTCGGCGCGCTCTCGGTACTGGTCCTGTCACACTCGCCCTGGCTTGGTCTCTTCTTCGTCCCTGTCTTCGGTTTCGTGCAGCAAGCCGTCGTGTTCGAGCCGCTCCGGATCGAGGCCACGACCGATACGAAGACCGGGCTGCTCAGGTACGAAGCCTGGCGTTCGCTCAGCGCGCTCGAACGGGAACGCATGGAACGAGAAGGCAGCCCCTGGGCAGTCCTGTTCGTCGACCTGGATCACTTCGGTGAGTACAACGAGACCCACGGGCACCTCGGAGGCGACGAGGCGCTGGTCCGGACCGCGGATGTCCTCCGGCAGAACATTCGTAAGCCGGATCTGGTGTGCCGCTTCGGTGGAGAGGAGTTCGCCGTTCTGCTGGTCGAGGCCAGTCGGACCGAGGCCCTACGGGTTGCCGAGCGCCTCCGGCTGGCCATCGGTGCCATGCCTGGACCTCCACTCACCGTCAGTGTCGGAGTGGCAGCCGCCGATTCGGCGGCCAACGGGCCCATCGAGCTGGCCGAGGCGCTCGCCTGGGCCGACCGGGCGTTGTATGACGCCAAGCGGAGTGGTCGCAACACGGTCGTCTCCCGGGACGTGGCGCCTCAGCAGACCAGTTGAAGCACTCCGATCCACGGGAACATCTCAGCCACTTGTGCTGTTGCAGAGAGGGTGAGATCGACGAGAAGGTCTCCCTCGTAGTCGCGGCTCGTGGCCGCACCCGTACGACGACCAGGAGTATTGCCCGCATGACCACGACCGAACTGACCATGGACACCTTCAAGGAGACCGTCGAGGCTGACGGCATCGTGCTCATCGACTTCTGGGCCGCGTGGTGCGGGCCGTGCCGTCAGTTCGGTCCGATCTTCGAGTCGGCTTCCGAGGCTCACCCGGACATCACGTTCAAGAAGGTCGACACCGAGGCCGAGCAGGAACTTGCCGGCGGCCTGGGAATCAGCTCGATTCCCACGCTGATGGCCTTCCGCGACGGCATCCTGCTCTTCGCTCAGCCGGGCGCGCTGCCGGCACCGGCCCTCGAGCAGGTCATCGAGGCCGTGCGCGAGGCCGACATGGACGACATCCGCGCGAAGATCGCAGCCCAGCAGTCCTCCACCTGACCTGCTGGGTCTGACCGGCCGCGGTCACCTGAGCCGGCTCGCGTTGATGGAGATCGCCGTGGGCGGTCGTCCTGGCTCCGCCGCGTCCGGATCGTATTCGGCCGCGAGCAGCGCCAGGTCGTCGTTGAGGTCACCGCCGGTCGTGGCCCGGAGCCGGGTCAGGATTCCTTGCAGGCCGGCGCCGAGGCTGCCACGGTGAAGAGGCCGGGCGGTCTCCATCAGGTCTGCGTAATCGCCGTTGGGATCCCGAGCCTCGATCAGTCCGTCCGTGTACAGCAGCAGCCGATCGCCTTTGACGAGCTCGATCTGGCTGGGCTCCGGTCGGGCACCCAGCCCCAGGGGCGGACAGGGCTCGCACTCGAGCTCGGTGAGCGTGCCGTCGCGCGCGAGCAGCGGTGCCGGGTGTCCACAGCTCACGAGTGAGCACATGCCGTCGGACGAGATCTCGACCATGACCGCGGTGACGAAGTCCTCGTCGTCCAGGTAGGGAAGCAGCCGGGCCTCGAGCTGGCGTGCCAGCCACGCCAGGTTGCGCGACTCGACGGCGGCTGAGCGGAAGAACCCCAGCACCACTGTTGCCAGTCGAACGGCCTCCAGCCCCTTGCCCCTCACGTCCCCGACCAGCATGCGTACGGTGCCCTCGGCGGCTACGACCTCGTAGAGGTCCCCGCCCACGAGCGCCTCTCGGGCGGCGCTGACGTAGCTTCCCGCCAGTCGAACGGGTCCGACCCGCGGCGGCACCGGGGCCAGGATGGCGTGCTGGGCTGTCTCGGCAATCCGCGTGATGCGAGCGAGCTGTCCGGTCTGCAGGTCGAACTGTCGTGCCCGTTCGACGGCCAGCGCGGCCCGTCCCGCCAGCTCCGTCGCGAGCATCAGGTCGTCCTCGTCGTAGTGACGCCCGGACTCCGCATACAGCAGCGTGATGACTCCGAACGTCCCGTTCGGCCCGGACAGGGGCACCATGAGCGCACTGACGAACCCCAAGGCCCGGCTCACATCGCGTTGCTCCTCCGTCGCGGCAGCAAGCATCTCTTCACTGATCTCGGGAATCAGCTCGGGAGTTCCTGAACGGATCACCCTGGCCACTGCGCTGTCGGCCTGGAGGTCTGTCGGGTACAGCCGCTGCCAGGCTCTGGCGAAGTCGACCTTGTCCGGATCGACGTGCGCGAGCGCGACGTTCACCAGCCGGTCGGCCTCGACGGTCTGGATGTTGCACCAATCCGCCAACCTCGGCACCAGCAGGTCGGCCAGGTTGGCCAGGGTCGATCGAGCGTCGAGGCTCACCGCGAAGACGGCGGACGCATCCGCAAGGAACTGCAGGGTCTCAGCCTTCTGCTTGGACTCGGCCAGTGCTCGGGCACGATCCATCGCCTGAGCACATGCATCGGCCAGGCTCGCCAGGAACGACAGCTCGCCCTGGTCGCTGAGGTCGCGATACAACGGGAAGGTCAACGCAAGAACGCCAGTACAGCGGTCGTCGATCGTCAACGGCATGCAGGCCACGGACACGTCCTGCAGGGGGACCTCTGCGAGGCCGGTGTAGCGCTGCGCCATCTCGCCGCTGCCGCGCAGGACCACTGGCGTGGCCTCGCGTACCGCTTCGCAGATGGGCAGGTCGGCATCCAGGGGCACGCGCCCCCACAGGTCCTGCCGGACGGCGTTGGCTCCACGGAGCCGGATGGCGACGAGCTCCTTTCCCTCGAGCACGTAGAGGGCCGCGAACCGTGCGCCGAACGCGTCGGCGGCGTGCCCGACCATGACCTCGGCGATGTCATCGGACTCCGACACCCCCGTGAGCTCAGCCGTCAGCTGCTGCAGGTGCGCCAGGCGCGACGCGAGTGCTTCGGCTTCGGCTTGCGCGGCCGACACCTGGTCGAGCTCACGTAACAGGTGCTGCTCGAACGTCTTCGGGTGCTTCGCAGGTATCCCGGAGATGATGCTGCGCAGCTGGTCTGCAATGGCTTCGACGTACCAGCGGCGGAAGGCGCGGTGCTGCGGCGGTGTCTCCAGCGTCAGGATCCGGGCGCTCCTCGCATAGGCGTCTGCCTGGTCGAGTGCACGCAGATACGCCTCTCCGGCCTCGGCTGCCGCAAGGGGCAGATGGAGCGTCAGTGTCGTGCGCTCGTCGCCACGGGCGGCCGCCGCGAGCGCCTGTGCCTTGATCGCCTGCCGTGCGATGGCGAACCGGTTCAGCAACGTCTCGACCATGTTGGCCATGTCGGCGGGCAGTTGGGCCGACTCTCCGGACGAGGCGCCGTTGGCGGCCAGCGCGAACTCGCGACCGAGGTTGTCCATGTGCTCCTTCGCGGCGAGCAACAGGTCTGTGGGGACGTCGCCGAGACGCACGGTGAATCGCCCGTCACCGGGGTGGTCGACCTCGCCCGTCGCGAAGATCTCACCTCTCAGCTCAGGATCGGTTTTGACGCCCGAGCCCGGTGCCGGTGGTCGAGCGGCGCCGTCGGGCGCAGGCAACACGCACCACACGATCTTGCCGTTCTCCGTGCGGTTGACGCCTAGCTCCCGCGAAAGTCCCTCGACGAGCGCCAGACCCCGGCCGGTCATGGAGCCTGGGCTTGCGATGGGCCGCACCGGAGTCACCGAGCTGCCGTCCTCGACCTCGATGCGGACGGTGGACGCCATCGGGTGGAGCCGTACCACGATGCTCGTCCCGGCGTGGAGTACGGCATTGGTGACCAGCTCGCTGGTCACGAGCTCGGCATCATCGACAACCTCGGCCGGAAGCAGGTCACGAAGGTGCATGGCGACGAAGCGGCGTGCTTGGGGCACCATGTCCGCGTCACTTTCGAGCCGCAGTTCGTGGTCCACGGCCATATTGTCGTCTGCTGAGGCAAGATACGCGCCACAAACCACCAAAGGGTGGCAGTGAGTTCAATGTCGGTTACACAACGTCAGCTTTCGTGTGAGGTCGCCATGCAACGAGGATGGCGCCGACCAGGCCCCCGAGGCAGCCCAGCGCCTCATCTCCCAGGGTGTCGGTGTACGCCGTGTCGAGCTCCGTGCCGTGTCGGATGAACATGTACCACTCGGCGAGCTCCCACGAGACCGCGAGCAGCGCCCCCAGCCCCGTGATCGTGAGCACCAGCCACCACCTCGGTAGCAGAGGACCGCGCACGATGAGCAGCCCGAGGCCGGCGCAGAGCAGTGCCCAGTTCACGAAGTGGTTGGCGTCGTCCCACCACACGACGCTGTCGTAGAGATTCAGGGTGTTGCCGGTGACGTCGATGAGGAACGGCGTCATGATCAGCGCAAAAGCGGGCCACGGGACCGACGACGTCGGGCTGCCGTGGCGGTGACGCAGGGCCCACCAGAGCGCCGGGGTCACCAGCATGAGAGCGGGATAGGCCACCAGCCGCGCCCCGAAGGCCTTGCCCTCGAACTGGTCGAGCCCGGGGACGAAGGTCGCCACGGCCAGCTGCAGGGTGGTCGCGGAGAAGATGAGGACGGTCCAGAACTTGCCTGTCATGGGTTCCTGTCGGTCGCTCTGACACCTGGAGGCAGCGCTGGGGTGATGGCCGCTTCGGGCAATGGATAAGGTCGCGGATGTTATCGCAGGATCAGCGAGAGGTGTGCCGATGAGCGGCGCGAGCGCAGATGTCAGGGCGGAATCGACGGGGGCCGACGACACGATCCGGCCGCAGGACGACCTGTTCGGTCACGTCAACGGTGGCTGGTTGGAGACAGTCGAGATCCCGGCCGACCTCTCGACGGCCGGAGCATTCGTCGACCTGGTGCTCGACGCCGAACGCCAGGTCGGCAATATCCTGGTCGAGGCCGCAGAGCGCAGCGGCGACGGTCGGCCCGCACGGGGGTCGACCGTGCAGAAGCTCGGCGACCTCTATGCCAGCTTCATGGATGAGGATCGCGTCGAACGGCAGGGCATCGCACCACTCGCCGATGACCTGGCTGCGATCGACGCAGTGATCGACCGAAGCGGCCTGATGCGACTACTGGGATCGCTTTCGCGGCACGGCGTAGGCGGCGTCGTGGCCGGCCACGTGGCCACCGATGACCGAGACTCGGACCGGTATGTCGTCAAGATCTTCCAGGACGGGATCGGGCTTCCCGACGAGTCCTACTACCGCGAGGACACGTTCTCCGAGCTGCGGACGAAGTACGTCGCCCATGTGACAACCATGCTCGTGCTGCTCGGTCGAGGTGACGCGCGCTCAGCTGACGAGGCGCGTCGCATCATGGCGCTCGAGACACGGCTCGCGTCCGGGCACTGGGACCGGGTGGCCAGTCGTGACGTGATCAAGACCTACAACCTGATGTCCCGGGCGGAGCTGGGTGCCGCAGCGCCGGGGGTCGACTGGGACTCCTGGGTCGAGGGAATGGGGGCTCCGAGGATCGCGTTCGACGAGGTCGTCGTTCGCCAGCCGAGCTACTTGACGACCGTGGGCCAGGCACTCACCGACGTACCGCTCGAGGACTGGCGGGCCTGGCTGCGCTGGCAGCTGGTGCGGGCCTATGCGCCGTACCTCTCGACGGTGTTCGTGCGCGAGAACTTCGACTTCTACTCGCGCACGCTCGTCGGCTCCCAGGAGCTGCGCGAACGATGGAAGCGCGCGGCATCGTTGGTGGGCATGGCACTGGGCGAGGCTCTCGGTCAGGAGTACGTCGCCCGACACTTCCCGCCGGAGTCCAAGGCGGCGATGGCCAGACTCGTCGACAACCTCGTCGAGGCCTACCGACGCGACATCGAGAAGCTGGACTGGATGATGCCGCAGACGCGAGCGGCAGCGTTGCAGAAGCTCGGCACCTTCCGGCCGAAGATCGGCTACCCCGACAAGTGGCGCGACTACGGCGCGCTCGAGATCGACCGCACCGACCTGGTCGGAAACGTCCGCAGGGCGCTGGCCTTCGAGTCCGATCGTCAGCTGGCGAAGGTCGGGCAGCCGGTCGACCGCGACGAGTGGCTGCTGACGCCGCAGACCGTCAACGCGTACTACAACCCGGGCACGAACGAGATCTGCTTCCCGGCCGCCATTCTGCGGCCACCGTTCTTCGACATCGACGCCGACGCGGCCGACAACTACGGCGGCATCGGCGCGGTCATCGGCCACGAGATCGGCCACGGGTTCGACGATCAGGGCTCGCAGTACGACAGCGTCGGCAATCTCGTGAACTGGTGGACCGAAGAAGACCGCGCGCACTTCACCGCCCGAGCCGACAAGCTCATCGCGCAGTACGACGCGTTCGAACCGCGTGGGCTACCCGATCACACCGTCAACGGCGCCATGACCGTGGGCGAGAACCTCGGCGACCTGGGTGGCTTGACTGTTGCGCTGCAGGCGTACGAGATCGGCCTCGCCGGCGCCGAGCCTCCCGTGATCGACGGCTTGACCGGACGGCAGCGCCTCTTCATCAACTGGGCGAAGGTATGGCGGACGAAAAGGCGGGCAGAGCTCGAGCTCCAGCTGCTCATGGTCGACGTCCATTCGCCGCCGGAGTTCCGGGCCAACATCGTGCGGAACCTCGATGAGTTCCACGAGGCGTTCGGGACCCGGAAAGGCGACGGCCTCTGGCTCGAACCGGACGAACGCGTCCGGATCTGGTGACTGGGCCGAGATCCACGCCCCGAGCGCCGACGGGTCGGGCCGTTGCGACGTCGGTCGACCGACAGAATGGGCGCGTGCCCGACAGCAAGGACGTCAACCTCACGCTCGACCTGGCGCTCCGGATCGGCGAGGTCCTGCTGTCGTCCGGTGCCGGCGCTGCCGACGTGACCGCAACGATGCTGTCGGTCACCTCTGCGTGCGGACTCCGCAACTGCGAGGTCGACGTGACGTTCACATCGCTGTCGTTGGGCTATGCAGGAGGTCCGGACGACCTCACGCAGACCAAGATCCGGTCGGTCAGACACCGCGCGACCGACTACCGGACACTCACCGCTGCCGACCATCTCGTCCGGGCGTTGGTCCTCGGTGAGATCGACCGTGACGAGGCGCGGACCCAGCTGGTGTCTATCACCTCATCGGGTCATCCCTACCCGCGGTGGGCGGTCACGGTCGGGTGGGGAACGATGGCGGTCGGAGCCAGCCTGTTCCTCGGAGGCGACTGGATCGTGGCGGTCATCGCCTTCGTGATGGCGGCCACGATCGACGTCATGCAACGCACGATGTCGCGGCGACGGCTCCCTGCGTTCTACCAACAAGTCGCCGGTGGCCTGCTGGCGACGCTGGTTGCGGTCGCGGTTTTCGCCACGGACCTCCCGGTCAACCCGTCGTTGGTCGTGACGGTGGGCATCATCATGCTCCTGGCCGGTATCGCGTTCGTGGGTGCCGTCCAGGATGCGCTCACCGGGTTCTACGTCACCTCCGGTGCCCGTGGACTGGAGGCCCTGCTGCTCACCGGTGGCATCGCCGCTGGGGTCAGCGGAGGTCTCGCGGTGGCGGACAAGTTCGGGGTCGACATCGCCTTGAACCCGTTCTCGGCCAGCTGGCACGGATTGCCGATTGCGCTTGCTGGCTCGGCGATCACGGCGGCGGCGTTCGCGTTCGCGTCGTACGCGCCGCTGCGGGCCCTGGCGCCGATCGCGCTCGTGGGCATGCTGGGTCAGCTCTTCTACCGTTTCATGGTGCTGGAGGGGTTCGGCCTCGCCTGGGCATCGGCGGTCGCCGCCGTCGTGATCGGAGTCGTGGCGTATTCGGTCGGCGGACGCTTCCAGGTGCCGTCGCTGGTCGTGGTGGTCTCCAGCATCACACCGTTGCTGCCCGGGCTGTCGATCTACAAGGGTCTCTACCTGTTGGCGGGGGGCATCAACGGTGGGCTGGCCAGTCTCGCGACCGCCCTGGCGATCGCAGTCGCTCTGGCCTCGGGAGTCATCCTCGGTGAGTACCTGGCGCAGCCGCTGAAGCGCGAAGCGCGCCGGCTCGAAGCCCGGCTCGCTGGTCCGCGGCTGGTCGGGCCATGGCGCCCGCGCTCTCCGCAGCGTGTACGCCGGGAGCGTCCGACCCGCGATCGCGACGACTCCACCTGAGCGAGACTTCGGTCCCCAAGGTGCCCGCACATCGGCGGGGTGGCTGGGTCCGAGCGCGCTCGGGTGATACAAATCGGCCAGGTTCATCCTGCTTGCCAGTGGTGGGGCGAATCTAGCGGTCGCCAGGCGGCGATCCGTTTCGGACCGTCGCTGAGAGCAAGGAGCCCGACCGTGTCCATGCCACCCCCTCCGCACGACCCCAACGAGCCGGAGCCGACGCAGCCAGACCAGGGCGCGAACGAGCCGGGTGGCCTGGCGCCGGGACAACCGCCGCAACAGCCATATGGGCAGCAGCCCTACCCGCAGTACCCGTACGGCCAGCAGCCCTACCCGCAGCAGCCATATGGGCAGCAGCCCCTCGAGCCCAAGCCGGACAGCAACCTGGTGTGGGGCATCCTCAGCACCGTGCTGTGCTGCCTCCCGTTCGGGGTCGTCTCGATCGTGTACGCCGCCAAGGTCGACGGGTTGTGGCGTGGCGGTGACGTCGGAGGCGCCCGCGAGGCCGCGGACAAGGCGAAGAACTGGGCCATCGCCTCCGCCGTCGCCGGAGTGGTGATCGCAGTGATCTACTTCGCGGTGTTCGCGTCGGGACGGTGACATCGCACCCATGAGAGCGGCCACAACGACGGCGACGGTGCTGCCTCGGGTCACGCCCGGAGTGAGCCGTCCGTGGCGTGCCTCGGTCGTGGGGTTGGTCGGCGCCTGGGTGGGTGCGCTGGGCTTGCTTGGCCGCGATCCACACCATGCGTCCGCGTGGGGTGCATGCCCCGTCAACGCCGTGACCGGCGGTTTCTGTCCAGGCTGCGGGAGCCTGCGTGGGCTGCGTGACCTGCTCCTCGGCCAGCCGGTCGAGGCCGTCGGCCACAACCTGTTGCTCGTGCCAGCAGTCGTCTGGCTCGGGTGGTGGTGGGTCCGCGTCACCGCGGCGGCGGCCGGGCGCGACGTTGCCGGGCCACCGTCGTCCGCGAGGTTCTGCTACGGCCTCCTGGTCGTGCTGGTTGCCTTCACCGTGGCGCGGAATCTTCCGGGGAGCCCGCTGGCTCCGTAGGTGAGCCGGATGGCTGCTCGCCTGCCCACTCGGCGCGGCTGAGTTCGTACCCGACCTCGCCCTGTTCCCAGCCGGCAACAGTGAGCTTTCGCTCTGGGAGCCGATGAGATGTGACAGTCATGCCCAGCTTCTCGAGGACACGGCGCGAGCTTGTGTTCAGGGTCATGGTGGAGGCGGCGACCCGACTGATTCCCGGGTCGTGGAAGGCCTGGGCGATCATGGCACGCGCACCCTCCGTCGCCAGTCCACGACCCCAGCCGCGGGCGCACAGTCGATAGCCGATCCCAGAGAGCTCCGGTCGTGGGGCAAAGAAGGAAGCGGACCACCAGCCGACGAATCTGCGGGCTTCGAACCCGATCCAGTAGCCCAGGCCACGCGACGGATCACTTTGTTCAGTCAAGCGCTGGCGCCACTCGTCCGCGGTCTCCTCGGGTGTTGCAGCCCGACCCCGTATGTACGTCATCACCGCAGGATCGGAATTGAGCGCGATCAGCAGCGCAAGGTCATCGTCGTTCACCGGGCGCAGTTGCAGTCGATCGGTGGCCAGTGCCGGGAGGACGTCGCGCTGGGAGCCCTGCGTCATCACGTCGCAGACCCCCTATGGTCGTGCTCGGCGGCTAGGACTTCTTCTTGGTTTGCCGGTCGGCGCGGCGCTTCTCGGCCCGCTGCCGTTTCTCATCGGCATCCAGCTTCTCTGCCAGCTCCGGGGTCGGTGCCTTCCCGCCGTACGAGCGTGGCATCCACCAGGCGTCCTCCTCGTGGTCGGGGTACGCCTTGATGGTCTGCTCGAGAAGGCCGGACATCTGGGTGCGCAGGTACTGCGTCTCGGCAGCCGCGTTCTTGCCGGACACGTCGATGGGTTCGCCGACCGTCAGCGCGATGGTCTTGCCCCGGGAGAAGTCACGGGGGTGGTCCTTGGTGTAGATCCGCTGGGTGCCCCACAGGACGACCGGAATGATCGGGACCTCGCCTGCGGCGGCCATCCGCACCGCGCCGGTCTTGAACTCCTTGAGCTCGAAGCTGCGGCTGATCGTGGCCTCGGGGAAGATGCCGACGATCTCGCCGTCGGCCAGGTACTTCAGGCCAACCTCGTAGGACTGGATCCCGTCGGCGCGATCGACCTCGATGTGGTGCAGCGAGCGCATGAGCGGGCCGGTGAGCTTGTGGTCGAACAGCTCGCGCTTGGCCATGAACCGGACCAGCCGCTTCGAAGGTTGAGCCGCGAAACCGCCGAAGATGAAGTCGACGTAGCTGATGTGGTTGAACGCGAGCACCGCACTGCCCGATGTCGGGATGTGTTCACTTCCGGTGATCTGGAACGTCAGACCGAGGGCCTTGAACGCCGCCTTGGCCGTCAGGATGACCGACGGGTACGTGATGTCTCGCACGCGGCTCACCGTAACCTAACTCGCACGCGAGCCACAGGAGGTCATCGATGTTCGTGGTACTGGGCGAGGCCCTGCTCGACATGGTGCAGCCCGAGCCCGGGTCGACGTACGTCGCCCGACCGGGCGGTGGCCCGTTCAACATCGCGGTCGGGCTGCAACGGTTGGGGCATCCGACGGCGCTGATGGCGCGGCTCTCGACCGGCGCGTTGGGAGCGCTGGTCCGGGACCACGCCACCGTCAACCACATCGACCTGAGCGCCTGCGTCGAGACCTCGGACCAGACGACGTTGGCGTTCGCGTCCCTCGACGAGGCCGGTCGGGCGTCGTACGACTTCTACGTGATGGGAACGGCTGACTGGGGGTGGACACCCGACGAGCTGCTGCGCCTTCCCGCTGACGCCCGGGTCTTCCACACCGGGTCACTGGCGACGGCACTGGCTCCGGGGGCGGAGGCCGTGCTCGACCGGATGGAGCGGTTGCATGGTTCCGGGGGCTGCCTGCTCAGCTTCGACCCGAACGTGCGACCCGCGTTGGCCGGGCCTCGCGACGAGGCCGTACGACGGGTGGAGCGCTTCGTGACCGCCTCCCATGTCGTCAAGGCCAGCGATGAAGACCTGGAGTGGCTGTATCCCGGCGCCGACCCGCTCGAGCTGGCCCGGCAATGGGCTGCGCACGGGCCACGGTTGGTGGTCGTGACGCGCGGCGCCGAGGGGTGCCTGGCCGTGCGGCGCATGGGTGCGATGCTCGAACGTCCCAGCCTCGCCGTCAAGGTGGTCGACACGATCGGAGCCGGAGACTCGTTCGAGTCAGGTCTGCTGTCGGGCCTCGCCGACGCGGGTGCATTCGACCCGGAAGCGGTGTCCGCGCTGTCGGACGAGGCGGTGACCGGCGTACTCGATCGGGCGGTGCTGACCTCGGCGATGACGTGTGAACGGCCGGGTGCTGATCCGCCGACACGCGCGGAGCTCGACGCCCGCCTCGCTAGCAGCCGGCCGGCGTGAGGCGCGGGATCAGTCCTCGTCGAAGACCGTGCTGAGGCTGATCCGTCGGTAAGGCGACTCGCATGGCGGCCCCGCCGAGATGAGCAGCTCGCGCTCGTCGAGGTCCATCACCACCGATGCCGCCGAGAGCGACTTGAGGTCGTCGGAGTCGTTGTCGTTGACGTGCCGACAGATCGCGTAGGGGTGACCCAGATGGTCCTGGAGTGCCGCGATGACGTCGTCGACGAGCACCTTGCGGTCCGCGGCACGCGCGGCGAGCAGCTGCCGGATGCGGTGATCGCGGAACAACGAGGACCCGCCGGTGTCGTAGATCGCGTCGACGACGGGCACGGAGGAGACGAAGTGGTTGGCGTGACTGACAATGCCGTCCTCGGCCAGCACCCGGCCCACTACTCCGGGCGCCACCTCGAGGTCGAGTGCGGTGCCGCCGGCCGCACCGATGAGCAGGTTGATCGAGGCGCTGCGGGGGAGGGCGGTGACACGGAGGGAGGCGGCCAGGCCTTCCGGCTCGTCCAGGACCCGGCGGATGAGCACGTGGTAGGGAACACCGCCCGGTAGCCCGTCGCGGTCGCAGTGCAGCAGATTGACGCAGACGCCGACGCCGACAGAGTTCAGACCGGTCTTGGCGAGCATGCCGGCCTCGGCCAGTGTCACGATCTCGTGGCCACGTTCGTCGCGGGTGGCGAGGATAATCGTGTAGGGCTGTTGTGCCGGGTGCCAGTCCCAGTTCTGCGCGATCAAGGTGTTGCCGGTCGCCGTGTGCTCGGGCAGGACACCCACGGCCGTGCACTCGGTGATGCGCAGTCCCTCGGGCAGCATCAGCTCGGTGCGGGCGTTGAGTGCGTAGACGTCCCCGGTCGCCACCCCCGCTCCCTCGGCAACCGCATCGAGCGTGGCGGCGATCCGCGGAGTGTAGGCGCGGGTGGTCGCTGCGAACTGCTCACCGAGACGGGTCACCGTGGGTGCGTCGAGCCCGACGGCGTCGAACTTGCCGCGGTAGTCCTCGAGGTTGCCGTGGATCAGGTCGGCCGCCTGGCGCCCGTACGACGCTCCGATCTCGGTCGGGTCGCCGATGGCACGGATGAGCGGAAACGTCATACCCCTGAGCCTAACGTTGCCCTCTGAGCGCTGGTCTCAAGGTTTGGTGGCATGGACGATCGCGGAATGCACACCACCGCCGTGGTCGGCGGTGGTGGTGATCGTGATCGCGCTGAAGCCGCCGACCTCGAGCAGGGCGCGGTACTCGCTGATCGTGGGACAGCCGGCATGGCAGCCGACGCGGTGCTCCGTCGCGGCCTGGTCCTCCGGCGGAGCCTTGCCGTCGCTGACCACGTCACTGATGCCGATCCGTCCGGCAGGTCTGAGGACGCGGAACATCTCAGAGATCACGGCCCCCCGGTCGCTGGACAGGTTGATCACGCAGTTGGAGATCACGACGTCCACCGTCTGCTCGTTCAGCGGGATCGTCTCGATGCGGCCGTGCAGGAACTCGACGTTGCTCACCCCCGCCTGCTCGGCGTGCTGCCGCGCAAGGCGGATCATGTCGGCGCTGGCGTCGAGGCCGTACACGTGTCCCTCGGGACCGACGCGTTCGGCGGACAACAGGACGTCGATGCCGCCGCCGGACCCCAGATCCAGGACTGTCTCGCCGGCCTGAAGCGAGGCCACGGCGAGGGGGTTGCCACAGCCGAGGCTGGCGCTGACGGCGCCGGGCGGGAGCTGGTCGAGCACGCTGTACCCAGCGGCGCCGAAGTCGCCCGCCTCGAACGCATCGGAGGCGCAGTCAGTGATGGTGGTCGCCCCGGCCAGAGCGTGACGCGCCAGCTCGGAGTAGTGGTCGATGATCTCGTCGTGGTTCACGGGTGTCCTCTGTCTCCTCAGTTGCCGACGGGAACCGCCGGCAGGGGGCTGCCCATGACGACGTCCGCAGCCGAGGGGAAGCAGCTGACGCAGGCGTCGTTGATGCGGTACAAGCTGGTGGTGCCCCGGCGCTCCATGAGCACGAAGCCGACGTCGGACAGGATCTTCAGATGATGGGAGACCGTGGACTGGCCGACCCCTGAAGCGCTCACGATCTCGCCGACGGACATGGCCCGCCGGCTTCGGGCGAGCAGCGTCACGATCTGGATCCGCGTGGTGTCTGCAAGAGCCTTGAACCAGCTGGCGTACTCCGCCGCGGTGTCGCGGTCGAGTGGTGTTGCTCGCTCTTTCATCGATAATCGACGATAGTCGATCAACGTTGAGTTGGCAAGAGACGCCTGTCCCGCCGCTGATCGAGCCCGGCGAGATCAACGCCCCGACACCGTCACCACCCGGCGCAGGAACGGCCACCCGGACCTACGCTGTCGGGCATGGCGTCTGAGGTGGCCCGGCAGTCGGGTCACGACCCGTACGACGCGGCCGCGACGGCGGCCGATGGCCTCCGGCGCAAGGGCTTCGGCGATCACGACGTGCTGCTGGTGCTCGGCTCCGGCTGGGTCCGCGCCGCCGACTCGTTCGGCAAGCCGTCGACCGTCATACCGATGGGGGAGGTCGCCGGCTTCGTGCCGCCCACGGCGGAGGGGCACGGCTCGGACATCGCGTCGTACGACGTCGGCGGCCAGCGCGTCCTCGTCCTGACCGGCCGGACCCATCTCTACGAACGACTCGGCGTCGCCGCAGTCGTGCACGGCACCCGGACCGCAGCCGCGCTCGGCTGCCGCACCGCGATCTTCACCAATGCCAACGGAGCGTTCCGCGCCGGCTGGGAGCCCGGCACCTGCATGCTCGTGCGAGACCACCTCAACCTGACCGCGACCTCACCCCTGGTCGGCCCGCGCTTCGTCGACCTCACCGACGCGTACTCGCTCCGCCTGCGGGAGCTCGCCCAGGTCATCAACCCGGCCTTCGTAGAGGGCGTCTATGCCATGTTGCCCGGACCTCACTACGAGACGCGGGCCGAGGGAAGCGCATTGAAGCGGCTCGGGGTCGACGCGGTCGGCATGTCGACCGTCCTCGAGGTCATCGCCGCACGCGAGCTCGGCATGGAGGTCCTGGCGCTCTCGATGGTGACGGTCACCGAGGGTCTCGACGAGGGTATCGATCCCAGCGCCGTCGTCGAGGTGGCAGCACGGGCCGCGGCAGGACTAGGTTCCACCCTGGGAAGAATCATCGAGGCAGTCGGAGGAACGCCATGACCATCGACAGTTCGGGTGCGCCGACCGCCTCGACGTTCGCCATCGAGCGCAACGGCATCAACGTGATCGACGAGAGCGAGCGCAAAGGGCACCCACGAGATCTCTTCTGGCCGTGGTGCGCGGCCAACATCTCAGTCTTCGGCGTCTCCTACGGATCCTTCGTGCTCGGCTTCGGGCTCAGCGCCTGGCAGGGCATCGTGGCCGGCGTCCTGGGGGTCGTCCTGTCATTCCTCCTGGTCGGGCTCGTCTCGCTCGCAGGCAAACGAGGTTCGGCTCCCACGATGGTGCTCTCCCGGGCGGCCTTCGGTGTACGCGGCAACTCGCTGCCGAGCCTCGTCTCCTACCTCATCCTGGTCGGCTACGAGACCGCACTCGTGGCGCTGGCCACGTTCGCCACGGCCACGGTCTTCGGACGGCTCGGCTGGAGTGACGGGAACGGCACCAAGATCCTCGCTTTCGCGGTGGTCGCCGTCATCATCGTGGCCGGGGGAGTGCTCGGCTTCGACACCGTGATGCGGCTGCAGAAGTGGTTGACCATCCTCATGGTCGTCGTGACGATCGGCTACATCGCGCTGACCGTCGACGAGATCTCGTCGTCCGCGCTGGGCAACCTCCCGACGGGCAACGGCAAGGCCGTCTTCGGCGCGTTCGTCGTCGTGGTGTCGGGCTTCGGCATCAGCTGGGTCAACTCTGCAGCGGACTACTCGCGCTACCTGCCGAGGTCAGCGTCTGGGCGCGGGATCGTCTCGTGGACGACGTTCGGCGGCAGCCTTCCGCTGGTCATCCTCGTCACGTACGGAGTCCTGCTGGCCGGGTCGGACCCCGATCTCTCAGCCGCGCTGGCTGCCGACCCGATCGGTGCTCTCACGCCGGCCCTGCCGGACTGGTTCCTGCTGCCCTTCGCCATCGTGGCCGTGGCGGGCCTGGTGTCGGGGGCGCTGCTCGACATCTATTCTTCGGGCCTCACGCTGCTGACCCTCGGGGTGCCACTCCCGCGCTGGGCGGCGGCCGGTCTCGACGGCGTCATCATGATCATCGGCACGATCTACATCGTGTGGGTCGCGGGTGACTTCCTGACCCCCTTCTTCGCGTTCCTCGTGACCCTCGCCGTGCCGATCGCTGCGTGGTGCGGGATCTACCTCGCTGATCTACTGCTGCGCCGCAGGGACTACGACACGGCTGACCTGGCCGATCCGCGCGGACGCTACGGATCGGTCAACCTGGTCTCGGTCGGCCTGATGGTCGGGAGCACTGTTCTCGGTTGGGGCATGGTCGTCAGCACCGCTGCCGACGGGTACCCGCCCGAGGCGAAGGGTTTCAGCTGGCAGGGGTTCCTGCTCGAGCCGCTCGGTCTCGGGCCCAAGCTTGACGGCCCGTGGACCTACGCCAACCTCGGTGTCATCGTCGCGCTCGTGCTCCCGTTCCTTCTCTACCTGGTGCTGGGCCGTGCCCATGTCCGGCGGCAGGAGGCTGAGGCCAGCCGCTCCGGGGCTACTGTCGCCTGACCGCTCTCCCCCCGAATTGCGGGAAGGTGCACGTGTCGTACGGCGTGTCGACGTGCACTTTCCCGCAATTCGCGGGGAGCGCGGATGGGCAGGCGCGACCACGATGCGGGACTGAAACATCCTCGACATGTGAAGTGGTCACGATGGGGCCATGAGCCATCTCCTGCGGATCGTGTTGCCGGACGTACCTGGCTCGCTCGGCGCCGTCGCCTCGGCCATCGGTACGACTGGCGCCAACATCAACGCGATCGAGATCGTCGAGCAACGTTCCGACGGGACCGCAGTCGACGACGTCTTCGTGGAGGTCGGCGGTGCTGTGCTGCCGGACATGGTGGTCTCGGCAGTGCAGCGGTTGGACGGCGTCCGCGTGCTCTGGATCTCCCGGTACGCCGCGAGCGGCAACCTGAACCTCGACCTCGAAGCGATCGAGCTGCTGACGCAGGAGCCCGACCGGGCTCTCGAACGCCTCACCGAGCTGGCACCGCGGATCTTCCGCAGCGACTGGGCGTTGGTGGCCAGCGCTGTGGACGGTCACCTGGCTCGCGTGCACGCGTCGCCGGGCTCACCCGTCCTGCCGGCTGCGGCGCTGGGCTGGTTCCCGGTCGACAAGCCGGCGCGACCCGAGATACCCGCGGAGTGGGAGGGTTTCTCCGCTACGGCGATAGCGGTCGCCCCGCTCGGTTCAGGCGAGCGCATCATCGCGTTCGGCCGGCACGGCGGTCCGGAGATCCTGGACTCCGAGCTGGCGCGGCTGGGGCACCTGGCCGCGCTGACGGGGTCGATCCAGTCAGGGTGACCGCGGACGGGCACGCTGCGTCGCCCGCGCGGCTACGCTCGACGCCATGGAGTCGCGATCCGCCACGATCGAGCTGTTGGACGGCGAGCAGGCGGCGCAGTACGCCGCCGAGGTGTTCGCGGTGTACGACGACGTCTTCGGCGATCGGCCGGACCAGCAGGAGTGGCGGTCCGAGCTCTTCGACCGGCATCGGGCCCGGGACGGCTTCCGTCTTGCCGCCGCCTGGGAAGGTGACGAGCTGTCGGGCTTCGCCTGGGGCTACGTCGGCCGGCCTGGTCAGTTCTGGACCGACTGGGTCAACGAGACGCTGCCCGTCGAGGTGACGCGCGAGTGGGTGGGTGGCCACTTCGAGTTCGTCGAGCTGGCGGTCCAACCCGGACACCGACGGCACGGTCTGGGCCGACGGCTGCATGACGTGCTGCTCGACGGCGTACCCGCGGCGCGCGCGTTGCTCAGCACCGACAACACCGACACCCCGGCTGTGCGGCTCTACGCGTCGCACGGGTGGCGCAAGCTCGGTGAGCTCGCACCTGACGTCCAGGTGATGGGTCTCGAGCTCCCACCCCCGCCGCTTGGGTAGGGTCACGCCATGACTGGACCGGACGTGTCCGAGCTGTTCGACGCCTCGGCCTGGCGGCCGGTGGACGGTTTCGACGACCTGACCGACATCACGTACCACCGGGCGGTCGACCAGGGGACGGTGCGGATTGCGTTCAACCGACCCGAGGTCCGTAACGCGTTCCGCCCGCACACGGTGGACGAGCTGTATGCCTGCTTGGAACACGCGCGGATCAGCTCGGATGTCGGCTGCGTCCTGCTGACCGGCAACGGTCCGTCACCGAAGGACGGCGGCTGGGCGTTCTGCTCCGGCGGCGACCAGCGCATCCGGGGCAAGGCGGGGTACCAGTACGAGGCAGCACCGGGGGGCGGAGGCGGTGAGACCACCAGCTCGAAGCCGACCGTGGATCGTGGGCGGTTGGGCAGGCTCCACATCCTCGAGTGCCAGCGGCTGATCCGCTTCATGCCCAAGGTCGTGATCTGCGTCGTCCCCGGCTGGGCGGCGGGCGGTGGACACAGCCTCCACGTCGTCGCTGACCTGACCATTGCGTCGGCCGAGCACGCCCGCTTCAAGCAGACCGACGCCGACGTCGCGTCCTTCGACGGGGGCTTCGGCTCGGCGTACCTCGCCCGGCAGGTCGGCCAGAAGTTCGCCCGCGAGATCTTCTTCCTCGGCGACGAGTACGACGCCGAGGCCGCGCACAGGATGGGCATGGTCAACGCGGTCGTTCCCCACTACGACCTCGAGCGAGTAGCCCTCGAGTGGGCGGCCAAGGTCAACGCGAAGTCGCCCACCGCCCAACGGATGCTCAAGTACGCCATGAACCTCGTCGATGACGGGCTCGTCGGCCAACAGCTGTTCGCGGGGGAGGCGACGCGGCTCGCCTACGCCACAGACGAGGCAGCCGAAGGGCGTGACGCCTTCCTCGAGAAGCGCCCGCCCGACTGGTCGGACTACCCGTACTACTACTGAATCAGCCGCTGCCCTTTGCTCCAGAGTGACAACCGCGTTCGGCAGCCGCCCGCTTACTCGTGCCGGACGACGTCGACGGATATCTCGACCGCCGGAACCGTGCCTCTGTTCTGCAGCCAGTGGAGGGTGTTCCGGTCCTCGGGCCAGCCCAGGCCCGGCCCGTAGTCGGTAGCGATCCCCTCGCGATGGTCGGTGATCGTTCCCTGCAGCACGTAGACGGTTCCCGGTCTGCCCTCGTGATCGTGCACCGGCCCGAAGACTGCCCCCGGCTCCATGGTGACCATCCGCATCCGGAGCTGGCGTCCTTCCATGCCCGGGATCTCGGGGCCGAGGTCAACCGTCGCCAGCAGCTCCACAGAGACACCTCTCGTCTCCGTCTCCGGTCCCACCTGCGCCTCGCTCATCGTGCTGTCCTCTCCGTAAGCCGGTCCGCCGCCGCCTCAGGTCTGGCGGGCGTGAATGAGTGTCTACCTCCAGAGAGGCCCTCGTCCATGCACCGGCGGTCAGGTCGACCGGCGCCGCTGCGCGAACGCACTGACCTTGGCCCGGTTGCCGCAGGACGACATGCTGCACCAGCGACGCCGGCCGCTCGTGTCGAGGAACAGCCAGCCGCACTCGTGCCCCGGACAGGCCCGCACCCGGTCGAGATCGGCCCGGGTCAGTAGGTCGCCGACGCTCCAGGCCACTGCGAGCAGTGGTAGGTCGAGGCCGCACTCGCGTGGGAACGACCAACGTGGCGACGGGCCGGGCTCGATGCGCACGGCTGCGCCGCTGTGCCGGACCTGGCCGGTCACGACTGCGGTCGCTCGCGCGTCACGGGGATCGAGCACGGCCGCATGGGTAGCAGTGCGCAGCCCACGAGCAGCAGCCAGCACCGCTCGGGCCTGGTGAGGGTCGCGTGCCGCTTGATGCCGCGTGCGGCGTACGTCCTCGGGAGTAGCGAGCTCGGCGTGCATCGCCCAGACCGCCAGATGGTCGTAGGTCTTGAGCCACTCGCCGCGCGGATTGGTCAGGTCGTCCCAGCCTGCCCAGGTGTTGCAGAAGTCGAGTCCGGGGTGCCCGCCGACGCGGCGAGGCACCTGCAAGCCATCGAGCTCCTGCCAGTACATCTGCCCATTGTGCCTTGCGAGGTGACCTGCGATGTGGTGTTCTGCTAACCAGTAGAAGTCAATTTACCAGTTAGCAGTGCCCGATCGGTCAAGGAAGGGTCGCACCCATGAAGAAGCTCCTGTCCGCTGCCGCTGCGCTCGCCCTCTCCGCCGGCGTGCTTGCGGTAGCCCCCTCCACCACGGCGTCCGCGGACTCGGACGACTCACCGTGGATTCGTTACCACCAGCCTGACGTCGACGTCGCGGCCGGCCACGCCTGCTCGTTCGCCGTGCACGAGCACGTGCTGCGCGACAAGGAGTACTACAAGGTCCTGGCCACCTACGAGGACGGAACGCACCAGGCCGAGCTCTGGAAAGGTCCGCTGGTGATGCGCTACACGAACGTCGACACCGGTGCGTCGAAGGTGGTCGACATCAGTGGCCGTGGCCGGATCACGTACTACCCGGACGGATCTTTCGCCTCGATCACCATCGTGACGGGGCATTTCGGCGCGACCATCCCACCCGGCAACGAGATGGCTGCAGGTCTCTACCGCGTCAACGGGAAGGACTCCTCCATGACCATCACAGCCGACGGAAAGCGTTACATCGCGCTCGGTGCGCATGGGTCGACGGTGGACCTCTGCGCAGCTCTCTCGAGCTGACCCGAGCAGAGACCAGGGCGTCGTCCGGGGGGACGTATGCCCTGGTCCCGCCGCGGCGATCACCTGCCTCGTTTTGAGACACTCTGCCGAGGCTGTGTCACAACCGGAGCGTTTTGCTCTAGGTTCGGCACGTGCTCGTTGCGATCGTGAAGGAGACGCTCGAGGGTGAGGCCCGTGTGGCCATGGTCCCCGAACTGGTCTCGAAGCTGACCCGGCTCGGGTTCGACGTCACGATCGAGTCCGGGGCCGGCCAGCAGGCGCAGTACTCCGATGAGCTGTACGCCGAAGCCGGTGCAAGCATCGACGGAGCCGGTCTCGAGCAGGCGGATCTGGTCCTGTCCGTCCAGCCGCTCACGACGGCCCAGATCCGGATGCTGCGTCCGGGCTGCGCGACGATGTCCTTCTTCCCGAGCACGCAGGCGCTGAGCTCGGTGGTCGAACGGGCCGACCTGCAGATCACCTCCTTCGCGATGGAGCTGATTCCGCGCATCTCCCGGGCGCAGTCGATGGACGCTCTCAGTTCGCAGGCGCTGGTGGCTGGCTACCGCTGCGCGCTGGTGGCCGCAGGGATGCTCCGACGCTTCTTCCCGCTCAACATGACCGCCGCCGGGACCATCCCACCGGCGGAGGTCGTCGTCCTGGGAGCGGGCGTGGCTGGGCTGCAGGCGATCGCCACCTCGCGGCGCCTGGGTGCGGTCGTCAAGGCGTACGACGTCCGGGCTGCGGCCGCCGAAGAGATCCGCTCGATGGGCGCCATCGCCATCGAGCTCGACCTCGACACCCTCGATGGCGCCGGTGGCTACGCCCGCGAGATGACCGAAGAACGAGCGCAGCGGCAGCGTGAGCTGTTGACGCCGTACATCGCTGCCGCCGATGCGCTGATCACGACGGCCGCGGTTCCTGGCCGCACCGCACCGAAATTGGTGACCAGGGCGATGGTCGAGACGATGCGTCCCGGATCGGTGGTCGTCGACCTGGCCGCGGAGTCGGGTGGCAACGTCGAGGGATCCATCCCCGGCAGCGTCGTGCAGATGGGCAACGTGCAGGTCTGGGGCGCGTTCAACGTGCCGAGCCAGTTGCCCGCGCCCGCCAGCAAGCTCTATGCACAGAACCTCGTCAACCTGATCACGCTGATGACGGCTGACGGGTTGTTCGCACCGGACTTCGGAGACGAGGTCGTCGCCGGGTGCTGTGTCACCCACCAGGGTGAGGTCGTCCATGACGCCACCCGCCGGGCAATGGAGGACGCCCTATGAGCGAGTCCGATCTGATCTGGCTGACGATCTTCGTGCTGAGCGTGTTCGTGGGCGTCGAGGTCATCTCGAAGGTCTCATCGACCTTGCACACGCCGCTGATGTCGGGAGCCAACGCCATCCACGGCATCATCCTGGTCGGCGCCATCCTCGTCACGGGTACCAGTGACTCGACGGTGGCGACGGTCGTCGGCCTGATCGCGATCGTCCTCGCCTCGATCAACATGGTGGGCGGCTTCGTGGTGACCGATCGGATGCTGCAGATGTTCACCGGCCGCAAGAAAGCGCCCCGCGAATGAGCGGTACGTCGCTGGGCCTGCTCTACCTCGTCGCGGCCGTCTGCTTCATCCTGGCGTTGAAGGGTCTGTCGTCGCCGCGCACGGCGCGCAACGGCAACCTGCTCGGCGCGGCCGGCGCCGTGCTGGCCACCGTCACGGTCATGACGACCAAGGGCCTGCATCACCGTGAGCTGATCCTCATCGCCATCGCGATCGGCACGATCTTCGGCGTGGTGACCGCCCGGCGCGTGCAGATGACGCAGATGCCGCAGCTGGTGGCTCTGTTCAACGGTGTCGGAGGCGGGGCAGCCGCGCTGGTCGCACTCCTGGAGCTGGACGAGATCGTCGGCATCGCCGATGGTGCCGACGCAGCCACCTTCACGCTGGTCGCTACCGCCTTCACAGTCCTCGTCGGCACGGTGAGCTTCGCCGGGTCGCTGGTGACGTTCGCCAAGCTCCAGGAGCTGATGACCACCCGACCGGTGACCTTCCCGGCTCTGCCGGTGCTCTTCGCGGGATCCCTGCTGGCCGGAGTCGGACTCTCGGTCCTGCTCGTGCTCAACGTGTCGCTCTGGGTCGGCGTGGTCATCGCCGTCGTCGGTCTGGGGCTCGGGGTGCTGCTCGTGCTGCCGGTGGGCGGTGCCGACGTACCCATCGTGATCTCGTTGCTCAACGCCTTCACCGGGTTGACGGTCGCTGCCGGCGGTTACGTCCTCGGTAACACGTTGCTGCTGATCGCCGGAACCTTGGTGGGAGCGTCCGGAACGTTCCTCACCCGGTTGATGGCGTCGGCCATGGGCCGGTCGCTGGCCAACATCCTGTTCGGCGCTCTCAAAGGGGGCTCAACGCTGGGTGGTGGCGAGGCGTCCGATCGGCCGGTGCGCTCGGCGAGCCCTGAGGACGTCGCGATCCTGCTGGAGTACGCCAACCGCGTGATCATCGTGCCGGGATACGGCCTGGCAGTGGCGCAGGCACAGCACACGTTGCGGGAGCTGGCCGACGAGCTCGCCGCGAAGGGCGTCGCGGTCGACTATGCGATCCACCCGGTGGCCGGCCGGATGCCCGGCCACATGAACGTCCTCCTTGCCGAGGCGCAGGTGCCGTACGAGCAGCTGAAGGAGATGGACGAGATCAACCCGGCCTTCAAGCAGGCCGATGTGGTGCTGGTGGTCGGCGCGAACGACGTCGTCAACCCGGCAGCGAAGACGACTCCCGGTGCCCCGATCTACGGCATGCCGATCCTGGCGGCGGACGAGGCCAAGCAGGTCATCTTCCTGAAGAGGTCGATGCGGCCCGGCTTCGCCGGCATCGAGAACGATCTGCTCTTCGACCCGAAGACGTCTCTGCTGTTCGGCGATGCCAAGGAGACCCTCGGCAAAGTGCTCTCCGCCGTCAAAGCCCACTAACCCCTCCTTCACCCTGCTGCCCTTTCTGCCCCACTGGCCCTCCGCGTTTGCCTAGTTCACAAGCCACGTGGCCTGTGACCTAGGCAAATTTGCCTCCGTGACTGCAGGCTTGCCTAGGCCGCTTGATGCGTCCTGCCCGCCCGCCCGGCGTATGACGGTGAGCGCGGTCACGGCGCAGGTGGCGATGCTTCGCTATCCTCCTGCGTGCACAGCGCGGCCCGTGGGGTCAGCACATCCCGACGACGGAGGCGTTTCCGATGGACTCAACGCACCACAAGTACGACGGCCCGGAAGATCCCGAGCAGACCAAGGGCAAGGCCTGGAGCTACCTCGTGGGCGGGATCGTTGTCCTCGTCCTGCTCTACGTCGTCGCGACGGGAAAGGTCCAGGTCTTCGGCGGCTGACCAGGCAAGCGGAGTCGCGCTCGAAGCTTGACGCGGGGTGTTACACAGGCAGATCCCTGGTCCCCAAGGCGCGTTTGCCTTGTTCACAAGCCAGCTGGCTTGTGAACAAGGCAAACGCGGAGGGCCAGAGGGGCAGAAGGGGTCAGTGGACGATGCCGTAGAGGCGGTCGCCGGCGTCTCCCAGGCCGGGCACGATGTAGCCCTTCTCGTTGAGCTTCTCGTCCATCGCCGCCGTCACGACCGTCACAGGAATGTCGAGGTCGGCCAGGTCCTTCTCGAGCCGCGCGCAACCCTCCGGCGCCGCCAGCAGGCAGATCGCGGTGATGTGGTCGGCGCCCCGCGCCACGAGGAAGTTGATCGCCGCCGCAAGGGTTCCGCCGGTCGCCAGCATGGGATCGAGCACGTAGCACTGCCGACCGGACAAGTCGTCGGGCAGCCGCTCGGCGTATGTCGAAGCCTTGAGTGTGTCCTCGTCGCGGATCATCCCGAGGAAGCCCACCTCGGCGGTCGGAAGCAGCCGCACCATGCCCTCGAGCATCCCGAGACCAGCGCGCAGGATCGGTACGACGAGCGGCTTCGGCGCTGCCAGCTTGGTCCCCTCGGCCGGCGCGACCGGCGTCGTGATGCTGATCGCCGACGTCCGCACCTCACGCGTCGCCTCGTACGCCAGCAGCGTCACCAGTTCCTCCGTCAACCGCCGGAACGTGGGGGAGTCGGTCCTCTCGTCCCTCAGCACCGTGAGTTTGTGGGCGACGAGCGGGTGGTCCACAACGTGAGTCTGCATGGTGGCCAACCTAGGGGATGGCCGCAGCGGCCTCCTAGCGAGGTGTTTCAGCATGAGTTCACCCGATCGGCGCCTGAGAGCCGTGTCAGGGGGGTCGCCACACCAGCCCCCGTCTGTCACCATCGAGACATGAGCGCAATGGATGCAGAGTCCGCGGCCGCGATCGACTTCGCTGTAGCCGCATCGCGTGAGGACGGCGGCTGGTCCGTCTCCACGCTGCCGCCTCGGGCCGCCACCGAGCTCGACGTCCTGCTTCACGCTCTCGCGCAGCTGCCGTCCGATGTCGGGACGATCGGCATGGTCAGCGTCGATGAGGACTTCTTCCTGATCGCCCGCGTCTCCGGTGGACATGTCCGGCTGCTGCTGTCCGACGTCGGCGCCGCCACGGAGTCGCCGCTGGCGATGGCGGTCGTCGAACGGCTCGAGCTGCCGCTGCCCGACGATGACGACGACCAGATCCAGCCGGCCGGCGACCTCGGCATGCTCGACGACCTCGGCCTGTCCGCGATGGAGCTCGGTGCCATGTGCGACGACGTCGACCTGTACCCCGATGAGCTGCTCGGCGACATCGCTTTCCGGCTCGGTTTCGGCCGTCAGTTCGAGGAGCTCCTCGACAACGCCATGGCCTAGACCGCGCTTGACCCGGGAACCCGTGATCGATGAGTACGACGGCGGACGACGCACGTCATCGGTACGACGACCTGATGCGCCAAGCGCTGGAGGTCGCCCGTGAGGCCGACGCCTCGGGCGACGTACCGATCGGCGCTCTCGTGGTGGACGCAGCCGGGGAGCTCCTGTCGACCGGCGCCAACCTGCGGGAGGCCACCGCTGACCCGACGGCGCATGCGGAGGTCGTCGCGATCCGTGCCGCGGCCCAACAGCTGGGGGAGTGGCGGCTGGCCGGTTGCACTCTCGTGGTGACGCTCGAACCGTGCACGATGTGCGCGGGCGCGATCGTGCTGGCGCGGCTCGACCGCGTCGTGTTCGGTGCCTACGACCCGAAGGCGGGTGCGGTCGGGTCTTTGTGGGACGTGGTCCGCGACCGGCGCCTCAACCACCGGCCCGAGGTGGTCGGCGGCGTGCTGGAGGACGAGACCGGGGAGCTGATCCGGGCCTTCTTCGACCGCCACCGTTGACTCTCGTGCGCGGTCGCCTCCGGCATACTGCCGATTTCTACCGCCACCACCACCTCCGGTAACCTTGCGCGCGGTGGCGTGTCCGAGCGGCCTAAGGAGCACGCCTCGAAAGCGTGTGTGGGTGCAAGCCCACCGTGGGTTCAAATCCCACCGCCACCGCCAGCCAGCGGCCCCGGGCGTCTACTCGGCGCAAGCCCAGCGGTCGACGAGAAGGGCACCTCAGTTCTGAGGTGCCCTTCTCGCGTTCGGCGGCCCGGGTGCGTGAAGGGGTGCTATTCCTGGCCCTCGAACTGGTGGTCCACCTTGCCCAGACCGTCGGCGTGTCCGCCGGGACCGTCGTTGGCGGCCCCCGTCGTGCTGCTGCCACTTGCCGACCTGAACGTGGTCCACGAGCCCGGACCGTGACCTGTTCGCCGAGACCGGCCCCGGACGGGCTGCCGCGGGAGCCAAGAACTTCGGGGAGTGGTCGGATCCAGCAGGCATTGCGCATCCGGGGCAGTCGGGCCCGGCGACGCGTAGCCTTCACGTCATGAGTGGATATGAACAGGCCGACGCCGCCCACTGGATACTCGTGAAGCTCGGTGAGACGTTTCTCATCATGGGTGGAATCCAGCTGGTGGCCGTCGCTCTGGGTGGCCTCACCGGTGATTGGGGTTGGCTCGGTCTGGGCGCACTCGGACCGGTCGCCGCTGGCCTCTACCTCGTCTTCATCAAGCCGACGGATGGCTACCGCCAGCCCGTGGCCGACGAACCCGTGGAGGACTGGCTGCCGCAGTCCGACTCGTGAGCAGGCGATCGGTCCGGCACCACGCAAAACTCTGACGTGGTCATCTCGCGCATCGTGTCCGGAGGTCAGACCGGCGTCGACCGGGCTGCACTCGTCGCAGCGATCCACGCAGGCATCCCGTATGGCGGCTGGTGCCCTCGGGGCGGCTGGGCCGAGGACCTGCCGCATCCGCCGGGCCTCCTCACGGCTTACCCCGGGCTCCGCGAGACATCGTCCACCGACCCCGCCGAGCGAACCGTGTGGAACGCCCGCGACAGCGACGCCACCCTCGTCCTGCTCACAGAGAGACACGTGTCAGCAGGTACGATCCTTGCGGCAACCACGGCCGAACACCTCGGCCGACCGCTCCTCGTCGCGGACCTCGACGCTCTCAACGTGATCGGCGCGGTACGGACGTGGCTCTCCGGACTCGCCGACCAAACCGTGCTCAACGTCGCCGGACCGCGTGAGAGCGAGGCCCCGGGGTCTTACGACAGGGCCGTCACTCTGCTCGAGGGCCTGTTGCGGTGAGACGTGAGAAGCTGGCTGGTCACCCTTGCCAGTCCCCCTAGGGTGAACGCGTGGACGTCGACAGCCTGGATCACATGCTGTTGGCCGGTTCTGCCGTCGTCCTGCTGGCGATCTTGGCCGTGCGTGCCTCGGTGCGTGTCGGTCTCCCCAGCCTCCTCATCTACCTGGCCATGGGAGTCGTCCTGGGCGAGTCCGTGCTCGGCGTTCGCTTCGACGACGCCCGCACGGCGCAGGCCCTCGGGTTCGCTGCCCTCGTCGTCATCCTGACCGAGGGCGGGCTCACCACCAAGTGGTCCGAAGTCCGGCCTTCGCTCGGCCTCGGCATGGTGTTGGCCACCGTGGGCACGGGCGTGAGCATCGTCGTCGTCGCGGCGTTCTCCCACTACGTGCTCGGTCTGCCGTGGCAGCTGTCGGTGCTGCTGGGCGCGATCACGTCCCCGACCGACGCCGCTGCCGTCTTCACGGTGCTGAGGCGAGTGCCGCTGAAGCGCTCGTTGCTCGGCACCCTGGAGGCCGAGTCGGGGCTCAACGATGCGCCCACCGTGCTGCTCGTGGTGGTCCTCAGTGCTGACCATGGCCCCGCCGGTGGGGTGTTCGGCTTCGCCGGGCTGATCGTGTACGAGCTGATCGGCGGCGCGCTGCTCGGCATCCTCGTCGGACGGGTTGGTGCCTTTGTGCTGCGACGGGTCGCGCTACCCGCCTCCGGCCTCTACCCCATCACGGTGCTCGCCATCGCCGTGCTGTCGTACTCCGGATCGTCTGCCGTTCATGCCAGCGGTTTCGCTGCGGTCTATGTCACCGCGCTGATCCTGGGCAACTCCGACCTGCCGCACCGAGCGTCGACCCGGTCGTTCGCCGAGGGGCTCGCCTGGCTCGCGCAGATCGGACTGTTCGTGATGCTGGGGCTGCTCGCCTCGCCCTCGACGATCACGTTCGGCCAGGTCGTCAGTGGAGTCGTGGTCGGGGCGGTCCTGACCGCGGTCGCGCGTCCGGTCAGCGTGCTGGTCTGCGCGCTCCCGTTCAGGATCCCCTGGCGGGAGCAGGGCTTCCTCGCCTCGGCAGGTCTTCGGGGAGCGGTCCCGATCGTGCTCGCGGCCATCCCACTCGCCCAGCGAGTCGACCGCGCCGCCGAGATCTTCAACATCGTCTTCGTACTCGTGGTGGTGCTCACCGTCCTGACCGCCCCGTTGCTTCCGTCCGTGGCCCGGTTGTTCGGCGTGATCGTGGACCGTCCTCGCGACGTCGAAGTCGAGGCCGCCCCGCTCGAACGGATCGCCGCGGACCTGCTGCTGGTGCGCATCACGAAGCAGAGCCGGTTGCACGGCGTGGAGATCAGCGAGCTTCGACTGCTGCCTGGCACGAGCGTGTCGTTGATCGTGCGCGGGGACATGAGCTTCACCCCTGACCTGCGGACGTCGTTGCGCCGCGGTGACGACATGCTGGTGGTGACGCGCAGCAAGGACCGTGAGGCGACCGAGCGACGGCTGCAGGCGGTCAGTCGCGGCGGCCGGTTGGCCGACTGGACCGAGTAGCAGGCTCTGTCCTAACTGCCGTGTCCCTCCGGCAGGGTGGGCGGCGGTGGTGCCACCGGCGTCGCGGGTGCTGTCGCCACGAGCACGGCCGCCATCAGCGCGGTTGCCGTCCCGGCCATGGCGCATCCCGACGAGATGTAGACGGACACCTGCGCGAGGGTCCCGTAGACGTCCAGACGAGCGACGACGACCAAGAGTGCGAGCACCAGGCTGAACGCCAGCAGGTAGACGGCAGCCCGGGCCATCCGAGCAGGCGTCACCCCCCGATCGAACTCCAGGGTGTCGGACGAGCCGTCGACCGGTTGACCGCGCACGACGTACACCTGCATCCCGGCCGCCCACGCGGTCACGATGAAGAACGCTGCGAGGGAGTCGCTGGGCCGGTGCCAGCCGGCGGTCAGGGTGGCGAGGGCGGTGGCCGAGGCGTAGACGGTGCCGGCGAGGGCAGCGAGTGGTCGGAGCGCGATCGGCGACACGATGACGAGCGCGACGGCGATCGAGAACGCCACCGTGGTGTGCCCGCTCGGCAGGCTGTTCAACGTGGCCGGAGTCGTCTCCGTCAGCCCCAGGTCGGGCCGTGGCAGGAGGCGCTTGAGCACTTGTGTGGTCAGGTTCGACCCCAGCACGACCACGACGGCCGCTACGGCGAGGTCACGGCGGAACCGCAGCAGGGCGATGATGACCAGGCTCAACACCGCGATGACCAGGGACGCCACCGACACGGCGTCGAGCAGGCGCTGCACCAGATCGGTGGCCGACGACCGGCTCTGGGCCGCGCCGCGTAACGATGCCCCGTCCAGCACCCGTCCCCGCGTGGTGCGGACCGCGACGACGTAGATCGCCACGACCAGACCGAGCGAGGCGACGGCGGCCGCGACCAGCCAGGAGATGTGGCGACCGCGGCTGCTGTCGCGGTTCAGCCGGCGCTCGTCGTGGTCGGCGTGCATGCGGTGACCGCGCGCTTGACGCGGAGGAACGTGGGTGATGTGGCAGCGACCCCACGGAAGGACTCACCGACGATCACGTCGACACCCTGGGTGAGCGAGGCCGAGTTCAGCACCATGACCTTGCCGATGAACTGGTTGCGCACGAGCTTGATCTGCGGTCCCCCCGCGCCTCCGGGCAGGATCACCGTGGCGTTCGGACCGGCGGCAATGTTCGACGGGGCGTTTGCGGCGATCCCGCGCTTGAAGCCCTTGTTGACGAGCTCGTCCAGCGTCTCACCGGCCAGCCCGGCTCGCTGCCCGGCGTTGTAGACGTTGACGATGATGTCCTTGGCGACGATCCGCTGGCCCTTCTTGATGACGGTGGACTTCTCACACGTGGGGCCGGTGGGCGTGGGTGCTGTGACGTTGGCGTCGCTGCCACCTGGGCTGATGACCGTCTGCCAGCCGTAGTACGCCGCGCCCAGGAGCACACCGAGCAGCACCATCAGCGTGATGGGTGTCCTCCAGTTCACGATCTACGACTCCTCTCGATGACGAGTCTTGCAGACCGTAGTCAACGAATCACATGGACGCGTGCGTGCAGGACGTGGCGCTGCTGAAGGGCGGCTCGAAGGGCGCGATGCAGCCCGTCCTCGAGGTAGAGCTCGCCCTGATACTCAACGACATGGGCGAACAAGTCGCCGAAAAACGTCGAGTCCTCGTCGAGCAGCGTCGCCAGGTCGAGGGTGTCTTTCGTCGTGACCAGCTGGTCGAGGCGGATCTGGTGCGGCGGCAGCTCCGCCCAGTCGCGCATGCGCAACCCGTGCTCGGGGTAGGGCCGCGCGTCCCGAACGCCTTTGAAGATCACGCTGGCGAGTCTAAGGCGTCCTGCTGAGGGCCGCCGCCGGTGCGTCTCGCATCGCTGACGTCGACGCCGTCCGCACTAGGCTGGCCGCGCCAGGGATGAGGGGCGACGCCGCGACGCCCCCGGAGGAGGGCACGATGAGCACGTCGGACCAGGTCGCCCAGGCGAGTGCACAGGCAGCGGGCGGCATCTCCGAGCAGGCCGCTGCCATCGCGGCCGGCTACGCGTTCGACGGGCCAGCCCTCGAGCTCGGGCGCCTCGTCGAGGGCTCCGACGTCATACCCGTCGACGTCCGTATCCCGCTGGCGATGCTCAACCGGCACGGCCTCGTGGCGGGCGCAACAGGCACCGGCAAGACCAAGACGTTGCAGCTGCTGGCCGAGCAGCTGTCCACGGCCGGGGTTCCGGTCTTCGCAGCCGACATCAAGGGCGACCTCTCCGGCCTGGCCAGTCCCGGCCAGAGCAGCGACAAGCTGTTGGCGCGGACCACCTCACTCGGGCAGGCCTGGGAAGCGCGCGGGTTTCCCGTGGAGTTCCTGGCGCTCGGCGGGCAGGGCCAGGGTGTGCCGGTCCGCGTCACGATGACGTCATTCGGACCGATTCTGCTGTCGAAGGTGCTCGACCTCAACGCCACCCAGGAGTCGTCACTCGAGCTGGTGTTCCACTACGCCGACCAGGCCGGTCTGCCCCTGCTCGACCTGGAGGACCTGCGAGCCGTCGTGGCCTTCCTGGTCAGCGACGAGGGCAAGTCTGAGCTGAAGGAGCTCGGCGGGCTCTCCAGCGCGACGGCTGGGGTCATCCTCCGCGAGCTGATCGGGTTCGCCGCCCAGGGTGCGGACCAGTTCTTCGGGGAGCCGGAGTTCGACACGACCGACCTGTTACGCACTGCCGCCGACGGTCGGGGCGTCATCACGCTGCTGGAGCTGCCGCACCTGCAGGACCGGCCGGCAGTGTTCTCCACCTTCCTCATGTGGATGCTGGCGGACCTCTTCCACGACCTGCCCGAGGTCGGCGACATCGACCAGCCGAAGCTCGTCTTCTTCTTCGACGAGGCTCACCTTCTGTTCGACGACGCGTCCAAGGCGTTCCTGGACGCGATCGAGCAGACGGTGCGGCTGATCCGCTCGAAGGGGGTCGGGGTCTTCTTCGTGACCCAGAGCCCGACAGACCTCCCTGATGGGGTCCTGGCGCAGCTCGGCTCACGCGTCCAGCACCAGCTGCGCGCCCACACCCCCAACGATGCGAAGGCGTTGCGCGCAACGGTGCGCACCTATCCCGACTCGGAGTACGACCTCGAAGAGGTTCTCACCCAGCTCGGCATCGGCGAGGCCGTCGTGACCGTGATGAACGAGCGAGGCGCGCCCACGCCGGTTGCCTGGACCCGGCTGCCGGCACCGGAGTCGCTGATGGACCCGAGCCCGACAGAGACGTTCGCCAGCGTGATCGAAGCCTCCCCGCTGCGACCCAAGTACGCCGAGGGCGTAGACCGCGAGTCCGCCCACGAGATGCTGACGAAGCGTCTCGACGCGGCGGCTGCGAAACGGGAAGCGGAGCTGGCGGCTGAGGAAGCGGCGAAGGACGCACGCGCTCCATCGAAGAAGGCGGAACGCTCGACGGGCCGCAAGCCGACCGGCACGGCGCCGTCGGGCCAGGACGGCGACCTGCTGTCCGACCTCGCCGGCAGCAAGCAGCTCGAGGACTTCCTGCGCGACTCGGGCCGCACGCTCGCCAAAGAGATCGCCCGCGGTGTTTTCAAGATCGGCCGCCGCTGACGGCGGTTGAGCTCGGATGGGCACAGCGTCACGGCAGCGCAGGCGCTGCCCTACTTCCGTGCTGACGCGTCGATCTCAGCACGCCGCGCTGCGACGATGCGTCGCACGAGGGCGTCAGGCAGCTGGTGGTCAGCCGAATAGTGAATGCTCCCGCTGGTGGTTTCGAAGTCGCTCAGTGCATCGAGAACGGACGCGATGACCGCCCCGCTGTAGGGGTACAGCGACAGGAACTTCTTCGCACGGACCGTCGCAATGAGGCCCTTGTTGCGGTAAACGAGCGCAGCCATGGCGTAGCTCGTGCCTTCCTCGGCATCGGGCACTACTTCTCGGGCGATGGCGTAGATGCGCTGGAGCGCGTCCCGGTCCGCCCCGTCGATCGTGCTGAGATACGCGCCAACCTCGCCCACGCGTCGAGGCTACGCTGCCTCGCGACCAAACCGAGACACACAACCTCCGCGGACACGTGCGGTGAGCTGCCGGATCCGCGGCCCGCAGGAAGTAGTCGGCTGGCCAGCCACGCTGACGCGACACGCATCGGTCATGGCGAGAGGAGTTTCGACTGGTGGAGGCCCACCCCGGTTGCGCTCAGAGCCCGATCAGACAGCGCCGCGGGTGCGGCGAGCGGGGACAGTTGGGGCAACGCACGTGCCTGGCCACGTGCTGCGTCATTTCGCCAAGATAGACGCAGCCTGCGGAAGTCCCAGCTCCTTGGGGTGCGAAGCCTTCCGTGGAGGCGGACTGCGGGGGCGCCGCAGTCGGTCGGTAGACGCAAGTCGGCACCCACGATGGTGCTCTGGTTGCTGCTCGGTTCACCTGCGTCAGTTGACGGTCACCATGAACGAGCGGCTGACCGTCGTGCCTCTGCCGTCGGTGAGCCGCAGCGTGAAGTTGGATGTCCCGGCGGTCGTCGGTGTGCCACCGACACGGACCAAGGGGCCGTTCGGGTTGTCCTGGATGAGGGCCATCCCTGGCGGCAGCTGACCGGCCGCACGCACCCAGGTGTACGGCCGGACCCCGCCGCTGCCATCGATCCACAGGTTCCCGAAGCTCCCGACGGTCAAGGGGGCCCACTGTTGCGGCGTGATCGCCAAGGTCTGCGCCGGGTTGATCACGACGGTGAAGGTGCCGGTCGCCTGCTGACCACGAGCATCGGTGCCCCTGACGGTGAACGTGCTCGTCTGCACCGTCGTCGGCGTCCCGACGATGAAGACGTACGGGCACTTGGCCGGGGTGGCGCATGCGGGTTGGGCCAGGGACAAGCCGTTCGGCAGCCGTCCAGCGATGATGTCCGCCCGCAGCGGCCCTACGCCATTTGGTCCGAGAGCGATGGTCGTCCCCAACGTGGCGAAGGTGCTGAAGTCCGAGCCCACGAAGCCGGGTCCCCGCTCCCCGGGCGCCAGCGTCGGCGGCGGTGGTGGGCGCAGTGTCACCACAGCTGTCCTTGTGACCCCGCCGGCGGAGACGGAGATGGTGACGTCGGTCGGCGCGCTGACGACCGTGGCGTAGTTGACCGTGAATGAGGCGACGGGGTTCCCGGGATCGGAGAACTGGGTCACATGGACCGACGCGGGAACCTGGGCATTGTTCGGATGACTGCTCTGCACCGCGAAGTCGAGCGGCGTGGGTGGGTCGGGTGCGAAGGTGACCGCGCCGATGGAGAGGTTGCCCACCTGGTCGAGCGAGGTGTGGCTCAGGCTGAACCCTGTCGGGGGCGGCCCAGACGGCGACGGCGGAGCTGTGCCGGTGACGGTCAAGGTGGCGGTACGCGTGACGCCGGTGTAGGTCGCGGAAATCACCGAGGTGGAGGTCGAGCCGACCACGCTCGTCCCGACGAAGGCCGTCGCGGAGGTGGCCCCAGCGGGGACGGTCAGGGTCGCGGGGACGGTGGCTGCGGCAGTGTTACTGCTGGCCAGCGACACGAGAGCGCCGCCGGCCGGGGCCGCGGCGGTGAGCGTCACCTTTGCCGAGCTGGTGGCCCCGCCCGCCACGGTCGCCGGATTGAGGCTGACCGAGCTGAGGGCGGCCGCGGGCGCGGGAGCGCTCACCGTGCAACCCGATAGGCGGACGTTGACGGGAGACGCTGCGCCGTCGTTCACATCTACCGTGCAGTCCGCGGGCCACGTGTAGCCCGACCGCTCGATCCGAAAGCCTCCCGAGCTGCCGCTGACGCCCATCTGCACGCCATCCACCGTGATCGGACGGTTGGCGACTGCCCTGCCTTCGATCCGCAACCTGTCACCGCTGACCTCCGCCCGCGAGACTGTCACGGCAGCCTGGGCCGCCCCGGCCAAGGCAACCGACAACACCGCCGTCACTGAAAGCAACGTCAACCCCAGCCGACTCCGACGACCGATCATGTTGGCCTCCTGGCACACCGTCGCAAACGTGACGTCCGGACCGTGACAAGACTGTGAGTCGCGAGGGGCCTGGCGACCGGCTTGGACGACAATGACCGGTCACACGTCTCGCCAGACTGCGAGGACGACTATCGAGCCACGTCCGATCCCCATCGTTCCCCCGCTGCTGCCCCAGCGACATTAGACATTGGTCGTAGTACCAGGCGAGGACCTGCGGCGGGTGCACGTCCGCGTCAGAGGAGACGTACCTCGACCGTGACGTGGTCGCCCCATCATTCCACCGCGTCTCACGGGCTCCCGTCAGGGTGATGATCTTGGCTCCTCGTCACCTTCGCCATCCTCGTCGGTCTCGAGGCCGCGAAGAAGATTCGCGGGAAGTTCCAGACCGTGCTTCTCCGCGAGCAGCATGGTTGCGCCGTAGTGCCGCGCTTGGCGCGCGGTGTCTCCGAGCACGTAAGAGTTGGTCGCGGCCTCAGCGAGCACCGAGACCACCGGCATGCCCATGCGGGCGACCATGCGGTCAAGGAGTGATACCGCAAAACACGGCCGAGAACGCCGGAACTCGGTGTGCCGTACTTCGCTCGAATAGAGGGCACTGCGTCGACCAGTGCAAGCTCGAACTCACCGGGCCACTCGGGTTCGGCCTGGTGCTGTCTGGGTGCGGCGGCTGACCCGACGTTGCGCGTTCCCGGGCTGATGCGATGAGTCCAGAGCCGTTGTCCGGTCTGTTCTTGTGACACTCGCCGGAGGAGGAGCCCATGAGCAAAGTCATTGCGTCCATCACCACGTCGGTCGACGGCTATGTCACCGGACCTGACGACGGGCCGGAGCTCGGCCTCGGCCGTGGTGGCGAGCGCCTGCACTATTGGGTGATGGGTGGCCCGTGGACCTACGCCGGTGGCCACGACTTCGCGATGCACGGCCTCGACAAGGAGTTCTATGCCGAACTCGTCTCGACGCTGGCCTCCGGGGTGGTCGGCCGCGGCATGTACGACGCGTCCGCGGCGTGGGGCGGGACCAACCCGTTCCCCGGGACCCTGTTCGTGCTGACCCACCGTACCGAGGACCAGCCGCCGGTGGGGAGCGGCTTCCGGTTCGTCGGGGACCTCGACACGGCACTGGCCGAGGCGGCCGAGGCGGCCGGGGATGGAGACGTCGCCATCGGGGGCGGCGCCGACGTCATCCGGCAGGCCCTCGTGCTGGGCAAGGTCGATGAGCTGGTCATCTCGACGGCTCCGGTGATCCTCGGTGCGGGCAAGCGGTTGTTCGACGGGTTCGAGCGGGATGTCGACCTCGAGGTGGTCAAGGTCTATAGCTCGCCATACGCGACCCACGTGCGCTACTCGGTCAAGAATGGAGCGCGTTCGTGACTGCACACCAGCTGATGGTTGCTGCCCATGCCTGGGACCTTCGAGGGGCACGGGCCGTCGGGATGAGAACTGCGTACGTCGAACGTCCCGTCGGCGACACTCCGAGTGGGAAGGACTCGTTTGACCTGCAGGCAATGGGCCTCGCGGACCTGGCCATCATTCTCACGGCCTGACCGACACGGCTTGCGCGGCGCGTGTCGCGAGCTGGTCAGGAGATGGCGGCCGTCACGAGCTCGACAACCTGCTTCTCCACTGCCGTGCTCCACTTCTGCAGCGCGTACGACACCGGCCACAGGTCGCCGTCGTCGAGGTTTGCGGTGTCCTGGAAGCCCAAGGTCGAGTACCGGTAGTTGAACTTGCCCGAGTCCTGGAAGAAGAGGACGACCTTGCCGTCCGCGTTCGCGTACGCAGGCATCCCGTACCAGGTTTTCGGCGACAGGTCGGGAGCAGTCTCGGTCACCGTCACGTGTACGCGCTCGGCAAGAGCTCGATCCTCCGGCGCCATCTTCGCGATCGCGTCGAAGACGGCTTGCAGACCGTCGGCCTTCTTGGCGCTCTTCTTGCCCTCGGCGCGCAGCTCGGCGGCACGTTCCTTCATGGCGGCGCGCTCTTGTGCGCTGAAGCCGTCGGTCGCGGTCTTGTCCTTCTTCGTGGGCATTCTCGTCTTCCTTTCGGTGCTCTGCGGTCCCGCGTGCTGCTGACGGCCGCACGCAGAAGGCTATTCCGCATCGCGTCGTGAGGCTTCTCGATTCCTGACCGGATGATCGGAGGCCAACGGGGCTGGCCCGCGCGTGAAACTCGAGCGGTTGACTCGCACGAGCCAGTCAGCGACGAGGGCGCGCAAGAGGTCCGGCTGTTCGTGGGGAAGGGCGTGGCCTGCGTCAGCGAGCACCGCGAGCGAGGCGTGAGGGTAGTGGTCCAAGAGGTCTGCGGCGGCTGTGTATCCCACCGTCGAGTCCAGCCGCCCCGCCACGACCAGCGTCGGACCTGAGTACGCCGGGCCGGGTTCGGGTGCGAGCTCCCACCGCTCCCCGATGCGCTCGAGCGCTGCCTCGTCGACCAGCGCCGCTGCAGGGGCTACATAGCGGGTGTACCGCTGAAGCATCTCTAGGCTTTGGACCACGAAGTAGCTCCGGAAGCCGTCGTCACCGATGTCTCCCGACCCGACAACGACATGGTGCTCAGGGACGTTGTGCACGTCCGGCAGCAGTGGACAAACCAGCGCGAGACCAGCCACCTGACTCGGAGACCGCCCGGCCATCGCCTGCGCGTAGTAGGCGCCGGCCGAGTGACCTATCAGGAGGTGCTCGGACCCGCCGGTGACCTTTCTGGCGAACTCGAGCAGTGTGTCCAGCACGTCGTCCGCGCTGCGCAACTCGTCGGGAGCCACGGTCCGGCCCATACCGGGGAGGTCCGGGTAGATGCGCCGGAACCCCGCCACGCCGGCAAAGGCCGGCTCGAAGCAGGCTTCAGGCTCGCGATGGTCCACCCCGGCGCCATGGAGCACCAGCACCGGGCGGCCCGTTCCGTGCGCCGCGTAGTGGACCGAGATGCCGCCGACCCGAGTCTCCATTCGGACAACCTCATCACGCAGGAGACGACGTCGCAACGGCGGACCTCGCGGGCTGACCTGCGGTCGGCCGTCTGGCGCTGCGGGTCGTGCTCGTCAGGCGAGTACCTGGTAGTGGAGATGGACGACGCCGCTTCGGAAGCGGTGTTCATCCAGGAGTTCGAGCCGGACGTGAACGTCATCCGGCAGTGCGCGCTTGCCGCCACCGACAGCGACCGGGCACAGGAGCAGGTGGCATTCGTCGACCAACCCAGCGACGAGCGCCTCACCGGCGAGCTCCGCACCACCCACCGAGATGTCGCGGGTCGACGAGTCCTTGAGCTCGTTGACCGCGGCATGATCGAAGGTGCGCTCGACCCGGGTCCGTGGACTCGATGCCCCCTCGAGCGTCCTCGAGTACACGACCTTGTCGGCCGTTTGCCAGATCTGGGCGAAGTCCCGGCTTACCTTGCGATGATCACCGCTGGTGTCCACGGTCTGCCAGTACACCATCGTCTCGTACATCCGACGGCCGTAGAGGTAGGTGCCGATCGGACGTTCGAGGTCGTTGACGAACGTGTGCACCTCTTCGTCGGGGGCCGCCCAGTCGAAGTTGCCGCGTGTGTCCTCGACGTAGCCGTCGAGCGATGCGATGGCAGAGTAGATCAGCTTGGGCATGGGAACCTCCGTTGCGCTTTGGGTGCTGACGTCGCTGGTCGTCGTACAAGCCCCGGTCGACATGGTGGGGACGACCCTCCGAACGCGCCGTGCGGAAGGGGCGCGGTGGGAGACGGGGTCAGTCGTCGGGCATCGAGCGGCGGTCGCCGACCGGGCGGTCGAGGAGCGGGAATGCGAGCGAGCCGGCGCGGACCCACCACTCCATCACGTCGTATGCGAGCCGGCCCGCGATGACCGATGGGTCGCCGTCCGACCGCTGCGCGGCCTCGGCAGGGTCACAGGCGAAGATCGACATCCCACGATACGACGGGTCACGCTGCTCGTCGAACGGCCCGTTCACCGCCAGCACACCCTCCTCTGCCAGCTCGGCACGGTAGGCGAGGTGGCGCGCCTGGAGCGCGTCAAGCTCCTCGTCCGACATCTTCGGCGCATCGGCCGGCCGGCGAAGCACAACGACTGTGTAGACGTCGAACGCGTCGGGCATGTGGGGATCGCGAGGCATCGGGGGCTCCTATGCTGAGTGCGCGTAGGGAACGCTGTCGGCCGCACCGGTTTCGAGCGTGGGCGGCGTGATGATCGTTCGACTTCTCTCGTCCTGAGAACTCATCGGACCCTACGCTTCCAGGGCAAGACGCTTGCTGAGCTCGGCAGGCACTTCAGGGACTCGCGACCGAGGCCGCGGCCGCGGCCGTCCAGGCGAGCGTCAGTGGCCGGCCGTGTCCATCCAGAGCCTGGCGGCGACCATTTCGGGCACGAGCACCTCGGACAGGAGCCGCACGTCGTCCTCGTCGTCGCACGGAAAACGCACCGTGCACGCCGCCCCCGGAAACTCCCCGCCCACCGCCACGACGGTGGTCCCGCGGGGCTGCGTCCACTCGAGGATGCCGTCGTCCCACGAGGAACCCGCGAAGACAAGGAGCCGATAGTCGGTGTTCTTGGTGAGGTAGACCTCCACATGTGCCCAGTCGCCGGCCTCACAGGCGACCGCCCGTCGGCGGGGGCCCTCACGCAGCATCAACGCGCCCTGCTGCGCTGAGGACAGCCGCCGGGCAGGAGCGACCAGGTGGGTACCGTCGGGGCCGGTCAGCAGCGCGGTGACCTCGGGAAGCCAGGACTCAGTGGTCGAGATCAGGTGCTCGCTCGCGGCCGCGGATTTCTCCACTGAGTCCACGAGGGCGTCCAGCGACCCGTCGGTCAGATGAACCTCGAGAGCGAGCAGCAGCACGAGCGTGTGTTGGTAGCTGCGGCAAGCGACCCCGCCCGACTCACGTCCGGCGTGCATGAGCACCGTTCGGTCGCAGAGCGCGGTAAGCGCGGAGTCGGGCGCGTTGGTCAAGGCAGCTGTCAGCGCACGGGTGGGCAGCTTGTCGAGCGCCACGAGGGTCTCGCGCGACGATCCCGACGCGGACGTCGCGACGACCAGGACATCCTGGCCCCATTGTGGCAGGAGGTCGTTGCCGGCCAGCTCGGACACGGCCAGCAGTCCACGCGAGCGCATCCGCGCCGCGGATACACCCGCGGCGTAGGCCGAGGACCCCATTCCCACGAGCACGACCCGCTCCAGGTGGCGGTCGATCGCCGCCCACGGGTTTCCTCTTCGCAGCCGGTCGGCCAGCGAACGCAGCACCTCGGGTTTGCGGCGCAGGTCCGCCAGGAAGAGCTCGGGGTTCACGGGACGTTCCTCTCGAGCAGCATCGGCAAAGCCGCCTCCGGGACGTAGGACCAGCGCGGCAGGTGGGTCCCGGCGTAGACGAACTCCCGGCAGACCTGCCGGAGCGCGTAGGGCTCCAACAGTCGTTCGTCGAGCAGCTCGCCGAGGTCACCGAGGCCGCGTCCATACGCCGTCAGGAACGACTGCCGAGCTGCCTCCGCGACGTGATCGACCGTTCGGGGGTCGAGGCTGGGGTGATGGCGGCGAACGACCAGCCCAGCATGGGTGAAGGACTGCGCCATACCGGCGACGTCGAGCGCCGCCGGTTGCTCCGACATGCGGTCGTCGGCATCGAGCACCGGACTGCCGTCGAAGTCGGTGAGGAGGTACGGCGCCGCTGCGCGGCCACTTGTCCGGAGCACTTGACCGACATGAAGGTCCCCATGCACCCGCATGACGCGCGTGGTGGTCGCGGGCAGATCGTCGAAGACCGACCGCACCGCGTCGGAGTACCGATGCAACACCCCCAGAGCAGTCCCCTGCGAGACGTCAAGGGCACGATCCAGGTCCACGAGCGCGGCCGTCCGCCAGCCGGCAACTTCCTCGGGAGTGGCCGACCGAGAGGTTGCCGCGAGCGCACGGTGGAACGACGCGACCAGGGCACCGACCGCGCCGCCGACCGAGGTGATGACCTCGACGTCTCCATGCGCTGCGGCGAGCCGCAGGTCATCGACGAGCCAGGTCCAGCCGTCGACCGTGCCGTCGACGTACTCCGTCACCTGCGCGACCAAGCAGGGCGGGCTACCGTCCCCCCGGAGCCACTGAACCGTGCCCCACGGACGCGGCATCCCGACGAAGCCCGTTCTGGTGAGCTCGGTCAGCAGGGAGGGTGCCGGATGCGGACCGTCCGCGACGAACGTCCACTTCACGACGGCGCTGTCTCCGACGATGACCGAGTCGTTGGTCTGGTCGACGCCGACGCCGCGCTCTCCGGTTGCCGAGGCATGGTGCCAGGCGGTCACCCCGAGGTCGCCGATCATGCCGTCGCCGAGCGACAGGAGATCCAGCACTGCCTCGGCGGCCCCGTCACCGGGTACGGCGCGACGCACGCCGGCGTGGAGCAGGCTCACGGGACTCGGGTAGAACCGGCCGCGGCTGTCCGCGAGGATGGCAAGAGCCAGCCCCGGCTTCAGCGGCGTCAATGACAGGCAGTGCGGCGTCCCGACCGGTTGATCGGCACCGTCCGCGCGGTGGGCCGGGAGCAGAGCTCCCCAGCCGCTCGCAACGACCCTGTCAGCGATCTCGAGCGCAGACTCCCCACCCGGTGAGGTCACCCGCCCCCGGCCCGGCGATGCTCGAGACCGACCCTTTCGATGATGTCGGCACCCTTGGTCAGACCGTCACGCGTGCGGATGGCGGCACCCATGGCGTCCAGCCGTCGCCGCAGCTCCTGGTCGCTCAGAAGGGTGTCGATGGCCCCGTTCAGCTGGTCCTGGGTGTGTTCGTAGGTGGAAAGTCGGATGCCGAACCCGAGCTCGTGCATGCGTTGGGCGTTGTCGTACTGGTCCCAGAAGATCGGCAGCACCACCATCGGCTTACCGAAGTGCAGCGCCTCCGTTGTGGTGTTGTTACCGCCGTGGGTGATCACGAGGTCGACCTTCGGCAGCACCGTGGTCTGCGGCAGGCTCGGCTCACCGACCATGTTGTCCGCTAGACGGATCTTGTCGGACCGCGGACCCATGCTCACGATGAAGCGATGGGAGCTCTCGGTCAACTCGTCGATCAGGCGCTGCATGAGCTCTACGTCGGCGCCGCCCAGTGAGCCCAGGGACAGGTAGACCAGCCCGGATCCCGGGGGCCGGTCGGCGACCTTGGCCGGCAGGACGTACTCCTCGTCGGTGCGCCGCACGCTGGAGTCGATCCGATGCCATGAGTGGTCAAGCGGCCGGGCGGCGTCGTAATCGGCCTCCTCGGGAAAGACATAGAGGTTGGCCGCATTGTTGTCGGGCATGAACTCCAGGTAGGGCAGCGGATCAGCCCCTTGTTCGATCACCCAGGCGTTGAACGACTCCCAGGTCTCCTTGTGCGTCTGCTCGAACCGCTCGCGGAAAGGTCCCCACGAAGCGGGATCGTCCTGCGGCAGGCCGGACAGGCGGGGCGCGACGCCGTCGCCCGGCAGCTCGAGCGGGTTGCACGAGACGATTCGCACAAACGGCGCACCACTGGTCGCGAGAGCCGGGAACAACACGACGTTGTCCTCCACCAACACGTCGGGCCGTACGTCGTCGACGATCTGTCGCAAAGCAGGCTCGGCATACGTGGCGCCGTCGATGAGCGCCTGGTACGTGGGCTGGACGAACGTCTGGAGCTGGTCGAGCGTCGGCTTGCGGAACTCAGGCGCCGTCTCTGCTATGAAGTCGGTCCAGAACTGACCGGCATCCTCCTCGGTCGCGTTCGGGTCGGGTTCGGCGAGGTCGACCAGCCGCTCCTCGAAGCCCAGGGCGGACAGTTTCCCGGCCCAGGACTTCTCGGAGGCGAACACGACCCGGTGACCGCGGCGGAGCAGGAGGTCGCCGAGTCCGATGCACTGGTTCGTCGGCCCGTAGGCGGACTCCGGCAAGAACAGGACGGTGAGCTTCTCGGGCATGGCGTGCTCCTAGGCAGACGTGCGGATCGGAGTGTCGAGAGGATGGGTCACGGCCTGACGCGCGTACTCGAGGATCAGGTTGGTCGCGACCTCGCGGGTGATCACCGGGTGACGCGCCACGATTCTGTAGCCGTAGGCGTCCTCGAGAGCAACGATGTTGCGGCCGATCGTCTCGGCGGGCTGGGTCAGAGTGAAGACTCCGGAGGCTGCTCCGGTGTCCAGGAGCACCCTGTACATGGCCACCTGTCGGTCATACAACGACGTCAGCATCTCGGCATACACGGGGAAGCGCGATGCTGCTCCGCCCAGGGCGCACAGCAGCTTGACGTCGGCGTCCTCCGAATCGACCGGGAGTCCGGAGGCAACGGTGACAACCAGCATCTCCGCCGGCGACGAGAGCCCCGCCAAGGCGCGCAGGCGGGCGTCGTAGAAGCGCTCGGCCGCCGCCCGGTTCGCCTCCACGAGCAGCGACTGCACGTCGGGGAAGTGGTACAGGATCGCCCCGGAGGTCAGCCCCGCCAGCTCCGCGACGTCCTTGAGTCGGACATCGGCACCGTGGATCACGACCGCGCGCTGGGCGGCCTGGAGCAGCTTCTCGCGACGTTGCTGCCGCCCGTTCGCCATAGAACTCCTTCGAGGTCGGCTCCACCCTCTTCGTGTCGCCGGCATCGCTCTGTCGTGTCGACTGACATCGTGACAGACGGGGCCCGGAATTTGAAGAGCAGTTCAATTTACTGTGTATCACGCCCCATTTATGCGTGAAACTGACCTTGTCATATCTGAACCAGTGTGGAAGATTCCAGTGATCGCCGTCACATTGGCAGCGTTGCCCTCATGGACGAGGGAGAGCGGAGAGCAGTTTGATGACCAGAGTTTCGCGTCGTGGGGCGCCCGCGGCTGTTGCCCTGACCTCGGCCCTGACCTTGACCCTGTCCGCCTGTGGGGGCGGTGATGACGGTGGCAGCAAGCCGACGGCGATCGACACCAAAGCCGACCTGAGCAGCCAGACGATCGTGGTGTCCAACTGGGATGCCTACATGCCCGACGACATCGCCAAGATCGTCAAGAAGTCGACCGGAGCCACCGTGAAGGTCACCAACCACGCCACCAATGAGGAACTGGTCGCCAAGGTCACCGGCTCTGCGGGCGAGGGACTCGATGTGATCTTCGGGTCCCAGCCCTACCTCGAGGCGTTCGCTGAAGAAGGTCTGCTCGAGCCGATTGATCCGCAGTACCTCAGTAACTGGGACAACCTGGATCCCAAGGCCCAGGAGCTCGCCAAGGTCGGCGACCAGACCTACTTCGCTCCGTACACCTGGGGAACGACCGGCATCTGCTATCGCCAGGACCTGGTCGACCAGGCCCCCACCAGCTGGAACGACTTGCTCAAGCCCGAGAAGAAGTACGAGAACAAGGTCACGATGATGGGGACGGAGCGATGGGCGGTCCTGCCGGCGCAGAAGGCACTCGGTTACTCGGTCAACACGACGGACGAGTCGGAGATGTCGAAGGTGAAGGATCTCATGGTCCAGGCCAAGCCGCATCTGCTCGCGTATGACGACACGACGTTCTATGAGCGCCTGATCAGCGGCGAGGCGGTCATGGTCGAGGCCTGGGACGGTTGGTGCAACTACGGGACCGGCGAGAACCCCGACATCAAGTTCGCCATCCCTGATGAAGGATCCGACCTGTGGGTCGACGGCATGGCCATCCTGAAGTCCTCGAAGAGCAAGGAAGCCTCCTACGCCTTCATCAACGCGATCCTCGATGCGAAGAACCATGCCTGGGCCGCCGAGAACATCCTCTACATCGTTCCGAACAACGCAGCGATGGACCTGCTGCCGGCCGAGCTCACGCAGCAGTACGAGACGCTCGGCGCGCGTCGTGACGAGATGCTGCAGGGCGAGAACATGACGGATATCGGCACCGCCGCCTCGCTGTACAGCCGGATCATCACCGAGGTCACGGCATCTTGACCGGTGGCATCGTCGGCGTAACGGCGCACTGATGCGAGCCAGGCGGTCAGCCGTCGGAGGCGGCGCTCCCATGCGTCATCTCCGACGGCTGATCGGGCCTGTGGTCCTGCTGGGTCCCGGTCTTGCCTTTTACGCGGTCTTCGTGGCCGTGCCGCTCCTGCTGGTGCTCGGCTACATGTTCGCTGTGCCCGGCCGGTTTGGCGGCGTCGAGTGGACTTTCACGCTCGACAACTTCGGGAGGGCGTTCGATCCGCTGTACCTCAAGGTGCTGCGCACCTCCTTGTGGCTGGCCGCGATAGCAACTCTGATCGCGTTCGTGATCGGCTTTCCTACGGCCTATGCCATCACCAGGCTGCCCCCGCGCTGGCGCACGGTGGCGCTGGTGCTCGTCGTGGTGCCGTTTTGGACCAACCTGTTGATTCGTATCTACGCGTGGATCGTGTTGCTCAACAGCCAGGGCCTCCTCAACGATGCTCTGGTCGGATTGGGTCTCGTCCATCAGCGGACGGGTCTCTTGTACAACTCCGGGGCGGTGGTCGTCGGCCTCGTGTATGCCTACTTGCCCCTGATGATCCTGCCGCTGTACGCGGCGATCGAGCGCGTTGACCCCGAGGTCCTCGAGGCGTCGGCGATCCTGGGCGCGGGCCGGTTCCGCACGTTCTGGAGCGTGCTGCTTCCGCTGACCCTCCCAGGGGCCATCACCGGGTCGATCCTCGTGTTCGTGCCCAGCCTGGGGAACTTCGTCGTGCCCGAACTGCTCGGTGGGGGCAAGACGGTGATGGTCGGCAACTTGATCCGCGACCAGTTCCTCAAGGCGCAGGACTGGCCGTTCGGTGCGGTTCTTGCGTTCGTCGTGGTGCTCGCTCTGCTGGGCCTCTTCCTGCTCCAGGCGGTTGTCACCCGTCGCGTGGAGGGGGAGGTGCACGCTCGTGGGTAGGGCAGCCGCGAAGCCGCGGATGGGTGCGGGACTCTGGGCGGCAATGGCGATGTGTGCGGCTTTTCTCTACCTCCCGATCCTCGTTGTGGTGGGTATGTCGTTCAACGACGGCGGGTCAGCGTTCTCGTGGGACGGCTTCAGCTTCCGGTGGTACAGCGAGCTCGCGGGCGACAACCGCCTGCGGTCGGCGCTCGTCACTTCTCTCATCGTGGGTGCGGGGGCCACGACGATCGCCACCGTGTTGGGCACCCTGCTCGCGGTCGGGCTGGTTCGGCACTCGAGGTCGAAGCTTCTGGAGGCCTCCGCGATGGCGCCCGCCATTCTCCCGGACCTGCTGTTGGCTATCGGGTTGCTGTCCTTCTACTACGCCGCGTCGATTCCCAAGAGCGCCTTGACGATCCTCTTGGCCCACGCCGCTTTCGGAACGGCCTTTGTCGTTGCCGTGGTGCGAGCCCGGCTCGCGGGGATGGACCTGGCCGAGGAGGAGGCGTCTCGTGACCTGGGCGCGGGTCCCGTGACGACATTCATCCGGATCACCGTGCCCGCTATCGCTCCGGCCATCGTGGCCGGAGCACTCCTGGTCTTCACGCTGTCGCTGGACGAGTTCGTCATCGCCTTCTTCACCGCCGGTCCCACCACGCAGACCTTGCCGATCGCGGTCTACTCCATGGTTCGGGTCGGCGTCACACCGGAGATCAACGCGCTGGCGACAGTGCTGGTCGCCATCAGCATCGCTGTCGTGATCTCCGCGGCACGCATGGTACGGAGGCCTGACGAGCAATGACCAGTCACCCCACGATGTCTGAAATTGCGGTACCGGCGCGCACCCTTCTCGAGATCCGGGATGTGAGCCGAAGCTTTGGCTCAGTGACTGCCTTGGACTCAGTCTCCTTGTCGATCGCCGAGAACGAGTTCTTCGCCTTGCTCGGGCCGTCTGGCTGCGGTAAGACGACCCTGCTGCGGTCGATCGCAGGGTTCGAGACGCCGGACTCGGGATCCGTGCTGCTGGGTGGCCAAGACCTGCTCCAGCTGCCGCCCAATCGCCGGCCGGTGAACCTGATGTTCCAGTCTTACGCACTGTTCCCGCACATGTCTGTCGAGCGCAACATCGCCTACGGGTTGGAGCGCGAAAAGCTCCCGAAGGCCGAGGTACGTCGTCGCGTGGGCGATGTGCTCGCCACGGTCGGGATGTCCGATCTGGCCACCCGTCGGCCGAGGCAGCTTTCGGGTGGGCAGCGTCAGCGCGTCGCTCTGGCCCGGGCGATCGTGAAGCAGCCGCGGCTGCTGCTCCTCGACGAGCCGCTGTCAGCACTCGACCGCAAGGTGCGAGGGGAGATGCAGCTCGAGCTCAAGCGTCTGCAACATGAGGTCGGCATCACCTTCGTCGTGGTCACCCATGACCAGGAGGAGGCCATGTCGATGGCCGACCGGATCGCGGTGATCGCGGACGGCCGTGTGCAGCAGGTTGCATCGCCAGTAAATCTCTACCGGCAACCGACGAACTTGTTCGTGGCCGACTTCGTAGGCAACAGCAACCGCATCGCGGGCCGGCTCGACGACGGGTTCGTCGTCACGGAGGCTCTCGGCACGTTGCCTGCGGGCGGAGCGGTCGCGCCGACCGGTGACGGCTACCTGGTCGTACGACCAGAGGACATCCGCATGGCGCCAGGCGATGATGCACCAGCGCTGCTACACGGCCAGGTCACGGACGTCCAGTTCAAAGGCGGCAGCAGCCATGTCGCGATCGACATCACCGGACACGGCCAGCCGTTCCTGGTGTCGGTGCCAGGCGTGTCGACGGTGGCCCCCGGACAAGGTGTCTCGCTCAGTTGGGACACTGCGGTCTTCGTGCGCGACGAGCTGCGGTGAGGCCCGCCGCGGGTGACCTCTCAGATACACGACCGCAGCCGGTCTGGTGGGAGGGTCGCGACGATGGGCCAGTGACTGACCGGCTCCACGGTGAGATCCGTGCCGACCTGGTCATCGTCGGGGCCGGGCTGACCGGCCTGTGGGCCGCAGTCCAGGCGATCGAGGAGCAGCCCAGCCGGACCGTGGTACTGCTCGAGGGTCGGCACGTGGGAGCGGGAGCATCGGGGCGCAACGGTGGCTTCGTGTCGGCGTCGCTGACTCACGGGCTCGCGCACGGCGCCGCGACGTGGCCGGACGAACTGCCGACACTGCTTCGCCTCGGGCACGAGAACCTCCGCGAGATCGAGGAGTGGCTCTCCAAGGAGAAGGTCGAGGCCGGCCTCCGCCTCTGCGGCAAGACGACTGTGGCGACGCGGGCTCACGAGGTGGCGGCGCTCAAGCGCCTGCACACGCTGCACCAACGACACGGGGAGGCGACGACGTACCTCACCGGCGAAGAGGTGCGGGCCGACGTGCACTCACCGACCTACCTGGCGGGACTCGAGACCGCCGCCGGCGGTCTCGTCGATCCGGTGGCTCTCACCACCGGCCTGCGCGACGTGGCCGTGCGCCACGGGGTGCGGCTGCACGAAGGTAGCTCGGTCGTCGCGGTCCGTCGCGAGGGAGCGGACGTCATCTGCCGGACCGCACAGGGAGCGGTGCGCACAGGCCAGGTGCTGCTCGCCAGCAACGCTTATCCGCCGTTGCTGAGACGGCTCCGATCCTTCGTGCTGCCCGTGTGGGACCACGTGCTCGCCACCGAGCCGCTGTCCCCGACCCAGGTCGAGTCGATCGGCTGGCCGCGCAATCAAGGCTTGACGGATGCCGGTAACCAGTTTCACTACTACCGCCGTACCGCGGAGGACCGCATCCTGTGGGGTGGCTACGACGCGATCTACTACTTCAACAACGGCAGCGGCTCCGGACTGGAGCAGCGCGACGCGTCGCACGAGCTGCTCGCCCGACAGTTCTACGACACATTTCCCCAGCTCGAGGACGTGCGCATGAGCCACCGTTGGGCCGGGATGATCGACACCACCACCCGGTTCACCCCGGTCTTCGGCACCGCTCTGGGCGGCCGGGTCGCCTACTCACTGGGATACACCGGGCTGGGGGTCGCGATGGCGCGCTTCGGAGCGCGGGTCGCGCTCGACCTCCTGGACGGCCGAACCACGGAGCGCACCGAGCTGGAGATGGTCCGTCGTCGGCCGATCCCGTTCCCGCCCGAACCGCTGCGGTGGGCCGCCGTTCAGACGACTCGCGCTGCCCTTGCCCGCGAGGACCGCCGCGGCCGGCGGGGGGTCCTGCTGCGTGTGATGGACCGCGTGGGCGTCGGCTTCAACAGCTGACAGTCGTTTCCGGGTCCAGCACACGGGCCGCGCGTGGACGCCGTCGCACGGGACAGCGCCGAGCCTGGGTCTCGTCGCGAGTGGCGCAACACTGGCGGAGGATAGGGGATTCGAACCCCTGAGAGCTTTCACTCAGCACGCTTTCCAACCCTGGGATGGGGGGTTCTGGATTGTTCGGCGTCCTTCGCTGAGCGTGAAACCGACGGCTGCGTGCAGCCCAGAACGGTCTGAACGAGAACACCTGAGACGAGAACTGAGACTAGAACCAGGCGCCGCCGTGGTCCGATGAGCGGTTGAAGAGCGATATCTAAACAGATGCTCTTGGGTCTGCGCTTCATGACGGCGCATTTTGCGGCTATGACGCCCACAAAGGCATGGAGCGGTCGGTCACGCCGTCGAACCGTTGGACCTCAGCACCCCGCTCGCCGAGCAGCCGGGTGGCCTGGACGAATCCTGCCGAGAACGACGGCTAGGGCGAACGGACCCCTCGCCCCGTCCTCCGCCGCCGACTGCATGGGTCCGCACGGGATCAGCTGGGGGGGGGGCGTTCTACGTGCTTGGAGAGCGAGGCGGCACTGCCCCGTAAGCGGATCCTCAATCGGTATGGTCTGGACCCGGTTGACCCGGTGAACCCGTCGCCACGTTCGAGGCCAGGAGCAGGGAATCGTAGGTTGGATGGATGGCTTGGACGCGCGGGCGGCAGGGCTGACCGCCTGCCATTGCCAACATGTCGCGGAGGGCGGAACCAACGGCACCCGCGGCGAGCCGCGGGTGAGAGACAGTGCGACTCAGTCCTTCTTCACGGCGGCCGCGTCGACGCACACGACCCCCGTGTTGCCGTCCTGGTCAGCGATTACGATGAGCGAAGGCGCGTCCTTGTCATCGACGACAGCCCCGCCCGCGGCGACGGCAGCGGCGATCCGACGCTCGGCTTCCTCGGGGGCCACATAGACCTCGACGTGGAAACGCTGACCCGGGGCCTGGTCCACTTCGACGTCTCCAAACCACAGGTTCGGTACCCGTCCCGTAGCGTCACGGATCTCGTCGCTGGGGGTGCCGCGTCCCTGTGCCTCTGAGTTCCCGGTCAGCATGGCGGCCCACACTGGGGCGATGGTCGCCGAGCGCGCGGTATCTAGGCCGAGCTCGATGACGCTGACCGAGGCCGGGTCGGGCTCGAGCTGGTGGTCGGCGGCGACCACGGTGATCCGTCGTGCAAGATCGACATCCTGCTGGGTCACCCACTCGACGACATGCTCAGTGCCCTCGTCGTCGCGGTAGATGGCGTCGTCAGTGACCAGCTTGAGGTCGACGAATCCATCGCCGATGGACACGAGTGGGTAGTGCCCGAGAGGATCACCCGCCTGGCCAACTGCAGCAATGAACCGCGCGCTCGTACCGAAGTCGTCGACCAGGTAGCGGGCATGGAGGCCCTGGGCGAGCTTGCGCCACTCGGTCAGCTCGAGGTCGGCGAGCTGTTCGCTTCTCAGCATGTCCATCACGCGGTGGTACCCCATTCTCTGGTTGAGCCGGCGTCGGGCTCGTGTCGGGATCTTGATCGGCATCGCACGCTCGCCCGAGCCCTTGGATTGCCTGTCGGCCAAGCCGGGTCTCTCGCACGGGTGGCGATCTGGTTCGTGCCACATGGATGTCCAGGCACCGACCGTACAAGCAGTCCCGGACGATGCGCGTCCGGATAGGCCTGATCGGCGCCCAAAGTCAGAGGCATCTGGCTGCCACAGAGGATCCCGCGCCGCCGAGAAGTCGGCTCGCGGCCCCGGCACCACGATCCCGCACCGGCACGCTCCGCGTGACTATCCCGCACCGGCACGCTCCGCGTGACAATCCCGCGTCGGGACGACGTCACCAGCAGATCTCAATGACCCCCAGACACGACCGAATTGATCCCAGGGTGGTTCGTCCTCGCGTGTCCACTCAGGCAGTTCCGTCTCGCCGATATCCAGATCGAGCTGCACATGGCGCCGATACGCCTCGGAGAGCGAATCGACCTCCATCATGGCGCCGACAGTGCCTCCTTCGAGTTTGATCGTGGCTCGGTAGAGCCGTCGCGCGGCGATCGCAGCCTCTTGACTGCCGAAACTTGCACGTCGACAAGCAGCGCACTCGTTGGGTGATACCAGCTCTGTCGGTGTCTCCACATCTTCGCCGCCCATGCGAGTGACCTTCATCATCCACTGATCGAGGCGACGCTGCTCAGCGAGGAACGCAGCATGAGCTGCACGCTTCTGTTCCCGGGTCCAAGACCGCTGCTCGTGCGCCCGGACACGCTCGTCGCGACGGTCGGTCTGACGCTGCGCGTAGGCGATGCCGCCCACCGCGGGCGCACCCGTGAGTAGACCAGTCACGATGCTGGGGCCCCACACACTCGTGTCGATGGCTACGAGAACAGCAGGCTCATGAGCTGAGCATCTCAGGCCGGGAAGACGCGAGCTGTGGTCGCGCGCCGGAACGGGATGGACAAGCGCGGATGGTGCTGGACTACATCGACGTCCTGGTCTGGCCGGTTGTCCTGATCACCATCGCGATCATCTTCCGGGTTCGACTCTGCTTCGCGGCCTGCGTCAGGATCGACGCCGTCAGGTACTCCCGCTTGGTCATGGGCGACCCTGATGCCGGGCGTCGGCGCCTTGGCCTGCCCGTCCGGGGTGACCCGCCTTCTGCGGGTAGAGCGTCTCGCCGCGCGCGAGCATCTCCACCATCTCGGTGATCTTGCGGGCCCGGCTCTCTGCGCGCTTCATGCTCTCGACGCGATGGATCAGCGCGAACCGGTTGGCGCTCGTGAGCACGTCGAACATCGCCTGCGCGTCCGGCTCCGCCGCGATCGCCGCGGCCAGGTCGTCGGGCGCGTGGCGGGTCGCCGGACCGGCGTACGCCGCGTCCCACCGCCCGTCGGTGCGCGCGGCCTCGACCGCGGCGCGCCCGGCGGCGGTCATCCGGCCCTGCTCTTCGAGCGTCGCCACGAGCGCCACGTTTCGCTGGGACCAGCTGCCCTTGGGGCGGCGCGGGGTGATGCGCACGGTGTAGCTGTCCTCGTCGCGCTTGCCGGCCTGGCCGTCGATCCAGCCGAAGCAGAGCAGCTCCTCGACCGCGCTCGCCCACGTGATCGTGGTGACCGAGCCTCCCTTCTTGGTCAGCACCAGCCGCACGCCGAGCGACGTCGCGTGGTGCTCTTCGAGCCACGCGCGCAGCGCGGCCGGGTCGGTCGCGAGCAGCTCGGGCAGCAGGGTTGCCATGGGTCCGACGTTAGCCGCGGCCGCCGACACCTGCGACTCTCCGGCGGCGAACCGGAGGAGGGACCGAACACGAGCCTGAGCCCGTCGTGGCCAGTGGAGGTGCTACTAGCCAGGTTGCGGGGTTCATCGCCGCCCAGCACGCCCGGCAGCGGAAGGAGCCAGCCTCGTCGCCTCCCGATCGACGTGGCATACGTCTCCCAAACTCAGCGTCACATCCGTATTGGTCAAGTCATGTGGTTGACCTGCACTGTCCTGCACGGGAACCACAAGAGGGCGCTCAGACCCATACGGGAGTGGTGAGGCGCCAGCGTCCCGCAGGGGTGTCGGATCCGGGACAGCCGGCGCCGTGAGCTCGTGTCAGCGCCTCGATGTTGCCTCCGCCAGGCCGGCTCGGGCATCAATGCGTTGGCCTTCGATCGCGCGGTAGACCGTCGAACGGCCGACGCGACGGTTCGGGCAGGTGGCGGGGCATTGTCGATCGCCCCCGACGTGTGGCAGCGGGTCACTCTCGGAGGAGCTGGCTGACCAGGGTGTTGCCCAGCCACGTCTCGTATCGGCGGTGGCCCCATCCCCGCTCGACGACAAGCAGGTGAAAGAGCTCGGGCAGGGTGAGCGCCAGGGTGAGGTCTAGGGCCGAGTCGATGGTGAGGTCCGAGCGGAGCCGCGGGGCGAGGGCATCGATGAGCTTGCGAATCTCGCGCTCGCGTGCGGCCAGGACGTTGCGCAAGGTCTCCGCCATCTGCGGGTCCGACGCCGCCGCTTCCTGATAGATCACGACGACGTCGGAACCGACTTGCATCTGGCGCCGGTTGAGCTCGGCGAGCATTCTCAGCTGCCGGGCGGGGTCGGGCTCGTGAAGGTACTCGGCGGCACGTGAGGTCGTCTGAGCCTCGCTCATCCAGAGTTCGGTGATCTTGTCGAGGATCTTCGCCTTGGTTCCGAAGGCGGAGTAGATCGTCTGGACCGGGATGTCCGCCTCTTCGGAGATGGTGTTGATCGTGGTGGCGACGTAGCCGTGCTCTGCGAAGAGCGCCCGGGCGACGCGTGCCACCTCCCGCTTGGTGGCCTCCGCCTGGCGATGCCGGTGTCCGACGGATCTCTTGACAGCCACACGTCACGGTAGCACTATGTTCGTCATAGTGATGCTATGACGAAACTCTGATCAATGGAGGCGCAATGGACGAGCCGGTCGTGTACTTCAAGCCGGGATGTCCGTTTGGCATCAGGCTCAGGACTGCATTGACCCTGCGCCGGGTGCCCCATCGCTCCGTGCGGTTTCGCGACGATGAGGACGGTGCCGCCCGGGTCCGCGACGTGAACGACGGCAACGAGATTTCGCCGACGGTCTTCATCGCGGGCCGGTGGCTCACAGATCCCGGCTGGCGCGAAGTTCGGGACGCGACAGTGACGGTGAGGCACCCCACCACAGCCGACCAGGAGAACGTCCGGGTCGTGGACGACCCGGTGGAGACCGCGCGACGCAAGGCCGCCGAGGTGGACGCAGGGTGAGCGCAGGAGCCATGAGCGCAGAGAGCCCTGCCCGCCGTGCCCAGCCGCGGACGTCACAGCGCCCGTCACCACCGTGGGCCGGGACGGCCGGGTGGGCGCTGAATGGCGCCGCCCTCGCACTGGTGGGGTACGTCGTCGTCGCGGTGACCCTCGGAGCCGGCTTCGAGCAGGACCTGGCGGCGGCCGCCGAGCACGAGGGCGTGGCGGTCAACGCGGTGGCAACCGCCACGCAGGCCCAGATCACTCATGACCACGCGCTCTACGCACTGATCACCGGGCTGTTCCTGTTGCTACCCCCGGCATTCCTGCTCCGGGCCGCCGGCAAGATCCGCACCGGGGCCGGAGGACGGCTCGCCCAGCTCACATGGTGGTCGGCACTGGCCACACTGCTGGTGTGGTGGACCTACGTGGGGCTAGGGCTGGGCTTGTTTGCCGACCCGGAGAATCTCCCACCGCTCGTGCGGGACTTTGGCCCACTGACGGTCCCGCTGGTGTCCGCCTTGTCGCTGCTTGCGCTCGGTTCGCTGGTGTTCGCCAGCGAGGCGGTGCGCGGAGCCGACGTCGCCCGCCGGTCGGCCCGGGTGGCCACGGTCGTCAGTATCCTCCTCGGAGCGCTCAGCCTGGTAGCCCTCTTCGCCGCAGGATTCGAAGACCCGCTGGCGCCGATCGTGATCGTGCCTGGAGCGCTGATCCTAGGCATCGCCCTGCTCCGCTCCCGGCGACTGCCACCAGCGAACGGGCGCGCGATGACCAGGGAAGCGTTCCTCGCGAGCCACCTCAAGCTGCCCGTCACCGACCTGCGGCAATCGCAACGCCGCGCCCCCGCAGATGCCCCACCACAAGAGAGAGAGAGATTGTCATGTCGAACACCGTGATCAAGGAGTGGTCAGTCGCCTTGGCCACCCACTTCACATGGCGGTCCGCCGCGGTCGCCGCGGTCGCCGCCTCGATGCTGCTCGTCGGCTGCGGCTCCGACGATTCCACGCCGGCGACGGAGGCGCCCGACGACCATGCGAGCACCTCCGCCACCTCGGAGGCCCCCGCTACGTCCGAGGCACCAGCCGCCTCCCCGTTGGAAGGCACCTGGCGCACCGAGCCCATCTCACTGCGGGACGCCGAGGCCACCCTGCGTCGGCAGGGCTTTGGGAAGTGGATCGAGAAGTTCCACAAGATTCCCCCGATCTCGAAAGTCACCGTGCTCGACCTCAGCATCGAGGGGGGCCAGTGGAACCTGTACGGCGAGTCCGAGGGGGGACGGGAGCCGATCGACTATGACGCGGAGTACGAGATCGACGGCGACACCGTCACCTTCCACCACTCTGACGGCTCGAACACCCACCGATGGACGGTCGACGGCGACACGCTGAACCTTGAGTTCGTGAAGGGGACCATGCCTCCCTATGGAGGGATCCCGGACGAAGTGTTCCAGCGCGCGCTGTACATGACCGAGGCGTTCACGAGGCAGGGTTGACGGGGAGGCCATGATGTTCGCAGTTGTATGGACCTGTCCATGGACGCTGGCATGCGCGAGAGGCATCGGTGACTCAGGCCGAAGACGCCGGGGACCGGAGATCCAGTCAGCCACTTGCACTCTCATCAGCGGACGTGCGCCTTCGCTCGATCGAGATGGACGTCGGCCCGTCCGCGAGGATGTCCGTGAGGGGAACCACAACCGGGACGCCGCAGGGCCTGGGCGGGTACGTGCACTGGGGGCCGCTGCTCTTTCCCGGTAGACCCGTCCGGAAGCCATCCCGGGACCCGGGGGCTTCACGGACACCGACACCTGTCGAGGAACGAAGCACGCGGGACCTCGGCATGAGCGAGCATCCGGAAGATGACTCCGGTCGCATCAGACCCGGTCTGGTCAGCATGAGCCGAGAAGGCGCACTTGCCCCGTGGTGAGCGGGCGACGTGCCCAACTGAGACCAGAACTGAGACTACGAGCCCGGGAGACCACGAACGCCGACCTGCCCGAGGTCGGGCGACGGTCGGCGTTCTCGCAGGTCAGCCCTGCATCAGCGTGGCGGAGGATAGGGGATTCGAACCCCTGAGAGCTTTCACTCAACACGCTTTCCAAGCGTGCGCACTAGGCCACTATGCGAATCCTCCGTGGAGGAGGTTATCGCCTGGGTGCGCCCGACCGAAATCGTGTCGTCGGACCCTGTCGACAGGCTCCACCACGATTCGCAGATGCGGCGCAGCCTCCCGTAGACTTTCGGGCAGCCCCTCGTGTGGCGGCACCTTGCCCAACTCCCCCAGGGCCGGAAGGCAGCAAGGGTAAGCGAGCTCTGCCGGGTACACGAGGGGTCTTTCACGCCCTCGTTGAGCGGTTCAGGTGCTCAGGTTGCGTTCTGCCAGAGACCGATCAGGTTGCCCTCGGTGTCCTTGAAGTAGCCCGCCCACCCCATGTCGCCGACCTGCATCTTGTCGCGCACGGTGCTGCCCCCGGCGGAGCTGACCTTCTCGAGGGCCTTGTCGATGTCGTCGACGCCGATGACCACCGTGGGCGCCTTCATCTCGTGGTCGCGCTTGAACATGCCGCCGTTGATGGCTCCAGGGTTGACCGGCCCCCGGTCGCCGCTTTCGGTGGTGGTCAACATGGAGTACTGCATCTCCGGCATGTGCTGGATGTCCCAGCCGAAGGTGTCTCGATAGAAAGTGTGGGCCCGCTCCAGGTCGTCGGCGGGAATCTCGAAGTGGACCACGCTGTCGCTCATGCTCTCTCCTCAGTCCGGCTGCGTTCGATAGGCGCGAAGGGGGCCGATGGATCGGCTCCTTGTCCCTCGACCCTACGTCGGTGGACCGACACAGTCACCCCCGGCCCACGACCTCCGGCACTCCTCCACCGGCACCTGCCGGCCATAGAGGCCGTCGCCGGGCGGCAGTAAGGTCGTCAGCGTGGATGCCCCCCTCGCTTTGTACCGGCGATATCGCCCTGACACGTTCGGCGACGTCATCGGCCAGGAGCAGGTCACCACGCCGCTGTCGCATGCGCTGGACAACAACCGCGTCCACCACGCCTACCTGTTCTCCGGTCCCCGTGGCTGCGGCAAGACCACGAGCGCCCGCATCATGGCGCGGGCGCTGAACTGCGAGAAGGGCCCACGGTCCGAACCGTGCGGGGTGTGCGAGTCCTGCGTCGAACTGGCCTGCGGAGGCCCCGGATCCATCGACGTGATCGAGATCGACGCTGCCAGCCACGGCGGTGTCGACGACGCTCGTGAGCTTCGCGAACGTGCCTTCTTCGCGCCCGTGAAGGCCCGTTACAAGGTTTACATCATCGACGAGGCCCACATGGTGAGTCCGCAAGGCTTCAACGCGCTGCTCAAGCTCGTCGAGGAGCCGCCGTCGCACCTGCGCTTCATCTTCGCCACCACCGATCCCGAAAAGGTCATCGGCACGATCAAGTCGCGCACGCACCACTACCCGTTCCGCCTGGTGCCGCCGAAGGTCCTGGGTGACTACCTGGTCGAGCTCTGCCAGCGCGAGAAGGTCGCCATCGAGCAGAACGCCGTGCCGTTGGTCGTACGTGCCGGCGCCGGGTCCGTCCGTGACAGCCTGTCTGTCCTCGACCAGCTCATCGGCGGATCCGGCCCCGACGGCGTCACCTACGACCTCGCCACGGCCCTGCTCGGCTACACGCCCGACACGCTGCTCGACGAGACGGTCGACGCGATGGCCGCTGATGACGGCGCCACTCTCTTCGGCGTCGTCGACAAGGTCGTCGACACCGGTCAGGACCCCCGACGGTTCGCCGAAGACCTGCTGCACCGGCTGCGCGACCTCGTGGTCATCTCCGCGGTCCCCGACGCGGCGTCCCGCGGTTTGATCGAGCTGTCCGACGACCAGGCTGAGCGGTTGGCGGGGCAGTCGCAGCGCTTCGGCCGCGCCGAGCTGACCAGGGCCGCCGACATCGTCAGCCAGGGGCTCACCGACATGAAGGGCGCGACCGCTCCGCGTCTCCTCCTCGAGTTGATGTGCGCGCGGATCCTGCTGCCCGGAGTCGACCAGTCCGCCGAGGGACTCGGCGCCCGCATCGACCGGGTCGAGCGGCGGCTGTCGGTCGTGGGCGACCACCCCGCGTCCGGCACGACGGCTGCGGCTCCCCGCCGCCCCGCCCCACCGGCCCCAGCGGCGCCCGAGCCCGCAGCGGTTCCTCCGACGCCTGCCAAGGCGGCACCGGAGCCGGTTGTCGAGACCCTGGAGCCGTCAAGAGCCGACAGCGCAGACAGCACCGAGCGCGCATCCCAGCAGCCGTCTCGCGCTGCAGCCGACCCGGCCACGACCGTCAGCCCGCAGGAGGCGCCGGCGCCGGCCACGTCCCCGCCTCCCGCTCCGGACAGCTCCGGGCTCACGCTGGTCGACGTACGGCGGTTGTGGCCAGGCGTCCTCGAGCGGGTCAAACAGATGAAGCGCTACGCGTGGATCCTGCTGAGCCAGAACGCCCAGGTCAAAGATGTCAGCGACGGTGTCCTGACGATCGGGTTCGGGGGTGAGGGCGCTGCGAAGAACTTCCGGACCGGTGGCGCTGCCGAGATCCTCCGGCAGGCCCTGATCGACGAGCTCGGTGTCGACTGGCGTGTCGAAGGCATCATCGACGGGCCGAGCCCGCAGGCTCCGTCGCGTACCGTCCGCGAGCCCGAGTCGCGGCCGGCTGCCCCGGCCGAGAGTCGGAACCCCCCGTCGGAGCCGGAGCCATCGCCGCCCGCTGCGGCACCCGCTGGTGTCGAGTCCGGCGACGCGGTTCCGGCGCCCGACCGCAGCGCCAATGTCGACGCGGCGAAGGGAGCCATCCGCAAGACGCGCAACGGCCGAGAGGCCGGCCAAGCAGAGGAGGCCGACGAGCCCCCCGAAGTACACGAAGACGACGACGTGGTCGACGACGCGAGCCTGAGCAGCCACGAGCTGCTGGAGCGTGAGCTCGGCGCCCAGGTCATCGACGACATCCGCCACGACGGCCGCTGACGAGCGGTCCTCGTACCGATCGCGACCCGGTGAGGCCGACACACAGCCTTCCCCGACCAAGGAGCCCCATGTTCCCCGAAGGATCTCCCGACATGAACGCCCTGCTCGAGCAGGCGACGGCGATGCAGCAGCAGCTCATGGCCGCTCAAAACGATCTGGCCGAGCGCCGCGTCGACGGCAACGCTGGCGGTGGCCTGGTCCAGGCCACGGTTACCGGCACCGGCGACCTCGTCGGTCTGCGGATCGACCCGCAGGTCTGCGACCCCGTTGACACCGAGACCCTCGCCGACCTGATCCTGGCCGCGGTGCGCGACGCGAGCGAGAACGCGCACCAGGTGGCGGCTGAGCAGATGGGCCAGCTCTCCGGCGGCTTCGGTGCAGGGTTTTCCGGTCTGGGCGGCTAGCGGGGTCTGCGGGCCTGCGCGGCTACGGGGCGAAAACTTACGCAAGAACGGGTGTTCACAGCCTGGACGCATGCATGATTCGCGATCGTAACCTACGGTAGCGTAACCTTCGTAGCAGAAGTGGAGGTCCGATCCGGAGGGAGACGTCCATGACAGTCCAAGAGGTCAGCCAGAGCGACCTGCTGCGTGAGCTCGAGCAGGTCGTCGAGGTCGAGCTCAACCGTCACCTCAAGGTGGCGAAGGAGTGGTTCCCCCACGAGTTCATCCCGTGGAGCGAGGGGCGCAACTACGACGGACTGATGGGCGGCGAGCCGTGGTCACCCGATGACGCGGACATCCCCGACGTGGCGCGCTCGGCGCTGATCGTCAACCTGCTCACCGAGGACAACCTTCCGAGCTACCACCACGAGATCGCCGTCATCTTCGGCCGCGACAACGCCTGGGGCGAGTGGGTGCACCGTTGGACGGCCGAGGAGGGCAGGCACGGGATCGCGATGCGCGACTACATGCTGGTCAAGCGCATGGTCGACCCGGTCGCTCTCGAGCGGTTCCGGATGGACCACATGTCCGCGGGCTACCAGTCCGCGCACGCGCAGGACGCCATGCGGTCGCTCGCCTACGTGTCCTTCCAGGAGCTCGCGACGCGTGTGTCGCACCGCAACACCGGCCGGTTCACGACCGATCCGATGTGTGACAAGCTGCTCGCCCGGATCGCGGCCGACGAGAACCTGCACATGATCTTCTACCGCAACCTCTTGAAGGCGGCGCTCGAGATCGCGCCGGACCAGGCGATGGTCGCGATCCGCGATGTCGTGGCCGAGTTCGAGATGCCCGGCGCCGGCATCCCCGGTTTCCAGCGCAAGGCCGTCGAAATGGCGGTGCAAGGCATCTACGACCAACGTCTGCACCACGACGAGGTGGTCATGCCCGTCCTGCGCTTCTGGAACGTCTTCGAGCTCGAGGGCTTGACCGGTGAGGGAGAGAAGGCGCGTCAGGAACTGGCCGACTTCATGACCAACCTGGACACCTCGGCTTCGAAGTTCGTCGAGAAGCGCGACGCGCTCAAGGCTCGGCTGGCCGCTCGCGGCTGAGCCGCACCCTCAGCGGTTAGGCTGCTCGGGCGATCCACGCAGCCGCGCGGTGGTGGCCACGAGACGAGGAGCAGCGTGTACGAGGGGATCGTCCAGGACCTGATCGACGAGCTCGGCAGGCTTCCCGGCGTCGGCCCCAAGAGCGCCCAGCGGATCGCGTTCCACCTGCTCAACGCCGATGCCGTCGATGTACGCCGACTCGCGCATGTGCTCGTCGAGGTGAAGGAAAAAGTCCGGTTCTGCGTGACCTGCGGGAACGTCGCCGAGGAGGAGCAGTGCAAGATCTGCCGTGACCCCCGACGCGACCTGACCGTGCTGTGCGTCGTCGAGGAGTCCAAGGACGTCGTCGCCGTCGAGCGGACGCGGGAGTACCGCGGCCGCTATCACGTGCTCGGCGGGGCCATAAGTCCGATCGAGGGGATCGGGCCTGACGAGCTGCGGATCCGAGAGCTGATGACCCGCCTGGCGGACGGGAGCATCACCGAGGTGATCCTCGCCACCGACCCGAATCTCGAAGGCGAAGCCACGGCAACGTACCTGACCAGACTTCTCAAACCGATGGGGCTGCGGGTGACCAGACTTGCCAGCGGCCTGCCGGTCGGGGGAGATTTGGAGTATGCAGACGAGGTGACGCTTGGGCGCGCCTTCGAAGGGAGACGCACGGTCGATGACTGAGACACGCGATTCTTTGTCCAGCGAGCTGGAAGATCTGGCTCAGGGCATCGCCGACCAGACCGAGAGCTTTCTGCTCGCGCTGCGCGAAATCGCGCGTAGCGGCGACCCCGGAACAGCAGTGCCGCTGCTGCTGTTGGAGGTGTCGCAGTTGCTGCTCGCCGGTGCGCGGTTGGGGGTGCAGACCGACTTCGTCCCGAGCGAGCAGTTCGAGCCGGACGCCGGCCCCGATCCCGACCTCGATGCGATGCGCGAGCGGCTGGCGATCCTCCTCGAGGGCGTCGACGACTTCACCGAGGTCTTCGATCCCTACATCGACCCGCCCGAGCTGGTGGTGTCCAAGTTGTCCGATGACCTGGCTGACATCGCCTCCAGCGTCGCCCACGGCCTGCAGCACTACCGGGCGGGGTCGATGCAGGAAGCCCTGTGGTGGTGGCAGTTCTCCTACGTGTCGAGCTGGGGAGCCGAAGCGAGCGCGTCCCTGCGCGCCCTCCAGTCTGTTATCGCCCACGACCGTCTCGACGCCAGCGAGGTGGGCGAGGTCGAGGCCGCCCGCGTGGCTGCGGCCGAGGACCTCTGACAGGTCACCTCGCGGCATACGCCGGTCCCACAGGTCGAACCGGGCAGGCCCCGACCAGGGCTCTCGCTAGACTCGTCCCTCGGGCTGAACAGCGACACCGCCCCTGAGCGGGACATCCGACGACCGGACGAAACGGTCCCCGACACGGACAAGGAGTCAGCAGCGTGGGCATCGTGGTGCAGAAGTACGGGGGTTCCTCCGTAGCTGACGCCCCAGGCATCAAGCGGGTCGCCCAGCGCATCGTGGCCACCCGCAAGGAGGGGTACGACGTCTGCGTGGTCGTGTCTGCCATGGGGGACACGACCGACGAGCTGCGCGACCTCGCCGAACAGGTGTCGCCGCTGCCTCCCGGTCGAGAGCTCGACATGTTGCTGACCGCCGGCGAGCGCATCTCGATGGCCTTGCTGGCGATGGCGATCGCAAACCTCGGCCAGACCGCACGTTCGTTCACCGGCAGCCAGGCCGGCGTCATCACGGACTCGGCCCACGGTCGCGCCAAGATCATCGACATCACCCCGGGGCGGATCGAGTCCGCCATCGCCGGCGGTGACATCGCGATCGTCGCCGGCTTCCAGGGCGTATCGGTCGAGACCAAGGACATCACCACGCTCGGCCGGGGTGCTTCCGACACGACAGCCGTGGCCCTGGCGGCCGCACTGGGTGCGGAGGTGTGCGAGATCTACACCGACGTCGACGGCATCTTCACCGCGGACCCGCGTATCGTGCCCACCGCGCGGCGGATCCCCAGGATCTCCTACGAAGAGATGTTGGAGATGTGTGCGTGCGGGGCCAAGGTGCTGCACCTGCGCTGTGTGGAGTACGCGCGGCGCTACAACGTACCCATCCACGTCCGCTCGTCCTTCACGCAGAAGCCGGGCACGTGGGTCATCGATGCAGGCAAGGTGGACCCCATGGAGCAAGCCATCATCTCCGGCGTTGCGCACGACCGCAGCGAGGCCAAGATCACCGTGGTCGGAGTGCCGGACAAGGTCGGTGAGGCGGCCCACATCTTCGAGGCGCTCGCCGCGGCCGGCATCAACATCGACATGATCGTGCAGAACATCTCCGCAGCCGCCACCGCGCGTACCGACATCTCGTTCACGCTGCCCCGCGACGACGGCCAGGTGGCGATGACCGCGCTGGCGCGGCTGAAGGACGAAGTCGGCTACGAGCAACTGCTCTACGACGACCGGATCGGCAAGGTGTCCCTCGTGGGTGCCGGCATGCGGAGCCACCCGGGCGTGACGGCCAAGTTCTTTGCGGCGCTGGCGTCCGCCGGGGTCAACATCGAGATGATCTCGACCTCCGAGATCCGCATCTCAGTGATCATCGACGAGGACCAGATCGACACCGCCGTCACCTCGGCGCACGCCGCCTTCGACCTCGACAGTGCCGAGGTCGAGGCCGTGGTCTACGGAGGGACCGGCCGATGAGGGGTGTGGGCAAGCCCAACCTCGCCGTCGTGGGTGCCACCGGGGCGGTCGGCACGGTGATGCTCGAGATCCTCTCGACCCGACACGACGTCTGGGGAGACATCAAGCTGCTCGCGTCTGCGCGGTCGGCAGGTCGCGTGCTGCGCTGCCGCGGCCGCGATGTCATCGTCGAGGAGCTCACCGAGGACGCGTTCGACGACGTCGACGTGGCGATGTTCGACGTCCCCGACGACGTGTCCGCGCACTGGGCCCCCATTGCTGCCGCCCGCGGCGTGGTCGCGGTCGACAACTCCGGAGCGTTCCGGATGGACGCCGACGTGCCGCTGGTCGTTCCTGAGGTCAACCCGGCCCAGGTCCGCAACCGGCCACGAGGCATCATCGCCAACCCCAACTGCACGACGCTGACGATGATGGATGCGCTCGGGGCGCTGCACGCCCGCTGGGGTCTGCGTGAGCTGGTCGTCGCGTCGTACCAGGCCGCATCCGGGGCCGGACAGTCCGGTGTCGACAGGTTGTACGACGAGCTCGAAGTGGTCGCGGGAGACCGCACGCTCGGCCAGACGATGGGCGACGTACGCCGGGTCGTCGCCAACAAGCTCGAGCGAGGACTCGCCGTTCCCGGCGCCGTTGGCGATGAACGTGGTGCCGTTGGCAGGCTCCATCAAGGAGGGCGGCTGGTCGAGCGAAGAGCTCAAAGTCCGCAACGAGTCGCGCAAGATCCTCGACATCCCCGACCTCAAGGTGTCGGCCACCTGTGTCCGCGTGCCGGTGGTGACCACGCATTCGTTGGCGGTGCACGCTGTGTTCGAGCGCGACGTCGATGTCGACGAGGCCCGCCAGGTGATGATCGAGGCGCCCAGCGTCGTGCTGATCGACGACCCCGAGAACGGCGAGTTCCCGACGCCGGTCGACGTGGTCGGCTCCGACCCGACGTTCGTCGGGCGCCTCCGGCAGGCGCTCGACTTCCCGAACACGCTCGAGCTGTTCGTCTGCGGCGACAACCTGCGGAAGGGTGCCGCCCTCAACACGGCACAGATCGCCGAGCTCGTGGCCGCTGAGCTGATGGCGGCGGCGACACCCCCGGAGTAGCCTGCGGTCAGTTGGCCGGCGCGATCAAGGGGGACGTCATGACGGGGGCCATGGGGACGTCGGACCATGATGTGAGTGAACCGCTCGACACCGCGGTGGTCGTCAGCGAGTTCGCCCGATGGGTTGTTCGCGTGCTCGGCGCGGGAGCCGTGGTGTTCGGCGGCGCGCTTCTTGCGGCGGTTCTGGTCGCGCTCACCAGGCAGGGCAGCGAAGCTGGCCTCCACCTGACGCCGGTGCTGCGGATCCTCGTGGCGGTCGGCGGGTCCGCGTTCCTCGCCGGCGCCGTGGTGTTGGCGATGGCCTACCGCCCACCCCGGCGTGTCCGGCTGCCGTGGCTGTGACCCCTCGGCCTGAGTCGAAGGTCGCCGAGGGCGGCTCAGTCGTCGGTGTCGGCGGGGGCGTAGCGAGGGAGGTCGTCGTCCTCGTCAACCGCAGTCCCGGCCTCCCCGTCCGGTCCGGCATCTGCGTCCCCCTGGGCCGAGTCGTCCTGGGTGTCGCTGCTGGAGTTGGCCGCCTCGAGGGCGCGCGCCAGGTAGACCGAGACGACGAACGACGCCGCCGCCATGCCGGGGAGCGCCATGGCCATCCAACCGTCGAAGACGTAGTCGATCAGCAGACCGAGGATGACCAGCAGGGGCAGGGTGACGCCGAAGAAGGCCGCGACCCCCGCCTCCTCCACGGCGAACATCCGTAGCAGAGCGACGCCGATGACGTAGCAGACGGCGATGATCACGAGCAGGATCGGCAGGCCGTATCCGCCGCAGGTGGGCCGGCCTCTCAGCGCGTCGCAGCCCTGCTCTCCGGACCAGACGAGACCCGTGCCGACTGCGCCGCAGACCACCCCTGTGATCGCGGCAGCGAGCGCGACGTGGACGCGGGGCAGCGAGTTCGCGGTCGGCAACCATCCGGCAAGACGACGCCGGTCGGCCTGGTGCTCTGCCATGGTCCCCCAGTGTGCCGTATGGGCGCCGAACGGGCATCTCGGACAGGGTCCGGAGCAGAGACACCCCCGACCTCGGATGAGATCGGGGGTGTCGTGCTCCTGTGGTCGGGCTGACAGTGTGCTGGTTCAGGACATCGGCGACAGATGTCTCACGACATAGGCGACACCTGTCTCAGGTCATCGGCGACAACTGCGAGCCGATCGATGCTCGGGCATGCCGCAGTCCACGTCGAAGGCCCGCCTGGTCATCACCGCCCTGTTCGTCGACCACCAGACCCCGCCCGAGGTGGCCGCCCGCTACGGCGTGCACCGCGCCTGGGTCTACAAGCTCAAAGCCCGCTACGAAGCCGAGGGCGAGACCGCCCTGGAGCCCCGCTCGCGGCGCCCCAAGACCTCCCCCGCCGCCCTCGCACCCGCGGTGGTCGACCTCATCGTGCGGGTCCGCAAGGAGCTCACCGACGCCGGCCTGGACGCCGGCCCCGAGACCATCGCCTGGCACCTCGAACACCACCACGGCCACCGCGTGGCCAGATCGACCATCAGCCGCCACCTCACCAAGACCGGCCTGGTCACCCCCGAGCCGAAGAAGCGACCGAAGTCGTCCGACATCCGGTTCCAGGCGTCGATGCCGAACGAGACCTGGCAATCAGACTTCACCCACTACCGACTCACCCGCCCCGACGGCCAACCCGGCACCGACGTCGAGATCATCAGCTGGCTCGACGACTGCACCCGCTACGCCCTGCACGTCACCGCACACCAACGCACCACCACCCCGATCGTGGTCACGACATTCCGAGAAGCCCTTGCCAGGCACGGGATCCCCGCCTCCACGCTCACCGACAACGGCATGGTCTACACAGTCCGACTCGCAGGCCACGGACGCCAGGGAGGCAAGAACTCCTTCGAAGCCGAACTCATCCCGCCGCCACATCGTCCAGAAGAACTCCCGACCCGGTCACCCCACCACCTGCGGCAAGACCGAACGGTTCCAGCAGACGATGAAGAAGTGGCTGCGCGCCCAACCCGACCAGCCGGCCACGATCACTGAACTGCAGGCGCTGCTCGACCGCTTCGTCGACGAGTACAACCATCACCGTCCCCACCGCTCACTCCCCCACCGAGCTACCCCGGCCACCGCCTACAACCTCCGCCCGAAGGCCTCCCCGGGCACCGAGCGAGACACCCACGACCGCGTCCGCCACGACCGCGTCGACAAGGCCGGATCAGTGACGCTGCGGCACAACAGCCGCCTGCACCACATCGGCATCGGACGAACCCACGCCGGGACCTACGTCATCCTGCTCGTCCAGGACCTCGACATCAGAGTCGTCCACGCCGCCACCGGCGAACTCCTCCGCGAGCTCACCATCGACCCAAGACGCGACTACCAGCCCACCGGCAGACCACCCGGACCCACCACAAAGAACTAGCCCGGACCTACGTTTCGTAGGTCCGGGCTATTCCGATGTCTTGAGACATCACATGGTCGGGCTGACAGGATTTGAACCTGCGGCCTCGTCGTCCCGAACGACGCGCGCTACCAAACTGCGCCACAGCCCGAGGGCGGAGTCACTCTACCGGAGCACAAGCGCAGGGCTAAATCGAGTTCCCGCCGCGCTCAGCGAGCGGTCAGGGTCAGCAACGTCGCCTCGGGAAAGCAGCAGAAACGGTAGGGCGCATACGGCGAGGTCCCGAGTCCCGCCGAGACGTGCAGCCAGGCCCGCCGACCGCCGGACCGGTGGTCGTGAAGCCCCCTCGAACGTCGCGGGTCGATGTCGCAGTTGGTCACCAGAGCGCCATACCCGGGCACCCGAAGCTGACCGCCGTGCGTGTGCCCGGCCAGGATCATGTCGTAGCCGTCGGCGGTGAACGCGTCGAGCACCCGCAGGTACGGCGCATGGGTCACGCCAAGCCGGAGGTCGGCTGTCGCGTCGGCAGGCCCGGCCACGGCCTCGAGGTCGTCGTACCCGAGGTGCGGATCGTCGACCCCGGCAAAGGCGATGCGCAGCCCGTTCACCTCCAGGGACGCGGCGGTGTTCGTCAGGTCGAGCCAGCCGCCGGCGCCGAGCTTGCTGCGCAGGTCGCGCCAGGGCAGCGGCGGGCCATGGAACTTCTTCCTGCCGCCGTTGGGCAGGAAGTACCGCAGCGGGTTCTTCAGCACGGGACCCCAGTAGTCGTTGGACCCGAAGACATGCACGCCTGGGACGTCCAACAGGGCGCCCAGCGCCTGCACCACGGGATCCACCGCTCCTGGGTGGCTGAGGTTGTCACCGGTGTTGACGACGAGGTCGGGCTCGAGCGCTGCGAGGCTGCCCAGCCACTCCTGCTTGCGCAGCTGGCTCGGAGTCAGGTGGATGTCGGAGAGGTGCAGCACGCGGAGCGGGTCGGCGCCGGTGGGCAGGCAGGGGACCTCGAACTCGCGCAGCCGGAACGCCCGCACCTCGTAACCGGCGCTGTAGGCCAACGTCCCGGCGCCGGCCAGGGCGAGCCCGGCAGTCACCTTCACCAAGGAGTGCACCGGGTCAGGGTTTCACATGGTGCGCACGGGGCAGGCCATAGGCTTCTGGCATGTCTGTGATGAAGGACCGACTCCGCTCCGAGCTCACCGCGTCGATGAAGGCGCGCGATGAACTGCGTTCCTCGACGCTGCGGATGGTGCTCACGGCCATCACCAACGCTGAGGTGGCCGGCAAGCAGGCACGTGAGCTCACGGACGACGACGTCACCGGCGTCCTGGCGTCCGAGGCCAAGAAGCGTCGTGAAGCGTCAACAGCGTTCGACGACGCCGACCGCCCCGAGCTGGCGGCGAAGGAACGAGCCGAAGCCGCCGTCATCGCAGAGTTCCTGCCCGAGCCGATGAGCGATGCCGAGATCGCCGCGCTGGTCACTGGCACGATCGACGATCTGGGCGTCGGCGCGGACGGCATGCGGGCCATGGGCCGCGTGATGGGGGCCATCACGCCGCAGATCAAGGGCCGGGCCGACGGCGGTGCCGTCTCGGCCGAGGTACGTCGCCAGCTCGGTTAGGTCCGGGAGCGGCTAGCCGCCACCGCGGCCGCCGCCGTCGCCGCCGCCTCCGCCGCGACCGCCTCCGCCGCCGTTGCCGCCACCCGTGGGCTTGGTGTCACCCGGCTTGGTCGGCTTGGTGTCGGTCGGCTTGGTCGGCTTGGTGTCGGTCGGCTTGGTCGGCTTGGTGGGCGGTGGCGTGACACCGTTCGAGACGTAGATGCTGACGGTCTCACCGGTGGTGCCCTCGTAGGACGGTGACGTGTACGCGACGGTGCCTTGTGGAGCCGAGGAGTTGACGCTGTAGGAGACGATCTGAGGGTTGAACCCGAGCTTGCTCAACGCCGCCGCAGCCGACTCCGGGCTCTGACCGTAGAAGGACGGGATCGGGACGGTCTGGCCGTTGACGACCGAAGGGTCGGGGGACACGAAGTTCCGGTTCGGGAGCCATTGCTGGATCGCACGCATCGCTTCACCCCACATGGGGCCGGCCGTCGTCGAACCGTGCACGCTGCCCACGTTGACTCCACCGATCGTGGTGTAGTCGATGTCGAGCGGGTCGCCGTTGGGCTTGACGCCCGCGATCATCGCGGCGGTCGCCAGAGTGGGCGTGTAGCCGACGAACCACACGGACTTGGCCGGCGCCACCGTCCCGGTCTTGCCCGCGGACGGCTGGTCGAGCGCGATGTTGGCGCCGAACCCACCCGGCTCCATGACACCTTTGAGGATGTCGTTGATCGCATCGGCGTACGCCGGCTTGAGCACCCGGTTGCACTGCGGTCCCGGCGTGGGGATGACGTTGCCGCGTCGGTCGCGGATCTCGAGGACGGGGGTCGACGCGCAGTGCACGCCGCGGTTGGCCGCGGTGGCGTACGCCTCGGCCATCTCGAGCGGGCTCACGTTGGCGATGCCGAGCGTGAACGAAGGGACACGCTCGTGGGCCGGGTCGTCGAGCTGGATGCCCATCTCCTGGGCGAGCTTGTAGGGACCGCACAGGCCGGTCATTCTCTCGAGCTGGACGAAGAACGTGTTGACCGACAGCTGGGTGCCGGAGTACATGTCCATGTTGCCGCTGTCAGTGGAGTTGTGGAACGTGAAGACCTCGGAGGACTGGTAGTCGCCGCCGCACGTCGGATAGCTGCCGAGGTCGACGGGATACGCCGCCGGGGAGTAGATCTTCTTGTTGAGCGGGATGCCGTCCTTGATCGCCTGCGCGAGCACGAACAGCTTGAAGGTCGAGCCGGCCTGGAAGCCGGGTGCGTCGCCGTACTTGGTGGGCACCGTGAAGTTGAGGTAGGTCTCGCCCTTGCGGTGGTTGTTGCCCATCGGCTTGGACTGTGCCAGCGCCCGCACGTAGCCCGTGCCGGGCTCGACCTCGGCGATCGCACCGACGGCGTTGTCGCGGGGGAAGACCTGCGAGTGCACCGACGCGGACGCCGCCCGCTGGAAGCGCGGGTCGAGTGTGCTCTGGATCGTGAGACCGCCGGCGTAGATGGCGTGCTTGCGTTGTTCGGTGGTCTTGCCCAGCGCCGGGTCGTCGAGCAGGTACTTCAACAGGTAGGCGCAGAAGAACGGGGCATCAGCGTTGACGCAGCCGTTGGCCGTGTAGGACGGGTGCAGACCCAGCTTGGTCTTCATCGCATGGTCGGCGCGCTGGGTGGTGATGATGTGCAGGTCGAGCATCTTGCCGATGACAGTGTTGCGTCGGCTGCGAGCCAGGTCGGGGTTGTTGGTCGGGTCGTACTCCGACGGGTTCTTGACGATGCCGGCCAGCATCGCGGCCTGACGAAGGTTGAGCTTCTTGGCGGTCGTCGAGAAGTAGTGGTGGGCAGCCGCCTCGATGCCGTAGGCGCCATCGCCGAAGTAGGCGGTGTTGAGGTAGTGCTCGAGAATCTGCGGCTTTGTCAGGTGGGCCTCGACCCAGACGGCATACCGAAGTTCGTCGAACTTGCGCGCGTAGCTCTTGGCCGTCGCAGCCGCCTTCGCCTCGTCAGAGGTGGCGTTCTCCTGCAAGGTGAGCTTCACGAGCTGCTGGGTGATGGAGGAACCACCCTGGATCGTCTTGTCGCTGGCCTGGTTGATGAAGAGCGCACGCAAGGTGCCGCGCACGTCGAGTGCACCGTGCTCGTAGAACCGAGCGTCCTCGATGGCGACGATCGCTCGCTGCATGACGGTCGAGATCTTGCTGAGCTTGACGTACCTGCGGTTCTCGTCATAGAACGCCGCGATCTGAGTGCCGTCCGCGGCGAGCACGCGGGTGCGCTCGTTGAGAGGCTTGAACTCGAGCTTCTTGGGGAACTGCTTCACGGCCTGGGCGCTGTTCTCGGCGCCCTTGCTGATCAGCCCGACCCAGGGGAGGGCGAGGCCAGCCATCAGTACTCCGGACAGGACGCTGATGCCGATGATCACGACGATCTGATGGATCAAACCGCCCTCATGACGGGCGGGTCGCACGAGCCGAGACATGCGCTCCAGAGTACGTGAGACTCTGGGAGAAGTCGCATTCTGACTTTGCGACCGACTCGGCATGGATATGACTAGTTGGTCATAGTCCGAATGGACTACACGCTTTGAGCAGTTCGGACCCTCCCGCAACGTTCGAATGGTCCGTAACGTTCTCTCCACCTGAGAACCACTGTTTGCACTGGTTTCTCTGGGACTCAGCAGGCTCATTCTTCTCTCGGTAGGGGCTGGACATGACTTGGAACGAGCAGTGGGCAGACGTGGCGTCCTGCAAGGGCGCACGGCCGGACGAGCTCTTCGTCCGTGGAGCAGCGCAGAATCGAGCCAAGCAGGTGTGTGGCCAGTGTCCGGTACGCACGGAATGTCTGGCGGAAGCGCTGGACAACAACATCGAGTGGGGCGTCTGGGGTGGCATGACCGAGCGCGAGCGTCGGGCCCTGCTGCGCCGCCGTCCGAACGTCACGTCGTGGCGCGGCCTGCTCGAGGCGGCGCGCGAACAGCACTTGGCCGTTTCAGCGGCCAGAGGAGCCAGCGCCGCCGGTTGATCGGCGAGCGCTCCGGTAAACGAACCGGATGAGGCGGCTTCGGAGGGGTAAGCCGTCTCAGCCGGTTCGTTTCGTGTTTTGCTGGGGGTCCTGCCGCCGCGCTAGGCGGCGAGCAGCTCGCCCACTCGGCGCAGCGAAGCAAGGTCGTGCACGTCCGTCGACAGCGCCGCCACCGAAGCCGTCGCCACGGACGGATGGGCCGCGGCGAACCGCCGACGCAGTGATCGCTCGCGGGTGACGCGCGTCGACCGCTCGGCATGCAGCTTGAGCAGGGCGGCCGTGAGCTTGGAGTCCTTCTCGAGTCGTTCGGCTCCGGCCCACGCAGCCTGCGCCGAGATCGTCGACGGACCTGGCGTGGTGACCCGGTTGAGCACGAGGCCAGCGAGCGGCATACGTTCCTCGCGGAGCCGCTCCACGAAGAAGGCCGCCTCGCGCAGCGCGTCGGGATCGGGCGACGCCACGACGACGAAGGCCGTCTGCGGGTCCTTGAGGATCTGGTAGGTCTTGTCGGCGCGCGCTCGGAAGCCGCCGAACAGTGTGTCGAGCGCCGCCACGAAGGTCTGCACGTCGCGCAGCATCTGCCCGCCGAGGATCTTCGAGATCGCGCCGGTGACGAGAGACATCCCGGTGGACAACAAACGCGCGGGGCCGCGCGCGGGTGCCACCAAGATCTTGATGAGCCGGCCGTCGAGGAACGACGAGAGCCGCTCCGGCGCGTCCAGGAAGTCCAGCGCGGACCGCGACGGCGGGGTGTCGACGACGATGAGGTCCCACCGACCGCCTGTCCGGGCCTCGGCGTGCAGCTGACCGAGCTTCTCCATGGCCATGTACTCCTGCGTCCCGGCGAACGAGCTGCTCAAGGCTTGATAGAAGGGGTTCGCCAGGATCTGCTCGGCCTTCTCCGGATTGGCGTGTGACTCGACCACCTCGTCGAAGGTGCGCTTCATGTCGAGCATCATCGCGTCGAGGCTGCCGCCGTTCGAGGTGTCGACGCCGGCCACGGCCCGCGGGGTGTTGTCCAGCTCGGACAACCCCATCGACTGCGCGAGCCGGCGCGCGGGGTCGATGGTCAGCACGACGGCCTTGCGGCCGGCCTCCGCAGCGCGCAACGCGAGCGACGCTGCGGTCGTGGTCTTGCCGACCCCGCCCGAACCGCAGCACACGATGATCTTCACGCTGCGGTCGGAGATGAGGCTGCTCACGTCGAGCTTGGGGCCGTTGGTCCGGGGGCTCATGCGAGCACCCCGGCCGCGCGCAGGGTCTCGGCGAACTCGTACAGCGAGCCGACGTCGACGCCGTCAGGTGAGTAGGGCAGCGTCGCCATGGGACGCTGGGCGGCGTCGAGCCGCTTGCGCTGGGATCGTTCGAGCATGACCCGCTCTCCGTGGTCTCGGGCTTCGGCGAGAAGACCGGACACAGCCCCTTCGTCCGGAGCGATCCCCACTTCCTTGAGTGCAGTCTCGATCTCGGCTGCGTCGAGCTTGCCGGCGATGGCCGCCTTGAGATCGCGTGCGGCCAGGCCGGCGTCTCGTACGAGGTTGACGATGACCGCGCCTACCTGGAGACCGATCGCGCGGAGCTCCGCGATCCCGTCGAGCGTCTCCTGGACCGGCATCTCTTCCAGGGACGTGACGACGTGTACGCGGGTCTGCTCGGACTTGAGCAACCGCATGATCGACGTGGCCTGGTTGCGGATCGGACCGACCTTGGCGATGCCTGCAACTTCGGTGTTGACGTTGAGGAAGCGGGGGATGCGTCCGGTCGGCGGTGCATCGAGAACGACGGCGTCGTACGACGGCTGGGCGTTGCGCACGCCCCGCATCGAGCGGCCGGGCTGTCCGCGGCGGGTGGCTTCGTAGACCTTGCCGGTGAGGAGCACATCGCGTACGCCGGGAGCGACCGTGGTGGCGAAGTCGATGACGCCGAAGCGGTCGAGCGCCTTGCCGGCCCGACCCAGCCGATAGAACATGTCGAGGTACTCCAGCAGCGCGGCCTCGGTGTCGATGGCCAGGGCGTACACCTCGCCGCCACCGTCTCCGATCGCGATGCGGCGCTCCTCGTAAGGCAGTGGCGCCACGTCGAACAGGGACGCGATCCCCTGTCGGCCCTCGACCTCACAGAGCAGAACCTTGCGCCCCTCGGCCGCCAGCGCGAGTGCGAACGCTCCCGCCACGGTGGTCTTTCCGGTGCCGCCCTTGCCGGTGATGATGTGCAGGCGGATGTCGGAGGGCGCGGCTTCGGTCACCGTTCGAGGGTAGCCGGACCGCCCAGCTGCTGACCGGCGGCGGTGAGCGGGCGGTGAACGAAAGAGGAACCTGGCCGACCCGTACGCCGACGACGGTACGGGCGGGCGGTGCGTACGGGGTCGAAGAAGCATGCAGTAGGTTGCCAGGACCGAAGCGTCAGCGGTCAGTGGAGAGGACGTGCGCGTGGACAAGGTCGTGGCGAGCGCAGCCGAAGCTGTTGCCGACATCGCCGACGGGTCGTCGCTAGCAGTGGGCGGCTTCGGCCTGTGCGGCATCCCCAGTGTGCTGATCAAGGCGCTGCTGGACGCCGGGGTCCGTGACCTCGAGGCGATTTCCAACAACTGTGGCGTCGACGACTGGGGTCTTGGCCTGTTGCTTCGGGAGAAGCGAATCCGGCGGATGGTGTCGTCGTACGTCGGCGAGAACAAAGAGTTCGAGCGTCAGTACCTGCACGGCGAGCTCGAGGTCGAGCTGACGCCGCAGGGCACCCTGGCTGAGCGTCTGCGGGCCGGTGGTTCGGGGATTCCGGCGTTCTTCACCGCGACCGGGGTCGGGACGCAGGTCGCCGACGGTGGCCTGCCGTGGCGGTATGACGATGCCGGCAACGTCGTGAAGGCCAGTCCGGCCAAGGAGACCCGATCGTTCGACACGGCCGAGGGACCTCGCGACTTCGTCCTCGAGCAGGCGATCATCGCCGACTTCGGGCTCGTCCGCGCCTGGCGTGGCGACCGGCACGGAAATCTCGTGTTCCGCGACTCGGCACGCAACTTCAACCCGCTGTGCGCGATGGCCGGCCGGGTCACGATCGCCGAGGTCGAAGAGCTGGTCGACCATGGCGACCTCGCACCCAACGACGTCCATCTTGCTGGTGTCTACGTGCAACGCGTGGTGCCGCTCACCTCGGAACAGGCGGCGGAGAAACGGATCGAGAAGCGCACGGTGCGCGCACGGGAGGAGCAGGGCTGATGGCGTGGACGCGTGAGCAGATGGCGGCGCGGGCGGCGACCGAGCTCGAGGACGGCGACTACGTCAACCTCGGAATCGGCCTGCCGACCATGGTCCCCAACTACGTGCCCGACGACGTCGAGATCGTGCTGCAGTCCGAGAACGGCATCCTCGGGGTGGGCGCCTACCCGTTTGACGGCGAGGAGGATCCTGACCTGATCAACGCAGGGAAGGAGACCGTCACCTTGCGACCCGGAGCGGCGTTCTTCGACTCGGCCACCTCGTTCGGGATGATCCGTGGCGGCAAGATCGACGCCGCGATCCTCGGCGCGATGCAGGTCTCTCTCAAGGGCGACATCGCGAACTGGATGATCCCCGGCAAGATGGTCAAGGGGATGGGTGGCGCCATGGACCTCGTGCACGGCGCGAAGCGCGTCATCGTGCTCATGGAGCACGTCGCCCGCGACGGCTCCTACAAGATCGTCAACGAGTGCTCGCTGCCTTACACCGGTCTCGGAGTGGTCCAGCGCATCATCACCGACCTGAGTGTCCTCGACGTCACCGACGACGGCCTGCGGCTCGTCGAGCTGGCCCCGGACGTGACCGCCGACGAACTGCGCGAGAAGACGGAACCGCCGATCCTGTAACGCGGGACTCTCTCGTGGCGTCTACTGGGTAGTCAGGAGAGAGGGGAACCGATGAGCGGGATGCTCCGCCGTGACGACGAGGCACATGCCGCGTTCACCGAGTTCGCAACCGTGTTGACGCCACGGCTGTTCCGCACCGCATTGCTCATGTGCGGTGACTGGCACCTGGCCGAAGACCTCGTCCAGACGACGCTCGGCAAGTTGTTCGTGGCCTGGAGGAAGGTCGAGCGCGCCGACTCACGCGAGGCCTACGCGCGCGGCGTGCTGACGAAGACGTTCCTCTCGCACCGACGCGTACGCCGCAACAGCGAGCTACCGAGCATCGACCTGGGCGTCGACGTGTCCGCACGCGGCGTACCTGACCGCCTCGAGCTGTTCGAGGCACTGCGCACCCTCGACCCGACGGACCGGGCCGTCGTCGTCCTCCGCTACTGGGAGGAACGCACCGTCGCCGAGACGGCCGCCGTGGTCGGGCTGAGCGACGGGGCAGTCCGTACCCGCGCATCCCGCGCCCTCGGCCGCCTGCGCATCGAGCTGTCCGGAGAGGCGGCGTCCGCATCATGACCAGCACGCAGCACGGCCCGGGAGGGAACGAACCCATGGAACTCGACGAGACATTGCTGCGCGAGCGCTTCGACGTCGCCGTCGGTGACGTACGCCCGGACGTCGTGGCCATCGTCGGCGCCGGTGAACAGCACGGACAGGTCCTGCGTCGTCGCCGGCGCTGGCAGGCGGGGGGAAGCGCGTTGGCGGTGCTGACCCTGGTCGCCGGTGGTGCGTATGTCGGCGGCGCCGATGTCTTCGACCAGCGTTCCGCGCAACCCACCGACACCGCACCGACCACGAGCCAGCAGTTGGTCGACGCCACTCCGAGGGGAGCGGCCGCAGCACTCCTCGATCTCGTCGACCTCGGCGCCCCGACCGACGTCGGCGGCGAGCGGCAGCAAGGCGCGGACAGCTCATCGGGCGAGACGCTCCAGGTCGGCGCGGCTTACCGCGTCGACGGCCAGCGACTCTCGGTCGAGGTCATCGCCACCCGCCCGGTCACCCAGTGGAAGCAGGCCGGCACGTGTGCGAGCGCGCAGAGCGGTGGGCAGGACGCCGTCTGGTGTGACGACTCACCCTTGTCCGACGGGACGCCCGCCCTGCGAATCCTCATGAGCGGGGCCGATTCCTCGTCATCCGACTCGACCGCGACGCCCGACTCGACCGGTGCGAGCGGGACGACCTACCTCGCCATCGTGGCGGTCAAGCGGGACGGGCAGCTCGTCGCCGTGATCGAGACGCTGCCGCCCGATGCCGGCCAGCCGGCATTCACCCAGAACAACCTGCCGGTGTCGATCGAGTCGCTCACCGCACTCGCCACCGACCCCCGGATCGGGTTCTCCACGACCCAGGACTACAACACGGCGGGTGAACAGCTCGCGGACTTCCGGAGCAGCTTCTTCAGCTCGTCCTCCGGCTCCGGCTCGAGCAGTGCCACGCCGTCGGCCGAGCAATCAGCTCCGTCCGAAGGGGCAGCGACGAACTCCGGGGGCGGCTCGGCTGGCGAGCAGCCGGACATACCAACGGTGACGGTGACGGAGCAGAGGAGCACTTCCAGCAGCGGGTCGGACAGCGGCTCGGCTGGTGCACCCGGCTCGACGCCCTGAGCCTTCAGTCCCGAAGGTGGGGCAGGACCACGGCACCGAACACCGCTGCGAGCGGATCGACCAGGGCGTAGTGCTCGACGTCAGGTACCTCGACGTAGGTGACCGAATCCGCCGTCGACAGCGCGTGGGCGACCGCGCGGTTGGCCTCGGCGGGGACGTCTTCGTCCAGTGCGCCCTGGATGATCGCGACGGGGACATCGCCGGGCAGCAGCCGCATAGGGTCGGCTTCGGTGTAGGCAGCTCGTCGCTCGTCGGGACCACCGCCCAGGAAGTCGCTGACCGCGTCGTTGCCCATCCTGGCTCGTGCGGCCGCCACGAGGTCGGCCACCGGTGCCAGCGCGACGATGCGTCGGATACGCGCCGGTCCGGCCCGTAGCCCGCCCCACAGCGCGAGCTGTCCCCCCGCGGAGTGGCCGGTGATCGTGAACGGTTCGTGTGGGTCGATGAGTCCTGGCGCCACCGACTCGACGAGGTCTGCGACCTTCTCGAGTGCCCGGGTGACGTCGTAGGAGGTGTCGGGCCATCCGCCGGGGCCACGCCTGTACTCCGGGGTGGCGACGACGAAGCCCCGCTCGACCAGGGCCCTGGCGAGGGGGCGAAGGTAGGTGCGGTCCCATTTCTCCCGCCAGAACCCTCCATGCAACGCGACCACCAACCCACTGCGCCGGGGGCCGAGCCCTGTGACCTGGTCCGCTTCGTCAGCAGCTGAGGGGCGACGAGACGCCGGTCGCGCGGCGTCCCTGGCGACGAGGGTGCGCGATCCGCCCCCGAACGTGGGCGGCAGGAACAGGTCGATGACGCCGCAGGAGTGGTCGGCGTACCGGACGACGGCATCGGGTGGCTCCGCCGGGCGGGTCAACACCTCCAACGGATCTCGCTCCACCCCCGAACCTTACTGACCCCAAACCCTACGGGCGCTGACCCATCTGCCCCGCTGGCCCTCTGCGTTTGCCTAGTTCACAAGCCAACTGGCCTGTGCACTAGGCAAACGTGCCGTAGGGACATGGCATTTGCCTCGGTCACGCGCAGCGGCGCCCAGGTGGTATGCCGCCGGACTGGCCGACACCCTGCCCACCGGGCACCGTTAGAGTCGCGGCATGACGAAGTGGGAGTACATCACCGTGCCGGTTATCGTGCACGCGACGAAGCAGATCCTCGACAACATGGGGGAGGACGGCTGGGAGCTGGTGCAGGTCATCCCCGGTCTCAACCCCGAGAGCCTGGTCGCCTACTTCAAGCGGCCCAAGGAGTCCTGACGTGGCAACCCCCGAAGACCGCCTGCGCGACCTCGGTATCGAGGTCCCGGACGTGGCCGCCCCCGTGGCCACCTACGTCCCGGGCGTGCGCACCGGCAACCACATCTACACCTCAGGACAGCTCCCGTGGCGGGACGGCAAGCTCGTCGCCACGGGCAAGGTCGGCGCAGACGCCAGCATCGAGGACGCTACCGAGTGCGCGAAGCAGTGCGCCCTCAACGCGATCGCCGTCGTGAAGTCGATGATCGGCGACCTCTCGCGGGTCGTGAGGGTCGTCAAGCTGGTCGTGTTCGTCGCGAGCACCCCCGACTTCACCGGGCAGCCCGGGGTGGCGAACGGCGCCAGCGAGCTGGTCGGTGCTGCGTTCGGCGACGCTGGTCAACACGCCCGCTCTGCGGTCGGCGTAGCGGCGCTGCCGCTGGACACCCCGGTCGAGGTCGAGATGGTCGTCGAGGTCTCCTGACCGTGGATCCGACGCGGCGGCTTCCTCCGGAGCTGGTCGTGCACGCCCGGTCCTTCCTGGCCGAGCGTCGTACGCCGGTCACGCCCAGGGGTGCCTCCACCGTCGTCCTGCTGCGCGACACCACGTCAGGGCCGGAGGTCTACCTGCTGCGACGCCATCTCGAGATGGCGTTCGCCGCCGGGATGTACGCGTTTCCTGGCGGCACCGTCGACCCGCGCGACTCCGACACGTCCCTCGCGTGGGCAGGGCCGTCGGCCGCTGAGTGGAGCGACGTACTCCGCTGCGACGAACCGGAGGCGAGGGCCCTGGTCTGCGCTGCCGTGCGCGAGACGTTCGAGGAGTCGGGCGTGCTGCTGGCCGGCGATGCGGTCGACTCGCTGGTCTCCGACACGACCGGCGCAGACTGGGAACGGGACCGGGCTTCGCTGGTCGATCACACCCTCGGATTCGCGGAGTTCCTCGACCGCCGCGGCCTGATTCTGCGCACCGACCTCCTGAGCGCGTGGGCGCACTGGATCACCCCGGAGTTCGAACCGCGGCGCTACGACACCCGGTTCTTCCTCGCCGCGATGCCGGCGGGGCAGCGCACGCGGGACGTGTCCGGCGAGGCTGACCACGTTGCCTGGCTGGCGCCGAGAGATGCGCTCGACGGAGTCGACTCCGGCACGATGGCAATGCTGCCCCCGACGTACGTGACCGTCCAGGAGATGGCTGCCTTCGACTCCACCATGGCCGCCCTGGCGGCGGCGCGCGAGCGACGCATCACCACCGTCACGCCAGGGGTCGAGCTCGTCGGCGATGAAGGGTTCCTGACCGTCGATCCGTCGGTGCTGCCGTGACCCGGGCGTGGTCGGGCGGCAGCTTCGGAGCGCGGGCCATGTGCGTGCTCGCGCCGAACGCCTCCCCGATGACGCTCGACGGGACCAACACCTGGATCCTTCGCGAGCCCGGCGGCCAGCGCAGCATCGTCATCGACCCTGGCCCGCTGCACACAGCGCACCTGGCACGGGTGGCCGAGCTCGCCGGGCCTGTCGGACTGGTGCTGTTGACGCACGGGCATCTCGACCACAGCGAGGGCGCGAAGGAGTTCGCGTCCACAGTCGGCTGTGAGGTCATGGCGCTCGACCCGACATACATGTACGGCGGCCACGGCCTGCGCGACGGCACCGTCGTCTCCGTCGACGGACTCGAGGTCCACGTCGTGGCAACCCCCGGCCATACCGCCGACTCGCTCAGCTTCGTCGTCCCGGCCGAGCACGCCGTACTCACGGGCGACACGGTGCTGGGCCGAGGTACGACCGTGGTGGCGCATCCGGACGGCGCGCTCGGGGCCTATCTCGGCTCGCTTCGACGGTTGCGTGACCTGGCCGAGGCGAGTGGGCTGTCTGTCGTGTGGCCGGGGCACGGTCCGGTTCTCGACGATGCCCTGGCGATCCTCGACCATTACCTGGCGCACCGAGCCGAGCGCCTCGAGCAGGTGCGTGCGGCCGTGGCCGCCGGAGCCGAGGAGCCGATGGACGTCGTGCGCACCGTCTACGCCGAGGTCGACGCCCGGTTGTGGCCTGCAGCAGAGATGTCGGTGCGGGCACAGCTCGACTACCTCCGAACCGAGACCAGCTGAACCGCCCGCGGAGGCAGTGCATCGGATCAGACCGAGCTGCCACGCACGTGCTCGGACAGTTCCGAGCGGGAGTTGATGCCCAGCTTGATGTACACGTTGCGCAGGTGGTACTCCACCGTCTTGGGACTCAGGAACAGCGCAGCTGCCGCCTGCCGGGTGGTCTTCCCCTCGATCAGCAGGCGGGAGATCTGCAGCTCCCGAGGGGTCAGCTGGCTGAGGTTGCTCGACCCCGTCCGCCGCGCCGTCTCACCGGTGGCGTTGAGCTCGTCAGCTGCGGTGTCGGCCCACGTCCTGGCTCCTAGCCGTTCGAACCTCTCGAGTGCTGCCCGCAGCTGTCCTCGGGCGTCGACCCGACGCCGGGCCCGGCGCAGCCGAGCTCCGTAGCAGAGTAGGGTCCGCGCCTGCTCGAAGGTGTCCAGGGTTTGCTCATGCAGGCTCAGCGCTTCCTCGAAGGGCTTGTCGATCTCGGCGTCCTCGGCGAGCAGCCCTCGGGCCCGGGCAGCGCGCGCCCTCGCCCAGGGCTGCCCCTTGGCTTCGGCGCGCGCGCTGTACGACGTCGCCAGGTCGTGCGCGCCCGCCGTGTCGCCCAGACGCAGCAATGCCTCGACCTGCTCGGGTGCAGGCGACAGGTCCACGTCGAGCACGCCGGTCTCGTCGAGCAGCGCGGTCAGAACTTCGAAGTACCCCGTGGCCGCAACGGCGTCGCCCCGGCTCAGCTCGAGCTCGCCCAGTGCGAACAGGGACCAGGCGCGTCCGAGGTGGATGCGCTGTCCACTGCAGATGTCGAGAGCTTCGGCGGCGCCGTCACGGCAGGCGCTCTCCAGTCCGAGACGCGCCTCCAGCCAGGCGAGGCCGGCCAGCGAGATGGCGAGCTCGGTCGTCTGGCCGAGCTCGCGGGCCAGGTCGACCGCCTCGTTGTAGTCGGCCCGGGCGCTGGCGAGGTGGTCGGTCGTCGCCTCGTCGCGGGCGACATGGAACAGCAGGTGGGGAAGTGCTCCGAGCGATGAGCTCGCTCGGAGCTCGGCGACGGCCTGACGCACCAGGGTCCGACCACTGGTCGAGTCCCGCAGGAACATGGGTCCGAGTACCAGCCACGACGACGAAAAGGCGCGTCCGGCCGGCTCCGCCGTATCGACCAACATCGTCGTGGCGTCGCGGATGTCGGCGGCGCCGGGGCGACCCGCGAGGATGCGCCCGATCCCGGCGGCCATCCGGGCCAATGCAACCGACGGTCCCTGGGCTCCGGCCTGCAGGACGTCCTCGAGTCGGTCAGCGGCGGCCAGGGCACCGGCGGCGTCCCCCAGGTAGAAGCATGCGTTGATCATCTCCGCGAGCAGAACGATGGCTCGCTCGGGATCGAGGGGCCCCACGATGCCGGCTGCGCGGGCGAGGATCTCGCCGGCCTCCTGCAGCGATCCGGTCCGGGCAGCGATGACACCCTGGAGACCCAACGCTCGTCCGGCGTAGAGCGGACTACGGTCCAGGGGTAGTCCCTCCTCGATCATCGCGCCTGCGCGAAGGCCGTCGCCGGCTTCCCAGGCCGCCTCGGCCGCGCTCAGCAAGTGCTCGGCCCGGACGGAGTCCACCGACGACAGGTGTCCTGCCCGGTGGTACGCCGTCGCTGACACGGAATAGGCCCCCCGACGGAACGCCCGCCCCGCTGCCTCCGCCATCGCGGCTGCCACCTCGTCGTCGGGACCGAACGTGGCCTGGGACCGGTGCCAGGCACGCCTGTCGAAGTCGAGGTCGGGGACGGCGTCGGCGAGGTGCGCATGCAGCTGGCGTTGCTCGGACGGCGAGGCTGCGGCGTACACCGACGACCGGATCAGGGGGTGCGAGGTCGCGGCCGCCAACGCCTACACGGGATCGGGCTACGACCTCGTCACGACGTTCGACGCGCTGCACGACATGGGTGACCCGATCGGCGCCGCTCGCCATGTCTACGAGACCCTCGCCGACGACGGAACCTGGATGATCGTCGAGCCGGCAGCAGGAGATCATGTCGAGGACAACCTCAACCCGATAGGGCGCGCCTACTACGGCTTCTCGACGCTGCTGTGCACGCCGTCGTCGTTGGCCCAGGAAGTCGGTCTCGCCCTCGGCACGCAGGCCGGCCCGGCACGCATCCGCGACGTCACGACCAGTGCAGGCTTCCGGAGCTTCCGGATCGCGGCGCAGACTCCGTTCAACAACGTGTTCGAGGTCAAGAAGTAGGCAAGGCGACGCGGTGTTGGAGGACACTGAGGTCGTGGGCCGGACAGACGAAGGAACCGGAGATGGCTGACCGAGGCGACGTCACGAGTTCGGCGAGCCGGGCACGACTGCCCGACTCCCGTGGCCAGGTCGTGCGCGACGGGGTCCGCCTGTCGTATGCCGTGTATGGCGACGGCGAGTCGACGGTGTTGCTGATGCCGACGTGGTCCATCGTCCACTCGCGGATCTGGAAGGCGCAGGTGCCGTACCTGTCCCGGTACTTCCGGGTCCTGACGTTCGACGGACGTGGCAGCGGCGACTCCGATCGTCCGACGGGCGCGGCGGCGTACGCCGACGGGGAGTACGCCGCCGACACCGTCGCCGTCCTGGACGCGGTGGGTGTCGACCAGGCGGTGCTGGTTTCGTTGTCGTGCGGCGCAGCCTGGTCCGTACGCGTGGCGGCTGACCATCCTGACCGGGTGCTCGGGTTGTTCGCCATTGCCCCCTCGTGCGGGTTCGGGAACGGACGCGACCGCACCGAAGCCGTGTGGGATCACCGTCCCTGGGCATATCGGGGCTGGGGGCAGTACAACAGGTTCAACTGGGTGGAGGGTGGCTACGACGACTTCGTGGCCTTCTTCTTCGAGCAGATGTTCAACGAGCCACACTCGACGAAGCAGATCGAGGACGCCGTCGGCTGGGGACACGAGATCGCACCGCAAACCCTGGTCGACACGACCGCCGGCCGCCTCGGCTGCGACGGGGCGAGCTGTACGCCGCTCGAGCCCTATTGTGCACGTGTCACCGCGCCGGTGACCGTGCTGCACGGCACCGACGACGAAGTGGCTCCCCACGCGATCGGCGAGCGCCTCGCGCAGCTCACGCACGGCAGCCTCATCTCCGTCGAGGGAGCCGGCCACGGGCCGTTGGCCCGCGATCCGGTTCTCGTCAACCGGGAGATCAGGACGTTCGTCGAGACGATCGCCGGGCCTTCGCCTACCCGGCGTACCCGTGTCCGCGCGCAGCGCCGGCCCAAGCGTGCGCTGTACGTCTCCTCGCCGATCGGGCTCGGACACGCGATGCGCGACGTCGCGATCGCCGACGAGCTCCGCGAGCTCCACCCGGGCCTGCAGATCGACTGGCTGGCGCAGCACCCGGTGACGCGGGTCCTCGAACGCCGGGACGAGCGGATTCACCCGGCGTCGTCGGCTCTGGCCAACGAGTCGGGGCACATCGAAGAGGAGTCGGCCGAGCACGACCTGCACGCCTTCCAGGCCATCAGACGCATGGACGAGATCCTGGTCAACAACTTCATGGTCTTCTCCGACCTGGTCGACGAGGAGCACTACGACCTCGTCATCGGCGACGAGGCGTGGGAGATCGACTACTTCCTGCATGAGAACCCCGAGCTGAAACGGTCACCGTATGCATGGCTGACCGACTTCGTCGGGTGGCTGCCGATGCCTGACGGGGGTGCTGCCGAGGCCTCGCTGACGGCTGACTACAACGCGGAGATGATCGAACAACGAGCGCGGTACCGCCGCCTCCGGGATCGGTCCATCTTCGTCGGCAACCCCGACGACATCGTCGACAACACCTTCGGGCCAGGGCTGCCGGGCATCCGGGAGTGGACGAAGGAGAACTTCGACTTCGCCGGGTACGTCACGGGTTTCGACCCCAGCGGTCTCGGTGCCCCACGGGATCTGCGGCGGCGGCTGGGTTACCCCCCGGAGGGCAGGTTGTGTGTGGTCGCGGTCGGCGGGTCAGGGGTCGGTCATGCCCTGCTGCAACGGGTGGTGGACGCGGTCCCGTTGGCTCGTCGGCTGGTGCCCGACCTGCGCTTCCTCGTCGTGACGGGTCCGCGGATCGATCCTGCGACCCTTCCGCGGCGACGGGGCCTGAGGGTGACCGGCTACCTCCCGGATCTCTACGAGCACCTTGCCGCCTGCGACCTGGCCATCGTGCAGGGCGGGTTGACCACCTGCATGGAGCTGACCGCGAACCGTCGACCGTTCATCTACGTGCCCCTCGAGCACCACTTCGAGCAGAACTTCCACGTCGCCCGTCGGCTCGACCAGTACGGTGCCGGCAGCTGCATGAGCTACCGCGAGGTGTCCGACCCCGATCTGCTGGTGACCGCGATCGCGAAGGAGATCGACGGGGAGGTCCGCTACCGACCGGTCGAGACCGATGGCGCAGCCCGAGCCGCGAGGTTGTTGGCCGAGCTGTTGTGACGCCTTGCCGGCTGGGGTTGGACGGTGCTCAGAGGTCGTACGACGATCCAGGGCGCAGGTCGATGACCTCTGTGCCTGGGGGGCCGAAGCGTTGGGCATGCATGAGGTAGCTCGCCAGGCCGTCGTCGTTGAGCAGGCCCGTGTGGATCGGGATGGCGAACCGCGGAGAGACGGCATGGAGGAACGCGAGGGTCTCGCTCATCCGGCACCAGGGCGCGTTGAGGGGCAGGGCGAGCACGTCGATGTCGGGCGGGGTCTCGGTGTAGCTGTCGCCGGGGTGGAACACGGTCCGGCCCTCGGCCGTGAGCAGGTAGCCGACGTTGCCGAGGATCGGCACCTGGTCATGGTTGGCAGCATGCAGGCCGCCGACCGCGCGGATCGCGATGTCGCCGACCTGGGCGGTGTCGCCGGGGTGCATCGCGGTGGTCGTTGTCGAGTCGTCGCTGTCGGCCGCTGTCTCCGGCTCGGCCAGCAGCCGTACGGACGGGTTGGCGGCCAACAGCTCTGGAAGCCGCTCGAGGTCGAGATGGTCCGCGTGTTGATGGGTCACGAGGATGACGTCCAGCGGTGCAGACACGTCCGTGAAGCGGGAGAAGACGCCGGGGTCGATGACGAGGCGGGTCTGGGCCGTCTCGACGAGAAGGCAGGCATGGCCGAGGTGGGTGAGGCGCATGTCGGCCACGTTAGCCCGGTCGCTGGGGGCGGGCGCAGGCGTGGGCGGCGTACGGGAGGTGGCTGACGTGCCAGGTGAGCGAGGCAGGCCTGTAGTGCCCAACGGAGATTTGCCTAGTGCACAAGCCAGCTGGCTTGTGCACTAGGCAAACGCCAAGGGCCAGGGGGAGAAAGGGAGGAGGGAGCGGGGTCAGCGGGCGCGGCGTTTGAGGCGCTCGACGTCCATCAGGACGACCGAGCGGGCCTCGAGGCGCAGCCAGCCCCGCGAGGCGAAGTCGGCGAGGGCCTTGTTGACGGTCTCGCGGGAGGCGCCCACGAGCTGGGCGAGCTCCTCCTGCGTCAGGTCGTGATGCACGTGCACCCCGTCGTCGGCCACCCGGCCGAAGCGAGAGGACAGGTCGAGCAGGGCCTTCGCCACCCGCCCGGGCACGTCGGAGAAGACCAGATCGGCGACGACGTCGTTGGCCTTCCGAAGCCGGGCGGCCAGCTGGGAGAGCAGGCCCCGGGCCACCTCGGGGCGCCCGTTCAACCAGCGCCCCAGCTCGTCGTGGCTCAGGCTCTGCATGGTGCAGTCGGTGACCGCCGTGACTGTGGCCGACCGCGGACCGGGGTCGAACAGCGAGAGCTCGCCGAACATCTGTCCCGGGCCCAGGATGGCGAGCAGGTTCTCACGGCCGTCGGCGGAGGTACGGCCGAGCTTGACCTTGCCCTCGGTGACGACGTAGAGCCGGTCACCCTCGTCACCCTCGTGGAACAGGACGTCGCCGCGGCGGACCTTGGTCTCGGCCATCGACGACCTGAGCGCCTCCGCAGCCTCGTCGTCCAGCCCGCCGAACAGAGGTGCCTGCCGGAGCACGTCGGTAATCACGTCTTGCCTCCTCGTCGACCGCCACCAGGCGGTGTTCCGGGTCACAGTCTGACGTATCCGCTCCGGCGATGCCACGGGGGTTGTCTCAGGGTCCGGCGCGCGGAACGATGCGGACGTGGGCGGTGTGACCTGGCCGTATGCCGCGCGCCGGCCACCACCAGGGCAGCCGGGCCGCGGGCGTCGCTCCCGTCACACCGTAGGCTGGGCCCATGTCCGCCGGTGCCGATGCGGCCGCTCCACCACGCTCGGAGAGCCCGACAGCGCTCGTCCGGCGGGCCCGTCGCATCAATCGGATCCTCGCCGAGACCTACCCCGACGCGCATTGCGAGCTCGACTTCACCAGCCCCTGGCAGCTCCTCATCGCCACTGTGTTGTCCGCGCAGACCACCGACAAACGCGTCAACGGCGTCACGCCGACTCTGTTCGCGCGCTACCCAGGGCCGGCCGAGCTCGCCGAGGCCGATCCGGAAGACGTCGAGCGGATCGTCGCGTCGACCGGCTTCTTCCGCGCCAAGACCGCATCGATGATGAAGCTTGCAGTCGCCGTCCGGGACACGTACGACGGCCAGGTGCCGGGACGGCTGAAGGACCTCGTGACGCTGCCCGGTGTCGGCCGCAAGACGGCGAACGTGGTCCTCGGCAACGCGTTCGACGTCCCGGGGATCACCGTCGACACACACGTCGCCCGGCTGGTCCGCAGGTTCGGTTGGACCGACGAGACCGACCCGGTCAAGACCGAGCACGCCGTCGGCGCGCTGTTCCCCAAGCGGGACTGGACGATGCTCAGCCACCACCTGATCTGGCACGGCCGACGCTGCTGCCACGCCCGTAACCCGGCCTGTGGCGCGTGTCCGTTGGCCAGACTCTGTCCGGCGTACGGCGAAGGGCCGACGGACCCCGCCAAGGCCGCCAAGCTGCTCCGCACCGAGGGCCGGGCGTGATCGCGACGACCCGTCAGGTGGTTGCGACCGGAGTGGTGGCCGTCCTCTCGTGCGCTGGCCTCGTGGCGTGCGGCAGCGCGAACCCGCAGACGGCCACGTACACCTACGACCCCGGCAAGGCCGCGGTCGAGGTCGACACCCCAGCCTTGCGCCGACAGAAGGCCACGGCCGCGATCGAGGACTGTCCGAAGTCTGCGCCCGCTGAGAGCCAACAGTCCGACATGCTGCCGCAGATCACGCTCCCGTGTCTCGGCGGCGGACGGTCCGTCGACCTGGCGACGTTGACCGGGCAGCCGACGGTGCTGAACTTCTGGGCCCAGACGTGCGGTCCCTGCCGCCGCGAGTCACCGCTCTTCCAGGGGCTGCACGAAACGGGCAAGGTGCGGGTCATCGGCGTCGACTTCTACGATCCGCTGCCGTCGCGGGCGCTCGACTTCGCCGAGGAGCTCGGGCTCACCTACCCCCAGCTGGCCGATCCGGAGGCCGCCACCCGAGCGCCGTTGCACATTTCCGGACTACCGGTGACGTTCTTCCTCGACGTTCGCGGCGTTGTCCAGCATGTGGAGTACGGTGCGGTGCAATCGTCGGGCGACCTCGCAAGAATGGTGTCGACGTATCTCGGCGTCGACGTGGCAACGGATTGACGGGGGTGACCCACGCGTGGTGACGCACGGACAGCCTGGGTCGGGCCATGCCCGCGGCAGTGCCGTCACCGGTGATGAGGGCCCCTCGTGGCTGCGTGTCCTGGTCGACGCGGCACCGCACATCCAGGTCGGCCAGCTGACGACGCTCCTCCCCCCTCCCGGGACGTCGCCGCGCGCTGCGTCGGTGCTCATGCTGTTCGGTGACACGACCGCAGGTCCCGACGTGCTGCTGCTCGAGCGTGCCCACGACATGCGCTCCCACGCGGGCCAGGTCGCCTTCCCGGGCGGCACCCAGGACCCCGACGATGCAGACGCCGTCGCTGCGGCGCTGCGCGAGGCCGAGGAAGAGACCGGCCTCGATCCCGCCGGGGTCGAGGTCGTGGGCACGCTTCCGCCGCTGTGGTTGCCGCCCACCGACTTCTCGGTGACGCCCGTCCTCGGCTGGTGGCACACCAGATCGCCGGTGCGCGCTGTCGACGCTGCTGAGACGGCTTCGGTCCACACCATCCCCGTCGCCGAGCTCGTCGACCCCGAGGTGCGCGTCCAGATCCGGCACCCGTCGGGCTACGTCGGTCCCGGGTTCCTGGTGCGTGACCTCGTCGTGTGGGGCTTCACCGCCGGCGTGCTGTCCCGCCTGTTCGCCATCGTCGAGTGGGACCGGCCGTGGGACGACAACCGGATCGTGGAGCTGCCACCGGCGCTCGCGTCGAGCTCGATGCGCGACCTGCAGGATCGCCCGTGAACGCGCTCGACTGGATCCTGCTCGTCTTCGTCGCGCTCTACTCGCTGTCGGGCTACCAGCAGGGCTTCATCGTGGGAGCGGCCTCGACCGTGGGGCTGCTGCTCGGCGGGTTCATCGGCGTCCAGGTCACCCCGTGGCTGCTCGACGGCTTCGATCCGGGTATCTCCGTCTCGCTGGCAGCGTTGCTCATCGTGCTGGCGTGCGCGTTCGTCGGCCAGGCCGGCGGAGCGTTCGCGGGAGCCCAGCTGCGTGGGCGGGTCACCTGGCATCCGGCCAGGACTGTCGACGCCGTTGGTGGTGCAGCGCTGAGCGTGGCCGCGATGCTGCTGATCGCCTGGGTGCTCGGAGTGGCCGCGAGCGGGGCCGACCTACGCGGGCTCAACAAGGAGGTCCGCACGTCGACGGTGCTCTCCACCGTCGACAAGATCCTCCCCGGTGGGTCCGACCGCATCCTGTCCGCGTTCAACACACTCGTCGACTCGTCCCTGTTCCCGCGCTACCTCGAGCCGTTCGCGCCCGAGCAGATCACCCGCGTGCCGCCTCCGACCACGGGCATCCTCTCCCGGGAGTCGGTCATCGCCGCGCGCGCGAGTGTGGTCAAGGTGCTCGGGGAAGCCTCGTCCTGCGGTCGCACGCTCGAAGGGAGCGGATTCGTCTACCAGGACGGCCGGGTGATGACCAACGCGCACGTCGTGGCCGGCGTCGACAACCCGCAGATCCGCGTCGGTGAGACCGACTACGCCGGGAAGGTCGTCTACTACGACCCCAAAGTCGATGTGGCCGTGATCTCCGTACCCGATCTACCGACCCGCCCGCTCGCCTTCGCCTCGACCGCCGCGCTCCCGAAATCCCCGGCCGCCGTCCTCGGTTACCCCGAGAACGGGCCGTACGACGCCCAGCCCGCTCGTGTCCGCGACGAGCAGACGTTGCGCAGTCCCAACATCTACGGCAACGACACCGTCTATCGCGACACGTACTCGATCCGTGCCCTGGTCCGGCAGGGCAACTCCGGCGGCCCGCTCGTCGACCGTGGTGGTGATGTTGTGGGCGTCATCTTCGCGGCATCAGTGACCGACGGCGACACCGGCTACGCGCTGACCGCAGATCAGGTGGCTGCCGCGGCCAGGTCCGGCGCGACCGCGTCCGACCGCGTCGACACCGGCGGCTGCGCGCTCTGACGAAGGCTCAGGCCGGCCCGGGTTCTCGGGCCGCCAGCCAGCGCAGCAACGTCTCGGTGAACACTGCCGGCTGCTCCTCGTGCGGGAAGTGGCCCGCTCCGTCGATCGTGACGAAGCTGTGGTCACCGTCGACGTGGCGCGCTGAGCGCTGGACGGCGGTGAGGCTGATGGCAGGGTCGTCTGCGCCGACGACTTGGAGCACTGGCACGGTGACGGCAGGCCGCATGAGCCTCGCGAACGCGCGACCATCGGCCCGTGCGCGGGACCGGACCAGCCAGCGGTGGTACTCGATCGCGCAGTGCGGTGCCGGCCACGCCGCCATCGCGGCCGTATACGCGTCGACCTCGTCGACGGTCGGGAAGTCTGAGTGCGGCGACGACCAGCGCCGCAGGTGGCGGGCGATGTAGGCGCCGCGACGAATCCGCCGCTCGGGCAACCACGGCACCTGCATGACGGCCAGGTGTCCGATGGGCGCGCGGGCCGCCAGTCGCAGCGGGGTCGTGAGCAGCTCACTGGGGTGAGGGGCCGCGACTGCGCAGAGTGCGTCGACGCAGTCCGGTCGCGCGGCCGCCACGGTCCAGCCGATGTATCCACCCCAGCCCTGGCCCACGACGACGCCGGAGCGCATGCCCAGGGTGCGGATCACGCCGGCGACATCCGCGGCCAGCGTCATCGGGTCGTAGCCGCGCGGGGTCTTGTCGCTGGCGCCGTAGCCGCGCAGGTCCATGGCGACGCAGCGGTAGCCGGCGGCGGCGACCGCAGGTAGCTGATATCGCCAGGCCCACCAGAACTCCGGAAAGCCGTGCAGCAGGAGCACAAGAGGCCCCGTTCCGGCTTCGGCGACGTGAAAGCGAGCGCCGTTCGCGGCCACGTCACGATGGGTCCACGGGCCGTCGGTGTGGGTCGCGGTCACCGTCTCGGCTGTCGGTGGCGCGCACCCGACCGGGCCGGCATCATCCTCGCTTCAGGACCTGCTTGTTGCTCTTCACCGCTGCCATCGTCTGCTCGGGTGCCTTGACCTGCTTGACCTTCCGTACGCCGATCAACGCCAGCACGACCGCGATCGCGACGTACACGGCAAAGACGAGGAGGAAGGAGACGCCGAGACCGAAGAACAGCCAGTGCAGGAGGAACGCGAACGCTATCGAGATCATGATGATCGCCAACAGCACGAGGAATGCGGCCGCGGCGAACAGTGCGACGGCCATTCCGCCGGCCTTGACGCTGAACCTCAGCTCGGTCTTCGCCAGCTCGATCTCGCCGCGGATGAGTGCGGACAAGTCTCGGCTGGTGTCTGCGAACAGCTTGCCGATCGTGGGGTCCTCGTCGGTGCTGGGGCCGTGCGGGGTCGTCATCTGATGTCCTCTCCTCGCCTTGCAAGGCACCGGGCGGTGCCGGTGGTTCGGCCAGCTGTTCCTAGCCGAAACCCTACGGGGTCTCGTCGGTGGACGCGATCTGTGGGCTGGATCGAGCATCGTCTCCAGCGACCAACAAACGGTTCCAGGTCTATGCCTACGCGCACTGTCCGCCGGCGTCTGAACGTCTCGAGGTGATAACAGGTTCGCCGCCTGCTCTCGGTGCAGACACCGCCGGAGCGGGACCGGCTTCGTCGGGTACGCCGGCACCCTAGCCGGTGTAGTAGCGAAGCCAGATGTAGCCCCAGGCGATGGCGATCGTGACCGTGGTGACCACCAGTCCGTACTTGGTGAACTTCCAGAACGAGATGGGATGGCCGTTGCGGGCCGCGATCCCGATGATGACGACGTTCGCGCTGGCTCCGACCGCGGTCGCGTTGCCGCCGAGGTCAGCACCGGCCGCCAACGCCCACCACAAGGCGTTTGCCTCAGGCGAGCCACCGCCGCCCGTGACGAGACCCTGGACGAGCGGCGCCATGGTAGCGACGTAGGGGATGTTGTCGATGATCCCGGAGAGTGCCGCGGAGCCGACGAGCAGGACTGAAGCAGCTAGCCCGTACCGGTCGCCGACTGCATCGGTCACAGCCTCCCCGACGCGACCCACGATCCCCACCTCGACCAGCGCGCCCACCATGACGAACAGACCCATGAAGAAGACGAGCGTTGGCCACTCGACCTCCTCGAGATACTCGGTCGGTCCGAGCCTGCTGATCGCGACGAGCACGCCTGCTCCGAGCAAGGCGACGAGTGAGGGCTCGACGTGCAGGAACGAGTGAGCGACGAACCCGGCCATCACCCCCGCCAGCACGACCAGGGACTTGATCAACAGCGGGAGGTCACGGATCACGTCGCGCTCGTCGAGCTCCATGACGTCCTTGGCGCGTTCGCTGTCGTACACGAAGGCCGACCGGAACATCACCCGACACATCCCGACGAACACGACCATGAGGATCAGCGACAACGGCGCCAGGTTGATGAGGAAGTCGTTGAAGCTGAGGCTCGCCCGGCTGGCGATGATGATGTTGGGCGGGTCGCCGACGAGCGTCGCCATACCGCCGATGTTGGACGCCATCGCCTCGGCGAGGAGGAACGGCACCGGTGGGAGAGCCATCCGCTCACACACCAGGAACGTCACGGGCGCGATCAGCAACACCGTGGTGACGTTGTCGAGCAGCGCCGACGCGACCGCTGTGATGCTGACGAGCATGACCATCAGGGCGAACGGCCTACCGCGTACGCGTTTCGCTGCCCAGATCGCCAGGAAGTCGAAGACCCCGGTCTGCCGCAGCACGCTGACGATGATCATCATGCCGAGCAGCAGGAAGATGACGTTCCAGTCGACACCGGTCTCTTCGCTGAAGAAGGCGACCTTGGCGTCCACGACGCCCAGTACGACCATCAACGCCGCACCGCCGAGGGCCGCTGCGACCCGGTGGATGCGCTCCGTGGCGATCAGGATGTACGCGCCGACGAAGACGACGAGGACTGCGACGGTCATGCGGGGATGATGCGCGTGAGCAGCACGCTCGCGGTGATGGCCCCCAACATGCCCTCGTTCTCGTCGACGACCGCCACAAGTGGGCTGTGCACCTGCGCCATGACGGCGGCCACCTCGATCATGGTCGCGTCCGGGTCCACGATCGGCAGCTCATCGACGTCGGCAGGTTTGGGCAGGAGGTCACGCACCGTGTGGTGCACGAGCGTGGCGCACAGCTCGTCGGACGCCTTCTCGCCGTACGCTCGCGCGAGCGCGGGCTGGTCCTGCACATAGCTCGGGATGATGAACTTGAGCACCTGAGAGCCCGGGAGGATGGTGTAGGGGCGACCGTCCTCTCCCAGCACGATGAGACCGGGCCGTCGCGCGGCGGCCATGGTCTGGGCAGCGACCAGGGCGTCGTCGTCAAGGGCGATGGTCGGGTAGTCCTCGGCTATGTCACGGGCGCGCATGCGGGGTCCCTCCTCCGTACGTGTCGGCACTCTCGGTTCGGGCTTCGAGTTCCTCGGCCTCGCAGATGCGCCGATAGACGCGGTTTCGCATCCTCAGCACGATCGTGGCCACGATGGCTGCAGACACCGATCCTGCCAGCACCGCCACTTTGCCGTGCTCAAAGGTCTCGCCTCCCTCGCTGAACGCAAGCGTGTTGATCAGCAGCGAGACGGTGAAACCGACTCCGCTCAGCGCGGCGATGCCGAGGACGTCAACCCAGGCAAGATCGTCGTCGAGGTCGGCGTGCGTATAGCTGTGCACGAGGAAGGTGGCCACGAAGACACCCAGTGCCTTGCCGACGACCAGTCCGACGATGATGCCGATGGCCACGCGGTCCGACAGTGCTGACCCCAACCCGCTGAGGCCGCCGACGCCGACACCGGCAGCGAAGAAGGCGAAGACGGGCACCGCGAACGCCGTCGAGATGGGGCGCCATGCGTGCTCGAAGCGTTCGGCGAGCCCGGCCCGGTCATCGGACTTGCCGGGCACCGACTGGGCTGCCACCGGAACGGTGAAGGCCAGCAGCACACCGGCCACGGTCGCGTGGACACCGGACTCATGCACCAACACCCAGGTCACCGCGGCGAGCGGGAGGAGCAGCCACCAGGAATGCTGGTGCCGCTGGACCAGGTACGCGAACGCGACCAGGGGGACGAGCGACAGCAAGAGGGCACCGACCGACAGGTCCGTGGTGTAGAAGAACGCGATGATCGTGATGGCGATCAGGTCGTCCACCACCGCCAACGTGAGCAGGAAGGTCCGCAGGCCGGCGGGCAGGTGGCTGCCGATGATGGCCAGCACGGCGAGGGCGAAGGCGATGTCGGTCGCGGTCGGGATGGCCCAGCCGGTCCCAGCCCCAGTGCCCCACGTGATCACGAGGTAGAGCACGGCCGGGGTGATCACGCCGCCGATGGCCGCTGCGATCGGGACGGCCGCCCGCCGTGGATCCCGCAGGTCGCCGGCAATGAACTCTCGCTTCAGCTCCAGACCCGCGACGAAGAAGAAGATCGCCAGCAGTCCGTCGGCCGCCCAGGTGGACAGGCTGAGGTCGAGGTGCAGCGCCTTGGGACCGATGACGTACGACACGAGCGACTCGTAAGCCGAAGACCAGGGGGAGTTGGCCCAGGTCAGCGCCAGGACAGTCGCGATGAGGAGGAGGGCTCCGCCGAGCGTCTCGGTGCGGAGGATCTGGGTGATCCGGGTGATCTCGGCCCAGGACCCGTGGCTGAGGACCCGTGGAAAGGGCGACGTCGGTGGTGTCGCGGGTGGTGTCGTGGGCGTCATGCGCCTCCTTGTGCGTTGGCGTTCGGGCGCCGAAAGACGCCGCCGACCAGACTTCCCGGCTCACCGCGCGCAGTTCTGCGCACGGCCACCCTATCCACCTCCCTCCGGAGACGACGCAGCGAGCGTATGAGTGGACATATCCGTCGTGAGGACCTGAACCAGGAGGCCACGGGTCCGACCAGCCAGAGCGCTGCTGGCGGCGCAACGCGAGGCGCGAGTAGCGGGAGCGGTAGCTGTGGCGATCACGGTGGCTCCGGCGCGGCCGCGATCGAGCGGCTGCGTCAGGGTTCCTTGACATAGCCTGAGTTGTCAGGGATGCTTGACGCATGGACGAGAAGATGGCCGATGAAGTTCGAGTTGAGTCAACTCTGACGATCGAGGGTGACTGGCGCTCCGATCCGCTCAAGCTCATCGCCGGCATCCGAGAGGGCAGCCGCAGCCTGGACCGCTGGCAACGAAAGGCAGTCAAGGCTGCGAGGAAACGGGGCCTGAGCTGGGAAGAGATCGGGTCGGCTCTGGGAGTGAGTCGACAGGCTGCCTGGGAGCGGTTCTCGACAGACTGACGGGGTGTTCGGTGGCTCCGGCTCGACGGCTCAGTCCTCGTCGGCCTTACCGGCGGCCAGGTTGTCCTTGATCAGGTCCATCACCGTGGAGTCGGCGAGCGTGGTCACGTCGCCGGTCTCCCGGTTCTCGGCCACGTCACGCAGCAGCCGCCGCATGATCTTGCCCGATCGCGTCTTCGGCAGCTCCGGCACGACCATGATCGACTTCGGCTTGGCGATGGCGCCGATCTCCTTGGCCACGTGGTTGCGCAGCTCGGCCACCACGTCGGCACCACCGTCACCGGCGCTCTCCCGCAGGATCACGAACGCGACCGGGGCCTGGCCGGTCGTCGCATCGTTGGCCCCGACGACGGCAGCCTCGGCGACCTTGGGGTGAGACACGAGAGCGGACTCGATCTCGGTGGTGGAGAGCCGGTGGCCCGACACGTTCATCACGTCGTCGACGCGGCCGAGCAGCCAGATGTCGCCGTCCTCGTCGAGCTTGGCGCCGTCACCAGCGAAGTACACGCCGGGGAAGCGCGACCAGTACGTCTCCTTGAACCTCTCGTCATCTCCCCAGATGGTGCGCAGCATCGCGGGCCACGGCTCGGTCAGCACGAGATAGCCACCCGATCCAGGCTTGACGGCGTCGCCCGCTTCGTCGACGACCAGCGCCTCGACGCCGGGAATCGCCTTCATCGCCGACCCGGGCTTGCCGGCGGTGACGCCTGGCAATGGGCTGATCATGATCATGCCGGTCTCGGTCTGCCACCAGGTGTCGACGACAGGTGCATTGCCACCACCGATCTCCTCCCGGTACCAGATGTAGGCCTCCGGGTTGATGGGCTCGCCCACTGATCCGATGACCCGGAGCGAGGACATGTCGAACTTGGCGGGGATCTCGTGGCCCCACTTCATGAAGGTGCGGATCGCGGTCGGCGCGCAGTACAGGATCGTCGCCTTGTGCTCGGCGATGATCTCCCACCAGCGACCCTTGTGCGGGGTGTCGGGCGTGCCCTCGTACATGAGCGACGTCGCGCCGTTCGCGAGTGGCCCGTACACGATGTAGGAGTGGCCGGTCACCCAGCCGATGTCGGCGGCGCACCAGTAGATGTCGGTCTCGGGCTTGAGGTCGAAGATCGCCCAGTGCGTGAACGCCGTACCCACGAGGTAGCCGCCTGTCGTGTGCAGGATGCCCTTCGGCTTGCCGGTCGTGCCGGACGTGTACATGACGTACAGCGGGTGCTCGGCGTCGAAGGCCTCCGGCTCGTGCTCGGTGGACTGCTTCCCGACGATGTCGTGCCACCACACGTCGCGGCCCTCGGCCATCTCGGTGTCCTGGCCCGTGCGGCGTACGACGAGGACGGAGCGGACGTCGGGGCACTCCGCCACCGCGGCGTCGACTGCGGGCTTCAGCGCCGACGCGGCTCCGCGTCGGTAGCCCCCATCGGCGGTGATGACGACCCGGGCGTCACAGTCCTGGATCCGGCCCTTCAGAGCGTCGGCCGAGAAGCCTCCGAAGACGACGGTGTGCGGTGCACCGAGCCGTGCGCACGCCAGCATGGCAATCACGGTCTCGGGGATCATCGGCATGTAGATCGCGACCCGGTCGCCGGTCTTGACGCCGAGCTCGATGAGCGCGTTCGCCGCCTGGCAGACCTCGTCCTTCAGCTCGGCGTACGTGATGTCGCGCGTATCGACCGCGGGCTCGCCGATCCAGTGGAAGGCGACCTTGTCGCCCTTGCCTGCCTCGACGTGGCGGTCGACACAGTTGTACGCCGCGTTGACCTTGCCGCCGACGAACCACTTCGAGAACGGCGGGTTGCTCCAGTCGAGGACCTCGTCGAACGGCTCGGCCCAAGTGATGCGCTCGGCCTGCTTCGCCCAGAAGCCCAGCCGGTCGTCCTCGGCCGCCTGGTAGTCGGCGGTGGTGACGTTGGCGTGTGCAGCAAGCTCGGCAGGCGGTTCGAACCTGCGCTCCTCGTGCATCAGGTTGGAGAGTGTCTCGCCGCTGTCCTCTGGGGTATGGGTCGAATCGGATGTAGTCACAAGGATCACCTCAGCATGCCTACGGTTGCCTGACAACCGTAGGCCCGCTCTCGTGAGGTACCACGGCACGGCAAGACCGTGGTACCTGTCGGCCGCTGCCGGTCAGTGGACCGTCGCTTTCTCGGCGCCGGCCCCGGTGAGCGAGCGGACTTCGAGTTCGTCGTACCACTCCTCGGACGCAGTCTCACGAGCCGAGATCGTCCCGAGGTAACCAAGAAGGAAGCCGATCGGGATCGAGACGATGCCGGGGTTCTCGAGAGGGAACCAGCTGAAGTCCGTGCCGAGGCCGAACAGTGAGGCGCTCTTGCCGGTGAGCGGGTCGACCTTCCCGGAGACGACGGGGGAGAAGAAGACCAGGGCGACGGACGACACCAGGCCGCCGTAGATGCTCCAGACCGCCCCACGCGTGTTGAAGCGGCGCCAGAACAGGTTGTAGATCAGCGACGGCAGGTTGGCGGATGCAGCGACCGCAAAGGCAAGCGCCACCAGGAATGCGATGTTGAGCTTCTGTGACGGGATCGCAAGCAAGATCGCGATGAACCCGATGACGAACGCCGCCCCCCGTGCAACGTTGACCTCCTCCTTGTCGGTGGCCTGACCCTTCTTGATCACGTTGCCGTAGATGTCGTGTGCCACCGACGATGCCGACGTCAGGGTGAGGCCTGCCACCACGGCAAGGATCGTGGCAAACGCCACCGCCGCAATCAATGCAAGCAGGATCGCTCCGCCCAGTGAGCCGGCGCCTCCGCCGACCTCTTCAGCGAGCAGCGGGGAGGCCAGGTTTCCCTTGCTGGCGGCGACCGCACTCTCGGGGCCGGTGTCGAGCAGTGCGGCGGCACCGAAGCCGAGCACCAGCGTCATGAGATAGAAGAAGCCGATGAGGCCGATGGCCCACAGCACCGACGTCCGGGCGGTCTGGGCCGTCGGCACCGTGTAGAACCGGATCAGGATGTGGGGAAGGCCCGCTGTACCGAGCACGAGTGCAAGGCCGAGCGAGACGAAATCGATCTTGGCCGTCGTGCTGACGCCGTACTTGAGGCCGGGATCGAGGAAGTTCGGCTTACCCGTCTTGTCGACGGCTGCGCCGAGCATCTCCGAGATGTTGAAGTGGAAGTGCAGCAGCACCAGGAACGTGATGAGGATCGTGCCGATCATGAGCAGCACGGCCTTGACGATCTGGACCCACGTGGTGCCCTTCATGCCACCCACGGTGACGTAGAAGATCATCAGGAGCCCGACTCCGACGATCACCCAGTTCTTGGCGCTCTCACTCGTGACGCCCAGCAGGAGAGTGACGAGTGCGCCGGCGCCGACCATCTGAGCGAGCAGGTAGAAGATCGAGACCACGACGGTCGAGGTTGCTGCCGCCGTGCGGACCGGCGTCTGACGCATGCGGTAGGCGAGCTGATCGGCCATCGTGAAGCGACCGGAGTTGCGCAGCAGCTCGGCCACGAGGAGCAGTGCGACCAGCCAGGCAACCAGGAACCCGATCGAGTAGAGGAAGCCGTCGTACCCCGACAGAGCGATCGCTCCTGAGATGCCGAGGAACGATGCCGCAGACATGTAGTCGCCGGCGACGGCGAGCCCGTTCTGCGAGCCGGTGAACGAACGACCGCCCGCGTAGTAGTCGGCGGCGCTGCGGTTCTGTCGGCTGGCCCAGAAAGTGATCCCGACGGTGACGATCACGACTGCGATGAACAAGGACCCGGTCAGGCCTTGGTGGCTGGAGCCTGCGGCGAGGCTCGTCGATCCGGCGATGCTCATCGGCCGATCTCCTTCGTGTAAGCCGCCTCGAGCCGCTCGGCGATCGGATCGAGCTCACGAGTGGCGTGCCGGGAGTACAGCCAGGCGATGAAGAAGGTCGAGGCGAACTGCAGGAGCCCGAAGACCAGGGCAACGTTGATGTTGCCCACGATGTCGGTGCTCATGAAACCGGTCGCCCAGTTGCTGCTGATGACGTATAGCAGGTACCAGACCAGGAAGGCGATGGTCCAGGGGATCGCGAAGCTCCGATAGCGCTTACGCAGAACTTGAAAGTCCTCGCTGGCGTGAAGTTCGCGGTAGATCGCGTGTCTGGTCTGTTGGGCGCGTGCCGTCTCTTCGCTCATGCCTCCACCTCGGGGTCGCGGGTGTTGACTGCCGTTACGACCGGATTGTAGGGGCCATGTCGCGACTCCGCATGACTCGCAAGCCTGCCCCGTCTGGCCGTGACGGAGCCCGCGGCCGGTGGGTCAGCAGGGGTGAGGCAGGGTCCAGCTGTTCGCCGAACGACGAATGTGGCTCGTCTCGATGACGGCCGCGATGTCGAGCGGACCGTAGATGTGGGGGAACGGCTCATCGGAGCCGGGTACGTCGTCGAGCCGCCATGCAGACGTGAGCCGATCGGTGTCGATGTGCAGCAGGACGAGCTCGTCGAGATCGGCGTAGAAGGCATCGAGGACAGGTTTCAGCTGGCTGGCCTGGCTGGCGTGGATGAAGCCGACCTCGTCCAGGGTCGCGCCGCGCGTCGACATGACGTACCGCCCCTCGCGCAGAGCGTCCGCCCAGTCGTCGGGGAGCGCCGCATGGAAGATCAGCACCCGATCACTGTGCCACCGGTCGGCGCGGATCCGTGACACTGGTGGTGTGGAGATCCTGAGCCAGACCTTCGAGGAGCTGGACCCGGTGACGGCGTACCGGCTCTGGGAGCTGAGGTCCGTCGTCTTCGTCCTGGAGCAGCAGTGTGCCTACCTCGATCTGGATGGCCGGGATCTCGAGCCGGGCGCGCGGCAGGTGTTCGCTGTAGACGGTGGGCGGCCCGTGGCGTGCCTCCGGGTCCTCGACGAGCCGGACGGGACCGCGCGGATCGGGCGCGTCTGTGTCGCGCGATCACACCGGTCCTCCGGTCTGGCGGGGCGGCTGATGGACCGGGCGTTGAGCGACGTCGATGGGCGGGTCGTCGTGCTGGACGCGCAGACCTACCTCGGGGCCTGGTACGCGCGGCTGGGCTTCGTCCGGACCGGGCCGGACTATCTCGATGACGGGATACCCCACGTGCCCATGCGGCGTACTCCATGAGCGCGCGACCGGGGGCGACGGTGGGGGCCCTGCTCTGGCCGACAGGTTCACAAGGCAAAGCCCTGGTCCGCAAGGGAAGTTTGCCTAGGTGAGAAGCCACCAGGCTTGTGAACTAGGCAAACGCGAAGGGCCAGATGCAGGAGAGGTCAGCGGAAGTCGACGAGGAGGCCGTCGTCCAGGTCGTCCTCGTCGACGGGGTCGTCGTTCGACCGGGACTGGGCGCCGCTCCTGAGGTTGCCGGACTGGCCGGCACCAGGTGAGTGAGCGGGTTCCCCGGGCTGGCCGGGGGTACCCGGGTGGAACGGGTCGAGCGGATGGTCGACAGGTGGGTCGGTAAGCCGGTCACCCGACCCGCCGCGGCCCTGGGTCTGCGCCAGCACCTTGGCCCGGTAGCAGTAGGTGTTCCACGGCAGCAGCATCCCGTCCGGTCCACGTCCGTACGAGTCGTAGATCGCCCCGACCTGATCGAGAACCTCGCGGCGGCGACTCTCGCTCATCGTCGCCACCGCCGACTGCGACGAGCAGAACCCGAGCAGGGACCGGCGGTCCATCGACTGCCAGTGGCGCACCAGGCGGCTGGCACTCGGAGTGAACAGGTCCGAGTCGGCCACCGGATCGTGGTCCGCGTCATCTCCGCCCCACCCGATCAGGGTGAACACCTTGCGAACCCACGGCACCTTCTGGTCGGCCCTGTTCCACACCACGGCGAGCACCCCGCCCGGCCGCAAGACCCGGGCGATCTCCGGGAGCGCACGTTCAAGGTCGAACCAGTGGAAGGCCTGAGCGGCTACGACGACGTCGAAGGACGCGTTGGCCATCGGGAGATCCTCCGCCGAGGACGTCGCGCACCGAGCACGGGGGACGGCCTTGCTCAACAGGTCCAGCATCTGCTCCGACGGATCGGTCGCCGTCACGTCGTGGCCCATCGCCACCAGCCGCTCAGTCAGCTTTCCCGTGCCTGCTCCGAGCTCGAGCACCTGCGCGGGAGCATGTCCCACGAGCCACTCGACGGCAGCGTCGGGGTAGCCAGGGCGGAACTCGGCGTACTCCGCCGCGACAGAGCCGAAACTTGCCGCCCGCGCGGCCATCTCCTCGGCGGCGCTGGCGTCGTTCGTGTCGCTGGCGGCGTCGGCATCCATGTCTGCTGAGGTTATCCGACCGGACCCGGCCCCTTGGGGACGCGCACGGGCGGGTGGCGCATCGGTGGTGGACCGAGCACCGGTTCGTAGCCTGCGGGGTACACGAGCAGCACACCTTCCCCCTGGGTGAGCCCGGGGAGGCGGCGCCGACAAAGGTCTACCCGATCGGTGGCCATCATGCCCGCGATTCGGCCGCGTGACCCGGACACCACCGGCGGTTCTGGCGTAGCGCCCAGCACATGCAGTAGCTGCAACACCTGGCGCAGCGCTGCGGCCGGGATCTCCGCCTCGAACTCGCTGACGGGTGTGCAGACGGTCGTTCGCGCTTGCGCAAGGGCCGCGGCGAGCACGGTCGTGGCGAGATCGCGGTAGTAGCCCGCCGGGGGAGTAGGGGCGCAGAACCGCCCATGGACGAGGGTCACCCGGCAGTCGGTCACCCGCCAGCCGAAGACGCCGTGCTCCAGTGCTGCGGTCAGGGCCTCCTCGATCGCGACATGGAAGGACGGAAGGAGGTAGCCACGCTCGACCGCCATGACGTACTCGAGCCCCGACCCGACCGGCCCGGGTTCGACCCGCAGCCCCAACGACGCGTTCCCGGTTCGGACCTGGTCTCGAGCCTCACCGACGCCGGTCACTCGCTCGACGCAGACGGTGCGGGTCGGCAGGACGTCGGCCGCGACGCCGTACTCCGACTCCAGCCGGTAAGCGATGACCTCCTTCTGGACCTCGCCGTAGACGCTCACGGTGATCTCGTGTTCGAGTCCGTCCAGCCGAGCGTCGATCAACGGGTCCTGTTCCGAGAGCTGTTGCAGGGCGACGAACAGCCTCCGTCGGTCCTCGGGATCGCGTGGCTGGACGACGGCCTCCAAGCCGGGCGGCGGAAAGTACCGGCCGCCGCGCGATGCGTCCCAACCACCGAGCTGGTCTCCGATCGCCAGGTCGTTCAAGCCGCTGATCGTGGCGATGTCTCCAGCGTGCGCCGTTCCGGCCGTGGGGACGGCGCCGTGGCGGAACGTCTCCACGTGGGTGGCCAGAGTCTGATGGTCGGTGAGCACTCCGGTCGACGAGCGGTGGTGAACGCTGACGTGGTCGCGCGCGTTCAGGGTTCCGGCGTAGAGGCGTGCGTACGCGACGGCGTGGCCTGCGGCAGGTCGTTCGACCTTGAACACCGTGGCCCGAAGCGCGGCGGAAGGCAACGGGGCCGCGGCGGGGAGAAGGCGAGGGATCATCTCGATCAGGTCAGTGACCCCGATGCCCGCGAGCGCCGAGCCGAAGCAGACCGGGTGCAGTTGGCCGCTGGAGGTGTGGTGTGCCAATGCCGACCAGATGGCTGGCTCGTTCATCGGCGGCCCCACGACGTAGCGACGCAACACGTCGTCGTCGTACTCCGCCAGCAGCTCGGTGAGATCCTCGGCGAAGTCCGGACCGCGCCTGCTCTCCACAGTCGCGGCCCGGCTCCCCAGCCCGACGGGACGGGTCAGGGCGACCGCGTCACCGCTGACAGCCTCCCGGATCGCGGTCATCGTCTGCTCGTACGCGGCTCCGACCCTGTCGATCTTGTTCGCGAAGATCAGGAACGGGATCTGAAGGCGTTCCAGAATGCGGATCAGGACACGTGTCTGCGACTGCACGCCTTCGACCGCGGACACCACGAGGACGGCGCCGTCCAGTACGGCGAGCGCGCGCTCGACCTCGGCGACGAAGTCGGAGTGGCCGGGCGTGTCGATGAGGTTGACCTTGAGCTCACCGATCGTGAACGCCACCACGGCGGAGCGGATCGTGATGCCGCGCCGGCGCTCGAGAGCGTCCGCGTCCGTGATGGTGTCGCCGTGATCGACACGGCCGAGATGGTTGCTGACCCCGGTCTCGTAGAGGAGACGTTCGGTCAGTGTGGTCTTACCGGCGTCGACATGGGCGACGATCCCGAGGTTGAGGGTGGGCATGGCAAACGGCTGCCTTCTGGTTGCTCGGATGACTGAAAGCGATCTGTCCGAGCAGTTGCCGCATGTCCATGCTCCTCGTGTCGTCTGGGCCGGGTCTTCCCTGCTGCGAGCGTAGCCGTGAATGTCGGCGGAGAGCGAAGGGTTTCCTGCGCACGTGCCACCTAGGCTGGGCCGGGTGCTGACTGCTGACGACGTACGCCGCTGGGTGGGGCTGGAGGGTGTGCCGTCCGCGCTCGTGGCGGCCCGTGACGCCGTCGACGTCCTGCTACGCGACCGAGGGTTGCGTCGTACGACGCCTGAGCTCACGGCCGAGTCGCTGCTGCGGGGCGCAGCCGCGAGTGCACGGCTCGAGGGGAGTGCGTCGGAGCTGGCCGACCTCAGGGGCGGGTCGGCCGACGACTTGGCACGGGCCGTGGCGCGAATGAATGCCGAGCTGCTCGCCTTGGTTCCCGTGGTTCAGCGGTCCCCTGTCCAGGCGATGGCTCGGTTGCACACGTTGGCGGCCGCGGGGTTGGTGGACGACGCCGAGCTGGGTCGTCCACGCTCAGCGGGGGGTGTCGCGGAGCGGCTGCAGGGCCTGTCGGCGGTGCTGCTCGCGTCGACCGACCTGCCGGCGATCGCGATGGCCGGGATCGCGCATGCAGAACTGATGGCTGCCGCGCCGTTCGTGATGGCCAATGGGGTGGTGGCACGTGCCCTCGAACGGCTGCTGCTGGTGGCGCGCGGTGTCGATCCGACGTCGATGGTGGTCCCCGAAGCCGGCCACCTGGCGCTCGAGCCTGCCTACCGCGCCGCGCTCACCGCGTACACGGAAGGCGGAGAGGCGGGGCGGCGAGTATGGCTGCTGCACGTGTCACAGGCGACGGCCACGGGAGTCGAGGCGAGTCCGTTACGGAGCGGCACGCCGCGCGACACGCCGTGACCTCTTCCGTTGGGACGCCGAACGGCGTACAAAGGAAGTCACAACTACAGACCCGCACATGAGCCAGGTACCCACGCGGTGACCTACCCTTCATGAGGGCAGTCGGTTTCGGGACACTCCCGGGGCGACGTTTGAGGACCTGCACGCTTGGTAGCCCGTGTTCATGTGTCAGCGGCGGCGTCTTCCTTCCGAGGGCGCCGCTCGCATGTCCGGAGGACCCGCCGAGTGTTCAGGTCCGGCGAGAACGGCGCATCGACAACACCACGACTGCCGCCGCCGCGACACCAGCGCCGACAGCCACTGCGGCCAACGTCGTTGTGCGGGGCTGGAAGGGCACCCGCCGACGCAGCTGCACCGGCCTCACGAAGTCGAGAATCTGCCAACCACGCTCGTTGGCTGCCCTGCGCAATGCCCGGTCAGGGTTGACGGCATGCGGGTGCCCGACCGTTTCGAGCATGGGGATGTCGGTCGAGGAGTCGGAGTATGCGTACGACGCGCTGAGGTCGTAGCCCTCCTGCTCGGCCAGCTCTCGCATCGCCGCGGCCTTGTTCGCCGAGTACGCGTAGAACTCGATCTCACCGGTGTAGCGGCCGTCCTGCTGCACCATGCGGGTGGCGATGACTCGGTCGGCACCCAACATCTCGCCGATCGGTCCGACGACCTCGAGGCCGGACGTCGAGACGATCACCACGTCATGGCCATCGAGGTGGTGTCGCTCGATCAGGTTGACGGCCTCGTCGTACACCAGCGGGTCGACGATGTGATGGAGCGTCTCGGCGACGATGTCCTTGACCGTCTGGACATTCCAGCCCGCGGCCTGTTCGGAGAGGTAGCGCCGCATCCGCTCCATCTGGTCATGGTCGGCGCCGCCGACGAGGTAGACGAACTGGGCGTAGCCGCTGCGCAGCACCGAGCGACGGTTGATGAGGCCGCCCTCGTAGAAGGGTCGACTGAACGCGAGAGCGCTCGATCTGGCGATGATCGTCTTGTCGAGGTCGAAGAATGCTGCCGGTCTTCCGGAGATGGGTGACATGTAGACCCTCCTCCTGATTCGTCTGACCTGCGCCTTTGTCGCCCCTCCTGGGCGTTCGGTGTCGAGCATACGGGCCGACGCAGACGGGTTGCGTTTCCTCGGATGGGTGGGGGTATTGTGACATCAGGACCAGCGGCACCCCCCCTCGTCGCTGGACCTCTGTGGGTCGATTCCATCCCCCCCGGAATCGAGACCCATCTGCGGCCCCCGGTACCCCCCCACCGGGGGCCGCTTCATGTCTGCAGTCGTGGCACCCGGCCTTTCCCCAACCCTCCCGCCACGCTCCGGCCGTCCACAGATCGTCCGGCAGGACGTGGAAGCGCTCGCTCGCGGAGCACGGTGTCGTCATGACCCTCGACCCGGTTGCGGCCAGTGACACGGCTCCGCTTCTCGTCACGACCGACGCCGATCTCTCCGAGACAGTGGTGCGCCTGTGCGCTGCCGCGGGGGTCCAGCCCGTCCTGCTCGGGCGGGTCGATGAGTGCCGGGCTCGCTGGCGGACAGCCTCGTGCGTGCTGCTGGGTCGCGACGCGGCGGCGGCGATGGCAGCCGGCGGACTGCCCCGGCGCGCGGAGGTGGTCATCGTCTGCGGCGACCCGGACTCCATCGACGTCTGGCGCGACGCCGTGGGGATCGGCGCGGACAGGGTGGTCCGGCTGCCGACCGATCAGGAGTGGCTGATCCGCTGGCTCGGCGACGCCTCCGACGGTGCCGGCGCCGCTCGGGTCATAGGACTCGTGGGTGCCGGCGGCGGCGCTGGTGCATCGACGCTCGCCACGGCGTTGGCCGTACGGTCCGCGCGGCAGCGTCAGACATGCCTGATCGATGGGGACCCGCTCTCCGGTGGGATCGAGCTGGTGCTCGGCAGTGAGCACTGTGACGGCTTGCGCTGGTCCGACATCGCCGTCACGGTCGGCCATGTGGGTTCGGCCGCCTTCCGGGCTGCCCTGCCGGAGCATCGCGGAGTCACCGTGCTGTCGTGGGCGCGTGGGGCGCCCGCACCGGTCGAGCCCACCACCATGCGCCGGGTGCTCGATGCCGCCTCGCGCAGCTTCGAGCTGATCGTCCTCGACCTGCCGCGCCGGTGGGACGATGCCGCGCTAGAGGCCTTGCACCTGTGCCAGCGCGTCCTCGTCGTAGCCACAGCCGATGTCCGCTGTGCCGCGGCGACGGCAGCTCTGTTGCCGTGCCTCGAGAGGCACGCAGCTGGCCTCAACCTGGTGGTGCGGACCGCCAAGACGTCGGTGATCGACCCGGATTCGATGGCCGACAGTCTGCGCCTGCCGCTCTCGGCCGTGCTCCCCACGCGCCGTGGCGTGGCGCGAAGCATCGCCGAGGGCCTCGGCCCTCCCGCGACCGGAGCCTTGATGGCGCGGTGCGATCGGTTGCTCAACGGCCTGCTGACCGGACCGGTGACGGCATGAATGTCGATCGGCAGATCCTCGACGACGTCCGCGACCGCCTCGCTCGCGACGGTGGTGCAGTCACCCCCGCGGCCGTCGCGGATGCGCTGCGGGCCTCCCGAGGTCTGGTCACCGACGCGGTCGTCCTCGAGGTTCTCGATGCACTCCGTCGCGACAGTCTGGGGACCGGCCCACTGGATCCCTTGCTGTCGCTGGACGGCGTGACCGACGTCCTGGTCAACGGGCCGGACGAGGTCTACGTCGACGTGGGGTCCGGCCTCGAGCTGACCGCGGTGCGGTTCTCCGACGATGACGACGTACGCCGCCTTGCGCAGCGTCTCGCGGCGACGGCAGGACGGCGTCTCGACGACGGGTCCCCGTATGTCGACGTTCGCCTCGGCGACGGGACGCGTCTGCACGCGGTTCTCGCCCCGCTGTCCCGACCGGGCACCTGCCTGTCGCTGCGTGTCCCGGCACGGCGGATGTGGACGCTCGACGAGCTGGCGGCCGCGGGGACCGTCCCGGGCTCCGCGGTCGGTCTGTTGCGCGACGTCGTCGCAGCACGCCTCGCGTTCGTCATCACCGGGGGCACCGGCAGCGGCAAGACGACACTGCTCAACGCGCTGTTGTCTCTCGTCGCGCCGCACGAACGCGTCGTCGTCGTCGAGGACGCCGGCGAGCTCCGGCCCGACCATCCGCATGTGGTCAGCCTCGAAGTGCGGCTGCCCAACATCGAAGGGGCGGGGGAGGTGTCGCTGCGCACCCTGGTCCGACAGTCCTTGCGGATGCGGCCTGACCGGCTCGTCGTGGGCGAGGTGCGCGGTCCCGAGGTCGTCGACCTGCTCGCTGCAATGAACACCGGTCACGAAGGAGGGTGCAGCACCGTGCACGCCAACTCGGCCACAGACCTTCCCGCCCGGTTCGAGGCGTTGGGCGTGACTGCCGGTCTCACCCGGGACGCCGTCAGCGCGCAGCTCGCCGCAGCCGTCGACGTGGTTTTGCATCTGTGCCGCGATGGCTCCGGGCAGCGGCGTTTGACGGAGGTGGGCGTCGTCCATCAACCCGGGTCGGGTCAGGTCCGGGTCCTCGCTGCAGTGTCGTTCCGGCCGGGCGGGGAGCCTGTGGTCGGACCGGGTGCCGAGTTGCTCGACGACCGGCTGCAATCGGCTGGCCGTCGGTGACAGCGTCCGCCACCGTGGCTGTCGTCTTTTCCGCCTTCGCGGCCTGGGTGGGGACGGGGACGCGTGCCCCTGGCCTGACGTCGTCCCGGCTTCGGCCGGCGAGGTCGGTGCTCGCCGTGGCTTCGCTGGCTTGCCTGGTGATAGGTGTCGCGGCTGTCGGGCCGGGCCAGGGATGGATCGGGGCTCGTGCCGGGCTTGCGGCCTGCGGAATCGTTGCGGTCGCTCTGGTCGTACGCCGACTGCTGGCTCAACGACGAAACCGCGAGGTCCGTCTGGCGAACCAGCTGGCCGTGGTCGACCTCTGCGACGCGCTGTCGGCTGAGCTGCGGGCCGGGATCCCCGCCACGCAGGCCCTCGCTCAGGCCTGCAGACAGCGCGCCGACTGGTCGCCACTGCTCGTGACGTCTCACCTCGGGGGAGACGTCGCCGGCAGCCTGCGTGACCTGTCCGATCGACCCGGCCAGCGCGGACTCGCTGCCGTGGCGGCTGCCTGGGAGGTCTCGGCTCGGTCGGGTCTCGCCTTGGCGGACATGCTCGACCGCGTTGCCGGGGTGCTCCGCGACGAGCAGGACGCGCGCGGTGAGGTCACGGCCACTCTGGCGCCGGCACGGGCCACGGCGAAGCTGCTTGCGGGCCTGCCGGTGTTCGGGCTAATCCTCGGTTCGTCGATGGGCGCTCGACCGCTGCACGTGCTGCTGGCCACGCCATTGGGCATGGGCTGCTTGGCAGGCGGCGGGGCCCTCGCCCTTCTCGGAGTGCTGTGGGTTGAGCACATCGCTGATGCTGCGGAGGGCTGAATGCAGGGCGTTCTGGGGTTGGCAGCGCTGACCGCCGCGGCGACCTGGCTCGCGTTCCCGACGGTGCGCTCCCGACCCGAGCAGCAGACCGTCGCCGAGACGGGGAGGCAACGGGCTGCAGTTGGCGCCCGGACAGGTTTCGTCGAGGATCCTCGGAGGCGCGCTGCGTTGTGCGCCGTGACGGGAGGCGTGGTCGGATGGGCAGCGGTCGGGGTGTTGGCTGCTCTGGCCGGGTTGCTGGCAGGGCTGGCGGTGTCGAGGTGGCTGGGGCGGCTCGAACCGCCCAGCGTTGCGCGTGACCGCGCCAGAGTCGAGCGAGACCTTCCGCTGGTGGCCGACCTGCTGGCCGCCTGCGCTGAGGTGGGGTTGCCGGTGCAGTCCGCCGTGGCTCCGATCGGACGTGCCGTCGGCGGCCCTGTGGGGGTGAGTTTGCTGGACGTGTCCGCCCGACTGGAACTCGGAGCCGACCCGCTCCACGTATGGTCCCGGGTCGGCGACGATCCCGCCTTCGGAGCGCTCGGGCGCGCGATGCTGCGGGCGCACCGATCCGGTGCCCCCGTTGTCGACGTCCTCAGTCGAGTGTCCGCGGACCGTCGGCGAGACCTTCGCACCCGTAGCCAGGCCACGGCTCGCGCGGTAGGGGTCAAGGTCGCAGCGCCGCTCGCCGCCTGTTTCCTGCCCGCCTTCATGCTGATCGGTGTCGTGCCGACGATTGTCGGTGGGCTCTCTCACCTTGGGCTCTAGGTCCGCTCCCCAGCACGCGCCGTGGCGGGCGGCCGTCAACAGATGGCCCTACGACGCTCCGGAGCCGCGCGGCTCTCCGGTTGTCTGGCAGCACTTGTTCGATTCATCGTCGCTCTGATGACCCACTGAAGGGATCCGCCATGTCACGCTCTCTTGCCCGACCAACCACCGCCACCGTTGCCCCACCCCTTCGCGCCCTTCGCGCCCTTCGCGCCCTTCGTGACGAGGCGGGGATGAACACGGCGGAGTACGCGGTGGGGACGGTGGGGGCCTGCGGGTTCGCCGGCCTCCTCTACCAACTGCTCACCTCCGACTTCGGGCGCAGTCTGCTCGAGAACATGTTCAACAAGGTGGCGGACCTGCTGCCGTTCTGAAGCTGTGCGGTGGGTCGGGAGGGCCGCTCCGACGTCACCCGACCCACCGCGACCGGCGAAAGGCACCCATGACGCCACTCTCGTACGACCCACCACCGGTCGCGCCTCGCAAGCCCGACTCCGAACGCGGGTCGGTCACCGCCGAGGCCGCGCTCGTGCTGCCTCTCATGGCCGCCTTCGCCATCAGCCTGATCTGGCTGATCTCGATCGGGATCGCCCATGTGCAGGCCGTCGACGCTGCACGCGACGCGGCGCGCGAACTGGCGCGCGGCGGAGACGTCGCCGCCGCGACAGCCCATGCGCTGGAGACCGCGCCGGCTGGTTCTCGGGTCGAGGTGGGTCACGAGCACGGCCTGGCTCAGGTTGAGGTGAGCTTCGCGGCGACACCTCCGGGGTGGTTGCTCGTGCCGCTGCCGTCGATCGACGTGACGGCCACCTCAGTGGTGGCGGTCGAGGACGGAGGGCTCGGTCGATGACGGGTCCGCAGTTCCCCCACGCGGTTGGCGACGTCATCCCCAGCTACCACGACAGTCTCAGCAGCCCAGCCCACCACAGCAGTCAGTGCTGTCACGGCGGTTACGCCTCGATATGGGCCGTCGCGTGGATCGGGTGCTTTCTGGCGTTGACCGTGGCGGCACTTCTCGTGGCCGGCGTCGTGGCCCGACAGCATCACCTCGACGGCTCAGCTGACCTGGTCGCGCTGTCGGCCGCGGGGGCACTCCGCCATGGGTCGGACGCCTGCGAGGCGGCGTCCCGGGTCGCGGCAACCAACCAGGTCAGCCTGGGGGAATGCCGGCCCGACCAGGGTGACGTGATCGTGGAGGTCACCGATCGGGTGGACCTGCCGCTGGGTCTGCACCTCGACCTGGTCGGCGAGGCGAGGGCGGGGCCCGTGTCGGAATGAGTCAATGCTGTCGAATGTGTGCAAGAAATCCAGGCCCTACCGCGAACGCATGAGTCGTGCAACGATGACGAAACGTGTGGGACCACGTGACCTTGAGACCAACAGTGCGACGAAGCGGGGTTGGGTGGCCCCTTGTCTCCAGTGACTGGGAAAGCCGAGCCGCCGAATGGGCAAGTTGACGAAACTGCATCTCTTGGTGGGCATCCCCGCGTTCGGCGTCCTCCTCCTCATCGGGCTCGGCGCGAACTTCGCCTCGGCTGAGCCCATCGGCACGGTGCCGATGGGGACGTTGCCCACGGACACCTCGACCTTGCCCATCACCGTGCCGGTGACAACGGACACGTTGCCCACCACGATTCTCACGACGGACCCGACCACCGCGACTTCGTCATCGCCTCCGACGACGTCGACACCTCCGGCGTCGACTGCCACCGCGACCTCGTCGAGCACGGCGCCGACGACGGCACCGACAACGGCACGGACCACGGCGCCGAGCACGACCTCGAACCCGACCACGCAGCGCACGACCGGTTCGACATCGTCGCCGCAGAGCCCGATCCCTACCCAGATCACGATCACGGGTCCGAACGGCGGGGTCCAGACCATCGCCCAGGACCCCTCGGCCCCGCTGCCGGCTCAGGGGCTCTTCCTGGGTGCCGCCGTGGGTGGGGCTGACAAGTCCGGCCAGCGGACCACGGCCGCCGCCTCAGACGATGCGGCCGGGTCGATCGAGGTACCCCTGAGCAGCAGCGACCTGGTCAATCCCGCGAGTCTCGAGACAGAGACCATCGCCAGCGGCCCGGGTCCGACCCGGATCCTGATCGTGACCCTGCTCGCCGTCGCCGCACTGACCGGCCTGATCTACGGCTACACGCGCTGGTACGACGCGCACCGTTGACGCGCCGTACGTCAGGGTGCGGCACCAGGCTCGTTCACCGCTCAGGCGGTACCGAGTCCCCAGTGGCCGACGGTTGCACCGGATCTGCGTGCTTGCCGGTCTCCGCACCTGCCTGGGCGCGCTCGTCGGCGGTTGCTTCGCGCTCGCGTCGCGCTGCCGCTTCGTTGCGGGCGGCGCGGTCACGAAGTTCGCGCATCTCCTGGCGGCGTTGGCGCGAGCGTGCCAGCCCGCCACGCAGCAACCACAGGCCGATGACAGCCACCAGCAGTGTGGCCGCCCCGGTCAAGAACATGCCCGCGGCATCGGTGTTGACGGTGAACGAGCCGAAGTCGAGGGACACGTCGGCCCCGCCGCGGGCGATCGCACCCACGGTCACGGCCACGGCAGCGACGAGGATCAGAAGTCCGAGGACGATCATGGGCGCGTCTCCTCTCGAGCCGACCGGCTCGGTCAAGCGGGATGGCGCGGTCGTTGTCACGATCCGCTCCATACTGCGTCTCTACGGTATCGACACTGTGCTCGGCCCGCGAGGCGAGCAAGCCGCCTAGTCCCGGTAAGCCACCGTGGTCGGAGTCATCCCTGATGCTCGAGGAGGACGTCGAGCAGCCGAATCGCACCGCGCTTGTCGAGGGGGTTGTTGCCGTTGCCGCACTTGGGCGACTGCACGCACGACGGGCATCCCTCATCGCACTGACACGCGGCGATCGCTTCCCTGGTGGCGGTGAGCCACTCGCCGGCCGTATGGAAACCGCGCTCGGCGAATCCGGCGCCACCAGGATGCCCGTCGTACACGAAGACCGTGAGCTGACCGGTGTCCTCGTGCAACGCGGTCGACACCCCACCGATGTCCCAGCGGTCACAGGTCGCAAACAGCGGCAACAAGCCGATCGAGGCGTGTTCGGCCGCGTGCGCTGCACCCGGCACGTCACGGGGATCGACGCCGCTGGCTTGGATCTGTTCGGGAGTCAGCGTCCACCACACCGCCTTGGTCTGAAGGTGTCGTGGTGGCAGGTCGAGCGGTTCTTCGCCGAGGACCTCACCGGTCGCCACCCGCTTCTTCAAGAAGGACACGATCTGCGACGACACCTCGACCGCGCCGAAGGTCAGCTCGGCATCGCCCCACGCGTCCGTCGTGATGCTGGCCAGGACGCGGATGTCGGTCAGATCACGAGCGCTGGTGGAGTAGTCCGGCTCGGCGAGGTCGACGACGGCGACGTGGTCTTGGAGGTCGAGCGAGGCAACCAGGTAGGTCTGACCGAAATGCACGTAGACCGCACCAGCATGGACGGTCGCATGAGCTGACGAGGCGTCGACGGTACCGACCAGCCGGCCGGTCGAGCCCTCGACGATGCGGACCGGGCTACCTCCCGTCGAGCGGATGTCGGCCAGGTCAGCCGCTCGGTCGCGTCGCGTCCAGAACCAGCCCCGCGCCCGGTGGCGCAGGTAGCCGGCCTCCACCAGGGACGCCAACAGCGGTTCGACGTCGCCGTCGAAGACGTCGAAGTCCGCCTCGGTCACCGGGATCTCCTGCGCGGCTGCGCACAGGTGCGGCGCCACGACGTACGGGTTGGCCGGGTCGAAGACGTTGGCCTCGACCGGTGCTCCGAGAAGTGCTTCGGGGTGCGTGACGAGAAAAGTGTCAAGCGGGTCGTCGCGGGCGACGAGGACGCCCAGTCCGCCCTGGCCCTCACGCCCCGAGCGACCGATCTGCTGCCACATCGACGCGCGGGTGCCCGGGAAGCCGGCCATCACTACCGCGTCGAGACCGTCGATGTCGATGCCGAGCTCGAGGGCGTTGGTGGCCGAAACCGCAAGCAGGTCGCCGCTGCGGAGTCGTTGTTCGAGCTCGCGCCGGTCCTCGGGGAGGTAGCCGCCGCGGTAGGGCGCGACACGTTTGGCCAGGTCGGGATCGACCTCATGCAGCTTGGCCTGCGTCTGCAGCGCCACCGACTCGGCTCCGCGCCGACTTCGGACGAAGGCGAGAGTGCGGACTCCTTCGGCGACGAGGTCGGCGAGCAGGTCAGCCGCCTCGGCGGCCGCAGACCGGCGTACGGGTGCCCCGTGTTCGCCGTGCAGCGTGGTCAGGGGCGGCTCCCACAGGGCGACGGCGGTCGTGCCGCGCGGAGAACCGTCGACGTCGACCGCCCGGACGTCCGTTCCGAGCAGGCGGCTCGCGGTGACGTCGGGTTCGGCCGCGGTCGCGGAAGCGAGGACGAAGGTCGGCCGTGCGCCGTAGTGGGCGGCCACTCTGCGCAGGCGGCGCAGGATCTGGGCGACGTGCGCACCGAAGACGCCGCGATAGTGATGGCACTCATCAACGACCACGTAGCGCAGCGAACCCCAGTAGAGCGACCAGCGCGCATGCGAAGGCAGCATCGTGCGATGCAGCATGTCGGGGTTGGTCAGCACGTAGTTGGCGTGGTTGCGTGCCCAGTCCCGCTCCTCGCGGGTCGAGTCGCCGTCGTAGGTCGTCGGCCTGACACCGGGTACGCCGAGGCCGCTGACCGAGTTGAGCTGGTCGCGTGCCAGCGCCTTTGTCGGGGACAGGTAGAGCACCGTGTCGCCGCGGGCGCCGGGACGTTCGACGCTGTGAGCGATGGCGGACAGCGCCGGTAGGAGATAGGCGAGCGACTTGCCGGACGCAGTCCCGGTGGCGACGACGGTGTGCTGGCCGGCCCAGGCAAGCTCCGCTGCCTCGGCCTGATGGCTCCACAACGCGGACACACCGCGGGCGAGGTAGGCGTCGACCAGCGCCGGGTGCGCCCAGGTCGGCCAGGCTGCGACCCGGGCTGCACGGGCTTCGCGCAGTTCGAGGTGAGTGAGCCGATCACGGCGCGCGGAGGAGGCAGCGAGGCTCAGCGCCACCGCCTCTGGGTCGAACGCTCGTCCTCTGGTCACCACCGCTCATCTTCCCACCGCTGACCCACAGTGTCGGAGTCGTGGTTGAATGTGACCATCGAGGCCCAGCGATCAACCGATCAGCGTGGGTGCACCAAGGAGGCGTTCGTGGACCTGTCGTTGGACAACAGGGCAGATGGTGAGCGCATGGTCGTCGACGTCGGCGGCGAGATCGACGTCTACACCGCGCCCAAGCTGCGCGAGCGCCTGGTCGAGCTGATCAACTCCGGCCACTACCACCTGATCGTCAATCTCGAGGGCGTCGACTTCCTGGACTCGACCGGACTCGGCGTGCTGGTCGGCGCGCTGAAGCGCGTCCGGGCCCACGAGGGTTCACTGCTGCTGGTCTGCACCCAGGAACGCCTGCTCAAGATCTTCCGGATCACCGGGCTCGCCAAAGTTTTCCCGATCTACGACTCCGTCGAGGCCGCCGCCCAGGCTTAGGGCGCGTCCGGGACCACACGACCCGGGTCGACCCCCAGACGTTTCGTCGCCGCCGTGATGTCGCTAGACTCCGGCGGTCTTGTCTCGTGTGAGCGGCATCACCGTTTCGTGCGGCCAAGTTTTGATCACTGACCGACCACCTGCGCACCGTCTGGCGTGCGCGGCAACGTACACGGGCCTGTGGGCTCACTGGAGGTAACGGATGTCCCGGCTCACCCTCGCCGAAAGCGGCGTGGAGGTGTCCCTCTCGAGCGGTAACACCACTCTTGTGGTCATCGTGGCCGCCGTCGCCCTCGTGGCATTGGCGATGGGCTACATGTTCCGGCAGGAAGTGCTTGGCGCGTCCGAGGGCACCGACAACATGAAGACGATCGGGCTCGCGGTCGAGGAAGGCGCACAGGCCTACCTGACCCGTCAGTTCAAGACCCTCGCAGTCTTCGCCTTCATCGCCTTCGTGCTGCTGTTCGTGCTACCCGGCGACGCCGGCATCCGGATCGGCCGCTCGCTGTTCTTCGTGCTGGGTGCCGGCTTCTCGGCCACGATCGGCTACCTCGGGATGTCGCTCGCGGTCAAGGCGAACGTCCGTGTTGCCGCAGCCGCTCAGACCACCGGGCGCGACCCGGCCATGCGAGTTGCGTTCCGCACCGGTGGCTTCGTCGGCATGATGACGGTCGGGCTCGGACTGTTGGGCGCTTCTCTTGTAGTCCTCATCTACAAGAGCGACGCCCCCTCCGTTCTCGAAGGCTTCGGCTTCGGCGCAGCCCTGCTCGCCATGTTCATGCGTGTCGGTGGCGGGATCTTCACCAAGGCTGCCGACGTGGGCGCTGACCTGGTCGGCAAGGTCGAGCAGAACATCCCCGAGGACGACCCCCGCAACGCTGCCACGATCGCCGACAACGTGGGCGACAACGTCGGTGACTGCGCCGGTATGGCGGCCGACCTGTTCGAGTCCTACGCCGTGACGCTCGTGGCGGCCCTGATCCTCGGCAAGGCCGCGTTCGGCGCCGAGGGTCTCGTGTTCCCCCTGATCGTGCCGGCGATCGGCGCGCTCACCGCGATCATGGGCGTCTACCTGTGTCGTCCCCGCGCAGGCGAAGGTGGTCTCACCACCATCAACCGCGCCTTCTACATCTCCGCGGCTGTCTCGGCTGTGCTGTGCTTCATTGCAGCCTTCGTCTACCTGCCCTCGTCGTTCGCAGACCTGACGATGGGGACCAGCAGCAACAGTGACCTGACCCAGATCCTGGCTGCCATCTCCGAGCCGGCCAACGGTGACCCACGGGTCATCGCGGCGTTCGCCGTCATCATCGGCATCGTGCTCGCGGCGTTGATCCTCGCGCTGACCGGCTACTTCACCGGCACCGAGTACCGTCCGGTCAAGGACGTCGGCAAGACGGCCCTCACCGGCCCGGCCACCGTGATCCTCTCCGGTCTCTCGGTCGGCTTCGAGTCGGCTGTCTACACCGCGCTCGTCATCGGGGCTGCCGTCTACGGCGCGTTCCTGCTCGGCGGCGGCGTCATCGTCGTCTCCCTGTTCGCGGTTGCGTTGGCCGGTTGCGGCTTGCTGACCACGGTCGGCGTCATCGTCGCAATGGACACGTTCGGTCCTGTCTCCGACAACGCGCAGGGCATCGCTGAGATGTCCGGTGACGTCGATGAGAAGGGCGCGGCGATCCTGACCGAGCTCGACGCTGTCGGCAACACCACGAAGGCGATCACCAAGGGCATCGCGATTGCGACGGCCGTTCTCGCGGCCACGGCCTTGTTCGGGTCGTTCACCGACGCCGTCACCCAGGCAGCTGTCGACGCAGGCGCTTTCGCCAATCCGGACATCAGCTTCGCCGACACGCTGGCCAACGTCGGCGTCCTCAACGTCGCCAACCCGTCCAACCTGGTCGGTCTGCTCATCGGCGCGTCGGTGGTGTTCCTCTTCTCCGGGCTGGCGATCAGCGCCGTCGGTCGCGCTGCTGGCGCGGTCGTGTTCGAGGTGCGCCGCCAGTTCCGCGAGATTCCCGGCATCATGGAGGGAACCGGTCGTCCGGAGTACGGCAAGGTCGTCGACATCTGCACCCGCGACTCGCTGCGTGAGCTCGCGACACCGGGTCTGCTGGCGATCCTGGCCCCGATCGCGGTCGGTTTCGGGCTCGGCGCAGCTCCGTTGGGCGCCTACCTGGCCGGGGCGATCGGCACGGGAACGCTCATGGCTGTGTTCCTCGCCAACTCCGGTGGTGCGTGGGACAACTCCAAGAAGCTCGTCGAGGACGGCCACCATGGCGGCAAGGGTTCGCCCGCGCACGAGGCGACGATCATCGGTGACACCGTGGGTGACCCGTTCAAGGACACTGCCGGCCCGGCGATCAACCCGCTGCTCAAGGTGATGAACCTGGTCTCGCTGCTCATCGCACCGTCAGTGATCGCGCTGTCGGTCGGCAAGGACCAGAACGACCCGCTGCGGATCCTCATCGCCGTCGTCGCGGCGCTCGGCATCGCGACCGCGGTGTACATCTCCAAGCGTCGGCCGATCGCCATCGGTGACGTCGACACCCAGCCCGCGGCCACCTCGACCACGGTCTGACCGCAGGCGACTGACCCACCGAGGTCCGCGAGCGCCCTCCGTCCCGCCGGTCGGAGGGCGTTCGGCATCTCCGGGGTTCTAGGATCAGGTGTTCGTCCGCTGGCCGTCGCACGAGGAGGTCACCCTGTCCCGCACGGTCTTCCTGCATGTCGGCGTCGCCAAGACCGGGACGACGTACCTGCAGCGGCTCCTCTTCGCCAACCGTGACCTGTTGCGCTCGAACGGCGTCCTGTACCCCGGTGAGCGGCCGGTGGCGCACTTCCTGGCGTCGATGGACCTGCGCGGAGCGGGGTTCGGGGGCCACGACTACCCCGGGGCGAAGGGGATGTGGGCGACGGTCGCCAAGGAGGTCAACCAGTACGCCGGATCGGCGGTGATCTCGCATGAGACCCTGGCGCGGACCCGGCGCAAGGTGATCAAGCACGCCGTCGACAGCTTCGACACCGATGACGTCAGGGTGGTCCTCACGACGCGGGACCTGGCGCGACAGATCCCCGCGGTGTGGCAGGAGAACGTCAAGAACCGCAACGACCAGAGCTACGCCGAGTTCCTGCACGACGTGCTCGTCGGTGTACCGCGGAAGCGGCCTCGGCCGGGACTTCCGGACCTCGTCCCGTCGTCCTCGTTCTGGCGGCCGCAGAACCTGCCCAACCTCGTCACTCGCTGGTCGCACGTCGTCGGATCCGGCAACGTCATCCTCGTCACCGTCCCACCACCGGGAGCCCCCAGGGACGAGCTGTGGAACCGCTTCGCCGCGGCCACTGAGCTGCCTGACCTGCCCTACACGTTCGAGCTCGAGAGCGAGAACGTCTCGCTGGGCGCAGCGGAGGCTGAGCTGCTGCGGCGGATCATCCCGCACGTTGGCCCCGAGATCGACTGGCCCAAATGGGAGACCCGGGTGAAGCGACGTTTCGCCGAGCGCACGTTGGCGCCGGGGAGGACCCAGGGCCGCATCGTCGTGCCGGAGGCTTGGCACGAGGCCGTCACCGAGATCTCCGAGAAGATGATCACGACGCTGCAGGCGTCCGGTGTCCGGGTCGTAGGAGACCTGGACGACCTCCGCCCTCGTTTCGAGACCGCCGACGGGCCGCTGCCTGACGAGGTGAGCGACGCCGAGCTGCTCGAGTCGGCGCTGGTCGTGCTGGCGAAGATGGCTGGAGCCACCCCTGCAGCCCAGCGTTCCATCCGGCTCGCCAGTCGCGGTGTCGCTGACCGGCTCAAGGAGAAGTTCCGTCGTGACTGAGCGGGTCTACATCCACATCGGCGCGCCCAAGACCGGGACCACCTACTTGCAGGAGGTGTTGGCCACCAACCGGGAGGCGATGAAACCGGCCGGTCTGCTCTACCCCAAGCTGCCGGGCATCGCCCATCACAGCGCACTGTGGGACCTGCGCCAGATGTGGAAGGAGCGCGAGTTCAACGTCGAGGTCCGCGGACACTGGGATCGCGTCGTCACGAAGGTGACCGCATGGGATGGGCCTGCCGCCCTGCTGTCGAGCGAGCTGTTCGTCTATGCGCAACAGGACGAGGTCGTGCGCGCCCTCACGTCTTTCGGCGACATCGAGGTCCATGTCATCTACACCGCCCGTGACCTGGTCCGCCAGGTACCAGCCGTCTGGCAGGAGCGGCTGAAGAACCAGCACACCATGCGGTACGACGCCTTCGTCTCCGACGTGATCGGCCGGTCCCGCTCAGGCATGGCCAAGAGCTTCTGGTTGGCTCAGGATGCGCCAACGGCGCTCGCCCGTTGGTCCCACGGGCTCCGGCCCGAGCACGTCCACGTGGTGACGATGCCGCCATCGGGGTCCGCCCCTGACCTGCTCTGGAACAGGTTCGCGTCCGTGCTCGGGCTCGACGGCACGCAGTACGTCGCCGACGTGCCCGCCACCAACACATCGTTCGGCGCCGTCGAGGCCGAGGTGTTGCGCCGCCTCAACGAACGTCAGGCCGGTGAGCTCGGAGCCGCCGCCTACCGGCGGGTCGTCCGCTACGGCTTGTTCGACGTGCTCGATCGTGTCGTCCCTGACAAGACCCGCATCACGTTGAGTCCTGAGGAGCACGCGGCGCTCGTCACCCGCAGCGGCCGTCTCGTGGCCGACCTACGGGCCGGTGGCTTCGACATCGTCGGTGATCTCGCCGACCTGACGCCCGCACCGTTCTCGCCTCCCAAGAGCGAGCAACGCCGCCCCGGCGACGTAACCGACGCCGAGGTCAACGATGCCCTTCTCGACGCATTGTTCGTGGTGCTGCGGCGTGGAGCGAAGAAGAAGGCCGAGCCGGCGCCGGCAGGCGACAGCGACGAGTCCGAGGCTACGCCCGACTAGCGGTGCAGGAGCCCGAGCCGACGCAGGATCTTGCCGACGCGACCACGCGCCTGCCAGTAGAGCTCGACGACCCGTTCGCGTGGTGATGCTGCGTGGGGGGCGATCCCATTGGCCGCGTTCTCGAGCTCGACGATCGTGCGGCGCTGGCGGCCCGCATGCTGTAGAAGCCCCGTTGCCGCGCGGATGGCGGCCGGGGCCAGGTCGGCCTCGGTGAGCTCGGTCGGTGAGACGTAGCCTTCGTGGTCGGCCGCACGAGGCAGGAGCTCCTGGAGATCGCCCACCACGGGGTAGCCGGCCGCCTCGAGCTCGGAGACCAGCCGTCGCGAACGCTGCAACACCCAGTCGAACCGGCCGGGAGGCAGCAGCAGCTTCGGTGACTGCCCGCCCAGAACCTGTTCGGCCAGCAGCACCCGGACGAGGGGGTCGTAGTTCTCGGGGGACATCCCCTGGACGTCGGCGTTCATGCGCCGTACGAGTTCGGTCTCGGCGACGCCCATCGACGGGTTGGAGCTCGATGTGACCGCGTCGTAGGCGTCCGCGTCGACACCGGTCACCTGGCAGAACCGGCGCCAGAGCGTGTCCTTGGGCGCGCCCGGCGGCGGCAGGGTCACCACGTGGATCCGCTCGGCGGGGACGACGGCGGACCACCGATGCAGCACGTAGGCCGCATCGTGCATCCCCCAGAACATTTCGCCGAAGGGGGCCGGAGCGTCGAAGCCGAGGTTGATCAGGTCGTCGACGAAGGTCTCGAGCGTGACCTGGTGCTTGTGCTTGATGTGCTCCTGCCAGTCGGACACCAGCTGACGCGCGAAGTCGCGGGCCGAGAAGATCACGTGGACCTCGGCCGGCCCGAGGCTCGCCACGCCTGCTGTGATGCGCTCAGGGGAGGCTCCGCCGAGCAGCTCGTTGGACACGACCACGGTGGAGCCGGACCACTGCGCGGCACGGTCGGCGACCGTCTTCCACTCGCCCTTGAACGCGGTGGCGCGTTGACTGCCCCAGCCGGCGCCGCGGAAGTCCTGCATCGACCGGAACGACTGACCATGGTCGTCGTAGGGATAGAGCACGCCGGCGGCAGCCAGGGCTTCCTGGTTCTGCAGCAGGACGTGCTGGAGATAGGTGGTGCCCGTCTTGGGGGCGCCGATGTGGAAGAAGACCCGCTTCCGTTCCGGCGCGGGCCCCGCCTGGTCCTGGCTCACGATGCCCCCTGGCCCTGGCCCTGGCCCTGGCCCCGGCGCTGCAGCCGCCCGAGCAGAACGCGCGCCTTGTCTCCGGCAGCGCTGTCCCCGCGCTCGGTCTCCGGGAGGATCTCGGCCAGCAGGCTCACCGCCGCCTGAGCGACCTTGGCACTGGCCGCGGGCGCGGCCTTGCCGAACCCCTCGTCGCCAGGCCTGAGGTCGGTCAGGTCGCCGATGACGTCGTACGACGCGTTCCGCAGGCCGGTGATGATGGCCTCGGCGTGGCTCAGCACAGCCTCACGGTGACGCAGCGGCACCTTCTGACGCCGTCCACCGGTCTGGCTGTCGGCGAGCAGGTTGAAGCGTCGCTTGACGGTTCGCTCGTAGGTCGGCCAGTCGAGGTCATCGGGAAGCTGCGAGTTCAGCTGTCGCAGCACTTCGGACCACACGACGCTGAGGGAGGCATTGCTCCGCGCCACCTCGAGGTCGAGCCCTGACCCGTCGACCCCGACTGCGGAGCAGAACCGCTGCCAGAGCAACTGTCCGCCCGAGACGGTCGTCGGCGGCAGCGTGACGACGTGAATCCGGTCAGCGGAGACGTGCTGCGCCCACCGCGCCAGGACGGCGAGCGGCTGCTGGGATCTCCAGAACCCGCGGTCGGGCGGGGCGGCCGGGTCGAGGGTGATGTCCAGGAAGCGGGCGAAGGAACGGGTCCGACGGTTCTTCAGCCCCTCTTGCCAGACCGCTGGCAGCTGCCGCGCCAGGTCCCTCGCGCCGTACACGACGTGGACCTCAGCGGGGGCGAGGCTCTCGACGGCGCGGCCCACCTGTTCCTCGTTGGCTCCGGCCAGGACCTCGTGGGTGATCACGGAGCTGTGCTCGGTCGAGCGCGCCTTGGCGGCGAGGCGGTCCCACGAACCAGGAACGGCCGGGTCGTCGTGGCCGCCGAACGAGATCGCACGCAGGTCGAGAGCGGCGTGGAAGTGGTCGACGAGCCTGGCCCCGGGCACGGCGAGTCCGCGCTTGGCCAGGGTGTCGCGGTTGAGCCACAGCACGTCCTGGATGAAAGTCGTGCCAGTCTTGGGCGGGCCGACATGCAGGTAGACGGCTGGGGGACGAGCGGGCACGGGTTCATCGTAGAGGCGTGGCCCAGATTGGCGACCGGCCGTGGCAGGGCGATACCGTGACTGGGCCGTGACTACCCCTTTGAGGATGAACTTGTGACTGACACCACCACCGAGACCGCCATCAGCGAGACGGCCGACCCGCTCGACGACGCCGCACCCGTCGAGGTCGCCACTGGTGTTGCCTCCGCGGTCGAGGCCGTGGCCGGGGACGCTGTCGAACCAGGCTGGCGCATCGTCCAACGTACGATCCTCCGCGCCGACCAGGACCTCGACCTCCGCCCGCTTTACATCAACGGCCTCTCGGGGTTCGGTGGCGCAGCCACCGGCTCCCGCCAGTCCGGTGCCGAGGACGAGCCCGATGTCGAGTCGCAGGTCCGTGGCAAGGGCGCCGCCAAGAACCAGTACGACGACACGGTGGGTGAGGCTGTCGAGCCCATCGGAGCCTTCGGCACCGTCACCGACACCGGCGCGACCGCCAAGCCCGAGCTCCGCCTGACCTTCGGTACCTACTTCAACGCCTTCCCGGCCAGCTACTGGCGCCGCTGGACCGACGTCGGCACGGTCCGGCTCACCGCCACCGTGTCGGGGCCCGGAACGCTGCTGGTCTACCGCTCGACGGCCAAGGGCCACGTGCAGCGGGCCGACTCGGTTACGTTCACCGGCGCCGACCACCAGAGCGTGGCCGTCGACCTGCCGTTGAAGCCGTTCATCGACGGAGGGTGGTACTGGTTCGACGTCGAGGCCGGCGACGAGCCCTTCACCCTGCACTCCGCTCATTGGAGCGTCGAGACCGATCGGACCACGCCGGGGACCGTCTCGATCGGGATCACGACGTTCAACCGTCCGGACTTCTGTGTCGACCAGCTCGTCAAGCTCTCCGAGCAGCCCGACGTGCTCAGTATCCTCGACGAGGTCATCGTCGTGGACCAGGGCAATCAGAAGGTCAAGGAGCATCCGCTGTACGCCGGCACGGCGGCCGCCCTCGGGTCGAAGCTTCGGCTGATCGAGCAGGGCAACCTCGGTGGGTCCGGCGGCTTCTCGCGCTCGATGGACGAGGCGACCGTCAAGGGCGCCGCCGACTACGTCCTGCTCCTCGACGACGACGTCGTCTGTGAGCCCGAGGGGATCCTGAGGGCTGTCGCCTTCGCCGACCTCGCCAAGAAGCCGATGCTCGTCGGCGGCCAGATGTTCAGCCTTTACGACCGGACCGTCATGCATGCCTACGGCGAGACGGTGGCGAAGTGGCGCTGGTTCTGGGGACCTGCCCCGAAGACCAAGCACGGGCACAACTTCGCCCAGAAGTCGCTGCGCTCGACGAAATGGCTGCACCGACGCGTCGACGTCGACTACAACGGCTGGTGGATGTGCCTGATCCCCACGCAGGTGATCCGCGAGATCGGGCTGTCGCTGCCCATGTTCATCAAGTGGGACGACGCGGAGTTCGGGCTGCGGGCTGCCGAAGCGGGCTACAAGACCGCCACGATGCCGGGTGTCGCCGTCTGGCACGTGCCGTGGCACGAGAAGGACGACACGATCGACTGGCAGGCGTACTTCCACCGTCGCAACCGCATCATCGCGGCGCTGCTGCACTCGCCGTACGACCGTGGCGGACGCCTCGTCCGGGAGAGCTTCGAGACACAGGTCAAGCATCTGCTGTCGATGCAGTACGGGCCGGCCGAGATGGGCCTGATGGCGATCGAGGACATCCTGGAGGGGCCACAGCGGATGCACCGTGACGTGCGCTTGCGCCTCGGTGAGCTCAATGCGTTGCGCCGGCGCTACGACGACTCGATCTCCGAGTCCGATCTCGACCGGTTCCCGCCGGCTCGACGCAAGAAGCCGCCGCGCAAGGGCAAATCGCCCTCGACGCCGGTCGGCATGGTCGGGCGTGCGAAGACGATGGCGCTCGGCGGCATCCGCCAGGTCATGCCCGTGCGGGACCTCTCCCGGGAGCACCCGGAGGCCAACATTCCGCACGTCGACCTCAAGTGGTGGCTGCTGGCGCAGTTCGACTCGGCCCTGGTCTCCTCGGCGGACGGTACGAGCGCCGCCTGGTACAAGCGCCGCCCTGAGCTGGCCCGCGACCTCGCGACGAGGTCTGTCACGCTGCATGCGCGGCTGGCGAAGGAGTGGCCGAAGTTGTCCGAGCAGTACAAGCAGGCGCTGCCCGAACTGTCCTCTCCCCAGACGTGGGCGGCGACCTTCGAGGACTCGCTGGGCGACCGTTCCTGAGCGGCTCGGTTTGACTCACGCGTTACCGTTCTTCGCGGCGCTGTGTCAGGCTCGCCGGACGGAACGGCCTGACCGAGAGAACCAGGAGCACCATCCCCGTGGCTGATGATGGACACAAGCTGGTCATCGTGGAGTCGCCTGCCAAGGCGCGCACGATCTCCGGCTTCCTCGGACGTGGTTACGTCGTCGAGTCGTCGATCGGCCACATACGCGACCTGCCCAACAACGCCGGCGAGGTGCCGGCGAAGTACAAGGGCGAGCCGTGGGGACGCCTGGGGGTCAACGTCGACGACGGCTTCACCCCCGTCTACGTCGTGCCTCGCGACAAGAAGGCCCAGATCACGAAGCTGAAGTCGCTGCTCAAGGGCGCCAACGAGCTCTACCTCGCCACTGACGAGGACAGAGAGGGCGAAGCGATCGCCTGGCACCTCTTCGACGAGCTCAAGCCGACGGTGCCCGTCCGGCGGATGGTGTTCCACGAGATCACTCCTGAGGCCATCGCCGAAGCGGTGTCCAACCCACGTGACATCGACCAAGACCTCGTCGAAGCCCAGGAGGCGCGCCGGATCCTCGACCGGCTCTACGGCTACGAGGTGTCGCCGGTCCTGTGGAAGAAGGTCATGAGCGGCCTGTCCGCCGGTCGCGTCCAGTCGGTGGCGACCCGCCTCGTCGTCGACCGCGAACGCGAGCGTATGGCTTTCCGTACCGCGGCGTACTGGGATCTCGAAGCATCGTTCGACGCCGGCGAAGGCAAGACCCCTCAGACCTTTCCGGCCAAGCTGACAGGCGTCGACGGACGACGAGTGGCCCAGGGTCGTGACTTCTCGTCTTTGGGCGAGCTCAAGGGCAGCGACGTGGTGCACCTGGACGAGACCCGTGCTGGGGCGTTGGCCCAGGGGCTGCGCGACCAGGCGTTCGCGGTCCGCTCGGTCGAGGCCAAGCCGTATCGCCGTTCGCCGTACGCCCCCTTCCGGACCACGACGCTCCAGCAGGAGGCCTCGCGCAAGCTCGGCTATGGTGCCTCACGCACCATGCAGATCGCTCAGCGGCTGTACGAGAACGGTCACATCACCTATATGCGAACCGACTCGATCACCCTGTCCGGGACCGCGATCACCGCCGCGCGCGCGCAGGTGAGCGAACTCTACGGACGCGAGTACCTGCCGGACTCCCCGCGCACCTACCAGAGCAAGGTCAAGAACGCTCAGGAGGCGCACGAGGCGATCCGGCCGGCCGGTGAGCACTTCCGTACTCCGGCGCAGACCGGGCTGCGCGGTGATGAGTTCCGTCTCTACGAGCTGATCTGGATGCGCACCGTGGCCTCACAGATGCGCGACGCCGAAGGTCGGTCGGTCTCCGTGCGTATCGGGGCCACCGCGACGAGCGGGGAGGCCTGCGAGTTCTCCGCCAGCGGACGTGTCATCACGTTCTACGGCTTCATGAAGGCGTACGTCGAGGGACGTGACGACCCCGAGGCCGAGCGCGACGACCGCGAGACGCGGCTTCCCGATCTGACCGAGGGCGACGAGCTGACGGTCGCGGAGCTCGGCTCGGCCGGTCACGAGACCAGGCCCCCGGCTCGTTACACCGAGGCGACCCTGGTGCGCGAGCTCGAGGAGCGTGAGATCGGGCGGCCGTCGACCTACGCATCGATCCTCGGCACCATCCTCAACCGCGGGTACGTCTACAAGAAGGGCACGGCACTGGTGCCGGCCTGGCTCGCGTTCGCCGTCGTCCGATTGCTCGAGCGCCACTTCGCGCGGCTCGTCGACTACAACTTCACCGCGGGTATGGAGGACATCCTCGACGAGGTCGCCGCCGGCCGCCGCGACTCCACCAGTGAGCTGGCCGGGTTCTACTTCGGTACGGCCGAGCAGCAGGGTCTCAAGACCATCGTCACCGAGCTGGGCGACATCGACGCGCGTGAGCTCTCGACGTTCGAGATCGGCGAAGGAATCGCACTGCGGGTCGGGCGCTACGGACCGTACGTCGAGGACGCTGACGAGAAACGCGCCAACGTCCCCGAGGACCTGCCGCCGGACGAGCTGACGTTGGACAAGGCCAAGGAACTGCTGGCCAACCCGTCCGGCGCCGAGCACGAGCTCGGATCCGACCCCGAGACGGGGCGCATGATCGTAGCGAAGAACGGCCGGTTCGGCGCGTACGTCACCGAGGTGCTCGGGGAGGACGTCCCGAAGTCGGCGAAGCCGCGCACCGGGAGTCTGTTCGCCTCGATGTCACTCGACACCATCACGCTCGAGCAGGCGCTCACGTTGCTGACACTGCCTCGCGTCGTGGGGGTCGACCCGGCGACCGACGAGGAGATCACTGCACAGAACGGCCGGTACGGGCCCTACTTGAAGAAGGGCACCGACTCCCGCTCGATCGACTCCGAGGAGCAGCTGCTGACCATCACGCTCGACGAGGCGCTGGCGATCTACGCCCAGCAGAAGCAGCGTGGGCGTCGGGCGGCGGCCGCACCTCTCAAGGAGCTGGGGCCGGACCCCGTGACCGGCACCCCGGTGCTCGTCAAGGACGGCAGGTTCGGCCCGTACGTGACCGATGGGGAGGTCAACGCGACCCTGCGCAAGGACGACTCGGTCGAGACGATCACGATCGAGCGTGCGGCCGAGCTGCTGGCCGACAAGCGCGCGAAGGGCCCTGCTCCGAAGAAGCGGGCGGCGAAGAAGACCGCAGCCAAGAAGTCGACGACCAAGAAGTCCGCGGCGAAGAAGACCGCAGCCAAGAAGGCCGCAGCCAAGAAGACTGCAGCACAGAAGTAGACGGTGCACAAAAAAGATCCGCCCAGCTCCGAGGAGCTGGGCGGATCTTCGAGTCAGTCGGCGAAGCGCAACCCGCTAACGGGCGCGTGTCGACCAGACGTCAGATGACGCGGACGTTCTCGGCCTGGAGGCCCTTGTCGCCCTGCTTGACGTCGTACTCGACCTTCGCGTTCTCGTCCAGTGACTTGTAGCCGTCCGACTGGATCGCCGAGAAGTGGACGAATACGTCGGGCTGACCGTCATCCTGGGTGATGAAGCCGAAGCCCTTCTCGCCGTTGAACCACTTAACTGTTCCTTGTGCCATGTTTGTGCTGCTCCTTGGTGGTGGCGCCGGCCTTGTGCCGATGCCTTGCTGCGTGCAACAACTTTCCCACGTGCGCCGCACAAGACATGTGGCCTTGAAAGGCGAAAGGCGCCAAGAGGATGACCCACTGGCGCCAAAAACGTGCGGGGACTGCTAACTGCAACTGTCGATGAGACTATCACCTCTCGGGCCAACCGTGATCCCCGCAGTGCGAGTGGTCAGGCGCCGGCGCCGACCGACCCTCCGGACCGTCGATCCTGACGCCCTAGGCTGAGGCCGTGTCGAACGTCCGAGCCATGCGTCCCGGCGCGGGCGTGCTCTCCATCACCTCGTTTCGGAGGTTGTGGATCGGGCTCGGGCTGTCCAGCCTGGGGGACTGGCTCGGCCTGCTCGCCCTCACGGCCCTGGCGAGCTCGCTGGCCAGCGACAGCTATGCCAACCAGAACTTCGCGATCGCCGGCGTCCTGTTCCTCCGGGTGCTGCCGGCAGTGGTGCTGGGACCGCTGGCGGGCTACATCGCCGACCGGCTCGACCGCCGCTCGACGCTGATCGTCGGGGATGTCCTGCGCGGGTTGGTGTTTCTCACGATCCCGATCGTGCACACGTTGGCATGGGTCTACATCGCAACGGTGATCATCGAGGCGATCACCTTGGTGTGGCTGCCGGCCAAGGACGCCACGATCCCCAACCTGGTACCGCGCGACAAGCTCGAGTCCGCCAACCAGATCTCGATCGCGACGACGTACGGGTCGGCGGTCCCCGCTGCCGCGATCTTCGTGCTGCTGTCGCTGTCGACCAACGCGCTCCACGCGACGTTCGGGTGGGTCGACGCGGCCGTCACGGTCTCACTGGTCTTCAACGCGGTCTCGTTCGTCGCCTCGGGAATCGTCATCGCGACCTTGAAGGACATCCCCCGTGGACCGGCCATCGCCCGCGAGGACCGGCAAGGCGTGTTCGCGGTCATCGGGGAGGGATGGTCGTACATCGCGCGCACGCCGCTGATCCGCGGCTTGGTGATCGGAATCGTCGGTGCCTTCGCCGCGGGCGGCGTCGTCGTCGGCCTGGCCAGGGTCTACGTCGGGGACCTGGGCGGCGGGAACCCGGGTTACGGCCTGCTCTTCGCCAGCGTGTTCACCGGTCTCGCCATGGGCATGTGGCGAGGTGGTCGTCTCCTGGCGGCGATGTCGAGACGGCGGCTGTTCGGAGTCTCCATCATCGCGGCCGGACTCCTGCTCGCCGGCGTCGCCCTGGTGGCCAACCTTGCGGTCGTGACCTTCCTGACCTTCCTGCTCGGCTACTTCGCTGGGACTGCCTGGATCACCGGCTACACACTGTTGGGCCTGGAGGTCGAGGATGCCCTCCGCGGGCGAACCTTCGCGTTCGTCCAGACGCTGATCCGGCTCGCGCTTGCGCTTGTGCTGGCACTTGCTCCTCTGACGGCGGGGCTCATCGGTACCCACCGCTTCGTGATCAACGACGACGCGGTTCTTGACTACAACGGCGCCGCCATCACCATGTTCTTCTCGTCGTTGGTGATGATCGTCGTCGGCGTGCTGTCGTACCGTCAGATGAACGACCGGCCGGGTACCACGATCCTGAGCGAGCTGAAGAGGTCCTTGATGGGTGAGCACGGCGTGTACGCCGACCACGGCGTCTTCGTGGCCCTCGAAGGGGGCGAAGGTGCCGGCAAGTCGACGCAGGCACGCCTGCTCGCGGACTGGCTCACGACCGGGGGCTACGACGTCGTCCTCACCCACGAACCGGGCGATTCCGCGGTGGGGCAGCAGCTGCGCCAGATCCTGCTGTCGCCCGAGACGGGAGCGCTCGACCACCGGGCCGAGGCGTTGCTGTACGCCGCCGACAAGGCCGAGCATGTCGAGAAGCTCGTACGGCCGGCCCTCGCGCGCGGGGCTGTCGTTGTCACCGACCGCTATGTCGACTCGACGTTGGCCTATCAGGGTGCCGGCCGCGACCTGCGTCCGCTCGAGGTCGAGCACATCGCCAGGTGGGCGACCGCAGAGCTACGCCCCCATCTCACCGTCCTGCTCGATGTTGATCCCGAGCTCGGACTCGGCCGGTTCGAGACGCCGGACCGGATCGAGGCGGAGGCGGCGGACTTCCACCACAGGGTGCGCGACTCGTTCCTCCAGCTGGCCGCAGCCGATCCCGAGCACTATCTCGTCATCGACGCTCGGCTTCCCGCCGAAGACATTTCCGCGGCCGTCCGCGTCCGGCTGACGCCCGTGCTCACGCTTGCCGACCGCCACGAAGGGGCCGACGCGTGAGCGTGTGGGACGACCTGGTCGGTCAGGCTCGCATCGTCGAGCAGTTGCAGGCGACGGTCGCCGGTGCCGCGCAGGCCCTGGCAGGTGAGTCAGGAACCTCGATGACCCATGCGTGGATCTTCACCGGACCACCGGGCTCGGGACGCTCCACCGCGGCCAGGGCGTTCGCGGCGGCGCTGCAGTGCGAACGAGGCGGGTGCGGTGAGTGCCTGGCGTGTCGCACAACCCTTGCCGGATCGCATGCCGACGTCACGTTGATCAGCACCGAGGAGAGTGTCATCAGGGTCGGCGCCATCCGCGAGTACGTTCGCCGGGCCTCGCTGGCCCCGTCCGGCCGACGCTGGCAGGTGATGATCGTCGAGGACGCCGACCGGCTCAACGAGTCGGCCGCCGACGCCCTGCTCAAGAGCATCGAGGAGCCGCCGCCGCGCACGGTCTGGATGCTGTGCGCACCGACGGTCGAGGACGTCGTCCCCACGATTCGGTCGCGCTGTCGCGCGTTGGTGCTGCGCACCCCCTCGACACGTGAGGTGGCGGCACACCTCGAAGAACGTGACAGCGTGAGTGCCGCGGTGGCCAGCTTCGCGGCGCGGGCCTCGCAGGGGCACATCGGTCGTGCTCGGGCGCTGGCGCGTGACGAGGCGGCCCGCAACCGACGGCGCGAGGTGCTGGCCATCCCGACCCAGCTCACCGACCTCGGCTCATGCATGACGACGGCGGCCAATCTTATCGACGCTGCCACTGAGGAGGCCAAGCCGCGCAGCGAGGCCCTCAACGGCCGCGAGCAGGCTGACCTCGAGCTTGCTTTCGGAGCCGGCACCCGCGGCATCAAGTCGACCGGCTACGCCGCCGCCAAGAAGGAGCTCGAGGGCCATCAGAAGCAACGCGGCAAACGCATGGTCAAGGACGCAGTCGACCGCTCACTCATCGACCTGGCGTCCTTCTACCGCGACGTGCTCTGCCTACAAATCGGGGCCGACACCGAGCTCGTCAACGAGGAGTTGAGGCGCGAGATCGCTACGATGGCGCGAGGCACGACGGGTGAGGTGTCCACGGGGCGGCTGGCTGCGATCTTCGCGGCGCGTGAGTGGCTCGAGGGTGAGATCGCACCTCTGTTGGCCTTGGAGTCCTTGATGATCTCGCTGAGGGGCGGACCAGCATGAGCGACACGTCAGGTGGCGGCGGTTCGTCGAACCCCGAATATCCCGGCCAGGGTCAGCCGGGTGCGGGTTCACCGGCGCCCGCCCCGCCGCCGTTCCCCCCTCCCGGTGGACTAGGGCAGGGCTATCCACCACCGGCACCGGTCCAGGGCTACGCGCCACCGGGACAGGGACCGGGTGGCTCCCCCGGATATCCGGGCTACCCCGGCGGGGGCTTTGACGGTCCGACCGGATGGAGTGCCTGGGCGATCGCAGCGTTCATCGTCGGACTCATCCTCCCGTTGATCGGCATCCTCGTCGCCATCCCGCTCGGCATCGTGGCGCTGGTCAAGATCGGCCGGACCCGTCAGCGGGGCAAGGTGCTGGCCATCGTGGGCATGGTGTTGTCGGTGCTGTGGTGGGTGGGTCTGATCGCGCTCGGCGTCTGGGCGGTGAGTCAGCAGGCCGGGCGAGACGACAGCGGCGCGATCTCCAAGGGTGGCCGCATTGCGTTCGGCGACATCCGTGCGGGTGACTGCATCTCGATCCCTGGGTCGAGCGGCGCCGAGAACATCGACACGTTCAAGCTCAAGGGTGTGCCGTGCGACGAGGCACACAACGCCGAGGCCGTGGCGGTGATCCGCATCGACAGCAGCGTCTACCCCGGGCAGGCAAGCCTCGACGATCAGTCCGTCCAGCCGTGCGTCGATGCTGTTTCGGCCCTCCCGGCCGCGCAAGATGGGGGTTATGAGCCGTATCGACTGATTCCGACCGAGGGGATCTGGAGTGACCCGGCCGGCCACCGCGTGCTCTGCTTCGTGGTCAAGTCCGGATTCGACACCTTCACGGGGTCGCTCGCGCGCTGACCACACGGGCCGGCCGGCATGGGTTCGTAGTCCTCAGGTTGCGTGGGAGCCCCCAGACAGGGCTGGATCGCCACGTACCCTTGCCGGGTGACCTACGCCACCTCTGGGTTTCCGCACCGCGTCCGCGGTCTGGCCGCCATCGCTCTGTCCGGCCTGCTCGTGCTCACCGGATGCGGCGGTGCACAGGACGTGTCGGGAGGCTCGCCCACCCCGCCCACGGGCTCCGACACCGTGTCGGGCGGACCCACCCCACCCGGATCCTCCACAGGCACTGGGGGATTGCCGCAAGGCTTCGGAGCCGGCCCCGCCGGCACAGGGTTGCCGAGGTTCTACGACCAGAAGGTCTCGTGGACCTCGTGCGACGGAGGTCAGTGCGCGAGCATCTGGGTGCCGCTGGACTACTCAGACCCCAACGGCCAGGCCATCACGATCAAGGCGAAGCGTCAGGTGGCCACCGACTCAGCGAAACGTGAGGGCACCCTGCTCATCAACCCGGGCGGCCCAGGCGGCTCCGGTATCGACTACCTCGGCTACGTCGGTCTCGCCAAGAGCGTCACGGCGGCCTACGACGTGCTCGGCTTCGACCCGCGCGGCGTCGGACAGAGCACTCCGGTCGACTGCATCAGCAACTCCCAGCTCGACTCGTTCGTCGCCGCAGACCCGACGCCTGACTCACCTGCAGAGATCACGCAGCTCCAGCAGCTGGCGAAGTCCTTCGCAGCCGGGTGCGTCGAGAGGTCCGGACCGCTGCTGGCGCATGTGTCCACGGTCGAGGTAGCTCGCGACATGGACATCATCCGCGCGGTCGTGAACGACCCGAGGCTCAACTTCTTCGGCGCGTCCTACGGCACCTACATGGGCGCGACGTACGCCGCGCTGTTCCCCAAGAAGGTCGGGCGCATGGTTCTGGACGGAGCCGTGGACCCGCTCGCGCCCCCGCGGCAGACTGCTATCGACCAGGCAGCCGGCTTCGATGACGCGTTGACTGCTTACCTCGCGTTCTGCGTCGGCCAGGGCGATTGCCCACTCGGCACTTCCGTCGATACCGCACGCAACCGCCTCATCCAGCTGTTCAAGGAGATCGACGACAAGCCGCTGCCGACATCGAGCGGGCGGAAGCTGACCGAAGGCTTGGCGTTTCTCGGGGTCATCGTCCCGCTCTACAGCCGCGACAGCTGGACCTATCTGACGCAGGCGCTGAAGCAGGCGGTCGACGGAAGCGGCGACACGTTGCTCTTCCTGGCCGACTTCTACGCCGATCGACAGCCAGACGGGGGCTATGCGAACAACTCGCTGGAGGTGCAGTCGGCTGTCAACTGCCTGGATCACCCGGAGAGCGAGTCGTTGCGCCAGATCGAGGCCGGCGGACAGGATTTCACCGCGCGGGCGCCCGTGTTCGGCCCGGCCGCGATGTGGTGGCCCTATACCTGCTCGAACTGGCCGGTCAAGCCGAGCCAGCCGCGGCCTGACTTCTCCGCCAAGGGGGCAGCGCCCATCGTCGTGATCGGCACGACGCGAGACCCGGCGACGCCGTACGAGCAGGCGGTCCAGCTCGCGGATGAGCTCCAGTCCGGCGTTCTCCTGAGCCGTGACGGAGACGGTCACACGGCGTACGGCTCCGGGAACGTGTGCATCGAGCGCGCGGTCGACACCTACCTGGTCGACGGGACGCCACCGGCTGACGGAACGACCTGCTGACGCCATGAGCAACGCCGAGGCCGACCGCGAGCTGGTGCTGCCTGCTGCGTCGAGGGAGCAGGCGTCGACGTTCGAGCGTCTCGAGCCGAGGGCTGTGTTCCTCGGTCCCCGCCAGGAGGTCAGGCGAGTGCTCCCCAACAAGCACCGGCGGATGATCGGCGCGTGGTGCTTCGTCGACCACTTCGGCCCCGAGGACATCACCAACCAGGTCGGCATGAGGGTGGCGCCGCATCCCCACTCCGGGCTGCAAACCGTGAGCTGGCTCCTCGAGGGCGAGATCCAGCACCGCGACACGTTGGGCAGCAACGCCATCGTGGTTCCTGGCCAGCTCAACCTGATGACCTCGGGCCCAGGGATTGCGCACTCCGAGGAGTCTCCGCCAGGACACTCGGCGCTCATGCACGGGATTCAGCTGTGGGTGGCGCTTCCCGACGGAGCACGCCACGACGCGCCGCGTGCGTTCACGCAGTACTCCGACCTCCCGGGACTCGGCCGGGATGGGTTGTGGGCCACGGTGATCCTGGGTCGTCTCGAGGACGTCGAGTCACCGGCCACGACCTATACACCGATCGTGGGTGCCGAGCTGGCCATCGACGGCACCACTACGATCGAGCTGCGACCGGACTTCGAGTACGGTGTGCTCGCGATCGACGACGGAGTGGTGGTCGGGGGCCACCGGCTCGACACGAGCGAGATCGGCTACGTCGGTGCCGGCCACACCCGGCTGGAACTCGGCGCGAGCCGGGGGGCGACGCGAGCACTGTTGCTCGGTGGCGCACCCTTCGACGAAGAGCTCGTGATGTGGTGGAACTTCATCGGCCGCAGCCACGACGAGATCGTGGAGTTCCGCCGTCGGTGGAACGACGGGGACGCCCAGTTCGGTGAGGTGGTCGGCTTCGACGGCGACCGGTTGCTGGCCCCGCCGATGCCGAACACCCGGCTGAAGTCACGCGGCCGGTCCCGCTAGACCCCGCGAATTGCGGGAGAGTGCAGGTCCTCGACGGCGTGTCGGCGCGTGCTTTCCCGCAATGCGCGGGGCACCCGGGGGTCAGTGGGCAGCGGGATCGTCCTCTTGCGCCCTCTTGTCCTTCTCCACCTGGGCGTCGTCGACGACGATCGGGCGCAACCAGGCCCAGCCGAGGAAGAAGACTCCCAACGCACCGATGCCCACTCCCGCCCAGAGGTTGGCGTTGACGCCGTCGGCGCGGGCGAGCTCGGCATCGCTGGCGTTGAAGATGCCCATCCCGATCAGCACCAGCCCGTAGATCAGGAGAAGCAACCCGATCACGTTGCGGATGTCGAACCAGCCGGCCTGGTGCCGTCGGGTGGGCGTCGCGGTTTCGTCAGCGGACATGATGGGCTCCGATCAGCGGAAGGCGAGGTTCAAGACGATGACGAGGCCGAGCGAGACGCCCGCCAGCTTTGTCGGGGAGAGCCACCAGTGCGCGGCCACGGACGATCCTTCGGTGAAGTCGGACTTGGGCGTGAGGGAGTACACCAGGCCGCGCAGCTCCGACTCCGGTTTGGCTCGGGTCATGCTCGTGACGACAACGCTGACGAGGATGTCCACCGTAAACGCGGTGCCGGCCGCGACGAAGCTCGCGCCCTGACCGCTGAGACCGAGCACTCCGGTGCTGAGACCGCCGAGCGCGTCCTGGCTCAGTACCGCCACCACGATCGCAGCCAAGGTCCCGGACACGAGGCCGGTCCACCCGGCCGTCGCAGTCATCCGTTTCCAGAACATGCCGAGAATGAACGTCGCGAAGAGTGGTGCGTTGAAGAAGCCGAACAGTGTCTGCAGGTAGTCCATCAGGTTGCTGTAGCTGGATGCCAGCGCTGCTGTGCCGATCGCCAGCACCGTGGCGACGACGGTCATGAGTCGTCCTACCTTGGTGTAGTACTGGTCCGGCCGGTCCGGGCGGACGTAGTCCTGCCAGATGTCGTAGCTGAACACAGTGTTGAAGGCGGAGATGTTCGCCGCCATACCGGCCATGAACGCAGCGAGCAGCCCGGCGATCGCCACCCCCAGGAGGCCGTTGGGCAGCAGGTCGCGCATGAGCAGGAGCAGGGCGTCGTTGTAGTCGATGCCTCCGCCGCCGGTACCGCCGGCCTTCTTGTAGTCGGCGAGCTCGCTCACCGCGACCGCGGCGATCATCCCAGGGATGATCACGATGAACGGGACGAACATCTTCGGGAACGAGCCGATGATCGGTGCTCGCCTGGCCGCGCTCATGTCCTTGGAGGCCATCGCGCGCTGCACCTCGACGAAGTTGGTGGTCCAGTAGCCGAAGGACAAGACGAACCCGAGACCGAGCACGATCCCCAACACCGAGAGGAACGACGAGCTGAATGCGGTCAGCGACGTGCCCGGCCAGGACTCCAGCTGGCCGTCGGTGCCGGCCGCCGACATCTTGTCGGTCAGCCCTCCCCACCCGCCGACTTTGTGCAGCCCGAGCAACGTCAGCGGCAGCAACGCCGCCACGATGATGAAGAACTGCAGGACCTCGTTGTAGATGGCAGCGCTCAGCCCTCCGAGGGTGATGTAGGACAGCACGATTGCGGCCGCCGCGATCGTGGACACCCAGATCGGCCAGCCGAGCAGGCTGTGCACGATGGTGGCGAGCAGGTAGAGGTTGACGCCGGCGATCAGGACCTGCGCGACCGCGAAGCTGATCGCGTTGACGAGGTGCGCGGTCGGACCGAAACGGCGCAGCATGAACTCGGGGACGCTGCGCACCTTGGAGCCGTAGTAGAACGGCATCATCACCACGCCGAGGAAGAGCATGGCCGGGATGGCGCCGATCCAGTAGTAGTGCATCGTCGGCATACCGATCTCGGCGCCGTTGGCCGACATGCCCATGATCTCGACGGCACCGAGGTTGGCGGAGATGAACGCCAGCCCGGTCACCCAGGCGGGCAGCGACCGGCCAGACAGGAAGAAGTCGAGGCTGGATGAGACCTGCGTGCGGGCAATCAGGCCGATCCCCAGCACGAAGACGAAGTACAGGGCGATCAGCAGATAGTCGACGACGTTCGCGTCGAGGCGCAGCGATGAGCCGGCAGCGGCGGTGAGCACGATGATCCTCCGGGAGGGTGCGTCCAGGATGGGGGGGTTGACCCGCGGACCGACGTTACCGAGGATCTGGTGATCCCGCCGACGAGGTCTCTGCGGGATGCCGACCAGATGTCCCCGCCCCGATCTGATTTGGGGCGGCTCAGCGCGGCTTGGTAACCTCTCACGTCGGCCCCGCGGGCGTGGGGCTGCGCCGCCTTAGCTCAGTCGGTAGAGCGTCTCACTCGTAATGAGAAGGTCGTCGGTTCGATTCCGACAGGCGGCTCCAGGTTGACGGACTAGCCGTCGATCGAACGGGCAGCCGGTCCTGTCGGGCGCTTCTCATCTGGCAGGGCTGCTGTTGGACGTTTCCGACCGGCTTGCGAGCGCCGCCGGATCGCAAGGGTCACTGCGATGACCGCGCCAAGCCCGATGAGCGTGGCGAGAAGTACGCCGCTCCCGGCATCGGTGACCGATCGAGACAGGAAGCTCTGGAAGCGGAGCGCGTTGTCGATGACGACGTCGTTGGTCGTGCTCCCGGCCAGGACCCGGATCTCGAACCAGCCGTACCACGTGACGTAGGCCCCGGCCACGACGAGCATCGCCCCGCTGAGCCGTCCGATGAAGGCGCTGGCACCGCGCACCCGGTGTACCAGCGAGGCCTGTGCCATCGCCGCTGCGAGGGCGAGGACCAGGACGACGGTCCCCATCCCGAGCGCGTACGCCACGTAGGATCCGACGACTTGAGGGCCCGAGCTGCCGCGGAGGGTGGTAGAGGTGACGGCGAGGAAGGGTCCGATCGTGCAGGACAGCGAGGCCAACGCGAACGAGACCCCGTAGCCGATCTGGGACCACCACGATGCAGCCGGTCCCGCACCTCGACCGGCGAGGCCGGGAACGGTGAACGCGCGGCCGGCCAGGAGCCAGCCGCCGAGCAGGAGGAGCGCGGTACCGATGACGATCGTCAGGTAAGGCAGGTACCGCTCGACGGACAGCGCCAGCGGTGTCACGACGACACCGAACGTGCCGAAGACGAGAACAAAGCCGATCGTCATACCGGACGTGAAACGGAGCGCTCGGAGGAGGGCCGCTCCGGCTGGGTCCCGGCCAGGTCGGTCGGTACCAGCGGGCGAACCGTCCGAGACAAGCAGCGAGAGGTACGCCGGCAGCAGCGCGAAGCCGCACGGGTTGAACGCCGCGACACCACCGGCGAGCAGGGCCAGGGCCAGGAGTCCGGTGTTCATGTCGACAGTGTCAGCCGGCGACGAGCGGTTGGATCATCTGGCGCAGGCTATCGGCATCGAGACTCCCGCCGAAGGAGCTCGCTTTCCCAGCGCCGTCAACGAACACGAACGACGGCTGCGCGACAACGCCGAAGCGCTGCCACAGGGATCCGTCGAGGTCCGCCACGTGGGCGAACCCGCTGGTTCCGGTCTGCGACACGAATTCCTTCATTGCCCCGACGTCTCCACGGCCCGGAACACCGACGAACGTGACCCGACCCTCGTACTCCGCCGCGACCGTGGCAACATCCGGGGCCTCGGCTCGGCAGATCGTGCACCAAGGCGCCCAGAACCACAGCACGACCGGTCCTGTCTCGGACGCAGCGTCGAACGCCTTTCCGGCCAGCGTGGTTCCCGTGAAGTCCAACGCGCTCGGACTGGACGCCGCCCCGGAGCCTTTGCCCTGGCCAGCGGCCGTGCCCGCGTCGGAACCCCTGTTGGTCTCGGCTGTCGTGGCTGTCGTGGCTGTCGAGGTCGAGCCTGTCGAGCATGCGCTGAGCGCGAACAAGCCGGCCAGGAGCAACGGCAACAGCCGAGGTAGTGCCTGACAGTCGGAACGGTGAGACATCGGACTCCCTGGGAGGTGGTGACTTCTCACGAGGGAAACCCGTTGAGTCAGCGGGATCGTTCCCGGAGCGCGCTGGGGCTGAGCGATAGCAAGCGGGTCAGGAGGAGATCGAGGAGTCCGTCGGACTAGAAGTAGGCATTTCGTCCTCCGGGAGGGCGGCGTCCTCGAAGGCTGCTCGCATCCGCGGGTCCCTGGACGGATCCGTGATGGCGCAGCAAGAGCGCAGCTTCACCCGGCCGGTCAGCCCGCCGAGGAGTAGCACCACGAGGACAAGTCCCGCGAGGCCTCCGATTACGTCCGCCATCGTGCCCTCACGGTTGGATCACCTGGGTCGAGGGGTTCGACGCCACCCACGCGAACCAGAACGTGTCCAGGTGGTTGATCGGTCGCAAGGCCGTCCCCCGCAACGGCCCGTCGATCGCCTGTCCGGTGATGCTCCACGTCGATCCCGTCTCTTCGTCGGTGAACCGTCCATCGTCGGTGGCGCTGAACGTGAGGACATCTTGTCCCACGCGGGCCTCGAATGCACCCGTCGCGCCAATGTCCCGGCCCCCTGCGACGCCCGGCCCGTCCAGTGCTGAAGAGAGGCCCGCGGCCAACCGCAGCGCGACCGGCCGACCGTCCAGGGTCAGGGAAACCACGCCGCCATCGAGCAGCGCGTCCTGCCGGATGGCGACGACATCTGAGCCCTCCGCGAGCCCGACGACCCGGGTCATCGGCTTGAGGCGGCCATCCGTCTCACCATCGAACAGGAACGGGGTGCCCTCGGGATCGTCGTAGCCCACGTAGGGGTTCGTGCCATAGGAGCGATCGAACCCAGTGTCGCGACTGAGCACCCACCCATCGGGATGCTGGCCGACCCACTGGCTCCACGACAACATCTGCACCGGCACGAGCGTGACGGCCTCACCCGTCAGATAGCCCGCGATCGCGCGATGCTCGATCTGCGACCAGAGTGACTCGGTCTGGCGGTCGTACATGACGAGGGCCGAAAGATAGAGCTTGCCCGACGTTCCGAAGCTGAGTTCCCGGTCACCGACTCGGCGGTCGAACGCGAGCGCTGAGTTGCACAGCGGGCAGTAGGTGACGGTCACGGGGGAGCCGGCGACCGAGTCGTTGACGATCTCGTGCCAGATCATCACTTGCACGGGGTAGGCCCGGTGCTCATGGCCCTGGTCAAGCGCGATCACGGGTTCGTCGTCGGCGATCCACCGCACCACATCAGCCCTCTCGAACGTGGGCTGGTCGATCGCTGGGATGCCGTCAGGTGGCGGCCCCCCGGAGCGAATACGGACAGGATCGACGAGCGGGGCGGGAAGATCAGGGTTCTCGAGGAAGTCCAGGGCCGACGGGACTGCCTCGCGCGGCGCCTCGGTCACCTTCTCCAACACGACGGGGGCGGAGCCAACCGGAGTATCCCGGGCGACGCCGTCACGAGCGGGGGACCTGTCAGGTCCAGCCGAGCACGCGGCCACGCCCACCATCAGCAACCCGGCGGCCACCGTTGACTGCCTGCGCCACCGGCGCCTGCTCGGGCCGGCTGCGGAGCGGCCCGGCGGGGCCAGGAGTTCCATGGCACTCGACCTCCATCGCGTGAGGAGATCCGCTGCTCAGGACAGGGGAGCTCTCACAGGGAAACCCGCCGGCCGGCCCAGTGCATCCCCTGGTCCAGGGAGCTCTGGTCGGTCGTGGCGGGAGCGAGATAACGCCGGTGTGTCACCGTCCCGGAGCAGGCCGTTAGGACACGCGGAGGCGGTGACTCACAGCGACCAGCGGGACCGAAAACCGCCATTGTGCTGGGACTTTGCGGGGCTCAGACTCAACGTACCGTCGAGTCTGGAGGACGCAATGCTCATTGCGATGGTCTTGCTGTTCGGCGCGGGATACATCTGGCGGCTGGTCCCTGACAACACGACCGGAGGCGCCCTGATGATCAACAGGGCGATGGCTTTGACCTATCTCTTCTTCGGGGAGCTCGGGCTGATCGCTTGGCTCGGGGTCTAGATTCCCGCTTGCCCTTCGCCCGGCGGCCCTCAGGTCGATGCCCTTTCAGCCCAACCCTCAGCCGAACGGCCGACCCCGGTGGCTCCGAACCGCTCGGTCCTTGTCGTCGTCCGGGCCATTTCGGTCGCTAACCCTGGTGACCACATGCCAACGCTCCGTACCGTCGTCAATCCGGGCACGCCTCCGTACGGGGGTGCTCGCTGCGTGGTGTAGCGAGCTCACGGCCCTGAGGAGCACGGATGTCGACGATCGACGAAACGGCGATGCCGCGAACGGCCGGCCGCTCAACGCAGGACGCCTGGGCGCAGTCTCATGGTCACGCGAGCGCCACGTCCGTCGTCATCAAGTCTGTCCGCGTCCTGGCGTTGGCGCTGGCACTCGCCGGCCTCGTCTTCGCCGGCTTCACGGCCGCGCAACACCTCCCGACCGGGGTCGGTATCGTGCTCGGCTGGCTGCTCGTCAGCTTCGTGGCGGCCCCCCTCGTGGGCTTCGTGCTCAAGGCGGCAACGACCGACGACGCTTCCGCCAATCCGCACGCTCACCGGGGACACGTGCCGAGCGGATCGACGCGCGGCTAGGCGACACAGCCCTTTGCTTCCCGTTCGGCAGACCGCCGCGCGGGAGATCGTGGAACTCGACCGGTTACGGCGGTTCCACGAGCAGTACGACGCCGTGCCTTCACTGCCCGCGGGGACGCCCGCCGGCAGCTCTTTAGCCGGGTTTCCCAACCCGTTGAAGGCCGGACACCGCCGTCGTACCGGACGGGCGCCCCGCATCACGTGGGGCGCCCGTACCGTGCCCGCACCCTGACGGGTGGTACCGGGTCAGAAGTTGATCATGTGGCCTTCGATGCCGTGCACCGCTTCCTTGAGCGCCTCGCTGAGCGTCGGGTGGGCGTGGATGTTCCGTGACACCTCGGCGGCGGTCAGGTCCCATTGCTGGGCGAGGGTGAGCTCGGGGAGGAGCTCGGTGACATCGGGGCCGATGAGATGGGCGCCCAAGAACTCACCGTGCTCGGCGTCGGCGATGATCTTGACGAAACCGCCGGGGTCGCCGAGTCCGTGCGCCTTGCCGTTGGCCGTGAAGGGGAACTTCGACACCTTCACCTCGTGGCCACGTTCGGTCGCCTGGGCCTCGGTATACCCGAAGCTGGCGATCTGCGGCTGACAATAGGTCGCCCGCGGCACCATGGCGTAGTCGATCGCCATGGTCTCGGCACCGGCGATGGTCTCTGCGGCCACGATGCCCATCGCCTCCGCGTTGTGCGCCAACATCAACTTGGCCGTCACGTCGCCGATCGCCAGGATGCTCGGCACATTCGTGCGCATGTACTCGTCGATCTCGACAGCCTTGCGGTCGGTGAGCCGCACGCCGGTGTTCTCCAGACCGTAGCCCTCGACGCGTGGCGCGAAACCGATCGCCTGCATGACCTTGTCGGCTTCGAGCGTCTGCTGCTCCTCGCCGCGAGTCACGGTGACCGTGACCTTCTTGCCCGGGTCGCCGGAATCGTCGATGGCGTCGACGCGCGTGGACGTGAGTACCTGGACGCCCAGCTTCTTGTAGCGCTTGGCGAGCTCCGCCGAGACTTCCTCGTCCTCGAGCGGAACCAGCCGGTCGAGATACTCCACGATCGTCACTTCGACGCCATAGTTGGCCAGGACGTAGGCGAACTCGACGCCGATCGCGCCCGCGCCGGCGATGATGATCGAGCCCGGTAGCTCCTCGGTCATGATCTGCTCTTCGTATGTGACCACGCGCTCGCTGAGGCTGGTGCCGGGTAGTAGGCGGGTCGTCGCTCCGGTCGCCAGGATGCAGTGGTCGAAGGTGAGGGTCTCCTCCTCGCCACCTTGGCCCAGCTGGACCTGAAGGGTGGTTGCGTCCCGGAAGGTCGCATGGCCTTCGAACTCGGTGATGTCGTTCTTCTTCATCAAGTAGTGGACGCCCTTGACGCGGCCGTCGGCCACCTTGCGGCTGCGCTGGTAGGCGGCGCCGTAGTCGAAGGTCACCTCGCCGGAGATACCGAACGTCTTGGCGTCGGCGTGGAAGATGTGCGCCAGCTCGGCGTTGCGCAGCAAGGCTTTGCTCGGGATGCACCCGACATTCAGGCAGACGCCGCCCCAGTACTTCTCCTCGATGATGGCGGTCTTCTTGCCCAGCTGGGCGGCGCGGATCGCGGCGACATACCCGCCCGGACCGGCGCCGAGCACGACAACGTCGAAGTGAGAGCTCATGGCCCAAGACTATGGGCTCGGCGGTGGCGCGGCTTGGCGCCCTCCGAACCCTGTCCCGCTCCGTCGGTCGGCAAGGCAGATGCGGGGTTCGAGAGCTGGATGTGCCTAGTTCACAAGCCAGCTGGCTTGTGAACTAGGCAAAACGCGGACGGCCAGGTGGGCACAGAGCGTCGGAGGAAGAGCGTCAGGTGGAGGCGTTGGACTTGCGGTCGCGGACGGCCTCGCCGCGATACGTCTTGATGGAGTAGATGAGCAGACCCCAGGCCACCAGGCCCGACAGGATGATCCCGCTGCCCGTCGTCCACCCACCCAGCGGTAGCTGCGGGCCGATGAACCAGATCTCCGGGATCTCCGGGTCCAGCCACCAGAAGAGACCGGCCGCGAGCACCGCCGTGGCGCTGAGCATGCTGAGAAAAATTCGTGGGTAGGTCGCCACGCCCTGCTTGGCCGCCGCGATCGCCTTGTCCTTCACGGGCTCGACGTGACGTTCGGCCCACTCGTACTCCTGCGAGAGCACAACGAGCCCCGCCAGCAGCAGCAGGAGGCCCGGGCCCGGAAGTACCAGCGCGGCGGCACCAACCAGGACCAGCAACCAGCCGAGCAGTGTCACCCAGGTCTTGCGCGCCATCGGCGGGAGTCTCCTCAGGGTCGGCTGATCCGCTTGACAGGGAGCCTACGGCACCGCCGACGGCCCTTCGAGCAAGCAAAGGACCTTCGCCGGTTTCCGTGCGCTCGGGATCAGTGCAAGATGGGGTCAAGCCCCCGTGGGAGTCGAGCGTGATCGCCAGAGGACCGTGATGACCCGCTTCGTCTATGACTTTGCTGAAGGAAACGCCCGTCAGAAGGACCTGCTCGGCGGCAAGGGCGCCAACCTCGCCGAGATGACGAACCTCGGCTTGCCCGTGCCGCCTGGCTTCACCATCACGACCGAGGCGTGCAAGGTCTACCTCGAGACCGGTGAGGTGCCTGCCGAGCTCGATGGCGAGGTCGACACCCATCTTGCTGCGCTCGAGGAAACCATGGGGCGCACCCTGGGCCAGGCCGATGACCCGTTGTTGGTCTCGGTGCGGTCCGGCGCCAAGTTCTCGATGCCCGGCATGATGGAGACCGTCCTGAACGTAGGTCTGAACGACGAGTCGGTGCTCGGCCTGGCCAAGATCTCGGGCAGCCCGCGTTTCGCGTGGGACTCCTATCGCCGTCTGCTGTCGATGTTCGGGGCCACCGTGCTCGACGTCGGACGCGGCCACTTCGACGAGGCCCTCGACGAGCTCAAGGAGAGCCGGCACGTCACCTCCGATGTCGAGCTGACGGCCGACGACTTCGAAGAGCTGGTCGCGACGTACAAAAAGGTCATCGTCGACCAGACCGGAGGGGAGTTCCCGCAGGCGCCGCGTGAGCAGCTCGACCTGGCGGTGCAGGCAGTCTTCTCGTCCTGGAACACCGACCGTGCCAAGGTCTATCGCCGCCAGGAGCAGATTCCTGATGACCTCGGCACCGCCGTGACCATCTGCTCGATGGTCTTCGGCAACCTCGGGGACGACTGCGGCACCGGTGTCTGCTTCACCCGTGATCCTGCGTCCGGCCACCAGGGCGTGTACGGCGACTACCTGCCCAACGCCCAGGGCGAGGACGTCGTCGCCGGCATCCGCAACACGCTCCCGCTGACCGCCCTCGGTGAGACCGACCAGAAGTCGTACGACGAGCTGCTCGGGATCATGGAGACTCTCGAGAAGCACTACAAGGACATGTGCGACATCGAGTTCACCGTCGAGCGCGGCAAGCTCTGGATGTTGCAGACCCGGGTGGGCAAGCGCACCGCGGCCGCGGCGTTCCGGGTGGCCGTGCAGTTCGTCGACGAAGGTCTGATCGACCTGGACGAGGCGCTGCGACGCGTGACCGGGGCGCAGCTGGCGAACCTGATGTTCCCGCAGTTCGACAAGACCGGAGACCTCACCCTGATCGCGACCGGCATGGCGGCCAGCCCCGGCGCAGCGGTCGGGAAGGCCGCGTTCGACTCCGCCGTCGCTGTCGACTGGGCGGCCAAGGGTGAAGACGTGATCCTCGTCCGCCGCGAGACCACACCCGACGACCTGCGCGGCATGATCGCCGCCAGAGGGATCGTCACGAGTCGTGGAGGCAAGACGTCGCACGCCGCCGTAGTGGCGCGCGGCATGGGCCGGACGTGCGTCGTCGGTGTCGAGGCGTTGCGCGTCGACCCGCGCGAGCGGGCCTTCACGACGCCGGACGGTGTCCACGTCTCGGAGGGCGACGTGATCTCGATCGACGGATCGACCGGCGAGGTCTACACGGGGGCGGTCCCGGTGACCGAGAGCGTCGTGGTGGAAGCGCTGTTGTCCGGGAACCAGGAATCATCCGGCGGCCGCCGGAAGGGCGCGAGTCAGGACGAGGAGTTGGTGCACTCGGTGACGTCGTTGATGGAACACGCGGACCGCACACGACGGATGGGTGTGCGGGCCAATGCCGACACTCCTGAGGACGCGCAACGCGCCCGCGACTTCGGTGCTCAGGGCATCGGACTGTGTCGCACGGAGCACATGTTCCTGGGCTCACGTCGCAAGATCGTGGAGCGCGTGATCCTTGCCAACAGCGACGAGCAGCGCGAGAAGGCACTCGAAGAGCTCCTGCCGCTGCAGCGCGAGGACTTCCTCGGAATCTTCGAGGCGATGGACGGCCTCCCTGTCGTGGTTCGGCTGCTCGACCCGCCCTTGCACGAGTTCCTACCGGACTTGACCGAGCTCTCGGTCAAGGTCGCCGTCGCGGAGGCGCTGGGCGAGCCGGATGCGGAGGCTGCGGCGCTGCTCAAGGAGGTCCAACGCCACCACGAGCAGAACCCGATGCTGGGGATGCGCGGTGTGCGGCTCGGCCTCGTCGTACCGGGACTGTTCCTGCTTCAGGTGCGCGCAATCGCCGAAGCGGCCGCGCAGCTGACCAAGGCCGGCAAGGATCCACACCCCGAGATCATGGTGCCGTTGGTGGCGGACGTGAAGGAGTTCGCCATCATCCGTGCCCAGGCGGAGGAGACGATCGCCGAGGTCAGCCGAGAGGTCGGCCAGGATCTGAGCTTCCTCATCGGGACGATGATCGAGCTCCCACGCGCGGCATTGACCGCCAAGGAGATCGCGCACGAGGCCGAGTTCTTCTCCTTCGGGACGAACGACATGACCCAGACGACATGGGGCTTCAGCCGCGACGACGTCGAGTCGGAGTTCTTCCCGCTCTACATCGACTCCGGCATCTTCAACGTCAGTCCGTTCGAGACGCTGGACGTGGCCGGGGTCGGGCGGATCGTGTCGGTCGCGGCGTGGGAGGGCAAGGAGAGCCGCCCCGACCTCGTCCTCGGTATCTGCGGAGAGCACGGGGGCGACCCGGCATCGATCCACTTCTTCGAGTCGATCGCGCTGGACTACGTCTCCTGCTCCCCGTTCCGTGTGCCCGTGGCTCGGCTGGAAGCGGCCCGCGCCACCCTCGACGAAGGGGAGAGCTCTTCGCGCTGACGCCCGTCAGCCGGGCGGGGGCAGGACTCGGTACAGCCGGTAGAACGTCGGCGCCCATCCGAAGGACGAGAAGGCACGTGAGGACTCGAGATTGGTGGCGGCCCAGTCGCAGATGGCGTGGTCGAAGCCTTGCTCGCGCGCCCAGTCGAGCAGCGCAGACGTCAGCGAGCGCCCGACCCCTCGCCCCCGCGCCCTCTCGGCCACCACGACGATGCCGAAGATCGCGGAGCCGCTCGGTGCACGCAGGTCACGCCTGCGGTCGTCGGTGATCTCGCCGTAACCGAGGTGCCTGCCGTCCAGCTCGGCGACCAGGGCACACACAGACGGTTCTTCGAGGAACTCTCGCTGCTCGTGTACTGCCTCAGTCACGGACGGCGTCGGCATGGCGCTGAAGGCCGGCGAACCCTGAAGGTGCTCTGTCAGCACCAGGTCGGCGAGACCCGCGGTCTCGGCCTCGTCCGGACCTATCCGGCGTATGACGACGCCGTCAGAGGTCGCAGCACGGTTCATGGGCGCGGTGTCGCGCAGTGCCCAGGTGTGCTGGATCCCGAAGCTCGTGACGAACCATGGCCAGAGCAGGTCGTGCACCGCGGGGGAGTGGACGACGTGCTGGCGGAGTCCGGCGTGCACCCAGCGCTTTGCGGCATGGGCGTACAGGCTGCGTGTGGTCTCGGCGTCGGTCGCGGCATGGTCGTTCAGGTCCGACCACGCGAAGCCGGCCCGATGCCCTTCGGTGATAGGGGTGTAGCGCAGATAGCCGACGAGCTCACCGCCGCGGCCGGCGACAAACCCGTGGGTACCGGCAGCGGTTTCGCGGAGCAGCTGGCGTGCGCCTTCGTGATCCAGCTCGGGGAGGTCGGGGTTCGACTGACGGTGCAGCTTGTGCCGTGCTGTCAGCAGGTGCGCCGCGTCGTCGAGGTGTTCGGGCGACCAGGGCGCGAACTCGAGATCGACGGCGGGCATGGGTCGAGGGTAGAACGTCCAGCCGCGACCTGACCATGCGATTACCGCCCGGTCAGCGGCGCAGGTACGTGACGATGCCGTTGCGCAGCCCGTGTGCATATACGTGGGTGCGGTAGTGCTGTGAGGTCATGTGCGCGGCGTCGATCCCGTTGCGCATGTTGCCCAGCTCGACCAGCACGATGGGGACGTTGCTCCAGTTGAGCGTCCCGAGATCGGTGCGGACGTCGTATCCGTCACCACCGTACGCGTTGGACACGCGGGCACCAGCAGAGACGAGGCCGTGCTTGACGCGAAGGGCGAAGGCGCGTGACGAGCGCCGGATGTCATCGGTCCAACCCTTGCGGAGGCCCGGCCGGATCACGAAGAAGCCGCGAACACCGCGTGTGGCCCCGTCGCCGTGCACCGAGACGGCGACATCGGCATGCAGGCGGTTGCCGGTGCGGCCGCGAACGTTGATGCACGGACCCCAGTCGGCACGGGAGTTCGTCTGTCGAGTCAGGTAGACAGTCGCACCGCGCGCCTCGAGCTGCGCCCGCAGCGCCTTGCTCACCCGCCAGGCGAACGTCGCCTCGGGGAATCCGCCATTGGTGGCTGTCCCGGTCGTGTTGCAGGCCTTCTGGAAACCACCGGCGTTGACCAGCCTGTTGATCTGCCGAGGGTGGTTCGCGTTGCCGAGTTGATGGCCAGGGTCGATGACGACGACCTTCCCCCTCAACGGCTTTGCGCGCGCTGTCGTGGCTGGAGCGCTTTGGGTCGTGCGGGGCTGCATCGTCGCGGCACGGCCTGTTGCCGGAGAGGCGTCGCCGGTGGCTGGGCCGCCGGCAGCGCAGCCGGCGAGGGCAAGGGCGACGCCACCTACGCCAACCACAACCGCTCGCATCCTGATCACCGGACCAGGGTAACTGTCCGGATCGTGTCGATCAGGCGGTTGACCCGGTGCGCCGCTGTCCACTCTGGCAAGCGCCCCAGCCTGGGTGGACACTGTGTACATAGGCGCGGTGCCGGGTGGCGCCGAAGGATAGGGCGATCTACGCCGCTCGGCGTACGTGATCGACGAAGGAGCACGGGTGAAGCAGATCGGGCATGTCATCGCCGGTACGACGATGGGGTCCTTCGACCGCACCGCCCCGGTCTACAACCCGGCGACAGGTGAGCAGACCGCCGAGGTGGCGCTGGCCTCGGTTGCCGACGTCGACCAGGCCGTGGCAGCGGCCAAGGCGGCGGCGGTCGAGTGGCGGATCAGCAGTCTGGCCACGCGTACCCGCATCCTCTTTGCGTTCCGTGAGCTGCTCAACGAGCACCGCGACGAGCTGGCCGCGCTCATCACCGCCGAGCACGGCAAGGTGCTGAGTGATGCCGCCGGCGAGGTGGCCCGTGGCCAGGAGTGCGTCGAGTTCGCGTGCGGCATCTCCCAGCTGCTCAAGGGCGGTCACTCGATGCAGGTGTCCACCGGCGTCGATGTGCACGAGGTCAAGCAGCCGCTCGGCGTCGTCGCAGGAATCACGCCGTTCAACTTCCCGGTGATGGTTCCGCTCTGGATGATCCCGAACGCCCTCGCGTGTGGGAACACCTTCGTGCTCAAGCCCAGCGAGAAGGACCCCTCCCCGTCCCTGCTGATCGCCGACCTGTTGCGCCGGGCCGGCCTTCCGGACGGCGTCTTCAACGTGGTGCACGGAGATGCAGTCGCGGTCAACGCCCTGCTCGACCACCCCGACGTCGAGGCGGTGAGCTTCGTGGGGTCGACGCCGATCGCGCAGCACGTGTACGAGCGAGGGACGGCCGCGGGCAAGCGTGTGCAGGCGCTCGGCGGGGCCAAGAACCACATGGTGGTGCTGCCGGACGCCGATATCGACATGGCCGCCGACGCAGCGGTGTCGGCAGCGTACGGCTCGGCCGGCGAGCGTTGTATGGCGATCTCCGTGGTGGTGGCCGTCGGCGACGCCGGCGACCGGCTGGTCGATGCCGTCAGCGCGCGTATCGCCAAGCTGCGTATCGGACCCGGGACCGACCCGGATTCCGAGATGGGTCCCCTGGTGACGAGGCAGCATCGCGACAAAGTTGCGTCATACGTCGACATCGCCGATCGGGAAGGAGCAACCGTCGTCGTCGACGGACGCGAGCAGGAGTTCGACGGGGAGGGGTTCTTCCTCGGCGTCAGCCTCGTCGATCATGTGACGCCGGCGATGGACGTGTATCGAGACGAGATCTTCGGACCCGTGCTGTCAGTGGTGCGGACCGACTCCGCCGCCGAGGCGATCGAGATGGTCAACGCGAACCCGTACGGCAACGGCACTGCGATCTTCACCCGCGACGGCGGTGCAGCACGGCAGTTCTCGCAGGACATCAACGTAGGCATGGTCGGTGTCAACGTCCCGATCCCGGTACCCGTGGCGTCGTACTCGTTCGGCGGCTGGAAGGCGAGTCTGTTCGGAGACTCGCACATGTACGGCCCCGAGGGAGTGCACTTCTACACCCGCACGAAGGTTGTCACCAGCCGGTGGCCCGACCCGGCGACCAGCCAGGTTGACCTCGGGTTCCCCACCCACCACTGACCGGAGCCCGGCGCTCTCGACTCAGCCGCCGCTGGCCGGCACAGGCGGGAGCCTGCCGCGTGTCGCGGTGAGCCAGCAGTCGGCGGACCGTTCACCGGTCGACCACGCGTCGGCGTTCTCCGGGTAGTAGGCGTCGACGGTGCGGTGGCGCACGAGCTGGTCGGCAGCCGCGGCGGAAGCGTTGCAGGCGTTGGTCGCCCGGTCGGAGACGTCGCCCGGGAACTTGTCGTCGGGAGTGCCGATAGCGGGGGCGATCGTGAGCTCCTGGGCCACGTGCGCCTGGTCGCACGGTGTGTAGGTCTGGTCGACGCCGGCGTCGTACGGCTCGTCGAGGCACGCCTGGAAGGGCACCGGCACCCCTTCAGCCAACGCGTGCTTCAGGGACTCCCTCAAGACCTGGTAGCCGGCCCCACCCTGCGTGGAGTTGCGGAGCAGGACGTCGCACCGGTACCACGACCGGTCGTCCGACTCCCACAGCTGGACATCGAGCCGGCTGTTGAAGTCCTGGCCGAGGAAGTCCGCCTGCGCCTCCCGGCAGGGGGCCAGAGCAGCGGATGAATCGGGCGGCGGGGTCGAGCTGACGAACACCGTCTGGGCGATGTGGTTCTCCGTGCACGCGACGGGCCTGGCCGATGCCTCGGTGAAACAGTCACCCACCGAAACCTGCGGTCCGTCGACCGGACCTTCTCCGCCGGACGATCCCGAGCAGCCCGTCAGTGTCAGCCAACAGGCGACACTGATCCCCACGGCGCCTGAGCGCAGCAGCCGACGATGTTCGGCGGGGTGGGGCACTCGTTGCGGCCTTCCTGATGGGCGCGGGATGCCTCATCTTAGGAGCCACGGCAACACGGCGAGACCAAGGGCTGCGGTGAGCATGACCGAGTCGGCCCACGTCCACGGCGCCGGCTCCGCCCAGGTACGCCGGGTCGCATGGGCGAAACCGCGAGCATCCATGGCCATGGCCGTGCCCGCGGTCTGGCGCAGCGAGACCACGAGCAGGGCAAAGGCGCTCTCGGCGGAGCCGCGAGCCCGGCGTCGGAGCCCACCGTCGAGCCCGAGCCCGCGCGCCCGCCGAGCACGCTGGATGGTCTGCCACTGGTCGAGCGTCGCGTCGATTCTTTGCAGCGCGGCCACAGAGGCGACAACGGTCCGCGCCGGGAGCCGTAGTCGCTGGGCCAGGTGGTCGCCGAGCTGGCTGGGCTGGATCGAGGGGGTGAGGAGGGCCGCGGGCAGCACGATGAAAAGAATGCGGAGCCCGGCTCCCAGCGCTTCATCCGCGTGGTGGCCGCCGTAGAGCCAGGTCGAGATGAGGATCGACGTGGCGGCAACGAGCCCGAGCACGAGTCTGCTGGCACTCGAACGCACGTCACGGGCCAGCCAACCGAGCACGAGCAGCTCGGCGCACAAGCAGAACAGCCCCTGCCGGGCGTTGTCGATGGCAACGGCTCCGGCGACCGGAATGAGGCAGGCCAGCAGCCTTGACAACGGGCCCACCCGGCCGCGCGGGTCGGTCATGGCTGCACCGCCTCGCGCCGGGCAAGCGTGAGCTGGTCGCCACCGAGCAGCCCAACCGCGTCCGAGTCATGGGTAGCGAGGCACACACCGGATCCGGCTTCCGCGGCGCCTCCCAAGGCGGACACCACCACGGACCACGTCAGGCGGTCCTGCCCCACGGTGGGCTCGTCGAACAGGGCGGCTGCGGGACCGTGGGCGAGGGCCGCCGCGACCATCAGCCGCCGTTGCTCTCCACCGGACAGATGGTGCGGGCTCACGTCCGCCAGCGCACTGAGCCCGAAGGACTCGATCAGGCCGTCGACGCGCGGCTCGAGCCACCTCGGATCGCGGCCGGTGGCGCGACCGGACGCCAACACCTCGTCGCGCACCGACGACGCAACCATGCCGGCCTCGGCTACCTGGGGCGTCCAGGCCAGTCGTGACGCCAGGTCGCGCGATCGCCAGCGCCACGGCTGTCGGCCCTTCCCGGTCGAAAGCGCAGCCGCGGCAACGACGTCGCCCGAGGTGGGGCGTGCCAGACCCGCGAGCACCCCGACAAGGGTCGACTTGCCGGCGCCGCTGGGTCCGCAGACGGCGAGTGCCTGTCCTGCTCGCACGGAAACGTCGATCCCGTCGAACACCTGCGTGACAGTTCGACGTCGACCTGGCATGCGGGACGTCAGCGACATCGCGACGCGATCGGCGGTGACCACAGTGCCCGTAACGGGCTCGAGCGGCGCCACCAGGCCTGGGTCGAGGGGGCTGCAGGTCGGCAACGGGGCATCGGGCGTCCAGACGCCGAGAGCAGCGAGGGCGGTGCCGTGGACAGCCAACACCTCGCCGGGTGGGCCATCCGCGATGAGCTCGCCGCCGGGTCCGAGGACGACCAGCCGGTCGGCGAAGTCGAGCCACGGTCCGATCCGGTGCTCGACGACCACGAGCGTCGTGCCTCGCGCTTCCACGGTCGCGCGGACCGCCTGCCGCACCGACGCCGCAGTCGGCTCGTCCAACATCGACGTCGGCTCGTCCAACAGCAGGACCCGGCTGCCCAGGGCCAGGCCTCCGGCAAGCGCGAGGCGCTGGCTCTCCCCGCCGGACAGGGCACGGGTCGGATGGTCGACGTGATACGGAAAGGACGTCTCGCTGAGCGCGTCACGGACACGCCGCCACATCTCGTCGCGTGGTACCCGCAGGTTCTCCGGGCCGAAGGCCACGTCCCGGCCCACCGATTCGGCCACGACCGCGGCGGAGGGTTCCTGGAGGAGCAGCGCCACATCTCCGGGCTCCTGCCCCGCGGGGGTCCCGTCGACCACCGCGGTACCGGACAGGTCACCGTGTGAGGCGGTGAGCAGCAGCCCCGACATCGCTCGCAGCAACGTCGACTTTCCGGCTCCGCTGGGACCTGCCAGCACCACACGCTCGCCGGCGCCGATCATCAGATCGAGGTCGGCGAGCACCGGTGTGCGACGACGAGACGGCCGCCAGGTCAGTCCTGTCAGTGAGACCGAGGCGCCGCCGGCGCGGGATAGGTCAGACCGGTTGATGGTCGGCGGCCTCGCGCCCGGCCGGCAGCGCGTCGATCGCGCCGGTCGCCGCCAACGCCCGTGTCAGCGCCCAGCCACCGAGACCCGCGACCACCGCTCCCGACAGCACGAAGAAGCCCAGGTACCCGAGCTTGAACCCGGCGGTCGTGCCCTGCCAGTAGGCGTGCCACTCGTAGAGGAATTCCAAGGACGCGGCCAGCACTCCACCGAGCATGGCGACCGGCCAGGTGAACCGTCGGAACAGGAAGACCGCCAGCGCGAGCTCGACTCCGAGGCCCTGCAGCCCTCCTGAGATCAATGTGGCCCAGCCCCACTCGTTGCCCAGCAGCGCCTCGACTGCGGCGGCGAGGAGCTCGGCGAACAGCGCCGCGCCCGGGCGGCGGACCACCAGACCGCCCACGACGCCGGCGATCAGCCACGGACCACCCAACAGCCCGATGCTGGGGCCGAGCACGCCGGAGAGCGGGGTGTAGAGGGCGCTGTAGGCGGCGCTCCAGCCCCAGTAGGCGACCCCGAAGACGACGCCCACCATGGCGGTGGACATCAGGTCGATGCTTCGCCAACGAGCGACGGGCCCTCGACGCGAGGCTGCGTCGGCTCGTGGCTCGGCGTCACGTGTGGTGTTGCTCATGCGGAACCTCCCGGTGAGGGAGGGGAAGCAGGTGTCACTGCTCGAGTCTCGACTCCCTTCGCCGGTATTAGCCGGATCAGGTTCGAGGGTCTGCGGATCGGCCGCACTCTCAGCGCTTGGGGCGCTCCCCTGTCGTCATCGTCACCTTACCGCGGCGGCAGCGAGCGCATCAGTGATGGTGGTCCGGGGTTTACGATGGGGGGCACGCCGGTCGCCCGTGACAGGACGCCTGTGACCGCGTGAGACTCTTCACAAGGATGGGAAGTTCCATGACGCGTCGGGCCTACGGCTTCGCGGTCGGCCTTGCCGTCGCCGTCGGCCTCCTGGCGTGGGTCGCGTCCTACCGGCTCAACATGCCGCTGCGTGACCCGGATGGTCTCGCCGGGCCGTCGTACATCCGACTCCCGCTCATCGTGATCTTGTTCTTTCTCAGTGACGTGGTGCCGCGGGTGCTCATCACCAACCGGGGCTTCAAGAACTTCGTCCCCTCGTTCAAGGCCTACACCAAGCTGCGCTGGACCGGTAGCCGGGTAGCGCTGGTCGGCGTCGGCCTGTCGAGCTTCTATGTCGTCTACGTTGCCTACCGCAACCTCAAGGGGTTCCTGCCGTTCGTGCGGACCGACACCCTGTACGACGACGTGTTGCACCGGCTGGACGTGGCACTGATGTTCGGCCACGACCCCGCGGTCGTCCTGCACCACGTCCTGGGCACTGGCATCGCGGCGTACATCCTCTCGTTCGTCTACATCATGTTCTTGACCTTCGTGCCCGTCAGCCTCGGTGCCGCGTTGGTGTGGTCGAAGAACGTAGCGACCGGGTTCTGGTACGTCACCGCCTTGTGCGTCAACTGGGTGCTTGGCACGCTGAGCTACTACTGGCTGCCGTCGCTGGGCCCCTTCTACAAGAACGGTGCCTTCAACGAGCTCCCCGGCACCGGGGTGACGTCGCTGCAGCACGCACTGCAAGCCGGTCGGCTTCGGGTTCTCGAGGACCCGAACGCCACCAGCTCGATCCAGAGCGTCGCTGCGTTCGCGTCCCTGCACGTGTCGATCATCTTCACCGCAGCGTTGATCTGCCACTACGTCATCCCCTCACGCTGGGTGCGTTGGGGAATGTGGTTCTACTTCGTGCTGACCACGTTGTCCACCGTCTACTTCGGCTGGCACTACCTGCTCGACGACCTGGCCGGGCTGGCGATCGGGTACATCGCCGTGTGGATCGGCGCGAAGACCACCGGGCACGTCATGGGCGTCCAGCGGCATCGTCCGCACGCGGGCGACGGCGTCATCGGTGTCTTCCCCCCCGACCTCAGCAAGCCCGACGACGATGAGGTCGTGCGCGACGACGAGGAGCCGATCGACACCGGCGATCTTGCTGAGCTCGGCGCCAAGCGAAGTCTGCTCAGGCGCAAGCACTCCGCCCCGGCGGGCCTTGGCAGGTCGCGCGGCCACAAGACCGTGGTCACCGATGTCCGGCCCGACACGGACGCGTCCGACGCCAAGGACAACGCACCGGCATGAGCCCGAGCGAAGGCCCTGACCCGGACCGTCACCCTCCCGAGCTGGTCCACCTCGACCTCGACCAGCACGTGGCGACCGTGACTCTCGACTCGCCGGACAACCGCAACGCGCTCTCGCGCCGGCTGGTTGCGCAGCTCACCGATCACCTCGCGACAGCAGATGCGGCAGACGAGATCCGCGCCATCGTCCTCACGCACACGGGCAGCACCTTCTGCGCCGGTGCCGACCTGGCCGAAGCCGTAGAGCTGGGAATGGACTACGGGACGAGGTCCCTGCTCGGGCTCCTGCGTACGGTCGTGACCCTGGCTACTCCCGTGGTCGCCGTTGTCCGCGGCCATGTGCGCGCCGGCGGGGTCGGTCTCGTCGGGGCGTGCGACCTGGCGCTGGTGACGGAAGACTCGACGTTCGCGTTCACCGAGGCGCTGCTGGGTCTGACCCCGGCGATCATCTCGTTGACCACGCGCAGTCGCCTGCACGACCGGGATGCAGCCGTGAAGTACCTCTTGGGGGCAACCTTCGACGGCGTCGAGGCAGCCCGCAGCGGTCTGGTGACGGCCGCGGCACCGGCTGACCGGCTGGATGAGCTGCTGGGAGCGCAGATGGCTGCCCTGCGTGCGGTCTCGCCCCAGGGACTGCGGGAGACCAAGGCGCTCCTCAACCGTCCCGTGCTCGTGCAGATCGAAAGTGAGGGTGACGCGCTCGTCGAACTGTCGGCACGGCTGTTCTCGTCGGAGGAAGCACGTGAGGGTATGACGGCCTTCCGCGAGCGTCGCAAACCTCGCTGGGCCTGACCGAGGCTGGCGCGACAGCGCCGGTGCTGGTTGGCTGACGGGAGGCTGCGTCGGCGAATCACCCTGGAGACACCATGACCACCCGCGACATCCCGTGGACCCCTGGTACGCCCTGCTGGGTCGATCTGATCGTCAAGGATGTCGACCAGGCCGCCAGCTTCTACGGTGAGCTGTTCGGTTGGGACTGTCAGGAAGGGTCCGCGGAGGCCGCTGGCTACCGCATGTGCCTCCTGGACGGGCGACCCGTCGCCGGGATCGGTCCGGGGCCTCAGAAGTTCGAGATGCCGAGTGTGTGGTCCACCTACCTGGCGACCGACGACGCCGATGGCACCGCCCGCCGGGTCATGGAGGAGGGCGGCAGCCTGCTGATCGAGCCATTCGACGTGCTCGATGTCGGCCGGATGGCTGTCGGTTTCGACCCGTCGGGGTCGGCGTTCGGACTATGGGAGGCGAAATCCCACATCGGCGCGAACGCGGTCAACGAGCCCGGCGCGCTCACCTGGAACGAGTGCATGACAAGGGATTACGACGGTTGTCAGGAGTTCTACCGAGAGGTCTTCGGTCACGAGTTCGACGACATCGGCGATGGCTCGTTCCGGTACGCCAGCATCTCGGTGCGAGGTCGGGTTGTCGGTGGCATCGGTGAGCTCACGTTCTCGACGCCGCCCGAGGTGCCCTCGCACTGGATGACGTACTTCGCCTCCGCTGACGTCGATGTGACGCTGAAGCGGGCAACCGAGCTGGGAGCCGTACTCCGGACCGGTCCGGTGGATACCCCGCGTGGTCGGTTGGCTGTGCTCGAAGGCCTCGAGGGCGAGGTCTTCTCGGTCATCACGGTGACTGGGCGCGAGCCGGCAGCGGTCTAGTCTCCGCCACCTCGAGGTCGATCGGCCCCAACCGCCCAACACCCGACAGCCAACACCGGTCGGTTGCCGCTGGCGCCGGGCTCAGCGGTTCGGTCCGCGGCCGTATCGACCGTCCGGACAGTTTTGCATCGTTCTCAGGACAACCACCCCACCCCTTGGGAGTCTCGAAGAGCAGGGCCGCAAAATACGCTACAAATAATCCCAAATAGGACACTAGAAAATAACAACGGTGTAGTTCGTCAAGACGACACGCCGTGGTGCCAGAGTTTTTTCTGTGAAAGGTGTTCCGTATGGGGCTAAAGATGGCTACGGTCCTGGTTGGCAGAGAAGGGCCCGGCCACCGGGGAAGGGTGGCCGGTCGCTTCATCCAGACCGAAGGGATCCACGTGTCGAGGCGAGTCCGGGCTCAGCTGGTGGCGATGAGCGCTGCCGCGGTCCTCACGATCGCGCTGAGCCCCCCGGCTCACGGTGACGACAACAGCCATGGGCACGGGACCGTCGTGCCGAGCAAGCAGGACGTTCTCGACGCACAGCAGAAGGTCAGCGACACCAAGCGCTCGGTCGCCTCGATCCAGGCCGACCTGGCCACGGCCGGCGCTCAGCTCGATGCGCTCAACACCGCAGCGGAGCGAGCTGCGGAGGCCTACAACGGGGCCTTGTACCAATGGCACGACTCCCAGGCGGCGGCGATCACAGCCCGTCACCGTGCTGAGGAAGCAGCCGGGAAGGCCGAGGTCGCCCGATCCCAGCTGGCCGGCTTCGTCATCGGTCAGGAAACCGCCGGCACCGAGATCACCACCTTCAGCACAGCTCTCACGGCCGGTGGGCCGCACGACCTGATGGTGAGCATCGCCACCAACGACGCGTCCTCGCAGGCGTACGACGCTCAGTACCAGGCCTGGAGCGCCGCGAACCAGCTCGCGAAGGTCTACAAGGGGCAGGCCGAAGACGCGCTGGCGGCCGCGGCGGACGCGAAGGCGGCGGCCAAGAAGGCACGGGCCGCAGCCAAGACAGCCGTCCTCCTGCAGCAGAACGCGGTGGTCGCGATCGGCAACCAGCGGGCTTCGCTGATCAGAGAGCTCGCCCAGGCCCAGAACATCTCGGTGTCGCTGGCCGCCCAGCGTCAGAGTGGGCTCGAGCAGCGCCGGCAGGTACGGCTCGCCCAGGAACGGCGCACGGAGGAGGAGGCCCGGGTCCGCCACCAGCAGCGGGTCGAGCACCGCCGGCAGATGCGCGAGCGACGCCAGCACCAGACACCGACGCCAACACCGACGCCCGCACCGGCTCCGCCACCCATCGACCCCACGCCGCCGCCGCCGAATGCCACCGCCGCGCAGCGCGCTGTGGACTTCGCTTACGACCAGCTCGGTGACACGTACGTCTGGGGCGCCGCCGGACCGGACTCGTGGGACTGCTCCGGCCTGACCATGGGCGCCTGGGCCGCCGGTGGCGTCGCGCTCCCGCACTGGTCGGTGGCGCAGTACGCCGCCACCACCCCGATCGGTGTGGGTCAGCTGAAGCCGGGAGACCTGGTCTTCTGGGCCGATGACGCGAACGACCCCAGCACGATCTTCCACGTCGGCCTTTACATCGGGAACGGGAACATGATTCATGCCCCCCGAACCGGGGTGCCGGTCAAGATCGAGAGCATCTGGGACTGGGAGACACCGGACTTCTTCGGTCGACCCCACCGGTCCTGAGAGAACGAGACGAGAAACACAGGCGTCAGGACGTACGCAGGGACAGCCGGGTAGCGGTGCTCGGTAGCCGTACGGAACGGCCTGATGTGGGCGGCCACACATCCCTGATGTGTGGCCGTCCTCTATGTCGTGCTGGCACGCTGGCAGCATGACCGCCGAACCGCGCGAGCTGTCCGCACCCGACCCCCTGCTGCTGACGGCGTACCTCGACGCGCCCTATCCCGACGTGGCCGCCGGAGTGCGGTCGGAGCTGGCCAAACACGCTGACATCCTCGACCACCAGCTCGAGGAACCACGCGACGCCTTCCGCCAACGCGTCCTCGACACGCTGCAGCTGATGATCGAGACGAAGCAGACGGGCCTCGGTTTCCCTACCGAGTACGGCGGAGGCGGTGACGTCGGCGCGTCGATCACCGCGTTCCAGAACCTGGCGTACGGCGATCTGTCCCTGCTGGTCAAAGCAGGCGTGCAGTTCGGCTTGTTCGGCGGGGCCATCCTGCACCTCGGCTCGAAACGCCATCACGACGCACACCTGGCGGACCTGGTGACGGGCCGGACGCTGGGGTGCTTCGCCATGACGGAGACGGGACACGGATCGAACGTCCAGGCGCTCGAGACCACGGCGACGTACGACGCGGAGGCCGGCGAGTTCGTCATCGAGACGCCGACCTCGTCGGCGCGGAAGGACTACATCGGCAATGTTGCGGACCACGCCCACCTCGCCGTCGTCTTCGCCCAGCTCATCGTCCGCGGTGCCTCCCGCGGCGTCCATGCCCTGTTGGTTCCGATCCGCGACCGGGACGGCACGGTGCGACCCGGCGTCACGATCGAGGACAACGGACCGAAGCTCGGACTGAAGGGTGTCGACAACGGTCGGCTCACCTTCGACTCCGTCCGGGTCACGCGCGAAGCACTGCTCAACCGGTACGCCGACGTCGACGAGCGGGGGCTGTACGTCAGCGCGATCGACAGCGACGACCGACGCTTCTTCACGATGCTCGGCACCTTGGTGCAGGGCCGCGTGAGCGTCGGCGGCGGCGCGCTGAACGCGGGCAAGGTGGCGCTGACGATCGCGGTGCGGTACGCCAACCGCCGTCGGCAGTTCGGTCCTCCAGGACAGCAGACCGAGGCGACCTTGATGACCTATCGCAGTCACCAGCGGCGCTTGTTGCCGTTGTTGGCCCGGACCTACGCGCTGAGCGCCGCCCAGCAGGACCTGGTCAGGATGCTGCACGACAGCTTCAGCGCAGCAGACGTTCCGCAGGACAACCGCCGCGTGCTGGAGGCCCGGGCGGCCGGCCAGAAGGCGCTTGCGACCTGGCACGCCACGGAGACCATCCAGGTCTGTCGCGAAGCTTGCGGGGGAGCGGGTTACCTCGCCGAGAACCGGTTCGCCGCGCTGAAGGCGGACACCGACGTCTTCACGACCTTCGAGGGCGACAACACGGTGTTGCTCCAACTGGTCGCCAAAGGTTTGCTCACCGAGTTCCAGCAGAGCTTCAACGACCTCGACCCCAAGGGTCTGGTGCGCTTCGTGGCGTCCCAGGCGGTCGAGTCCGTCGTGGAGAAGGCGGCGCTGCGGCAGCTGGTCGAGCGGCTGCGTGACGCAGTCCCCAGCAAGGACGATGACGCCGGCCTGCTCGACCTGGACTACTACCGCGGTCTCTTGCGCTGGCGTGAGACGCACATGCGCAACGGGCTCGCCCGACGGCTCAAGCGCGGCATCGACGAGGGACGCGAGGCGTTCCAGGTGTTCGCATCCTGTCAGGACCACGTGGTCGCGATGGCGCGCGCACACGTCGAACGGGTGGTGCTGGAGTCGTTCGCGGCCAGCATCGAGCGGGCCGACGAGCAGGTCCGGCCGGTCCTCGAGCGGCTCTGTGACCTCCACGCGTTGTCCACGATCGAAGCCGACCGGGCCTGGTTCCTCGAGCACGGGCGGTTGTCGTCAGCACGCTCGAAGGCCATCACGGCCATGGTCGGTCGCCTGTGCGAGGAGATCGCGCCGATCGCCGAGGTGCTGACTGACGGTTTCGCGATTCCCGAGGAGCTCATCCGCGCCCCCATCGCCCGCCGCGACTGATCCCCAGCGGCACGCCGGTCGAGCCGGCCGTTGTCGATCGACCCGACGACCTGCTCGGGACCGGTTTCACCAGCCGGCGGTCGAGCTTGTCGAGACCCCGGAAACCGTTGTGCACAAGGCGAAAAATGTCTGGGCACGGTCGGGCATGTCAGATAGAATCGAACACATGTTCGACACCGACCTCGATGCCCTAGACGAGACAGCGACCCTGTCGTACGTCGAGACCGCCCGCGCCGCCGCGGACCGGGCCGAGGTCGACATCCTCCAGGCCGCCGCGCACTGGGCCGACCTGCACAGTGAGCTCGCCCGCGCCACCAGCCCGCTGCTGCCCGGGTCGGAGAAGCTCGTCCAGTTCGGCGGCGACGGCACACCAGTGCTGGCGGAGTTCGCACCGTCCGAGCTCGGCGTCGTGTTGGCGACATCCCCCTCTGCGGCGGAGCGGCTGGTCGGGGACGCGTTGGACCTGCGGCACCGGCTACCACGGTTGTGGGCGCGGATCGTGGCCGGTGAGGTGAAGCCGTGGATCGGTCGCACGTGCGCTGACGCCACCCGCCACCTGAGTGTGGAGACGGTGGCGGTGGTGGACCGGCGGATCGCGAAGTACGCCCACGCGTTGTCGTGGGGCCGGATCGAAGCCATCATTGCCGCGTGTTGGCTGGAGTGTGACCCTGATGCTGCCGCTGAGGCCGATGAGCGAGCACAGAGGTCGTTGGGGGTGTGGCTGGACCAGTCAGGTGAGGTCGGCACCAAGAAGGTGTTCATCCAGGCCGAACCAGCCGACGCGATCTGGTTCGACGCCACCGTCGACCGCACCGCCGACGGGCTCGGGCTGCTCGGTGATCCCCGGGGCAAGGACGCCCGCCGAGCCGCCGCGATCGGGATCCTGGCCCGGCCCCAGGCTGCCCTGGACCTGTTCGCTGAGGTGGCCGAGGCGACCGAGCACCCGACCGACCCGACTTGTTCAGACCCCACCAAGCACGTCGGCTCCCGGCCCGATGTCACGTTGTATGTCCACCTCACCGATGAGGCTTTGCAGTCCGGGACCGGGTGGCGCGGGTCGAGCAGGTCGGCCCCGTCACCCTCGGCCGGGTCCGGTCCTGGCTCGGACATACCAACGTCGTGGTGAAGCCGGTGATCGACCTCAACGACCAGGTCCTCGTCGACGCGTATGAGATCCCCGACCGGATCCGCGAAGCCGTCCACCTGGTCATCCCGGTCGACTGCTTCCCCTACGCCACCTCCACCCGCAGGACCGGCGACATCGACCACACCATTCCCTTCGTCAAACCCGACGACGGTGGACCACCGGGCCAGACCGGCGTGGGCAAGCTCGGCCCCATCACCCGCTTCCATCATCGGGTCAAGACCCACGGTGACTGGCAAGTGGTGCAACCGTTCACCGGGGTGTTCGTGTGGCGCACACCGCACGGCCGCTATCTCCTGGTCGACCACACCGGCACCCACCGGGCGCTCCCAGCACTGACGGCTGCTTAAAACCCCCGCGACCTGAACCCCGCTCGGTCAGCGGGGGTTTCCTCGGTGGTTGAGCTTGTCGAAACCGCCCCAAGCACCAACTGGGAGGTTTTGCGGGCCAGACGCGAGCTGAGATCTGCGCAGCCTCCCAGTCTGGGCTCCGCATGGTGATCTCGACAAGCTCCATCAGCGGGTGCGGTCGGTAGTCCGTCGGACGCGTCAGTGGCCGCCGCGGCCGGTACCGTGCGGCGTAGCTTCGCCCGGCCTGGCGCCCGGAGCGGTGAAGACCGTGCTGACTCCGACCCCGTGCGCGTCGATGTGTCGCTGCTGCGAGGCCCGGACCTCGGCCTCGGCATCGACCCGGCCGACCCAGCTCGCACCCTCGACCGACTTGCCAGGCTCCAGGTCCTTGTAGACCTCGAAGAAGTGCTGGATCTCCAGCCGGTCGAACTCGGGCATGTGGTGGATGTCGCGCAAGTGCTCCTGGCGCGGATCGTTGAACGGGACGCAGAGCACCTTGTCGTCGCCGCCCTTCTCGTCGGTCATGCGGAACATGCCGATGGCCCGCGCGCGGATGAGACAGCCGGGAAACGTCGGCTCGGGAAGCAACACGAGCGCGTCGAGAGGGTCACCGTCCTGGCCGAGGGTGTCGTCGATGAAGCCGTAGTCGGCGGGATACTGAGTGGCAGTGAACAGCGTGCGGTCGAGCCTGATCCGACCCGACTCGTGGTCGACCTCGTACTTGTTGCGCTGTCCCTTGGGAATCTCGATGGTGACGTCGAAGTCCACGCTTGGTTCCTCATCATTCTGGAGGTCGTCCTGTGTCTCGTCTGGCCAGGTCCTGGGGGCCGATGGGCAGGTGGCGTGGGCTTGACGTCCGTGGCCGGTGGTCCGCCTGTCGACCCGGTGCACGGGCGCTGGCACTAGTCTCCCCTACGGACCTGACTTTGTGTATTTCCCGAGGAGGCGTACGTGCGTCGTGACAGGGGTCACCTGACGCGAACCGTCCCCGGCGAACGCGGCAGCATCATGCACAAGACCGCGTATGGGCTCGTCGCCCTCGTGCTCGTGGCCGGAGTGGCCGTGCAGCAGGGTTGGCTGCCCGACCTCGGCCAGGTCCAGTCGGTCCGGACGCCGGGATCCTCTCCGCCGCCCTCGGGTCCGGGTTTGTTGCTCTCCGAACCAGCCGCACCCCCGGCGGTGCTCGACCCGGCGACCGGCGAGGCGCGGCCCCGGCCCGCCGTCGTGCAGAAGCTGCTGGCGGCCGCCGTGCAGAACCCCGTGCTCGGACGCCAGCTAGGGCTGGTCGTCGAGCGCCTGGGGTCCAGCCGACCGCTGATGCAGATCGACGCGTCGACCCCGGTGACTCCGGCCTCGACGTTGAAGTTGCTGACCAGCATGGCCGTCCTGCGAGAGCTGGGCCCTCAGCACCGGTTCTCGACGAGCGTGGTGCGGGGCCGCAACGCTCGCTCGATCGTGCTGGTCGGCGGCGGTGACCCCCTGCTGACCGGTGCAACCCCCAGCCGGGTGCAGGCGCGGGCGTCATACCCGGCGCAGGCGTCGCTGCAGAGCCTGGCGGAGCAGACCGCGAAAGAACTCCGCAAAGAGGGAGTGCGCCGGGTCCGGCTGTCCTACGACACGTCGCTCTTCTCCGGCCCAGCCGTCAATCCGACCTGGGAGCCGTCCTACCTCGGTGACAACGTGGTCAGTCCGATCACGTCCTTGTGGGTCGACGAGGGCCGGTCCGTCAGCGGCTATGCGCAGCGCGTGCCCGACCCGGCGGCCGAGGCCGCCACGCGTTTCTCCGCCTTCCTGACCAGGGCAGGCGTCCGGATCACCGGCGCCGCGGAACCAGGCCGGGCTACGAAGGCGGCACCTCTCGCCAGCGTCGAGTCGGCGCCACTGGCGCAGATCGTCCAGCACGTGTTGGAGGTCAGTGACAACGAAGGAGCGGAGATCCTGCTCCGCCAGGCGGCGATCGGCGCTGGCCGGGCAGGCTCGTTCCGAGCCGGGGTTGCCGTGGTCGAACGGCAGCTCACCGAGCTGGGCATCGACAGCGCCGGGGTCACCATCCATGACGGCAGCGGTCTGTCCCGTCAGGACAAGCTGCCCGTGCGCGTGCTCACCGCCGTGTTACAGGTCGCCGCGGCCGATGACCACCCCGAGCTCCGACCGGTGATCTCCACGCTGCCGGTGGCAGGGTTCACCGGGAGCCTGGCCAACCGTTTCGTCGAAGAAGCACCGGCAGGTCTGGGGGTCGTGCGTGCCAAGACCGGCACGCTGACAGGCGTCCACGGGTTGGCCGGCATCGTCACGACGCCACGGGGCACCCCGCTGGTGTTCGCCCTCGTGGCAGACCGGGTACGGCCGTCGAAGAAGTACGCGGCCCCTGCGCAGCTGGACAGGATCGCCGCCCTCCTCGCCACGTGCGCCTGCTGACGGTCGCGGCTGTCAGCGCAGCCGCGCCGTCACCCAGCTCATCGCTGCGCGAATCGCCTCCCGCGACTCGTCGGTGTCGTCGACCTGGTCGAACCCATGGCGTCCGTACGGTACGTCGATCACGTCGAGCCGTACCCCCGCGTCGGCGGCAGCCGCCACGAACTCGGCAACCGTCTCGGCGACCTCGTCGCGTTCGCGTCCGACCCTGGTCAGCAGGAGCGGGAGGTCTGCCGAGGACATGACCGCGTCCGCCATCGTCACCGGAGCCACCAGCAGGTCGTCGAGAGGTCGGCACAGCGGATAGGTCGCGGCGACTCCACGCAACCACGGTTCGGGGCGCGTCATCCAACGACCGAGCAGCGCGCCGGCCCCGGAGAAGCCCCAGAGCACGATCCGGTCGGGGTCGACGCCGGGATGCGTCCGGGTCGATGCGACGACGCGCTCGATCTCACGCTGCGCGCTGGGCCAGGCCTCCACGCTCGAGAACGGATGGTCGAACGTCACGCCCACGAGTCCTGACCGTGCCGCCCAGGCGCCGTACGCCTGATAGCTGGGCCACGCACGTGGCTTCGGCTCGACCCAGCTGGGCACCGGACCGCCGTGTACGAACACCACGGCCGGGGCCGGTTCAGCCGCAGCCGGGAGGTACCAGTCGACGTTGTCCTCGCGAACCGGCTCCCACGGGTCGACGGGCAGCACGAGAGGACGCAGGAACGCGGGGCTCTCGGGGGAGGTCTGTGCCATGTCCGTCATGCTTCCTGAGCACGGGACCGGTTGCACGGGATTTCCTCCGGCGTCCGGGCGGTCCCCACCCCGTACGGTGGGTCCATGGCAGACGAAGCGCATTCCTCGACCGGTGGCGGCCACGGCGACATGGTCGACTGGGACCTGGCCGTCACCACGGCCAAGCGGCTCATGAAGCCCGGCCCTGAGGTCAGCCACGACGAGGCACGTCAGGTTGTCGCTGACCTGCGCCGACTCGCCGCCGAGTCGGAGGACCACGTGCGGTCCTTCACCGGGTTGCACACCGAGTCTGCAACCGCGCCGGTGCTCGTCGTCGACCGCGGCGGCTGGGTCCAGGCCAACGCCGACGGGTTCAAGCAGGTACTCCGACCGCTCATCGACCGGATGCGCGAGAAGCGTGGGGAGCCGGGGGCGGTGAGCACGGCCATCGGCTCGCGGGTCACGGGTCTGGAGGCAGGCGGTCTGCTGGCGTACCTGTCCAACAAGGTGCTCGGTCAGTTCGACCCCTTCTACAGCGGGACCGGGCCGGCCGGTGTCGCGCACGGGGGTCGACTGCTGCTGGTGGCCCCGAACGTCGTCCACGTCGAGCGCGAACTAGCGGTCGACCCGCACGACTTCCGCCTGTGGGTCTGCCTGCACGAGGAGACCCACCGCGTGCAGTTCACCGCGGTGCCGTGGCTGCGCGAACACCTCCTCACCGAGATGGGTGGGCTGCTGCAGAGCGCGGAGCTCGACCCGGCCAAGCTCGCCGCGATGATGCGCGACGCCATCGACAGCGTGGGCAAGCTCGTGCGGGGCGACGACGATGTCTCGCTCCTCGATGTGCTCCAGACCCCGCAGCAGCGTGCGGTGCTCGAACGGCTCACGGCCGTGATGTCCCTGCTCGAAGGCCACGCGGACGTCGTCATGGACGGGGTCGGACCGGGCGTCGTCCCCAGCGTCGACAAGATCCGGGCGAAGTTCACCCAGCGACGGGCAGGCGCCGGTCCGCTGGACCAGATGGTGCGGCGGCTGCTCGGGTTCGATGCCAAGCTCCGGCAGTATCGCGACGGCGCGCACTTCGTGCGAGGAGCCATCGAGAAGGTCGGCATGGACGGGTTCAACGCCGTCTGGGACCAGCCGGGCAACCTGCCGACCCGCGACGAGATCGCCGACCCTGCGCTCTGGGTCACCCGGATCCACGGCTGACCACGACCGAGGGGCGATGAGCAAGGCACTCGATCCAGCGGTGGCAGCAGTCCGCCGTGCGGTGCGCCTCGCTCTGCGCGACCTCGGGGCCGGGGAACACGTGCTCGTCGCCTGCTCCGGAGGTGCCGACTCGATGGCTCTCGCCGATGCCGCGGTCTTCGAGGGAAACCACGCGGGCTGGGTCGTCGGCGCGGTGGTCGTGGACCATGGACTGCAGGAAGAATCGGCCGCGGTGGCGGGCGAGGTCGCCGGTCGACTGGCGGTCCTGGGCTGCGATCCGGTCACGGTGGTCCCGGTCCAGGTGGGCCGTTCCGGTGGCCCCGAGGCTGCGGCGCGTGAGGCTCGGTACGCCGCTCTGGAGCAGGCCGCCCCCGCTGACGCAACCGTTCTGCTCGGCCACACTCTCGATGACCAGGCCGAGACCGTACTGCTGGGTCTGGCCCGCGGGAGCGGCACGCGGTCGCTGTCGGGGATGGCGGCAGCAACGGGTCGCTTCCGCCGACCACTGCTCGGGGTACCCCGAGCGCTGACGGTGCAGGCCTGCGCCGCGCGTTCCCTCGCGGTGTGGCACGACCCTCACAACGACGATGACCGCTTCGCCCGCGTGCGCGTCCGCCGCGACGTCCTCCCCCTGCTCGAGGAAGCGCTCGGCCCGGGCGTGACCGAGGCGCTGGCGCGGACCGCCTTCGCGGCACGGCTGGACGCGGACCTGCTGGACGAGCAGGCCGAACAGCTGCTCGAGGAGGCCGCCGACCCCACCGGTGCCCTCGATGTGAGGGCCCTGGCGGACGCGCCCGCGGCCCTGCGGCGGCGGGCGCTGCGTCGCGCAGCACTGGCGGCCGGCTGCCCTAACCGCGACCTCTTCGTGGTCCACGTCGACGAGCTCGAACGGCTGGTCGAGGACTGGCATGGCCAAGGTCCCCTCACGCTTCCCGGCGGGGTGCTGGCCGCCCGCGACCGGGCCACCATCACCTTCACCCGGGCGCCTGTGGGACGCTAAGGCGTCTGCACCGGACCGCTGCCCCGACGGGGTGGCGCCACGTACTCGGACTCATGCGGAGAACTGCTGTGGATGTCAGCCACGTCGAGAAGGACCTGAGCCGGACCCTCATCACCGAGGAGCAGATCCAGCAGCGCCTGGGCGAGCTGGCTCGCGAGATCGAGTCCGACTACGCCGGAGCCGACCTGCTCCTCGTCGGTGTCCTCAAGGGCGCCTGCATGGTGATGGCCGACCTGTCGCGCACCCTGAGCCGCCATGTGTCGATGGACTGGATGGCGGTCTCGTCGTACGGCTCCGGAACGACCAGCTCGGGAGTGGTCCGCATCCTGAAGGACCTCGACACGGACATCTCCGGCAAGCACGTGCTCATCGCCGAGGACATCATCGACACGGGCCTCACGCTGTCGTGGCTCGTGGCGAACCTCGAGTCTCGCGGCCCCGAGTCGGTGAACATTTGTACGTTGCTGCGCAAACCGGACGCGCAGAAGATGGCGGTCGACGTGAAGTACGTCGGCTTCGACATCCCGAACGAGTTCGTGGTCGGCTACGGCCTCGACTACGACGAGCGCTACCGCAACCTCCGCTCCGTAGCGACACTCGCGCCGCACGTCTATACCTGAAGCACATGTTCGAGGCGGGCGGTCGCACTGAGCCGCCCACCTCGGTCGATCGGACAAATTTGCCTCGGTTTTCCATGGGCGTGTACGCCGATTTGGTCCGTAGGTGACAATGGATGCACCCGAGTCGTTCGAGCTGGTAGGAGGCACGGGGCCGTCGGCCCCGGTACACAAGCGTGAAGCGTTGGATCCGTGGACCCTGGCTCTGGGTCGTTCTCTTCGCGATCGTGATCCTTATCGTCATCGATGTGGTCTCCAACCGGGGCGGCGCGACAGAGGTCCCGACCTCGAAGATGATCTCCACGATCAAGGAAGGTGGCGTCAAGGAAGTCACGCTGGTCGACGGCGACCAGCGCATCAACGCCACCCTCGACGACGGCAGCGAGATCACGGCGCAGTGGATCTTCGCCCAGGGCCCGACCGTGGCCAAGGTCGTCCAAACAGCTGTCGACGACGGCAACATCTCGAAGTCCTACAACTCCGAGGTTCCCAAGCCCAGCATGCTGTGGAGCTTCCTCGGGACGATCTTCCCGATCTTGTTGATCGTGTTGTTCTTCCTCTTCATGATGAACAGCCTCCAAGGCGGGGGCGGACGGGTGATGCAGTTCGCCAAATCCAAGGCCAAGGTGGTCAGCAAGGACACACCGAAGACCACGTTCGCCGACGTGGCCGGGGTCGATGAGGCGATCGAGGAGCTCCACGAGATCAAGGAGTTCCTGCAACAGCCCGCCAAGTTCCAGGCAGTCGGCGCCAAGATCCCCAAGGGTGTGCTCCTGTACGGCCCGCCGGGCACCGGCAAGACGCTGCTCGCGCGCGCCGTCGCCGGCGAGGCGAGCGTTCCGTTCTACTCGATCTCCGGCTCGGACTTCGTCGAGATGTTCGTCGGCGTGGGTGCCTCCCGGGTGCGTGACCTCTTCGAGCAGGCCAAGGAGAACGCTCCGGCCATCGTCTTCATCGACGAGATCGACGCCGTCGGTCGGCACCGCGGTGCCGGTATGGGTGGTGGGCACGACGAGCGTGAGCAGACCCTCAACCAGCTGCTCGTCGAGATGGACGGCTTCGACGTCCGCGGTGGAGTGATCCTGATCGCGGCCACCAACCGGCCGGACGTCCTCGACCCCGCCCTGCTGCGGCCGGGCCGGTTCGACCGCATGGTGGGTGTGTCCGCGCCCAACATGGACGGCCGCAACAAGATCCTGAAGGTGCACGCGCGCGGCAAGCCGATCGCCAGCGGCGTCGACCTGCTCGCCGTCGCCCGACGTACGCCCGGCTTCACCGGAGCCGACCTGGCCAACGTGCTCAACGAGGCCGCCCTGCTCACCGCGCGCAAGGACCGCAAGCTCATCGACAACGAGATGCTCGACGAGGCCATCGACCGCGTCAGCATGGGCCCCCAGCGTCACTCACACCTGATGAGTGAGCAGGAGAAGCTCATGACGGCGTACCACGAGGGCGGCCACGCCTTGGTGGCGTCGGCCCTGCCCGGAACCGATCCCGTCACCAAGATCACGATCCTGCCGCGCGGTCGCGCGCTCGGCTTCACCCAGGTGCTGCCGGACAGCGACAAGTCGTCGATCTCGCGGAACGAGCTGCTCAACCAGCTCGCCTACGCGCTCGGTGGTCTCGCTGCCGAGCAGCTGATCTTCCACGACCCGACCACCGGATCGTCCAACGACATCGAGAAGGCGACCAAGGTGGCCCGGGCGATGGTGACGTCGTACGGCATGAGCGAGCGACTCGGCGCGGTCAAGCTGGGCGAGGAGAACAGTGAGCCGTTCCTCGGCCGCGACTTCGGCCACACCCGCAACTACTCCGAGGAGATCGCGGCCATCATCGACGAGGAGGTCAACAAGCTCCTCACCAACGCTCACCAGGAAGCCTTCGACATCCTGGTCGAGAACCGCGACGTGCTCGACCATCTCGTGACCGAGCTGCTCGAGAGAGAGACGATCGACCGCAAGGGTCTGGGCGAGGTGTTCGCCGACATCCGGATGCGACCTGAGCGTCCGGCGTGGACGGGTTCCGAGACCCGGATCCCCTCGTCGCTCCCACCGGTCGCGGTGCCGGCCAACGCCAACGGCACCCGCCCCGAACCTGCTCCGGAGATCACCGTCGGTCCTGGCACCGAGACAGGAGGAGCCGGCGTAGGCCAGGGTCCTCCGACCGCCCCTCCGGGTGCCCCGCCGTCCGGCCCCCCGCTCGGCCCGACCATGGGTTCGCAGGACTGACCCCGAGATGGCCACCACGCGGATCGATGGCGTCAGCACCCAGGAGGACTTCACCGGCGGCGAATTCGACCACGACAGGGTCGAGGCGGCTGTTCGCGAGCTGCTGATCGGGATCGGTGAGAACCCCGACCGCGACGGGCTCCGCGACACCCCTGGGCGCGTCGCCCGTGCCTATGCCGAGACCTTTGCGGGGCTGCGCATGCGCGCCGAAGACGTCCTCACGACGACGTTCGACATCGGCCACGACGAGCTGATCCTGGTGAAGGACATCGAGGTCTGGTCGATGTGCGAGCACCACCTGGTGCCTTTCAACGGGGTCGCCCACGTCGGCTACATCCCGAGCTCCGAAGGCCGCATCACCGGCTTGTCGAAGCTTGCCCGCCTGGTCGACGTGTACGCACGTCGTCCTCAGGTGCAGGAACGGCTGACGACGCAGGTAGCGGATTCGCTGATGCGGATCCTCAAGCCCCGCGGCGTGATCGTGATCTTCGAGTGCGAGCACCTGTGCATGACGATGCGCGGTGTCCGCAAGGGCGGCTCCAAGACCGTCACGAGTGCGGTGCGGGGGCAGCTGCGCGACCCCGCCACCCGGGCCGAGGCCATGAGCCTCATCATCGGGTGACCGCGCCTAAGGCAGAGTAGGGGCATGGTCTTCGATGCGCCGCCGCGGTACGTCGCAGGACTCCCGCGTCCTGCACGGACCTTGGTCATGGGCGTGGTCAACGTGACGCCGGACTCGTTCTCCGACGGCGGCATGTGGCTCGAGCCGCGCGCGGCCGTGGCGCATGGCGACCAGCTGCTCGTCGAGGGTGCCGACCTCGTCGACGTGGGCGGGGAGTCCACCCGGCCCGGCGCCGAGCGCCCGGGTGTCGACGAGGAGCTGTCCCGGGTGATCCCGGTAGTGCAGGCACTGTCCCAGCAGGGAGCCGCCGTGAGCATCGACACGATGCGCAGCGAAGTGGCCCGGCGCGCGGTCGACGCCGGCGCCGTCGTGGTCAACGACGTGTCGGGTGGCTGCGCCGATCCCGCCATGCTGGCGACCGTGGCCGGTCTCGGCGTGCCGTTCATCTGCATGCACTGGCGGGGCCACGCGACGACGATGCAGACCCAGGCGTCGTACGACGACGTGGTGGCCGACGTGCTGGCCGAGCTGCGGACACGGGTCGAGGCTGCCCATGCGGCCGGCATCGCGACCGACGCGCTGGCCGTCGACCCGGGACTGGGGTTCGCCAAGACCGGAGACCACAACTGGACGCTGCTGCGCCGGCTCGACGAGTTGCACGCGTTGGACTGCCCGGTGCTGGTCGGGTCGAGCCGGAAAGCGTTCCTGGGGGCGCTGCTCGCCGATGACAACGGTCAGCCCCGTCCGGCGATCGACCGGGACCATGCCACGGCTGCCCTGTCCACCCTGGCGGCACTGGCGGGGGCGTGGTGCGTCCGGGTGCACGACGTGCGGCCGTCCCTCGACGCCGTCAAGGTGGCCGCCCGGTGGGCCCGGGAGACGCGGGTGAGCGAAGGGCGCGGCTCGTGACGTCAACCGACCGGGATCGCCTCGAGGAGGTGTTGGAGGCGCATGCCGCCTTCTATGCAGCCTTCGAGAAGTCAGACTTCGACGCCATGGAGGCCATGTGGGCCGACGACGAGGGCGTCGTGTGCGTTCATCCAGGCGCCGAACCCATCCGCGGCCGCAGTGCGGTGATGCGGTCCTGGCTCGTGCTGATGGCCGGAGCGCCGTACATCCAGTTCTTCCTCACCGACGTGCAAGCCTCGGTGGTGGGCGACATCGCATCGGTGACCTGTACGGAGAACGTGCTCTCCGCCGGCGCAGACACCCCTGTCGGGGTGTTCGCGGGCGGCAGTGCCGCCGCCACCAACGTGCTGAGATACACCTCGCAGGGTTGGCGGTTGTGGATACATCATGCGTCACCGGTACTGTCGAGCACGGAACCGAGCCAGGAAGATTCGCCATGACCTCCACTGCATCTCCCTCGGGCGTGAGGCCGGACGACCGCCTCTCGCTCCGGGGTCTGCGCGGCCTGGGTCACCACGGTGTCTTCGCGCACGAGCGCGAGGACGGGCAGGAGTTCGTCGTGGACGTCGAGCTCGGCCTCGATACTCGGGCTGCTGCCGTGGGCGATGATCTGGCTGCCACCGTCCACTACGGCGAACTGGCCGAGCGGCTGCACGCCGCTCTGACGTCCGACCCGGTCGATTTGATCGAGACCCTGGCCCAGCGACTTGCCGAGATATGTCTCGCCGAGTCACCGGTCACCTGGGTCGAGGTCACCGTCCACAAGCCCCACGCACCCATCACCGTCCCGTTCGACGACGTGTGCCTGACTATCCATCGGAGCCGAGATGACTGAGACGCCCAACCCGCACATCATCGACCCCGACACCCTGACCGGTGAGATGCGGCCGATCCGGCCCGCCGTCATCGGCCTGGGCAGCAACGTCGGTGACCGGTTGGCCAACCTGCAGGGGGCGGTGGACGCCCTCGCGGACACGCCCGACGTCCACGTGGTCGCCGTGTCGTCGGTCTACGAGACGAAGGCTGCGGGGGCGCCCGAGGGCTCGCCGGACTTCCTCAACGCCGTCATGCTCGCCGACACGACGTTGGCGGTCACCACACTGCTCGACCGGGCGATGGCGGTCGAGGCTGCCTTCGGGCGGGAGCGGGCCGAGCCGAACGCACCGCGGACGTTGGACGTCGACCTGATCGTCGTGGGGGACCGGCTCTCCGAGACCGACGAACTGGTGCTGCCGCATCCCCGCGCGCACGACCGCGCTTTCGTCTTGGTTCCGTGGCTCGAGATCGACGGGCACGCGCAGATCCCCGGGAAGGGCAAGATCGCTGATCTGCTCGCCGACCTCGACACCTCGGGCGTCGTACGCCGAGGCGACCTCGAGCTCGAGTCCTGAGCCTGTCTCCACCGTGTCACCTCGTTCATCGCCGCGCCGACCGCAGCAGGACCCCCCGCAGGGCACGATCATGCCGACGCCCATCCGGGTGCTTGCCCTCACGTTCATCGTCGGTGGGCTCCTCGGTTATGCGATGGCCGTGCTGTCGGAGCAGCTGAGCTCGACCTCCACCGCACCTCGTGTGCAGTGGACCGCGGTGGTCGCGCTGGCCGCCATCGCGGTCGCGAACGTCGTCCTGGGGTGGTGGACCTACTACGTGGTGCATCGCGAACGGCGGCGGATGGACCCGCATCTCGCGGTCAGCTTCCTGCTGTTCGCGAAGGCGAGCTCGGTCGTAGGCGCGTTCGTGGCGGGCGGTTACAGCGGCTTTGTCCTCCATTTCGTCGACCGGATGGACGCCGAACTACCTCGCGAGCGGGTGATTCGGGGCATCGTGGCCGCTGTTACTGGAGTTGCCATTGTGATTTCTGCGCTTTTGCTTGAGCGCGCCTGCCGCGTTCCGCGGCACGACGACGAATAGCATGTCCGGCATGTCTGTTAGCCGACGAAACCAACGCAGCCTACGAGTTTCCGTGGCGGTGCTGCTGCTGGTCGCAGCCGCCGCCGTGGTCGTGTTCTCGGTCTCGACGTCGACGTCCAGCGGTGCCGCCGCCATCGTGGCGCTCGTGTTAGGAGCCTCGGCGTCGCGCCTGGTCTACACCGAGGTGACACACACGCGCCGGGCCGCGGCCCGTGAGCGCGCAGCGCTCTCGCGCGCGTTCGGCGACGCGATGACCAGGACCCACACCGAGCATGCTGCCTTCACCGCATCCATGTCCGAACGGATCGCCCGCCGCGACTCGGCGATCATCGATCTGAACGGCACCATCCGGCTCGCCGAGCAGCGTGCCGCCGAGGCCGAGAACGAGGCGCAGCTGGAGGGCAAGCGCGCCAGCGAAGCCGAGGAACGGCTGTCGGCGATGTTCGAGGAGCTGCTCGTCGACCAGACGCCGCTGCTGGTGCCGGAGGACGAGGCGCTGGCCGGCGTCGGCATCCCCGAGGCCGCCGACCTGCCGACGATCGTCGACCTGCTTGCCTGGGAGAGCCGCGCCCACGAAACCCTGCTCGAAAGCCGCCGCCAACAAGCCTGACCCTCCGCGTTTGCCTAGTGAACAAGCCAACTGGCTTGTTCACTAGGCACATGTGCTTTGGGGACTGCGGGTTTGCCTCATTGGCCCACTCGTGGACGTGAAGCTAGTGGAGCGGGCCTGTCGAGGACACGTTCACGTCGGCCAGCTCGAGACCTGCCTGGTCAGCACCCACGGAGCGGCGCAACGCCTCGTGCAGCGTGTTGGGGGTGAGTACGCCGAGGAACTGTGCGCCCTCGAGCACCGCGACCCACCCGGCGTCCCACTGCAGCATCGTCGCGAGGGCATCCTTGAGCGAGGCATCCTTGTCGACCCACGCGTCCATCCGCTCGGCGCGGTCGGCCACGTTGCCGGGGCCGTCACAATGCTCGGCTGCCACCCAGCCGCGTAGGTTGTCGTCTGCGTCCAGCACCACGGCCCAGCGGGCGTCCTCGGCGTCCATGGACAGGTGCGCCTCCGCCAACGTGTCTGTGTCGTGCACGACCGGCGGCCGGACGAGGTCGATCGCTTTGATGGCGGTCACGGCCAACCGGCGCAACCCTCGGTCAGCGCCGACGAACTCGGCCACGAACTCGTCGGCCGGCTCGCCGAGCACCCGGGCCGGGGTGTCGAACTGCGCCAACCGGCCGCCCGGCTCGAACACCGCAACCCGATCGCCGAGGCGGACAGCCTCTTCTATGTCGTGAGTCACGAACACGACGGTCTTGGCCAGCGTGTCCTGGATCTCGAGGAACTGGTCCTGCAGCCGAGTCCTGACGATCGGATCGACCGCTCCGAACGGTTCGTCCATGAGCAGCACGTCGGGGTCTGCGGCGAGCGCCCTTGCCACGCCGACGCGCTGCCGTTGTCCGCCGGAGAGCTGGTACGGGTACCGATGAGCAAAGGTCGCCACGTCCAGACCCATGGTCTCCATCAGCTCGTCGACGCGTTCATTCGTCCGCTTCTTGTCCCAGCCGAGCAGCTTCGGCAGGGTGGCCACGTTGGCCCTGATGGTCTGGTGCGGGAAAAGGCCGATCTGCTGGATGACGTAGCCGATCCGGCGCCGCAGCTCGACCGGGTTGATGTGAGTCACGTCCCGGCCGTCGAGCTCGATCCGGCCGGTGGTCGGCTCGATCAGCCGGTTGATCATCTTGAGCGTGGTCGACTTCCCACAGCCGGACGGGCCGACGAGAGTCACCAGCTCACCTCGGGGCACATCGAGGTCGAGCTCCTGGACCGCTACCGTTCCGCCGGGGTACGTCTTGCCGACGCCCTGCAGCCGGATCATGAGATCTTCGGTAGCGTTCATGGCGTGACTCTACTGGCAGCAGCCGCTGCCCACCTGACGAGCAACATGGTCTCGTCAGCGACCGTCCACTCCCCCGGTCCCGCCTCTCAGGCCGACGTCTCCATCCCGCAGTGCTACGTGGACAACGCCTGGATCTGTGGGCGTTACTGGGTCCAGTACCGCTCCGACCTCGTCGACGCGACCGTGCAGCACGTCTGGATCACGGTCGTCTCGGTCGCATTCGGTCTGGCCGTGGCGTTGCCGCTCGCGTTGCTTGCCCGACGGTTCCGTCGGTTGGAAGGACTGGTCGTCGGCGGCACGACGATCATCTACACGATCCCGTCGCTGGCGCTGTTCTCGTTGCTCCTGCCGTGGACGGGTCTCACCCCCACCACCGTCATCATCGGACTGGCCCTGTACTCGTTGACGATCCTGGTTCGCAACGTGCTGGCCGGTCTGCGGGGCGTGCCCGACGACGTACGCGAATCCGCCTTGGGGTGTGGCTATGGCCCGCTCCGTCTGCTGTTCAAGGTGGAGCTGCCGTTGGCGCTGCCGGTCATCATGGCGGGCCTGCGCGTCGCCACCGTCTCGACGGTGGCGCTGGCCACGATCGGCTCGATCGTCGCGTACGGCGGGCTGGGCAACCTGCTGCTGCTCGCTGTCGGCAACCAGTTCAAGGCCCAGATCTTCGCGGCGAGCGTGCTGTGCGTCGCCCTGGCCGTCGTGCTCGACCTCGTGCTCGTCGTCACGCAGCGCCTGCTCACGCCGTGGACCCGTTCCGGACAGGCGGTCTGAGATGTTCGTCGACGCGCTCCGGTATCTGACGGACGGCAACAACTGGTCCGGTGCGAACGGCATCGGGACGTTCTTCATCCAGCAGCTGCTGCTCACCGTCACGAGCCTGGTGGTCTCCGTCGTGCTGGGCCTTCCGATCGCGCTCTACCTCGGACATCGCGGACGCGGCGGGTTCATCGCCGTCAACGTCTCCAACGTCGGCCGTGCGGTGCCCGTCTTCGCCGTCCTGCTCGTCTTGTCGATCGGGCCGATCGGCGCCGCCGAGTTCGGTCCGTACGGGCGCGCCGGGCTGGCCACGCTGATCGCCTTGGTGTTGTTCGCTCTCCCGCCCATCATCACCAATGCGTACGTCGGTGTGCGCGAGGTCGACCGCGACATCGTGGAGGCGTCTCGAGGGATGGGCATGAAGGGGACGCAGGTGTTCTTCGGTATCGAGCTGCCGCTCGCGATGCCGGTGATCCTGACCGGCATCCGGCTCGCCCTCGTCCAGGTCTGGGCCACGGCCACGATCGCGGCACTGGTAGCGGGTCCTGGTTTGGGGCGAATCATCACCCGCGGCTTCGCGCAGCAGCGCACGGCCGAGGTGGTGGCCGGCGCGATCCTGGTCGCCGTCGGAGCTCTGGTGCTGGAGGCCGTCGCTGTGCTCGCCGAACGCAGCCTCGATCCTATGCGTCGCGCGCGCCGTCAGGCGTCGTGATGCATTCGTAAGCACCCCTCTGCTTGCGGGTGTCGGTGCGGGGTGCTTCGGTAGGGACGGGTACCAGCCCATGGGTGCCCATCGGACACGCGCGCGCTTCGGCTCGCGGGACACAGAAGGTGGTACACCTCATGAGGATCCAGCGCATCATCGGCATGGCACTTGCGGCCATCACGCTCGCCGCGGCCGCCGGCTGTGGCAGCGACAACACGCTCGAGAGCCAGGGCGGCAGCACCACAGTAAGTGGCGACAAGGGAAGCGTGACCGTCGGAGGTCAGGACTTCACCGAAAGCCGCATCATGGCCGCGATCTATCAGAAGCTGTTGGAAGGAGCCGGCTACAGCGTAACCACCAAGCTGGTCACGACCCGCGACGTCTACATCCCCGAGCTGAGCAAGGGCAGTGTCGACATCGTGCCGGACTATCTCGCCGGGATCACCGACTACCTCAACACCGACGAGAACGGGGCGGACGCTCCGCTCGTCTCGAGCAACGACCCCGAGGCCACCTTGGCCGCACTCAAGCCGCTGGCCGAGAACAAGGGGATCTCGATCCTCCCGCCTTCAGATGCGACGGACCAGAACGCGTTCTTCGTGACGAAGAAGTTCGCCGACGACAACAACCTCACGACGCTGTCGGACCTGGCCGGTCTCGGCCAGCCGATCAAGCTGGCGGCTCCCGCGGATTGCGAGGGCCGCGCCGACTGTGAAGGTGGCTTGACGGATGTCTATGGCATCGACATCACCGGCATCGTGCCGCTCGACTTCGCCAGCGCGCAGATGAAGGCCGCGGTCGAGAGCGGCGAGGTCCAGATGGGTGAGACCGGTACGACGGACGGCACCCTCGCCGCTGCCGGGTTCGTCCTGCTCGAGGACGACAAGGGCATCCAGCCGGCACAGAACCTGACCCCGGCTGTCAACGCCGACTTCCTCAAGGCCAACCCCGACCTGACGCAGCTGTTCGACACGTTGTCTGCGGCCCTGACGACCGACGACCTCGCCACGATGAACGCCAAGGTCGACCTCGAGCGGCAGAAGCCCGAAGAGGTCGCGGCTCAGTTCCTGTCCGACAAGGGACTGGTCTGAGAGCGAACTAGCTGAACCGGGACGGGCGGCCGGCTGAGTCATCCGCCCGTCTGCCTCGAGCCTCTCAGCGATGGCGAGGTTGTGCTGCGATGAGGTGCCGCGCGTGCGACGAGGTGTGAACTTCTGGAGGTAGGACGACTTGTCGCAGGCCCGGCGGCTGCTCTCGCTCCACCCGGAGGCGATGCCGGACTCGAACAGGTCGTGGAACCCGATCCAGGGACGTGTGCTGCTGGCCTTCGCCAGCTGCACCCACGCCCCCGGGTGGGTCAGGTGATGCTCGTCCAGCCAGGCCCACAGGGCCTGTGGCGAGGTGAAAGCGATGATCTCGAGGTCGTCCGACACGAGCGACACGCTAACCGCCTTGACCGACTGAATGTTGCCACGGCCTGGGGACAGGTCTAGCGGGAGCGAACTAGCTGAAGATGCGTTCGAACTCGGCCAAGAACGCATCCTTCGGGGGGCCGGCGGGCTTCGCGGCGTCGATTGACGAAGCCACGACGCCTTCGGCCTCCACGTACAGCCGGACATAGTCACGCCGCAGCCCGTCGAGCGTCTCCGCCTGTGCTTCGGTGTCCTCGCCCTTCGAGAGCTTGCGTAGCTGGGTCCAGGCCTCTTCGGCGAGGTCGCGAACCGGCCCGGTGACACCGAGGCCGTCCCACCCACCGTGGCTGCCACGTAGCGAGGGTCGGACGAACGCCTCGACGCGGCGTAGGTCGTCGGTCTTCGCAGCACTGATCGACCGGAGTCCGAGCGCGTCACCCATCGGACGCACCACACGGGCCCAGTCGTCGAGCAGGTCGTCGTACTCGATGAAGGTGCGCAGCGACCCTCGGGTGGCGCGCTCCGTGAACAACATCAGGTTGAGCCAGGCGGCTGTGCGGTTGGTGTTTCCTGCCGGGCCCGGGTACTGCTGCGACTTGCTGCTGACGACCTCCGTGGGATGACGCAGCATCGTGGCGAAGCTTGGCTGCGCGCCGGTACGCAGCACGCCGGCACGCCACATCCCGAGAAACCAGGACAGGCGGGGATCCTTGATCACGAGCTCGTCGGCCTGCTCGAACTGCAGCTTGAGCCATTCGAAGAGCAGCAGCCGGGCTCGTGGTTGAGCGGAGAGCCGCGTCGTGGTGAACCACGCCTCAGGGCGGGCGTCGGACACCTCGACCAGTTCTCGCCGCAGCAGCCGGTCGTTGAACTCGACCACCCAGGCGGGCTCTGAGAATCCCAACGGGTTGCTGCTGTCGGTGCTGATCTCGGGCTGCGGCACGTACAGACCGAGCTGCGCGACGATGCCGGCGAGCAGGCTCGTGCCGCTGCGACCCGACCCGGCCACCATCAACACGCGCCTGTTGCTCGAGTCGGGGAGCTCCTCGGTGGCCACCGTGGCCGCCTCGCCAGGTCGCGTGGCTCGCGCAGGCGTTGCCGCGCCGTCGATGTCGTCCGGGTCTTCGGTCTCAGTGGGTGGGCGCACGCCCTGCCGTATCTCCGGCGTATCGAGCAGCTTGCCGCCGGGCCCACGCCGGTCCGGATCGATCGGGAGGTCCCCGGGTGTGACCGGGAACTTCAGCCCGCCCACGAAGACCGGCCGGGGCGACTGCGGGAGCCACCGTTCGGTGACGTAGTCGATGACGTTGACACCGGGGGGAGCCTCGATGCGCTCGATGTCGCCGAGCTCGCGCCATTGTCCCTCGGCGAGTCCGTGGAAGACCTCCCACTCGCGGCGCTTGCGTCCGGTGCGAGTGCTGTCCGCAAAGGAGTCCGGCGCGGTCCAGTGCGCGAACTCATCGGAGTCCAGGTACTTCAGCTCGACGCACAGGCCTTCGGGCAGGCGCAGTCGAGTGATGTCCTCGGGGTGCAGCCTGAGCTCCCACTCGAACGCCTTGACGTGTCCGTAGCCGGACGCCATCGGGAACACGTAGGGCTCGATGTTGGCCGTGCCCCGATCGAGATACGCGACCGAGTCGCTCTCGACGAAGAGCGGATGCCGCGGGATCGTCACCAGCACATCGCCGTCGAGCTGCCAGCCGAGATCGCGCAGGATCGCGACCCCTTCCGGCGTGAGCACCATGTCGCCGTCCCACTTCATGGAGTACGTCGTCGAAACGTGAGAGAACGACCAGTTGTAGAAGTACGCCAGGCTGTGCACCGACCGGTCGGGAGTCCACAAGTGCTCGAGGCCACACCGGCTCACGTCGAACGGATAGTCCTTGACCACAAGGCGATCGGACATGCCGAGCTCCGCTGCGACCTGTCTGGCCACGTCGGCTGTCCCGTCGTCGGACTGGTTGTCGACGACGACGACGCGGTCGGTGGCGCGGAGCATGCCGGGGAGGACCCGGGGCATCGAGCGCGACTCGTTCTTGACCCGCAGCACAGTCGTGATTCCTGGTGTCAGCGTCTGGTTGAGCCAGGGCCACGCGACGTCGAAGTCGTCATGACCCTCCACGTTGTGCATCACCGCTGAGGTGTCGGGAGAAGTCACCGGCCACCACCTCGCAGGCGGGCGATCCCGGCCCGCGCGCGCTGGCGTACGCCGGCCGGGATCTTGGCCCTGAACCCATGGGGGATGAGGTGGGCGAAGCGTTCTGCCCGGCCGCGGGCAGGTGCACGCTTCGGCGGCAAGGCAGCGGGGTCCGGTCTCGTGCGTCGGGCGGCGATGACAGAGGACATCGCGATGAGCTCGGCGTCGTGATAGAGGCGGGCGTAGGTTTCGCGCAGCTCGTCGAGTCTCTTGTGCACGAGCTCCTCGTCAGACGTCGGCTCGACCAGTGTGCCCAATTGATCCCAGGTGTCATCGGCGAGATCGCGCAGCGCGTCCGGGACCTCGATGTCGGTCCACCCGATCTTGACTCGACGAAGACTCGGGTCCACGAACTGGTGTACGCGACGGATGTCGTCGGTCGCGGCGTTCTCGATTCCGCTCAGCCCGAGGGCCTCGCCGGCGCGGTACAGCGCCGTCGTCCAGTCCTCGAGGAGTGCGTGGTAGCTCACGAATGCACGTCGGCTCGACCGGGTCGCGTGCTCGGTCTGCAGCATCATGTTGACCCAGGCGGCTGTGCGGTTGCTGTCGGCCATCCGTCCGCCGTAGTAGCGCGACTTGCTGCCCACGACTTCAGACGGCGGCCGGAGCATGGTGACGACGCACGCCGCTGCGTCAGCGCGCTCTGCCGCCTGCTGCCACATCGGCAGGAACCAGGCGAGGCGCGGGTCCTTGATCACGATCTCGGTGGTGAAGGCCGCCTCCGCCTCCACGAACTGCGCGTCCACCCATCGGTCAAGCGCGCTCTGGACGCTCTCGGTGACGGCATCCTCGGCCAGCGCCCACGCCGTCGGCCGGGCGTCGGAGGCATGGACGCCGGCACGGCTCAGCAGGGCGTTGTGGAGGTCCACCACCACCTGGGGCTCTCCGAAGCCACGCGGGTTGCTGTTGTCCGCAGCAACCTCCGGCTGCGGGACGTAGAGCCCGAGCTGACGCAGGATGCCCGACATGGTGCTGGTGCCGCTGCGCCCGGAACCAGCGACAAGCACCAGCCGCCGCGGCTGCTGCTGCCAGTGCTCTGACGGCATCCGCGCAGCGTCGGCCTCGTGGTCATGCATGGTCCGTATCGTACGGGGGTAGGGCGACCCCAACGAATTCACACCCGACTCGCACAGGCCCGTCGGCACCGCGTGGCCACGGCGGGCTCGGCCGGTCTGTCTAGGTCGTTCGCATGGCCGTCTGGTCGGCCGCGGCGTCGATCCAGGACTCGAGGCGGGCGTTCTCGACTTCGAGCTCCAGGACCCTGAGCCGTCGGCCCTTCGCGGTCTTGGCGTGCTTGTGCAGCTCTTCGATGCGTGCGTGGGCGCCGCACAGGGCACCGATCGGGTCGAGTCGACCGGCGGCCTGGTCCGACCATCCGGCCAGCGCTGCCGCGTCCGGGCTCGACGCCAGAGGCTCGTAACCCAGCTGAGTGAAGTCGTTGGCGTAGTAGGCGTTGACCACGGCCGCCGTCTCGTCGTCGTACAGCGCCCGGTGGTAGCGGAGCAGGCTGCGGTTCTCCTGCTCTTCGGTGACGGTCTGCACGTCGGGACCCAGGTGCTGCTGGACCAGCCGCATGGTCTCGTCGAGGGACTCGAGGCGGCCCACGTGGTTCAGGGAAGGCGCTGCCGCGATGAAGTCCGTCTGCGGACCCCAGTGAGCGTCGTACGGCGGGTTGTCCGAGACAAGTGAGCGCACGAAGGCGCGGAAGTCCTCGACGACCTCTGCCGGGTCCGTGGGGATCCTCGGGAACCACGCCTCGTCACCGAAGCGGCGGGTGAAGCCGGGTTCACGCAGGAGGAGCTTGGACTGCCACGCCGACCACAACCTGGTGGCCGGGTCGCGCACGGTCGTGAAGCGCAGCCACGAGTCGTCGGCAGCAATCGCGTCCTTCTGCTCGTCCGAGAGCGAGTTCCAGCGCAACGGATCAGGCCACGCCGACATGGTGTGGATCGTCATGGCCGGGGACACGGCCCCAAGGACCGACCTCTCGAAACGGCGAGCCTTCAACCCCGCCACCCGAGAGAGCATCCAGAGCAATGATGTGCAGCCCGCCTTCAGCATGGGGACGAACATGACCTTGCGGTTGGGCATGACGATCGTACGGAAATCGACGTGATGCAGGCCCGGGAACTCGTCCTCGGCCTCGTCGAGGTCGTCCTCCTCAGGTTCTTCGGGGTCGTCGTCGAAAGGGAGCTGTTCCCGCTCGGCGTCGTCGTCGGACTGCCCCTGCTGCACGATCACCCGCACAGTGTAGGGCTGTGCGGATGTACGGAACCCTGTGGTGCGACGCTCACTGGAACGGGTCCATGCGCCGCTTGATGGCGGTCTTCTCGATCGCCGTCCGCGCGTCGCCGGCGTTGGTCAGCATGCGAGCGATGACTGCCTTGCCCTGGGCCGCCTCCCCCATCTGCTTGAGCAAAGAGGCCGCGACGTAGCTCTCGGGATATCCGTAGGCCGGTGTCAGGTCATGGCCCCACGTGGTCATCGCCTGGACGACGCCTGCCCGGCCGGCCAGCTTCTGGTCGGGCGCGTACAACGTGAAACGGTCAAAGCGCTTCTTCACATGCCACCCGGGGACCTTGCCGTCCCACGGCACCTTGGCACCGTCGCAGACGACTGACGTCGAACACGGGCTGTCGAGCAGGAGGACCAGGACGGGGCCGGACAGCGGGACCCTGCGGGGATGCCGCATGAGCGTCGGCACCTGGCCCACGAACGGGACGTCGCCCATGTAGCGCGGAATGCCGGAGAACGGCTGGCGCCACTGTCCAGCGACGCTGAGCGCGTCGTAGAGGACGATCGCGTGTGGGGAGATGTCGTGGGTGAGGACGTGGGCGGCCTCTTGGAAGTCCGGAGCCTCCTTCTTCGTCAGCACGTTGGCAGTCGCAGGGAGCTGAGACAACACGAGTGCTGCGACGAACGTCCCCAGGATGACCCGCGAGCGTACGGACCAACGTTTCGCGGCCGTGACCAGCGGGGCGCAGAGCGCGGCGACGAGCAGGGTGATGGCCGGCACGAAGAAGATCGCCATGCGGGCGCGATAGGGGCGAACTTCGAAGGAGAACGGGTTGAGGAAGTGGTAAGCCAGGGCGAAGACCACCGGCGCCGCGAGGAGCGGCCAGAAGAACCACCATCCGGCGAGGCATCGTCGAGTCGCAGGAATGGCCACGACGGCGACCACGGCGACCACGAGTAGTGGCCACCACGGCGTGTAGTGGCTCATGAGGGGCAGGAAGCCGGTGAAGGTCTCGTGGACGCCGTGCGGGAACCGACGTACGAAACCGCTGGGGCTCAGGTCGAAGATCTTGGACGACTGGTGGGCCAGGACGCGGAAGAGCGGATACCCGACCGCCGCGATCGCGATGGCCGGGACTGCGATCAGCGGCACCGCCACGTTCCGAGGCAGCCGACCGCGCCAGAGCCGCCAGACGGTGAAGACCAGCGTGACACCCAGGAAGACGTTGGGCTCGGGGACCCGGGTCGCGGGCATCGCGACGGCGCTGAGCCCGAGCACGACGAGCCATCGTCGGTGCCGCGTCTCCTCGAACATCATGGCTGCATAGACGTAGACCAACATCAGCATGAGGGGGAGCGCGTAGGGACGCGCGTAGCCGCTATAGCGAATGAGCAGCGGCGAGATCGCCATCGCCCAGGCGGCGACCACACCCGCGTAGCCGATCCGCAGGCGGCGCAGGATGAGTGACATCACGATCAACATGACGATCCCGGCGATGATGGGAACGAGTCGCTGCCTCAGCTGACCTACGCCGAAGACCTGCTCGACGGCGGCGCCGAGCAGGGGGTCGATCGGTGGCTGGCGGGTTGCGTGGATGATCTGCGAGATGTCTCCGGTGCCGTAGGGCGCGATCTGCTGGATCTCGTTCTGGTTGTACGGCTGGGTGTAGGCGGCGACGACGATCAGGGCCGTGCCGACGATAGCGGCGGTGGCGTACCCGATGAGCTCTGTCATCCCGTCTCGGAGCGGACCAGAGGAGGGCGAATCGGACCCGCTCAGGTCGGTCTGCGAAGGAAGTTCCTCGGCGGTGCGGATGATGAGGGCCTTTCTGGTCACGCGTCAGCAAGAGCGCGGCAGACTCTACCCTTGGTTCGTGTTCGGAGTTACCACGTGAGCGGCGTGCCTAAGCCGTGGGTTTGAAACCGCGCTTCGCCGCGTCGGCCCTGAGGTCCTTCGCGAGAGCGGGGCCGGCGGCCTCGTACAGCTCCGCGAGAGTCTTGGCCGCCCGTCCGGGCTGGCCCAGACTGCGCTGCAGCGACGAGGCCGCGAACGCTTCGACCCCACCCACCTCCGGCCCCAGGGCCCGCGACAATGCGAGCAGCCCGTCCGCCGCCGCTGAGCTCCCGGTTGCGGTCCGTCGGGTTGCGTAGAGGGAAAAGACGTCGACGGTCGCCACCAGGCGCCAGCCTGGTACGCGTTGATCCCAGGTCGTGAGTCCAGGCGCACAGATCGACCCCGTGCAGTCTCCGTCGACCAGCAGGTAGATGTTGGCGTCACCGGCAACTTTCTCGGGGTGGCGCAGCAGCTGGGTCACTTCGATGATGCTTCGGTCACCGACCAGGTAGCGCGACTTGCCCTGGAAGGAGATGTGGTAGCTGCCCGGGGGTCCGGGACGGTCGAACAGCACGATGCTGTCGGCTGGCACCTGGTCGATGACGAGAGCTGCAGCCGCACCGAAGTCGGGTACGTCAGGCTCTGAAACCGTTGCCTGGAGAGCGGGCAGCTGTACGCACAGGGTCGCAGCGAAGACCACCCCGACAGCCGCCCGGACCCAGGTCGTCATCAGGACGCTGTTCCAGCAGGCCGACGCCAGTGCCGCGATCGCGAGGATGATCGGAGGTGCGAAGAAGTACGCCGCCCGCGTCCGGTAGGGCAGGGTGTTGAAGTTGACCGAGGACAAGAAGTGGTAGGCCAGCGCGAAGACGATGGGGGCGGTCGCCAGCGGCCAGAAGAACCACCACGTCGCCAAAATACGACGTGACGCCGGGACGAGGAAGGCCAGCGTGACGAGGCCCAGCGTCAGCGGCCAGAAGGGAATGGCTCGTCCCATCAACGGTAGGAAGCCCTGGGTGAACTCCTCGAAGCCCGTCGGCAGCCGGTCGATGATGTGCGAGGGATGCGGGTCCCAGAGGCCAGGAGCGTTCTCGGCGAGAGACCTGACCATCGGGATGCCGGCGAACAGCAAAGCCATTGCAGCCAACACGGCCGGAGGGATGGCGCGTCTCCACTCGATTCGGTGGCGCAGCGTCGAGACGAGCATCGTGGCGATCACCGTGAGGAGGAACACGCTGGGCTCGGGTACCCGGGACAGGGGGAGTGCGACAGCCGCCAAGCCGACGAGAACCAGCCAGCCGCGCCGGCCCGTGGTCAGCCAGCAGTGGGTCACGACGGCGAACGCGAGCATCAGACAGAGCGGCAGCGCATACGGCCGGGTGTAGGCCGAGTACCGGACGAACAACGGCATCGTGGCGAGCAGCCACAGGGCGGCCGCCCCAGCCAGCCCGGTACCGGCGCGTCTCAGCAACCAGGCCAGCAGGACCAAGGTGCAGATGCCGGCGACTGCCGGCACCAGCCGTTGCCTCATCTGCCCGACTCCGAGAAGGTGCTGGACGATCGCGCCCAGTAACGGGTCGAGCGGTGGCTGACGGGTGCCACTCACGATCTCGCCCACGGAGTCGCTCCCGTAGGGCGCCATCTGAAGCAGCTCGTTCTGGTTGTAGGGCTGCCTGATTGACGTGAGCACGATGAGTACCGCACCGGTCAGGACCGCCCCGGCATACACCCACAGGTCGCGGCCGCTCGCGGGCAAACGGGCAGGTTCGGCCGTCTGCACCGGCGGTTTCGCGATCACCGGGCGCGCGCTGGCGAGGGTACTCATGTCCCTATTGTCGCGTGCTTATGTCAGTCATGAGGGTCATTTGTCAATGTCTCCTACGACGAAGAACATGGAACCAAGGATGGCGACCATGTCGGCTACGACCTGCCCGGGAAGCATGGTCGGCAGCACCGAGATGTTGTTGAACGAGGCCGATCGGAGCTTCAGCCGCCACGGCGTCTTCTCGCCCTTCGACACGAGGTAGTAGCCGTTGATACCCAGCGGGTTCTCGGTCCACGCGTAGGTGTGACCCTCCGGCGCCTTGAGGATCTTGGGCAGTCGGACGTTGATCGGGCCCTGCGGCAGCGCCCCGATGCGGTCGAGGCACGCGTCGGCAAGATCGAGGGACACCTTGACCTGGTCGAGAAGCAGACCGAACCTGGCGTGACAGTCACCGGAGGGTCGGGTAGGCACCCGAAGCAGCCCCTCGGCCGAGAGTTCGTCGTACGCCAGGTATGGTTCGTCCCGCCGCAGGTCGAAGTCGACGCCGGACGCGCGCGCGATGGGTCCGCTCACCCCGTACTGCGCGATCGTCTCGGCGGAGAGCACGCCGACGCCGACGGTGCGCGCTCGGAAGATCTCGTTACCGAAGATGAGCTCCTCGATCTGAGGCAGTCGGTGGCGCACGGCCGACACCGCGGCGGACACCCGCTGCGGCCAGCCGGCGGGAAGGTCCTCCTTGAGACCACCGACCCGGTTGAACATGTAGTGCATGCGGCCGCCGGAGATCTCCTCCATCACCTCCTGGATCGTCTCGCGCTCGCGGAACGCGTAGAAGATCGGCGTGATGGCGCCCACCTCCAACGGGTACGAGCCCAGGAACATCAGGTGGTTCAGCACCCGGTTGAGCTCGGCGAGGAGCATCCGTGTCCAGGTGGCTCTCACCGGGACCTCCATGCCCAGCATGCGCTCGACAGCCAGGACCACGCCGAGCTCCGACGAGAAGGCGGACAGCCAGTCGTGGCGGTTCGCGAGCACGATGATCTGCCGGTAGTCGCGGACCTCGAAGAGCTTCTCGACGCCGCGGTGCATGTAGCCGACGATGGGCTCGCAGTCGACGATCCGCTCACCGTCGAGGGTCAGCCTCAGCCTGAGGACGCCGTGGGTCGCGGGGTGCTGTGGCCCGATGTTGAGCACCATGTCCTGCGTCGCGAGCTCGCTGCCGGGACCTGTGCCACCGCGCTCGTGACCGTGGAAGGCCTCCGCGCCCGACCCGATGCCGACGATCCGCTGCTCCGTCACCTCGCCATGCTCCCACGCCAGCTGGTCAGTACGCCGGGGAGCCTCAGTCGAGCTCGCGGACAACGCGGGCCGGGTTGCCCGCCGCGATGACGCGTGCCGGCAGATCCTTGGTCACCACCGATCCGGCGCCGACCACCGTGTCTGCGCCGATCGTGACTCCCGGACAGATGATCGCTCCGCCACCGATCCAGACGTTGCGACCGATCATGATGGGCTCGGCCGTTTCCCACTTTGCCTCGCGTCGGTCCGGCTCGACCGGGTGGACCGGTGTGAGGAACTGGACGTTCGGGCCGATCTGGCAGTGATCCTCGATGGTGATCGTGGCCACGTCGGCGAGCTGGCAGCCGTAGTTGATGAAGACCCCGGTGCCGACCCGGACGTTCGAGCCGTAGTCGACATACACCGGGCTGCGGACCTCGACCTCGTCGCCGACCTGGCCAAGCAGCTCCACCAGGAGTTCTCTGCGGGTCAGCGTCTCGGTGATGCTGCTGGAGTTGTAGCGCTCCATCAGTGCTTGCCGTTCGCGTTGCAGGTCGAGCACCGCTTCGTCGGTGATGTACCACTCGCCGCCGGACATCCGCTCGATGTTGTCGCTCATCCTGTCGACCCTAACGACCGACCTCTGCTCGCCATCCGCCCGCTTCCCGTTCTGCTCCGTGCCGACCCAGCACCCAGTGCAGGTCACCGAGGCCGGGTGATGCCACCAGCTCCTCGGCCTCGGATGTGGCAGAGAGCGCATGGATGTAGCCCACCGGATCAGACGTGGCCAGCGACAGGTCCGGCCTGTTCGCGGTGAGCCCGAGGTCGCGCAGCAGGTCACGCTGCCGGCCGACGGTCGCTCCGACCTCCGAGGCCAACGAGTCGATCGAGACATGGGCGGTCAGGTCATGGTGTCCATCCAGGGACAGCGGAGTCTCGTGGCCGGCGCGGTAGGAACGGATCGTGCCCAGGACGGGGCGGTAGTCCCGCAGGTGTCCGTAGTCGATGGCGAGGCTTGCGCCGGACGCGATCCGCCCGCAGGCCCCCTGCCAGAAGCGGTCGCGGGCCAGGCCCACCTCCGCGCGGTCTCCGCTCTGCTCCAGCGGCCACCAGCGATCGAGCCACTCGACCAACGCGGGGTCCGCGAGGTCACCGCGCCGTTCACGGCCGCTCCACGGGTCCACCTCGACGATCCGTACCGCGCCGGACTCGTCGCGCTCGACGACATCGCAGGGAACGTTGTCGAGCAACTCGTTCGCGAAGAGCAGACCGTCGAAGTGGTCGGGAAGCTCGGTCACCCAGCCGATCGAGGCGGGCAGGTCGGCGGGTCGTGGCCGGAGCTCGACCGCGGTCAGGCTGAGGTCGGGCGCCATGTCCGCGAGGTGCCGAAGCAGCTCACCGTTGCCGGCACCGTAGTCGATCACGGCCCTGAGTCGCTGCCGTCGTACGAACTGCAGGACCGTTCCGGCGAACTGAGCGGACGCGTGCACCGAGGTACGGAAGTGATCGCCAGGGATGGCCGAGCGATAGAAACCGCCGGGGCCGTAGAGCGCCTGCTGCCAGGCGTCGCGCCAGGGGACCCAGCGCTCGTTCAGACGTTCCATGCCGACAGGTCGCGGCCGAGCCACTCGGCGAGGCGGTCGTTGCAGGGACGGAACTCCTCGACCAGGCCGGCCCTGGTGGCAGGGTCCATCGGCGGATACGCGCCGGCGTTCTCGTTTTCGTTCTTGTTCTCCTCAGCCCGCCTGGCGCGGCTGACCTCCCAACGCTCGATGATGTCAGCGGAACGCGCGGGATCGACACCGACGAAGGAGAACACGTCCTCGATCGTGGACTGCAAGTCCTTGACCAGGTCGTCGAGAGTGAGCACGTGCATGCGGTCCCGACCGTAGTGACGCTCCAGGTCGACGAGCTGGTCGATGTAGCGCCCGCGGTCGAGGTAGGAGTGGCGGATCAGGTGCCGACGCTTGCCGCTCGCGAGCCGACTCGGCTCGAGCGCCACGGCCTCCTCGAACGTTGCCACGTCGTCGTACTCCAGCCGTGACGAGTGCCAGAAATGGGAGTAAGCCCGCTTCACAGGGTCGCGCAGGATGATGACGAGCTTGACGTCGGGCAGCGTCTCGAACATCCGCTGACGCGCGTAGTCGTAGTACATGTAGGTGGGGGTGGCGTCGCAGATCTCGACCTGTCCCGGCTTGGGCTCGAACTGAGCCTCGTACCAGTCGATCCCACGCTCGTAGTGCCAGTCGAAGAAGTGGACCTCCTTCTTCTTGAAGACGTGAGTCTCCGGGTGCAGGCGGACCAGTGTCGAGAGCGTCGACGTGCCGCTCTTCTGGGCCCCGGGGATCAGGAACGTGGGGAGGGGCATCAGCGTCCTTTGTGCTGCGGTGGCTGGTCCGCGCGACGTGCCGTGCTTGACGATGGGTGGCTCATCGTAGCGCGCACCCGCGCCGTAGCCATGGGCACGTAGCTGCGCACCGAGGTGCCGAATAGGGTGACGCTGTGTTGCCCCGGCTGCTGCGCCGTACGCTCGGAACGCTGAGCGTCGTCGTCCCCATCCACAACGTGGAGCCGTACCTCGCCGACTGCCTCGACAGCATCCTCGCTCAGACGTATCGCGATCTCGAGGTCATCCTGGTTGACGACGGTTCGACGGATGGGTCGCCAGAGATCGCTGGACGTTACGCCGCGCGCAGTCGTGGGTGGCGCCTCATCCGGACCGAGAATCATGGGCTGGGAGCGGCCAGGAACCGAGGCGTGGCGGAGGCCACGGGTGAGTACCTTGCCTTCGTCGACTCCGACGACCTGGTACCGGAAGACGCCTACAGCGCGATGGTCTCGACACTGGCCGACAGCGGGTCGGACTTCGTCGTCGGGTCGGTGCAGCAGCTCGTCGACGGCGAGCTCGTCGAGCCGGAGTTCATCCGGCGTGGCGTCGAACGGCGCAGGATCGGGATCACGGCATCCGACGTCCCCTGGATCCTGCGGAACGTGTTCGCCTGGAACAAGGTGTTCCGCCGATCGTTCTACGAGGGCGCAGGGATCCGCTTCCCGGAGGGCGTCCGCTACGAGGACCAGCCGGCGATCATGCGCGCCTACCTGACCGCCGAGCGTTTCGACATCATCCGGCGACCTGTCTATACGTGGCGGGTCCGTTCCGACGGAAGCTCGATCACGCAGCGACGGGCAGACCTGGGCGACCTGGAAGACCGGCTGACGACGAAGAGGCTCACCACCGACGTCGTGCGCACGTACGGCGACGAGACCGTGCTGGACTTCTGGGGGCGGCTCGCCCTGGTCGGAGACCTGCCGGTGTACTTCGAGCAGATCCCGACTGCCGACGACGTCTACTGGCAACGACTGGTCTCGGGTCTGCGGGAGCTTCTCGAGGGGTTCCCGCCGATCGAGTCGTCCATGCTGCGTCTGCCGCAGCGGCTGGTCGGCTGGCTCGTCACGACCGACCGTCGCGCTGATGCGGAGCGGGTAGTGGCGTGGGTCGAGGCCCATCCCGGGCCGTTGTCGCTGCAGGTCCGAAATGATCGGGCGGTGCCGATCGAGCTGCCGATCGTGTCCGACGCCGGTGCCGATGTTCCGGCGGACCTGCGTGGGCTCGGAGCGCACGAGCTCGACTTCGACGCGCGGTTGGTGGGCGTCCACTGGGACGCCGCGTCGCTGGTCGTCACCGGGTGGGCACTCATACGCGGTGCCCCGACGCCTGGCGTCGAGACCGCCATCAGGGCGTCGCTGCGGGCCGGTGCTGATGACGACGACGTTTGGCTGAGTGGAGATTTGACACGCTTCTCAGCACCCGCGGCCACCGCCTGGGTCGCGCGCGGTGACCAGGTCTACGACGACTGTGGGTTCGTGGCTCGGTTCGATCTGGCTGAGTGGGCGGCCGGTTCGGGGGAGTCACCAAGCGTCCTCTCACTGGATGTCCGAGTGGACGTCGCAGGAATCCGCGGAGGTGGGCCAGTGCTGAGCACCTCCCCGGAGCTGGATCTCGGGCGGCTGCCCGAAGCATCGTTCGCGCGAGCGGAGTGGCGGCCCGGTGAGGGCCTGGTCGTCGTACGGCGTGTGAGGTAGCCCACTTCTCGTGGCGTATCCCGCCAGGTGAACCCGGCGCTATCGTTGAAGGTGGCCGACAAGGGCCGCTTCACTCGCGCGAACGTCCGGTACCCCAACGGGACTGGAACCGAAAGGCGACCATGACCATGTCACGTGGTTCAGCAGGTTCAACTGGCCCCATCGGCTCGACGAGCCGCCCTTCGCTGGGCGCCATCGGCGCCGGACGTGTGGGTGCCGTGCTCACCGCCGCCTTGCACCAGGCCGGCCATCCCATCGCCGCCGTTGCCGGCGAGTCCCACGCCTCGAGGACTCGGATCGAGACGCTGCTCCCGGGTGCCCGGGTCGACAAGCCCACCTCGGTGGCGAAGTCTGCCGACATCATTCTCCTCACCGTCCCCGATGACGTGCTCGACAACGTCGTCCGGATGTTGGTGGCGTCCGGCGCGATCCATCCCGGCCAGTACGTCGTCCACACCAGCGGGCGTCACGGCACCGACGTCCTGCGCCCGGCGATCGACATCGGCGCGCATGGCATCGCCCTGCACCCTGCCATGACTTTCACGGGGACCGATGTCGACCTCGACCGGTTGCCCGGGTGCACCTACGGCGTCACCTGCGCGGTCACCGAGCAGCAGTTCGTCCTCGACCTCGTCGGGGCGCTCGGCGGACGTATCGCCTGGATCGACGAGGAGAGTCGGGGGCTCTACCACGCGTCACTGGCGCACGGCGCGAACCATCTCGTCACGCTCGTCTCGCAGGCGATGGAGGTACTCCGCGAGGCCGGTTCGACCGACCCGGCCGCGACCCTGCGACCGCTGCTCACAGCGGCGCTCGACAACGCCCTCGACTACGGCGACGCCGCGCTCACGGGTCCGATCGTCCGCGGAGACGTCGAGACCGTGCGGGCCCACCTGAACAGCCTCGCAGCGTCGGGGCAACCGCGGTCGACCTTCGAGTCGTACGTCGCGATGGCGCGGGCCACGGCAGACCACGCGCTCGTCGACGGTCGCCTCGAACCGCGTCGGGCCGACGCGGTCGTCGACGTCCTCGAGGCCGCGTCGGCCGACGCGCTTGGCTGACCTCGCCTCCGCCGGGACGTCATGACAACGCCATCGATCGCACGTAAGCGCAGTGAGCTCGCCGAGCTCGTGAGCGGGCGTGCCGGATCCCACCGGCCTTCGGTGGTCCTCGTCCCCACGATGGGAGCACTGCACGCAGGCCATGCCCGTCTGCTCGACGACGCGCGCCGTCGGGGCGAGCTGCTCATCGCCTCGATCTTCGTCAACCCGTTGCAGTTCGCGCCCGGCGAGGACCTGGACCGCTACCCACGCACTTTGGACAGCGACGTCGCGGTGTGCGCGGAGCACGACGTCGATGTGGTGTTCGCCCCAGCCGTCGACGAGGTCTACCCGGGGGGTCCGGCCGAGGTCGTCATCGAGCCCGGTCCGCTGGGCATCGTGCTCGAGGGCGCAAGCCGCCCGGGGCACTTCCGCGGCGTGTTGACGGTGGTCGCCAAGCTGTTCGGTCTCGTCGAACCGGACGTCGCCGTCTTCGGCGAGAAGGACTACCAGCAGCTCGTGCTGATCCGGCGGATGGTCGACGACCTGTGTATGCCGGTCGAGGTGGTCGGCAGCGAAACTGTTCGCGAGGACGACGGGTTGGCGCTGAGCTCCCGGAACCGGTTCCTGTCCGGGTCCGAACGTGCCGACGCCCTGACGCTGTCACGTGCGTTGCTCGCCGGCCAGGCCGCGCAGGCAGGAGGCGCGGACGTCGTACGCCGGGAGGCGCAGGACGTGCTCGCCGCCGCTACCGCGCTCGACCTGGACTACCTCGCCGTCACAGACGAGGCCCTCGGACCTGAACCTGCGGACGGCCCGGCCAGGCTGCTCGTGGCCGCCCGGGTGGGCGCAACCCGGCTCATCGACAACGTCTCGCTGCGACTCGGCAGCTGAACCCTCGGAGGCTCGCCATGTACCGCACCCTGATGAAGTCCAAGATCCATCGCGCGACGGTGACGGAGGCGGACCTGCACTACGTCGGATCGGTCACGGTCGACGCCGACCTGCTCGATGCCGCCGACCTGCTCCCCGGCGAGCTCGTCCAGATCGTCGACGTCACCAACGGAGCACGACTCGAGACCTACACGATCGCGGGTCGACGGGGCAGCGGCGTCATCGGCATCAACGGCGCAGCGGCCCATCTCGTGCACCCGGGGGACGTCGTGATTCTCATTGCGTACGGTCAGTTCGACGACGTGGAGGCACGGACCTTCGTGCCGTCGGTGGTGTTCGTCGACGAGCAGAACGCCATCCTCGACGTCGGCCGGTCCGCCACCTTCGTACCCGACTCGCCGGCAGCTCGGGGCGTGTCGACTCCACCTGCCGTCGTGGGATGAGACAGGGCCGCCGTGGCTGCCCTGACGTCGAACGCGACAATGAGCGCGTGACCACCGTTGAGCTCACGCTCCCGCAGAAGCTGTCTGCAGGCGAGCCCGGTTGGCAGTCCGAGACCGATGTCGTGGTCATCGGGTCGGGCATCGCGGGTCTGACGACCGCCCTCCGGGCCAGTCGGCTCGGCCGCGTCACGGTCGTGACGAAGGATGTGTTGTCAGCCGGCTCCACCCGTTGGGCGATGGGTGGGGTAGCGGCAGCGATCGGCCCCGGAGACAGCCCACAGCAGCACCTCGACGACACGCTCGTCGCCGGTGCCGGACTGTGCGATGAGGACGCCGTCCGCACGCTGGTCACCGAAGGCCCGGCTGCGCTTCGCGAGCTGATCGACCTCGGGGCAATGTTCGACACCAACCCGCTGGGTGAGCTGCAGCTGACCCGAGAGGGCGGACACCACCGCGACCGCATCGTTCACGCCGGCGGCGACGCCACTGGTGCCGAGATCCAGCGTGCTCTCGTCGCCGCGGTGCTGCAGGCGCCGACGATCACGGTCATCGAGCACGCGCTGGCGCTCGACCTGATCCCCGGTGAGGCCGGTGTCGCCGGGGTGACCGTCCACGTGCTCGGTGAGGGTGAGAGCGACGGCGTCGGTGCGGTCCTGTGTCGAGCGGTGGTGCTGGCCAGCGGCGGATTGGGACAGGTGTTCTCGTCCACCACCAATCCTGCGGTCTCCACCGGTGACGGTATGGCGCTCGCGCTACGGGCGGGCGCCCGGCTTCGCGACATGGAGTTCATCCAGTTCCATCCGACGGTGCTGTGGCTCGGCCCCGAGTCACAGGGGCAGCAGCCGCTCGTGTCCGAGGCGGTCCGCGGCGAAGGTGCATTCCTCGTTGACGACGACGGAGTCCGGTTCTTGCAGGGCCAGCACGAGCTCGCCGACCTGGCGCCCCGCGATGTGGTGGCCAAGGCGATCATGCGGCGGATGCGCGAGCGAGGGCGCGAGCACATGTGGCTCGACGGGCGGCAGCTCGGCGACGAGACTTGGACCACCCGCTTTCCCACCGTGCTTGCTGCCTGTCGGGACCACGGCATCGACCCTGTGACCGAGCTGATCCCGGTCGCACCGGCGTGCCACTACGCATCGGGAGGGGTCGCGACGGATCTCGACGGACGCACGACCGTGCCGGGCCTGTACGCGTGTGGTGAGGTCGCGTGCTCGGGTGTCCACGGGGCGAACCGGTTGGCTTCGAACTCACTGCTCGAAGGGCTCGTGTTCGCCCGTCGGATCGCCGCTGACCTCGAACGCCACCTCCCCGTTCAGCGGACTCCTGTCGTCGACCAGCGGGTAGCGGGCGCGGTGTCAGCCGACGTCATGCCTCGGCTGCGTGAAGGCATGACGCAGTACGCCGGTGTGCTGCGTAGCGCCGAGGGGCTGGAGGCCGCGGCCCTGACGCTGACCGAGCTGGCGACACCGCCTGCGGAGGTCGTGGGGCCGGAGGACTGGGAGGCCACCAACCTCGTGACGGTCGCCGCAACGGTCGTGGCCGCCGCGACGGTCCGGGAAGAGACGCGGGGAAGCCACTGGCGCGAGGACTTTCCTGACACTGCGGGCGCCTGGGCCCTCCACCTCGACATCCGAGCCCGCGACGACGGCGGACGGAACGGGCTCGAGCTGATGGCGTCTCGCGACGAACCCTCGGTCCTCGACGCGGGCTATCTCAACGACCTCGTGCGCGCCGCCCTGGAGGAAGATCTCGACGGTGGTGTGGACGTGACGACCGAAGCCACCATCTCTCCGGAGACGATGGCGGTCGGCGACTTCGTTGCGCGCGCCGACGGGGTCGTTGCCGGGCTCGACGCCGCCGAGGCGGTGATGCGCACGCTCATCGGGTCCAGCATCGTCGTCGTGCGTCCCGTCATAGACGGTGCGCGTGTCTCCGCCGGCGACGTGCTGATGACCGTGCACGGACCAGCGCGGGCCATGTTGACCGGTGAGCGGACGGCCCTCAACCTGCTGTGCCATCTGTCCGGCGTCGCCACCGCAACCCGGCAATGGGTCGATGCGGTGTCCGGGACCGGTGCCCGCATCCGGGACACTCGCAAGACGATGCCCCTGCTCCGGTCGTTGGAGAAGTACGCGGTGCGGTGCGGCGGCGGCGTCAACCACCGTCGGTCACTGTCCGACGAGGCACTGGTGAAGGACAACCACGTCGTCGCGGCAGGCGGCCTGGGCGAGGCCTTCCGGCGGGTGCGCAAGGAGTTCCCCGACGTGCCCGTGCAGGTCGAGGTCGACACCCTGGACCAGGTGTCCGAGGCGATCGAGGTAGGCGCCGAGTCGATCCTGCTCGACAACATGTCGACCGACACCATGCGCGCAGCCGTCCAGCTCGTGGCCGGGCGGGCGCGGCTCGAGGCCAGCGGCGGTCTGAGCCTCGATCACGCCCGTGCCGTGGCCGAAACGGGTGTCGACTACCTGGCGGTCGGGGCGCTGACCCATTCGGTGCATGCCTTGGACATCGCCCTGGACCTGCGCTGATGAGCGTCCTGTGTGTGAACGTCCGCAACGAGCAGACCACGTTCGGTCTGTTCGAGGACGCTGACCGAGTGGCGCACTGGCGCGTGTCCACGGACCTGCGGCGTACGGCGGACGAGTGGGGCCTGATCATGAGTGGGCTCACCGAGCACGAGTCCGGTCCGCGGACGTCCGATGTGACGGGGTTGTGCATCTCCTCGACGGTTCCGGCCGTGCTGCACGAGCTGCGTGCGATGACGAGCACGTACTACCCGCAGGCAGCGGTCCTGGTCATGGGGCCGGGCGTCAAGACCGGCCTGCCCGTCCACATGGACAACCCGCGTGAGGTCGGTACGGACCGGGTGGCGAACGCGGTGGCTGCCGCGGCGCGCTGGGGCGGACCCGTGGTGGTCGTCGACCTCGGTACTGCGATCACGTTCGACGTGGTGGATGAGACGGGTCGCTACATCGGCGGGGCGATCTCGCCCGGTGTCGGCATCTCGGTCGAGGCGCTGCGGCGCCACGGCGCCCAGCTCCGCCAGGTCGAGGTCGAACAACCGAGATCGGTGATCGCCAAGAACACGATCGAGGCCTTGCAGTCGGGGGCCGTCAACGGGTTTGCCGGACTCGTCGACGGGATGGTGACCCGGATCGTCTCCGAGCTCGGAGGACCGCCACCACGCGTCGTCGCGACGGGCCACCTGGACTCCGCGGTCGTCGCTGCCTGCACCACCCTGACGGACGTCGAGCCGTACCTCACCCTCGACGGGCTTCGGCTCGTGTACGAGCGCAACCAGCGTTGAGCCGACGCGGTCCCACAGAGCGTCATCCGCCCTGGTCGGGGGCCGATATCGCACTCAGTCACCGGGTGAGCATGCCGTAGCCTGTGGACCATGAACGAGCCTGTCGAGCAGGCGCAGCCCGCGCCGGGAGATGACCTCCCCGAGCAGATGCAGGTGCGCCTCGACAAGCGCGACAAGATGATCGCCCGCGGGCTCGATCCCTACCCGATCTCGGTGCCTCGTAGCCACGAGCTCTCCGAGCTCGTGGCGACGTACGACGCCGAGCAGCTCGGGACCGACCACCACACCGGAGATCACGTCGCTGTTGCCGGCCGGGTCATCTTCCTCCGCAACACCGGCAAGCTCTGCTTCGCCCGGCTCCGCGGCGGCGACGGCACCGAGCTCCAGGCGATGTTCTCCCTCGCTGACCTCGGGGAGGACTCACTCGCTGACGTCAAGGCGTTGGTCGACCTGGGTGATCTGATCGCTGTCCAGGGCGAAGTGGTCACCAGTCGGCGAGGGGAGCTGTCCGTCCAGGTCGTCACCTGGCAGATGGCGGCCAAGGCGATCCGGCCGCTCCCGAACGAGCACAAGCCGCTCTCCGACGAAGGTCGCGTGCGGCTGCGCTATGTCGACATGATCGTGCGGCCGGAGGCGCGCCAGATCGTGCGGGACAAGGCAGCAGTGCTGAAGTCCCTGCGTGCGACGCTCGACGACCAGGGGTTCCTCGAGGTCGAGACGCCGGTCCTGCAGCTCACCAACGGGGGAGCGAGCGCGCGGCCGTTCAAGACACACCTCAATGCGTTCGACCAGGACATGGTGTTGCGGATCGCGCTCGAGCTCGACCTGAAGAAGGCCATGGTGGGTGGTGTCGATCGGGTCTATGAGATCGGCCGGACATTTCGCAACGAAGGGATCGACTCCACCCACGCTGCGGAGTTCTCGATGCTGGAGGCCTATCAGGCCTATGGCGATTACAACACGATGGCCGAGCTCATTCGGCAACTCGTCGTCAACGCTGCCCGCGCGATCGGCCGCACGGTGGTGGTCGGTCGGGACGGAAGCGAGATCGATCTCGAAGGAGAATGGCGACACGCGTCATTTCTCGACCTCGTCTCCGAGGCGGTCAGCGAGCAGATCACGGCCGACACCTCTGCCGACACGCTGCGCGGTTATGCCGACAAACACGAGGTCACATTGCAGCCCGGATGGGGCGCTGCTGACATTGCGCTCGAACTCTACGAAAAACTCGTCGAGCACTCGCTGATCGCGCCGACATTTGTCCGCGACTATCCCGAAGACGTCAAGCCGCTCGCGAAGCGGCACCGCAGTATCGGCGGTCTCGGTGAGGCGTTTGACCTCATCATCAACGGGGTCGAACTGGCGCCGGCCTATTCCGAGCTGAATGATCCGGTGGTGCAACGCGAGCGTTTGGTGGCGCAGTCGTTGCTCGCCGCGCAGGGAGTGGCAGAGGCTATGGACCTGGACGAGAACTTCCTGCGTGCGCTGGAGTTCGGAATGCCGCCGGCCGGCGGTATGGGAATGGGCATCGACCGACTGGTCATGTTGTTGTGGGGCGTCGGAATTCGCGAATCCATTCTCTTTCCGCTCCTTCGCCCCGAATAAAGGCGCGGATCGGATCGATTTTCTGATTCCCCTTCAGAGCGTAATGCTATTCTCTGAGTCATCATTCTTGCCTTTGGCGAATCAAGGAGTTGTCCATGGCTCAGCGCGTGCATGTCGTCCTCGAAGATGACCTCGATGGCAGCAGTGCCGACGAAACGGTGATGTTCGGTCTGGACGGCGCGAATTACGAAGTCGACCTTTCTGCAAAGAATGCGGCGAAGCTGCGGGAAAGCCTTGCGCAGTACGTCGCGGTCGGTCGGCGTGCCCAGACGCGGGGCCGCCGGGCGGGTCGTGGCCGTGCTGCCGGTACCAACGCGTCGGAGGTTCGTGAGTGGGCGCGCGCCAACGGCTTCGAGGTATCCGACCGCGGTCGGGTCCCGGCCGAGGTCAAGACCGCCTACGAGGCCGCCCACTAGCCATCCAGGCGGCATCCGCGCTGCCCAGCAGCAGCGCGACGACGTGTTCGCCTCCGGCGTAATGCCGGGGGAACATGTCGCCTCACCTCGGGGTTGAACACGAGGTCCCGCCGATTCCCGGCGAGTTTCCCAGTCCGCCGCCGATCCCAGCAGTGCACCGCGTCCGTCGCGGGGGGGATGGTTCAGGCGGCCGGGGGTTGGCTCTCCGACTAACATGGGGCGCAACGCACTACCGAGGAGCGATCAGTCATGTTCGAACGGTTCACCGACCGCGCGCGGCGCGTCGTCGTTCTGGCACAAGAAGAAGCCAGGATGCTCAGCCACAACTACATCGGCACCGAACACATCCTCCTCGGCCTCATCCACGAGGGCGAGGGAGTTGCCGCCAAGGCGCTCGAAAGCCTGAACATCTCGCTCGAGGCCGTTCGCGCCCAGGTCGAGGAGATCATCGGTCAGGGCCAGCAGGCGCCGAGCGGTCACATCCCGTTCACCCCACGCGCCAAGAAGGTGCTCGAGCTCAGCCTGCGTGAGGCGCTGCAGCTCGGGCACAACTACATCGGTACCGAGCACATCCTGCTGGGCCTCATCCGCGAGGGTGAGGGAGTCGCCGCCGGTGTCCTCGTCAAGCTCGGAGCCGACCTCAACCGCGTTCGCCAGCAGGTCATCCAGCTCCTGAGCGGCTACCAGGGCAAGGAGACCGCGACGGCCGGGGCTCCCACCGAGGGTGCTCCCTCCTCGTCCCTCGTCCTCGACCAGTTCGGCCAGAACCTCACCCAGTCGGCCCGAGAGGGCAAGCTCGATCCGGTCATCGGCCGCGACAAAGAGATCGAGCGCGTCATGCAGATCCTGTCGCGGCGGACCAAGAACAACCCGGTGCTCATCGGGGAGCCGGGCGTCGGCAAGACGACGATCGTCGCCGGCCTGGCGCAGAACATCGTCAAGGGCGACGTGCCCGAGACGCTCAAGGACAAGCAGATCTACACCCTCGACCTCGGTGCCCTCGTCGCCGGTTCCCGCTACCGCGGTGACTTCGAGGAGCGGCTCAAGAAGGTGCTCAAGGAGATCCGCACGCGCGGTGACATCGTGTTGTTCATCGACGAGATCCACACGCTCGTGGGGGCAGGGGCAGCCGAAGGCGCGATCGACGCGGCGAGCATCCTCAAGCCGATGCTGGCTCGTGGCGAGCTGCAGACGATCGGTGCAACCACCCTCGACGAGTACCGCAAGCACCTCGAGAAGGACGCCGCACTCGAGCGTCGCTTCCAGCCGATCCAGGTGGCCGAGCCGACCATCGCGCACACGATCGAGATGCTCAAGGGTCTGCGGGATCGCTACGAAGCACACCACCGCGTCACGATCACCGACGAGGCGCTCGTGTCCGCCGCGACGCTGGCCGACCGCTACATCAGCGACCGGTTCCTGCCGGACAAGGCCATCGACCTCATCGACGAAGCTGGTTCGCGATTGCGCATCCGCCGGATGACTGCGCCGCCGGACCTGCGTGAGTTCGACGAGAAGATCGCCGACGTCCGCCGCAAGAAGGAGGGCGCGATCGACGCGCAGGACTTCGAGCTCGCGGCGTCGTTGCGTGATGAGGAGAAGAAGCTGATCCTCGCCAAGAGCGAGCGTGAGAAGCAGTGGAAGGCCGGCGACATGGATGTCGTCGCGGAGGTCGACGAGGAGCTGATCGCCGAAGTGCTGGCCACCGCGACCGGCATCCCGATCGTCAAGCTCAGCGAGGCCGAGTCGACCCGTCTGCTGAAGATGGAGGACGAGCTGCACAAGCGCGTCATCGGTCAGGACGAGGCGATCAAGGCGCTGTCGCGAGCGATCCGTCGTACTCGCGCCGGTCTGAAGGACCCCAAGCGCCCCGGTGGCTCGTTCATCTTCGCCGGCCCGTCCGGCGTCGGAAAGACGTGGCTGTCCAAGACCCTGGCGGAGTTCCTCTTCGGTGACGAGGACGCGCTGATCCAGCTCGACATGAGCGAGTTCTCCGAGAAGCACACCGTGTCGCGCCTGTTCGGATCGCCTCCGGGCTACGTCGGCTACGAAGAGGGCGGTCAGCTGACCGAGAAGGTCCGCCGCAAGCCGTTCTCGGTGGTGCTGTTCGACGAGGTCGAGAAGGCCCACCCGGACATCTTCAACTCGTTGTTGCAGATCCTCGAGGAAGGTCGCCTGACCGACTCGCAGGGCAGAGTCATCGACTTCAAGAACACGGTCATCATCATGACGACCAACCTCGGTACCCGGGACATCGCGAAGGGCATGAACCTCGGCTTCAGCCAGTCGAGCGACCAGCAGGGTTCGTACGACCGGATGAAGGCGAAGGTGTCGGACGAGCTCAAGCAGCACTTCCGTCCGGAGTTCCTCAACCGTGTCGACGAGATCATCGTCTTCCCGCCGTTGACGCAAGACGAGATCATCCACATGGTCGACTACATGATCGACTCGGTCGAGATCCGGATGAAGGACCGTGACATGGCGCTCGAGCTCACCACGGCCGCCAAGGAGCTGTTGGCCAGGCGCGGGTTCGACCCCGTGCTCGGAGCTCGCCCGCTGCGGCGGACGGTCCAACGCGACATCGAGGACGTGCTCGCCGAGAAGATGCTGTATGGCGAGGTCGGACCCGGCCAGATCGTGCTCGTCGACGTCGAGGGCGAAGGCACCGAGCAGGCGTTCACGTTCCGCGGAACGCCGAAGTCCGAGCTGCCCGACGCACCACCGGTCGAGGAAGCCGTCCAGCCGCCGCCGACCCCGTGACACCACGTCACGGTTGACCTCGAAGGCCCCCACTCACCGTGGTGAGCGGGGGCCTTCGCATGTCCGCGGTGACGTGTCGACATGCGCCGCGGGAGACCCGACTCCTCAGTGGGCGACGATCACGCGTTCGCAGTTGGCCTCGATCTCGTCGTCGCTGTGCGGCTCGACGAACACGATGTCGAAGCCGGCCCCGCAGTTGGCGTAGTCGCGGCCGTTGTCCTCACCGGCCCCGCTGAGCCGAAGGATGTCGTTGCCGCGCCCGCCGTAGAGCAAGTCGTGCCGCCTCCCGCCGATCAGGTCATCAGGCCCGTGTCCGCCGTACAGCGCGTCCTGCCTCCTGCCGCCGTTGAGGCTGTCGACTCCGTCGCCCCCACGGAGGAGATCCGGGCCGGTGCCCGGTGTGATGCGTCATGGGGTTGGTCGTTGTCATGGGCCCTTGCTCGCGCGTGACGACGAGGTCACGGCAGGCTGAGCGTGCCGTCCGGGCGCCGTACGACGAGCCCGTCGTCGAGCAGGGACTGGAGGGCACGGTCGCGTTGTCGCTCGTCTGCCCACGTGGCGCGGATGCCGGCCGGATCGACCGAGTCGTCAGCATCCCGGAGCAGCGCGAGGATGCGTCCACGACACTGCCGGTCGGTGCCGGCGTAGGTCTGGCCGCGTCGCGGCGGTCCGGCATGGGGCGGATAACCGTCGGCTCGCCACGCGCAGAGCTCAGCCACCGGGCACGAGGCGCACCTCGGTGCACGGGCTACGCAGATCAACGCCCCGAGCTCCATGACGGCGACGCTCCAGGTCGCCGCGGTCTCGCTGTGGGCCGGCAGGAGTGCCTCGGCCGCGCCGCGTTCGGCGGCGGTGACCGCTGTCGGCGGGAACTCTGCGCCGTTGATGATCCTCGCGTGTACGCGGCGGACGTTGGTATCGAGCACCGGTGCCCGTTGGCGGTACGCGAACGCGAGGACGGCGTTGGCGGTGTAGTCGCCGACGCCCGGGAGGGCGCGCAGCTCGGCATAGCTGGCCGGAAGCACGTCGCCGTGGTCGCGGTCGATCACGGTGGCCGCGGCATGCAGGCGGAGCGCACGACGCGGGTAGCCGAGACGTCCCCACATCCGAACAGCCTCTCCGGGTTGTTCGGCCGCGAGGGCGGATGGCGACGGCCACCGAGACATCCAGGCGTCGTACGCCGGCAGGACCCGCGCGACAGGGGTCTGCTGGAGCATCACTTCGCTCACCAGGACCCCCCAGCCGTCGGCTCCCGGTTCGCGCCACGGCAGGGTGCGGCGGTGTTCGTCATACCAGCTGAGGACTCGGCGGTGGAGGTGAGGAACGTCGATCGGGTGCACGTGCGTTCCTTCCGTGAGTGGCGTTGGGGGCGGAAGCAGCGGCTTCGCGGCCGTTCGGCGCGCTGCCACGAATCGCCAGAACACCACGTTAGCGTTGGAACATGAGCACCATGATGCGGCCGGCGGGACCACTGCCGCCCAAGGTGTACTGGGTGCGGCGGCTCGTGCTGCTGCTCGCCGTGGTGCTGGTGCTCAGCGTCGTGTGGTGGCTGCTGGCCGGCTCGGGAAGCGCTGATCCGAAGGCGTCTGCGGCGTCTTCCGCCGGTGCGACGTCGTCGCCGTCCGACCCGGGTGCGTCCACCGAGCCGGTCCAGCGGCCACGGCAGCAGCCCGCTGCGACCACGAAGACGCAGGGGTCAGGCCCGACGAGCCGGCCGAACAAGCCCCGCCAGCAAGCCGCTGGCTCGGGCACCTCGACAAAGCCGCGCACACCCACGAAGGCGAAGAAGACCCCGTTGGCTCAACCGACCGGAACGTGCAGCCCGACAGGCGTCGGGATGGAGATCGACGTGGCCGACTCGGCTCCGGGCGAGCCGAACACCGCCACCTTGTTGTTGACCAGCACCGACAGCCCGGCCTGCGCCCTGGCCATCACGCCGGACGACCTGGTCGTGCGGGTGACCTCTGGGGCGGACGTGGTGTGGTCGAGCGATGACTGTCCGGACCTGCTCCGCGCGAAGGAGATCGTCGTCCGGGCCGATCCGCCGACGGCGTACGAGTTCCACTGGAACGGCCGGCGGTCCGAGCAGAACTGCCAGCCGGTCGACACGCTGCCGACCCCAGGCGGGTACTGGGTGCAGGCGGCCCTCATCGGTGGAGACCCGCACAAGGCCTACTTCGACATCACGAAGAAGTGACGTGCGAGCGGCATACAAGCCGGATCGCCCGGGCTCACCAGGCAGATGCTCAGTACCCAAGGGGCGTTTGCCTAGTTCACAAGCCAGCTGGCTTGTGAACTAGGCAAACGCCTACGGCCAGGTGAGGTCACACGTAGCGTTCGAGGATGGAGGACTCGGCGAGGCGGGACAACCCTTCGCGGACGGAGCGGGCGCGGCTCTCACCGACTCCGTCGACGGCCTGGAGGTCGTCGATACTGGCGGCAAGCAGCTTCTGCAGCGTGCCGAAGTGGTCGACCAGGCGCTCGACGACCGCCCCGGGCAGCCGTGGCACCTTCGCCAGCAAGCGGAACCCCCGCGGGCTGACCGCGCTGTCGAGGCTCTCGGCTCCACCCAGGCCGAGCGCACGGGCGACGGTGGCGATGTCGAGCAGCTCGGCCGAGCCCAGCGCATCGACATCGGCCAGCACGGAGTCGGCGGTCCGCGCCCGACGCCCGGTGGGGAGGTAGTCGCGAATCACGAGCTCGCGTTCGTGGTCGACCCCTGCGACGAGCTCGTCGAGCTGCAGCGACAGCAGGCGGCCGTCGGTGCCGAGCTCGAGCACGTAGTCCTCGATCTCGGTCGCGATCCGCAGCACCATTTCGAGGCGCTGAGCGACGGAGGCCACGTCGCGGACCGTCACCAGATCCTCGATCTCGAGGGCCGACAACGTGCCGGAGACCTCGTCAAGGCGCATCTTGTACCGCTCCAGGGTCGCCAGCGCCTGGTTGGCCTTCGAGAGGATCGAGCCGGTGTCCTCCAGCACGTACCGCATCTCTCCGACGTACAGCGCGATCGTGCGCATGGACTGTGACACCGAGATCACCGGAAACCCGGTCTGCCTGGCGACCCGATCAGCAGTGCGGTGCCGGGTGCCGGTCTCCTGGGTCTGGATGGCGGAGTCCGGCATCAGGTGGACGCCGGCGCGGATGATGCGGGTGGCCTCGCGGTCGCACACGATCGCGCCGTCCATCTTGGCCAGCTCACGCAGCGCGGTTGCGGTGAAGTCGATGTCGAGCACGAACCCACCGGTCGAGAGCGACTCGACGGTTCGATCGTTGCCGAGGACGACGAGGGCGCCCGTACGGCCGCGAAGCACCCGCTCGAGCCCCTCACGGAGCTCAGTGCCGGGTGCCACCGCCGCCATGGTTGCCCGCAGTCGTGCCCCGGGTTTGTGCCTGTCGCCGCCTGCCACGTGTTCCCCTCTGATGACTCCACTGATGCGCGGGTTCAGTGTAGGGCGTGCCGTCGGCACCACTGTCGGTCGCGGTCCGGTGGCTCACACGATGAACAGGTCGGTGTCTCCCTGTGGCACCGGCTGATGGGCGATGCCGAGGACCGTCAGCGCGCGATCGAGGTTGTGGCACTCGATGAGGGTCATTCCGTCGACCTTCGGAATCGTCGCGTGGGGCACATCGTGATGACTGGGTATGACGGCGTAGCGGAAACCCAGACGCGCGGCCTCACTGCAGCGCAGGCCGATGTCGGGGACGCGGCGCAGCTCACCGGCCAACCCCACTTCCCCGATTGCCACCGTGGCGTCGCGTACCGGTGTGTTGACCGTGGCGCTGGCGACGGCGACGGCCACGGCGAGGTCCGAAGCCGGTCCACGCAGTGAGGCTCCGCCCACGGTGGCGGCGTACACGTCGGCGGACGAGACGCCGAGCCCTACGCGGCGTTGCAGGACAGCGAGGAGCATGGCGAGCCGGGCCGAGTCGATACCGCTCACGGCGCGGCGAGGCGAGGGCACCGGGCTGGGCGTGACCAGGGCCTGTACCTCGGCCAGCAGGGGCCTCCGGCCCTCGAGCGTCACGGTGACGCAGGTGCCGGACATGGGTTCGGAGTGCCTGGACAGGAACAGTCCGGTGGGGTCGGCGACCTCGACGATGCCACCGTCGGAGAGGTCGAAGCAGCCGATCTCGTCGACGGGGCCGAACCGGTTCTTGACGGCCCGGAGCAGGCGTAGCCGGGTGTTGCGTTCGCCCTCGAACTGCAGGACGACGTCGACGATGTGCTCGAGGGCCCGCGGGCCGGCGATCGAACCGTCCTTGGTGACGTGTCCGACGAGCAACGTCGGCAGGTGGCGCTCCTTCGCCACGCGGACCAGCGCGGCCGTGACGGCCCGGACCTGGGTGACGCCCCCGGCGACTCCGTCGATGTCGGCGGTGGCGATCGTCTGGACCGAGTCGATGACCAGCAGGTCGGGCTTGACCGCGTCGATGTGGCCGAGCACGGCCGACAGGTCGGTCTCAGCGGCAAGGTAGAGGTTGTCCTCGAGAGCGTTGGTGCGCTCTGCCCGCAGCCGCACCTGGGCGGCGGACTCCTCGCCAGAGACGTAGAGCGTGCGCTGTCCGCCGCGTGCGACCTGGGCTGCGACCTCGAGAAGGAGGGTGGACTTGCCGACACCCGGCTCGCCGGCCAGGAGAAGCACCGCACCGGGCACGATGCCGCCGCCGAGCACTCGGTCGAGCTCGGACACCCCGCTGGACTGCGCTGTGGCGGCCTCTGACCGCACCTGCGAGATCGGTACGGCCGGGGACGTGACCGGCCCGGCCTTCACGTGCGTCACCTTCGGGGCGCCTGCTTCCTCGATCGTCCCCCAGGCCTGGCACTCACCGCACCGGCCGACCCACTTCATCGAGGTCCACCCGCATTCTCCGCAGCGGTAGGTCTCGGTGGGTCTGCGCGGTGATGTCTTGGCCATGGGGACGACGCTAGGTCCTGGCGCCGACATCTCTCGTTGCCACGCCGTGCGTGGGCGCGTGCTCAGGTCACGGTCTGGCCGCTGATGGCCGGCTCTTGCGCTGGAGATGTTCAATCGAAGAGAGGGTCCCGGGCCGGCTACGGCTGACACCCAGTGGGAGGTACGTGATGACGGGCCGGGACGACTTCATGAGCTGGGTCGCGACTCGGCTCAAGACCGCGGAAGTAGCGTTGCACAACGGCGACGCCGCCCCGCGATTCGCGATCTGGAGCACCCACGAACCTGTGACGGTGCTGGGCGCCTGGCTGTCGGGAACGGGTCAGCAGGAGGTCGGCGACCTCTTCCGCGCGTTGGAACCCACGTTCGCCGACTGCACGTCGTACTCGCACGATGTCGTCGCTGCCGACGTGAGCGGCGACATGGCCTACACCGTCGGCTACGAACACACACAGGCATCGGTCAACGGCCGGCCTCGGACCTACACGCTTCGCGTGACGCAGGTCTATCGTCGAGAGGACGGCGAGTGGAAGGTCGCGCATCGGCACGCCGACAGGGTCCAGCAGCCGGACTAGCCGTTGCCACGCCGGGATGTCGCTCAGGTGAGCTTGGCGCGGACCACGATCGCGTAGTCGACGTCGTTTCCCGCATGCTCGGCCAGGATCCGCTCGGCCAGGTCAGGAGCGAACTCGATGCCGACGACGGCCTCCAGGTCCGCACGGCGGGTGAACGACCACCGGATCAGGCGGCGGTGGTTGGTCCAGCCATGTCGGGCGAAGAAGGCATCGACGGCATCGGGGTCGAACGTCGGGTGTGCCCACCTGAACCAGCGACCGAACGTGCTCGTCGATGCGTCGTTGTCGATGATGAATGCAGCCCCGCCGCGACGGAGCACCCGGTCGATCTCGATCAGGCCGGGCTCGCAGCCGGGCCCGAAGAAGTAGGTCCACCGGGCGTGCACCACGTCGATGCTCGACGGGTCCACGGGCAGGGCCTGCGCCACCCCTTTGCGCACTTCGACGTTGGACAGGCCACGGGTACGCCGTTGCGCTCCGAGTACGAGCGCGGGATGGGGCTCGACCCCGATCACCTGCGCCGCGGTGGCGGCGAAGCGGGGTAGGTGAAAACCCGTTCCGCAGCCGATGTCGAGGAGGACGGCTCCGGAGTACGGGCGGATGGACGTCATCGTCTGCTCGATGACACCGGTTGGGTCGACGGCCCGGTTCTCGAGCTCGTACGTCGCGGGGTCGTTCCAGATGTTCGGACTCGGTACGGCCCCGGCAGTGATTCCGCGGGGGAGTTCTGGGGAGCCGGCCATCACGTCATGGACCGTGGTTGTGGCAGCCGCCGGTCAGATCCGGACCGAGCCGGCAGGCGTGGTGAACGTGGCAGCGACGATCCCGGGAGTGCCGTTAGGGGCGACCCACTCGACCTCGAACTCGCCGATACGGTGCTCGATCGGTGTGTCCAGCCAGGCGGCCACACGCTGGTAGTCACCGGCGATCTCGACCTTGCTCAGTGAGACCCTGCCGGAGCAGCCGACCGAGGGGTGCAGCTCGGCGGGACTCTCCCACTGGACGAAGAACGGCAGCTGCGGATCGGCCTGCAAGCCTCTGACCCCGACCTGCTTCCAGCGCAGCTCGACGCCATCGGGACGGTGGCGGTTGCCCGGCACCGCTTCCCGTTCGAGTCTCTTCTCGATCGGCACAAGGTCGTCGACGGCGACGACCCAGCCGAGCCAGCCGCCGCCGGCAGCCGATCGGGCGCGCACGGCCTGGCCGAAGGGGGCCTTGTCGGAGGCGGGATGGTCGAGCACCTCGACGACTTCGAGGTACTGCCCGTCGGTCAGGGGGAGCACGCGATTGCGGGTCCCGAACCGAGGATGGACGCCCCCGTCGACAAATGATTCGCCGAGCAGCTCAGACAACCGCTCCGTGGTGCCGTTGAGGCCGTCAGGGCCAACAGCGAACGAGAGATGGTCGAGATGCATGCGCATCATTGTGGCCGCTCGCGATCCGTGCTGAGCCACCGGGGTCGGCCGGCGACGGTTACTGGCCAGTCGTACGGGCGCGGGCCTTGACGGCTCGTGATGGCGCGGTGCGGGCGGCAGCCGTGGCCGGGTGCAGGGTGAGCTGGGAGCGCCGTCGCTCGTACTCCCGGCAGTGATCGACGAGCAGGTCGTACGCCGCCTTGCCCATCAGCTCGGTGAGCTCCGGCCCGTTGCTGACGTAGACCGGTTCGGTGCCGACGTGCGCTTCGCTGTTCGCCGAGCAGTACCAGTCGAGATCGTGGCCGCCCTCACCCCAGCCTCGCCGGTCGTACTCGGTGATCGTCACCTCGGTGTAGGACGTCTTGTCGCCCCGCTCGACCTCCCGGAACAACCGGCGGATCGGCAGCTGCCAGCACACGTTCGGCTTGGTCTCGAGCGGATGGTGGTCGTTGCGCAACGCCCAGCCGTGCAGGGCGCATCCTGCGCCGCCCGCGAACCCGGGGCGGTTGAGGAAGATGCAGCCCCCCTCGTGGACAGCGGTTTTGCGCTCGCCGTCCTCGTCGGTCTCGATCCACGCGTTCTTGCTCTGGGTGCCCACGTCGTGGAACTGCCAGTCGTCTCGGCCCAGGAGCTTGACGAACTGACGGGTGCGCTTCTCGTCGGCCTTGTCGGAGAAGTGCGCCCCCAGCGTGCAGCAGCCGTCGTCGGGCCGGTCTGCGTAGATGCCTTGGCAACCGGCGCCGAAGATGCAGCTCCAACGCGACGTCAACCAGGTCAGGTCGACCTTGAAACGTTGGGACTCGTCGCTCGGATCGTCGAACTCGACGAACGCGCGAGGGAAGTCGGGGGATACCTCTGGCACGCGTCCACCCTAGGTCGCTCTCGTCAACGGTGCCGCAGGGCCTCGCCGGGCGTTAGCCTCGACCCATGAGAGAAGGCGTCCTGGACGTAGGTTCGAACACCGCGCATCTGCTCGTGGTCGACGCCCATCGCGGCGCCCCGCCGCTGCCGGCTTCGTCGACCAAGCAGGCGTTGCGGCTGGCCGAGCACCTGACCTCGAAGGGCGCGCTGTCCGACCAAGGTGTCGACTCCCTGGTCTCGTTCATCAAGGTGGCCCTCCAGGAGGCCGAGGACCAGGGGTGTGAGTCCGTGATGGCCTTCGCCACGTCCGCAATCCGGGAGGCGAGCAACACCGACGAGGTCCTCGCTCGCGTGCATGACGAGACAGGGATCGACCTGGTCGTGCTCGCCGGCGAGGACGAGGCCCGACTGACGTTCCTGGCGGTCAGGCGGTGGTTCGGCTGGTCCTCGGGCCGGTTGGCGGTGTTCGACATCGGCGGTGGCTCGCTCGAGATCGCGGCTGGCGACGACGAGCGACCAGACGTTTGCCAGTCGCTGGAACTGGGAGCAGGCCGGCTGACCCGGGAGTGGCTGCCGGACGACGAGCCCACTGCCGAGCAGCTACGGGCGCTGCGCAAACACATCCGGACCCAGATCGCCCATGACGCGGGACCCTTGTTGCGCGCCGGCGTCGGTGATCACACCGTCGCCACCTCCAAGACCTTCCGGTCCCTGGCGCGCGTCTGCGGCGCAGCCCCGAGCGAGGACGGCCCGTTCGTACGTCGGATGCTCACGCGCTCCGACCTCGACAAGTGGCTGCCCAAGATCGCCGCGATGACCAGCGCCGAGCGAGCTGACCTGCCCGGGGTCTCCGCCGCCCGTGCGCATCAGCTGGTCGCGGGTGGGATGGTGGCCGAGGCCGTCATGGACCTGTTCAAGATCGAGAAGCTGCAGATCTGCCCCTGGGCGCTCCGTGAAGGTGTCATCCTGCAGAAGCTCGACACGCTGTGAGGTCCCCCGTGGTGGGGGCCGGCCGCCGGGTCCGGTGCGCGTGCCTAGGCTGAGCAGGTGAGCGACGACACCCGCCGACGGCGCCAGCGCCCGGCCAGTCCGGTCCAGGTCCCGGCCGCTCGGGTGGCCTTGTCGTCGGCGTCGGTCTATCCCGAGTCCACGGCGAGCGCGTTCGAGCTGGCGGCCCGGCTCGGATACGACGCGGTCGAGGTCATGGTCGGCATCGACCCCGTCAGTCAGGACGTCGATGCGATCCGACACCTGGTGGACTATCACCAGATCCCGGTCTGCGCCGTGCATGCGCCGTGCCTGCTCATCACCCAGCGGGTGTGGGGCACGGAGCCGTGGGGAAAGCTCCAGCGCAGCACCGCGATGGCCGCGGCGCTGGGAGCGGACACCGTCGTCGTCCATCCGCCGTTCCGTTGGCAACGCGACTATGCGCGCCGGTTCATCGAGGGCGTGGCCGATCTCGAGGGCGAGACCGGCATCGCCGTCGCCGTCGAGAACATGTACCCGTGGCGGGCCTCCAAGCGTGAGCTCCAGGCCTACGTACCGGGGTGGAACCCGGTCGACCAGCCCTATGCGAACGTCACGATCGACCTCTCCCACAGCGCGACCGCAGGCACCGACCCGATCCGGATGGTCACCGAGCTCGGGCCCCGCCTCCGTCATATCCATCTTGCTGATGGCAGCGGCTCGGCCAAGGACGAGCACCTTGTCCCCGGCCATGGCAACCAACCGTGCGCAGAGCTGCTCGAGCTCCTGGCCGGTCAGGGGTATGCCGGCAGCGTCGTGGTCGAGATCAACACCCGCAAGGCTCAGAGCAGGGCAATCCGCCAGGCAGACCTGGCGGAGTCTCTCGCCTTCACGCGGCTGCACTTCGCCGCTGCGGATCCCGCTTTCGCCGCGGCCGCCCGCGAGAGGCCGGCCGGCAGCAGAACGGTCCGCGCAGGGCGGCGACGCGGTCGTTGACGTCGGTGCTGGTCATCGCGGCCGGATCGGCCAATCATGGAGCGCATGATCTCGACGACGCCGGCCATCATGATCTCTGACCTCGAGGTCGTCCGCGGCGACCGGGAGGTGATCTCCGGCCTGTCGACCGCGGTGCCGGCCGGTCAGATCACCGGACTGCTGGGTCCGTCCGGTTGCGGCAAGACGACGCTGATGCGGTCGATCGTCGGTGCGCAGATCGTCAGGTCCGGGAGGGTCACCGTGCTGGGCGAAGCAGCCGGCGGCCCAGCGTTGCGCCGCCGGGTCGGCTACGTCACGCAGGCACCCAGCGTGTACGCCGATCTGACCGTCCACGACAACCTCGCATTCTTCGGCGCCGTGCTCGGCGTCGAGCGGTCGGCGATCGGGCGCGTGGTCGACGAGGTAGGGCTGGACGAGCACGTCGATGACGTGGTCGGGCGACTGTCGGGGGGTGAGCAGTCCCGGGTCTCGTTGGCCGTCGCCCTGCTCAGCAGACCTGACCTGCTGGTGCTCGACGAGCCCACGGTCGGCCTCGACCCGGTGCTGCGCAACCAGCTGTGGGCCATGTTCGCCGGGCTCGCGGCCGGGGGAACCTCGATCATCGTGTCCAGTCATGTGATGGACGAAGCCGAGCGCTGTCACCGGCTGTTGCTGATGCGGGCAGGGGAGCTGATCGCCGACGACACGGTCGACCAGCTGTTGAGCCGCACCGGAACCGAGGACGTCGAGTCGGCGTTCCTTGCGCTGGTCGAAGGGCGGTCGGCATGAATCCACGGATCACCGTCGCCGTCGCCGCGCGCGTCCTCCGGCAGCTACGCCGCGACCCGCGCACGATCGCGCTCATGCTCGTGGTGCCGTGTGTCCTGCTGACGCTGTTGTGGTGGATGTTCGATCGCAACGCCGTCGCCTTCGACCGCTCGGGCCCACCGCTGCTGGCGATGTTTCCCTTCACGGTGATGTTCCTCGTGACCTCGGTGACCACGTTGCGTGAGCGCTCGTCGGGCACGCTCGAGCGGTTGCTCTCGATGCCGATGGGCAAGCTCGACCTGCTGCTCGGCTACGCGATCGCCTTCGGGCTCGCGGCTCTGGCCCAGGCGTTGCTTGCTGTGGCGCTGACCGTGGGGCTGCTTGGCCTCGACGTCGTCGGGCCGGTCTGGGCGCTGGGGGTGATCGCGGTCATCGACGCAGTGCTCGGTACGGCGTTGGGGTTGTTCGTGTCAGCGTTTGCCGAGACGGAGTTCCAGGCGGTCCAGTTCATGCCTGCCGTCGTGATCCCGCAGATCCTGCTGTGCGGCCTGTTCGTGCCGCGTGACGACCTACCCAGAGCCCTTCACGTCGCCTCCGACGTCCTACCGCTGAGCTATGCGGTGGACGCGATGCAGAGTCTGCAGAAGTCGGCGGACCTGACCGGCGGCTACGGGGTCGACCTGTTGGTCATCGTCGGCTTCATCGTGGCCTCGCTCGCCCTCGGCGCCGCAACGTTGCGACGGCGTACGGCCTGAGGCGCCCGGAGTCGCGCGTCCGTTCCGACCGACAGAAGATCTGCGAACGAGTCCATTCGTCACCCGTTCCGTCACACGGCCGGGGCGGACGCTCTGCTCATGAACACTAACGACACCACCTCAGTGGAACTCAGCGAAACCCTGGACCGAGTCGCCTACGACATCGCCGAGCGCGGCACGATCACCGAGCTCTGGATCCTTGACGCGCTGGCAACGGCAGCACGGGACCTGTGTCCGGGTGCCGCCGCGGCCCTCGCCGACTGGGAGGGCCCGGAGGTGGCCCGGCTGCGCGCCTTCGGCATCGTGCACGTCGCCCTGCTGCGTGATCTCACGCCCGATGGCCGCGGGCAGCTCCTTGCGCGCGTGCAGGGATCCTCCGAGCCCACCCTCGTGGTGTGAGTTCAGTAGATTGAGCGGCGTGCTGCGGATCCGATTGATCGGCAAACCGGGCTTCGAACTCGAGGGCCAGCCGGTCGCCGGGCCGCGGGGACACAAGACGTGGGCACTGCTGGGCCGGTTGGCGCGCTCGTCTGATCCGGTGTCGCGGGAGGTGCTGGTCGCGGAGCTGTTCAGCGAGGCAGATGACCCGTTCGGTGCGCTGCGGTGGTCGTTGGCCGAGCTCCGTCGCCGGGCCGGACTGACCGGCGCCTTCGAGGGCAATCCACTCTCGATGCCACCCAGCGCCGAGGTGAGACTCGACGTACACGAGGTCGCGAGCGGTGCCCTTCCGGAGGAGATCCCCGAAGGTCAGTTCCTGGAAGGCATCCAGGTGAGGGGGTCGCCTGGTTTCGAGTCGTGGTTGCTCATCGAGCGACAACGCGTCGACGCCGAAGTCCTGTCGGCGCTGCGCCAGGCCACGCTCCGTGCCCTGGCGGGTCGAGCGTTCGACAGGGCTGTGACGCTGGCGGGCGCCATGGTGCGGCGGGCACCGTGGGAGGAAGGCTCGCACGTCCTGCTGGTCAAGGCCTTGGCGGCGTCAGGCGACGTGTCCGCTGCGGCACGGCAGGCCAGCGCCAGCGAGGCGATGTTCGTCGACGAGCTCGGAGTCGACGCCACCCCGGCGATCCGTGCCGCGGCGCGACCGGCGGTCTCGGCCCCGGTCCCCGGCGTCTCGGCCAAGGCGACCGCTGAAACGCTGTGCGAGGCGGGTCTGTCGGCGCTGTCGGCCGGCGCGTCCGACGCAGGCATCGAGTGCCTTCGGTCCGCCACGGCAGCAGCCGAGACGTCCGGAGACAAGGAGGTGCTCGGCCGCTGTCTCCTGGAGCTCGGTACGGCTCTCGTGCATTCCGTCCAGGGGTACGACGACGAGGGGTCGGTGCTGCTCGGAGCAGCCGTCGAACTGGCGACCGCGGTCGACGCCCACGGCACCGCAGCGAAGGCACTCGCCGAGCTCGGCTACGTCGATGTACTCGCGGGTCGTCGGTCGAGCGCGGGTGACTACCTGCGCGCGGCGGGCGAGCTCGCGGTGGACGATCCGACGCTGCTCGCCGCGGTCGCCTCGTTCGAGGCGATGAACCTCAGCGACTGGGGCAGGCTCCAGGCCGGCGCTGACCGCTTTGCGGAGGCGGTCGAGCTGAGCCGAAGCGCGGGCGCGGCCCGGCGCGAGGTGTTCAGCCTGGGTGTGGGAGCACGGACCCTCTTCGTGCAGGGTCGGATCGACGAGGCGATGGCTTGGGCCCGCGAATCCCGTGCGCTCGCCGATCGTGAGCACTGGACGGCGTTCCGGCCGTGGCCGGACGCCTGGCTCGCTCACGCCCGGTTGGCCAGCGGAGAGGATCCGCGGGCTGTCCGGGCCGACGCCGAGGCCTCGTTCGCCCTGGCCCGACAGCTGAAGGACCCGTGCTGGGAGGGCGTCACGGCGAAGAGTGTCGGGCTGGCGCACCTGGCAGAGCACGATCACGAGAAGGCGCTGGAATGGATGGCGCACGCCGGCACGATGTGCCGCCGGGTCACCGACTCCTACAACTGGGTCGAGGTGGACATCCTCGTCGCCGAGGCCGAGGCAGCCATGCAGCACGGCGACGCGGCTCGAGCCGAGGCCGTGGTCGGCCGCGCGATCGACAGTGCCGCGAAATGTCGCTTGGACGGCCTCCTGGAGAGGGCGTTGCACGTGCAACGCCAACTGACCGGTTGACCGACCGTGGTGATGCAACCAGCCTGTGCGCAGACAGGTCAGTGCTCTTCGATGGTCGCGATCAGGTCTCCCTCGGTCACGACGTCTCCCTCGGCGACGCCGATGTCCGTGATGGTTCCTGACGTCTCGGTGGTCACCGGGATCTCCATCTTCATCGACTCGAGGATGACGAGCATGTCGCCGATGGCCACCGTGTCGCCGGGAGCGACCAACACCTTCAACACGTTGGCGACCAGCTCGGCGTGCACATGGTGGCTCATGGGGCTCCTTGCCTCGGACGGTGGTCTGGGCTCAGCCTAGTGACATCCCGACCCTCCGGTCGGCGTACCCTGTCCAGCGCGTCGGTGCGACCGGCGGGGCCATCGGAGCCTGAGGATCGAAGGCCTGTGCAGGCCGTGACGAAGGAGTTTCGTTGTTGCGTCGTTCGCTGCTCATGCTGTCGCGAAGCGACACCACCAAGCGTCTGGTGAGCTCGATGCCCGTCTCGAGCGGCATCGTCGCGAGGTTCGTGGCGGGGGAGACAGTGGACACCGCGGTCGAGGCCACGCAGCGTCTGGATTCAGCTGGGCTCCACGTCACGCTCGACTACCTGGGTGAGGACACCCTCGACCTCGCGCAGGCGCGATCGACCGTCAATGCCTACGTCGAACTGCTGCGGCGCCTCGCCGAGAGCGGTCTGACCGGCTGCGCCGAGGTGTCCGTCAAGCTGTCGGCGGTCGGGCAGGCTCTCCCCGGCGACGGCGAGCACATCGCTCTCGACCACGCTCGGACGATCTGCCAGGCGGCCAGCAACGCCGGCACCACGGTCACCCTCGACATGGAGGACCACACGACGACGGACTCCACATTGGGCATCCTGCGTGATCTGCGCCAGGACTTCCCGTCGACCGGCGCGGTGCTGCAGGCCTACCTCCACCGCACCGAGGCCGACTGCAAGGACCTCGCCTACAAGGGTTCTCGCGTCCGTCTGTGCAAGGGCGCTTACAAGGAGCCGGAGTCGGTTGCGTTCCAGGACAAGCACGAGGTCAACCTGTCGTACGTGCGTTGCCTCAGGGCGTTGATGGCCGGTTCCGGATATCCGATGGTCGCCTCGCATGATCCGCGGCTCATCGAGATCGCGGGTGCGCTGGCGACGAGCAACGACCGGGCGCAGGGCAGCTACGAGTACCAGATGCTTTTCGGCATCAGACCTGACGAGCAGACCCGCCTCGCGGCTCGAGGCGAGAAGGTTCGGGTTTACGTGCCGTATGGCGACGAGTGGTACGGATACTTGATGAGACGGCTCGCCGAGAGGCCGTCCAACCTGGCATTCTTCGCCAGGTCAGTCATCACCAAGGGCTAGTGGTCCGCCGTCGGATGGCGGCGAGGCTCCAAGCCGGACGGGAGGACAGCGATGACCGTCGCGATCCTGGGCGCGGGCGTGATGGGCGAGACCGTGGTGTCGGGGCTGCTCCGCGCCGGGCGAGCTCCGGCCGAGCTGCTGATGTCCGAGCGGCGGCCGGCGCGGGCGGACGAGCTCCACGAGCGATACGGCATCGACGTCGTGTCCAACATCGAAGCGGCGAGGAAAGCCGACACCTTGATCCTCGTGGTCAAGCCGCAGGACATGGCCGACCTGCTCGACGAGATCGCGCCGGTGGTAACGCCGGTCCAGCTCGTCATCTCACTGGCTGCCGGGATCACCACCGCCCTGATCGAGGCGCGGCTACCGGCCGGCGTACCCGTGGTGCGGGTCATGCCGAACACGCCCGCTCTGGTGGACGAAGGAATGGCCGCGATCTCTCGTGGTTCACACTGCGACGAGGCGCACCTGGTCGAGGCCGAGACCTTGCTGCGTGCCACCGGCAAGGTGATCCGTGTGCCCGAGAAGCAGCAGGATGCCGTCACGGCGATCTCGGGCTCCGGGCCGGCCTACCTGTTCTTCGTCGTCGAGGCGATGATCGAGGCCGGCGTACACCTGGGACTGCCGCGTTCGACGGCCACCGAGCTGGTCGTCCAGACGATGGTCGGTTCCGCGAAGATGCTGCGCGAGACCGGTGAGCACCCCACGGTGCTTCGTGAGCGGGTGACGTCACCGGGCGGCACCACCGCGGCCGCGATTCGTGAGCTGGAGGACCACAAGGTCCGTGCCGCGTTCATGACCGCGCTCGAGAGCGCGCGGAACAGGTCCCGCGCCCTCGCCAACGGCGAGGAAGCGTAACCCCTGACACGGCCCGTCTAGAGTCGACGTCATGGCCGGTTCGGGATCCCTCGTCTTCGACGAGGAACTGACGGCGTACGACTTCGGCATCGGGCATCCGATGGCGCCGATCCGCGTCGACCTCACGATACGGCTGGCAGCTGCACTCGGCGTGCTCGCTGACCTCGACGTGGTCCCGGCACCCGTCGCGGGTGACGACGACATCGAGCTGGTGCACTCGGCCCGCTACATCGAGGCGGTGAAAAGTCTCACCGACTACCACGACCGGGACCTCGCGCACGGCTTGGGCACCGACGACAACCCGACGTTCCCGCGGATGCACGAGGCGTCGGCCCACATCGTCGGGGCGACGGTCGAGGCCACGCGGCGGGTCTGGACGGGCGAGGCGCTGCACGCCGCCAACATCAGCGGCGGGCTGCACCATGCGATGGCCGAGATGGCGAGCGGGTTCTGCATCTACAACGACCCGGCGATCGCGATTGCGTGGTTGCTCCGCGCAGGAGCCGAGAAGGTGGCGTACGTCGACATCGACGTGCACCACGGCGACGGCGTGCAGGCGGCGTTCTACGACGATCCGCGGGTGCTCACGATCAGCCTGCACGAGAGCGCGAGAACGCTGTTCCCGGGCACCGGCGAGGCCAGTGAGAGCGGCGGGCCGGGGGCCGAAGGCATGTCGGTCAACGTCGGCATGCCACCGGGCACGGCCGACGGCGGCTGGCTGCGCGCGTTCCACGCCGTCGTCCCGCCGTTGTTGCGTGAGTTCGAGCCGACCGTTCTCGTCAGTCAGCACGGGTGTGACTCCCACATGGACGACCCGCTGGCACACCTGATGCTGAGCATCGACGGGCAGCGCGCCGCCCATGTGGCCCTGCACGACCTGGCGCACGAGGTCTGCGGCGGCCGGTGGGTCGTCACAGGCGGCGGGGGGTACGCCGTGGTCGACGTCGTGCCACGGACCTGGACGCATCTGCTCGCTGTGGTGGCAGGCCGCCCCGTGGACCCGCAGCTTCCTACCCCCGCGGAATGGCAGCAGTATGTCGAACAGCTCACCGGACGTGCCGCGCCCCTGCTCATGACCGACGGTCGTGAGCCCAAGTTCGACGCCTGGGACCAGGGCTACGACCCCGACTCGTGGCTCGACCGTTGTGTGGAGCAGACCAGGCGCGAGGTGTTCCCGTGGCATGGCATTCCGCTCGACTACTGAGCACCGGGGTGGTGCGCGATGGCCAGCCGGCCCACCTTCTGAGGGAGGGAAATGCCGCGGTTTGCAAGCGACACGCCGATGAGACGCGCCCTTTCGCTTCCAAAGCCGCATCGATTTCGGCACTTCGCTTTCCCATCAGCCTCATTTGCCACTACTCTCACGGAGACGCACGAGCGATTGTGTCTTCGGTGGGGAAGCCGAAGAGCGCCCGTGCCGGAAGTTGGTGCGTCATGGCCGCAAACACGCCCGGGGATGGCATCTCTGAGGTCAAGTTCCTGACGGTGGCAGAAGTAGCCTCCGTGATGAGAGTGTCCAAGATGACGGTGTACCGGTTGGTGCATGCAGGTGATCTGCCTGCCGTCCGGGTGGGACGCTCATTCCGCGTCCCCGAAGACGCTGTCAACGAGTACCTGCGGAAGTCCTTCTTCCAAGCAGGCTGACCTTGGGCGCAGCGTCGCGCACACTCGCGTGACGCAGCCACCGGACACATCGACGAGGCGGGTCCCTGAGCAGGGACCCGCCTCGTCGTCTGTTACCCCCGTGGGTGCCTTGGTGGGGCTGGGGAGGGGCCGTCGGTCAGCGGCGACCGAAGTCGATGCAGCCGATCCAGTTGCCGTTCGCGTCCCGTCGGGCGGCGATGCCCGACAGGCCGAACGACGAGTCGAGCAGGACGCGCCGGTGCTCGGGAGATCCCATCCACATCTGGATCATCCGGTACGGCGTGACGCTTCCGAGGGCCAGGATCTCACCGGCCTTGGTGAGCTTGCACCGGTCCATGTAGCGACCGAGGTCCTGGTGGAAGAACTCGTTGTTGCGGGCCAGATATCCCGTCCAGCGCTCGGCGTAGCCTTCGTGGCACGGTCGAACCGCGATGACCCGCACGCCGTGTGCGTGCCGGACCCGGTTGGCCCAGGTGTGCAGCCGGTCTTCGTAGACCCTGCGCTGAAGTTTGGTTCCGTTGGCCTGCTTGCGCTGCTTGGACTGCTTGCTCTGCACGCCGGTCTTCGCTGCGGTGAGCGAGGCGGCTACCGATACCGTGCTGGACGGGTGACTGGCAGAGGCTGCCTGTGCCGGTGCCTGCATGGGCAGGACGACGCCGGCAGTGGCGATGATGGCGATGGCGGTGGTGCCGAAGGAGCGCTTCACTCGACCGCCGGTCTTGATGAAGGGCCTGGCCCGGTGCGGTGAGTGATCGACCGCCTCCGCCTGGCTCTCCGTGCTCTTCTCGTTCATATATTTTCCCTCCCCAGGGACGTAGCAGGTCCAAAGGCCTCAATGGACCGACTCTGAGTTTGGGGCTTCGTAGCGGAGTGTGCAAGCGCAATCACGAAGAGTAGTTATGCCCTGTCCGGTTCTCACCGGAATCGGGTGAAAATTTTTCACATTGGGGTTCCTACGATCGGCTGAGGGTGACTCATCCCAATGGGCTAGTCAGTCACAGGGTCATCACCGCATGCTCATTGCATAAAAATGCATTGGAGGGGTCCCGGACGACCGAATAGGGTCAGGAAGCGACCAGCGGGTAGGCTTCTGCGGTCGCGTCACGCGCGGCAACCCAGCTTGTCGGGGCCACGTCGGTACCGGACACTCCAGTCAACGCCCGAAAGGTAGACCGTGGGCTCAGTTATCAAGAAGCGCCGCAAGCGGATGGCGAAGAAGAAGCACCGCAAGCTGTTGAAGAAGACCCGCATCCAGCGTCGCCGCCAGGGCAAGTAGGCAGACCCACCGCAATGGGCCGCGTCGTCCTGGTCACCGGAGTCTGCCGTGATCTCGGCGGTCGATTCGCCCGCCGGATCTCCATAGACCCAGGCGTGGAACGCGTCATCGGGGTCGATGTGGTTCCCCCACGACACGACCTCGGTGACGTGCGTTTCGTCCGCGCCGACATTCGCAACCCCGTGATCGCCAAGGTCATCGCGGCTGAAGAGGTCGATACCGTCGTCCACCTGAGCGTGATCGCCACACCGGGGGGTGCCGGTGGTCGGACGTCGATGAAGGAAATCAACGTCATCGGTACCATGCAACTGTTGGCGGCATGTCAGAAGGCGCCTGGCGTGAGCCGGCTGGTGGTCAAGTCCTCCGCACAGGTGTACGGCTCCTCGCCCAAGGACCCCGCCATGTTCAGCGAGGACATGGCGCCACGTCGGATGCCACGATCGGGCTTCGGCAAGGATTCCGTCGAGGTCGAGGGATATGTCCGCGGCTTCGCCCGGCGGCGGCCCGACGTCGGGGTCACGATGCTGCGCTGTGCCAACCTCATCGGTCCGCAGATCGAGACCACGCTGACCCGGTACTTCTCCCTCCCGCTCGTTCCCACGGTGCTGGGTTTCGACCCCCGCTTGCAGTTCTGCCACGAAGAGGACGCGCTGGCGGCCCTGCACCACGCCACCGTTGCCGACGTCGATGGCACGTTCAACGTTGCCGGCGACGGCGTGCTGATGTTGTCCCAGGCCGTACGACGGCTCGGCCGTCCTACCGTTCCGGTTCCCACGATGGCGCTCGGCCCGCTGGCTGCTGTGTTCCCGCGCATCAGGTACGCCGAGCTCTCTTCCGAGCAGGCCGCCTTCCTGGCGTATGGTCGCGGTATCGACACCACGCGGATGCGCGACCTGCTCGGTTTCCAGCCTGCCCACACGACGGCTGAGGCGTTCGAGGCGTTCGCACAACGGCTACGGCCGGGTCCGCTCAACGCCCAGCGCCTGTCCGATCTCGAGCAGCAGGTCTCCGCCGTCGTGGCGAAGGTGGTGCCGCATGCCGGACGCTGAGGTCATCCCGATCGGCGGACGTGGCCGGGCGGGCCGCGGCTCGCGCACATCGCCGAGTGCCGCGGCCCGAGCGCTGGCGCCGAGCGCGCCGAATCGGCCGCGTCGGACGTCACCGCAGACTGCTCCACAGGACACGGTGGACGCCGCCGGCGCTCCACCGCCGTCGCCCGGTGGCCAGCGGCCAGACCCTGCCACGGCGCCATCGCCGGACCGACGATCGAAGGTACGGGCCAGGAAGAAGGCTCCTGGTTCCGCTCCGCAGCCACGTCAGCGCCGCTCCGGTGCGGGCGGTGGGGAGAGGCCGCGCACGGAAGAGCCGGCCGCCATGTCCACCGACGACGTGGCCGATGCCATCGTCGATGCCGCCCACGAGGTCTTCGGAGCGTCCCACTGGGAGCATCAGCTCGCCGCGATGCTTGCCTTCGTCCGCCGCCGTGTCACCGGCGAGTACGACATCGACGAGTTCGGGTTCGACATCGAGGTGACGGAGACCTTTCTGCTGACGGCGTTGCGCCCCCTCGCCGACAAGTGGTTCCGCATCGACGTACGAGGCATTGACAACATCCCTGCCGAGGGTGGCGCTCTCGTGGTCTCCAATCACTCCGGCACGGTCCCGCTCGATGGACTGATGACCGGCTTGGTCGTGCATGACCACGCCGACCGGTTTCTCCGCGCGCTGGCCGCGGACCTGGTGTTCCGACTTCCCTTCGTGGGCGAGCTCGCCCGCAAGGGAGGAGCCACCCTGGCCAGCAACGAGGATGCCGAGCGGATGCTGTCGCGAGGCGAGCTCGTCGGGGTGTGGCCGGAGGGCTTCAAAGGCATCGGCAAGCCGTTCTCCGAGCGTTACAAGCTGCAGCGGTTCGGTCGTGGCGGCTTCGTGTCGGCGGCCCTGCGCACCCGCGTCCCGATCGTGCCCTGCTCGGTCGTCGGTGCCGAGGAGATCTACCCGCTGGTGGGCAACATTCCCTCGGTGGCCCGGCTGCTCGGCATGCCCTACATCCCGATCACCCCGTTCTTCCCCTGGTTGGGTGTGCTGGGCATGGTCCCGCTGCCGTCGAAGTGGCTGATCGAGTTCGGCGAGCCGATCCGCACGGACAGCTACGGGGACGGCGCGGCCGATGACCCGATGTTGGTGTTCAACGTGACCGACCAGGTCAGAGAAACGATCCAGCACACGCTGTACTCACTCCTGATCCAGCGCCGCAGCGTCTTCTCCTGAGCCCGCACCAGTCGCAGTCCTGGGCCGGCTCGGTCAGGGAAGCTGGGCCCCGCCGGGCGGATCGGTCCGTTTCTCCAGGACGGTCGGCAGCGGGACGGAAAGAACAGTGATCGTCGGGAGCGGGATCGAGATCGTCGGCAGCGGGACCGACGGGGCGCTCGTCTGACCGGTGGGCGCGCTGGGAAGGCTCGGCAGCGGGCCACCCTGCGTCGGCGTGGTCGTGGACTGGGGGTTCGACGTGGGCGCGCCCGCGGAGGGGTCGACGTCCGCCGAGACATCCGGGATCGTCACCGGGCCGTCGTACGTGCCGGTCGCCGCCGACGGGTTTCCGCCCGTCGAGCCGCCTTTCGTCCCTGGGCTGACCACGAGGCCTCCGCTCGATCCGGATCCGTCGGTTGAGCCACCGAAGGCATGCTGGAGGTCGCTCAGCGCAGCCGACAGCTGCAAGGAGGGCAGGGACGAGCACTGCGGGCAGGCCGCCTGCGCCTGCTGGTCGAGGTGAGTCAACGTGCTGGCAGCATCGGCGAAGGCCTGGCTCGCGTCGGGCGGAACGTTGTTGGTCAGGGCCTCGAGCTGCCGCGCGGACTCAGCCGTGAACTCGCGCAGCCGAGCGATGCTGCCTGAGCTCTGGTCGTCGTTGTAGGCCGAGAGCAAGGCGTCACCGCCGGCGTTGGACTCCTGGATGAAGTCGTGGAGCGTCTTGGTGACCAAAGCCGGTGTGGTCGGGTCGTCAGCGTGCCCGAGCGAGAGCTCGGTCACCTCAGCCAACCGGGTCGAGGCCTGGTCGAGGTACTCCCCGCCCCGGGCTGTCTGGGACCCGGCGAAGCGGAGCTCTGCTTGCTCGATCCCGCGCTTGAGCGGATACAACGCTTCGCCTGGCAGGGCGGACTGGCTGGCAGCAGCCACCCCCACGCCGCTGGCGACGACCAGGCAGGCGGTCGCAGCCACCGTCGCCGTCCGACGTCGAGGGCTGACGGGGAATCGCACCAGGGCCGCGTCTCGCCCATGAGCACGGGTGGCCTCGGCAAGAGCCTGCGGCGCCGCTTCGAGAAGGCGGGAGCGCAGGTCGGCCGCGAACTCCGGTCGCATCGCCGGACCGTCCACCGCACGCAGCTGTGCGACCAGCTCGAGGAAGACCCGGTGCTCGTCGGCAACGGTCCGCGTCGCTTGGCCGTCGACGGCCCGCGCGAACTCCTCGGCGCGCTTACGCGCGCCTGCCAACTGCATCATCGGGGACGCCCACCCCTTCTGTTCGTGCTGCCCGATCCTCGCTTGAGGTGCATCGAGGTCCGTCTCGTGGCCCTCGACAGGCTGAACGAGCGAGGGTCTGGGTGGGTTAGGCCCCCGAATGGGCCATCTTGACCTAGTTCAACCGGGCTATGGCAAGCGTGGACCAACGCCCGCATCCGGGTCGTCATCGGGCACTCGACGGCATGAGCTTCGCCAGATTGCGTACGGCTCGGAGCTGGAGCTGCTTGATGGCTCCCTCGCTGCGCCCGAGCACCTGGGCGGTCTCGGCGATCGAGTTTTCGTTGAGGAAGCGCATCACCAGACAGGTTTGTTGCTCGTCGGGCAGCTTGGCGAGCGCCTCGAGCAGAGCCTCGGCCGTGAGCCGGGAGATCACTTCGTCCTCGGGTCCTGCCGTGGTGGCGTCCTGCGCGGTGAGGTCGTCGGTCACCGTCTCGAGCCGCGCCCGTCCGGACTTGTAGTGGTCCACGACGAGGTTGCGGGCGATCGTCATGAGCCAGGCCCCGAAATCCTTGCCCTGCCACTGGAACCCGGTCATCGAGCGAAGGGCCCGGAAGAACGTCTCGCTCGTGAGGTCCTCGGCCAACGCCTGCGAGCTGACCCGGTAGAACACGAACCGGTAGACGCTCTTGGAGTAATGGTCGTAGAGCAGACCGAACGCTTCGGCGTCTCCGTCGCGGGCGAGGTCGACCAACGCTGCCAGGCGGCGGCTGTCGTCGTCGGTCTCGGGTGGGTAATCGGCTGGGCCACCGGAGTTTCCGCCACGCCCGGCAGGGTCACCGGCCGCCACCGCCATGAGCGGTCGGGCCAGGAGGATGTCGGCGACCGCGCAGCGCAGGACGTCGAGTCCTGTCAGGCGTGCGGAATCACCGCAAGACATGCCAACTCCCTCTCCGACGACATATCGCCGGCTCCCTCCGATCCGCCGATCGTACGCCGTTCCCGTACCCCACGGAAACCTGTGTGTAACGGGCGTCACACGCCGCGTCACCTGCCCGCGACAGCGCGAGAGCGCGCCGAGGCCGGCCCGAGGACGTGCGGTCAGTGGATCTTGCGGCGTAACGCGACGGCGGCGGCCACGCTTCCGGTCACCGCTCCGGCCCCGGCCGCGGCCACCAGCCCGAGCTTGGCCGCCTTGCGCCCGGTGCGGTAGTCGCGGATCCGCCAGCCCTGCCGGCGTGCGTAGTCACGCAGCCGACCGTCCGGGTTCACCGCACAGGGGTCCCCCACCAAGGACAGCATCGGCAGGTCGTTGACCGAGTCGGAGTACGCCGAGCAGCGAGCCAGGTCGAGACCTTCCTGGTCGGCGAGCGCCTCGACGGCCGCGGCCTTGGCGGCTCCGTGCAGCAGGTCGCCGGTCAGGCGGCCCGTGTAGACGCCGTCGACCTCCTCCGCGACCGTGCCGAGCGCTCCGGTGAGACCCAGCCGGTGGGCGATGATGCGGGCGATCTCGACCGGGGCTGCGGTCACGAGCCAGACCCGTTGGCCCTGGTCGAGGTGGATCTGCGCCAGTGCACGCGTCCCGGGCCAGATCCGGTGCGACATGGCCTCGTCGAAGATCTCCTCGGCGAGCGACTGCAGCTCCTCGACCCGGTGCCCGGCGATGAAGGAGAGCGCGGAGACTCGGGCGTTGGCGACGGCTGCCGGGTCCTCGACCCCGACGATGCGGAAGTACGCCTGGTCCCAGGCGGCCTTGACGATGTCTTTGGTGGTGAAGAACTGCCGGCGATGCAAGCCCCGCGCCAGGTGGAAGATCGAGGCCCCTTGCATGACGGTGTTGTCGACGTCGAAGAAGGCCGCGGCGGTCGGGTCGGGGGGAGTGGCAAGAGCTGCCTCGACTTCGGCGGTCGACGCGGCCGCTTGCCCCGCCATCACCGACCGGGCGCGCAGCCGTGCCGACGGATCAGACGGAACCGGCGCGTTCACGGCCCCAGCCTAGAGGCTCCACCAGGAGGCCGGACACGCCCGATCTCGGTGGGTGACCGTGTGCCAGACTCGATGCGGTGAAGGTGCGAATCCCTGCGACCAACGTGGCCGAGATGTTGCGGTCCAACGCCGAGCGGACCCCGGACAAGGTCGCTCTCGTCCAGAGTGACTCCGATGAGACGATGACGTGGGCGGCCCTCGACAGGCAGGTGTCAGCGCTGGCCGGCGGCCTCTCGCGGGCTGGTCTCGTGGGTGGTCAGCGGGTGGCCCTCGCGCTTGGTAACGGCTGCGCTTTCGTCGCCGGCTATCTCGCCGCGCTCCGCGCCGGCATGGTCGCAGTTCCGCTCAACCCGACGTCGACGGCCGACGAGATCGCCCGCATGCTGGAAGACAGTGGGGCACGGCTGTGCTTCGCTGATCCCACCACCCTGTCGGCCGTGCGAGCCGCGCTGGCCGGAGCGGTCGACTCTCCCCCCGAGCTGACCGACTCCGTCCAGGAACCCGCGCAGCGACCCCAGTTGGTGGTCGTCGGCGCCGTACCCGAGTCGGGCGAGATCGCGTACGACGACCTCGCGGTCGACGATGCCGCCGTCGTCACCCCGCGCGACCGAGAGTCCTTGGCTGTCCTGCTGTACACGTCGGGCACGAGTGGTCGACCTCGCGGCGCGATGCTCAGTCACCGGGCGCTGCTGGCCAACATCGACCAGGCCTCGCAGACCAGGCCCACCCCGATCACGGCCGAGGACGTCGTGCTGGGTGTGGTGCCGTTGTGTCACGTCTACGGCCTCAACGCGGTCCTCGGCCAGGTCCTGCTCAACGGCGCCACCCTCGTCCTGGGACCACGGTTCGATCCAGCCGACACCTTGTCGCTGGTCGCCGAGCGCGCGGTGAGTGTCGTCCCGGTCGCCCCACCGGTGATCGTCGCCTGGATGAGCCGTGACGCGGTACAGCTGCGTCAGCAGTTGCGCTCGGTCCGGCTGCTCCTGTCGGGCGCCGCCCCGTTGGCGCTGGAGGTGGCGCGGGGCTTCGAGGAGCTCACCGGGGTCGACGTCGAGCAAGGGTACGGCTTGACCGAGGCGGCACCGATCGTCACCTCCACCATCGGCACGCCCCGGCACAAACCGGGCTCGAGCGGACGTGCGCTCCCTGGCGTCGACCTGAAGGTCGTCGACGAAGCAGGTCGCGAGGTGCATGCCGACGATCCGGGGGAGATCTGGGTGCGCGGCGACAACCTTTTCTCCGGCTACTGGCCCGACAGCGACGGTGCTCCCGGTCCCGGGGGCTGGCTGGCCACGGGAGACATCGGCTTCCTCGATCCGGACGGCGACCTCTTCCTGGTCGACCGGCTCAAGGAGCTGGTGATCGTCTCGGGCTTCAACGTCTACCCGTCCGAGATCGAGGACGTGGTGAGCGAAGTGCCAGGGGTGACCGAGTGCGCGGTGATCGGCCAACCTGATGACCGCACGGGCGAGGCGGTCGTCGCGTTCGTGGTGGCCGCCGACGGTGTCGATGCCGGCGAGCTCCGGCTGGCGGTCGCACGCCACTGTGAGCAGCGGGTGGCCCGGTTCAAGGTCCCGTCCGTGATCGAGGTCGTCACCGAATTGCCGCATTCGGCGACCGGCAAGGTCGCGAAAGGCAGACTGCGTGCCGGTGAGGCACGCCGGGCGATGGGGCTGGCGTGAGCGCTCGCGTCCGGGTGCTGTCCAAGCCCGGCTGCCACCTGTGTGACGTGGCCCTGGTCGTCATCGCAGCCGTGTGCGCCGAGCTCGGGACGTCGTACGAGGAGGTCGACATCAGCGCCGATGACGATCTCATGGCCGAGTACGGCGAGCAGATCCCGGTGACGTTTGTTGACGGCAAGCAGCACGACTTCTGGCGGGTGGACGCCGACCGGCTTCGCGACGCCCTGAGTTGAGCGGTCGCCTCCGCTGGGCGCGTGCTCGTGCACGGAGAGGCCCGCGGGTCGCTGACAGGGACGCACGCCCGGCCGGCCGGCTGCGCCGGAAGTGACAAGGATCACTGCCGCCGAAGGTGGGGTGAGACGATTTTGTTCTCACGTTCACAAACTCATACAGTGGTCAGGAGTCGTCGCTCCCACGCGAGTGCGGACCGACGAGCAGCGCCCGGGAGCAGCCAGGAGCACGGTGACCTCTGTATGACCACGGCACGGAGCCGCAAGAGCGGCCGAGCCCGCGACGAGCGTGCGGAACGGGGCATCCCCGAAGCCACGGTCGCCCGTCTTCCCGTGTACCTGCGAGCCCTCACGGCGCTTTCGGACCGTAACGTCGGCACGGCCAGCAGCGAAGACCTGGCCAGCGCGGCCGGCGTCAACTCCGCCAAGCTCCGCAAGGACCTCTCCTATCTCGGGACCTACGGCACTCGCGGTGTCGGGTACGACGTCAACTACCTGCGCTACCAGATCGCTCGCGAGATCGGGCTGACCCAGGACTGGTCCGTCGTCATCGTCGGTATCGGCAATCTCGGCCATGCGCTGGCCAAGTACTCGGGTTTCGCCTCCCGCGGCTTCCAGGTGGCGGCCCTTCTGGACAGTGACCCGGCCCGGGTCGGCGAGCAGGTGGGGGACCTGCAGATCTCCTCGCTCGACGACCTCGCGAGCATCGTGCGCGAGGGTCGGGTGTCGATCGGCGTGATCGCCACACCGGCCAGTGCAGCCCAGGATGTGTGCGACCAGTTGGTCGAGTCCGGCGTCAGCAGCATCCTCAACTTCGCGCCGACCGTGCTGTCCGTGCCTGAGCACGTCGACGTACGCAAGGTCGACCTGTCGATCGAGCTGCAGATCCTGGCGTACCACGAGCAGCGCAAGGCTCATGGGCACGCGGCGTCTCCGCTCGACGAGCTCTCGGCCGGTGCGCTGTGAGCATCCTGATCGTGGGCGCCTCGCACCGCAGCGCGCCCGTCGAGCTTCTCGAGCGACTCGCTGTCGACCACACCGGAGCGTCGAAGCTCAGGGCTGCTGCCATGAACAGTGACCATGTCAGCGAGGCGCTGGTCCTCGCGACCTGCAACCGGGTCGAGATCTACGCCGAGGTCGATCGCTTCCACGGCAGTGTCGACGACCTGACCGCCCTGCTCGTCGACGTCGCCGACTCCTCGGTCGACCAGGTCCTCCCGTCGCTGTATGTCCACTACGACGAGGCTGCCGTCGACCACTTGTTCTCGGTCGCCGCCGGACTCGACTCCATGGTGGTCGGCGAAGGGCAGATCCTCGGTCAGGTCCGTGACGCTCTTCGCCGCGGCCAAGGTGATGAGAGCGTGGGGCCGGCCCTCAACACGTTGTTCCAGCAGGGGCTGCGGGTGGGCAAACGTGCGCACTCCGAGACCGGCATCGACCATGCCGGTCAGTCCATCGTGTCGGTCGCACTCGAGGAGGCAGTCGAGGTCATCGGCCCACTCGACGACGCCACCGTCTGCATCATCGGGGCCGGTTCGATCGCCGCCCTGGCGGCCGGCACCGTTCGTCGCGCCGGCGCCGGCACCATCACGATCTGCTCGCGGACGTTCGCGAACGCCCAGCGTCTCGCGGGTTCGGTCGACGGCCGTGCGGTGGCCATGACCGAGCTCGGACATGAGCTTGTCGACGCCGATCTCGTCATCTCGTGCACCGGCGCCACGGGCGTCGTCATACCCGCCGAGATCGTGTCGGCTGCCCTCGAGCAGCGGTCCCGTCCGGCACCGATGGCCATCATCGACCTCGCGCTTCCCCATGACGTGGCGCCGACGGCCGCCGAGCTGCCTGGCGTGACCCTGATCCCGCTGCACGCGGTCGCCGACAGCGTGCACAACGGGCCGGGTGCCGAGGACGTCGTCGCGGTCAAGGCGATCGTGACCCAGGAGGTGACGGCGTTCGCGGCGGCGCGCGACGCGGCGCGGGTCGCGCCGACCGTCGTGGCACTGCGAAGCATGGCGACCGGGGTCGTGGCGACCGAGCTCGACCGGCTGTGGGGTCGCCTCGAGGGCCTGACACCGGCGCAACGTGACGAGGTCGTGCAGACCGTGCGTCGGGTCGCAGACAAGCTCTTGCACGAGCCCACGGTCCGCATCAAGCAGCTGGCTGGACGGGTACCCGACTCCTCGTACGCCGACGCGCTCGCCGAGCTCTTCGCGCTCGATCCCGCTGCGGTCGAGGCCGTCACCCGGGCCGGTGAGAAGGAATGACCCCGATCCGGATCGGGACCCGCGCGAGCACGCTGGCACGGGCGCAGAGCCAGCTCGTCGCTGATGCGCTCGTTGCTGCGTTGGGAGTCGACATCGAGCTGGTCAACGTCGTGAGTGCAGGTGACGAGAGCAATCGTCCCCTGACCGAGATCGGTGGCCAGGGCGTCTTCGTCGGGGCGGTGCGCGAGGCCCTCGCGGCCGGCGACGTCGACCTCGTCGTCCACTCGCTGAAGGACCTTCCCACGGCCGGCGACGACCGGGTCACGCTTGCAGCGGTGCCGCAGCGGGGTGATGTCCGTGACGCCCTCGTCGCGCGCGACGGGCTGACCCTGGGCGAGCTGCCACCCGGCTCCCGGGTCGGGACCGGGTCACCGCGGCGGGCGGCGCAGCTGTACGCCCTCGGTCTCGGTTTGGACGTGGTCGCGATTCGTGGCAACGTCGACACCCGCATCACCCAGGTGACAACCGGTGATCTCGACGGGGTGGTGCTCGCCCGAGCCGGTCTCGTCCGGATCGGTCGGGCAGACGAGATCACCGAGACGATCGACCCGATCCAGATGTTGCCTGCCCCCGGGCAGGGCGCGCTGGCCGTCGAGGTGGCCGCGTCGGCAACGGACCTCGCCAGGTCCGTCGCCGAGGTCCTCGACGACCAGGCGAGCCGCGCAGCCGTCACCGCCGAGCGAGAGCTGCTGCGGGTGTTGGAGGCCGGGTGCAGCGCCCCCGTAGGCGCACTGGCAGAGGTCGCAGAAGGTGAGGACGGGATGGAGATCTGGTTACGCGGAGTCGTCGCGGCGCCGGACGGCAGTCACGTCGTGCGCCTGTCTGCCGGTGGTCCTGCCGATGACCCCATCGGGGTCGGATGCAGGCTGGCGGAGGAGCTGCTCGCCGAAGGTGCTGCGGCCCTGATGCAGGAGATGGCGTCATGAGCAGATCCGCGGAACCGGGCCCGAGCCCGAGCCGCAGCAAGGCAGTGAGCAGGACCACCGGCACCGGTCGTACGACCACGCCGACCACGACCAGCAAGAAGCAACCCTCGAAGAGCAAGACGGTGAACCAGAACATGTCGAAGACAGCCGCCGCCAGGTCGACGAGCCGTGCAGCCACGGCCCGCCTCGATCAGCCGAGTGCCGCCCCGCGTCCTGCCGGGTCGGTGTCCTTCATCGGGACCGGCCCCGGAGACCCCGGTCTGCTGACGGTGCGTGCCACCGAGCTGATCCGGGCCGCCCAGGTCGTCATCACCGAGTCGCCTGAGCACCTGGGGCTTGTGACGTCGCTTGTCGGCGACCGCATCGACGAGATCACGTTGGTCGACGGCGGCTACGGCGAGGACGGACAGCCACTCACGCACGCCTCGCGCGCCAGGCTGGTCGTCAAGCACGCGAAGACCCCCGGCCCCGTCGTCCGCCTCATCTCCGGTGATCCGTGGATGTACGCCACCGGCGCCGAAGAGGCTGCCGCCTGCGTCAAGGCGAGTGTCACCTTCGAGATCGTCCCCGGCATCAGCGCGGTGACGGCGGTCCCGGCGTACGCCGGCGTGCCGCTGACCACGCGGACCTCGCGCGAGATCACGGTCCTCAGCGTCGCCGACAGCAAGATCGACTGGTCGTCCTACGGGGGCTGCCGGACGCTCGTGCTGCTGTCGGCGGTCAAGTCGATCGGAGACGTCGCCAAGTCGCTGGTCGCCGCCGGCCGGGGCGGCGAGACTCCGGTGGCGGTCACCTCGATCGGGACGACGACCGAGCAGCAGACCGTGGTGTCCACGCTGGTGTCCGTTGCCGCCGACGTCCGCGCCGCCCGCATCCACGAGCCGGCTGTCATCGTGGTCGGTGAGGTCGTCGCGATGCGTGAGGCGCTGTCGTGGTTCGAGACCAAGCCGCTCTTCGGTTGGCGCGTGCTGGTGCCGCGCACCAAGGAGCAGGCGGGTTCGCTGTCGGCCAAGCTGCGTAGCTACGGCGGGGTGCCTGAAGAGGTGCCGACGATCTCCGTCGAGCCGCCTCGCAACCCGCTCCAGATGGACAAGGCAGTCCGGGGTCTCGTCGAGGGTCGCTACGAGTGGATCGTGTTCACGTCCGTCAACGCGGTCAAGGCGGTCCGCGAGAAGTTCGACGAGTACGGTCTCGACGCCCGCGCGTTCAGCGGTCTCAAGGTTGCCGCCGTGGGCGACAAGACCGCCGAGAACATCGCGGAGTGGGGGATCCGAGCCGACCTGGTGCCGTCGGGCGAGCAGTCCGCCAAGGGCCTGCTCGAGGACTGGCCGCCGTTCGACGACCTGCTCGACCCGATCAACCGGGTGTTCCTCCCGAGGGCCGACATCGCGACCGAGACCTTGGTTGCCGGCTTGCACGAGCTCGGCTGGGAGGTCGACGACGTCACGGCCTACCGCACCGTGCGCGCCGCTCCGCCCCCGGCCCCGACTCGCGACGCGATCAAGTCCGGCAAGTTCGACGCGGTCGTCTTCACGTCGTCGTCGACGGTGCGCAACCTCGTCGGCATCGCCGGCAAGCCGCACGCCTCGACCGTGATCGCGGCCATCGGCCCGGCCACCGCCAAGACGTGCGAGGAGCACGGTCTCCGCGTGGACGTGCTCGCGCCCAAGCCGTCGGTGGAGGAGCTGGCCGACGCGCTGGCGGACTTCGGTGCCGCTCGACGCCTCGAGCTCATCGAGGCCGGGGAACCGGTGACGAAGCCGTCCCAGCGGCGTACTCCGACCCGTCGCCGGGCCACCTGAGCCTGGTCATGAGCGGCTTCCCCGAATCCCGGCCGAGGCGCCTTCGCAGGACACCTGCCCTGCGGCGCCTGGTCGCGGAGACCACCCTGCGTCCGGGGCAGCTGGTGCTGCCCATGTTCGTCGGTGAGGGGCTGACCGAGCCACGTCCTATCGGCACCATGCCCGGGGTCGTGCAGCACACCCGGGAGTCATTGCGCAAAGCCGCCGCCGCGGCCGTCGAGGCCGGTGTCGGTGGCGTGATGTTGTTCGGCATCCCCGAGGTCAAGGACGCGACCGGCTCCGGCGGGCTCGACCCGGCCGGCATCCTCAACGTGGCCATCGCCGACGTGGTCTCCGAGGTCGGAGACGCCACGGTCGTGATGAGCGACCTGTGTCTCGACGAGTTCACCGATCACGGGCACTGCGGTGTGCTCGCCGCGGACGGCTCTGTCGACAACGACGCGACGCTCGAGCTGTACGCCGAGATGGCGGTTGCGCAGGCGAGCGCCGGCGTCCACGTCGTCGGGCCGAGCGGCATGATGGACGGCCAGGTCGGTGCGATCCGAGCGGCGCTCGACGACGCCGGACACCGCGACGTCGCGATCCTCGCCTACTCCGCGAAGTACGCGTCGGCGTTCTACGGGCCGTTCCGGGAGGCTGTCGACTCGTCGCTGAAGGGTGACCGTCGTACCTACCAGCAGGACGTCGCGAACTCTCGCGAAGCGATCCGCGAGGTCACGCTCGATCTGGCTGAAGGTGCCGACATGGTGATGGTCAAGCCGGCGTTGGCCTACCTCGACGTGCTGCGTGAGGTGGCCATGATCTCCGACGTCCCGGTGGCTGCCTACAACGTGTCGGGTGAATACGCGATGGTCGAGGCGGGGGCTGCAGCCGGGGCGATCGACCGTCAGACCGCGATCCTCGAGACCTTGACGTCGATCCGTCGTGCCGGCGCCGACATCATCCTCACCTACTGGGCCGCCGAAGCCGCCCACCTCCTCAGGCACCACCTGTCCCAGTAACAACCCCTGGCCCTCCGTGTTTGCCTAGTTCACAAGCCAGCTGGCTGGTGAACTAGGCAAATCTCCGGCGAAAACCTGGGACTTGCCTTGGCGAGTGTCCCTCGACGACGGTGCCGGGCCGCTGCGGATCAGCTCACACGCAGATGATCGGCAGACAGGGGAGGGCCACGGGTGGCACGGCGGGGATCAGGCTGGTGAGTTCGAGCCGGGTCAACACGTGAACCAACGTGCCGGACAGCAGGTCGGCGGCCTCCGTCGTGGTCGCACCGACCAGCTTCTTGCCACAGGCGGCGATCATCTCCTGCGTCGGACTGCCGGGAAGATGCTGAGCGCAGTACGCCGTCGCCTGTGCCACGTTGTCGAGTCGCTGGAGCACCGGCCCGGTGGTGTCGGGTGTGGACGGCGCCGATGTGCTCGTGCTGGTCGGGCGGCTCGGGCCGCGGCTCCCGCTCGGGTCCGGACTGCTGGTGGCACCCGGCGCACCAGGGGGTGTCACACCTCCGGATGATGCGGTTGGGCCGCCCGTGTCGCTCGCACTGCCTGTCGACGCACCAGGATCGGCAGACAACGTGGCAGCAGGCGCTCCGTCGGTGCCGGCAGACCCGGTCGTCGAGCCCCCGGTGGTGGTGGCCGTCGACTCGTCAGGAGTGCCTGCGATGCCGACCGTGGACGCTGTCGCCGGCCCGTAAGCCACGGTCGGGGTCGCCAAGTCGACGGAACCGGAGCCGCCGGAGGCGTCATGGGCATCGATCGGGGAGCTGACCGTGAAGACCCACGCGGCGCCGAGCACCGCCAGGGGAACCAGAGCCGGCCCTCGTTGCAACCGGCTGGTCCTGGGTGGGCGTCGGTGGCGAGGCGCCATCGGTGAAGTCCTCCATGGGTGCGTGCCGCTGCTCGTACGTCGAGCAGTCGTGACCGGGGTGCAACGAGGGCCGGGGATCCGGGTTACGGCCTCGACAGGTGATGCACCCCACGGCCGAACGTATCAGGACACACCGGGACATGCCTGTCAGCACCCGGGCCGGATTCGTCCAGGGTGGACCGCTCGGCGACAATGGGGCGGTGACTTCCTCCGGTGCCGCCCAGGTTCGCGTCAGCCACCCGAGCGGTCCTGCGGGGATCGCCGACGTCTCGCGGTCTGCTGAGCTCTTCACCCGTGCCAGCGAGGTGACCCCCGGCGGCGTCAACAGCCCCGTGCGGGCCTTCCGCGCAGTCGGTGGAACCCCTCGCTTCATGGCGAGCGGCTCAGGCCCTTACCTGTACGACGTCGACGGTCACGAGTATGTCGACCTGGTGGCCTCGTGGGGACCGCTGATCCTGGGCCACGCCCACCCGGTCGTGGTCGAGGCCGTGACCCAGGCAGTGGCGCGCGGTACGTCGTTCGGGACGCCTTCCCTGCCGGAGGTCGAACTCGGCGAGGAGATCGTGGCCCGCACTCCGGTCGAGCAGGTGCGCCTCGTCTCGTCCGGCACAGAGGCCACGATGTCGGCGATCCGGCTGGCACGCGGCTTCACCGGTCGTGACCTGATCGTGAAGTTCGCAGGCTGCTACCACGGCCATGTCGACTCGTTGCTCGCCTCCGCTGGCTCGGGGCTCGCCACTTTCGGCATCCCCGGCACGCCCGGCGTTCCGGCCGCGTCCACGGCTGCAACGCTGGTTTTGCCGTACAACGACCTGGCCGCCGTCGAGGAGGCGTTCGCGGCGTACGGCGACCAGATCGCGTGCGTGATCACCGAGGCCGCCGCAGGAAACATGGGCGCAGTTGCTCCGGTCGCCGGATTCAACGCTGGCCTGGCCCGGCTGTGCCGCGACCATGAAGCCTTGTTCATCAGTGACGAGGTGATGACGGGCTTCCGCGTCAGCCGGGCCGGTCACTGGGGGCTCGACGGAGCCGTCGAGGGCTGGACACCTGACCTCATGACGTTCGGCAAGGTCATGGGTGGCGGGTTCCCCGCGGCCGCCTTCGGTGGAAGAGCCGACGTCATGGCGCACCTGTCCCCGGTCGGACCGGTCTACCAGGCAGGCACCCTGTCCGGAAACCCGATCGCCACCACCGCTGGCCTCACGACGTTGCGGCTGGCCACTGAGGATGTCTACCGCCGCCTCGACGAGACGGCTGCGACCATCAGCAGGCTGACCGGCGAGGCGCTGGCGGCCGCGGGTGTGCCGCACGTCATGCAGGCGGCCGGAAACCTTTTCTGCGCGTTCTTCGTCGATCCAGAAGAGGTGCCCGTCGTCCGCAACTTCGACGATGCGAGCCGGCAGGCGCTGTACCGCTTCACCGCGTTCTTCCACGCGATGCTCGACCAGGGTGTCTACCTGCCACCCAGCGCATTCGAGGCGTGGTTCGTGAGTACGGCGCACGACGACCGCGCCATCGACCGGTTCGCGGCAGCACTGCCGCGTGCCGCCGCAGCCGCTGCGGCGGCCAGACCCGACCAGGAAGGGGCCCGATGAGTTCCGACGCCTCGGCTGGAGGTTCCGCCGCCGATCCCGACATGACGACCGTCCACCTGCTGCGCCACGGGGAGGTGGACAACCCCCAGGGCATCCTCTACGGCCGGCTGCCCGACTACCACCTCAGCGAGCTCGGACAGCAGATGGCCGAGCGGGTGGCAAAGGTGCTCACGGGCCGCGACATCACCTACCTGGTGTCGTCTCCGCTCGAGCGTGCGCAGGAGACGGCACGTCCCGCCGCCGAAGCGCTGGGACTCGACATCGTCACCGACGAACGGGTCATCGAGTCGCGCAACGTGTTCGAGGGGCAGCGGTTCGGCGTGGGGGACGGCTCGCTGCGGAAGCCGTCCGCGTGGAAGCACCTGTACAACCCGTTTCGACCCTCGTGGGGTGAGCCCTACAAGGACGTCGTGGTGCGCATGCTGGCCGCGATGCACGATGCTCGCGAGGCGGCGTCCGGCCATGAGGCATTGATCGTCTCCCACCAGTTGCCGGTCTGGACCGTGCGCTCGTTCGTCGAAGGCCGACGCCTGTTCCACGACCCGCGCAAACGCGAGTGCAGCCTGGCGAGCGTGACCTCGTTCACCTATACCGGTGACCGCGTCACGATGGTCGCCTATTCCGAACCGGCTGCGGACCTGGTGCCGGTCAGGGCCTCCAAGAAGTTCACGGCCGGCGCCTGACCCATGCGTCGTCGCCCGGCCCGGACCGTCACCACCCTGCTCGCCGCGGTGGTGGTGCTCGCGACCGCGGCGGCCTGTACGACGGCCGGGTCCGAACAGACGGGCAGCAATGGCTACGCCAGCGGCGACGGCTCGATCACCCTCATCGCACCGGCCGACCGCAAGACAGCGCCCACCCTGCAGGGCGACAAGCTCGGCGGTGGCACGCTCGACACTGCCGACTACGCCGGTCAGACCCTGGTCCTGAACGTCTGGGGTGCCTGGTGTGGTGAGTGCCGGGGTGAGGCGAAGGACCTCGTCGATGCCTCGCGGCAGCTCCCCGACACGGCGTTCGTCGGCATCGACACCCGCGACCGCGAGTCTCTGGCGCTCGCCTACGTGCGTCGGTTCGAGGTGCCGTATCCCAGCCTCGTCGACCAGGACAGCAAACTCCTGTTGAAGTTCTACGGCGTCGTCGCCGCCAATGCCATCCCGTCCACCCTCGTGATCGACCGGGATGGCAAGCTCGCCGCCGTCATCACCGGGCCGACGACGACGTCCACCCTGGTCGGTGTGGTCGAAGACGTCGCACAGAAGGCCGGCTGAGTACCCGATGCTCGACCTGGTTTCCTCGTCGTCGTTCGTGACGGCATCATCGATCGGGACGTGGTTCCGCGACACGGCCCTGGACGGTCCCGTGTTGCTCGCGATCCCGGTGGCGCTCATCGCCGGCCTGGTTTCGTTCTTCTCGCCCTGTGTGCTGCCCCTGCTTCCGGGCTACCTCTCCTACATCACCGGTCTGTCCGGCGCTGACATCGTTGCCAACGGCAGCACCGGTGTACGGGGACGGATGGTGACCGGGACGGTGTTGTTCATCCTGGGCTTCTCGTTCGTCTTCGTATCCGTCGGAGGCGCTTTCGGTCAGCTCGGCTACCAGCTGGTCGACCACCAGGCGCTGCTCACGAAGGTGCTCGGCGTCGTGACGATCGTGCTCGGACTGGTGTTCGCCGGCGTCGTTCCCTGGCTCCAGTCCGACGTGCGGATCCACACGGTGCCCGCGGTCGGGCTCGGCGCGGCCCCGTTGCTCGGGGTGCTGTTCGGGTTGGGCTGGACGCCCTGCATCGGACCCACCCTGGGCGCGGTGCTGTCGTTGTCAGGGCTCGGTGGCAGCCCGACGCGTGGCGCCTTTCTGGCCTTCGTCTACTGCCTCGGACTCGGGATCCCGTTCATCGTGGCAGCCGTGTCCTACCGGCGGATGATGGGCGCGGTCGGCTGGGTGCGTCGCCACCAGCTCGCCGTGATGCGGTTCGGTGGCGCGATGCTCGTGGTGGTCGGCGTGCTTCTCGTGTCCGGCGCCTGGAGCGCGATGGTCGTGCACGTGCAGAACTGGGTGGGTGACTATGAAACAGCCGTCTGATCCGCTGCGGGTGGCTCCGGCGCTCAATCCGCTGGAGTTCGCCCGCTGGACCTGGCGCCAGCTGACGTCGATGCGGACCGCGTTGATCCTGCTGTTCCTGTTGGCCGTTGCCGCCATTCCCGGGTCGTTGATCCCGCAGACGCGTGTGGACCCGTCCGCCGTGGTGTCGTTCAAGGACCGTCACCCTTCTCTGACGCCGACTTTCGAGCGCATCGGAATGTTCAACGTCTACAGCTCGGTCTGGTTCAGCGCCATCTACCTGTTGCTCATGTTGTCGTTGGTCGGCTGCGTCATCCCGCGGCTGCGTGTGTACGCCAAGGCGTTCGGTGCCCGGCCGCCGAAGGCTCCCCGGAACCTGGCGCGGCTGGCGGCGTACGACACCTGGGAAACCGACGAGCCACCTGCGGAGGTGGTTGAGCGGGCGCGGGCGTTGCTGGCCGGTCAGCGCCGACGGGTGGACGTGTACGACGAGGTCGGCGATCGCGAACCCGCTGATGGTTCTGCACCGGAGGCCGTCGTCGTCACGGCCGAGAAGGGCTACCTCCGCGAGGCCGGCAACCTGCTCTTCCACTGGTCACTGCTGGTCGTGCTCGTCGGTGTCGCCGTGACGGGTCTCTACGGCTTCAAGGGCAGCGCGGCCGTCATCGCCGGTGACGGCTTCTCCAACACGCTGATCCAGTACGACGACTTCACGCCCGGCGCTCGTTTCAACAGCGCCGACCTGGCGCCGTTCTCCTTCAACGTCGACGACTTCCATGTGTCCTGGAAGAAGACGGGCGCCGGGGCCGGTACGCCGTTGACGTACGACGCCGACCTGACCGTCACCGACAAGCCGGGTGCGACATCGCACGGCTATGACCTGCGGGTCAACCACCCGCTCGTTGTCGACGGCACCTCGGTGTTCCTCACGGGCCACGGCTACGCGCCGCGGGTCACGGTGCGCGACGGCGACGGCAACGTCTCGTTCTCCGGACCTGTGATCTTCCTGCCGCAAGACAGCTCGCTGGTGTCGTACGGCGTCATCAAGGCGCCTGACGCGGCGCCGGAACAACTCGGGTTCGAGGGGTACTTCTTCCCGACGGCGTCGTTGTGCAACGGCCAGCCGTGCTCACTGTTCCCCGACGCCGACAACCCTGTCCTCTCGCTCATCGCCTACCACGGCAACCTCGGCATCGACGACGGTGCCGCACAGTCGGTCTACGTCCTCGACAAGGACCGGCTCAAGCCCTTCACCACGCCGGGCGGAAAGGCGCGCCCGTTGCTGCTCCGCGAAGGCGAGAAAGCCAGCCTGGGCCAGGGGATGGGCTCCATCCGGTTCGACGGGTACGACCGCTTCGTCAAGCTGCAGATCAACAAGCAGCCGGGCAAGGTCGTGCCCCTGGTGGGGGTCCTGCTGGCGATCCTCGGGCTGCTCGGTTCGTTGTTCGTGCGACCGAGGCGGACCTGGGTCCGGGTCGGCGCCAGAGACGGGCGTACCGTGGTCGAGGTTGCTGCACTCGATCGCGTGTCAGGCGGTGACCCGGCGACCCATGTGGACGCCGTCGCCGCGGCTTTGCGCCCCGAGTTGGGAGAGGATCGGCTGTGACCGAGACGTACGCGCACCTGAGCAACAACGCCATGATTTCCGCCACGGTCGTCTACACGCTCGCGATGCTGGCGCACATGGTCGAGTGGGCGATGGCCAGAGACATCGTCACCACAGTCGCACCCACGCGCGCCGCGTCGGCCCTCGTACCGGCTTCGTCGGCGGCCGACCAGTCGTCGACCTCGCTGCCACCGGCCGACGCCTCTCCTGACCTCTCTGCGGCGGATCGGGAGACTCCCGAGGAGCGCAGCGACCGGTTCGGGCGGATCGGCCTGTCACTGACCGTTCTCGGTCTGCTTCTGCACGTGGCTGGAGTCGTCATGCGCGGACTCGCAGCACAGCGCGTCCCCTGGGGCAGCATGTACGAGTTCGCCATCACGGGATCGTTGGCGGTCTCCGTTGCCTACGTCCTGCTCGTGCGCCGCTACGCGATCCGCTGGTTGGGGTTGCTCGTCACCGGCTTCCTCGTCATCGTCCTCGGACTTGCGGTGGTCGTGCTCTACCGGCCGGTCGGACCGCTCGTCCCGGCGCTGCACTCGTACTGGTTGCTCATCCACGTCTCGGCTGCCGCGATCGCCGGTGGTGCCTTCACGGTGGGGGCGCTGAGCTCGGTGCTGTTCCTGCTCCGCAACCGGGCCGAGTCGAGAGCGGTGGCGCACCCGGACCGACCCCGCACGGGCTTCCTGTGGCGCACTCCGACGGCGGAGGCGATCGACCGCGTCGCATACCGGGTCCACGCCTTCGCGTTCCCGCTGTGGACGTTCGCCGTGCTGGCGGGCGCGATCTGGGCCGAACACGCATGGGGACGTTTCTGGGGTTGGGACCCCAAGGAGGTGTGGGCGTTCATCACCTGGGTCGCCTACGCCGCCTACCTGCACGCCCGGGCGACGGCCGGCTGGCAGGGACGCGCGGCGGCGTACGTCGCGCTGCTGGGCTACGCGACGTTCATCTTCAACTTCGTCGGGATCAACCTCTTCGGATCGGGACTGCACGCCTACTCCGGCATGTGAACACCACGACCGATCCGGCCCCGCGCGACCGGCTCAGGTGAGCGCTGAGGGGTCCTCGGGGGGCGGCTTCTGCTTGCGCAGGCTGCGGAGGAAGTCCGGGTCGTCATCAGGCGCGAGTGTGCGCCTGGGACGGGGCCGCGGCGCGACCTGCACCGCCGGGGTGCCGTTCGGCCGCCCGTACACGAGCCAACCGACCGCGCCGAGCAGTGGGACGAAAACGGCGAGTGCCCAGGCCCAGCGCGGAAGCTGGCGCACCTGGCCAGGGTCGGACATCGCGATCTCCACCCAGCTGTAGATCGCGATCACGATCATCAGGACTGCGGGTAGATATCTCATCGACGATTCGACCTCTTCATGCCTCCAGCCTAGACGGCTCGCCCAAGCGGTGCCGAATGTTGCCCACGTAGGGTGACTGGATGAGCCCGAACCCCCCGGCGCAGCCTGCCACGCGGGCGCCCGGCCCGGCGCTGGTGAACGTCGCGGACGTCGAGCTCGCAGCTGCCCGGATCTCCTCCGCCGTGCGACGCACGCCGCTCCTGTCCACCGGGTGGGGGCGCGATCAGCATCCGCTGCACCTCAAGGCCGAGTCTCTCCAGGTCGGCGGTGCCTTCAAGGCCCGCGGTGCCACCAACGCCATCGCTCAGCTGACGCACGACGAGCGCGCCCGCGGGGTCATCACCCACTCGTCCGGCAACCATGCGCAGGCAGTGGCGAGGGCGGCTCGGGACGCCGGCGTCGCAGCGACCATCGTGATGCCGCGCCAGTCTCCGGACGTGAAGCGCGACGCGACGCTGGCGTTGGGCGCACGTGTCGTGCTGGTGGACATCGCCGAGCGCGCTGCAGAGGTCGAACGGATCAGGCGCAGGACAGGGGAAGTCTTCGTGTCCGCGTACGACGACCGGCGCGTGATCGCCGGCCAGGGGACAGTCGGTCTCGAAATCGTCGACGACCTTCCGAACGTCGCGACCGTCTTCGTTCCGGTCAGTGGTGGGGGGCTCATCAGCGGTGTGGCTGTCGCCGTCAAGGCCCGCTGCCCGAACGCACGGGTGATCGGCGTCGAGCCCGAGCTCGCGGGCGACCTGGCGGAGGGCTTCGCGCACGGGCGACGCGTCTCGTGGGAGGCGGCGCAGACCGGCCGCACGATCGCCGACGGACTGCGTGTACCCGTGGTCGGTGAGGTGACCTGGCCACACATCGCGGCCTTCGTCGACGACGTCGTGACCGTGACGGAAGAGCAGATCCTCGATGCCGTACGCCGTCTCCTCCTGGACTCCAAGCTCGTGGCCGAGCCGAGTGGTGCGGTGGCAGTGGCGGGCTACCTCGCGCATCCCGAGGTCTGCGCGCCCGGTCCTGCGGTGGCTGTCGTCTCCGGCGGCAACATCGACCCGGTCGCGCTCGCCGAGCTGCTGAAGAGTTGAGCGCGCCGCGCCTCAGTCCGGAACGACGTTGTCGTCGAACACCCGCCTGGACAGCAGCCCTGTTCCCAGGCGGCCTTCCCAGCCTGGTGCCTGGTGGGGTCAGGCTGCTCGTTACGCTGGATGACGTCCCCTGTTCCGGCTACGAAGGTGCTCGGTGTGAAGGTCTTTGCCGTCTACACGCTGGCCCGTGTCGGCCTGTTCGCAGCGGCGTACGGGCTGATCTGGCTGGTGTTCGGACACTGGCTCACGTGGAACGCGTTGAGCGCGCTGTACACCGCCATCATCGCGATGGTGATCTCCTCCCTCGTTGCCTTCGCCACGCTCAAGTCACTGCGCGCCGACCTCGCCGCGTCCGTCGACCGGCGCGCCTCCCGCGCCAAAGCGGCCTTCGAGGCCAAGCGGTCCGAAGAAGACGACTGACCGCTGCCAAGCCAAGCGTCCTGGCACGAAGGCTCTTTGGCCCTGGTCTGGGCCGGTGTCGCCGGACAGACTCATCAGTGAGGACTGTCGAAGCAGTCGACGGGAAGGACATCGCATGGAGATCCAGGTCCGTACCGACCGAAACGTCACGGGTGCGCCGGAGTTGATCGCGGAGGTCGAGCGAGAGGTCATCGATGGACTTCACGTGTTCAGCGACCGCATCACGACCGTGCAGGTGCACCTCGGCGACGAGAACGGTGACAAGTGGGGCGATGCCGACAGTCGCTGCATGATCGAGGTCAGGCCGAACGGTCACCCACCGGTAGCTGTCACCCATCACGCGGCCACCATGGACGAGGCGATCTCGGGCGCCGCCCGCCAGATGCACGCCAGGCTCGAGAGTCTGTTCGGCCGCCTCGACGACCGTCATCCCGGTGCTCCGACGATTCGCGGCCGTTAGGCGAGGAAGTAGCCGGCGAGCAGCCCAGCTGCGTAGACGAGCTCGGTCAGCCCGGTGTCTCGCAGGACGGGGATCAACTGCGGACCCACAGCACCGCCCAGGACCGCGCGGCACGCCCGACCGGCCAGGGGCAGCGACACCAGGCCGAGCAGCAGCCAAGGCGTCTCGGTCACCGCCAACCCGACGGCGAGAGCTGCCGCCGCAGCCACCAGGGCGACGTACAACGTCCGAGTACCGCTGTCACCGAGAACCACCGCCAGCGTGCGCTTGCCGGCCACCCGGTCCGTCGGGATGTCGCGCAGGTTGTTGGCCACGAGAATCGCGCAGGCGAGGGCGCCGACTCCTGAGCCCGTCAGCGCTGCGTCGACGGTGATGTCTCCGGTTTGCACGAAGGCCGTCCCGACCACGGCGACGAGACCGAAGAAGACGAAGACGAACAGCTCCCCGAGGCCGTGGTAGCCGTACGGGTGGGATCCCCCGGTGTAGAACCACGCCGCGACGATGGCAGCAGCGCCGACCAGCAGCAAGCACCAGCTGCTGGTCGCGGCCAGCACGAGACCCGCCACACCGGCGACGGCGAACGCTGCGAAGGCCGCGCCCTTCACCCGACCCGGTGCAGCCAGGCCTGAGCCGACCAGCCGCAGCGGACCGACCCGGTCCGTGTCGGTGCCGCGGATGCCGTCGGAGTAGTCGTTGGCGTAGTTGACGCCGACCTGCAGGGCCAGCGAGACCACGAGTGCCAGCACCGCCTTCCACCAGACGAACCCGTCGGCGTACATGGCCGCACCGGTGCCGGCCACGACAGGTGAGATGGCTGCCGGCAGCGTGCGTGGCCGCGCGCCCTCGACCCAGTCGGCACGGGTCGCGCGGGTGGTGGGCTCGGTCATGGCGGGAGCCAGTCTGTCAGCCGCTCGGATGCCGGTCGGGTTCGGCTGCGATGCGGCCGTAGTCTGTGCGGCGTGACCGCCGACGTCTCGCTACGCCCCCTGGCCGGGTCGCCACGCGCGATCGAGTCCGCGGTCCTGCAGTGGCTCGAGATCGACGACGCTCCTGCCTTGACCGTCCGCACCTCCGGGTCGACAGCACAACCGAAGGATGTGCTGCTCTCGGCTGCCGCCCTGCGCGCCTCCGCAGCCGCGACGCTGTCTCGGATCGGCGGTCCGGGTCAGTGGGTGCTGGCCCTGCCCGCCCACTACGTCGCCGGTCTTCAGGTCCTGATCCGGTCGGCGCTGGCCGGGCTGGCCCCGGTGCATCTCGACGAGCATGCAGACCTGACCGCCGCGACCGCGGCGCTCACCGGAAAGCGTCGGTACCTCGCCGCCGTCCCGACCCAGCTGTACCGCTGGCTGGAGTCCGACGCGACCGCCCTCGCGGAGTACGACGTCGTGCTCCTGGGTGGAGGGCCGGCACCCGGCCACCTGGTCGCGCTCGCACGCCACCATGACGTCACCGTCGTGACGACCTACGGCATGAGCGAGACGTGCGGTGGCTGCGTGTACGACGGGGTCCCGCTCGACGGGATCGGGGTGGCGCTGGGCCGGGACGGAGAGATCCGGCTCAGCGGACCCGTCTTGTTCGAGGGGTACGACGGCCGACCAGACCTGACCGCGGAGGTGCTGCGGGACGGTTGGTTCCACACCGCAGACCGCGGCCGGCTTGACGACGACGGTCGGCTGGTCGTCCTCGGGCGCACGGACGACGTGGTCATCACCGGTGGCGTGAACGTCTCCGTCGGCGCAGTCGAGGCGCGTCTCAACATGATGCCCGGCATGGAGCTGGCGGCGGTGGTTGCCGGGCCTGACGACGAGTGGGGCGCCGAGATCGTCGCCGTGGTCCAGCGGGGGCCGGCGGGCATCCCGTCGCTCGCAGAGATCCGAGACTTCGTCGGGGCCGCGCACCCGCGCCACTGGGCGCCTCGCCGCCTCGTGCTCGTCGACGCCCTCCCCATGCTGACGTCGGGCAAGGTCGACCGGCGACGGCTTGCCGAGCTCATCGCGGGGCCGAGGTGAGAGAGGTGGGCGGCCGACGGGTCGACGTGTTCTCGCTGCCGATGAACGTGCGCTTCCGTGGCGTCCAGCACCGAGAGGGAGTGCTGATCGCCGGCCCGGCCGGCGTGGGCGAGTTCAGTCCCTTCTGGGACTACGGCGTAGCGGAGTCGTCGGCTTGGCTGGTGGCCGCCCTCGACGCGGCCGACCATGCGTTTCCCACCGCCGTTCGCGATCGCGTCCCGGTCAACTGCACGGTGCCCGCCGTCGACCCTGACCAGGCACGCGCGATCGTGTTGGCGCCGCACGGCTGCCGGACCGCCAAGGTCAAGGTCGCCGAGGCCGGCCAGTCGCTGGATGCGGACGTCGCCCGCGTGGCGTCCGTCCGTGATGCTCTCGGGCTAAAGGGGCGGGTGCGCGTCGACGCGAACGGTGGCTGGAGCGTCGAAGAGGCCATCCACGCCATCGAAGTGCTGGCCGAGTTCGACCTCGAGTACGTCGAGCAGCCGGTCGCCACGGTCGAGGACCTCGCGCTGGTCCGCCGGCGCGTCGACGTACCCATCGCCGCGGACGAGTCCATCCGGCGGGCCGCTGACCCGGCGCGCGTCAAGCAGCTCGGCGCAGCCGACCTCGCGGTCCTCAAGGTCCAACCACTCGGAGGCGTGCGTGCATGTCTGCGGCTGGCCGAGGAGATCGCGATGCCGGTCGTCGTGTCGTCTGCCCTGGAGTCGTCGGTGGGCATCGCCGCAGGAGTTGCCCTGGCGGCGGCGCTGCCGGAGCTGCCCCACGCCTGCGGCCTGGCCACCACGTCCATGTTCACGGCAGATGTCGTGGACGGCTCCTTGAGACCGGTCGACGGGCAGCTCGACGTACGCCGGGTCGATCCCGACCGCGATGCCGTAGAGGCGGTGCGGGCGGACGCCGACACGACCGCGCGATGGCACCGGCGGCTGGCCGACTGCCTTGCCTTCCTGGAGGATCTGCCTCGATGAACCTCTCTGCCGAGCTCGCCGTGGCCGTCGTCAGCGAACTCCGTCGCGGCGGTGTCACCGACGTGGTGCTGGCGCCCGGGTCGCGCTCGGCGGCGCTGGCGCTTGTCCTGCACGAGGCCGACCGGACCGGTCTGCTCCGGCTGCATGTGCGGATCGACGAGCGCAGCGCCGGGTTCCTGGCCCTCGGGCTCGCCAAGGGGGCGCATCGGCCGGTAGCCGTCGTCACGACGTCGGGTACAGCGGTGGCCAACCTGCATCCGGCGGTCCTCGAGGCCTCGCACGTCGGTGAGCGGGTCATCGTGTTGTCGGCGGACCGGCCGGCGACGTTGCGGGGGACCGGCGCCAACCAGACGACCGACCAGCCGGGGTTGCTCGGTCAGCGCGTGCCGTGGGTGGACGTGGCGGCGGGAGACACGGGTGCGGCGGTGCAGGCCGTGCAAGCGGGCGTACGGCGGCGGGGGCCGACCCACGTCAACCTCCAGTTCGCCGAGCCGCTGCTGCCCGAACCGGGTCCGCTCCTTGCCGCGCTGGACGGCGGGCCGGCACCTGTCTCCGAGGGCGGCTACCGGTGGCAGCAGGACGCCGACGAGGCTGAGGTGTTGCCGTCGGGGCCACCCACCGTCGTGGTCGCAGGAGACGACGCAGGCCCGCCGGCCAGGTTTCTCGCCGAGCAAGGGAACTGGCCGCTGGTCGCCGAGCCCACGTCGGGTGCGCGGACCGGCACCCATGCCATGCGAACCGCACGTCTGCTCGTCGCCGGCCGGCTCGGCAGCGACATCGAGCGAGTCCTCGTCACCGGGCATCCCACGCTGTCCCGTCCGGTGACTCAGCTGCTTTCGCGAACCGACCTCGAGGTCATCTCCGTGCGTGGGGGAGGAGGCATCGGCACTGATCCAGGTCGCGTCGCCCGCCACCTCGACACCATGCCGACGACCGAGCATGCCGACCCGGACGACTGGATCGAGGCGTGGCGGGCGGCGGACGCGGAACTGTCGGCCGGCGTGGACGCGGTCGCCGCGGATGCGCAGGGATTCCCGCTGCTGGTCGCGGCGGCCGTAGCGAACGCCTTGCCGGCCGAAGGTCTGCTGATCGTGGGATCGTCGCAACCGGCCCGCGACCTCGACATCATGACCACGCCCTACCCGGCCGGCGAGCGTCGTCTGGTCATCGGCAATCGTGGCCTGGCCGGCATTGACGGCACCGTGTCGACGGCCATCGGAGCGGCTCTCGGTCGACACTCGTCTCGGGCGCTGGCCTATCTCGGCGATCTCACCTTCCTCCACGACGCGAACGGGCTCGTGCTCGGACCTGACGAGCCGCGACCCGACCTGACGATCGTGGTGGCCAACGACGACGGGGCAGCGATCTTCTCAACGCTCGAACAGGGCGATGCGGCGTACGTCGGCTCCTATGAACGAGTGTTCGGGACCCCGCACGGCGTCGACCTCGCCGCGCTCTGCGCGGCGACGCACACGGCCTACGAGCGCGTCGGCGACATCGAACGACTGCGGTCGGCGCTCGCCGAGGAGTCGAACGGGATCCGGGTGCTGGAAGTCCCAGTCTCGCGTGCGCACCGGCGGACACTCGCCGACGCGCTGCAGGCCCTCGGGGTCTGAGCAAGAACGATCAAGCGTCGCAACGACGGGGGAAGCGAGCATGGAATGGTGAACAGCCAGCCGGACACCTTCGTGACGTTCGTCGATGCGCTGGCGTCCAGGCTCGACGACCACGAGGCCCGGGGCGAGGACCTGGCGGCAGTGGCATATCTGTCGCGGTTCCACTTCGACCGCGTGGTCACCGCGACGGCGGGGGAGACACCGGCACGGTTTCGTCGGCGGGTGCTGCTCGAGCGGGCGGCCTACCGGCTGCTCACCAGCGAGCGTGGCGTCCTCGACGTCGCGGTCGAGGCCGGCTACTCCAGCAACGAGGCCTTCACGCGTGCGTTCCAACGCGCTTACGACGTCGGGCCGGCCGCGTGGCGCAAGCGGCCGCACCGCCCGATCCAGCTGGCCGCCCCGAACGGCGTCCACTTCCACCCACCTGGCGGTCTGCGGCTGCCGGCACGAACAGAGGTCACTTCCATGGATCTTCTCGTCAGGATGGTCGAGCATCACGTCTGGCTGGTCGGCGAGCTCGTCGACCGCGCCGACCGGCTGGAGAGCAACCATCAGTCAGCGGCGCTCGATCAGCAGATCGAGGTGTCGGTCGACGACGGAGACGACGTCACCTCCCTGCGCTCGCTGCTGTCCAGGCTGATCGGGCAGATGGACATGTGGAACAGGGCGATCGCGAACGAGGTCTACGACTGGGACGTCGAGATCGCGGAGCCCACCCGATCGATGAAGTCGAGGTTGCGCAGGGTCGGCCCGACGTATCTCGACCACATTCGCACGGTGTGTGAGCAGGGGAGGTTGGACGAGACGTTCGTCGACGCGGTCTGCGACCCCCCGGAGGTGTTCACCTACGGCGGCATGATCGCGCACGTCCTGACGTTCGCCGCCTATCGACGGACGCTGGCGGTCCAGGCGCTCGCGGCAGGTGGCATCGACGACCTCGGGTTCGGCGACCCGATGCGGTGGGTGGCCGAGCACGCCTGAGGCCCGTGGCCGGCTGGACGCGTCGGAGGCCGCTCGATCCGACGTGCCATGATCTGGCAGGCTCGAGGGGTCGAGGACGAACGGCGAGCGGCTGCGGGAGGTCGACGTGGGCACACGACGGGTACGGGTATCTCTGGCCGGGGCCACCGTGCTGACCCTCGTGGCTCTCGGCGGGTGCGGGTCGGCCGCAGACGTGGCCGCCGGTGACCAGCAGAGCCGGCAATCGCCGCGGAGCGGGGGCAAGGAGACCAGGCCCACGACGCCAGGAAAGCCCTCGCCGACTCCTACGAAGAGCCCGACGAAGGCACCACCGTCACCTCGGCGCGGTCAGCTACCGAACGTCGTCGGCGCGGTGCGGGTCTTCCTGACGCCATCGCGCAACATCGGCTGCCGGATCACGTCCGATGGTGCGCGCTGCGACATCCGGCGGCACGTCTACCGCGAGCCGAGCAAGCCGCCCGGCTGTCGGGGTGACTACGGCCAGAGCCTCGCGGTGTCGGGCGCGGATGTCGCGGCCTTCGTCTGCGTCACCGACTCCGCGTTCGCCCCGGGTGCGCGGGTGCTCAACTACGGCACGTCGACGGTCGTTGGCGACTTCGGCTGCACCAGCCGAACCACCGGCATCCGCTGCCTCTCACTGCTCTCCCGTCACGGGTTCCGTCTTTCCCAATCTTCCCCTGCCGTCTTCTGACCCCCATCTGGCCCTCCGCGTTTGCCTAGTTCACAAGCCAGCTTGCTTGTGAGCAAGGCAAATCCGCCCCGTGTACAGGGGGTTTGCCTCTCCCGCCTGCGCACTCCTCCCGCTCCCATGCCGTACGACGGAGCCGTATGACGGATGAGGCCAGCGCCCTGCCGCCCCGGTGACCCGCGTCATACCCGCCGCCCAGGCGGCCAGACAGATGCCTTCTCGACTTGAGTCCTGCGTCCGGATCAGAGACGGTGGGAAGGTCCGGCATGCAATCGACGGAAGAGAGCCCTCATGCTCACCCTTACTGAGAACGCCACCGACGTCGTCAAGACGATCACCGAACAGACCACCGAGTCCGAGGCCGGCGGCCTGCGCATCAGCAGGCAGGAATCCGACCCCGCCGCACTCGGCCTCACCCCGGTCGAGAGCCCCCAGCCCGGCGACCAGGTCCTCGAGACCGATGGCGCCCGGATCTACCTCGACGAAGCGGCCGCTGCAGCGCTGGCCAATGAAGTGCTGGACGCCCAGGTCGACGAGTCCGGCTCCGTGCAGTTCGGCATCGCGCCGCAGGCCTGACCCCGGCCCTTCGCAGCAGGCCGACTCGGCCATCAGCAAGGCCCTCGCCCATCAGGCGAGGGCCTTTGCCATTCCGTCGGCCAGTTGGTCAGTCGGTCGGGAGGTCACGAGGTCACGAGGTTCACGAGGTCAGGGCGTCGCGCACGGGGATGAACTTCGCGGCGGCCTCCGCCAGCTCACTCGCCGGGTCGGAGTCGGCCACGATGCCGCAGCCGGCGAACAACCGGACCCGTTTGCCGTCGTACTCCGCCGAGCGCAACGCGATACCCCACTCACCATCTCCGTTGACGTCCATCCACCCGACCGGGCCGGCATAGCGGCCGCGGTCCATCCCCTCGAGCTCGGCGATCAGCGCCACTGCGTCTGTCGTCGGGGTGCCACCCACGGCAGCGCTCGGATGCAGCGCCGCCGCGAGGCCCAGCGAGCTCGTGACGTCGTCGAGCACGCCGGTGACGTCGGTGCCGAGGTGCATGACGTTCGGCAGGTGCAGCACGAACGGGCTCTCCGGCACGTTCATGCTCAGGCAGTACGGCGCCAGGGCATCGGCCACCGAGCGGACGGCGAACTCGTGCTCCTCGAGGTCCTTCGACGAACGTGCGAGCGTGGCGGCGAGCGCCAGGTCGTGCTCGTCATCGCCGGTACGACGGATCGTGCCGGCCAGCACCCGACTGGTGACGAGGCCGCGCTCCCGGCGGACCAGCATCTCCGGGGTCGCGCCGAACAGCCCGTCGACATGGAACGTCCAGCAGGCCGGATAACGCTCGGCCAACCGCCGCAGCGGCGCCCGGACGTCGAGGTCCTCGTCGAGCTCGGCGACCAGGTCTCGAGCGAGCACGACCTTGTCGAGGCTGCCGGCCCGGATGAACCGGACTGCTTCGGCCACGACCAGCTCCCAGTTGGCACCACTCATCGCGCCGTCACTGAACAGGACCTCGCCGGGAAGGTTCACCGGCTCCTGCTCGGCCAGCCGCGGTGCAGGCTCCAAGGATCCGCGGCCCACCGTCGTCACCCACGAGAGGTCGCCGCGACGGCCCACGATGACCGACGGCACCACGAGCGCCGAGCGCCCCGGCCGGTCGGCGTACGCGAACGAGCCGAAGGCCAGCAGCCCACTACCCGGCACGTCGGCCTCGTCGCGGACCACGCAGTGTTCGGCGACGCCGCGCCACCACTGCTCGGCGGCCGTGAAACGTTCGGGGCCGGCGCACTCGAACCGCGCCGCTTCGCCCCAGGCGACCAGGCCGTCGCTGCGATGCACCCACGACAGCGGAGCTGTGCGAGGCAGCAGGTCGATGAGCGGTCCCGGGTCGTCGATGACCACCGTGCGCGCCACGAGCGGGGCGAGGTGCGTGCTGTGCTGCCCGGCGTCGGCGTCGTACGCCGATCGCGGCGCGGGGGTCGTCACAGGAGGAAGCCTACGACCTAGCGGTGCAGCCCAGCATGCGAGGCTAGGCGCCATGAGCCGAGCCAGCCTGGACAAGCAGCCGCGTGACGTCGCGGCCATGTTCGACGAGGTGGCCGAGCGTTACGACCTCACCAACGACGTGCTCTCGCTCGGTCAGGACCGGCGCTGGCGGCGTGCCGTGCTGACGGCTGTCGACGCGAAGCCGGGGGAGCATGTGCTCGACCTCGCGGCCGGCACCGGGACGAGCAGCGTGCCGTTCGCGCTGGCCGGCGCCACCGTGGTGCCGTGCGACTTCTCGGTCGGCATGCTCGAGGTCGGCAAGCGGGCGCGGCCGAGGCTGCCCTTCGCCGCAGGTGATGCGACGCAGCTGCCGTTCGCCGACGAGACGTTCGATGCCGTGACGATCTCGTTCGGGCTGCGCAACGTGCATGACTTCACGCGCGGCCTCACCGAGATGCTGCGGGTCACGCGGCCGGGTGGGCGCCTCGTCGTGTGCGAGTTCAGCCAGCCGACCAACCCAGCGTTCCGCACGGTCTACACCGAGTACCTCATGAAGGCACTGCCCAGCGTCGCTCGCGCGGTGTCGTCCAACCCGGAGTCCTACGTCTACCTCGCCGAGTCGATCCAGGCCTGGCCGGACCAGGCCGGGCTGGCCGCCGAGATCGCCCGCTCCGGCTGGCGCAGCGTCGAGTGGCGCAACCTCTCCGGCGGCATCGTCGCCCTCCACCGCGCCACTCGCTGAGGGTTCTGTCCGTAAGATCCGAGCCTTGCCTGCCCAGGGCAAGGCAAGTCTCGGATCTTGGGGTTAGATGTGCTGGAGGGAGGCACCGGATGGCAGTGGAGCCAGATCTGAGCGCGTTCGTGGCCGAGCGCAACCTCGGCTCGCTCGCCACCATCAAACGCGACGGGCGACCGCAGCTGTCCAATGTCAGCTACACGTATGACGCGGAGTCCGGACTGGTGCGGATCTCCCTCACCGACAACCGCGCCAAGATCTACAACCTGCGCCGCGACCCGCGCGCCTCGATGCTGGTCCAGAGCACTGACGGGTGGACCTACGCGGTCGTCGAGGGCGACATGCAGCTCACCGCCATCGCAGCTGATCCGCATGACGCCACCGTTGAGGAGCTCATCGAGGTGTTCCGTCTCGTCGCAGGCAAGGAGCACCCGGACTGGGACGAGTACCGCGCCGCGATGGTGGCGGATCGGCGGCTCGTGGGGCGGTTGAAGGTGACACATGCCTACGGACTCCCGCGTCGGTGACAGCCGCACGGGAACGCGGTGGTGCCCTGGTGAGAGGCAGGTCCTAGACTGGGCCGTGGCCCGGCTCGTGAAGAATTTCACTTGCCTCGGCGCCACTTCTGTACGGCCTCTCCGAAGGAACCGCCAGCCATGACCGCCACCGCCACGACCGGAGCCCCTTCCAGGTCCGACCGGCAGGCCGACGTCATCGTTGTGGGCGCCGGCCCGGGAGGCTCCACGGCGGCGACCTATCTCGCCCAGGCCGGCCTCGACGTGCTGCTGCTGGAGAAGACAGCGTTCCCCCGCGAGAAGGTCTGCGGCGACGGGCTCACCCCGCGCGCCGTGCGTCAGCTCGTGGCGCTGGGCATCGACCTCGACCAGCCCGGCTGGATCAAGAACCACGGTCTGCGGATCGTCGGCGGCGGCCACCAGCTCGAGCTCCCCTGGCCCGACCTCACCGACTACCCGAACTTCGGGCTCGTCCGGACCCGGATGGACTTCGACGAGATCCTCGCGCGCAACGCCCAGAAGGCTGGAGTTAGGCTGCACGAGCAGACGGCGGTGACAGGGCCGGTCGTCGATTCCACCGGCCGGATCGTCGGCGTCACCGCACGAGCGGTCGACGAGCGCGGACGCAAGGCCGGTGACGAGGTCACGTTCAGGGCACCGGTGGTCATCGCCGCTGACGGCAACTCGACCCGGCTCAGCCTCGCGATGGGACTCCAGAAGCGCGACAACCGTCCGATGGGCGTCGCAGTTCGCACCTACTACACGAGCCCCCGCCACGACGATGACTGGCTCGAGTCATGGCTGGAGCTGTGGGACGGCAAGCCGGGTGAGAGCAAGCTGCTGCCGGGCTACGGCTGGATCTTCGGCGTCGGTGACGGGACGGTCAACGTCGGCCTCGGCATTCTCAACACCTCCTCGGCGTTCCAGCACGTGGACTACAAGGACCTGCTCAAGCGCTGGCTCGACCACACGCCCGAGGAGTGGGGTTTCCGAGACCACAACATGGTGTCGCCGGTCCGCGGGGCCGCTCTGCCGATGGGCTTCAACCGCAAGCCCCACTACGCCAACGGCATGCTGCTGGTCGGCGATGCGGGCGGCATGGTCAACCCGTTCAACGGCGAAGGCATCGCGTACGCGATGGAGTCCGGTGAGATGGCTGCCGACGTCGTGACCCAGGCGCTCAGCCGCACGACGGCCGAGGGGCGTGAACGCGCTCTGCACGGGTACGTCACCGCGCTCGACCAACGCTACGGCGGGTACTACACAGTGGGCCGCCTCTTCGTGCAAGCGATCGGCAACCCCACGGTGATGAAGTACCTCACCCGCTACGGGCTCCCTCGGCCGGCCCTCATGCGGATCGCGCTCAAGCTGCTGGCCAACCTCACAGACGCCCGCGACGGCGACCTCACGGACCGCCTCGTCAACGGTCTGTCCAAGGTCGCCCCCACGGCATGAGAGGCGCAGTTCTAGGATGGCGAAACGTGCGTGCACTCGACGGGCACCGAAGGTCGCACTGGCAACGACAGACGGGAGGCAGACGCGATGAGTGAGTACGTGCCGATTCTCGGCCTGATGGCGCTGGCGGCACTGTTCGCCATCGGGTCCGTCGCCGCCAGCTCCTTGATAGGGCCGAAGCGCTACAACCGCGCAAAGCTCGACTCGTACGAGTGCGGTATCCAGCCGACGCCGCAGCCGATCGGTGGCGGCAAGTTCCCGGTGAAGTACTACATCACCGCCATGCTGTTCATCGTCTTCGACATCGAGATCATCTTCTTGTTCCCGTGGGCTGTCTACTTCGACAGCATGAAGGTCTTCGGCCTCGTTGAGATGGTCCTGTTCATCGGCACGATCTTCGTCGCGTACGCCTATGTATGGCGGCGCGGCGGCCTGGAATGGGACTGAGGTAGTCACGTGGGTATCGAAGAGAAGCTGCCGTCCGGGGTCCTGCTCACCACGGTTGAAGACCTCGCGGGCTACTTCCGCAAGGCCTCCCTGTGGCCGGCGACCTTCGGCCTCGCCTGCTGCGCCATCGAGATGATGACCTCGGGAGGGCCGCGTTACGACCTGGCCCGCTTCGGCATGGAGGTGTTCCGCGCCTCGCCGCGCCAAGCCGACCTGATGATCGTCGCCGGTCGCGTCAGTCAGAAGATGGCCCCGGTGCTGCGCCAGATCTACGACCAGATGGCCAACCCCAAGTACGTCCTGGCCATGGGTGTCTGCGCCAGCAGCGGCGGCATGTTCAACAACTACGCGATCGTCCAGGGAGTCGACCACATCGTGCCTGTCGACATGTACCTGCCGGGCTGCCCGCCCCGCCCCGAGATGCTGATCGACGCGATCCTCAAGCTGCACGACGACATCCAGCACGCCAAGCTCGGTGCGAACCGCGTTGCCGAGGCGCAGCACAACGAGCAGGCCGCACTCACTGCGGAGCCCACGTCGGAGATGCGAGGACTGCTGCGATGACCGACGAGAAGCCGCCCCCGATGCCCCCCGCGGGTCAGCCCGCCGGCGTACCGGAGAAGCCGGTCGGTGAGCGCTCCCTCGAAGACAAGCCCGCCGCCGAGCGTTCGATCGAGGACAAGTCGCTCCACGGCGACGACATCGTCGTCAGCGACGACCCCGGGCCGCTGCCCCATCAGGACCTCGACGTCGTGGACGTCCGGACGGGCATGTTCGGCGTCACGGGATCCGGTGACACGTCGGGCTACGGCGGTCTGATGCGCCCGGTCGCGATCCCCGGCGCCACCCAGCGGCCGTTCGGCGGCTGGTTCGACGCCATGGCCGACCATCTCGGTGAGGCTCTCGAGCCGCACGGCGCGGCCGAGGCGATCGACAAGGTCGTGGTCCACCGGGGCGAGATCACCTTCCACGTGGCACGCGAGAAGCTCGTCGCGGTCATGCAGACGATGCGCGACGACCCCGAGCTGCGGTTCGAGCTGTTCAGCGGTGTCAGCGGGGTGCACTACCCGCACGAGGAGGGGGCGGAGCTGCACGCCGTCTACCACCTGCTCTCGATGACCCACAACCGCCGCATCCGCGTCGAAGTGACCTGCCCCGACGCCGATCCCCACATCCCGTCCGTCGTGGCGGTCTACCCGACCGCCGACTGGCACGAGCGCGAAACCTTCGACTTCTTCGGCATCATCTTCGACGGGCACCCGGCTCTCACCCGGATCCAGATGCCTGACGACTGGCCAGGTCACCCGCAGCGCAAGGACTACCCGCTCGGTGGAATCCCCGTCGAGTACAAGGGTGCGACGATCCCCCCGCCCGACCGTCGGAGGTCTTACAGCTGATGACCGAGACAGCCAACCCCACCAGTGCAGCCAACACCGAGACGCGCACGTCTGGTGGTCGCGACCCGTACGCCACCGCTCAGGACACGACGGCGGGCAGGGTCTTCACCGTCACCGGGCAGGACTGGGACTCGGTCGTGGCCGGGATCGACGCCGAAGCCGAAGAGCGCGTCGTCGTCAACATGGGTCCCCAGCACCCGTCGACGCACGGAGTGCTCCGCCTGATTCTCGAGCTCGACGGCGAGACCGTCACGGAGTGCCGGTGCGGCATCGGTTACCTGCACACCGGCATCGAGAAGAACATGGAGTACCGCAACTGGACGCAGGGCGTGACGTTCTGCACCCGGATGGACTACCTCTCGCCCTTCTACAACGAAGCGACGTACTGCTTCGGGGTCGAGCGGCTCCTCGACATCGAGAACGACATCCCGGAGAAGGCGCAGGTCATGCGCGTCCTTCTCATGGAGCTCAACCGCATCTCCTCCCACCTCGTCGCGATCGCGACCGGCGGCATGGAGATCGGCGCGCTCACCGTCATGACGATCGGCTTCCGCGAGCGCGAGCTGTGCCTCGACCTGTTCGAGCTCATCACGGGGCTGCGCATGAACCACGCGTTCATCCGCCCGGGCGGGGTCGCCCAGGACATGCCCCCGGGCGCGCTGGAGAAGATCGTCGAGTTCATCGGGGTCATGCGCAAGCGGCTGCGGGAGTACGCCGACCTGTGCAACGCCAACCCGATCTTCAGGGCCCGCCTCGTCGACGTCGGCTACCTCGACCTCGAGGGCTGCCTGGCCCTCGGTGCCACCGGCCCGGTCCTGCGCGCCACCGGCTACGACTGGGACCTGCGCAAGACGCAGCCGTACTCCGGCTACGAGGACTACGACTTCGACGTCTGCACCTGGGACACCGCTGACTCCTACGGCCGCTTCCGGATCCGACTCGACGAGATGCACCAGTCCCTGCGCATCGTCGAGCAGTGCACCGAGCGGTTGCAGGGCCTCGAGGGCAAGCCCACGATGATCGGCGACAAGAAGATCGCGTGGCCGAGCCAGCTGGCCGTCGGCTCCGACGGCATGGGCAACTCCCTCGACCACATCCGCCACATCATGGGTGAGTCGATGGAGGCGCTGATTCACCACTTCAAGCTGGTGACCGAGGGCTTCCACGTCCCCGCCGGCCAGGCGTACGTGCCGGTCGAGTCACCGCGCGGCGAGCTCGGCTGCCACCTCGTCTCCGATGGCGGCACCCGCCCTTACCGCGCGCACTTCCGGGACCCTTCCTTCGTCAACCTGCAGTCAGCTCCGGCGATGAGCGAGGGCGGCCAGGTCGCCGACGTCATCGTCGCCGTCGCCAGCATCGACCCCGTGATGGGTGGGGTCGACCGATGACCAGCCCCCGGGAGCAGGCCACCGTGTCAGCATCAGCCCGTTCCGAGCTCGCCTCGGCGCCGTACTCTCAGCAGACGATGGACGAGCTGCGTGAGATCGCGGCTCGTTACCCCCAGGCCCGATCGGCCCTGCTGCCGATGCTGCACCTCGTCCAGAGCGTCGACGGCTGCGTGACACCGCGCGGGATCGAGGTGTGCGCCGAGCTGTTGTCGCTCAGCGCCGCCGAGGTGTCGGGGGTGGCTACCTTCTACACGATGTACAAGCGGCGGCCGGTCGGCGACTACCACGTCGGGGTCTGCACCAACACCTTGTGCGCCGTCATGGGCGGCGACGTGATCTTCGAGCGGCTCAAGAGTCACCTCGACGTCGGCAACGACGAGACGACGGTGCCCACGAAGGGCGGCGAAGCGAGCATCACTCTCGAGCACGTGGAGTGCAACGCCGCCTGCGACTACGCGCCGGTGATGATGGTCAACTGGGAGTTCTTCGACAACCAGACGCCCGAGTCGGCGGTCGAGGTGGTCGACGAGCTGCGCAGCGGGGCGAAGGTCACACCCAGTCGAGGTGCACCAGTCGTCACGTGGCGCGACGCCGAGCGCGTGCTGGCCGGCTTTCCCGACGGTCTGGTCAACGAGGGGCCAGCGGCGGGAGCGGCTTCCCTGGTCGGCCTCGAGCTCGCCCGTGAGCGCAACTGGACCGCTCCCAGCAACGGCGACCACGGCAGCGACCGCACGGCGGCCAAGCCCTCCGGACCGGAGGGCGGTGTGTCGGGCGCCCAGCAGGCCGACACCAGCAGGGCCGAGGCGGAGTCCGAGATCGAGCAGTCCGACGCTGACACCCATGAGGACGCCAAGCCCACCAGCAACGGCACGAAGGACAAGAGCTGATGGTCGACACCTTGACGCCGGTGCTCTCGGACAACTGGGATGCCGAGCGCGCCTGGACCCTGGCGTCCTACGAGCGTGCCGGTGGTTACGCCGCGCTGCGGACCGCCCTGGGCGAGAAGCAGGACGACATCATCGAGATGGTCAAGGAGTCGGGCCTACGCGGACGCGGAGGCGCCGGCTTCCCCACCGGCATGAAGTGGGGCTTCATCCCCCAGGGCGACGGCAAACCGCACTACCTCGTCGTCAACGCCGACGAGTCCGAGCCCGGCACCTGCAAGGACACGCCGCTGATGATGGCGAGTCCGCACACGCTGGTCGAGGGCGTCATCATCAGCTCGTACGCCATCCGCGCCAGCCACGCCTTCATCTACATCCGCGGTGAGGTCCTCCACGTCGTACGCCGCCTGCAGGCTGCCGTGCAGGAGGCCTACGCGGCCGGTCACCTCGGCACGAACATCCACGGCTCGGGCTACGACCTCGAGCTCGTCGTGCACGCAGGCGCAGGTGCGTACATCTGTGGCGAAGAGACCGCCCTGCTCGACTCCCTCGAAGGCCGACGCGGTCAGCCGCGGCTGCGGCCGCCGTTCCCGGCCGTGGCGGGCCTGTACGCGTGCCCGACCGTGATCAACAACGTCGAGTCGATTGCTTCCGTTCCGAGCATCGTGGCCAACGGTGCCGACTGGTTCAGCGGCATGGGTACCGAGAAGTCCAAGGGCTACGGGCTCTTCTCGCTCTCCGGCCATGTCACGAAGCCGGGTCAGTACGAAGCTCCGCTCGGGATCACCCTGCGGGAGCTGCTCGACCTGGCCGGTGGTGTTCGCGAAGGTCATGAGCTCAAGTTCTGGACTCCGGGCGGGTCCTCCACCCCGATCCTCACCGCCGAGCATCTCGACGTGCCCCTCGACTTCGAGGCGATCGGTGAGGCCGGCTCGATGCTGGGCACCCGCGCCTTGCAGATCTTCGACGAGACGACCTGCGTCCTACGGGCGGTGCTGCGGTGGACCGAGTTCTACAAACACGAGTCGTGTGGGAAGTGCACCCCCTGTCGCGAGGGCACCTGGTGGCTGGTCCAGACGCTCGAGCGACTCGAGAACGGCGAGGGCGAGGAGGCCGACCTCGAGACGCTGGTCGACCTGTGCGACAACATCCTCGGCCGGTCCTTCTGCGCCCTCGGTGACGGTGCGACCTCGCCGATCACGTCGTCCGTGCAGTACTTCCGCGACGAGTACCTCGCGCACCTGAAGCACGGAGGCTGTCCGTTCGACCCCGCCAAGGCCACCCTGTTCACCGCCACGACCGCCGGAGCGTCCGCATGACGACGACCACCGAGCCGACCCAGACCGGGAACCCGCCCGTCAAGACGGTGACTCTGACCGTCGACGACGTGGAGGTCACGGTGCCGGAGGGCACCCTCGTGATCCGTGCGGCGGAACAGGTCGGCATCCAGATCCCTCGGTTCTGTGACCATCCGCTGCTCGACCCGGTCGGTGCCTGTCGGCAGTGCCTCGTCGACATACCCGACGCCGGCAACGGTCGGCCGATTCCCAAGCCGCAGGCGTCCTGCACGCTCGCGGTCGCGCCCGGGATGGTCGTGCGCACCCAGCACTCGTCGCCGGTCGCCGACAAGGCGCAGCAGGGCAACATGGAGTTCCTGCTGATCAACCACCCGCTCGACTGCCCGGTCTGTGACAAGGGCGGTGAGTGCCCGCTGCAGAACCAGGCGATGTCCAACGGCCGTGGTGAGTCCCGCTTCACCGAGACCAAACGCACGTTCACCAAGCCGATCAGCATCTCCGCTCAGGTGCTCCTCGACCGTGAGCGTTGCGTCCTGTGCGCGCGCTGCACTCGGTTCAGCGAGCAGATCGCCGGCGACCCCTTCATCGCCCTTGTCGAGCGGGGAGCCCTTCAGCAGGTGGGCATCTACGAGAAGGAACCGTTCGAGTCCTATTTCTCGGGCAACACCATCCAGATCTGCCCGGTGGGGGCGCTGACCTCGGCGGCGTACCGCTTCCGCGCACGTCCCTTCGACCTGGTCTCCACCCCGTCGGTGTGCGAGCACTGTGCCTCCGGTTGCGCCCTGCGCACCGACCACCGCCGCGGAAAGGTCACGCGCCGACTGGCCGGCAACGACCCCGAGGTCAACGAGGAGTGGAACTGCGACAAGGGCAGGTTTGCCTTCGTCTCGACCCGTTTGGACGACCGTCTGACCAGACCGCAGGTGCGCGATGACGAGACCGGCGAACTCCGCCCGGCGTCCTGGCCTGAGGCGTTCGCGGTGGCTGCGCGTGGGCTGGCAGCGGCGCAGAGCGCAGTCGGTGTCCTCGCCGGCGGTCGCCTGACGAGTGAGGATGCCTACGCCTACGGCAAGTTCGCCCGCGCGGTCATCGGCACCAACGACGTCGACTTCCGGGTCCGGCCGCACTCGCAGGAGGAGGCCTCCTTCCTGGCCGCCCACATCGCGACGCGGCCCTCGCCCTCCTACGCCGACCTCGAGCACGCCGACAACGTGCTGCTCATCGGGTTCGAGCCCGAGGAGGAGTCGCCGATCGTGTTCCTCCGGCTGCGCAAGGGTGTCCAGCAGCACGGCACCCGCGTGCACGCCATCAGCTCGCACTCGTCGCGTGGCCTCGGCAAGCTGCAGGGCAACCTGATCCGGGCGACCCCTGGAGCCGAGGCGGTCGTGGTCGAGGGGCTCGGCCGCAACAGCGACATCGGTCTCGACGGCTCGACCGTGGTGCTGGTCGGTGAGCGCGCGGCGACCAGCCCAGGTCTGCTCAGCGCCGTCGCCGCTCTTGTCGGGTCGACCGGGGCCAACCTCGGCTGGGTGTCGCGGCGCGCCGGCGAACGCGGTGCGCTCGAGACGGGTCTCCTCCCGAACCTGCTCCCCGGCGGGCGCCCGCTGTCCGATGCGGCAGCGCGCGTCGACATCGCCGCCGCGTGGGGCGTCGACGTGCTCTCGTCAGCGCCGGGGCGAGACACCGACGCGATCCTCGCCGCGGCCGCGCAAGGGGAGCTCAAGGCCCTCGTGGTCGGCGCCGTCGACATCGACGACCTCGGTGATCGTGCTGCCGCGCTTGCTGCCCTCGACGCCGCCGACTTCGTCGTCAGCCTCGAGGTCCGGTCGTCGGAGGTGACGAAGCGGGCCGACGTCGTACTCCCGGTCGGTCCGGTCGGCGAGCGCAGCGGAACCTTCGTCAACTGGGAGGGCCGGCTCCGCCCGTTCACCCAGGTGCTCGACAGCTCTGCCCTGACCGACGTCCGCGCCCTGGCCGGCATCGCCGAGGAACTCGGTGACGGGCTCGGGTTCCGCACGGTCGAGGGAGCCTGGGCCGAGATGGCGGAGGTCGGACCCTGGGACGGCGATTTCACGACGTTCGAGCCCGTTGCTGCCGGGCCTCCTCCGAGTCCGGCGGCCGGCGAGTACGTCCTCTCGACGTGGCGCACGCTCGTCGACGACAGCCGCGCCGTCGACGGCGAGCCGTACCTTGCCGCCACCGGCAAGCAAGCCGTGGCGGTCGTCTCTCCGGCCGCGCTTGATCGTCTCGGGCTGCGCACGGGAGACTCGGTCACCGTGTCCACCGACAACGGCTCGATCAGCCTCCCTGTCATGACCGGCGATCTCGCGGACGACGTCGTCTGGGTGCCGACGCGCTCGACCGGCTCGCACGTTCACCGCGATCTCGGCGCCGTGGCCGGCTCCGTCGTCCGCGTCGAGGGAGGGGCCTGATGATGACCTCGAGCACGACCCTCGCGGCCGACGACCTGTCTGCCTTCGGTCAGGACCCGTGGTGGGTGATCATCATCAAGGTCGTACTGGCCTTCGTGATCCTGTTGCTCATGACACTGTTCATCATCTGGCTCGAGCGTCGCGTCGTCGCCCGCATGCAGCATCGGATCGGGCCCAACGTGCATGGACCGTTCGGCTTGCTGCAGAGCCTCGCCGACGGCGTCAAGCTCATGCTCAAGGAAGACATCGTGCCGAAGGCGGCCGACCGGTTCGTCTTCATCCTGGCTCCCGTGCTGGCGGCCATCCCGGCGTTCCTGGCGGTGGCGGTGATCCCGTTCGGCCCCGAGGCCAAGGTCCCGTTCAGCAACGTGGTCACGCCGTTGCAGCTGACTGACCTGCCGGTCGGTGTCCTCTACATCCTGGCGATCGCATCGGTGGGCGTGTACGGCATCGTCCTGGCGGGCTGGTCGTCCGGATCGACCTACTCTCTGTTGGGCGCGCTTCGGTCCTCGGCCCAGGTGATCTCCTACGAAGTCGCGATGGGCCTCTCGCTCGTCGCCGTCTTCCTGTACGCCGGGTCGATGTCGACCTCAGGCATCGTGTCCGCTCAGCAGGACCTCTGGTTCGGCGTCATCCTGCTGCCGTCGTTCGCCATCTACATGGTCTCGATGGTCGGTGAGACCAACCGCGCCCCGTTCGACCTGGCCGAGGCCGAGGGCGAGCTCGTCGGTGGGTTCCACACGGAGTACTCCTCGATCAAGTTCGCCTTCTTCTTCCTCGCCGAGTACATCAACCTGGTGACGGTCTCGATGTTGGCGACGACCATGTTCCTCGGCGGCTGGCGAGCCCCGTGGCCGCTGTCGTTGTGGGATGGTGCCAACCAGGGCTACTGGCCGGTGCTGTGGTTCCTGGCCAAGGTGTTCGTCTTCGTCTTCGTCTTCATCTGGCTGCGCGGCACGTTGCCCCGCCTGCGGTACGACCAGTTCATGAAGCTCGGCTGGAAGATCCTGATCCCGGTGTCGCTGTTCTGGATCATCGCGGTCGGAACGATCCGCGCCATCAGCCTGGAAGGGCAGATCAACCGCAGCTACCTGTTCGTCGCGGCCGGCATCGCCGTCGTGATCTTCCTGGCCCTCGGCTTCATCCCTGAGTCCGGCGAGGACGAGGACGAGGAACCTGCACCCGACCTGCAAGGTGGTCACTTCCCGGTTCCGCCCATGCCCGACAAGGAGGCCCTCCGTGGCTAGCTTGAAGGAACAGCTCTGGGACCCGGTGGCGGGTTTCGGCGTGACGTTCCGGACCATGTTCAAGAAGGTCGTCACGGAGCAGTACCCGTTCGAGAAGAAGCCGACGGCTCCGCGCTTCCATGGCCGCCACCAGCTCAACCGGTGGCCCGACGGTCTCGAGAAGTGCATCGGGTGTGAGCTGTGCGCCTGGGCGTGCCCGGCGGATGCGATCTACGTCGAGGGCGCCGACAACAACGACGCCGACGGCAAGCGCTTCTCGCCCGGCGAGCGTTACGGCCGCGTCTACCAGATCAACTATCTCCGGTGCATCCTGTGCGGGCTCTGCATCGAGGCGTGTCCTACCCGTGCGCTGACGATGACCAACGAGTACGAACTCGCTGACAACAACCGTGCCGACCTCATCTACGAGAAGCAGGATCTGTTGGCTCCGCTGCTGCCCGGTATGGAAGAGCCCCCGCACGCCATGCGCCTCGGCGACGACGAGGGCGCGTACTACCGCGGGACCGGTGCGTCATCGACCCACTCACCCGGCGAGGGAGAGGTGCCCGCGTGATTGCGTTCTGGGTCCTCGCTCCGATCATGGTCGCGTGCGCGCTGGGGATGGTGGTCGTGCGCAAGGCCGTCCACTCGGCTCTTCTCCTCGCGGTCGTGATGATCTCGCTCGCCGTGCTGTATGCGGTCCTGGACGCCCCGTTCCTGTTCGCGGTACAGATCATCGTCTACACCGGTGCCGTTCTCATGTTGTTCCTCTTCGTGCTGATGCTGGTCGGGGTCGACTCCGCCGACTCGCTGGTCGAGACGCTGCGCGGTCAACGCGTCGCGGCCATTACGGTCGGTTCACTCTTCGTGGTCCTCGTGGTTGCTGGGATCACGCAGGTCACGTTTGGCGCGGCTGTCGGTCTGGACGAGGCCAACAAGGACGGCAACATCCCGGGTCTCGCCCAGCTCTTGTTCAGCAAGTACGTCTTCGCGTTCGAGGTCACGAGCGCGCTCCTCATCACGGCCGCGGTCGGCGCCATGGTGCTCGCGCACCGCGAGCGGCTGACACCCAAGCCGACCCAGCGCGATGTGGTCGCCCAGCGCATGCGTGACTACGCCGAGCGCGGTGTACACCCTGGCCCCTTGCCCAGCCCCGGATCGTTCGCCCGCCACAACTCGGTCGACACGCCGGCGTTGCTGCCCGACGGCACCCCTTCGGAGCTGTCGATCTCGCGCGTCATGAGGGCGCGCGGCACGGTTCGAGACGTCACGGCGGACCGCGCCGTCGAGGCGGCGATCGAAGCCGACACCAAGCAGATCGAACGCACGCACATGGGCGGGTCGCCCGGCGAACCCGACGATGGCGCGACCGGCGATCACGGTGGCACCGGAGCCCGTCCCGCTCAGGGAGACGAGCGATGAGCACGACTCCCTTCCTGGTGTTGTCCGCCCTGCTGTTCTCGACCGGCGCGGTGGGCGTGCTCGTCCGGCGCAACGCGATCGTCGTGTTCATGTGTATCGAGCTCATGCTCAACGCGTCGAACCTGGTGTTTGTCAGCTTCGCGCGCCAGAGTGGCAACCTCGACGGTCAGATCGCCGCCTTCTTCGTGATGGTGGTGGCAGCGGCCGAGGTCGTCGTCGGGCTGGCGATCATCATGACCATCTTCCGGACGCGACGCTCGGCCTCGGTCGACGACGCCAGTCTGCTCAAGTACTAGGGATGGCGCTCAGATGACTGATCTCCTGTTCCTGATCGTCGCCATCCCGCTGGCGAGCTCAGCGGTACTGCTGCTCGGCGGGAAGTACACGGACTCGTGGGGCCATCTGCTCGGCACGTTGGCACCGCTCGCGTCGTTCGGACTCGGCGTCGCCGCTTTTCTGGACCTGCGCAACGGCAGCGAGGAGGCGCTGACCCAGTCGCTGTTCACGTGGGTCAACGCCGGCACCTTCCAGGTCGACTACGCCATCGTCTTCGACCCGCTGTCGGCCCTGTTCGTGCTGCTGATCACCGGGGTGGGCGGCCTCATCCACATCTACTCGATCGGGTACATGGCGCACGACGAGCGCCGTCGCCGGTTCTTCGGCTACCTCAACCTCTTCGTGGCCGCGATGCTCACGCTCGTGCTCGCTTCGGACTACCTGGTGCTGTTCCTCGGGTGGGAAGGCGTCGGCCTCGCGTCGTACCTGCTCATCGGGTTCTGGCAGCAGAAGAACTCAGCAGCGGTCGCTGCCAAGAAGGCTTTCATCGTCAACCGGGTCGGCGACCTCGGGATGGCGCTCGGCATCATGTTGATGTTCACCACGTTCGGCACGACCACGGTGGTCGGCGTCGAGTCGGGCATGGACAAGGTGTCGAGCGGCACTGCCACGGCCCTCGGGCTGCTGCTCCTGCTCGCGGCCTGCGGCAAGTCGGCGCAGTTCCCGCTGCAGAGCTGGTTGCTCGACGCCATGGAAGGCCCGACTCCGGTGTCCGCCCTGATCCACGCGGCGACCATGGTGACGGCCGGCGTCTACCTCGTGACGCGCTCCAACTTCGTCTATGCGCAGAGCGATGTCGCCCAGGCGGCGGTGATCGCCGTCGGACTCGTCACGCTGCTCTGGGGTGCTGTCATCGGTTGCGCCAAGGATGACATCAAGAAGGCGCTGGCCGGGTCGACGATGAGTCAGATCGGCTACATGATGCTGGCGGCTGGGATCGGTCCGGCCGGCTACGCGTTTGCGATCTTCCACCTGCTGACCCACGGCTTCTTCAAGGCCAACATGTTCCTCGGCGCAGGTTCCGTGATGCACGCGATGGACGACAACGTCGACATGCGCAGGTACGGCGCGCTGCGGTCGATGCTGCCGGTCACCTTCGTGACCTTCGCCTGCGGCTACCTCGCCATCATCGGCTTCCCCGGGTTTGCCGGGTTCTGGTCGAAGGACAAGATCATCGAGGCGGCCTTCGGGCAGAACGTGTTCGTCGGCATCGGAGCTCTCGTGGGCGCCGGCATCACCGCCTTCTACATGACCCGCCTCATGTTCATGACGTTCTTCGGTGAGAAACGCTGGGACAAGGACGTGCATCCGCACGAGTCCCCGCTGGTGATGACGATCCCGCTCATGGTGCTGGCCGGGCTTTCCGTCTTCGGGGGTGTCCTGCTGCTCAACGGCTGGATCGTCGACTGGTTGGAGCCGGTGGTCGGCCCTGAGCTGCACCAGGACCTCCCGATCTCCGCCGCGGCGATCTCGGTCCTGGCGGTGGTGATCGTCGCCATCGGCGCGGGGATCGCCTGGATGATGTACGCACGGGAGCGGATCGACGCCGTCGCGCCGATGCGCGTGTCGGTGTTCACCAAGGCGGCCCGTGCCGACCTGTACGGCGACGCGCTCAACGAAGCACTGTTCATGCGTCCAGGCCAGTACCTCACCCGGTCGATGGTCTACCTCGACAACCGCGGCGTCGACGGGGCCGTGAACGGCCTGGCTGCGCTCGTGGGCGGTAGCTCCGGCCGCATCCGCCGCTGGCAGTCCGGATTCGTCCGTTCCTACGCGCTGTCGATGCTCGGCGGTTCTGCGCTCATCGTGCTGGGTCTCCTGGCGGTGAAGCTCTCATGACTGGAAGCGAGATGTCTGTGCCCTGGCTGACCATCCTGGCGGCGCTGCCCATCGTGGGCGCGGTCGTGGTGATGCTGCTCCCGAGGCGGGAGCCGGGCGGTGCAGTGGTGACCAAGCAGGTCGCGTTCGGCTTCTCCTTGGCTGCGCTCGTCGTCTCGGGCGTGATCGCGGCGCAGTACGACAAGGCCGGCGGGTTCCAGTTCGTCGAGCAGTACAACTGGATCTCGACGTTCGGTGCGCACTACGCCGTCGGGATCGACGGGCTCGGTCTCGTGCTCGTGCTGCTCACGACGATCCTCACACCGGTCGTGATCCTGGCGTCGTGGAACGACGCGGACGACGGCCGCTGGAGCGTCAACTCGTTCTTCGCCTGGATGCTGGCGCTCGAGGGACTTGCGGTCGGCGTCTTCGCGGCGACCGACGTGTTCCTGTTCTACGTTCTGTTCGAGGCCACGCTGATCCCGATCTACTTCCTGATCGGCGGCTTCGGCGGCGCCCGACGGTCATACGCCGCCGTGAAGTTCTTGCTCTTCAGCCTGTTCGGCGGGCTGCTGATGCTCGCGTCGGTGGTCGGCCTCTACGTCGTCACTGCCAAGTCGGCGAGCGGGCCGTCCTACCTGCTCGAGGACCTGATGAAGGCCGACATGAGCACGACGACGGGACGCTGGCTCTTCCTGGGCTTCTTCATCGCCTTCGCCGTGAAGGCGCCGATGTGGCCGGTGCACACCTGGCTTCCCGACGCCGCCAGCGAAGGAACTCCGGGTACGTCGGTGCTGTTGGTGAGCATCCTCGACAAGATCGGCACGTTCGGGATGCTGCGGTTCTGCCTCGGCATCTTCCCCGAGGCGTCGCGTTGGGCCACACCCGTCATCATCGCGCTGGCAGTCTTCTCCGTGCTGTATGGCGCCTTGCTGGCGATCGGCCAGAACGACATCCGCAGGCTGATCGCCTACACCTCGATCTCGCACTTCGGCTTCATCGTGCTCGGCATCTTCGCGCTGACCAGTCAGGGCCAGGCGGGGTCGATGCTGTACATGTTCAACCACGGGCTCTCCACGGCGGCGTTGTTCCTCGTCACCGGGTTCCTGATCAGTCGGCGCGGGTCGAAGATGATCACCGATTACGGCGGCGTGGAGAAGGTCGCTCCCGTCATGGCCGGCATCTTCCTCGTTGCCGGTCTGTCGAGCCTGTCCTTGCCGGGCCTGTCGCCGTTCGTGAGCGAGTTCCTCGTGCTGGCCGGCACCTTCACCACGTCGATCACGGCCGCGGTCATCGCCACGCTCGGCATCGTGCTGGCCGCGTTGTACATCCTGCTGATGTACCAACGCACGATGACCGGCCCGCTGCGTGAGTCGACCAAGCACATCACCGACCTGCGCCCGCGTGAGGTCTTCGCCTTGGCTCCGCTGCTCGCGCTGATCGTCGTGCTCGGCGTTTATCCCAAACCCGCGCTCGACGTCCTCAACCCGTCGGTGTCCGCGATCCTGCAGCACGTCGGCGTCGAGGATCCGACGCCCACAGTCGCCGCTGACACGGAGGGAACGTCGAAGTGACGACGCTTGCTGCTGACTCCACTTTCAACGCGCCGCACCTCGCGTACGACAAGCTCTTTCCTCTGCTCATCGTGTTCGGGGTGGCCCTGGCCGGCGTCATCGTCGAGGCGTTCGCGCCGCGGGCGAAGCGCTACCTGATCCAAACGGCGCTGGCCCTCGTCGGACTGGTGGCGGCCTTCATCGGTGTCATCATCGTCGCCGCCAACCTCGCGACCCACGGCGACGGTGCCGCTCACGGGTCAGTCGAGGCGATGGGTGCCATCGCCGTCGACGGCCCGTCGCTGTTCATCTGGGGCACCCTGCTGGTCTTCTCGATCATGAGCGTCATGTTGTTCGCTGAGCGTCAGCTCGAAGGCGGCGTCACAGCCTTCGCGGGTCAGGCGGCCGCCTTGCCCGGCACCGAGGCCGAGCGTGAGGCGTCAGCGCAGGGCGTCGAGCACACCGAGGTGTTCCCGCTCGTCATGTTCGCGATCGGCGGCATGATGCTCTTCCCGGCCGCCAACGACCTGATCACGATGTTCGTGGCGCTCGAGGTGTTCTCGCTGCCGCTCTACCTGCTGTGCGGGCTGGCCCGGCGTCGTCGCCTGATCAGCCAGGAAGCGGCGATGAAGTACTTCCTGCTGGGGGCGTTCTCGTCGGCGTTCTTCCTGTACGGCATCGCGCTGCTCTACGGCTTCGCGGGCAGCTTCACCTTCGCTGACATCGACACCGCCGTCTCGTACCAGTCCGGTGACAACGCCTTGCTGCTCATCGGCATGGGTCTGGTCGCGGTCGGGTTGTTGTTCAAGGTCAGCGCGGCGCCGTTCCATGCCTGGACCCCGGACGTCTACCAGGGTGCACCCACCGCGGTGACCGCCTTCATGGCGGCCTGTACCAAGCTGGCCGCGTTCGGTGCTCTGTTGCGTATCTTCTACGTGTCCCTCGGCGGTGCGCGCTGGGAATGGCAGCCGATGATGTGGATCATCGCCGCGCTGACGATGGCCATCGGCTCCATCATCGCGATCACCCAGACCGACGTGAAGCGGATGTTGGCCTACTCGTCCATCGCGCATGCGGGGTTCCTCATCACCGGCTTCGTGGGCGCGACCCAGACGATCTCGGTGGGCGGCACGGAGATCACCAGCTTGCAGGCGGTGCTCTTCTACCTGGTGGCCTACGGCTTCACGACGATCGGAGCGTTCGCGGTCGTGACCGTGGTCCGCGACGCTGGTGGGGAAGCGACTCACCTCTCCCGGTGGGCGGGCCTGGGCAAGGAGGCCCCGGTGGTGGCGGGCGTCTTCGCGTTCTTCCTGCTCGCGTTCGCCGGCATACCGTTGACCAGCGGGTTCACCGGCAAGTGGGCGGTCTTCACGTCTGCCTGGTCGGGTGGCGCCTGGCCGCTCGTGATCGTGGCCGTCGTGATGAGTGTGGTAGCCGCCTTCTTCTATGTCCGCGTCATCGTCCTCATGTTCTTCTCCGACCCGGTCGGGGAGGGACCGACGGTGGCTGTGCCCAGTATTCTCACGACAGTGGCGATCACGATCGGGGCGGCGATGACGTTCCTCTTGGGCGTCGTTCCGCAGCCCGTGTTCGACCTCGCCCGCCACGCAGGCGAGTTCATCCGCTAGCTGACGAGGTGATCTGGTGCCGATGACGAGCAAAGCGTCCGACTCGACCTGGGGTCTGTCCATGGCAGACCCCGCGCTCGAGGCTCGGGTGCGCTCGCGGTTGCTGGAGATCGAGAAGGAGCTGGCGACGGCCGTCGCCTCCGACATCGACTTCGTCAACGAGGCGGCGCGGCACCTGCTCGATGCCGGCGGCAAGCGCTTCCGCCCCCTGCTCGTGGTGCTGGCGGCCGAGTTCGGCGATCCGACGGCCTCGGACGTCGTACCGGCAGCCCTGGTCGTCGAGCTCACTCACCTGGCGACGCTCTACCACGACGACGTGATGGACGAGGCTGACTTCCGGCGGGGTGCGCAGAGCGCGAACGCGCGCTGGGACAACTCGGTCGCCATCCTGACGGGTGACTTCCTCTTTGCCCGGGCCTCCGACATCGTGTCCGAGCTCGGGCCGGCCGCGGTGAAGATCCAGGCCCAGACGTTCGCCCGGCTCGTGCAAGGCCAGATCCGCGAGACGATCGGTCCACGCGAGGGTGAGGACCCGTTACGTCACTACCTGTCGGTGGTGGCGGGTAAGACCGGCTCGCTGATCGCCACGTCGGCGCGTTTCGGTGCTCGGGTGTCCGGCGCCGACCCCGAGACCGAGGACGTGCTGACCGAGTTCGGTGAGCAGATCGGGACGGCGTTCCAGCTGTCCGACGACGTCATCGACGTGGCGTCCGACGGAGACGATCTCGGCAAGACCCCCGGGACCGACCTGCGTGAGGGCGTGGCGACCCTGCCGACGCTGATCGCGCAGCAGCTGGAGCGCGATGACGACGTGCGACTGCGCGAGCTGTTGCAGGGTCCGATCCCGGACGACCGGTTGCACGCCGAGGCGCTCGACCTGCTCCGGGACAACCCCGCGATGGACCTCGCCCGCGCCGAGGTCTTCCGTCGTGCCGAGGCTGCCCGCGCGCTGTTGGTGGGCCTGCCCGACATCGCCGCCCGCGAGGCCCTGGTCGCCTTGTGCGATCTCGTCACCACCCGCACGTCCTGACCCACCTGGCCCTCCGCGTTTGCCTAGTTCACAAGCCAGCTGGCTTGTGAACTAGGCAAATGTGCCTTGGGAACAGGGTGCATGCCTCGTCCAGCTGTCCCCGGGTGTAAGGCGACCATCCCGACTCGACGTCGGCAACCGCGAGGCTGTGGCTTCTGTACGACGTTCAGGTGCTACTCAGACAGGCGTAGCACCATGTGCGGGTGGCAAGGGTGGGAGTGTGCGAGGACGACGAGGCGATCAGGCGTGTTGTCGCCGAGTCGCTTCGCGGCGCAGGCCATCAGGTCACGATCTCCCGCAACGGCAGAGAAGCCGTCGAGCTCTTCGGCCACGACAGCGCGATCGAGGTGCTGATCCTCGATATCGGCCTCCCGGACTCCGACGGGCGGGACGTCTGCCAGGCACTGAGGGCGGCCGGGCAGCATGCACCGGTCCTGTTCCTCACCGCGCTGGACGGCGTGCACCAGCGGGTGTCGGGCTTCCATGCAAGCGGTGACGACTACGTGACGAAGCCGTTCGCGCTGGCAGAGCTCCTCGTCCGCGTCGACGCGCTCCTCAAACGCACCTGGCCGGCACCCACCGGACCCGTGGCCCTGCACCTCGATCCCGGGCAGTTCTCGTTGCGTGCGCCGTCCGGGTCGGTGGTCCTGACCCCGACGGAGTTCCGGCTCATCGCCGCGCTCATCGCGCGGCCCGAGGAGGTCGTGCGCCGGCGGACGCTGGTGGCCGCAGCCTGGCCGGACGGGGCGATCGTCCACGACAACACGCTCGACTCCTACATTCGACGACTGCGCAGCAAGCTCGAACAGATCGAGGCACCCGCGGTGATCAGGACCGTGCGCGGCGTCGGGTACGTCATCCAGTGAGGTGGCCCTCGACGCCGCCGCTTTCTCTTCGAAGGCGGGTCGTCCTCGGTACGGCGATCGCCACCTCGATCGGCATGTTGACGTTGACCGTCTTGCTGCAGGTCGTTCTCTCGTTGATCGTCAACCACGACATCGACGGGGTCCTGGCTGATCGCACGGACGCCATCCGCTCGACGCTCGTGGACGCCCAGGGTTCGCTGCAGGCGTTGGAACCTCGGTCTCGAGTGCCCGACGACGGGAGCTGGATCTACGACGCGGACGGTGCCCTGGTCGATGGCAGCCCGACGATCCCGGAGATCGGCACCCAGCTCACCGACCTCAGCACCGCCTCCCAACGGACCACGGTCGACACCGGCGACTACCGCATGCTCGCCACCCCGATCGACGGATCCAGCGGGCGGGCCGGGGTGCTGGTCGTCGCCGAGCGGCTGGCGCCGTACGAGCGCACCGAACAGCACGCTCTCGTGGTCAGCATCCTGCTCGGCGTCGTCGTGGTCACCGGCGTCACAGCCCTGGTCGGTTGGGCGGTGGGTCGGGCGTTACGGCCGGTGGCCACGATGGCCCTGCGGGCCGAGGAATGGAATGAGCACGACCTGTCGCGCCGGTTCGACCTCGGCTCGGGCGGTGACGAGATCACCCAGCTCGGACACACGCTCGACACGTTGCTCGAGCGGGTGTCGCGGGTCATCCGCGCCGAACAGCGCCTGTCGTCCGAGCTGGCCCATGAGCTGCGTACGCCGTTGACGGCCGTGCGTGCCGAGGCCGAGCTGGCCCTGGCGCGGGACGGCCTCGACGAGGCGGCCCGGTCGAGCCTCGAACGCGTCGTCCGCTCGTTCACCGAGATGGGCGCCACGATTGCCACCCTCATGGCGATGAGCCGCAACCCCGCCCGGCTCGACGAGTCCGTGTCGCTCGCCACTGCCGTGGAAGGGGCGTTGGCCAGCGTGTCCGCTCACGACGCCCTCCGCAACCTCGTCGTGACGCTCCCTGACGACATCGCCGACGTCCAGCTGGCGGTCCCTGAGTCCGTTGCCGTGCGCATCCTGTCGCCGATCCTCGACAACGCCTTGCGATACCACCGCGACCTCGTACGCGTTACGGGTCAGCTCGACACCCATCTGGCTCGCATCCTCGTCGATGACGACGGCCCCGGTCTTGGAGCAGTCACGCCCGAGGAGGCGTTCTCGGCAGGTGAACGGCACCCGGACAGTCCAGGCGCCGGGCTCGGGCTCGCGCTGTCCAGGCGCCTGGCCCACGCGGTCGGTGGCGAAGTCAGCTACGTACCCGGTGACGCCGGCGCCAGCTTCCTCGTCGAGCTCCCCATCGACTGATCCCGGGCTCGTCACGAGAGACCTGCGGTCAGACGTCCTCGTGGATACCAGTGACGCGCTCGGACGGTCGATGGGGCTGCGCTGAGGCCGTGGGCGCCGGCCGGTCGCCGAGGCAGTCGGGGTCGAGCACGACACCGGCCTCGACCGCCGCGCCGTGACCTGGCTCCAGGCGGGAACGGCGACGTGACGCCGCCAGTGATTCCACGGTGAAGAGGACGAGAGCGAACCAGACCAGCGAGAAGCCGACCCACCGCATCCACGGCATCGGCTCGTGGAAGACGAGCACCCCCAGCAGGAACTGCAGTGTGGGAGCGATGTACTGCAACAGGCCCAGCGTCGTCAGCGAGATTCGGTTGGCCGCGCCGGCGAAACACAGTAGCGGTGCGGCCGTGACGAGGCCGGTCGTCGCGAGCAGAGCCACATGATCGGGACCCTGCGACCAGGCCGTGGCCTGTCCGACCGCCGACAGCCAGACCACGTACGCGATGGCCAGCGGCGCCAGCACCAGGCCTTCGTACGTCAGTCCCTCGATCGGTCCGACCGCCGCCTGCTTCTTCAGCAAGCCGTAGGTCCCGAAGCTGAACGCGAGCACGAGTGAGATCCACGGCGGCCGACCGAGCTCGAGCGTCAGCACGAGCACCGCCACGAACGCGAGGGACAGCGCACCCCACTGCCAGGGCCGGAGCCGCTCGCCGAGAATGACCACGCCCATCAGCACGGTGACGAGCGGGTTGATGTAGTAGCCGAGCGACGTCTCCACCACGTGACCGTTGTTGACGCCCCAGATGTAGGTGAACCAGTTCATCCCGATGGTGAGTCCGGCCCCGATCATCACGAAGCGCACCCGGCGGTTGCGCCACATGGCCGGCAGCGCGGCCGTGCGGCCGGCCACCGCCAGCATGATGGCGGTGACGACGAGGGACCACAGCACTCGATGGGCCAGGATCTCGGTGGCCTTGGCCGGTTCGAGCAGCGGCCAGTAGAGCGGGAAGAGACCCCAGAGACCGAACGCCGCGGCGCCGAACGCCATACCGCGCCGCTCTTCGTGCATGGGAGCGAGCCTAACCCCGGTCATAACCGTCCACCCGGTTGACTCCTGTCGGTGGACGGTCTCCGGATACGGACCGGCCTCAGTCGAACGGCGAGTTCTCGGCGTCGAGCACCCGCTTCAGCCAGGGCCCGGTGCGATGGTGGGAGAAACGGTCGAGCCAGGCGATGTAGGAGTCGCGGGAGGCGCTGGCGAACCGGTGGCGTTGGGGCCAGGCCCGCAAAGCGTGGGCGAAGGTGTCAGGCCCGATCCGATGACGCAGCTTGTAGAGCACCAGGGCGCCGCAGGTGTAGACGCAGTTCGCGCCGAACTGGTCGCGATGCCAGGCTCCCGGTGGCCCGTCCCCACTCCGGGAGTACTGATCGTTCCAGGTCCAGAAGAGGGTCTGGTCCGCCATCGAGGGGCCACCGTGCTGGCTCTCCCAGAGCGCCTGGATGTACATCGCGAAGGCCTCGTTGAGCCACAGGTCCGGCCACGTCGTAGGCGTGACGCTGTCGCCGTACCACTGGTGGGCGAGCTCGTGCAGCACGACGGCCACCCGGTCCGACCGCTTGAACGCGCCCGATCCCATCGTGACCAGGGTCTGCGTCTCCATGGCGGATTGCGAGGGCACGACGACAGCGCCGGCCCGGTCGAAGGGGTACGGCCCCAGCTTGGCCTCCAACCAGTGCAGCATGTGCGGCATCCGGCGCAGGATGTGCAGCCACCGGTCCGGCGAGCCCTTGGGCAGCCAGTACGCCATCGGAAGTCCATGCGGTCCGGTGTCGCGGTAGCGCTGGTAGTCGCCGATGGCGATCGTGGTCAGGTAGCTTGCGGTCGGCGACGCCAGGTGCCAACGCGTGACGGTCCGCCCCTTGCGGGTGTGCCGGCTGGTCAGCTTGCCGTTGGCGATGCCGACCCAGCGCCCCGGGACGTCGATCCGGAAGTCGTAGTAGGCCTTGTCGGACGGCTGGTCGTTGACCGGGTACCAGGTGAAGGCGCCGAACGGTTCCTGCATCGTCCAGACCGTGCCGTTGGGCCGGATGGTCCAGCCGGTCCGCTCGAAGTCCGATCGGGTGGTCGGCGCGTGCACGGGGTGAGGTGTGCCCCGGTAGCGGATGACCAGTCGATGCCGGGAGTCGGCGCGCAGCCCACTGCGGTAGATGCGCACCACGTTGCCAGGATGGGTGTAGCGCGCTCGGCGACCGTCGAGAGTGACGCGGGTGACCTGCAGCGGTGCGCCGAGGTCGAGCTGCACGACGCCGGTCGCGCGGGTGATTCGCAGCGCGATCGTGGCTGTTCCCGACAGGGTGCGGGTCCTCAGCAGCCAGCGCAGGTCGAGGCCGTAGTGGAGCGTATCGACGCGGGGGTCTCCGTGCTTCGGGTAGTACGGGTCCTCGACAGGGGTGGAGCGTGCCGCCGGGTACGGCGGCGCCGCGAGCGCATGTTGCGTGTCCGGAGCACCTGGATGGCGCGCGGCCGGCGCCGAGCCGGCGCCCATCGTGAGCACCAACGCACACGTGGTAGCGATGGTGGCGGTTCTGCGCACGATGTCGTCCCCTGGTCAGGTCGGCCGCCTCCCAGTGAATGACGAGGTCGGGTGAGGCTCGGAGCGTAACAAGGGACGCGTCCACCACGCGGAGGGTTGCTTCGCCTCGAGGAGTCTGCCTACCGTGAGGGCGGTCCGAGGCCCCCTCCTCGGTGCGAAATCTCCCGATCCGGAAGGGTTGTCCCATGTCGCGTGTCTCGTCGCTGCGGATGCTTGCGGCCTCGCTCACGTCGTTGGCGCTGCTGACAGCGCCGGGCCTCACCGCGGTCTCCACCGCATCGCCTGAGACGGCTGGCGCGGCCACGACCACCCCGGTCGCGGTGAGTGCGTCTCCGGGCTCCGTGGCGGCGCTGGCGCCCAGGCACCGCACCAGCATCCGCTTCCTCGACTTCAACCACACCCGTCGCTGGCTCGCACGGGCACGGATCGTCGGCCAGGTGACCGCCGTCGTGTCCGGCCGGCGCGGCGCCGTCAAGAAGGTCCACGTCCGGTTGTTCCGCCGGGCGGCAGGCAGCTCGTCGTGGAAGTACCTCGCCCGCACCCGAGCCGGCTCCGGATCGTCCCCCAAGTTTGTCTTCCGCCCCGAGGCGAGGGGCAACGCGGACTACAAGGTGGTGTTCCGCGGCAACTCCAAGCTGAAGCGCTCCTCCGCCACCACGACGATGCTCGTGCACCGGGCCATGCGCGCTCGTCTCGAGGACGGGTCGGGTAACTTCCACGGCACCGTCCGTCCGAAGTGGGTCAACCGCGTGATCTACCTCGAGAAGCGATCCTGCGCCACCTGCAGCTGGCACCGCGTGCGCTCGGACCGGACCGGCAAGCGGGGCCATTTCCGCTTCTACGTGCCCGCGCCGCAGAGCGGCCGGTGGTGGTGGCGCGCCAGCGTGCCGGCGAAGAAGCGGTTCATCCGGTCCTACACCGGGGTCTTCACCACGCAGCTCAGCTGAGCGGTCCCGTCAGGCGCTGACGCTCCACGTGTCGGCGCCGGCGATCAACGCCGCGAGGTCACCATCGCCCTGTTCCGATCGTGCCGCTGCGACCTGGCCGCGGACCTGGTCGTCGTATGTCGGTCGGTCGACCTGGCGGAAGATGCCGATGGGCACGTGCTCCATGCTGAGCGAGTCGAGACGGGAGATCTCGAAGGCTCGAGCGGGGTTGTCGTCGTGCGCGTCATGGATCCAGGTGCGGTCGCCTACCGTAACCGGCTCGCCATGCCGCAGCCGCACGAGCCGTGCCTCGGCTTCTTCCTTGTCCTTGAGCATCTCGAAGGCCCCGTCGTTGAAGATCGGGCAGTTCTGGTAGATCTCCACGAGCGCCGTCCCGCGGTGAGCAGCCGCTGCCTGCAGCACCTCGGTGAGGTGGGCACGATCGTTGTCGAGAGTGCGGGCCACGAAGGTCGCCTCAGCGCCGAGGGCCAGCGAGATCGGGTTGAACGGCATGTCGACTGACCCCATCGGCGTCGACTTGGTGATCTTGCCCGGCTCGGACGTGGGGGAGTACTGCCCCTTGGTCAGTCCGTAGATCCGGTTGTTGAACAGCAGGATCGTCAGGTTGACGTTGCGGCGCATCGCGTGGATGAGGTGGTTGCCGCCGATCGACAGCGCGTCGCCGTCACCGGTGACCACCCACACGGAGAGATCCGCGCGGGACGTCGCCAGTCCGGTCGCGATCGCCGGGGCACGGCCGTGGATCGAGTGCATGCCGTAGGTGTCGAGGTAGTAGGGGAAGCGCGACGAGCAGCCGATGCCCGAGACGAAGACGATGTTCTCGCGCTTGAGTCCGAGGGAGGGCAGGAAGCTCTGCACAGCGGCGAGGATGATGTAGTCGCCACAGCCGGGACACCACCGCACCTCCTGGTCGGAGGAGAACTCCTTGCGGGTCAGCGGGGCGTCGGAAGTCGGCACCTCACGCAGCCCCGGCAGGGGCAGGTCGGTCGTCATGATCGCTCACTTCCATTGCCGTCTGCGGAGTCGATCGTCGAGCTGAGCATGGCCTCGAGCTCGGTCGCGGTGAAGGGTAGCCCGCGTACCTGGTTGTAGCTGACCACGTCGACGAGGAACTTGGCCCGGAGCAGCAGCGCGAGCTGTCCGAGGTTCATCTCCGGTACGACGACGCGGTCATAGCGTCGCAGCACCTCGCCGAGGTTGCTGGGGAACGGGTTCAGGTGACGCAGGTGCGCCTGGGCGATGTGCAAGCCCTGGTTGCGAAGACGCCGGCAGGCCGCGCCGATCGGGCCGTACGTCGAGCCCCAGCCCAGCACGAGCACCCGGGCCTGGCCCTCGGGGTCGTCGACCTCGAGCGATGCGATCGTGTCCGCGATGCGGTCGACCTTTGCCTGCCGGGTGCGCACCATCAGGTCGTGGTTGGTCGGGTCGTAGCTGATGTTCCCGTGGCCGTCCGCCTTCTCCAGACCGCCGATGCGGTGCTCGAGGCCGGGAGTCCCCGGCACGGCCCACGGGCGGGCAAGCGTCTCGGGGTCACGCTGGTACGGCCAGAACTCCCGGTCGCCCGTCTCGGTCTCGTGATTGGGCTTGGTCGCGAAGGCAGGGTCGATGTGCGGCAAGGAGTCGACGTCTGGGAGCTGCCACGGCTCCGACCCGTTCGCCAGGTAGCCGTCGGAGAGCAGCATCACCGGCGTCCGATAGGTCAGTGCGATGCGCGCTGCCTCGAGCGCAGCATTGAAGCAGTCGCCGGGCGACTGGGGGGCCACGATGGGAAGCGGCGCCTCTCCGTTGCGTCCGAACATCGCCTGCAACAGGTCGGACTGCTCCGTCTTGGTCGGCAAACCGGTGGACGGACCGCCGCGCTGCACGTCGATGATGATCAGCGGCAGCTCGAGTGAGACAGCCAGGCCGATGGTCTCGCTCTTCAGTGAGATGCCCGGGCCTGAGGTGGTGGTGACACCCAACGATCCGCCGAAGGAAGCCCCGAGTGCGGCGCCGATCCCGGCGATCTCGTCCTCGGCCTGGAACGTCATCACGCCGAACCTCTTGTGCTTGCTGAGCTCGTGCAGGATGTCGGAGGCCGGGGTGATGGGGTAGGCCCCGAGGAACAAGGGGAGTCCGGAGCGAACGGACGCGGCCACCAGCCCATAGCTGAGTGCGAGGTTTCCGGAGATGTTGCGGTAGGTGCCGGTCCGCATAGGCGCCGGCTTGATCTCGTAGGAGACCGCGAACGTCTCCGTCGTCTCGCCGAAGTTCCAGCCGGCCTTGAAGGCCGCGATGTTGGCGTCCCTGATGTCGGGCGTCTTGGCAAAGCGTGTCGACAGGAACCGTTCGGTGGTGCCGACCGGACGACCGTAGAGCCAGGACAGCAGGCCGAGGGAGAACATGTTCTTGGCCCGGCCGGCATCCTTGCGGCTCAGCCCGAAGCTCTTGACCGCCTCGACGGTCAGCGCGGTCAGGTCGATCGCATGCACGCTGTAGCTCTCGAGCGAACCGTCCTCGAGCGGGTTGGCCTGGTAGCCGGCCTTGGTGAGGTTGCGTGCGGAGAAGTCATGGGTGTCGACGATGAGCGTGCCGCCCGCGCAGAGATCGCGGAGGTTGGCGCGCAGCGCAGCCGGGTTCATCGCCACGAGAACGTCGGGAGTGTCGCCGGGAGTCAGGATGTCGTGGTCGGCGAAGTGCAGCTGGAACGACGAGACCCCCGGCAAGGTGCCCGCCGGGGCGCGAATCTCGGCCGGGAAGTTGGGGAGAGTGGAGAGGTCGTTGCCGAAGGCTGCCGTCTCCTGGGTGAATCGGTCGCCGGTGAGTTGCATGCCGTCCCCGGAGTCGCCGGCGAAGCGGATGATCACTCGGTCGAGCTGCTTGACCTGTTTGGCCACTGCATCCTCAATCCCGAACGGTTTGCTGCTGATTTTCCTGCTGTTTCGAGCATACGCCGCTGAGTTTCTCGTTTGTGACAGAGTCCAGATCTCGTGTCGGCGGGTTGGAGCAGGGCCCGAGCCGGTGCACGCCCTAGGGTGCTCGTCATGACCGAGAACCCTTCGTACGCGCCCCCGCCGGCCAACCCCGCCGAGGAGCAGTTCTTCGTGCACTCGATGGGACAGGAGGTCGGCCCTTACGGCTGGAACGACCTCCGCATGATGGCCGCGGGACGCCAGCTGCGGGCCGACGCATCACTGCGACGCGCCAGCGGTGGCAGCTGGTTCCAGGCCAAGGACGTGCCCGGCGTCTTCTCCGAAAAGGAGTGGCTGGTCGCGTTGCTGCTGTCCGTCTTCATCGGTTCGCTCGGCGTGGACCGGTTCTACCTCGGCTACACGGGCCTGGGCATCGCCAAGCTGCTGACCTGTGGTGGTCTCGGCATCTGGTACGTCATCGACATCATCCTCATCGCCATGCGCACCGTCCCCGACTCCCATGGCCGTCCGCTTCGCTGACGCGTCGTCTCGCTCGGTCGCCGGCTTCTCGCCGACGGCCGGCCCCTCCGTGGGCCCCGTCTCCGGACTGGCTCTCGCGGCCGTGGTCGTGGCGCGGCTGGTCGATCCGCAGCGGGTCGAGGCCGGTCCGGTGCTCTGCCCCTTCCGGCTCGCCACCGGCCTACCCTGTCCGGGCTGCGGGCTCACGCGTTCGTGGGTCCACCTCATGCATGGGCAGGTCGGCGAAGCCATGGCCGCCAACCCCTTCGGGATCGTCGCGCTCGGGCTCGCGATCGTGCTGGTCGCCGCTGTCAGCACAGCCGTCGTACGCCGCCGGGCGCTCCCGGCGTACGCCCAGCTCGTCGGGGGGCGTACGGGCAGGCGACTGCTCCTCGCAGTGACGGCCGGTTGGGTCGGGTTCGGCGTGGTCCGGATGCTGACAACCCTGCTGTCGTGACTCCCGCGGGGTGTCGACTCGCCGTAAAGCGGTCATATCGTGTTTGCTGAGAGCGGCTCACCAACGGGTGGGACCATGAATCGCATCAGGCGTATCTCAGGTGGAAGACCATCCGCCTGAGGCGTCAGACGTGTACGTCAGCCAGAAAAGGGAGACCCCATGTCCGATTCCACGCCTCCTCCTCCCCCTCCACCGGAGCCGGGACAACCCGGTCAACGTCCCTTCGGCGGGATGAGCGGTGACGAGATGAAGGGCGCCGTCCAGGCGGCCGACCGCTACGACCTCGGCCAGATCGGGCTGGGCGTGCTCATCTTCATCGCCTCCCTGATGCCTTTCTACACCGCCTCCTTCAAGAGCGCCGGGTTCTCGGCGAGCGCCTCGGTCAGCGCCTGGCACGGCTTCTTCGGCTGGTTCGGGGTGCTGCTCGCCCTCGGCGCCGCCGGCGTGCTCGTGGCGGTGCTGTTCCTGAAGGTGGCGCTGCCGCCGATGCGACTGATCGTGCTCAGCCTGTTCGGCGCCGCGACCGTGTGCCTCGTCCTGGCGCTGTTCATCATGCCCGGCGGAAACATCAACGCCCCGGGCTACGACAGTGGTCACGGGTTCGGCTACTGGCTCGCGCTGCTCTGCTCGCTCGGCGCCACCGCGCTGGCGTTCATGCGCAAGGACGCCACCGACTGACGCTCCCACCACGGATCAAGGAGTGGCCCCGAGACGTATCGGTCTCGGGGCCACTACCGTGTGAGGCATGCTGACGTGTTCGACCTCCGACGAGCAGGGGGTGAACCGCGATGAGTGACACCTACCGCGAGTACCTCGTGTCGTACGTGCCGGTCCTCGTCATCATCGGCGTCGGGATCGGCCTGGTCGTCGCCATGCTCGGCGGCAACCGGCTGCTACGACCGACCAAACCGACCGCGCAGAAACTGCTCACCTACGAGTGCGGTGTCGACCCGGTCGGGTCCGGTTGGGCTCAGATGCACGTGCGCTACTACATCTTCGCCTATCTCTACGTCGTGTTCGCCGTCGATGCGATCTTCCTGTTCCCGTGGGCCACGGTCTTCGAGGGACTCGGCTGGGCCGGTGTCGCCGAGATGGGCGTCTTCGTCGGCGTCGTCGCGGTAGGCCTCGGCTATGCCTGGCTCAAGGGCGTGCTGACGTGGACGTGACCGGTGCACAGGCGCTGACGCCGGCGCCCTCGCTGACACGGGTCGATCTGCCGATGCCGCGGGTGGGTGCGTTGCAGAAGCTGGCCCCGGCGCCCGCACGCTACGTACTGAACTGGGGGCGGCGCTACTCGTTGTGGGTCTTCAACTTCGGGCTGGCCTGCTGCGCCATCGAGTTCATCGCGACGTCGATGGCGCGGCACGACTTCATCCGGCTCGGGGTCATCCCGTTCGCGCCGGGACCGCGGCAGGCCGACCTCATGGTCGTGTCCGGCACCGTGACCGACAAGATGGCGCCTGCCGTCCAGCGGCTGTACGAGCAGATGCCCGACCCCAAGTACGTCATCTCGTTCGGCTCGTGCGCGAACTCCGGAGGCCCCTACTGGGACTCCTACTGCGTGACCAAGGGCGTCGACCAGATCATCCCCGTCGACGTGTACGTTCCGGGCTGTCCGCCGCGCCCGGAGTCGTTGCTGCAGGGCATCGTCAAGCTGCAGGAGAAGATCGCCGCCGAGTCAATGCCCGCCCGGTATGCGGCTCCGGGCGATGACAAGCGCTCGCTGGTCTCACGGCTGACCCGCCCGCTGCTTCGCCCGCCCAGCAACCCCGCCGGTGGAGGGCCGGCTTCATGACCTGGCACGAGAGGCTGTCCGTGGCGTACGGCGTTGAGGTGGACGCCGGTTTCGGTCCACCCACCGTGGACGTCCCGGTCGAGGCGTGGGCCGAGTCCGCCCTGTTGGCCCGCGACACCCTGGGTTGCGCCTTCTTCGACTTCCTGACCGGGGTCGACGAGCTCGACGAGGGTTTTTCGGTGGTGCTCCATGTGGCCGCGCCGTCGAAGGGGAAGGTGGACTCGTTCTTGCTGCGGACCCGGGTGGACCGCGACGCCGCCACGGTCCCTTGTCTGTGTGACGTGTATGCCGGGGCAGGCTGGCACGAGCGTGAGACGCACGAGATGTTCGGGATCGACTTCGCCGGTCACGACAGTCTCGATCCGCTCCTGCTGCCCGACGGTTTCGCCGGACACCCGCTGCGCAAGGACTTCGTGCTGGCCTCGCGCGCTGCCAAGTCTTGGCCCGGCGCCAAGGAGCCGGGCGAGTCGAGTCACGATGCTGCGCCGAGCCGTCGGCGTACCCGTCCACCGGGCGTGCCCGACCCTGACGAGTGGGGTCCGGACGCGACCACTGGACCGTCACCGGACTGACTCAGACCAGCGGCGATAGAAGGCGGACCTGCACAAGTCCGGTGACTTGACGTAACGTGTGCGTTACTGAAGGTAACTGACTCGTGAACGGGCGGATCCACCCTGTGTCTACCTCGAGATGCCACGATTCGCGGCGTGGTCGGGCTCGGTTCGCGCGTTCCCTACACCGCCGCCCCCTCGGGTCGGCTGCTGCGATGGCGTCGATCAGCGTGCTCGTGCTGGTCGGGACCGGCGAACCGGTAGCCGCTCGCATCACCGAGCTCGGCGGGTCGAAGGAAGCAACAGCAGATCCGACCCCTCCCTCAGGCCCAACCACGGAGCCGACAACGGAGCCGACAACGGAGCCGACAACGGAGCCCACAACGGAGCCCACAACGGAGCCCAGGACCGCGCCACCTCCACAGTCGGCGGATCCGCCGGGTGAGTTTGTTCTCGACCGTCCACAGCGGGTCTATGAAGACCGGGAGGGCATCGTGTCCGGCCGGATCGCGGCGACCGGTGCACGCGAGCCGATCCAGCTCGATCGACAGGCCGCGACCGGGTGGCGTCAGGTTGCTACCGCGACCAGCGAGCCGGACGGCTCGTTCGTGGTGCAGGTCCAGTTCACGCACCCCAGGGAGGTGACCCTGCGGGCCCGGTACACACCAGATGGTGGGGAAGGGGACCCCGGCGAGCAGACGTCGAACGAGGTGACGATGTCGGTGCTGAACCGCGCGGTCGTGCTGCGGATGCGGCGGCAGTTCGTCACGTTCGGCCAGGTGTTGGCCCAGGGGCGTGTGCAGCCGGTGGAAGCGGGATCCCGCGTTCACCTGCAGAAGCGTGCCGCCGTGGGCTGGTCACCCATCGGGTCGACGCGGACGAGACCGGACGGGTCCTGGGAGGCGCGGCTGCCGAACACGAGACCCGGTGTGTGGCGGGTCCGGGCGATGACCACTGACGGCTGGTCGCAGCACGGCACGCGGGAGGTGAGTGCCCTACAGCGCTACCGCGTCCGGGCCGTGCTTGACCCGGTCGTCACGAGGGTGAGCGCGTCCCAGCTCGGCGGCAGCTACCACCGGGGCTGTCCAGTTGGGCCGGCACAGCTTCGCAACGTCCACCTGACGTTCAAGACCTATGGGCCCACCGTGCGGCGTGGGACGCTCGTCGTTCGCAGCACGATCGTCGACGACGTACGGAACGTGTGGCGACGTGCCCTCGCGGAGAGCTTTCCGTTCGGCAAGATCTTCCCCGCCGCCCGGTACGGCGGTTCCGACCCGAAGTCGATGTGGCACGACAACACGAGCGCGTTCAACTGCCGCCACGTCACGGGCGACCCGACCAGCCTCTCGCCTCATGCCTATGGAACAGCGATCGACATCAACACCGTCCGCAACCCGTACATGGACTCCAGCGGCCGCTGGTGGCCGCACGCTCGAGGCGCTCACTTCCGTGACCGCAGCGAGGCCTATCCCGGCATGTTGTTCCGGCGGACACCGCTCACCAGGCTGCTGGAGGCGCGCGGCTTCCGATGGGGTGGTCGGTGGTCACATCCGGACTACCAGCACTTCGACCCGTGGTGAGGGCCCGGGCCAGCCGCGGCGCGGGCATCGTCTCGGTACTCGCGGTCACGATCCTGGCTGTCGTCCTCGGGGCGGTCGTCGCTGCCACGTGGCCCAGTGAAGACGACACCGGTGCCGGTCGAGACACGACGCCCGTAAGGGCGGCGACGACTCACGGCTTTGCGTCCCCCAACGCCGCTGTCGCACCCCGCTACACCCAGCCGACCGGGCCGGCGCCGCGTACGTCAGGACCGCTCACCTCGGCTGACGTCCCTGCGCCAGCGCTTCTCGGCCAAGGGTTCCGAAGGTACGTCGACCCCGGCGGAGCGGAGGTCGGCTGGATCGGCAACGGCACGTTCGTGCGCGGCCGGGATGCGCACGAGGCGGCGTTCGGCGTCCTCCCGCTGGGGTGCAGGCATCGCCTGGAGGTGGGCTTGCCGGTTCCCAGGCATGCACTCCAGGGGAGCTATCACGGTCCCGGTGCAAGGCCGGCGCAGGTCGTCGTCCTCGACTTCGCCTCGCAGGCGGCTGCCGCGGACTACTTCGACGGGTTCACCGCCATGCTGACCGCTTGTCGTGCGCCCGATGGCCCGGCCGGTCTGGTGGTGCACGTGACGACGCGTGCTGCCACCTCCTACATCGGCACGAGGACCTACCTGCCGACGCAGGTGTGGTCCGAGGTGGACGTCCGGGCAGGGAGGCGAGTGGCAGTTCTGTTGTCGAGCGTCCGCATCGCCCAGGGACGCGCGCTTGCCATTGATCTGAGGCGAGCGGTAGCCGGCCGCTGACCCAGCGCGCGAACAGCGCGTGGTCAGGGGGTCCCGGTCCGCGCCGGGTATGCCAGGATCAGACGCGTGATCGACTGGTGGGAGCTCACGCTGCGGCTCGTCGTCGTGCTCGTCGCCTTCCTGGTACTCCCACTGCTCGTAGGTCAGACCGAGCACAAGGCGATGGCGCACATGCAGTCGCGGGTCGGTCCCATGTATGCCGGCGGGTTCCACGGGTGGGCCCAACTGGTGGCCGACGGGGTCAAGTTCGTGCAGAAGGAGGACGTGGTCCCCGCTGCAGCCGACAAGACTGTCTTCCGGTTGGCACCCGCGGTGGCGCTCATCCCGTATCTCGTGGTGATGGTGGCCATCCCGGTCGCTCCCGACGGCGCCGGGTCGGTGCTCGACCCGAGCCTGTTCTTCGTCCTCGCCGTGATGAGCATCGGCGTGCTCGGGTCGCTGATGGCCGGCTGGTCGAGCGCCAACAAGTTCTCGCTTCTCGGGGGACTGAGGGTCGCCGCCCAGCTGATGTCGTACGAGCTGCCGTTCGTCCTCGCCGCCGCCTCGGTGGCGATGGCCGCCGGGTCTGTCTCGCTGGTCGTCATCGCAGACGCGTGGACGCCGTGGTGGCTGCTCTGGCAGCTACCGGGGCTGGTCGTGTTCTTCGTCGCGGGTCTGGCCGAGCTGGCCCGGCCGCCCTTCGACATGCCCGTCGCCGACGCCGAGATCATCTTCGGCCCCTACACCGAGTACACCGGGATCCGCTTCGCCATCTTCCTGCTCGCGGAGTACGCCGGCATCGTCGTCCTCGCCGCCTTGACCACCGTGCTGTTCCTCGGTGGCTGGCAAGGCCCCTGGTCCGGCACGCTCGGCGCGGTGTGGACGCTCCTCAAGATCGGCGCGGTGTCCTTCGTGGTCATCTGGTTGCGCGTCGCCTACCCGCGCCTGCGCGCTGACCAGCTGCAGCGGCTGGCCTGGACCAGCCTCGTTCCGCTGGCGCTCCTCCAGCTCGTCATCACCGCGGTAGGTGTGGTGGCCGCATGACCATTTTCGGCAAGGGACTGGTCACCGGGCTGCGGGTCACGCTGCGCAACCTGACCCGCCGATCGGTGACGGCGCACTACCCCGACGAGCTTCCGGCTCTGCCGCCTCGGTCGCGCGGTGTCATCGCCCTGATCGAGGAGAACTGCACGAGCTGCATGCTCTGTGCGCGGGAGTGTCCGTCCTGGTGCATCTACATCGACTCGCACAAGGAGACCGTGCCGCCGGCGGTCGAGGGCGGACGCGAGCGCAGCCGCAATGTGCTGGACCGGTTCGCAATCGACTTCTCGCTGTGCATGTACTGCAGCATCTGCATCGAGGTCTGCCCCTTCGACGCGCTGCACTGGTCGCCCGAGTTCGAGTACAGCGAGTTCGACATCCGGGACCTGACGCACGAGAAGTCGCGGCTCGAGGAGTGGATGTGGACGGTGCCGCCCCCAGCGGCCTTCGAGCACGGCAGGTCTGACCCCAAGGAGATCGCCACCGCCGAGAAGGCGGCTGCTCGGTCCGCCGCCGCGGCCGAATCGGCGAGCGAAGCGTCGGCCACTCACACTACGGCGGCGAGGGACGAGGGCACGTCGTGACCACCGTCGAGGTGCTGTTTGCGCTCATGGGCGTGCTCGCTGTCGGCTCGGCGCTCCTGGTCGCGCTGAGCAGCAACCTGGTGCACTGCGCCCTCTGGCTCGTCGTGACACTCGGCGCGATCGCCGGCTGCTACCTCCTGCTGGCTGCGGAGTTCGTCGCCTGGGTCCAGGTGCTCATCTACATGGGTGCCGTGGTCGTCCTGCTGTTGTTTGCCTTGATGCTGACCCGGGCACCGATCGGGAATGTGCCAGACCTCGACGGGCCCAACCGGGTGGTGGCAGCGATCGCCGGCCTTTCGACGACCGCGATGCTCGTCGTTACGTTCGCGGCGGGCTTCCAGGGCACCCGGATCCACATCGGCGCCGATGACATCGGCAGCACCCGGGCGGTCGGAGACACGATCTTCGGCTCCTGGGTCCTTCCGTTCGAGCTGGTGTCGGTGGTCCTGCTCGCTGCCCTGGTCGGGGCGATCGTGCTGTCGCGACGACCCGCCGCGGAGGTGTCCGACTAGTGCTTCTCCTCTTTCCGCTCGTGGTGTCGGCCGCGCTCTTCGGCATCGGGGTGTACGTCGTCCTCGCCCGACGCCACGCGGTCCTCGTGCTGATGGGGGTCGAGCTGATGCTCAACGCCGTCAACCTCAACCTGGTCGCCTTCGATGCGTGGTGGAACGACACGTTCGACTCGGGGCAGGTACTCGCGCTGTTCGTGATCGCGATCGCCGCGGCCGAGATCGGTCTCGGACTCGCGATCGTGCTCGTGGTCTTCCGTACCCATCGGCACGTCGACGTCGACAACCTGCGTGAGCTGGCCGATCGGGACCTGGCCCCCGAGCCGGAGCAGGTCGGCGGTGCCGCGTCATGACGCTGACGGTGCTGTTGTCCCTTGTCCTCGCCGCGGGTCTCGCGATCGCCATCGGGCACCGCGACGACCGGCTCCCGCCGTTGCTGGGCGTTGTGGGCTCGGCGGTCGCGTGGACCGCGTCGATCGTCATCGGCACACAGCAGTGGGGAATGGACAAGGCGGCAGCAGTCATCGGAACCGGCCTGGTCGAGACAGGGGGGCTGCCGATCAGCATCACGCTCCGGGTCGACCAGCTGAGCGCCTCCATGCTGGTGCTCGCGACGACGGTGGCACTACTGGTACAGGTCTACTCGGTGGCCTACCTGCGCGGTGACCCGCGCTACCCGACGTACACGGCGTTCGTCAGCGTCTTCACCGCGGCCATGGCGTTGGTCGTGATGGCCGACGACCTCTTCGTGCTCCTCGTCGGCTGGGAGGTGATGGGGGCCTGCTCGTACGTCCTCATCAGCCATCACTGGGAGCTCGAGCCGGCGCGGGCAGGGGCCGTGAAGGCCTTCGTCATGACCAGGCTCGGCGACATCGGCTTGCTGTTCGGCTTCTTCGTGCTGGGCAATGCGGCCGACACCTTCCGCATCAGCGGCATCGTCGCAGCAGCGCAGAACGGCACAATCAACGAGCCCCAGGCCATGGCAGCGGCGCTGCTCGTACTCTGCGGGGTGGTGGGCAAGTCCGCCCAGTTCCCGCTGCACTCCTGGCTGCCGGACGCCATGCCCGGCCCGACCCCGATCAGCGCCCTGATCCATGCCGCCACGATGGTCGCCGCTGGCGTTTTCCTCGTTGCGCGGCTGCTGCCTGTCTTCATGCTCTCTGACGTCGCGATGAACGTGCTGGCCGTCATCGCCTGCGTCACGATGCTCGGCGCGGCGCTGTTCGCGCTGGCGGCCGACGACCTCAAACGTGTGTTGGCCTGGTCGACCGTGAGCCAGCTGGCGTACATGTTCGCGGCACTTTCGCTCGGCGGTTACACCGCCGGGGTGGAGCATCTTTTCTCGCATGGGGCGTTCAAGGCGTTGCTCTTCCTCGCCGCCGGGTCGGTCATCCACGCCGTCGGAACCCAGCGTCTCGACGGCATGGGCGGACTGCGGTCGTCGATGCCGGTGACGTTCGTGACGATGACGATCGGCTTCGCTGCGCTCGCTGGGGTGCCGCCGTTCGTCGGGTTCTTCTCCAAGGACGCCGTGCTCGGGGTGGCGGCCGACCAGGCCGCCAGCGGCTCGACGACGCGCGGCTGGTTGGTGCTGGTGGTGGGCTTGGTGGTGGCCGGCCTGACCGCGGCCTACGCGACCCGGGCGTGGTTGATGACGTTCTTCGGTCCCCGACGAGGTGTCGGCGACGTGACCCCGCACGAGTCCGGATGGCTGATGCTGGGACCCCTCGTCGTTCTCGCCGGGCTCGCGGCCGTGGGCGGCGCCGCGGTCATCTGGCCGGGCTACCTCGGGGTCGAGGCGGAGGCTGCGCACCTGTGGGTCGTGCTGGTGAGCCTCGCTGTTGGGGCGGTCGGTGCAGCCCTCACCGTCGCAGAATGGCTGCGGGTCCAGCGCACCGATCCAGCCGTGGCGCTGGGCAGCCTCCGTCCGGTGCTGGCGCGTGAAGCTCGCTTCGACGACCTCGTCGGAGCTGTCGTCGTGCGTCCCACCGGCTGGGCCTCGCGGTTCACCCGCCTCAATGAGGAAGAGGTCGTGGAGACGTACGTCGGCGGAGCCGATGCCGGGAGCCAGTGGGCTGCGCGCCTGGTGCGCTGGACGCACAACGGCAACGCGCAGCGCTACGTCACAGCCGTGGTCATCGGTGCGGTAGCCGTCGCCGTGGTGATCGGCGTGGTGGGGCCGTCGTGATCGGCGGGCTCGAGATCATCATCGGGCTGCCCCTCGTCGGCGCAGCCGTCGTCATGCTGCTGTCGGCACGTGAGACGGTCGCGACCTGGGTCGGGGTCGTCTTCGGGTCCGCGACCCTGGCCGGTGCTGTGGTGCCCTGGGTGTCGACCATCGATGGCGGTGGCGGTTACGTCGCCAGGTCGGACGCAGCCTGGATCCGGGCGCTGGACGTCCGCTGGGCGCTGGGCCTCGATGCACTGTCGGCGCCGCTCGTCGTGCTGACTGCGCTGCTGTCCTGGTGCTGTCTGGTGGCATTGGTACGCCGCGCACCCGCCTGTGGAGGGCGGCCGGGCCTCGTCGCCCTCGTCCTGGTGATCGAGGGTGCCAGCATCGGCACGTTCGCGGCCCTCGACCTGATCGTGTTCTTCGTCTTCTTCGAGCTCGTGCTCATTCCGATGTGGTTCGTGATCGCCGACTGGGGTGACGAGCACGACCCCGTGGGGCGGCGACGTGCCGCCACCCGCTTCCTCGTCACCACGGTGACCGGTTCGGCGCTCATGCTGGTCGCCTTCCTGCTGCTGCACGCCCGCACCGGCACCTTCGACGTGACGGAGCTGCCCTCCAGGGTGGACCAGCTCGGCCTGGGCACCCAGGTGCTGGTGGCGGTGCTGTTCCTGCTCGGGTTCGGCGCCAAGGTACCGGTCTGGCCGCTGCACTTCTGGCTGCCGGACGCTCACAGCAAGGCGCCGACGGTCGGATCGGTGCTGCTTGCCGGTGTCCTCCTCAAGTTGGGTACGTATGGCCTGCTGCGGTTCTGGGAAGACGTGCCCGAGGGCGCGCTCCGGGTCGCGCCGTATCTGGGCGCGCTCGGGGTCGTCGGCATCGTCTACGGCGCGTTGGCCTGCCTGGCGCAAACGGACCTCAAACGCTTGATCGCCTACTCCAGCGTCGGTCACATGGGGTTCATCCTGCTCGCGATCTCGACGCTGACCCCGCAGGGTCGGCTGGCGGCCAACTTCGCCAATGTCGCCCACGGGATCATCACCGGGCTGCTGTTCTTCGTGGTCGGGGCAGTGAAGGACCGCGTCGGTAGCACGGAGCTGGCCGGCATCGGCCGGGCGTTGTATGCCCGGGCGCCCCATCTCGGCGCGGTGTTCGGCTTCGCCGCGCTGGCCAGTCTCGGTCTGCCCGGTCTGGCCGGCTTCTGGGGCGAGATGTTGTCGATGCTGGCGGCGTACTCGCCGGCGCAGGACCTGCCGCGTACGACCTACCTGGTGTTCATGGTGGTCGCAGGCGTGGGTGCGGTCCTCACGACGGCGTACTTCGTCGTGGCCGTGCGCAGGGTGTGCCAGGGGGTGCCCGACCGTGACGCGGTCCCGGACGTCGGCGGCGACGAGTGGGTGGCCTGGTCACCGCTGGTCGCCTCGGTGCTCGCCCTGGGGATCTTCCCGGTCATCATGTTGTGGTCTGGCTCGGCATCGGCGCTGGCGGGTGGGCGATGACGCAAGCTGTCGACTGGGTGGCGATCGCACCACCGCTAGCCCTCGTGGTGGCAGCGCTGGCGGCGCTGCTGGTCGACGCGGCGTGGCCGCGGGCACGCGTCGCCGCAGGTCTGTTGAGTCTTGCCGGTGTCGCCGTCGCGCTCGGCTTCACGATGGCGGGGCGTAACGACGCCCGCTCGACGTTCTGCTTCGCCCAGGCTGACGTCCCGACCAGCTGCTCCTGGCTGGTCGACGACGTGACGTCCGCCTGGTGGTTGATCATGCTCATCGCCACGGGACTGGTCGTGCTGTTGTTGTGGCCGGCTGCGGTCGCGGGCGAGCTGCCTCCGGGCGAGCTGCACTTCCTGGTGCTGTCCTCGGCAGCGGGCGCACTGGCTGTCGCGGCTGCACAAGACCTCATCACGCTCCTGGTGGCGATGGAAACCGTGTCGCTACCCGCCTTCGCCCTGGTGGGCCTGCGTCGGGTCGATCGCCGCGGTGCCGAGGCGGCGCTCAAGTTCTTCATCGCCTCTGTGGTGGCCACGGCGCTGAGCCTGCTCGGCATCTCACTCGTCTACGGTGCCACGGGTTCCGTCGCCGCCGGACCGGTTGCCGCCTCGATCGCAACCGGTACTGCGGTCACCCCGGTGATCGGGGTCGGCATGGTGCTCACTGTCGTGGCGCTGGGGTTCAAGGTGGCGGCCGTGCCGTTCCAAGCGTGGGTGCCGGACACCTATGTCGGTGCGCCGATCCCGGTCGCCGGATACCTGTCGGTGGTGAGCAAGGCAGCGGGGCTCGCCGGCCTGACGATCGTGCTCGTCCGGTTCCTGTCGGCGTACGTCGACACGTGGTCCACCATGATCGGTGTGGCCGCCGCGCTGACCATGACCGTCGGCAACCTCGGCGCGTTGCGGCAACGCCACATCGTCCGGCTGCTGGCCTGGTCCTCGGTGGCGCAGGCCGGATACCTGCTTGTTCCGCTGGCTGCCGGTGGGCTGCCGGAGGACGTGACAGCCCTGCAGGCTTACGCATTGATGTACGCCATCGTGAACCTGACCGCCTTCGCGGCCGCGCTGGCTGTGGCGAGCTGGGGGAAGTCCGACATCGCCGACTGTGCGGGTCTGGCCCGTACTCATCCGTGGATCGGCGGCTCGCTGGCGTTCGCCCTGCTGTGCCTCGCGGGGCTCCCACCTGGGGTCGTCGGCTTGATCGCGAAGGTCGCCATCTTCCGCAGCGCGGTCGACGGAGACCTGATCTGGTTGGCCGTCGTCGTCGGGGTCAACGTCGCGATCGGTCTCGTGTACTACCTGCGGTTCCTGGCGGTCCTCGTGCGCCCGGCAGCGTATGACGTTGCCGACCCGGCCGGGGTCGGTGACAACCAGCTGGACGAGCGTTGGGCCGGACTCGACCGGGCGGTGCCGTGGTCGACGGAGTTCGTCGTCGGCATCACGTTGGCTGCCGCCGTGGTGCTGTCGGTCTTCCCGGGGCTGCTCTTCTCGGCCATCTCCTAGCGCCAAAGCCGAGGAGGATCGCGCTACCCTCAGCCGCCGCGCGACGTGCGTTGCCGCTTGCTCGAGAGTCTCGCCCGAGCTGTCGGCAGCACACAGGTCACGACCGTGCCCTCATCGGTGCTGAGCATCGACACGTCGTTGCTCAACGCCCGCACCAGGAACAGTCCACGCCCGTGCTCACTCTCGCTTCGGGGGAGACGCTCCCCGAGCTCGTCGAGGTGAGCGTCGCCATGGCCGTCGTCCGAGACCTCGACGACCAACTGGTCCCCCTCCAGAGTCGCGCTGAGCACCACGCTGGAGCGCGCGACGACAACGGCGTTGGCCAACAGCTCGGCCGCCACCAGCACGGCGTCATCGGCGGTGGAGCGGTGCGCGGAGAGCCACGACTTGAGACCTTGGCGTGCATCGTGGATGGCGGCCTGGCTGCCCGGTTCGACATCCCAGCTCATCCGGTCAGGCACGGCTGCAACGCGGGTGCGCCTCAGCACCAGCGCCAGGCTGTCGTCCCTACGGTAGGCGCCTTCGAGGGAACGGCGGACCAGCTCATCGGCGAACTGGGCTGCGGGCATCGAGGCGACGTCGCTGGCGTGCCGCACGAGTGCGTCCATCCCGTCGATGACGTTCTTCCGCGCCTCGATCAGTCCATCGGTGTACAGAACGAGGGACTCGTTGGGGTGCAGCACCGTGGTGACGATGTTGTCGCTCCCAACGCCGGGCCAGCCGATCGCGCCGCCCCAGGCGGCCAGCTGCGTCACGCCACCCTCGGCGCTGACGACGAGGGCCGGCGGGTGACCACCCGAGACGACCTGCAGCTCGCCGGTCTCGGGTCGGTATCGAGCGATCACCACGGTGGCCACCAGGTCGGACTGCTGCGCCGTGAGGAGCTCATCCGCCCGGGTCACGATCTGGTCGAGCGGCGTACCGTCCACCGCCGCGAAGCGCAGCGCATGCACGACCAGCAGTGCGTGCTTGGTGGCCTCGACGCCGTGCCCGAGGAGGTCGACGACCGCGATGTGCAGCTCGCCGGTCGGCAGCATGTGCCAGTCGAACAGGTCGCCACCGGTAGGCGATGCCGCGTCCGAGGCGACGTACGCGACGGCGATGTCGCCACCGTCGATCCCGGGTGGCTCGGGTGCAACCGCCCGCTGCAGATGCTCGACGACCAGGCGTTGGGCAGCCTGGGCCTCCACGAGCCGGCCGAACTGCTCGCGGAGCTCCTGGTACTCCTCCGCCGGCGTGATGTCACGCGCGACGACCACGAGGGTGCGGGTCTGCAGGTCGGTGGCCGTGGCGGTGCTGACCGAACAGGAGAGACGCCGGTGCGACCCGTCCGGTCGCGTGATGAGCACCTCGCCGGGCAACGTGGGGTTGGTCGCCCAACCGGCGAAGTCGATGGGGACGCCTGCTGCTGTCCGCGCACGCAGCCGGGTCAGGATGTCGGGCCGGTCGACGATGTCTCTCGCTTCGAGACCGGTGATGGCCTCGCAGCCGGAGTTCCAGGTCAGCACCGTGCCGTCGTCGGCGAGGGTGAAGATACCGTCCGATGTCGTGTCGACGATGACGTTGAGCTTGCGCCTTTCCTCGAGGACGCCCTCGAACAGCCGGCCGCGAGCGATCGTGTGTGCCGTCTCCCGCGCCAGCGTCTCCAGCATGGACAGGTCCGCGACAGCGTCACCTTCGAGACCGGTGCGGTCGAACACGGCCAGGGCACCCAGGCGGCGGTGTTCGTCGATCAGGGGTGCCGAAATGCAGTCGCGCCAGCCGGCCTCGCGCAGCAGCCTGCCGATGTTGCCGCTGTCGCTGCTGGTCGAACTCGCCGGGGCGGGCTCGTCGGCGAGCGCCGCCGGCATGGAGCCGAACTCCGGCTGCGCGTGCTCCGCCGTGACGTATCCGTCGTTGTCGAGCCGGTGCAGCTCCAGCTCGCCGGACTCGGTGACCAGCACGAGGAGCGCGCCGCCTGACTCGAAGCCTTTCCGGACATCGGACAGGAAGTCGCCGATGGCGTCGCGGTGGTGCAAGGGCGCGGCGAGGGTCTGGGCAGCCTTGCGGACGCCGTACAGCCGGTAGCGGTCCGAGCGGGCGGTCGCGTACCCGCGGTAGGCCAGGTGCAGGATGAGCAACGGGACGGGGAAGAGCACGACCGCCAGCGAACTGGTCGCGTACGCCATGACGAACAGCAACCCGATCAAGGTATTGACGGCCCAGCCGACCAGCCACCCCGGCACGAGGATCGGCCTGAGCTCGCGGAGAACCGACGTCGTCGACTTGTCGCCGGAGATGGCGAGGACCACCGTGAGCGCCGTGTTGTTGACGAGGCCGATGGCAGCGAGGGCGACCACGGTCTGGATCAGGGAGCTGCCCGTGACGCCTGGATCGGTACGGAGGCTGTCGAGCACCAGGCTGCCCACCGCGGCCGCCAGTGACCACTGGGCCAGGTTGAACAGGCTCTTCACGGCCGGGGCACGACGCAGCAGCCCGGTGATGATCTGCACGGCCATGACGGTGGTCACGACCGCGAGTGTGGGGAAAGTGAAGATCAGTGGGGCGAGGACGGCCTCGAACAACGTGATCGCATCGACGTCGTCGCCGCGTCGGAAGCGAACTCTGAGGTGCCCGGCCACGACGAGCGCGAGCGCGAGCAGCGGCAGCGCTTCCCACGCGGGTGAGCCCGGCGGTTCGACGTCGAGGAGCAGCGCGGCTGCGACAGCGAGGAACGTCGCGACGAGAAGTGCAGCGACGTAGAGGTTGAGCCGGGTCGCGACCCGTGCGGTGCGCACGCGGTGGGACTACTCCCAGTCGTTGCCGCGGGACTGGGCGCTGAGCTCCCAGTCGTTGCCGTGCGCGGCTGGGGTGGTGAGCTCCCAGTCGTTGCCGCTCATGGCTTGCGAACTCCGCGGGGCGACTTCCCAGTCATTGCCAGCGGCGTGCGGAGTCGCTGAGCCGACGCTTCCCCAGCAGATGAGCGCGGCGCACGTGGACGCAGCCAGCGTGATCAGGCGCTTCCTCATGACATCTCCATCGGGTGTGCGCCCCGTCGGGACGGTTGGGTCGAAAAGAGTGGATTCAGTCTCGCACAGTGTCCGAAACCTGTCACCGGTAGTTGCTGAATTGCAGCGCGAAGTCGTAGTCCTGCTCCTTGACGAGGGCGATGACGGTCTGGAGGTCGTCGCGCTTCTTGCTCGTCACCCTGAGCTCTTCGCCCTGGACCTGCACCTTGACGCCCTTCGGGCCCTCGTCGCGGATCAGCTTGGAGACCTTCTTCGCCTGCTCCTGTGAGATGCCCTCTTTCAGGTCGATGTCGACCTTGACCTCCTTCCCGGAGGTCCGCGGCTCGCCCACCTCCAGGATCTTCAGCGACAGCTGGCGCTTGATGAGCTTCTCCTTGAACACCTCGACGACCGCCAGGGCGCGCTCGTCGGCGTTCGCCGTGACCGTGATCGAGGCGTCGCCGTGCCACGAGATGTTGGCGCCGGTGTTCTTGAAGTCGAACCGTTGGGATATCTCCTTGGCGGCCTGGTTGAGTGCGTTGTCGACCTCCTGACGGTCGATCTTGCTCACGATGTCGAAGGATGAGTCGCCGGCCATGTGTCCAGCCTTTCACGTCGTCGCGCACCGTCGAGGGCGCTTTGCATCTGACCCCTGGGCTAGGGGTATCCTTGCTGCTCGCTGCGGATGAGTCACTGGCTCCGCGCGGCACTGGCAGGTTGCCCGAGTGGCCAAAGGGAGCAGACTGTAAATCTGCCGGCTCAGCCTACGTAGGTTCGAACCCTACACCTGCCACGGCACAGCGCCCGGTCCTCGGATCGGGCGCTGTTTCTGGTTCTGGCTCCCCGCGAGAGGGACTCGACGTCAACGCTGAGAGAGACGTCGATTACCGCAGGTGATTTTTTCATGGGCCATTCGGATGATATCTACGATTAACCAGGCCAGATCTGGTGTTTGCTCCCGCCGCAGCACTTCCACCTTTCAGACTTGACGTGGGTGGATTGCGAGGTTTCGCCGTTCGACCCACCGTCTCGAGGGGAACTTGATGGCTCGGATTCTGTGCATAGACGATGAAGCCGGGGTAAGGCAGCTCGTACGACGGGTGCTCGAGAATGCTGGGCACCACGTCACCGGCGCTGCCACTGCCCTGGATGGGTTGCGCCTGGCAACGGAGCAGACCTGGGACTTGATCATGCTCGACCTGATGTTGCCGGACCTGTCGGGCGTCTCCGTGCTCAACGCGATCCTGGAACACCGCCCGACGCAGCCGGTGGTCGTGCTCTCCGCGATCGAGGACGCTGACATGAAGGCCGACTGCATCGAGCGTGGTGCGGTCGACTACATGCCCAAGCCATTCGCGGTTCGCGAGCTGCAGGCGCGTGTGCGTGCCCGGCTCGACGGAGCGCCGCGGGCCGGCGCCCAAGGTGGCATCAGGGTGCGCGGGCTCTACCTGGACGTCCAGCGGCGTGAGCTCACCATCGACGATCGCACGATCGAGCTGACCCAGCGCGAGTTCATGCTCGTGAAGCGGCTCATGGACCGGCCCGGTGTTGTCTGTTCCCGCGAGGACCTCTTGCATGAGGTATGGGGAATGGACTTCGACCCCGGCAGCAACGTGGTCGACGTCGCCGTTCGACGGCTCCGGCTCAAGCTCGGCACGTCTCACATCGAGACGGTGCGAAACGTCGGATATGCCCTCGTCGTCTGAGGTGACCCTTGGCGAGCCCGATCTCGTCCGGACGCCACTGGCACCACTAGGGCTTGATCGTACGTACGGCCACCGCGCCGGGCGATGGTTCGATCCGCTCATCGATGCGATCTTCGTCGTCGGGTCGGTGTTCGGGCTGTTGCTGATGTGGACGCTCGGCGAGGCCGCCACGATCCCCTACCACATGATCTTCGTTCTCTTCGCTGCCGTGTACGGCTATCGAGTCTGGTCGCTCGGCGTCACCATTGTGGCGCTGGGGTTGCTCGTCATCGGCACCGGAGGAATCCTCTTCACCCAATATCTGCAAGGTCTGATCGACATCAACGAGGCGTCGGAGACCATCCTGATGCCAACGATCCTGGTGGCGATGGTCTGGCATGCTCGCCGGCGCTCGACGCTGTTCACCCAGGTGCAACGACTCCACGCGGCCGAGCACGACAGTCGGTTGCGCGAGCATGAATATGCGCGGGACACGGCGCATGCCCTGCGCACGCCTCTCACGATTGCCCGTGGCCACGTCGAGCTGATGTCTGAGCACAGTGACGACCCGACGTTCGCCGCAGACTCAGAGATCGTGCTCGGTGAGCTGGATCGCCTGGCGCAGATGGCCGCCGATCTCCTGACGATCACCAAGCTGGAGCAGAGTCGCACGCTGGTGCTCTCGCGCTGTGACCTGAGTGAACTCGTCAGTGACGTCTTCTCACGATGGTCGGTGACCTTGGCGCGAGAGTGGCGGCTTGACTGCGACCCGCGGCTGTTCGGTCTTGCCGACGCCGAGGTGGTCAGACGGTGTCTGGACGCGCTGCTCGAGAACGCGATCAGGGCCACCGATCGCGGCGACGTCGTGCGATTGCACTGTCATAGGACTGGTCGCGGCGACGCTGTGGCGATCGGTGTCGCGGACGGAGGGCGCGGCATCGCAGATGACGCGCGCGAACACGTGTTCCGACGCTTCTGGCGAGGCGGCGCCTACGCGTCGGGCACAGGGCTCGGTCTCCCCTATGTGAAGGCTGCCGCCACTGCGCACGGCGGCGACGCTTGCGCCAGTCGCTCTCCCGAAGGTGGCGCCAACGTCGTCTTCACGGTCCCGGTCATCGCCACGACACCGAACGGTCACTAGACGGAACGTGACCGTCCGGTGACGCATTGACGATGAGTCTGACCGATTGGTGACCGTCGGGTGACAGCGTCGTCATGTCGTGGTGATCGGCGTCGCGCAACCGGGATGCTTTGCGGAAAGGTGCTGACGGAGGCACCGGTCCGAAAGAGGTTGACGTGTCCAGTTCGGTCAACAGGCCCGCATTGCTGGCGTCGACAGGCGGGCTGCTCTCAGGTGGCCTGCTCGGTCGGCACCGCCAGCCCGCCGGTCGCAAGCTTCCGTCATCACGCACGGCGGCTCTGTTCGACGTCGGGCCATTGGAACCAGGCGGCTTGGAGAGATCCCCGCAGGCGACCGGTCCAGCCTCTGAAGCGGGCGGCATCGCCTCGGAGGCATGGTCTTCGGCTGCCCCTGACCTCTGTGTGCTCAGCCTCGGCGCCGCCCAGTCCGGTTGAGCGTCTCGCTCACGGCAGGCACTGCCCAACACGTCTCGTGGCTGCGTTGTACGTCCGAGCCGCCACCGCTGCGCAACCCCCCGAGCGGCAGCGACCCGGCTCAAGGACTACGCAGCGCAGCCACGAGCGCTCCACCTCGTTACTGACGTTCTGGCGTTGATGTCGCCGCCGCGGAGTGGAGAGAAGTGGTCCCAGGTGAACACGATGTCGACACCGATCTCCTCCGCCTTCGCCACGGTTCGCCGGATGGCCGGGTAATCAGCATGTTGGGGTTGAGCTGGAGCGCGATCCGCACGCGACGATCCCCGGCGTCCAACGCCGACCGACGGGCGAGACAGCGGGAGTGGCGGTCGTCGTGCCCGCCGGAGATGTGGCATTCGTCATGCTGCGAGCGTAGGCAGCGGCCGAGCCTTCCGCTACGCCGGAGTTTGCGCCAAAGCGGCTGGTCGATCCAATTAACACTCCGGGCGCGAGGCTGTGTATTCTCATACGTCGCTTGCCCCAATAGCTCAGTCGGTAGAGCGTCTCCATGGTAAGGAGAAGGTCTACGGTTCGATTCCGTATTGGGGCTCTGGAGTCGGAGCCTCACCCGATCGGGACCGCAGACGTGGTCCGGGTGAGCGCCCCGAGTCCGGCGGCGGGGTAGCTCAGGTGGTCAGAGCACACGGCTCATAATCGTGGTGTCGCGGGTTCAAGTCCCGCCCCCGCTACCACGCACCGCATGACCAGCAGCACCGCACGACCCGCACAGACCAGCAGGACCGCAACAACCCAGTTCCTTCGAGACGAGGCAGACCCGTGGCCAGCAAGAGCTCAGACATCCGCCCCAAGATCACCTTGGCGTGCACCGAGTGCAAAGAGCGCAACTACATCACGCGCAAGAACCGGCGCAACGACCCCGACCGGCTCGAGCTGAAGAAGTACTGCCCGCGCTGCCGCTGTCATCGCGCGCACCGTGAGACCCGCTGACTCCAGCCGCCACTGGCTGACCCAGCGGTCCGCCGACCGCGCTCGATCGACCCGCATCTGCCTGGCAGGTGCGGGTTTCGTGCTTGGTAGCGTCATGGCCATGTCACTCGACCCCGGACTGAGCGGCCGCACGTTCGACCCGACGCCCCCGTACGCCGTCAGCCGGGAGAAGATCGCGGAGTTCACCACCGCGATCGGCTCGCCAGCCCTCGAGGACGGTGACACCGCGCCGCTGACGTTCCCGATCGTCGTCGCCTTCGGCGCGATGACCCAGCTGATGACCGATCCGAGCGTCGGGATCGCCCTGCAGAACGTCGTCCACGGCGACCAGCGCTTCGAGTACACACGTCCGGTTCATGTCGGGGACGTGCTGACCGCCACGATCACGATCGACTCGTTGCGCGCGGCCGCCGGCATGGACATGATCGGCACGCGCACCGAGATCACGACGGTCGAGGGTGACCCGGTGGCCACGGCGTTCGCGACCCTGGTCCATCGAGCGCCCGTCGGTGAGGAAGGTGCCGCATGAGCTGGGACGTGGGGCACGCCTTCCAGCCGGCGTCGTACGACGTACAGCGTGCGGACCTCGTGCGGTACGCCGGTGCTTCCGGCGACTTCAACCCCATCCACTGGAGTGACCGGGTCGCGACGTCCGTTGGCCTGCCCGGCGTGATCGCCCACGGCATGTTCACCCTCGCCCTGGCCGGGAACGCAGTCGTGGCGTGGGTCGGGGATCCCGCGGCCGTGCTCAGCTTCGGCGCACGCTTCACCAAGCCGGTGGTCGTACCGGATGACGACACCGGCACCACCGTAACCGTGGCCGGAGTCGTCAAGTCCGTCGAGGACGGCGTGGCCACGATCGACCTCACCGTGACCAACGCCGATCAGAAGGTGCTCGGGATGAGCAAGGCCACGGTGCGCTGTTGAGCAAGAAGACGGTGGCAGGTCAGCGGCTGGCTGCCTGGACGACACTGCGTCTCGGTGGTCCTGCCACGCGGTTCGTCGAGGTCACGAGCCGAGCTGAGCTGTACGACGTGGTCGCCGCCTGCGACGCGGCCGGCGAGCCGGTCCTGGTGCTGGGCGGGGGCAGCAACGTCGTCGTGGCCGATGAGGGGTTCGCCGGATCCGTGGTGCGGATCGCGACGAGCGGTGTCGCGGTGGGCGGCGACGCCTGTGGGGGTGTCGAGGTCGTGGTCGAGGCGGGCGAGGCGTGGGATGCGCTGGTCGAGCAGGCGGTGCGTTCGGAGTGGATCGGGTTCGAGGCGCTGTCCGGAATCCCCGGAACGGTCGGTGGCACGCCGATTCAGAACGTGGGTGCCTACGGTCAGGAGGTTGCGGAGACCGTCGCTCAGGTCCACGTCTACGACCGCCTCGAACGCCGTACGCGCACGATGTTCAATGCCGACTGCGGGTTCGGCTACCGCACCAGCGTCTTCAAGAAGGAGGCCGGCCGGTACGTCGTGGGGGCCGTGACCTTCCAGCTGCGCCACGGCAACCTCGGTGCGCCGATCCAGTACGCCGAGCTGGCTCGCTCGCTGGGTGTGGAGATCGGCGACCGCGTGGAGTCTGCTCGCGTGCGGGATGCAGTGCTGGCACTGCGGCGGGGCAAGGGCATGGTGTTGGACCCGATCGACCACGACACCTGGAGCGCAGGCTCGTTCTTCACCAATCCGTTCGTGGCGGCCGATGAGGTGCCGGACGGGGCTCCGGCGTACGCCCAGGTAGATGGGTCGGTGAAGACGAGTGCCGCCTGGCTGGTCGAGCAGGCCGGCTTCAGCAAGGGCTACGGCAACGCGCGGGCGAGTCTTTCGACCAAGCACACACTGGCGCTGACCAACCGTGGTGAGGCGCGGACGGCTGACCTGCTCGAGCTTGCGGTCGAGGTGCGCGACGGTGTGCGGTCGCGGTTCGGTATCGAGCTGCACCCCGAACCCGTGCTCGTCGGATGCGCACTCTGAGGTTCGACCCTGTCGCCGGCTGCGTGCCGGGCATCCACGTTAGGCTCATCCGGCAGGATGAGCCGATGCATGTCATCTCGCTCGGCGACCTGACCACTCGCAACATCGCCCATTTCGGAAGCGAGGGCTTCGGCATTCTTCCCATCGCGCCCGACGCTCACGTTCTCGTTGCAACGTTGTCGCCCGGGGGCAGGATCGGGCGCCACCCGGCGGTCGTTGACCAATGTCTCGTCGTGTTGGAAGGAGATGCTGATGTGTCCGGCGAGGACGGTATCTCACAGCTGATCCGAACGGGGTCGGCGGCCATTTGGTCGGCAGGTGAAAGTCACGAGACACGCAGTCAGAACGGGCTCTCAGCGCTCATCGTCGAGGCGGATGGGCTAGTCGCGGCCATGAACTGACCCGGGGCAAGGCAAACCCCCTATCAGGCTGCGATCCGCTCGGGCGTTCCGATGATGGCGGGGTCGCTTCACTTCTCTTGGTACAAAGGAGACTCGACCTGTGAGGTGGAGTTCGTTGCCCGGGCAGGCTTATCGCAACCTCTGGAAACCCTTGTGGACAAGGCGAAACTGTCTTGGCAGTGTCGGACATGTCAGGTAGTATCGAACACATGTTCGATATCGACCTCAGCGCACTCGACGAGACAGCGACCCTGTCGTTCGTCGAGACCGCCCGCGCCGCCGCGGACCGGGCCGAGGCCGACATCCTCCAGGCCGCCGCGCACTGGGCCGACCTGCACAGCGAGCTCGCCCGGGCCACCAGCCCGCTGCTGCCCGGGTCGGAGCAGCTGGTCCAGTTCGGCGGCGACGGCACACCTGTGCTGGCGGAGTTCGCGCCGGCCGAGCTCGGCGTGGTGCTCGCCACCTCATCCAGTGCTGCGGAGCGGCTAGTGGGGGACGCGTTGGACCTGCGTCACCGGCTCCCACGCCTGTGGGCGCGGATCTGTGCGGGTGAGGTGAAGCCGTGGATCGGCCGCAAGTGCGCCGAAGCCACCCGCCACCTGTCGGTGGAGACCGTGGCGGTGGTCGACCGGCGGATCGCCAGACACGCCCACTCGTTGTCGTGGGGACGGATCGAAGCCATCATCGCCGCGTGCTGGCTGGAGTGTGACCCCGAGGCTGCCGCTGAAGCCGATGCGGCTGCGCAGGCGTCGTTGGGGGTGTGGCTGGACCAGTCCAGTGAGGTCGGCACGAAGAAGATTGTCATCCAGGCCGAGGCAGTCGACGCGATCTGGTTCGACGCCAGCGTCGACCGCGCCGCTGATGGGCTCGGCCTGCTCGGTGATGCCCGGTCCAAGGACGCCCGCCGAGCCTCCGCGGTCGGGATCCTGGCCCGACCACAGACCGCCCTGGACCTGTTCGACCAGGTCACCCAGGCCACCAGCAGCCAAACCGACCCCACCGGCAAGACCGACTCGACCGAACCGGGCGAACCGGTGGAGTCCTCGGTGCGGACGCGTCGCCAGGTGGATACCCGACCGGACGTGACGTTGTACGTCCACCTCACCGACCAAGCACTGGTCACCGGGACCGGAGTGGCGCGAGTGGAGCAGGTCGGCCCCATCACCCTCGACCGGGTCCGGTCCTGGCTCGGCCACGCCAACGTGACCGTGAAACCGGTGATCGACCTCAACGACCAGGTCCCGGTCGACGCCTATGAGATCCCCGACCGGATCCGCGAAGCCGTCCACCTGACCATCCCGGTCGACTGCTTCCCCCACGCCACCTCCACCCGCCGCACCGGCGACATCGACCACACCATCGCCTTCGTCAAACCAGACGACGGTGGACCACCGGGCCAGACCGGACTCGGCAAGCTCGGCCCCATCACCCGCTTCCACCACCGGGTCAAGACCCACGGCGACTGGCACGTCGCCCAACCCTTCACCGGCGTGTTCGTGTGGCGCACCCCCCACGGCCGCTATCTACTGGTCGACCACACAGGCACCCACCAAGCCCTCCCGGCAGTTCCGGCTGCCTGAAAGCTCCCACTCGGTGGTTGAACCTGTCGAAACCACTCCGTGATCTCGACGGGCCTGTCCTGAGGTTGTCGAAAGGCTTGATCAGCGCGGCGCACGGCCAGCGCCGGCCTGGGCACCCTAGGTCCACCAACCAACTGGGAGGCTGTGCAGCCCAGACGCGCGCCGGAACCTGCACAACCTCCCACGCGCTGGTTCCAGCTCCTTGATCGCGACCGGCCTGTCCTGAGCTCGTCGAAGGGCTCGATCAGCGGACAGGCTCGGAGCAACGGGGCGGCGCTGGTCGACCCACCCCGGCGATACTCGGTCGACAAGCGCTCACGAAGCCGGTGGAATCGGCATCGTGAACGACGCACTCCACGAAGACGAGCTTCCTATCGACCTGGATCTCGTGCGTGCACTGGTGGACCGGGCGCATCCGGAGTACGCCAATCTGCAGCTGACCCGGCTGGACTCCTCGGGCTCGAGCAACGCGCTGTTCCGTCTCGGGGCTGAGCTGGTCGTCCGACTGCCCCGGCAGCCCGGCGGCACCGCGACGATCGACAAGGAGGCTCGGTGGTTGCCACAGATCGCCCCGCAATTGCCCGTGCCGATCCCGCAGGTCGTCGCTGTCGGGGAGCCGGACCTGGGCTATTCCGAGCGTTGGTCGATCGTGACCTGGCTTGCCGGTGACCTCCCCACGGTGGTCGACCCAACCCCGGGCCAAACGGCCACGCGCCCCCTGCTGGCCCAGGACCTGGCTGCTGCAGTGACCGCTCTGCACGCCGTCGATGTGTCGCCGGAAGCCCTCGCTGACCCGGAGCTGCGTTGGTACCGGGGTGAGCCGGTGGCCACGATGGATCGGCAGACCAGGAGCGACATCGAGGCCTGCCGGCACCTGCGCGATCTCGATCTCGACCTCGATGCTGCGGCGCGCGTGTGGGACGAGGCGATGGCCCTGCCCGAAGCGGATCAGGACACGACGCCGCGCTGGTACCACGGGGATCTGCTGGCGGAGAACCTGCTGGTGCGCGACGGGCGGCTCGCCGGTGTGCTCGACTTCGGAGGACTATCGGTCGGCGATCCCACGGTTGACCTCATGGTGGCGTGGGAGCTGCTCGACACCTCATCTCGCGACGTCTTCCGGCAAGCAGTCGACGTCGACGACGACTCCTGGCTGCGCGGCCGCGCCTGGGCGCTGGCAGTGGCTCTGATGACGTTCCCGTACTACTGGCACACGATGCCGGAACGGTGTGCCAGCCGGCTGTCGATGGCGCACTCGGTGCTCGCTGACGGGTGATCTCGACAGGCTCGATCAGCGGGGAGTCTCGATGAACGGGGGAGGCTCCATCAGCGGGGAGACCCCTGGTCACTCCTGCCGGTGGGCGTCGGCGGCATCCTGGATGCGCTGGACGTACGTCGCCCACCACGTCTCGTCGCCCACGTCGGAGTGGTCGCGGCCTCCCCGTTTGTCGATCAGCTCGCGAAGGATGTCGGCGTGACCGGCGTGCTGGGCCGTCTCGGCCACCACCCGCACCAGGAGGTGCCCGAACGTGGTGTGGCGGCGCGACTCCTCCCACCAGGCCACATGGGCAGGAGCCGCCAGGTCGATCGTGGCGATGGACTCGTCGCTGTGCCGCCAGGCGGTCCGGTAGAGCTCGATGATCTCCTCCCGACTCTGCTCGGCCGTCGCCCACATGTCGGCGCTGTCCCAGATCGAGCCGTCGTCCACCCACGGGAGACGGACCGGCGACGGCCTCCCCGCGGAGTCTCCGAGGTAGCTGAGCTCGACGCCTGCCACGTGCTTGACCAGCCCGAGCAGGTTGGTGCCGCTGGGGGTGAGCGGCCGGCGTACGTCGTGTTCGCTGAGCCCGTCCATCGCGGACAGCAGCGCATCGCGAGCCTGCTGCAGGTAGTGGAGGAGATCGTCGGCCGGTCCGGCCCCGGGGGCAGGGTGAGCACTCATGCCGGGAGATTACCGAGCGGCGGGGCCGGCCGTGATCCGGTCAGCCGTCGTCGGCCGGCGTGCTCCGCCTCCACCACACGACGAACGCCGACAGCAGCAGGACAGCTGAGAGCGCAAGCAGCGCGACCACGAACGGTAACCAGCCCGCCCGCGCGTCTCGGCAGATCTCGCTGGTATGCCGGCCGGGGCCAAGGACAGATCCGCAGTTGCGGCCGTCGTCTGCGTGGGTGGGGATGAATCCCACGACCAGACAGGCGACTAGCAGGAACAATCCGCTCAACGCGGTCAACTTCAAACGGGTCATCGAGTTGCTGTCCTCCTCATTCCGGCCACCGGGGCGCGGGCTTCTGCGGAACGCGAAGGGTGCGTAGGGCGATCCCGTTCGCCGTACCGTAGCCCCGAGCCGGGTCGCTCGGCGCGGACCGGGCGGTTGAGCGACCTGTCCGTCAGGACGTCGTCGGTGGCGTGGCCAGCCAGGCGTCGACGTCAGCCAGCAGCTGCCGGCGTACGTCGTCGGGCGCAGCCGAGGCTCGGATCGACATCCGCGCCAGCTCGGCGAGGGCCGCGTCGTCGAATCCGTGAGCATGCCGGGCTGCCTCGTACTGGTCGAGCAGCCTGGTGCCGAACAGCAACGGGTCATCGGCACCGAGCGCGATCGGTACCCCGGCCTCGTAGAGCTTCCGCAACGGCACGGCCTCGAGGTCCGGGTGTACGCCGAGAGCGACGTTGGAGGTCGGGCAGACCTCGCAGGTGATCCCGGCTTCGGCCAGGTGGGCGACCAGCCGCGGATCCTCGATCGACCGCACACCGTGTCCGATCCGGCGGGCACCCAGCCCGTCCAGACAGGACCAGACGCTGTCCGGGCCGGCGAGCTCGCCGGCATGCGGAGCCGAGATCAGACCAGCGCGGTCGGCGATCTCGAACGCCTTCGCGAACGCCAGCGCCTCACCGCGGCGCTCGTCGTTGGACAACCCGAAGCCCACGACGCCGCGGCCGGCGTACTGGCCGGCGAGCCGCGCCAGGGTCCGGGCGTCGAGGGGATGTCTGGTGCGATTGGCCGCGATCACGACCGCCACTTGCACGCCGGTCGTCGCCGTCGCCTCGCGGGCGGCGTCCAGCACCAGCTCGGTGAACGCTGTGAGCCCGCCGAAGTTCGCGGCGTACCCGCTCGGGTCGACCTGGATCTCGAGCCAGCGCGAGCCCTCCCGGGCGTCGTCCTCGGCCGCCTCACGCACCAACCGTCGTACGCCGGCTTCACCGTGCAGCACCGATCGCGCGATGTCGTACAACCGCTGGAAGCGGAACCAGCCGCGCTCGTCGGCGGTCGACAGCTGCGGCGGCCAGTCGTCTGTCAGCGCCTCCGGCAGATGCAGTCCGCGCTCTGCTGCCAGGTCGAGCACGGTCGCGTGCCGCATCGACCCGGTGAAGTGCAGGTGCAGGTGCGCCTTCGGCAGCGTCGCGAGGGACCGCTGGCCGACTGCTCGGGGTTCAGGCACCACGGTGCGACGATGCGTGCCGGGCGGCCACTCAGCCGAGCAGCTTCTGGATGCGGCCGACGCCCTCGGCGAGGTCGTCGTCGCCGAGGGCGTACGAGAGGCGGAGGTATCCCGGGCTGCCGAATGCCTCGCCGGGAACCACAGCCACCTCGGCCTCGTCGAGGATGATCTCGGCCAGCTCTGTCGAGGTCCGGGCAGACCGCCCGGAGGTGCCGAGCCGGCGCCCGAGAACGGCTGCTGCGGACGGATAAGCGTAGAACGCGCCCTTGGGCTCCGGACAGACGAACCCGCTCACGTCGTTGAGCATGGACACGATCGTGTGCCGCCGCCGGTCGAAAGCTGTCCGCATGGTGTCGACCGCGGACAGGTCGCCGGTCACGGCCGCCAGCGCCGCTCGCTGCGCCACATTGCACACGTTGGACGTCGCATGGGACTGCAGGTTGGTGGCGGCCTTGATCACGTCGGCAGGACCGATCATCCAGCCGACGCGCCAGCCTGTCATCGCGTAGGTCTTCGCCACTCCGTTGACGACCACACACGTGTCGGCGAGCTCGGGCACCTCCACGGCGATCGAGCTGAACGTCGCCCCGCCGTACACCAGGTGCTCGTAGATCTCGTCGGTGACGACCCAGACGCCGTGCTCGTAGGCCCATTGGCCGATCGCCCGCACCTGCTCCGGTGAATAGACCGCCCCTGTCGGGTTGGACGGCGAGCAGAACAGCAGCGCCTTCGTGCGCTCGGTGCGAGCCGCCTCGAGCTGGTCGACGGTCACGAGATAGTCCTGGGTCTCGTCAGCCAGCACCGGCACGCTGCTTCCCCCGGCCAGGGCGATGGCCTCGGGGTAGGTCGTCCAGTACGGCGCGGGCAGGATCACTTCGTCGCCGGGATCGAGCAGCGTGGCGAAGGTCTGGTAGACGGCCTGTTTGCCCCCGTTGGTCACGAGCACTTGGCCCGGCGTGACCCGATAGCCCGAGTCGCGCTCGGTTTTCGCCGCGATGGCTTCCTTGAGCTCCGGCAGGCCTCCCGCAGGGGTGTAGCGGTGGTTGCGTGGGTCACGCGCGGCCTCGACCGCGGCTTCGACGATGTAGCCGGGCGTCGGGAAGTCCGGCTCGCCGGCGCCGAACCCGATGACCGGCCGGCCGGCCGCCTTGAGCGCTTTTGCCTTGGCGTCGACAGCCAGGGTCGCCGACTCGCTGATGTCGCCGATCCGATGGGAGACGCGGGAGCGTCCCCCCTGGGCCGGCGCAGGTTGTGTGCCGGGCTCGCGTACGGTGGAGGTGGACTCACTCATGAACCCCATCCTCGCACCATCCCGCTCGCGCCTGACAGGGCGCGGGACTTCGGTTCGACTGAGACGGCCCGCACCCCGTACACTCGACTCCTTGGTGGCAGATGCACCTCTCGTTCGTGTGCCCGAGATCTGGTCCAGGCCGGGTCAAACGGGACCAGGCGCCTCCCCAAGGCGACCCGGTGCGGACACGTCTTCCACCGGAGGGCAGTGGCTCAATTGGCAGAGCACCGGTCTCCAAAACCGGCGGTTGGGGGTTCGAGTCCCTCCTGCCCTGCGAGGACGACCGAGTCCGATGCAGTAGGACCCAGCAGGACCCAGAACGACACGGCATGACCACAGGAAGGCAGTACGGTGACCGAGACCCGCTCCACGAGCTCGTCGAGTGAGCGACAGCCGAGCAACAGCGGTCGCACGAGTCCTGCCCTGTTCTTCCGGCAGGTCATCGCCGAGCTGCGCAAGGTCATCTGGCCCACGCGTGACCAGCTGGTCACCTACTTCATGGTGGTGCTCGTCTTCGTCATCTTCATGATCGGCTTGGTGTCAGTGCTGGACTTCGTGTTCAACAAGGCCGCCTTCAAGATCTTCGGTTGATTCCCAGCCGGAGCCCCCATTCAGTACACGACAGTGACGAACCAGTGACGGAGCCTTCTGTGTCAGAGTCAGTCGACGAGACCGTCGACATCACCACCGATGCCGCAGCCCTCGAGTCCGAGACGCCCGAGGTCGCGGCTGGCGCCTCGCTCGACGCCTCCGGCGAGGCAGAGACCGGCCCGGAGGACGACGCCGTCACCGAGCAGCCGACCGACGAGGTCACCGAGCAGCCGACCGACGAGGTCACCGAGCAGTCCGCTGAGCATCCCACTGAGCAGTCCACTGAGGAGTCCGCTGACACGGATGCAGATACGTTGGCGGTCGGGGCCGAGGCCGAGGACGACGCGGAGACTGCCGTGGATCCCGAGGTCGACACGCCCGCCCCCGACCCGCTCGAGGAGTTCCGTGAGGCGCTGCGGGCCAAGCCGGGCGACTGGTTCGTGATTCACACCTACTCGGGCATGGAGAAGCGGGTCAAGACCAACCTCGAGAACCGCATCAGCTCCCTCAACATGGAGGACTTCATCTACGAGGTCCACGTGCCGCAGGAGGAGGTCTGGGAGGTCAAGAACGGCCAGCGCCGACAGGTGAGCCGGACCGTGCTGCCCGGTTACGTCCTGGTGCGCATGGATCTCACGGACGAGTCCTGGTCGGCAGTGCGGCATACGCCGTCTGTGACCGGCTTCGTCGGCCACAGCCACCAGCCGGTGCCCCTCAGCCTGGCCGAGGTCGAGGCGATGCTCGCCCCCGCGATCGTCGAGGAAGCCGAAGGCGGTCAGGCGTCGCCGACCAAGACCAAGCAGAAGCAGGTCGAGTTCACCGACTTCTACCCCGGAGACTCGGTCATGGTCGTCGATGGACCGTTCGCCACCTTGCACGCGACGATCACCGAGATCAACATCGATGCTCAGCGCGTCAAGGCGCTGGTCGAGATCTTCGGCCGGGAGACCCCGGTCGAGCTCAGCTTCAACCAGATTCAGAAAGTCTGAGTCGGAGCACGCTCCGCCTCTGACTTCCTGAAGGGCTGCAGCCAGCTTGCTGGCGAGGCCAAGCCACCCCAGAAGACTCCGTACCACTGAGAACCCAAGGAACCCGAAGAATGCCTCCCAAGAAGAAGATCGCAGCGCTCGTCAAGGTGCAGCTGCAGGCCGGAGCCGCGACTCCTGCTCCGCCCGTCGGTACCGCGCTCGGTCCGCACGGCGTGAACATCATGGAGTTCTGCAAGGCCTACAACGCCGCCACCGAGGCCATGCGCGGGAACGTCATCCCGGTCGAGATCACGATCTACGAAGACCGGTCGTTCACGTTCATCACGAAGACCCCGCCGGCGGCTGAGCTCATCAAGAAGGCCGCTGGGCTGCAGAAGGGCTCGTCGACCCCGCACACCGACAAGGTCGGCAAGATCAGCCGCGACCAGGTGCGTGAGATCGCCACGACGAAGATGCCTGACCTCAACGCGAACGACGTCGATGCCGCGATGAAGATCGTCGAGGGCACGGCACGCTCGATGGGAATCAACGTCGTCGGCTAGTCGTCGCCGATCGACCGCAGCACTCGAAGAGACCACAACACCCGAAACACCGTGGCAGGGCCGCGCTGGCCCACGAGACCACACCTGGTGATCACGAAAGGATCCAGTCCATGCAGCGCAGCAAGGCATACAACGCCGCAGCCGAGAAGATCGAGGTGGACAAGCTCTACGCTCCGCTCGACGCGGTCAAGCTCGCCAAGGGCGGCGGCTCGTCGAAGTTCGACAGCACCGTCGACGTCGCGATGCGTCTCGGCGTCGACCCGCGCAAGGCAGACCAGATGGTCCGCGGCACGGTCAACCTCCCCCACGGCACCGGCAAGACGGCCAGGGTTCTCGTCTTCGCCAACGCCGACAAGGCCGAGGAGGCCAGGGCCGCAGGTGCGGACGTCGTCGGTGGAGACGAGCTCATCGACAAGGTCAACGGTGGCTGGCTCGACTTCGACGCCGTCGTCGCCACGCCGGACATGATGGGCAAGGTCGGTCGTCTCGGCCGTGTGCTGGGTCCGCGTGGCCTCATGCCCAACCCGAAGACCGGCACGGTGACGCCCGACGTCGCCAAGGCCGTGAGCGACATCAAGGGCGGCAAGATCGAGTTCCGTGTCGACCGGCACGCCAACCTGCACTTCATCATCGGCAAGGCGTCGTTCTCGACCGAGCAGCTCGTCGAGAACTACGCCGCCGCCCTTGACGAGGTGCTCCGCCTCAAACCGTCGAGCTCCAAGGGTCGGTACCTGAAGAAGGTGACCTTCTCGACGACCATGGGTCCGGGTGTCCAGGTCGACCCCAACCGCACCCGCAACCTCACCTCGGAGGACGCAGGCGAGGCCTGACGTCGTCGAGCTACGGCCACCAGAACGACCCGAACCGCCCCGACCGTGAGGTCAGGGGCGGTTTGTGGCATTCGGCCGCGAAACCCGTCCCCGACGGATCGCGCCCACACGCGGGGCCCTGAAGGTCTATCGTTCGCTCTGGAGCGCCGGTATCACGCACGCTGGACGTGGGATACCCCGCCGAGTGCAAGGAGGTGGGCGCGTGGACCTGCTGTGCCGAGCCTGCGGGACCCAGAACCGGCCAGGTCGCAAGTTCTGCGCTCAGTGCGCCGCTCCGCTTGGCGTCACCTGCGGCGCCTGCGGCACTCCGAACGAGCCCGACGAGCGCTTCTGTGGCAACTGCGCGGCGGCCCTCGACAGCAGCCTGCCCGCAAGCGTCCCTCCCCACCCCGCTGCTGCCAGCAACGGCGGTTCACCGCCGGTTGCGGAGCGGCGGGTGTGCTCCGTGCTGTTCGTCGACCTCGTCGGATTCACCCCGCTGTCGGAGTCGATGGATCCCGAGGACGTGCGAGGCGTGCTCTCGCGATACTTCGAGTCGGCATCAACCGTGATCGCCCGCTACGGCGGGGTCATCGAGAAGTTCATCGGTGACGCTGTGATGGCCGTCTGGGGTACGCCTGTCGCTTTCGAAGGTGACGCGGAGCGCGCCGTCCGTGCTGCGATCGACGTGTTGGCGGCGGTGGCCGAGCTGGCAGACGACGTCGGAGCCCGTGAGCTGCAGGCTCGCGCCGGGGTGGTCACGGGTGAGGTGGCTGTGACGCTCGGCGCCACCGGTCAGGGCATGGCCGCGGGAGACACGGTCAACACAGCCGCTCGGGTCCAGACGGCAGCCGAGCCGGGCTCGGTCTGGGTCGACGCGGCCACCCATCGCCTGGCCGGGCACGGAATCGGCTTCGCAGACGTCGGCGAGCACGAGCTCAAGGGCAAGCGGGAGCCCGTCCGGTTGTGGCGGGCGACCCGGGTGCTGTCGAACATTGGTGGTGCACAGCGCGTCGACGGACTCGAAGCCCCAATGCTCGGGCGCGACCCGGAGCTCCGGCTCGTCAAGGACCTCTTCCATGCCGCCGCCGATCGCCGTAGTCCGCGACTCGTGGTCGTCACCGGTCCGGCCGGTGTCGGGAAGTCACGGCTCGGCTGGGAGTTCGAAAAGTACATCGACGGGCTCGCCAAGAGGGTCTTCTGGCACCGCGGCCGTTGTCTGTCGTACGGCGACGGCGTGGCCTTCTGGGCACTCGCCGAGGTCATCAGGCAACGGCTGGGCATCGCTGAGGACGACCTTCCCGAGAACGCCTCCGCCAAGGTGAGCGAGGGCCTTGAAGCTTTTGTCGACGATCCCGATGAGCGTGCCTACATCGCTCAGCGCGTGAATCGCCTGCTTGGTATCCCGGGAGGCGACGCTGGCGCGGTCGCCCTCGACCGCGACGAGCTCTTCGCCGGGTGGCGGCTCTTCTTCGAACGGCTCGCGTCGCGTCAGCCGGTGACGATCCTGGTTGAGGATGCCCAGTACGCCGATGAAGGACTCATCGAGTTCCTCAACCACCTGGTCGACTGGGCCAGGGACGCGCCGATCTTCGTGCTCGTGTTCGCCCGGCCGGAGATCGAGGACACGAGGCCGGGATTCGGGGTCGGGCGCAACCGGACGACTCTGGCGCTGGACCCGCTCGACCGAAGGTCGATGGACACCCTGCTGGACGCGCTTGTTCCAGGGTTGTCCGACTCCGCACGCGAGCGTATCTCCGCCCAGTCGCAAGGAATCCCGCTCTTCGCCGTTGAGACCATCCGGACGCTGATCGACCGCGCCGTCGTCGTACCTCTCGAAGGGGAGTACCGACTCGTGGGTGACGTCGGGGACTTGAGCGTCCCCGACTCCCTCCACGGCTTGCTCGCCGCACGGCTGGATGCGCTGGACCACGAGCTTCGAGGCCTGGTGGCCGATGCCTCCGTGTTGGGTGGGGCGTTCTCCGCGGAGGCTCTGGTCGCTGTCTCCGGGCGTCCCGTCGACAAGGTCGAAGCCGGGCTCCGTGAGTTGGTGCGTCGTGAGGTGCTGCACGTCTCGTCCGATCCGCTCTCACCCGAACAAGGCAGTTACCAGTTCTCGCAGAACATGCTGCGGCAGGTCGCGTACGCAACCTTGTCCAAACCCGACCGCAAGCGGCGGCACCTGGCGGTGGCGTCGCACCTGCGGGGTGCCTTCGCCAGCGATGGCGAGGAGGTGTCAGAGGTCATCGCCCAGCACTACCGGGATGCCCTCGAAGCCGGCCCGTCCGACTCCGACGCCGCGGACGTCAGGGCCAAGGCGATCCACGCGTTACGCCGGGCGGCCGAGCGAGCGGTGCGATCAGGCGCGCCCAGCCGCGCTGCTTCGAGCTTCGCAGAGGCGGCGTTGCTCACTGGACCGGAGGTAGCGCAGGACTCGGCCCAGCTTCTCGAGGCTGCGGCGGCCGCGGCGAGTACGGCGGGGGCGTTCGAGTGGGCGGTCGAGCTCGCCGATCGCGCGGCCGCTCTGTATGCCAGTGCCTCCGACGATCGTGCCGTGGCCCGCCTCGGTACGGTGGCGGGTCGCGCCCTTCGGCAGCTCGGTCGCTACACCGACGCCCGTCATCGTCTCGAGCGGGCCATCGAGGTGCTACGTCCACAACCCGACCACGACACGGTCGACGCGCTTGCGGAGTACGCCGTGATCCAGGTCTTCGCCACCGACTCCGACGTCGGCAAGCTGACCTCGGAGGCGTTGGCGCTCGGCATCGACCTCGACGTGAACGAGGCTCGTCTCGCGGGTCTCTTCATCACCCGGGGACTGGCGCATCAGCGGCTCAACCAGGCTCCTCGTGCAGTCGCCAACCTCGAGTACGCGGTGCGTTTGGCGGAGCGCTCCCACGACAGCGCTCAGTGGGGTCGTGCATTGCTGAACCTCGCGTCCTGCCAGCTTGCCTGGGAACCGGAGGCCGCCGCGCGGACCGCCCAGGCCGGCATCGCCCAGGCGCGCCGGATCGGCGCCGCTTCACTGCTGTCCGTATCCCTGTTCAACCGAGTGCTTGCACTGCTGGGAGTGGGGAAGTGGGACACCGCGCAGGAGTCGCTTGACGATGTCGTTCGTTGCGACGGGCTCGAGGACGGCATCATCATCCAGGGTCAGGCGTGGTTGTCCGCGCTGCGCGGACGCCTGCAGGCTGACGAGTGGGAGGCGGCAGCAGCCGGACGCTCCAGTGAGGATCCGCAGGACATCTCGGCCAACAGCACTATCGTGGCGGTGGCCGCTGCCGGTGCAGGAGATGCCCACCGAGCACTACGGGGGGCCCGAGCCGCGTTGGAGCACGTCTCCGGGCTGGGCCTACAGAACGAAGCGGTGCTCTGGTCGTGGCCGGTGGCCGCCGACATGGCGCACCTCCTCGCCGACGACGCCGCCCTGGACCATGTCCTGTCGCTGCTCGACGCACATCCGATCGGGCACGTCCCCCCGCTGCTGCGGGCCGAGCGAGAGCTGGCCCTGGCGCGCCGTGCCGGTCGTACAGGTGACGACTCGGCATCGTCACGGTTCACTGAAGCGATCGAGGCGGTACGACGTTGCGGCAGCCCGTACCACCTGGCCCACGGGCTCATCGACCAGGGGGAGTTCCTCCGGAAGAGGGGCGACGAGGCGGCCGCCGGCGCGCTGGTCTCGGAGGCAGCTGTCATCGCGGAGCAGCTCGGCGCTCGCCCTCTCCGGGAGCGCTCAGAGGCCGCCGGCGCCACGGGTGGCGGTGTGCGTGAGGCGGCCGGTAGCGCCGCCGGCCCGGAGTGACCAGGGCAACGACGTACGCTGGATGAAGCGACCCGTACCGGCGTCGTCTCCAGCGACTCGAGGGGAATCCAGTGCATTTCCGACGGGCGGCGGTAGCCGTCATGATGTCCGGCCTGCTCGCCACCGTGGCGGCGTGTGGGAGCACCAGCGACACGACGCGTGCCTCCGGTGCGGCAGGCGGCGGCGCTGCGGCCGTGGCGGTGCTGACCAAGGACAACCTCGCCAGCGAGATCCGCGCCGCCCTCGCGGCTGCGGGCTCTGCTCACGTCGACGTCGCCGTCGAGTCCCAGGGTCAGTCGCTCAAGCTGGCCGGCGATGTCGCGCACCTCGACAAGCAGGGTGCCCCTGAGATCGCATTCACCGCCGACGCGGGGGGTCAACAGTTCCAGATGCGCGTCGTGGACCAGGTGCTCTACGTCTCCGGTGGACCGTTGACGGCCGCTCAGGGCAAGAAGTGGATGAAGATCGACCTGTCCGACCCGACGAACCCGCTCGCTCAGATCTTCCAGGCTGCCAACCCGGGCAACTTCGCGGCCTACCTCGAGGGCGCCACCCGCTTCGAGGACAAGGGTCAGGCGACGGTCGACGGCGTGCGTACGACGCACTACACCGTCACCGTCGACGCGAGGGCGATGCTGAAGTCCAACCCGGTCTTCAAGGGCCAGGACCTGGCCACGCTCGGCCTGCCCGACGCGCTGACCAGCGAGGTCTACGTGGACGATGCCAACCGGCCGATCGAGATCAAGGTCGATCTGGCCGCGGTGGGAGCCTTCGATGCGCACTTCTCCGACTACGGCAAGCCCGTCACGATCGTGGCGCCGCCGAAGGACCAGGTAGGCCAGTTCAGCTTCTGACCGTCTTCGTAACCGAAAGATCACAGAAAGTGACAATCGCCTCTCGTGGCGTGTTCCGCTCCGGCACAATGACGGTCTGAGACGTACACCTGAGGGGGACTCATGAGCCGTCGACTCTGGATGATTGCGCCTGTCACGGTGCTGGCGTTGTCGCTCAACGCGTGCGGCACCGAGCAGGCCAACGACCCGTACCGTGCCCACGACAGCGTCGGCGAGCTGGCTCCTGCAGACTTCGGCAGCACGATCGCCGCCGCTCAGGCGAGCGCGCGATCGGCGCACGTGGAGGGCACGGTCACCAGCGACAGCGGCACGGTCCGCATGGCCGGCAACTTCTCCACCGGCAAGACGGCCGACGATCTCGTGCTCGACCTCACCCTCAGAGTCGGTCCGGGCCAGGTCATGACGATGCGCTTCCTCGACCGGGTCTTCTACATGAAGGCGTCACAGGCGATGCTCACTGGCAAGGCCAACCGGCCGTGGGTCAAGATCGACCTCGACGACCCGAAGAACCCGTTCGGCGCGATCCTCGACCAGATGTTCTCCAACCTCGACCCGGCACACCTGGCGAAGTTCTACGCGAGTGTGAAGAAGCTCAACAACCTCGGCATCGACGACATCGACGGAATCAAGGCCCGCCACTACGTCGTCAGCGTCGAAACCGCCAAGGTCATCAAGCTGATGAACCTGGACAAGATTCCTGGCACAAGCGCGGCGGCGATCAAGGCGCAGCTGCCCAAGACACTCACCTCCCAGATCTGGGTCGACGCCGACGATCGGCCGGTCAAGACGAGGTCCGAGCTCGCCGGGACCACCACCGAGCTGGTGTACTCCGCCTGGGGCACATCGGTGCACGTGAAGGCCCCTCCGGCGAACCAGATCGGCAAGCTCAGGCCCAGCGGCCGCTGAGGCAGTCGCACCGAAGGTGGCACAGGGGCCAGCCAGCCGCTCGATTTGGCCGACGGCGCGGGTTCGTCGTACTGTTGTGCCACCGAAGACCGCTGGTTGCTGACCTCAGGTGTACCTCCTGGAGCCAGCCGAAGGCCCCGCAGAGCGGGCGGCCCGCGCAGGTGAACTGAGTTCGACCCCGAGATCGCAACCTGATCCAGGTCGTGCCCCGTGCGCCTGCATGGGGCGTTTTTGTTTGCAGGGTCCAGGCCCGGCGGCTTCGCAACCCATTGTGATCCGCTGAAGGAGGACCCATGGCGCGGCCGGACAAGGCAGCTGCCGTCGCAGAGCTGGTGGACGCGTTCCGCAGCTCCGAAGGCGCTGTGCTGACCGAGTACCGCGGTCTCACCGTGAAGCAGCTGCAGGAACTGCGGCGTGCCCTCGGTGAGAACGCGAGCTACGCCGTGGTGAAGAACACCCTGACGAAGATCGCCGCCAAGGAGGCCGGCGTCGATTCGTTCGACGACCTGCTCCAAGGACCGTCCGCTATCGCCTTCATCAAGGGCGACGCGGTCGAGGCGACCAAGAGTCTGCGTGACTTCGCCAAGGCCAACTCACCTCTCGTCATCAAGGGTGGCGTGCTTGACGGCAAGCCGCTCACCCCCGCCGAGATCGCCAAGATCGCTGACCTCGAGTCGCGCGAGGCTCTCCTCGCCAAGCTCGCGGGTGCGCTCGTGGCTTCGCTCCAGAACGCCGTCTTCCTGCTCAACGCCCCGCTCTCCCAGGCCGCCCGGCTCGCCGGCGCCCTGCAGGCGAAGGCCGAGCAGGACCCGTCGATCCTCGGAGGTGGCGCCGGCGAGCCGGCCCCTTCGGAGGAAGCCTCGGCTGAGGCTGACGACACCGCCGATGCTGCAGCCGACGTCACCGATGAGGTGCCGGAGGCCGTGGCAGCGGACACCACGGAGGAAACCGAAGAGGCGACCGACGTGGCAGCTGAGGAACCCGCCGAGGGCTGACGCTCCCGGACCGACCCATCCATCCAGGCAGACCGGCCCGTGCTCGACGCACCGGCCAGCACGACACCGTAATCAGGAAGGAACGCCACCATGGCGAAGCTCACCACCGACGAGCTCCTCGACGCGTTCAAGGAGATGACCCTCCTCGAGCTCAGCGAGTTCGTGAAGCAGTTCGAAGAGACGTTCGGCGTCACCGCCGCGGCTCCGGTCGCTGTTGCCGCTGCGGGTGCCCCCGCGGGCGGCGGCGCCGCCGCTGAGGCCGCCGAGGAGCAGGACGAGTTCGACGTCGTCCTCGAGTCCGCCGGCGACAAGAAGATCCAGGTCATCAAGGAGGTGCGCTCGCTCACCAGCCTCGGCCTCAAGGAGGCCAAGGACCTGGTCGAGGGCGCCCCGAAGCCGATCCTGGAGAAGGTCACCAAGGAAGCCGCCGAGAAGGCGAAGGAGGCCCTCGAGGCCGCCGGCGCCACCGTCTCGGTCAAGTAACCTCCCGTAGCACCTGGGGGCAGCAGCGCCCCAGCACCGTCGAAGGGCGGCCACCACACCCGGTGGCCGCCTTTCGCCTGCCCGCCGGGGAAGGTTTGGTGGCTCATCTCCCGAAATGCGACCACGCAAACTGGCCCGTAACCTCTCGCTACGCAGGTCGTTTGTACCGTGAGTCGTGCTAGGGAGGCCCACTCGTGGGAGTCGAGATCACCGTCGATGGACTGACCAAGTCCTTCGGCAAACAGCTCATCTGGGGCGACGTCTCCCTGACGATTCCGGCAGGCGAGATCTGCGTCATGCTCGGCCCGTCCGGAACGGGCAAGTCGGTGTTCCTGAAGGTCCTCATCGGCCTGCTCAAGCCCGACCGGGGGCATGTGGTCATCGAGGGCGTCGACATCGCCACCTGCAGCGAGCGCGACCTCTACGAAGTCCGCAAGCTGTTCGGGGTCCTGTTCCAGGACGGCGCGATGTTCGGGTCCATGCACCTGTACGACAACGTGGCCTTCCCCCTGCGCGAGCACACCAAGAAGTCCGAGTCCGAGATCCGACAGATCGTGATGGAGAAGATGGAGCTCGTCGGACTGCTCGGGGCGGAGTACAAGCTCCCGGGCGAAATCTCCGGTGGCATGCGCAAGCGGGCCGGCCTGGCACGGGCCCTCGTCCTCGACCCACAGATCGTGCTGTTCGACGAGCCGGACTCGGGCCTCGACCCCGTCCGCACCGCGTTCCTCAACCAGCTCATCGTCGACCTCAACGCGCAGATCGAGGCGACCATGCTGATCGTCACCCACGACATCAACACCGCGCGCACGGTCCCTGACAACATCGGCCTGCTCTATCACAAGCACCTCGCCATGTTCGGTCCGCGCGAGATGTTGCTCTCCAGCGAGGAGCCGGTCGTGCGCCAGTTCCTCAACGCCCAGCGCGTCGGGCCGATCGGGATGTCTGAGGAGAAGGATGCCGACGAGCTGGCCGCCGAGGAGGGTCAGGAGCTCCCGCCGCTGCCCCCGATCCCACTGCAGCTCGAGCCGTCCGACGGCCAGTCCCGCGCTACCCAGCGCGAACCCGGCGCCTGGTGCCGCGACAACGGTGTGACACCTCCCGGGGGCTCCTTCGAACCCACCATGGTGATGGCTCCGTGAGCAGCGCGACCATGTCGCGGGCCACGGCTCCGCTCCGGGCCACCGGGACGCTCTTCGCGTTCGGGCTCGATGTCATGCGCGGACTCTTCCGTCGCCCCTTCCAGCTGCGTGAGTTCCTCCAGCAGTCCTGGTTCATCGCGTCCGTCACGATCGTTCCCGCTGCGCTGGTCGCCATACCCTTCGGGGCGGTCATCGCCCTGCAGGTCGGCGGCCTCATCATGCAGTTCGGGGCTCAGTCGTTCACCGGGTCGGCTGCCGTGCTCGCCGTCGTCCGCGAAGCCGGGCCGATCGCGACGTCGCTGCTCATCGCCGGGGCAGGTGGCTCGGCGATCTGCGCCGACCTCGGAGCGCGCAAGATCCGCGAAGAGCTCGACGCAATGATGGTGCTCGGGATCGACCCGATCCAGCGGCTCGTCGTCCCGCGCGTGCTCGCCTGCATGTTGGTGGCGGTCTTCCTCAACGGCCTCGTCAGCGTCGTCGGCGTGATGGGTGGTTACTTCTTCAATGTCATCCTGCAGGGCGGTACGCCGGGCGCGTACCTGGCCTCGTTCACCGCGTTGGCGCAGCTTCCGGATCTCTGGCAAGGCATGGTCAAAGCGCTGGTCTTCGGGCTGATCGCGGCCATCGTCGCCTGCTACAAGGGCATGAACGCCGGGGGCGGCCCCAAGGGTGTCGGTGACGCCGTGAACGAGTCGGTGGTCATCACGTTCATCCTGCTGTTCATCGCCAACTTCGTGATGAGCGCCGTCTACTTCCAGCTCGTTCCTGCGAAGGGTGGGTGAGCATGGCTGATCCGCGCGCCGTCTATCGCCGACCGCTGTCGGCGCTGGACAACCTCGGTAGCGAGCTGGCGTTCTACCTGCGTGCGCTGGCCTGGACTCCCCGCGTCCTGCGCCGCTACCGCAAGGAGATCTGGCGGCTTCTCGCCGAGGTCGCCCTGGGCTCCGGTGCGCTGGCCGTCATCGGAGGCACCGTCGGCGTCATCACCGCGCTGGCCTTCTTCACCGGCACCGAAGTCGGTCTCCAGGGTTATGCAGCACTCAACCAGATCGGTACCTCGCTGTTCTCGGGGTTCGTGTCGGCCTACTTCAACACCCGCGAGATCTCGCCGCTCGTCGCCGGGATCGCGCTGGCAGCGACCGTGGGTTGCGGGTTCACCGCACAGCTCGGCGCGATGCGGATCAGCGAGGAGGTCGATGCCCTCGAGGTGATGGCGATCCCGTCGCTGCCGTTCCTCGTGACGACACGCATCATCGCCGGGCTCGTGGCCGTCATTCCGCTCTACATCGTCGGCCTGCTGTCGTCGTACTTCGCGACCAAGCTCGTGGTGACGAAGTTCTACGGTCAGAGCGCGGGCACCTACGACCACTACTTCATGTTGTTCCTGCCACCAGGTGACGTCCTGTGGTCGTTCGGCAAGGTGCTGATCTTCGCCGTCGTCGTCATCCTGATCCACTGCTACCACGGCTACCACGCCTCGGGCGGGCCAGCGGGCGTCGGTGTGGCGGTCGGCCGCGCGGTCCGCACCTCGATCGTGGCCATCAACGTGATCGACCTGTTCCTGTCGATGGCGATCTGGGGCACGACCACCACCGTGCGGTTGGCCGGCTGATGGCTGCTGTGCTGCGCCATCGTCTGCTCGGCGTGGTCTTCATCGGTCTGCTGCTCGCGGCCATGTGGCTGACGTACGCCATCTTCACCAAGACGTTCGCCAACGTCGTGCACGTGGACGTCACGGCATCGCGGGCAGGTCTCCAGCTGCCGCTGCATGCGGATGTCAAGCTGCGCGGGGTCATCGTCGGTGAGGTCCGGTCGATCACGACCGAGGGCGACGGTGCACGACTCGACCTGGCGCTGTCGTCGGGCGAGGTCGGTTCCATCCCGAGCAACGTGTCGGCCCGCATCCTGCCGAAGACCCTGTTCGGTCAGAAGTACGTCGAGCTCGACATCCCGCCTGACCCGTCGTCACGCCCCATCGCCGCAGGGGACGTGATCGAGCAGTCGGCCGTCTCGATCGAGGTCGAGAAGGTCCTCTCCGACTCCTATCCCTTGCTCACGGCGGTGAGACCGGTCCAGCTGTCCTACACCCTGAACGCCTTGTCGACCGCGCTCGAAGGGCGAGGTAACGAGCTCGGCGACAACCTGGTTCGCCTCGACAGCTACCTCAAACAGCTGAATCCGTTGGTGCCGTCGATCGTCAAGGACCTGGACCTGCTCGCGCGAGTGTCTGACGAGTATCGGGCCGTCCTCCCCGACGTGGCGCGCACCCTCGACAACCAGGTCGTGACGGGTCAGACCATCGTCGACAAGCAGCAGGAGCTGGCCGCGCTGTTCGACGACGTCGCCGGTCTCTCCGGAACCACGCGCGACTTCCTGCAGGCGAACGGTGACAACATCATCCGGCTGGGACACGTCTCGCTCCCGACGGTCAATGCGCTCGCAGAGTACGCACCGGAGTACCCCTGCCTGTCCCAGGCGCTGGTCAACTGGATCCCGCGCATGAGCGAGGCCTACCGCAACTACACACTGCACATCACCCTCGAGACAATCCCCAACCAGCCCACGGGCTACAGCCTGGCCGACGACCCGGTCTACGGTGCTGACAACGGTCCCCACTGCGAGTCCCTGCCCAGCCCGCCGTACTCGCAACGCAACCCGGGGCCGCAGCCACCGCCGCGAAAGGTCGACGACGGGGTCAAGACCACCCACGGCAAGTACCGACCGGCTCCGGGCTACGACCTGACGTCGGGATACTCCGGCACGGCGGCCGAGCAGCAGGTGATCGGCGCACTGGCCGGGCCCGTGCTCAGGATGAGCGCTGACGATGTTCCCGACATCGCGACCCTGCTGCTCGGGCCGATCACCCGGGGGACCCAGGTGAGCGTGAGATGAAGCTGCTGGACGCCAAGACCACCGCCGCCGCGGTCAAGCTGGGGATCTTCATGGTGGTCACGTCGCTGGCCACTGGCCTCCTGGTGGTGACGATCGGCAACATCTCGTTCGGTCAGACCACGCAGTACAAGGCGGTCTTCAGTGACGTCACTGGCCTCAACAAGGGCGACGATGTCCGAATCTCCGGCGTGCGGGTCGGCTCGGTCAAGAACATCGAGATCTACCGTCGCAACGACGCCCTCGTCACTTTCGACGTCGACTCCGACTCGCAGCTCAACCAGGCTACGGACGCCACCATCCGCTATCGCAACCTCGTCGGGCAGCGCTACATCGCGATCACCCAGGGAGCCGGCTCCTCGGCGCCACTCGACGAGGGCGACACCATCCCGCTGTCGCGGACCTCGCCGGCGCTCGACCTGACGGTGCTGTTCAACGGGTTCAAGCCGCTGTTCGCGGCGCTGTCACCGGACGACATCAACAAGCTGTCCTACGAGATCATCCAGGTTTTCCAGGGCGAGGGCGGCACGGTCGAGAGCCTGCTCCAGTCGACGGCGTCCGTCACCAATGCCCTCGCCGACCGCGACAAGGTCGTCGGCCAGCTCATCACCAACCTCAACGACGTGCTCGTGACGCTCGGCAACCGTGACCAGGAGCTGTCGAGCCTGATCGTGGAGCTGCAGCAGTTCGTCTCGGGTCTCAAGGATGACCGCAACGCCATCCTCGGCTCGCTCAACGACGTCTCCGACCTGGCTGTCCAGACCGCCGGTCTCGTCAAGGACGCCAGGGCGCCGTTGACCCGCGACATCTCACAGCTGCGTCGGGTCGCGGAGATCCTCGACAAGAACCGGCCGGAGATCGACAAGGCGCTGCAAATTCTCCCCCTGAAGCTTCAGAAGATCGGGCGCACGGCCACCTACGGCTCCTGGTTCAACTTCTACCTGTGCAACTTCCGGGGCACGGTGACCCTCCCCGGGGTGGGCAACAAGCGGCTCACCATTCCGGTCGACTACAACACCAACACGCCGCGGTGTGATCTCGGATGAAGCCGTTCCGCGAGCGCAACCCCGTCACCATCGGCGCAGCCGGCCTCGTCGCCATCGCGTTGTTCATGCTGGCGGCGTTCCGCGCCCAGGACCTTCCCCTCATCGGTGGAGGGGACATCTACTACGCGCAGTTCAGCGAGGCCGGCGGGCTCAAGGTCAACGACGAGGTGCGGGTCGCCGGGGTCCGCGTCGGCGAGGTCGACGACATCAGCCTGGACTCCGGTCATGTGCTCGTGAAGTTCCGTGTCGACCAGGGCACCGACTTCGGAACGCAGACCGGTGCCTCCGTCCGGGTCAAGACCCTGCTCGGCGCGATGTACCTGGCACTCGAACCCGCCGGCACCGGTCAGCTGCCCGCCGAGGCCGAGATCCCCGTGTCACGCACGGCTTCGCCGTACGACGTCGTCGAGGCGTTCAGCGGCCTGGCCAGCACCGAGCAACGCATCAAGACGGGTCGGCTGGCCCAGTCGCTCAATACCCTCTCTGACCTGTTCCGCAACACTCCCGACGAGGTCAAAGGGAGCCTCGCCGGCCTGTCCCGCCTCAGTCGCACCGTGGCCGAACGCGACGCCCAGCTCAACACCCTGCTGACCAACGCAGCCAAGCTCTCGAAGGTGCTCGCCGACCGCAACCAGAACCTCAAGCTGCTCTTCAAGGACGGCAACGTCCTGCTGCAGGCGGTCTACGCGCGCCGCGAGGCGATCCACAACCTGCTCGTCAGTACGGCGACCCTGTCCCGGCAGCTGACCGGGCTGGTCAAGGACACCCGTGCCGACCTCAAGCCCGCACTCGACCACTTGCACAACGTCGTCAACCTGCTCAACGACCGCCAGGAGCAGCTCGACGACAGCCTGCGACTGATGGCGCCCTTCTACCGCGTCTTCGCCAACACGCTGGGCACCGGACCCTGGTTCGACACCTACGTCCAGAACCTGCCCCCCGTACCCAGCCTGGCCGGAACGGCAGGTGGACCGTGATGTCGATCTCGAGGTCTGCGCTGATGGACCGGCTCGTGGCCGTGCCCCGGCTCGTGGTCGGCGTCCTGCTGGTCGCGTTGGTGGCTGCGCTGCTGTGGTCGATGCGTCCCGCGCCTGCCACGAACGAGCTGACGGCATACTTCCCGCGCACGGTGGCCCTCTATGCAGGGTCCGACGTCCGGATCCTCGGCGTCACCGTCGGGCACGTCGAGAGCATCGAGCCCGAGGGTGACCAGGTCAAGGTCACGATGAACTACGAGCGCCGGTACGACGTTCCGGCGGAGGCCAAAGCGGTCATCATCTCGCCCGCCATCGTCGGCGACCGCTTCGTTCAGCTCACACCGGTCTACACCGGTGGCCGCCGACTGGCTGACGGTGCGGTGCTCGACACCGATCACACCGCCGCCCCGGTCGAGCTCGACGAGATCTACCAGAGCCTCGACGACCTGAGCGTCGCTCTCGGGCCCCACGGAGCCAACGAGCAGGGCGCGCTCGACAACCTGATCTCGGTCTCGGCGGCCAACCTCGACGGAAACGGCGCCCAGCTGCACGAGACGATCAAGAACCTCGGCGCCTTCACGAGCACGCTGTCCCATAACAAGGACGCACTCTTCTCGACCGTGACCCAGCTCAACCGGTTCGTCGGGATGCTGGCCAAGAACGACCAGAGCGTCCGTTCGTTCAACACCAACCTGGAGCACGTGGCGGGCCTGCTCTCCGACGAACGCCAGGACCTCGCCCTCGCCCTGGACAACCTCGGCACGGCGCTGACGGCCGTGTCGCAGTTCGTGGACGACAACAAGGACGCGCTGAGCCAGAACATCCAAGGGCTGACCAAGGTGACCCGCATCCTCGTCCACCAGCGCGACGCGTTGAAGGAGTCCCTCGACGTTGCGCCCCTCGCCCTCAACAACCTGATGCTGGCGTACAACCCGCGTTCCGGGACGTTGGACCAGCGCAGCAACGTCGGGGAGAACATCCACCAGCTCACGAACGACCCAGCACTCGTGCTCTGCGCGATCGTCGAACAGGGAGGCGACCCGGCGCAGACGTGCGACGCCATCAAGCGGTTGTTCGCCACGCTGCCGAAGTCGGGCCTGAACCGGAGCGCGCCGTTTGCGTACAAGCAGGTCGGACCGGTCGAGGTCGAGAAGATCGACCGGACGTTGGCCGGGCTCGTCGAGGTGGACCAGTGAGGCGGGCCCTGCGTGCCGTCGCGCTCTCGGTGGTGGTCGCGCTGTCCCTCGGGGCGTGCGACTTCTCCGTCTCCAGCCTGCCGCTGCCGGGTGGCGCCGACGTCGGCGACCACTCCTATGCCGTCACGATCGAGTTCCGTGACGTCCTCGACCTGGTGCCGCAGTCAGCCGTCAAGGTCGACGAGGTGACGGTGGGCAAGGTCGACAGCGTGGGCCTCGACGGCTTCACCGCAGTCGTCGACGTCCGTCTGAACGGAGACGTTTCGCTGCCCGCCAACGCCGTCGCGACGATCCGGCAGACCAGCCTGTTGGGCGAGAAGTTCGTCGACCTGGCACCGCCCTCTGATGAGCCGCCCAGCGGCACCCTGGTCGACGGCGCCACGATTCCCCTGTCGCGCACGGGCCGGAACCCGGAGGTCGAAGAGGTGTTGGGCGCTCTGTCCTTGCTGCTCAACGGCGGGGGAGTCGCACAGCTCAAGACGATCGCCCAGGAGCTCAACAACGCCCTCGACGGACGTGAGCCCCAGGTGCGGAGCGTCCTGAGCCAACTCGACACGTTCATGGGTCAGCTGGACCAGAACAAGCAGGACATCGTCGCCGCGATCCGGTCGGTCAACAAGCTCGCGATCGCGGTCAAGGCGCAGAAAGCGACCATCGTCCGGACGCTCGACCAGCTACCCGGAGCCCTCAAGGTGCTCAACCAGCAGCGGGCCGGGCTCGTGAAGATGCTCAACGGGCTCGACCGGCTGAGTCCGATCGCGGTCCGGGTCATCAAGGCGAGCAAGCAGGACACCCTCGCCAACCTTCGGGCCCTCGACCCGATCCTGACCCAGGTGGCCAAGGCCGGCGACGCGATCCCGATGTCGCTCCAGGCTTTGCTGACCTACCCGTTCGTCGACGCCACGATCGGCAGCAGCCCCACCGAGGCGCGCAACCTCCACCAGGGCGACTACACGAACCTCAGCGCCAAGCTCGACCTGACCTTGGGCGGACTGCCAAGCGGCCCAGGCGGACCCACCGATCCCTGTGACCTCGCGCCCCAGCTCCCCACGTGCCCGACTCTCACCACCGAGACGCTGACACCGCCGACGGTGACCAACCCGGTGCCCACCGACGTCACGACGATCATCCCGCCGGTGGTGAAGTGTCTGAAGGACCCGACCCTGCCGCGGTGCTCCAAGCCGATCAAGAAGTTCTGCAAGAACAACCCGCTCAGTGCCAAGTGCAAGAAGCTCGTGAAGAAGTTCTGCCAGAATTTCCCCGACTCCAAGCGGTGCCAGAACCTCGTGACACTCCTGTGCAGCCTGCTCCCGCTCGGGTGCACCGGCTCCGGTGGCTCCACGGCGTCGACCGGCAGCACGGGCGGTCCGGTCGATCCGATCTGCACCAAGGCACCGGTCCTGTGCAGACCCCGACCCGACTACCAACGTGATGCGTTCAGCCGGCGCGGGCTCGACCAGGATCTGGCACTGCTTCTCTTACAAGGGGTGGGCCGACCATGATCACGCGCACCACCAAGATCCAGCTGCTCGTCTTCGCCGTGATCACCCTGGTGGGGATCGCGTACGTCGGCGCGCGCTACGCCCAGCTCGACCGGCTCTTCAGCGACGAGACCTACACGGTGTCGGCCGACCTGGCAGAGTCCGGCGGCATCTTCGTCGGCGCGGAGGTGACCTACCGGGGCGTGTCCGTCGGTCGCGTCGAGGACATGCGGCTGTCCAAGGACGGTGTGTACGCCGATCTGGGGATCGACAACAGCACGGACACGATCCCGGCGGACGTGGTCGCCGTGGTGGCCAACCGGTCTGCGATCGGCGAGCAGTACGTCGACCTGCAACCGCAGACCGACCAGGCGCCGTACTTGCACGAAGGTTCGCAGATCGCCCGGGACCGTACGAAGACCCCGCTGGCGGCCACGCCCTTGCTGATCGACCTCGACCAGCTCGTCAACAGCGTCGACAAACAGGACCTTCGGACAGTGATCGACCAGCTCGGCACCGCCTTCCAGGGGACCGGCGCCGATCTCGCGACGATCATCGACACGAGCAACTCCTTCATCCAGACGGCCTACGCCAAGCTCGGGGTGACCAGGGAGCTCATCAAGAACAGCCGGGTCGCGTTGCAGACCCAGCTCGACAGCGAGTCCGCCATCAGGTCGTTCAGCAAGGACCTGCGCAGGTTCAGCACGACGTTGGTGCACAGCGACGGCGACCTGCGCACCGTCATCGACCAGGGAAGCGTGGCGGCGCGGGACGTGCGAGGGCTGATCCAGGACAACCAGGCCGCGCTGGCCGAGCTCATCAACAACCTGATCACGACCAACGAGATCACCTCAGCGCGGGTCAACGGCATCAAGCAGATCCTGGTCGTCTACCCGTATGTCGTCGAGGGTGGCTTCACCGTGGTCGCCAAGGATCCGACCACCGGCCTCTACGACGCACACTTCGGGCTGGTCTTCACGTCCGACCCACCGGTCTGTCATCGCGGCTACAACACCCGGCAGCGTGACCCGAACGACACATCCGAGGTACCCATGAACATGACTGCCCGCTGCACCGAGCCGCAAGCCCAGAGCAACGCCCGGGGCGCGCAGAACGCCCCTGCCTACGGGTCACCGGGCAAGGGACGCAGCCCGGTGGTGGCAGCGTACGATCCCGAGACGGGCATGTTGCGGCCGGTGACGTCGGCACCCGGCGCCAACCGGCACGAGGTCGGCGGACAGCAACAACTACTGGGAGAGGACTCGTGGAAGTGGCTGCTTCTCGGCCCGCTGGCGAGGGGGAACCGGTGACAGTCGTTCAGACCAGGGCCCACGAAACCGGCGAGGGAACTCCCGTCGGCTCCGGCCTGTCCGAGCGGACGGCGCTCGTCCTGGCGGTCGTGCTCGCCTGCGCGCTCGTCGTGGCCATTCTCGCCGGAATTCTCCTGAGCGTCCGGTATGTCGACGGCAACGAAGGCACCAGCGCCGGCGGGAGCCGCGTCGACGCTTCGCTGGCCGCCGAGCTGACCTCTCGTTCCGCGGTCCAGACGGCGGCTGCGACCTTCGTGGCGAACGTGAACACCTATGCGTCGGATGACATCGCCGGATACCGGCAACGGCTCGACGGGTTGCTGACGCCGAGCTTCGCGCAGTCGAACAAGCTCTTCGTGGACAGCATCGTGAAGACGATGAAGACGACGAAGCTGAAGTCGGATGCGAAGGTTCTGCGCACCGCCGTGTCGCAGATCGACTCCTCGTCGGCGACAGCGCTGGTCATCGCGGACGTGCACGCGACCTCGGTGTTCGGTGAGCGAGTGCGACATTTCCGTTGGAAGGTGAGCCTGGTGGCCGATCCGGACAGGGCCGGTCACTGGCTCGTCGATGACTTCACCTCGGTGGCGTGAGGGCGGTCTGATGAGTGACTCCAAGCCGGTACGCCGGCGCAAGATCGCAGGCGAGCGTCGCCCTGGCACTGCGCACCCTCACCGCGACGAGACCCCAGCCGCCTCCAGTGCTGCCGAGTCGGCGATCCCCGAGGCGACAGCTGCAATCGCGCCGACCCCAATGCGCACCGACGACCTCCCCTCCCGACCGATCCCGAACTGGTTGCTGGGGGGCTTGGCTGTGCTGCTGGTCGTCGCAGTGGCCTACGACCTGATCATCGGGTTCCGGTCGCACAGCGCGACCGCTCAGCGCACAACCCAGTCGGCGGCTATCACCTCCGCGCTCGACCAGGCCCCCGCGGAGGCTGAAACGGCCGCGACCCATGTCCTGGCGTACGACTACAAGACACTGCAGCACGACGCCGACGAGGCGAAGACGTACATGACCGCTGACTACGCACAGCAGTTCCAGCGCACCGTCGACGGTCTGTTGAAAGAACCGGCCGACCAGGTCAAGGCCCATGTCGCGGCCGCGGTCAAGGCGTCGGGCGTGGTGTCCGCGACGCCCGCGAAGGTCGACGTGATGTTGTTCATCGACCAGACGAGCACGACGACCGCCCATCGGGAGCCGCAGACCTACCTCAACCGGGTCGTCTTCACGATGGTCCGGGACGGCGACCGGTGGCTGGTCTCCGACATCACTGCGTTGTAGCGGACCGGACGACCGGCAGGTTTTCCACAGCCTAAAAGCGGTCATAACCGGGTGTTTCTGCCGTCCGAACGGACCCAATCCTGCGTGTTTGCTTGACTCGGGCCCTCAGGCGAGGCATCCTCGCCATAGTTTCCGATCGCGGACTGCGGCGAGGACGGACGACGGCGCGACACCCACGCGCGATGTCCCTCGAGGCCCAGTTCGACAAGCAGTCGGCCCCTGGGGTAAACTGCTTCTTTGCGCTGCCTTCCACTCGCCATAGACCCGGTTCGGGTCCCCTTTGCATGGGGTGACGGAGGAGCGCTTTCGGGATGAGTCCGCGAGCCTTCGGAAGGACCACTCTTGGCCGCCTCGCGCAACGCCAGCAACACGCCAACTATCAGCCGTAACAGCAAGGCCAATGACACCGGACGGGTGTCATTCGCAAAGATCGCCGAAACCCTCGAGGTTCCCGATCTGCTGGCCCTCCAGGCCGACAGCTTCAACTGGCTCGTCGGTAACGAATCCTGGCGGGCCAAGGTCGAGCAGGCTCAGTCCGAGGGGCGCCAAGACGTCTCGACGAGGTCAGGTCTGGAGGAGATCTTCGAGGAGATCTCCCCGATCGAGGACTTCTCCGGGACCATGAGCCTCTCGTTCCGGGACCACCGCTTCGAGCCGCCGAAGAACACCGTCGAGGAGTGCAAGGAGCGCGATTTCACGTACTCCGCGCCCTTGTTCGTCACGGCGGAGTTCATGAACAACGAGACCGGCGAGATCAAGAGCCAGACGGTCTTCATGGGCGATTTCCCCCTGATGACCGACAAGGGCACCTTCATCGTCAACGGCACCGAGCGTGTCGTGGTCTCGCAGCTCGTCCGGTCGCCCGGTGTGTATTTCGAGCGCTCGATCGACAAGACCTCTGACAAGGACATCTTCAGCGCGAAGATGATCCCGTCCCGCGGTGCCTGGCTCGAGTTCGAGATCGACAAGCGCGACATGGTCGGCGTCCGCCTCGACCGCAAGCGCAAGCAGAACGTCACCGTGCTGCTCAAGGCGCTCGGCTGGACCGAGGCTCAGATCATCGAGGAGTTCGGCGAGTTCGAGTCGATCCGGCTGACCCTGGAGAAGGACCACACGTCCGGCCAGGACGACGCGCTCCTCGACATCTACCGCAAGCTGCGTCCGGGCGAACCCCCGACGCGCGAAGCCGCGCAGACCCTGCTCGAGAACTACTACTTCAACCCGAAGCGGTATGACCTCGCCAAGGTCGGGCGCTACAAGATCAACAAGAAGCTCGGCCAGGACGAGCCGTTCGACCAGCAGACTCTCACCATCGACGACATCGTCGCGGCCATCCGTTACATCGTGGCCTTGCACGACGGACGCGAGGAGATGCCCTCGCCGCGTGGCCAGATGGTTGTCGAGTCCGACGACATCGACCACTTCGGCAACCGCCGTCTCCGCACGGTGGGCGAGCTCATCCAGAACCAGCTGCGCACCGGTCTGGCCCGCATGGAGCGGGTCGTCCGCGAGCGGATGACGACTCAGGACGTCGAGGCGATCACGCCGCAGACGCTGATCAACATCCGCCCCGTGGTGGCGGCGCTCAAGGAGTTCTTCGGAACTTCCCAGCTCAGTCAGTTCATGGACCAGATCAACCCGTTGGCAGGGCTGACACACAAGCGCCGTCTCTCCGCGCTCGGTCCTGGTGGACTGTCCCGTGAGCGGGCCGGCTTCGAGGTCCGCGACGTGCACGTGTCGCACTACGGCCGGATGTGCCCGATCGAGACCCCTGAGGGTCCCAACATCGGTCTGATCGGCTCGCTGGCGACGTTCGGACGAGTCAACTCGTTCGGCTTCGTCGAGACGCCGTACCGCAAGGTCGTCGACGGTGTGGTCACCGACCAGATCGACTACCTGACGGCCGACGAGGAAGACCGGGTGGTCATCGCCCAGGCCAACGCCATCCTCACGAAGGACAACACGTTCGCCGAGGAGCGCGTCATGGTGCGTGAGCGCCGCGGCGAGGTCGACAACCTGACCGGCGCCGACGTCGACTACATGGACGTCTCGCCGCGCCAGATGGTGTCGGTCGCGACGGCGTTGATCCCGTTCCTCGAGCACGACGACGCCAACCGGGCGCTCATGGGTTCCAACATGCAGCGTCAGGCGGTGCCGTTGATCCGCGCCGAGGCGCCGCTCGTCGGTACCGGCATGGAGTACCGGGCAGCCGTCGACGCCGGTGACGTCGTCGTCGCCAAGGCCGGCGGCGTGGTCACCGAGGTATCGGCCGACTCCGTGGAGGTCATGGAGGATGACGGGCACTACGAGACCTACCGTCTCGCCAAGTTCCGTCGCTCCAACCAGGGCACCTGCGTCAACCAGCGGCCGACCGTGGCCGAGGGCGACCGGGTCGAGACCGGATGGCCGATCGCTGACGGTCCGAGCACCGACTCCGCGGAGATGGCGCTCGGTCGCAACCTGCTCGTGGCGTACATGCCATGGGAAGGCCACAACTACGAAGACGCGATCATCCTCAGCCAGCGGCTGGTGCAGGAAGACGTCCTCACCTCGATCCACATCGAGGAGCACGAGGTCGACGCCCGCGACACCAAGCTGGGTCCGGAGGAGATCACCCGCGACATTCCGAACGTCTCCGACGAAATGCTCGCCGACCTCGATGAGCGTGGCATCATCCGCATCGGCGCCGAGGTCGTTCCTGGCGACATCCTGGTCGGCAAGGTCACGCCCAAGGGTGAGACGGAGCTGACGCCGGAGGAGCGGTTGCTGCGGGCGATCTTCGGTGAGAAGGCGCGCGAGGTCCGCGACACGTCGCTCAAGGTCAAGCACGGCGAGAGCGGCATCGTCATCGGTGTTCGCGTCTTCGACCGTGAAGAGGACGACGAGCTGCCCCCAGGCGTCAACCAGCTGATCCGCGTGTACGTCGCCCAGAAGCGTAAGATCTCCGACGGCGACAAGCTCGCCGGGCGCCACGGCAACAAGGGCGTCATCTCGAAGATCCTGCCGGCTGAGGACATGCCGTTCCTCGAGGACGGTACGCCGGTCGACATCATCCTCAACCCGCTCGGTGTCCCCGGCCGGATGAACATCGGCCAGGTCCTGGAGACCCACCTCGGGTGGGTGGCCAAGAACGGTTGGCGGGTCGAGGGTGACGACGCCGAGTGGAAGCAGCGGCTGAGCGGCATCGGGCTGAGCGAGGCGCCGGGCGACACCAACGTCGCGACGCCGGTCTTCGACGGTGCGCGCGAGGACGAGATCTCGGGCTTGCTGGCCTCGACCCTCCCCAACCGGGATGGCGAGCGGCTGGTCAAGGGTGACGGCAAGGCGCGGTTGTTCGACGGCCGCACCGGTGAGCCGTTCCCCGCTCCGGTGTCGGTCGGTTACACCTACATCATCAAGCTCAACCACCTGGTCGACGACAAGATCCACGCTCGCTCGACCGGCCCGTACTCGATGATCACGCAGCAGCCGCTGGGTGGTAAGGCGCAGTTCGGTGGTCAGCGCTTCGGTGAGATGGAGGTGTGGGCCCTCGAGGCCTACGGCGCCGCTTACGCGCTCCAGGAGCTGCTGACGATCAAGTCCGACGACGTGCTCGGCCGGGTGAAGGTCTACGAGGCCATCGTCAAGGGCGAAAACATCCCGGAGCCCGGCATCCCCGAGTCGTTCAAGGTGCTCGTCAAGGAGATGCAGTCGCTGTGTCTCAATGTCGAAGTGCTGTCGAGCGACGGAGTCGCCATGGACATGCGCGACACCGACGAGGACGTCTTCAGGGCTGCCGAGGAGCTCGGTATCGACCTGGCCCGCCGCCCCAACGAAGGCATCAGTTCGGTCGAGGAGGTGTGATGGACGCTCGCGAAGCGAGCGCTCGTCACACCGACGAGACGGCCGAAGCCAACTTGTTGGCGAGGCTAGCCAGTTCAGCCCGAAGCACGAACCAAGGTCGTCACGGCACCATCGCCGCCACGGTCTAAGAAAGAGCAGCACCCACAGCAACATCAGACGAAGGAACAGTCTTGCTGGACGTCAACTTCTTCGACGAGCTTCGAATCGGTCTGGCCACCGCTGACGACATCCGCCAGTGGAGCCACGGCGAGGTGAAGAAGCCCGAGACCATCAACTACCGCACGCTCAAGCCGGAGCGCGACGGTCTCTTCTGCGAGAAGATCTTCGGTCCCACGCGGGACTGGGAGTGCTACTGCGGCAAGTACAAGCGCGTCCGCTTCAAGGGCATCATCTGCGAGCGTTGCGGCGTCGAGGTCACCCGCTCGAAGGTCCGCCGTGAGCGGATGGGTCATATCGAGCTGGCCGCCCCGGTGACGCACATCTGGTACTTCAAGGGTGTCCCGAGCCGCTTGGGTTACCTGCTCGACCTCGCCCCGAAGGACCTCGAGAAGGTCATCTACTTCGCGGCGTACATGATCACCGCCGTCGACGACGACGCCCGCCACAAGGACCTTTCCTCGCTCGAGGCGAAGATCGACATCGAGCGCAAGCAGCTCGAGCAGCGCCGCGACTCCGACATCGAGGCTCGGATGAGCAAGCTCGAGGAGGACCTCGGCGCGCTGGAGGCCGAGGGTGCCAAGGCCGACGCCAAGCGCAAGGTCAAGGAAGGAGCCGAGCGCGAGGTCAAGCAGATGCGCGACCGGTCCCAGCGTGAGCTCGACCGCATCGAAGAGGTCTGGAACTCGTTCCGCACGCTGAAGGTCCAGGACCTGATGGGTGACGAGATCCTCTACCGCGAGATGAAGTTCCGCTTCGGCAAGTACTTCGAAGGTGCGATGGGCGCCGAGGCGATCCAGAAGCGCCTGCAGACGTTCGACCTCGAGGGAGAAGCGGAGTCGCTGCGCGAGACCATTCGCACCGGCAAGGGCCAGCGCAAGACGCGGGCACTCAAGCGTCTCAAGGTCGTGTCGGCGTTCCTGACGACCACGAACAGCCCCGAGGGCATGGTCCTCGACTGTGTCCCCGTCATCCCGCCGGACCTGCGTCCGATGGTGCAGCTCGACGGTGGCCGGTTCGCGACGTCGGACCTCAATGACCTCTACCGCCGCGTGATCAACCGCAACAACCGGTTGAAGCGGCTGCTCGACCTCGGTGCACCCGAGATCATCGTCAACAACGAGAAGCGGATGCTCCAGGAGGCCGTCGACTCGCTGTTCGACAACGGTCGCCGTGGCCGTCCCGTCACCGGGCCGGGCAACAGGCCGCTCAAGTCGCTGTCCGACATGCTCAAGGGCAAGCAGGGCCGGTTCCGCCAGAACCTGCTGGGCAAGCGCGTCGACTACTCCGGACGTTCGGTCATCGTCGTCGGCCCGCAGCTCAAGCTGCACCAGTGCGGTCTGCCCAAGCAGATGGCGCTCGAGCTGTTCAAGCCCTTCGTGATGAAGCGTCTGGTCGATCTCAACCACGCCCAGAACATCAAGAGCGCCAAGCGCATGGTCGAGCGCAGCCGCCCGGTCGTGTGGGACGTCCTCGAAGAGGTCATCACCGAGCACCCGGTCCTGCTCAACCGCGCACCCACGCTGCACCGGCTGGGCATTCAGGCGTTCGAGCCGCAGCTGATCGAGGGCAAGGCCATCCAGATCCACCCGCTCGTCTGCTCGGCGTTCAACGCCGACTTCGACGGCGACCAGATGGCGGTGCACCTGCCGCTGTCCGCTGAGGCCCAGGCCGAGGCCCGGATCCTGATGCTCTCGACCAACAACATCCTCAAGCCGGCCGACGGTCGACCGGTCACGATGCCGACGCAGGACATGATCATCGGCATCTACTTCCTCACCCTCGACCGTGACGGTCACCCGGGTGAGGGACGGGCCTTCAGCTCCGTCTCCGAGGCGTGGATGGCGTTCGACCGCAAGGAGATCGATCTGCAGAGCAGGATCTCGCTGCGCTTCGCGGCGGTCACTCCTCCGATCGGCCATGACACGCCGGAGGGCTGGGAACCAGGTCAGCCTCTCACCCTGCAGACGACGCTGGGACGTGCGATCTTCAACGAAGCGCTGCCTCCGGACTACGCGTACGTCAACAACGAGGTCGGCAAGAAGCAGCTCGGAGTCATCGTCAACGACCTCGCCGAGCGTTACACCAAGGTCGAGGTCGCCACGGCGCTCGACGCCCTCAAGGACACCGGCTTCTACTGGGCCACCCGGTCCGGTGTGACCATCTCCATCGAGGACGTCGTGACGCCCCCCGGCAAGCCCGAGATCATGGCGAAGTTCGAGGACCAGGCCGCCAAGGTCCAGGTCCAGTACGAACGCGGTCTGATCACGGACGAGGAGCGCCGCCAGGAGCTCATCGAGATCTGGAACACCGCCACGATCGAGGTCGCTCGGGCCATGGAGGAGACGTTCGAGAAGACCAACCCGATCTACATGATCGTCAACTCCGGAGCGCGTGGAAACATGACGCAGGTTCGTCAGATCGCCGGTATGCGCGGTCTGGTGGCCAACCCGAAGGGTGAGATCATCCCGCGGCCGATCAAGGCGAACTTCCGTGAGGGCCTGTCGGTGCTGGAGTACTTCATCTCCACCCACGGTGCTCGTAAGGGTCTCGCCGACACCGCGCTGCGGACGGCTGACTCGGGTTACCTGACGCGTCGTCTCGTCGACGTGTCGCAGGACGTCATCATCCGTGAGGACGACTGTGGCACCGAGCGTGGCCTCAACAAGGTCATCGGCGTCAAGCTCGACGACGGCCGGGTCACCAAGGACGAGTACGTCGAGACGTCCGCCTACGCCCGCAACCTTGCGGTCGACGTCACGCACCCGGAGTCCGGTGAGGTCATTGCCGTCGGTGGCGACGACATCGGCGACGTCATGATCAACAGGCTGATCGAGGCCGGCATCCACGAGGTCAAGGTCCGGTCGGTGCTCACCTGTGACGCCAAGACCGGCACCTGCGCCAAGTGCTATGGCCGCTCACTGGCGACCGGCAAGCTCGTCGACATCGGCGAGGCCGTCGGCATCATTGCGGCCCAGTCGATCGGTGAGCCCGGTACCCAGCTGACGATGCGGACGTTCCACACCGGTGGTGTGGCCTCGGCCGACGACATCACTGAGGGTCTTCCTCGTGTCGTCGAGCTGTTCGAGGCCCGCCAGCCCAAGGGCAAGGCGCCGATCTCGGAGCTGGCCGGTCGGGTCCGGATCGAGGACACCGACAAGACCCGCAAGATCGTCGTCATCCCCGACGACGGTTCCGAGGAACAGGCGTACCCCGTCAGCAAGCGCACCCGCCTGCTCGTCGAGGACGGCTCCGCGGTCGCCGTCGGTGAGCAGATGACCGTCGGCAAGGCCGACCCGCAGGACGTCCTGCGAGTGCTGGGTCCGCGCAAGACCCAGGAGCACCTGGTCGACCAGGTGCAGGAGGTCTACCGTCGTCAGGCCGTGGCGATCCACGACAAGCACATCGAGATCATCATCCGCCAGATGCTGAGGCGGATCACGGTCATCGAGAGCGGCGACGCGAACCTGCTGCCCGGCGAGCTCGTCGAGCGCACCAAGTTCGAGACCGAGAACCGTCGGGTCGTCGCCGAGGGCGGCACGCCGGCTTCCGGACGTCCTGTCCTGATGGGCATCACCAAGGCGTCGCTGGCGACCGAGTCGTGGCTGTCCGCGGCCTCCTTCCAGGAGACCACGCGGGTGCTCACGGATGCGGCGATCCACGGCAAGTCCGACAAGCTGTTGGGCCTGAAGGAGAACGTCATCCTCGGCAAGCTCATCCCGGCGGGTACCGGTCTGGAGCGGTACCGCAACATCCGGGTCGAGCCGACCGACGAGGCGCGCGCCCAGGCGTATTCCATCGACTACGACACCTACGACTACGACTTCGGTCAGTCGACGGGTCAGGCGGTGGCGCTGGACGACTTCGACTTCGGTTCCTACCAGAACTAGAACGCGAAGCGCTCGCTGAACGAGGGCGGGCAGGGACCGGTCACCGGTCCCTGCCCGCCCTTCGTCGTGGCAGGATGCCGACGTGAGCGAACAAGCGGAACCGGATGCGTCATCCGTGCCTGCCGACCATGACCCGGACCAGATGGCCGAGTTCCGGGCCCTGGCACGTCAGGCCACGCGCCGAGTGGCCGGCGGCGTGCCGCGGCTTCCGCGGGAAGAGCTGGCCAGCCTCGCGCTCGAGATCGAGCGGCTCGACGAGCCGGACGTCTGGGACCGGTACGGCGCCGAGGGTCCGGTGGCGGTGCTCGAAGGCGAGGTGGCCCGCCTGTTGGGTAAGCCCGCGGCGGTGATGTTTCCCAGCGGCACGATGGCGCAACAGTCCGTGCTGCGGGTCTGGAGCGATCGGTCGGGCTCGAACCGGGTCGCCATTCCAGGTCAGTCGCACCTGCTCTGGCACGAGCTCGACGGTCCGGCCCTGCTGCACGGGCTCCGGTACGAACGGCTCAGCCAGGAGCGCGAGCTGCCTACGACAGCATCGCTGGCGGCCATCCCCGGCCGGCTCGCGGCGGCGCTGCTCGAGCTGCCGCTGCGCGACGCCGGGTATCTCTTGCCGAGCTGGGACGAACTGGTGGAGTTCTCTGCTGCCTGTCGCGATCGAGGCGTACCCCTGCACCTCGACGGTGCCCGGCTCTGGGAGTCGCAGGCGTACCTCGGGCACGGCCTGAGCGAGATCGCCGGGCTGGCGGACACCGTCTATGTGTCGTTCTACAAGGGACTCGGTGGATTGAGTGGAGCCGCAGTGGCCGGCCAGCACGACGTCGTCGACGAGGTGCGGCAGTGGCGGCATCGCCATGGCGGCATGTTGTTCTCGATGCTGCCGTACGCCCTGAGCGCACTGCGGGGGCTGCGGGAAGAGCTGCCGTCGATGGGGGCGCGTTACCACCGGGCCGTCGAGCTGGCGGCTGCGTTCGTCGCACGGGGCATCAGCGTGTTCCCTGATCCACCGCACACCAATGCGTTCCGGATCGCGGTGCCGTTGTCTCCCGACGTCGTGATGGCACGGCTGACGACCTTCATGGCGGCGGAGAAGACCACGCTGACACCTCCGTGGGGCGACAGTGAGATCCCTGGTTGGAGCTGGACGGAGTTCACCGTGGGCAGCAGCACGATGGACTGGGAGGTCGACGAGGCTGCCGACCTGGTCGCTCGAGCGATCCTCGCCGCGAACGACTGACGTCACGCCACGAGGCATGGCCCGATCTGGGCCCTTCGCACCACTAAGGTCTGAGCCATGAGCCTGCTCCGCCGCCCTGATGCCCTCGTCGACTCGCTCGATCCGCTGGTCCGCGACGGCACGTTGACACCCGCGCAGGCAGACCGGGTCTACCAGGCGCTCCACGGTTCGCGATGGAGACGGACGCCGGCGGCGGCAACCGAGACGGGATGGGAACGGCCGCGCCTGTGGGCCGCCGTGTCCGTGCTGGCCGCGGGGTCGCTGGGTGCCTGCTACCTCCTGGCGGCCAGCGTGGATGAGTCGGAGGGCTTCGGGTGGAAGACACTGCTCATCCTGCTCGGGGTCACCATCGTCCTGGGCCTCGCCGCGGCGGCCTTCGCCGTTGCTCTTCATGGACGACCGTGGGCTCGGTGGGCCGCGGGCGTTCTCGGAGCGTTGGCGCTGGCGGCTTTCGCGATCGGGCTGCTCGTGCTGTGGAACCCAGACGTGCTCGTGTATGTCGCGGGTCTGCTGATGCTCGCGGGCGGCGCAGTCGGCTACTGGTTCCTGACCGGACCGATGTTCACCGTGGTCGCCGTGGCCGGGGGCGCGCTCGTGCTCGGCCAGGCAGCCAATGACGTCATCAGCGGCGGCAACCCAGGCTCGAGCGTCGCCCTCGAGGTCGGCGTGGCCTTCGTCGTCTACGGGCTGGTCGTTGCTGCTGCCGGGTGGCGCCTCGCGTGCAGACACCTGCTCGGGATGGTGGGTCTGGGCCTCGGTCTCGCGTCGATGGTCGTGGTCATCTTCGTCGACGCGATCTACTTCGCGTTCTCCATGGCCGTCAGTGACCAGTCGTTCCCCGGGATCCACGGTGCGGAGGCCTCGAGCATTCGTTCCGACATCAAGGTCGCGATGGTTCTGGGGCTGATCATCACGGCACTGGCCGCGCTGGCGCACGCCTACACGGCGTACGCGGGGTTCGCCGTGCTGGCCTGGGTGGGAGCGGCCGCGGTCCCGGTCGTCGCGCTCGTGACGTTGAACGGGCAACACCCGTTGCGGTGGTCGATCGCCTTCGGGGCCGTCGGCACGCTGGCCATGGTCGCGGCCATAGGTGCCCAGCTCGACCGGCGGAGACCTCGACCGGCGTACGGCGTCGTCGACCGTGAGTCGATCCCAGGACCCACGCAACCGCTCCGCAGGGACGCTGAGACCATCGAGACGTGAGTGGGCCAGAGCCGACCGGCGCCGATGCCGCCGCGGTACGACGTCAGCGGGTCTCGGCCCGTGCGCTCGTCCGTCGAGCCGACGAGGTCCTGCTCGCCCGGGTCAGCAGGTCGAGCGCGACCGCGCCAGGCGTCTGGACGTTACCGGGTGGGGGAGTGGACCACGGCGAGCACCCGGAGGAGAGCCTGCGACGCGAGGTGTACGAGGAGACCGGCCTGGAGATCGAGGTCGGCAAGGTGCGCGCGGTCCTCTCACGCCGCTTCACCGGGTTGTCGCCGAGCGGCGTGCTCGAGGACTTCCATGGCATCCACCTCGTGTACGACGCTGCGGTGACCTCGGTGTCCGACGAGCCACGCGTCGTGGAGGTGGACGGCACGACCGATGCGGTCGGGTGGTTCACGGTGGTCGAGGCCCTGGGTTCGAACCTCCGAGTCTCCGCAGTTGCCCGACAGGTCCTCGAGCTGGGTTGACGGAAATCGGGCACCCGGATCGCATCGTTCGAGGAGCGAGGTAATCTTGATTACATGATTACAACAGAAGCGACAAACGAGGCGATCACCGCCTGGTTCGCGGGCCGACTGCCCGCTGCGTGGACTGCTCAGCAGCCCGAGGTCACGATCGACCGTGAAGAGATCACGGTGCGGATCACGCTCGACCCCGTCGAGCTCGCCGACGACGCCGGCGACGACGCTCGCCGCGAAGCGGCCGCAGGGCGGATCTCCGCCTGGCGCGAGGAGACCCGTGCGGACCGGATGGCCGTGGCGAGGGAGGCTGAGGCACGGTTCGAGCGCAAGGTGTCGTGGGGCGCGAGCATCGGGGACCGGCGGGTACTGTTCACCCACCTGGCCGTGCCCGTGATGACCCGGCTGCGGCAACCGCAGCGTCGCGTGCTCGACACCCTCGTCGAGTCCGGCGTGGCGCGTTCGCGCGCGCACGCGCTGAGCTGGTGCGTACGCCTGGTGGGGCAGCACAGCGAGGAATGGCTGGCCGAGCTGCGCAGTGCCATGGAGAACGTCCAGGAAGTCCGGGAGCGCGGTCCGGCCTGAACCCGGACCCGCTGCTCGGTCTCTTCCCGGGAACCGGCTGCGCGGTGAAGCCGTTTTGACCCTGCTCCGCGCAGCCGGTAATCTTGAGCACTGTGCCTGGGCTAACCAGGCCCCTTCGTGTGCCGCTGGTGCCGACCGGTACGACTCGTACCTCCCGGACACCTCCTGCCACGGAAGTCTGTACGTGACTCACGTTCGCCTCAGCACGTCGAACGATGTGTTGTGGCCGGGGCGACACGCCCGACCACGGGGGTCGCTGCTGCAGAGTCCAGGCGTAGAACCCCCAGGAACGACCGACAGGAAAGAGAACGACGCGGTGCCCACCATCCAACAGCTGGTCCGTAAGGGCCGCCAGGACAAGGTGTCGAAGACCAAGACGCCGGCCCTGAAGGGATCTCCTCAGCGGCGCGGCGTGTGCACACGTGTTTACACGACCACGCCCAAGAAGCCGAACTCCGCTCTCCGCAAGGTGGCGCGTGTGCGCCTGACCAGCGGCATCGAGGTCACGGCGTACATTCCCGGCGTCGGCCACAACCTGCAGGAGCACTCGATCGTGCTCGTGCGCGGCGGTCGTGTGAAGGACCTGCCCGGTGTCCGCTACAAGATCATCCGCGGATCGCTCGACACCCAGGGTGTCAAGAACCGCAAGCAGGCTCGTAGCCGCTACGGCGCGAAGAAGGAGAAGAGCTAATGCCCCGTAAGGGCCCGGCCCCGAAGCGCCCGATCGAGAACGACCCGGTCTACGGCAGCCAGCTGGTCACCCAGCTGATCAACAAGGTGCTCGTCGACGGCAAGAAGCAGGTCGCCGAGAAGATCGTGCACACCGCGCTCGAAGGCTGCCGCGAAAAGACGGGCACCGACCCGGTCGTCACGCTCAAGCGCGCCCTCGACAACGTCAAGCCGACCCTCGAGGTCCGCAGCCGTCGCGTCGGTGGCGCGACCTACCAGGTCCCGGTCGAGGTCCGCGCGACCCGCTCCGTCACGTTGGCGCTGCGCTGGCTCGTCACGTACTCGCAGGCCCGTCGCGAGAAGACCATGTCCGAGCGGCTGATGAACGAGTTGCTCGACGCCTCGAACGGCCTCGGTGCCGCCGTCAAGCGTCGCGAGGACACCCACAAGATGGCCGAGTCCAACAAGGCCTTCGCGCACTACCGCTGGTGATACCCCCGATGCGCGGTGTAGAGCTCGTTTTCGTCGTGGTTCCGGCGCCGTCCATCGCTTCGTGTCTCCATCCGCCCATATACCGTTAGGGAACGCCAACCGTGGCAACCGACATCACCACCGACCTCGGCAGAGTCCGCAACATCGGCATCATGGCTCATATCGATGCCGGCAAGACCACGACCACCGAGCGGATCCTCTTCTACACCGGCATCAACTACAAGATCGGTGAGGTCCACGAGGGCGCTGCCACGATGGACTGGATGGAGCAGGAGCAGGAGCGCGGCATCACCATCACGTCCGCGGCGACCACCTGTATGTGGAAAGACCACACCATCAACATCCTCGACACCCCTGGGCACGTCGACTTCACGGTCGAGGTCGAGCGCTCCCTGCGGGTGCTCGACGGTGCTGTCGCCGTCTTCGACGGCGTCGCCGGTGTCGAGCCCCAGTCCGAGACCGTGTGGCGTCAGGCGGACCGCTACCGCGTGCCGCGCATGTGCTTCGTCAACAAGCTCGACCGCACCGGCGCGGAGTTCCACCGCTGCGTCGAGATGATCGAGTCCCGACTGGGAGCTGTCCCGCTGGTGCTCCAGATCCCGATCGGCACCGAGGCTGACTTCATCGGCGTCGTCGACCTGGTGCAGATGCGCGCGCTCACGTGGCGTGGCGAGACGATGAAGGGCGAGGACTACGAGATCGAGGAGATCCCGGCGAGCCACGCCGACGCTGCGCGCGAGTGGCATGACCGTCTCTTCGAGACGATCGCCGAGGCCGACGACGAGATGATGGAGCTCTACCTCGAGGGCGAGGAGCCCACCGTCGAGGCGCTGCAGCAAGCGATCCGGCGCGCCACGATCGCCAGCAAGCTCACGCCCGTGCTCACGGGTACCGCATTCAAGAACAAGGGCATCCAGCCGCTGCTCGACGCGGTCGTCGCCTACCTGCCGTCACCGCTCGACGTGCCTGCTATCGAGGGGCACGACGTCAAGGACGACGAGGTCTCCGTCCAGCGGCAGCCCACCGAGAGCGAGCCGTTCTCGGCGCTGGCGTTCAAGATCATGGCCGACCCGCACCTCGGCAAGCTGACCTACCTGCGCGTCTACTCAGGTCGTCTCGACACCGGCACCACCGTCCTCAACCCGACCAAGGGCAGGAAGGAGCGGATCGGCAAGATCTACCGGATGCATGCCAACAAGCGTGAGGAGATCGCCTCGATCGGAGCCGGTCACATCGTCGCCGTGATGGGTCTCAAGGACACCACCACCGGCGAGACGCTGTGCGACTTGGCCAACCCGGTCGTGCTCGAGTCGATGACGTTCCCGGCACCGGTCATCTCGGTCGCCATCGAGCCCAAGTCCAAGGGTGACCAGGAGAAGCTCGGCACGGCGATCCAGCGGCTCTCAGAGGAGGACCCCACCTTCCAGGTGCGCTCCGACGAGGAGACCGGACAGACGATCATCGCCGGCATGGGCGAGCTGCACCTCGAAGTGCTGGTCGACCGCATGCGCCGCGAGTTCCGCGTCGAGGCCAACGTCGGCAAGCCGCAGGTGGCCTACCGCGAGACGATCCGCAAGGCCGTGCAGAAGGTCGACTACGTCCACAAGAAGCAGACCGGTGGCTCGGGCCAGTTCGCCAAGGTCATCATCGACATGGAGCCCACCGGTGGAGAGGGCGACGGCGGCTACGAGTTCGTCAACGCCGTCACCGGCGGTCGCATCCCGCGCGAGTACATCCCGCCGGTCGACGAAGGCATCCAGGAGGCCATGGAGTTCGGTGTGCTCGCCGGCTACCCGATGGTCGACATCAAGGTCACCCTGCAGGACGGCGCCTACCACGACGTCGACTCCTCCGAGATGGCGTTCAAGATGGCCGGCCGGATGGTCTTCAAGGAGGCCGCGCGGCGCGCCGACCCGGTTCTCCTCGAACCGATGATGGCGGTCGAGGTCACCACGCCCGAGGACTACATGGGCGACGTGATCGGTGACCTCAACTCTCGCCGTGGCCACATCCAGGCCATGGAGGAAGCGACGGGTGGAGCCAAGCTGGTGAAGGCCTTGGTTCCGCTCTCCGAGATGTTTGGATACGTTGGTGACCTGCGGTCCCGCACCCAAGGTCGCGCGTCGTACTCCATGCAGTTCGACTCGTACGCCGAAGTTCCCCGGAACGTCGCCGACGAGATCATTCAGAAGGTCCGCGGCGAGTGACCCAGTAGGGTCCTTTCCCGGCGTTTTACGTACCGAGTCAAGTTCCAATCTAGGAGGAAGTCCAAGTGGCGAAGGCCAAATTCGAGCGGACCAAACCGCACGTAAACATCGGCACCATCGGCCACATCGACCACGGGAAGACCACTCTGACCGCGGCGATCTCGAAGGTGCTGCACGACAAGTACCCCGACCTGAACCCCCAGTTCGCCTTTGACGACATCGACAAGGCGCCTGAGGAGAAGCAGCGCGGTATCACGATCTCGATCGCCCACATCGAGTACCAGACCGAGTCGCGTCACTACGCGCACGTCGACTGCCCCGGTCACGCCGACTACATCAAGAACATGATCACCGGCGCGGCGCAGATGGACGGTGCGATCCTCGTGGTGGCCGCCACCGACGGCCCGATGCCGCAGACGCGTGAGCACGTGCTGCTCGCCCGCCAGGTCGGCGTGCCGGCCATCGTGGTCGCCCTCAACAAGTGCGACATGGTCGAGGACGAGGAGCTCATCGAGCTCGTCGAGCTCGAGGTTCGCGAACTGCTGTCGGAGTACGAGTACGCCGGCGACGACATTCCCGTCGTGCGCGTTGCTGCTTTCCCGGCGCTGAACGGCGACGAGAAGTGGGGCGAGTCGATCGTCGAGCTGATGGCGGCCGTCGACGAGCACATCCCGCAGCCTGAGCGTGACACCGAGAAGCCGTTCCTCATGCCCGTCGAGGACGTCTTCACGATCACCGGTCGCGGCACCGTCATCACGGGTCGTATCGAGCGCGGTGTCGTCAAGATCAACGAGACCGTCGACATCATCGGCATCCGCGACGAGAAGCAGACGTCGACGGTGACCGGCATCGAGATGTTCCGCAAGCTTCTCGACACGGGCGAGGCGGGCGAGAACGTCGGTCTGTTGCTCCGTGGCACGAAGCGCGAGGACGTCGAGCGCGGCATGGTGGTCATCAAGCCGGGTTCGACGACGCCGCACACGAACTTCGAGGCGAACGTCTACATCCTGTCCAAGGAAGAAGGCGGCCGTCACACGCCGTTCTTCAACAACTACCGCCCCCAGTTCTACTTCCGTACCACGGACGTGACGGGTGTGGTGACACTCCCCGAGGGCACCGAGATGGTCATGCCCGGTGACAACACCGAGATGTCCGTCGAGCTGATCCAGCCGATCGCCATGGAAGACGGTCTGCGGTTCGCCATCCGCGAGGGTGGCCGCACGGTCGGCGCCGGTCGCGTCACCAAGATCGTCAAGTAAGGCGCGCAACCCGTACCTCACCGAGATCACCGCAGCGGCCCCGAACTCCTGTCGAGTTCGGGGCCGCTGTCGCGCGCATGGTTCAATCGGTCATGGCCGCAGACTCTGACCCGAAGAAGTCCACCGGCGCGGGCGGTCGGGACGAGACAGAAGCTGAGCGGCTGGACCGTGAGTACGGCGAACTCCTCCAGGAGATGCGCGTGCTGCAGGCCGGTGTACAGATTCTGTTCGCATTCCTGCTGACCCTTGCCTTCTCCAGCGGCTTCACCAAGATCAGCTCGTTCGAACGGGACATCTACGTCGGCACGTTGATCGCGGCGACGCTCGCGGCTGCGTGCATCATCGGTCCGGTCCCATTCCACCGTGTGGTGTTTCGTCGTGGCATGAAAGCCGACCTGATCGTGGCTTCGACCCGCTACGTGACAGCCGGCCTGACCTTCTTGCTCATCGCGATGGTCGGTGCCGTGCTCCTTGTCCTCGATGTGCTCGTCAGCCAGGGCTTGGCGTTCTCCATCACGGGTCTGTTGGCAGCTGTCTTCGTCGTCTTGTGGCTCCTCGTTCCGTACTACGCTCGGGCGAAGGAACCCAACGACGATGAGGACGAGATCGTCTCCTGATCTCGATGCCGCACCGGCCCGGCTCTGCGCCATAACTCGATTTGGCAGGGCCGGAGCAATCTGGCAGACTGTCGGGGTTGCTCAGGCGGGGACGCCGGGGTCGCACCCAGGAGGTGTCCGCCACGTGCGGGGCCGGGTGCACCGCACCGGAGTCGCCGCTCAAGGCCGATGTTCTGTGGGTTTGCTCCAGGACCGTAGGCCCTACAACTCCCAGTACGACGATCGACGAGATCTGCGGCGTGCCGTGTGGAAACCACGCGACACGCCCGACCTCGGGGGTCGGACAACTGGGACTCGGTGCCCTCCCGGGCCGCGAGACAGACCACCGATGTACGAGTAGAAGGACGAAGCGAGAGCATGGCGGGACAAAAGATCCGCATCCGGCTCAAGGCCTACGACCACGAGGTCATCGACACGTCGGCGCGCAAGATCGTCGACACGGTGACGCGTACTGGTGCGAAGGTCGCGGGCCCGGTGCCGCTTCCTACTGAAAAGAACGTGTTCTGCGTGATTCGTTCACCGCACAAGTACAAGGACAGCCGCGAGCACTTCGAGATGCGCACGCACAAGCGGCTCATCGACATCATTGACCCGACGCCGAAGACGGTCGACTCGCTGATGCGACTCGAGCTTCCGGCCGGCGTCGACATCGAGATCAAGCTCTGAGGGGTACGACACCAATGAGCACAGACAACATGACCACAGGACGTGCCGTCCGAGGGCTCCTGGGCACCAAGCTCGGTATGACCCAGCTCTGGGACGAGAACAACCGCGTCGTGCCCGTCACGGTCGTCGAGGTCGCGTCGAACGTCGTCACGCAGGTACGCGCCACCGACACCGACGGCTACAGCGCCGTCCAGCTCGGCTTCGGCGAGGTCAAGTCGTCGAAGGTGACCAAGCCGCAGGCCGGTCACTTCGCGAAGGCCGGCGTGACCCCCCGTCGCCACGTTGCCGAGATCCGCACCGCTGACGCCGCCGAGTTCAGCCTCGGCCAGGAGGTCGGCGCCGACATCTTCGTCGCCGGCGAAAAGGTCGACGTCACGGGCACCAGCAAGGGCAAGGGCTTCGCAGGCGTCATGAAGCGTCACGGCTTCTCCGGCGTGGGCGCCTCGCACGGTGCGCACCGCAACCACCGCAAGCCGGGTTCGATCGGTGGCTGTGCCACCCCGGGCCGTGTCTTCAAGGGGCTGCGAATGGCCGGTCGCATGGGTAACGACACCGTGACGACCCAGAACCTCACCGTTCATTCGGTCGACGCCGACAAGGGCCTCATCCTCATCAAGGGTGCGATCCCCGGTCCTCGCGGGACTGTCGTCGTCGTCCGCAGCGCGGCCAAGGCGAAGGGAGCCGACAAGTGAGCACCATCGACATCCTCGACGCCAAGGGCACCAAGTCCGGCAGCGTCGACCTGCCCGCCGAGATCTTCGACGTCCAGGTCAACATCCCCCTGATCCACCAGGTCGTCGTGGCGCAGCTCGCCGCGGCCCGCCAAGGCACGGCTGACACCAAGAACCGTGGCGAGGTGGCCGGTGGCGGCCGCAAGCCGTACCGGCAGAAGGGCACCGGTCGTGCTCGCCAGGGCTCCATCCGGGCGCCGCAGTTCGCCGGCGGCGGTGTGGTGCACGGCCCCACCCCGCGCGACTACCACCAGCGCACGCCCAAGAAGATGAAGGCCGCCGCCCTGCGCGGTGCCTTGTCCGACCGGGCCCGCGACGGCCGCGTCCACGTGGTCGAGGGCATCGTCGACGGCGCGGTATCGACCAAGACCGCGCTCGGTGTGATCGCTCGCGTCACGACGCGGCCCCGCACGCTCGTCGTGCTCGAACGTGGCGACGACCTTGCGTGGCTCAGCCTGCGCAACCTCGACACCATTCACGTGCTGAGCGTCGACCAGCTCAACACCTACGACGTCCTGCTCAGCGACGACGTGGTCTTCACCAAGGGCGCGTTCGACGTCCTCGTGGCGGGTCCCGCCACCGGCAAGTCGATCAAGGCCGTGGCCACGTCGACCGAGGCCGAACAGCAGCCGGCGGAAAGCGCACCGGCCAAGCCGGCCAAGAAGGCTGCCGCGAAGAAGAGCGACGACTCGTCGACCGTCGTCAAGGAAGGCGCGGCTGACAAGCCGGCCAAGAAGGCTGCGGCGAAGAAGTCCGAGGACAAGCCGGCCAAGAAGGCTGCGGCGAAGAAGTCCGAGGACAAGCCGGCCAAGAAGGCGACCGCGAAGAAGGACGAGAAGTCAGCAGAGGCACCATTCGGTGCCGGCTCGCTGGCCGCGTTGGAGAGCGGTGAGGCCCCGAAGGGCTACCCGATCAAGGGCAACAGCGACTCGATGAAGTATCACCAGCCCGAGGGGCAGTGGTACGAGCAGACCGTCGCCGAGGTCTGGTTCGACTCGGTCGAGTCGGCCGAAAAGGCTGGCTTCGTCGAGGCGGGCTCGAAGGCCTCCATCGAGGCGTCCGAGGAGGATGACAAGTGAGCAACATCTTCAAGGACCACCGCGATGTGCTCATCTCTCCCGTGGTGAGCGAGAAGTCGTACGCGCTGCTCGACCAGAACAAGTACACGTTCCTGGTCCGCAAGGACTCCAACAAGACCGAGATCAAGATCGCGGTCGAGAAGGTGTTCAACGTCCAGGTGACCGGTGTCAACACAATCAACCGGCCAGGCAAGCGCCGTCGTACCCGCAACGGCTGGGGTTCACGCCCCGACACCAAGCGGGCGATCGTGAGCCTCGCCGCCGGCCAGCGCATCGACATCTTCGGAGGTCCGGTCTCCTGACCGGGCTCGAGAACGAGGACTGAGAATTCATGGGTATCCGTAAGTACAAGCCGACCACGCCGGGCCGTCGCGGCTCCAGCGTCGCCGACTTCGTCGAGATCACGCGGTCGACGCCGGAGAAGACTCTGGTCAAGCCGCTTCCGAAGAAGGGTGGCCGCAACAACCAGGGCCGGATCACGACGCGTCACCAGGGCGGCGGCCACAAGCGCGCCTACCGGATCATCGACTTCCGTCGGTACGACAAGGACGGCGTGCCGGCCAAGGTCGCTCACATCGAGTACGACCCCAACCGCACGGCCCGCATCGCGCTGCTGCACTACGCGGACGGCGAGAAGCGCTACATCATCGCGCCGAACGGGCTGCGTCAGGGCATGCAGGTCGAGAACGGCGTCAAGGCCGACATCAAGCCCGGCAACAACCTGCCACTGCGCAACATCCCAGTCGGTACGACCGTGCACGCGATCGAGCTCCGGCCCGGTGGCGGTGCCAAGATCGGCCGTTCGGCCGGCGTCTCTGTGCAGCTCGTGGCCCGGGAGGGCAGTCGCGCTCAGCTGCGGATGCCATCGGGCGAGATGCGGTACGTCGACGTGCGCTGCCGCGCCACCGTCGGCGCCGTCGGAAACGCCGAGCAGTCCAACATCAACTGGGGCAAGGCCGGCCGGATGCGCTGGAAGGGCAAGCGCCCGACCGTGCGCGGTGTCGCCATGAACCCGATCGACCACCCGCATGGTGGTGGTGAGGGCAAGACCTCCGGTGGTCGCCACCCCGTGTCCCCGTGGGGTGTTCCCGAAGGCCGTACGCGTAAGCGCAAGGCCTCTGACAAGTTGATCGTCCGTCGCCGCAAGACCGGCAAGCGCTGAGAAGGGCCTGACACATGCCACGCAGCCTGAAGAAGGGCCCATTCGTCGACGACCACCTGCAGAAGAAGGTGGACGTGCAGAACGACAAGGGCACCAAGAACGTCATCAAGACCTGGTCTCGTCGTTCGATGATCGTGCCGACCATGATCGGTCACACGATCGCCGTGCACGACGGCCGCAAGCACGTCCCGGTGTTCGTGACCGACTCGATGGTGGGTCACAAGCTGGGCGAGTTCGCGCCCACGCGCACGTTCCGCGGACACGAAAAAGACGACCGCAAGAGCCGCCGCCGCTGACGCGGGCAATCGACTGAGTAGTCGGAAAGAAGTATTGACATGAGCGTTACAGAGCGCAGGCGCGTAAGCGCCCGCCGCGAGAACCTGCTGGGCGACCAGCCGGGGTCCTTCGCCGTCGCGCGCTTCGTCCGCGTGACGCCGATGAAGGCCCGCCGCGTCGTCGAGATGGTGCGTGGTGCGCAGGTGGACGAGGCCCTGGCCACACTCCGCTTCGCGCCCCAGGCGGCGGCCCAGGACGTGTACAAGATCCTCGAGAGTGCCGTGGCGAACGCCACGGACGGGGAGGGCCTGGAGCGCGGCACCTTGGTCATCAGCAAGGCCATGGTCGACGAGGGGCCGACGCTGAAGCGTTTCCGTCCGCGGGCACAGGGTCGCGCCACGCGCATCCTCAAGCGCACCAGCCACATCACGCTGGTCGTCACGCCCGCCGAGATCAACAGCTCTGGAGGTGCCCACTAATGGGCCAGAAGGTCAACCCGCACGGCTTCCGCCTCGGCATCTCCACGGACCACAAGTCCCGCTGGTACGCCGACAAGCTGTACAAGTCCTACGTGGGCGAGGACGTCGCGATCCGCAAGCTCCTCACCAAGGGCATGGACCGCGCCGGCATCAGCCGCGTCGAGATCGAGCGCACGCGTGACCGCGTCTCGGTGACGATCTACACCGCCCGTCCGGGCATCGTCATCGGGCGCCGTGGCGCCGAGGCAGACCGTATCCGCGAGAACCTCGAGAAGCTCACGGGCAAGCAGGTCAAGCTGAACATCCGTGAGGTGCTGAACCCCGAGATCGACGCCCAGCTCGTCGCGCAGGGCGTTGCCGAGCAGCTGTCCAGCCGCGTCGCGTACCGACGTGCCATGCGCAAGGCGATCCAGACCGCGATGCGCTCCGGCGCCAAGGGCATCAAGATCCAGTGCAGTGGACGTCTCGGCGGCGCCGAGATGTCCCGGTCGGACTTCTACCGTGAGGGCCGTGTCCCGCTGCACACGCTGCGCGCTGACGTCGACTACGGCTTCTACGAGGCGAAGACGACGTTCGGACGCATCGGCGTGAAGGTCTGGATCTTCAAGGGCGAGGTGGCCGGCACCCGCGCCGAGCGTGAGGCCCAGGCCGCGCAGCTCGCGCAGGCAGGCAACCGCAACCGCCCCGCCCGGGGCCGTCGGCCCGAGCGCGGTGACCGTCCTGACCGTGGCGCCGAGCGCCAGCCCGACGCGGCGCCGGCGGAGGCCACCGCCTCGTCCGCAGCGGCAGAAGCAACGGCAGCGGCACCGGCAGCGACCACCGGATCGGAGGCCTGACGCCATGTTGATCCCCCGCAGGGTCAAGCACCGCAAGCAGCACCACCCCAAGCGGACCGGAGCGGCCAAGGGCGGCACGAAGCTGGCTTTCGGCGACTTCGGTATCCAGGCGGTCGAGGGACATTACGTCACCAACCGTCAGATCGAGTCCGCTCGTATCGCCATGACCCGGCACATCAAGCGTGGTGGAAAGGTTTGGATCAACATCTACCCGGACCGTCCGCTGACCAAGAAGCCCGCCGAGACCCGGATGGGTTCCGGTAAGGGTTCGCCGGAGTGGTGGATCGCCAACGTCAAGCCCGGACGCATGATGTTCGAGCTGTCCGGCGTGCCGGAGAGCATTGCACGCGAGGCCATGCGCCGCGCGCAGCACAAGCTTCCGATGAAGACGCGATTCGTGAGCCGTGAAGGCGGTGACTTCTGATGACTGCGACGACTGCAGCTGAGCTGCGTCACCTCGACAACGACTCCCTGGAGGAGAAGCTGCGCGAGGCCAAGGAAGAGCTGTTCAACCTGCGGTTCCAGGCGGCCACCGGCCAGCTGGAGTCGCACGGACGGCTGCGCCACGTGCGCCGCGACATTGCACGCCTCTACACGATCATGCGCGAGCGTGAGCTGGGCATCACGTCTTGGGTGTCCGACGACAGCGATGACAGCAACGACAGCAACGACAGCGATGACAAGGGTGCAGCATGAGTGACGCGACAGTGCAGCAAGCGAGCGAGCGCAAGCGCCGCAAGGTCCGCGAGGGCCTGGTGCTCAGCGACAAGATGGACAAGACCGTGGTCGTGTCCGTCGAGGACCGCGTGAAGCACGCCCTCTACGGCAAGGTGCTGCGCCGTACCAGCAAGTTGAAGGCGCACGACGAGACCAACCAGTGCGGCATCGGCGACCGGGTCCTGATCATGGAGACCCGCCCGCTGTCCGCCACGAAGCGGTGGCGTGTCGTCGAGGTGCTGGAGCGCGCCAAGTAACAGCCGGGCTTCGCCCGGGCTGTTGCAGGCGCGCTCAGCACAGAGACGGCATAGACCACTCAAGACTGATCGAAGTTCCGCAAGGCTCACCGGTTCCACCGGTGAGAACCGGCAGACAACCAGGAGAACCAGATGATCCAGCAGGAGTCGCGACTGAAGGTCGCCGACAACACCGGTGCCAAGCAGATCTTGTGCATCCGGGTGCTCGGCGGGTCCGGTCGACGGTACGCCGGAATCGGCGACGTCATCGTCGCCACCGTCAAGGACGCAATCCCCGGCGGCAACGTCAAGAAGGGCGAGGTCGTCAAGGCCGTGATCGTGCGCACCGTCAAGGAGCGCCGCCGCGCTGATGGCTCCTACATTCGTTTCGACGAGAACGCCGCGGTGATTCTTCGTCAGGACGGCGAGCCGCGCGGCACCCGCATCTTCGGTCCGGTGGGCCGGGAGCTGCGTGACAAGAAGTTCATGAAGATCATCTCGCTCGCCCCGGAGGTGCTGTGACCATGGCGCAGAACATGACCATCAAGAAGGGCGATGTCGTTCGCGTCATCGCCGGCAAGGACAAGGGCGCCGAGGGCAAGGTCATCGCGGTCGAAACCGAGCGCGACCGTGTCATCGTCGAGGGAGTCAACCGCGTCAAGCGGCACACCCGCCTCGTCAACCAGGGCGGCCGCGGCGGCACGACCGGCGGCATCATCACGCAGGAGGCCGCGATCCACGTCTCCAACGTGATGCTGATGACCGAGGTCGACGGCAAGAAGGTTCCGACCCGCACGGGCGCGAAGCGCGTCGAGGTCGAGAAGACCCGCGGCGACGGCTCGACGTACAAGACGCACCGCAGCGTGCGCGTTGCCACCAAGAACGGCCAGGAGATCTGATGAGCACCACCGCCACCGAGAGGCGCGAAGCACCTCGGTTCAAGACGCGCTACCGCAGTGAGATCCTGCCGGCGCTCCGCGAAGAGTTCGGCTACGCCAACATCATGCAGGTGCCCGGCCTCACGAAGATCGTCGTCAACATGGGCGTCGGAGAAGCTGCGCGCGACTCCAAGCTCATCGAGGGCGCCGTCCGCGACCTGACCACGATCACCGGTCAGAAGCCGCAGGTCACCAAAGCCCGTAAGTCGATCGCCCAGTTCAAGCTGCGCGAGGGTATGCCGATCGGTTGTCACGTGACTCTGCGCGGCGATCGCATGTGGGAGTTCCTCGACCGGCTGCTGACGCTGGCGTTGCCCCGTATCCGCGACTTCCGTGGACTCTCGCCGAGGCAGTTCGACGGCAAGGGCAACTACACGTTCGGGCTGACCGAGCAGGTGATGTTCCACGAGATCAACCAGGACAAGATCGACCGCCAGCGCGGGATGGACATCACCATTGTCACCACCGCAACCACCGATGAGGAGGGACGGTCGCTCCTGAAGCACCTCGGCTTTCCCTTCAAGGAGAACTGATGGCCAAGACTTCGCTCGTCGTCAAGGCAGCCCGCAAGCCCAAGTTCAAGGTCCGCGGCTACACCCGTTGCCAGCGTTGCGGCCGACCCAAGTCGGTCTACCGCAAGTTCGGACTCTGCCGCATCTGCCTGCGCGAGATGGCGCACCGCGGCGAGCTCCCGGGCGTCACCAAGAGCAGCTGGTAGATGGTCGCGCTACACGCGGCCCGCACGCTGGGGCCTCGCCCCAGACCCCGATTTCATGGTTGAGGCCGCCTACCGGACCAAGACCGCCGACGAACACGAGAAACGAGAACGCTGTAGGTCGGAACGACCGAAACCACAGCGAGAAAGAGGCCAACGGCCATGACAATGACTGACCCGATCGCAGACATGCTCACGCGTCTGCGCAACGCCAACCAGGCGTACCACGACTCCGTCAGCATGCCCTACAGCAAGCTGAAGTCCGGAGTCGCCGAGATCCTCCAGCAAGAGGGCTACATCGGCTCCTGGAAGGTGGACGAGCCCGCCGACACGACCGCTGTCGGCAAGACCCTCGTGATCGACCTCAAGTACGGCCCCAACCGGGAGCGTTCGATCTCCGGCGTGCGCCGCATCAGCAAGCCCGGCTTGCGTGTGTACGCGAAGTCGACCGGGCTGCCCAAGGTCCTCGGTGGCCTTGGCGTCGCGATCATCTCCACGTCCACGGGTCTGCTGACGGACCGCCAGGCCAAGAACAAGGGCGTAGGTGGGGAAGTCCTCGCCTACGTCTGGTAACCCACGGAAGAACTGGAGGAGGAACACTCATGTCGCGTATCGGCAAGCTCCCCATCACGGTTCCGTCCGGGGTCGACGTCGCGCTCGACGGCCAGACGGTCACCGTCAAGGGTCCCAAGGGCACGCTGTCCCACACGGTCCGTGAGCCCATCGTGGTCGCGAAGGCCGACGACGGCTCGCTGCAGGTGACCCGCCCCAACGACGAGCGCGAGAGCCGCTCGTTGCACGGGCTGTCCCGCACGCTCATCGCCAACATGGTGACCGGGGTGACCGACGGCTACGAGAAGAAGCTCGAGATCGTGGGCGTCGGCTACCGCGTGGTCGCCAAGGGCCCGTCGCAGCTCGAGTTCGCGCTCGGCTACAGCCACTCGATCACCGTCGACGCCCCCGCGGGCGTCGGCTTCACCGTCGAAAGCCCCACGAAGTTCGCGGTGCAGGGAATCGACAAGCAGGTTGTCGGCGAGGTCGCCGCCAAGATCCGCAAGCTCCGCAAGCCTGAGCCGTACAAGGGCAAGGGCATTCGCTACGCCGGCGAACAGATCCGCCGCAAGGTCGGAAAGGCAGGTAAGTGATGGGTATCGCACTCAAGGCACGCAAGCACACCGCGTCCACGACCGCGTCTCGTCAGCGCCGCCAGGTCCGTGGCCGCAAGAAGATCCACGGCTCGGCCGAGCGTCCTCGCCTGATCGTGACCCGGTCCAGCCGGCACCTGTTCGTCCAGGTCGTCGACGACCTGGCCGGCAAGACGCTCGCTTCCGCCAGCACCATGGAGGCCGACCTGCGCGCCCTCGACGGCGACAAGAGCGCCAAGGCCAAGAAGGTCGGGGAGCTCGTCGCCGAGCGCGCGAAGGCGGCCGGCGTCGAGTCGGTCGTGTTCGACCGGGCGGGCAACAAGTACCACGGACGCATCGCGGCCCTGGCCGATGGCGCCCGCGAGGGCGGCCTGGCCTTCTAGGCCCGACCAACGACACGTTAGAGAGAGAAGGTAGTTCGAATGAGCGGACCCCAGCGCCGCAGTGGCGGTGCCGGTTCCGACCGCAGAGGTCGCGATGATCGTCGCGGCTCGGCGGCGGAGAAGACCGCCTACATCGAGCGCGTCGTGGCGACGAACCGTGTCGCCAAGGTCGTGAAGGGTGGTCGTCGTTTCAGCTTCACCGCCCTCGTCGTCGTCGGTGACGGCGACGGCAGCGTCGGTGTGGGCTACGGCAAGGCCAAGGAGTTCCCCGCCGCCATCGCCAAGGGCGTCGAGGAAGCCAAGAAGTCGATGTTCAAGGTTCCCCGCAGCCAGGGCACCATTCCGCACCCTGTCCAGGGCGAGAAGTCCGCTGGTGTGGTCATGCTGCGCCCGGCCGCCCCTGGTACCGGCGTGATCGCCGGTGGCCCGGTGCGTGCGGTGCTCGAGTGCGCCGGCATCCACGACGTGCTCAGCAAGTCGCTGGGCTCGTCCAACGCGCTCAACATCGTCGGCGCCACCGTGGCTGCCCTGCGTATGTTGAAGACGCCCGAGGACATCGCGAAGCAGCGTGGGCTCACAGTCGAGCAGGTCGCCCCCGCGGCACTGCTCAAGGCACGTGCTGAGGTGAGCGAGTGATGGGTCGCCTGAAGGTCAAGCAGGTGAAGTCGGGCATCGGGCGCAAGCAGAACCAGCGCGAGACCCTGCGTTCACTCGGGCTGAAGCGCATCGGTGACGTGGTCGTCAAGGAAGACCGTCCCGAGATCCGCGGGATGCTCGCAACCGTGCCGCATCTCATCGACGTCGAGGAGGTCGACTGACATGACGCTGAAGCTTCATCATCTGCGTCCAGCCCCAGGCGCCAAGACCGCCAAGACCCGCGTGGGTCGCGGTGAGGGCAGCAAGGGCAAGACCGCCGGCCGCGGTACCAAGGGCACGAAGGCGCGCTACCAGGTTCCGGCGCGCTTCGAGGGTGGTCAGATGCCGCTGCACATGCGTCTGCCCAAGCTCAAGGGCTTCAAGAACCCGTTCCGCGTGGAGTTCCAGGTCGTCAACCTCGACAAGCTGAGCCAGCTCTTCCCGGACGGCGGCGAGGTCACCCCTGCATCGCTGGTGGAGAAGGGCGCCGTGCGCGACAACTCACCGGTCAAGGTGCTCGGAGGCGGGCAGGTCGACGTGGCGCTGCAGGTCAGCGCCCACGCGTTCTCCGCCTCGGCCGCCGAAAAGATCGCAGCAGCCGGCGGGTCCACCACGGTTCTCTGAGGTGCCTGCGGCTCTCGAGTCGCCCGGACCGGCGTACTTCTTGATCGGGACGCAGCGGGGTCGACGCTCCAGACCAGGCCAGACCAGGTCGGGAGCGATTCGGCTGGCTGCGTCCCGACGTGCAACACCAGCAACAGCACCCGCTCGGCGGGTGAGCGGCCCGCTCAACCGTGACAACGCGTGATAACGATGTGTCCGGTCACTCGTTGATCGGGCCAGTCGGACTGTTATTGTCCGAGGGCAAGCGTCCGTGGGACGCTGACTCTTTGGCACAGGACACGAATGAGTCTCCCGCTCGGGGGATTACTGGGAGGACTTGGTGCTAAGCGCCTTCGTCAACGCATTCCGGACTCCGGACCTGCGCCGAAAACTGCTGTTCGTGCTGTTCATCGTCGTGATCTTCCGGCTCGGCACCGCCATCCCCTGCCCGGGCGTCGACTACGTCAAGGTCCAGGATGGGCTCGCCGGCATCGACCAACAGGGCATCTACGGCCTCATCAACCTGTTCTCCGGAGGCGCGCTGCTCAGACTGAGCATCTTCGCGCTCGGCATCATGCCGTACATCACCGCGAGCATCATCCTGCAGCTGCTCACCGTGGTGATTCCGCGTCTCGAGACGCTGAAGAAGGAAGGGCAGGCGGGCCAAGCAAAGATCACCCAGTACACCCGTTATCTGACGCTTGGTCTGGCGATCCTGCAGTCCACCGGCATCGTAGCGCTCGCTCGAAGTGGCCAGATATTCCAGGGCTCTGACTTCCAGGGCTCCCTGCTCGTTGATGACAAGCTCACCACCAGCCTCCTGATGGTCGTCACGATGACCGCGGGCACGGCGATGATCATGTGGTTCGGTGAGCTGATCACCGACCGCGGTATCGGCAACGGGATGTCGATCATGATCTTCACCTCGATCATCTCGTCCTTCCCGAGTGCCCTGTGGGGCATCAAGCGCGAGCACGGCTGGGACATCTTCGCGATCGTCATATTGATCGGCCTCATCATCGTGGCGGCCGTCATCTTCATCGAGCAGGCCCAACGCCGTATCCCGGTCCAGTACGCCCGCCGGATGGTCGGTCGCCGGATGTTCGGAGGCAGCTCGACCTACATCCCGCTCAAGGTCAACCAGGCCGGCGTCATCCCCGTCATCTTCGCGAGCAGCCTGCTCTACCTGCCGGCGCTCATGTCGCAGTTCAACCAGACGTCACCCTGGTCGGTGTGGGTGCAGCAGCACTTCGTCCGCGGCGACCACCCGTACTACATGCTCACGTACTTCCTGCTGATCGTGTTCTTCACCTACTTCTACGTCGCGATCACGTTCAACCCTGAAGAAGTGGCCGACAACATGAAGAAGTACGGCGGCTTCGTGCCCGGTATCCGGGCCGGTCGGCCCACCGAGGAGTACCTCGGCTACGTGCTGTCGCGCATCACCTTCCCAGGTGCCATGTACCTCGGGCTGGTGGCCCTCGTCCCGCTGATCGCGTTCGTGGTCATCAACGCCAACCAGAACTTCCCGTTCGGCGGCACGTCCCTGCTCATCATGGTCGGCGTCGGGCTCGACACCGTGAAACAGATCGAGAGCCAGCTCCAGCAGCGGCATTACGAAGGCTTCCTTCGCTGATGCGCGTGGTGTTGGTCGGGGCGCCTGGCGCGGGGAAGGGGACGCAGGCGAAGTTCGTCGCCAAGCACTACGCGATCCCTGCGATCTCGACCGGTGACATCTTCCGGGCCAACATCGCCGCCAAGACCCAGCTGGGCCGGGAGGCGAAGCGCTTCATGGACGCCGGGGACCTGGTGCCCGACGAGGTCACCATCGGTATCGTGCGTGACCGGCTGCGTCAGGACGACGCGCAGGAAGGCTTCCTGCTCGACGGCTTCCCCCGCACCGTGGCCCAGGCCGAGGCCCTGCGCGACATGCTCGACGACCTGGGTACCCCGCTCGACGTCGTGCTCGAGCTGCGGGTCGACGACGACGAGGTCGTGCGCCGGTTGTCGGGGCGCCGCACCTGTCGTAACTGCGGCCACGTGTGGCACGTCGAGTTCGACCCCCCGCGCGAAGAGGGCGTGTGTGATGTCTGTGGCGGAGAGCTCTTCCAGCGCGACGACGACCTGCCCGAGACGATCCGCCGCCGCCTCGAGGTCTACTCCAAGCAGACGGCTCCGCTCGTGGGCTTCTACAAGAACGCCGGCCTGCTGCGATCCATCGCTGCCCGCGGCCAGGTCGACGAGATCACCAAGCGCGCCATCCATGCGCTGTCGACCGCCGGCGCGGACGCCGGCGTCGACGTCTGACGGGCCCGCTGATGTTCCGTGAACGTGGGCTTGAGATCAAGTCGCCCGATCAGATCGCACTGATGCGTCAGGCCGGTCTGGTCGTGGGCGAGACGCTCGAGCTGTTGCGCAGCGCCGTCGCGCCCGGAGTGACGACCAAGCAGCTCGACGAACTGGCCGAGGACAGCATTCGCTCCCGCGGTGCGACCCCGAACTTCCTCGGCTACCACGGGTTCCCGGCCACGATCTGTACGTCGGTCAACGACGAGGTCGTGCACGGCATCCCCGGGGGCCGCGTGCTGCACGATGGTGACCTCGTCTCGGTCGACTGCGGTGCGATCGTCGAGGGCTGGCACGGGGATGCGGCGATCACAGTCGCCGTCGGAGACGTCGGGGACGAGCTGGTCGAGCTGATGCGTGTGTGCGAGGAGAGCATGTGGCGCGGTCTGGCCGCAGCGCGGCTCGGCGGTCGGGTCACCGACATCTCGTACGCGATCGAGCACTACGTGCGCAGCCAGGGCGACTACGGCGTCGTCGAGGACTATGTCGGCCACGGCATCGGCTCGGCGATGCACATGCCTCCCAGCGTGCCCAACTACGGGCGCCCCGGAAAGGGATCCAAGCTCGTGCAGGGCCTGGCCCTGGCGGTCGAGCCGATGATCACCCTGGGCACGATCGAGACGCGCACCCTCGAGGACGACTGGACCGTCGTGACCACAGACGGCAGCTGGTCCGCGCACTTCGAGCATTCCTTCACCCTGACGCCGGAGGGGACGTTGATCCTCACCGCCGTCGACGGTGGTGCCGCCAAGCTTGCCGAGCTCGGCGTCCCCTGCGCGGCCTGACCTGCGCCGCCCGGCGGCTGGTTCCGCCCACCGCCGATTTCAGAAAACTGACCGGTCTGACGTAGACTTGGGGGTCGGCCCAGACGTGGGTCCGTTGCTGTGCGCCCTGCGGCTGCCCCAGTTGGGGAAGGGCGTCGGCGTACGGGCGCGGCCACCAGTACCACCATCACCACCCACACCACGTGAACCACCCGAGTGCACCACACACTGCTACGGATTGCGGAGGATATGCCGAAGAAGGAAGGGGTCATCGAGATCGAAGGCACCGTCGTCGAAGCTCTACCGAACGCCATGTTCAGGGTCGAGCTCAACAACGGGCACAAGGTTCTCGCCCACATCAGCGGCAAGATGCGCCAGCACTACATCCGGATCCTCCCCGAGGACCGAGTTGTCGTGGAGCTTTCTCCCTACGACCTCACTCGAGGTCGGATCGTCTACCGGTACAAGTAGCAGTCAGCCACACCCGCAACACTCCCAGCCGTCCACTACGTGCGACCTGCCGAGGCTCCATGGAGCAGTCGGTGTCGTGCCCTCATGGAGAGCTCGATGAAGGTTAACCCGAGCGTCAAGAAGATCTGCGACAAGTGCAAAGTGATCCGGCGTAACGGCCGCGTCATGGTGATCTGCGAGAACCCGCGGCACAAGCAGCGCCAGGGCTGATCGCAGCACCGCGTGCAGTCCGGCCCGCCGGCTCCCGTCGTGGCAACAACGACAACTCAACAGCAGCACACACAGCGTGACCGCTCGCCGGCCGCACATCACAGATCTTCACGATCGTGGCGTACGACGGTGTTGCCCCTGGACCGAAGGCCGGGGCCCTGCCATTTCGTCGGCGTCAGCCGAAGGAGAGGCGGGCAGGGACGCGGCACGCCAGACACCTTCGACTGACTGAAAGGTACACCGCCTGATGGCACGCCTCGTCGGTGTCGACCTACCGCGCGACAAGCGCGTCGAGGTCGCACTTACCTACATTTTCGGAATCGGCAAGACTCGTGCACACGAGCTGCTCGACGCCACCGGGGTCAGCCCCGACATGCGCGTCCATCAGCTCGGCGACGAGGAGCTGGTCAAGCTTCGTGACTACATCGAAGCGAACTTCCAGGTCGAAGGTGACCTCCGCCGTGAGGTGACCGCCGACATTCGCCGCAAGGTCGAGATCGGGAGCTACCAGGGCCGCAGACACCGCCAGGGTCTGCCCGTTCGTGGTCAGCGCACCAAGACCAACGCCCGGACCCGCAAGGGTCCCAAGCGCACCGTTGCCGGCAAGAAGAAGGCAGGGAAGTGACCCCGCGCTCAGCAGAGCAGCGTGGTGCTTCCCGTCCCCGACCGACCAGTCACCTCGACACCAGGAGTTTGTGAGACATGCCTCCCAAGGGCCGTCAGGCCGGCGCCAAGAAGGTGCGCCGCAAGGAGAAGAAGAACATCAGTGCGGGCCATGCCCACATCAAGAGCACGTTCAACAACACGATCATCACGATCACCGATCCCAACGGCGCGGTGATCTCGTGGGCCTCTGCCGGCACTGTCGGCTTCAAGGGCTCCCGCAAGTCCACCCCCTTCGCCGCTCAGATGGCCGCAGAGGCCGCCGGGCGTCGGGCGATGGAGCACGGCATGAAGAAGATCGACGTCTTCGTCAAGGGCCCGGGTTCGGGTCGCGAGACGGCGATCCGGTCGCTGGGCGCCGTCGGCCTCGAGGTCGGCACGATCCAAGACGTCACGCCAAGCCCCCACAACGGTTGCCGCCCTCCCAAGCGGCCCCGCGTCTGACCCCCCGAGCAAGAGAAGGAGACTGATCCACCATGGCCCGTTACACCGGACCCATGACGAAGAAGTCCCGCCGCCTGGGGGTTGACCTCATCGGTGGAGACGCGGCATACGAGCGCCGTCCCTACCCGCCCGGCCAGCACGGCCGCGGCCGGGTCAAGGAGTCGGAGTACCGAAACCAGCTGATGGAGAAGCAGAAGGCTCGCTACACCTATGGTGTGTTGGAGAAGCAGTTCGCCAACTACTACAAGGAAGCCAGCCGTCGTGCCGGCAAGACCGGTGACAACCTCCTGCAGATGCTCGAGGCCCGCCTCGACAACGTCGTCTACCGGGCCGGCTTCGCCCGCACGCGTCGGCACGCCCGCCAGCTGGTCAACCACGGTCACTTCCAGGTCAACGGTCGCAAGGTCAACATACCGTCGTACCAGGTGGCTGCGCACGACGTCATCGACGTCCGTGCGAAGTCGCAGGAGATGACGCCCTTCATCGTTGCCCGCGAGACCCACGGCGAGCGCCTCGTGCCTGCGTGGCTCGAAGTCATCACCAGCAAGATGCGTGTCCTCGTGCACCAGCTTCCCGTCCGTCAGCAGATCGACGTACCTGTGCAAGAGCAGCTCATCGTCGAGTACTACTCCAAGAAGTAAGTGGTCTTCGCGGCTTCGCCGCGAAGACTGCCCAACGGGGGCTTCGCCCCCGAGCCCCGTTTCATGGTCGGGATCAGAGATGCCCCAGCCGTGACCGAGCAACATCCAGAGATCTGCGCCATCAAATGGTGGGTGGCGTAGGAAGGAAGAACTACCGTGCTCATCGCCCAGCGCCCATCACTGTCCGAAGAGGTCGTCGACGACCACCGTTCGCGGTTCTCGATCGAGCCCCTCGAGCCAGGTTTCGGTTACACCCTCGGCAACTCCCTGCGTCGTACGCTGCTGTCCTCCATCCCGGGTGCAGCAGTCACGTCGATTCGCGTCGACGGTGTGCTCCACGAGTTCTCGACGATTCCAGGCGTCCGCGAGGACGTCACCGAGGTCATCTTGAACCTCAAGCAACTGGTCGTCTCCTCCGAGCACGACGAGCCCGTCACCATGTACCTGCGCAAGCAGGGCCCCGGTGAGGTCACCGCTGCCGACATCGCGCCCCCGGCCGGTGTCGAGGTGCACAACCCCGAGCTCGTCCTCGCGAACCTGAACGACAAGGGCAAGCTCGACATGGAGCTCGTCGTCGAGCGTGGCCGTGGCTACGTGTCGGCCGTCCAGAACAAGGCCGGTGACACCGAGATCGGCCGCATGCCGGTCGACTCGATCTACTCGCCGGTCCTCAAGGTGACCTACAAGGTCGAGGCGACTCGTGTCGAGCAGCGCACCGACTTCGACCGGCTCATCATCGACGTCGAGACCAAGCCGTCGATGAAGCCGCGCGACGCCCTGGCCTCGGCCGGTAAGACGCTGGTCGAGCTGTTCGGGCTGGCCCGCGAGCTCAACGTCGAGGCCGAGGGCATCGACATCGGCCCCTCGCCTGTCGACGAGCAGCTGGCCGCCGACCTGGCTCTGCCGGTGGAGGACCTGTCGCTGACCGTGCGTTCCTACAACTGCCTCAAGCGCGAGGGCATCCACACCGTGGGTGAGCTTCTCTCGCGCAGCGAGCAGGACCTGCTCGACATCCGCAACTTCGGGTCGAAGTCGATCGACGAGGTCAAGGCCAAGCTTGCCGAGATGGGGCTCTCCCTCAAGGACAGCGCTCCCGGTTTCGACCCGAGCTCGGTCATCGACTCCTACGACGACGATGATGACGCATCCTTCGTGGAGGACGAGCAGTACTGACCTGGGGTGAGGTGAGACGGAGCTCGCTCCGGCTCACCTCGACTCAGGTGGCGAGCCTCCTCGGGACGCAGTCCCGAGGTTGCGAGCCAGCCACCCGACGAGTCGGCCACTGAGCTGGCTCGTGACCAAAGCCCGCCACCCGGCAGGCTTACCGCGAGACCAGGTACCTGATACGGCCTGGAGGAGGAGACACCATGCCCAAGCCGAAGAAGGGGCCCCGCCTGGGCGGCAGCCCGTCGCACCAGAAGGCGATCCTGGCAAACCTCGCCACCAGCCTGTTCGAGCACGGTGCGATCACCACCACGGAGGCGAAGGCCCGGGTGCTGCGGCCGTACGCCGAGAAGCTGATCACCAAGGCGAAGCGGGGTGACCTGCACAACCGTCGTCAGGTGATGTCGCTCATCCGCGACAAGGGCGTGGTCCACGCGCTGTTCACCGAGATCGGTCCTCGTTACGAGGAGCGTCCCGGCGGCTACACCCGGATCACCAAGCTCGGCCCCCGCAAGGGCGACAACGCCCCCATGGCCGTGATCGAGCTGGTCGAGGCCGAGTTCACCGCCAAGGTCCGTTCGACCAAGAAGGACGAGCCGGCCAAGACAGCTGCGCCGGCTGAGCCGGAGGTCGAGGAGACCACCGACGTCGAGACCGCGGAGAACGACGAGGTCGAGTCCGCCGACGAGGAGCAGGTCGAGTCCACCGACGAGGAGCAGGTCGAGGCACAGGACGCCGTCGCCGACCAGGAGCCCGAGGGCGAGACGGTCGAGCCGGCTGCCGATGAGGCGACCGACGAGGCTGCGACCGACGAGGCTGCGGCCGACGAAGCGACGGACGAGTCCAAGTAGCCGGACCCCACACGAAGCCCGCCACTCCCCACGGGAGCGGCGGGCTTTGGTGTCCCTCCGTCCGACCCCGCCAATTGCGGGAAAGTGACAGCCGACACGCCGCGGACCTCCTGTACCCTCCCGCACATCGCGGGGAGTCAAAGGTGCCTCAGCTGGCGGCGGTGGACAGTGAGACGGACGGGTCCGCCAAGCGGCGGACGTCGACGGGTCGCCCGGTGAGAATCAGCTCCTTGACGTCGTCGACGACGTCCCAGACGTTGACGTTCATACCGGCGAGAACCCGGTCTTGGGTGTCGAGCCAGAACGCGATGAACTCGCGGCCGGCCGTGTCTCCGCGTGTGACGACGCGGGCATAGCTGCCGGGCGGAGCATGCCCGACGTACTCCATGCCGAGGTCGTACTGGTCGGTGTAGAAGTACGGCAGCTCGTCGTACGACGTCTGCTGGCCCAGCATGGCCCGCGCCGCCACCGCCGGCTGGTTGAGCGCGTTCGCCCAGTGCTCGACCCGGACCCGCGCCTTCAACACGGGATGGTCCTGCTCGGCAATGTCACCGACCGCCCAGACGTTCGGGTCGCTGGTCTGGAGCGACGCGTCGACGAGAACGCCATGGCCGATGGCGAGGCCCGCGCTCTGGGCGAGGTCGAGGTTCGGGGTGGCGCCGATCCCGACAAGCACGGTGTCGGCCGGGACGTGGGTCCCGTCGCCGAGCCGGACGCCGGTGGCGCGGCCGTCGGTTGCGGTGATCTCGCTGACGGTTGCGCCGAGGTGGAAGTGCACGCCCTTCTCTCGGTGCAGGTCGAGAAAGACCTGCGCGAGCTCCGGCCCCAGCACCGCCGACAGCGGCAGTCCGGCCGCCTCGATGACAGTGACGTCGACACCTCGGCTGCGTGCGACAGCGGCCACTTCCATGCCGATCCACCCACCGCCGATGACCGCGAGCGGTCCACGTCGGAAGGCGGCGCCGATGGCCTCGGAGTCCTCCACCCGTCGCAGCGTCAGTACCCCGTGGGCACCCGCCCCGGGCAGCGCGAGCGTGCGCGCCGTCGAGCCGGTGGCCAGCAGGAGCTGGTCGTAGCCGAAGCGGCGGCCGTCGACCAGCACGACCTCTTTGGCGACGGCCTCGACTGCCGTCGCCAAAACGCCGAGGACGAGGTCGACGTGGTGCTCGGCGTACCAGTCCGCATCGTGCACCTCGAACGAGCTGCGGTCCTCGCTCCCGGCCAGGTAGCCCTTCGACAGCGGCGGTCGCTCGTACGGCAGGTGGGTCTCGTCGCCGATCAGGGTGAGCTTGCCCGTGAAGCCCTCGTCGCGCAGCGCCTCGGCCGCTTTGGCTCCGGCCAGTCCGGCCCCGACGATGACGATGCTGGTTGCCATTGGCATGGTTCCTCCTCGTCCCGGTCCGTATCAAGCCTTGCACGGTCGCCGGCACGGTGCTCGGGGGACTGGTGGCTGGCTCCGAGCCGCCGCGATTGGCGTCGCCGTGCGGGACTCGTCACAATGGCGGGCATGTCCGCGTCCGGTCCTTCCCCCAAGGGTCCGGGCGCCGTGCAACGGTTGCGACTCGACGTCTCCTATGACGGCACGGACTTCTTCGGATGGGCCGAGCAGCCCGGCCGGCGTTCGGTGCAGGGCACGCTCCAAACCGCCATCGCGACCATCTGTCGTCTCGCGGAGGTGCGGTTGACCGTTGCGGGACGCACCGACGCCGGGGTCCATGCGCGCGGCCAGGTCGCACATGCCGACCTGCCGGCCGCGGCCGCGCAGCCCGATCTGCTGGTGCGACGGCTGGCCAGGCTACTGCCCCACGATGTGCGGGTCCGGGCGGTCTCGATCGCCCCGGCCGGCTTCGACGCCCGCTTCGCCGCGGTCTGGCGGCGCTATGCCTACCGGCTGTGCGACAACGCCGTGGCGGCTGACCCCCTCGTACGCCGCTACGTGGCTGCCTGGCCGCGACGACTCGACGAAGTGGCCATGAACGCGGCGGCCGACCGGCTCCTCGGCGAGCACGACTTCGCGGCTTACTGCAAGAAGCGTGAGGGAGCCACGACGATCCGATCGCTGCGCGAGCTGGCCTGGAGCCGTGACGGCGACGTCCTGACGGCCCGCGTGGTCGCTGACGCCTTCTGTCACCACATGGTGCGCTCGCTGGTCGGGAGCCTGATCGCGGTCGGGGAGGGTCGGCAGCCCGTCGACTGGCCGGCCCTCGTGTTGCGGTCAGGCGTGCGCGATCCCCGGGTCACCGTGGTCGCCGCGGCAGGTCTCACCCTGGAAGAGGTCGGCTATCCGCCCGACGAGGAGCTGGCGTCGCGCGTCACGGAGTCCAGGCGAGTCCGGTCCCGCACCCCAACCACGCCCCCCGTTGGCCACACCCTGCCGGCTGACGGCCAGGAGCACTCGTGAGCGACCACTACTTCTCCGCCGATCCCGACTCGATCGAGAAACGACAAGCAGTCACGGCGTCGGTGTGGGGTCGAGAGCTCAGACTCGAGTCCGCGTCCGGAGTCTTCTCTGCCGGCCGGGTCGACATCGGAACTGCGGTGTTGTTCCGCGAGACGTCGCCGCCGACGCGCCCCGGCACCTACCTGGATCTCGGCTGCGGCTACGGCGTCATCGCCTGTGCCCTCGCCGACAGCCAACCCGAAGCGACCGTATGGGCTGTCGACGTCAACGAGCGGGCTCTGCGCCTGTGCCACGACAACGCCGTGGCTCTCGGCCTCGCCGACCGAGTCCGGCCAGTGCTCCCGGATGGGGTTCCGGTCGACGTGGAGTTCGACGAGATCTGGTCGAATCCGCCGATCCGGGTCGGGAAAGCTGCACTGCATGCGCTGCTGCTCAGGTGGTTGCCCCGGCTCTCGCCGACGGGGCGCGCCGTCCTCGTGGTCGGCAAGAACCTCGGTGCCGACTCGCTGCAGCGGTGGATCGACGAGCAGGGGTTTGCCGGCCGACGGCTGGCTTCTGCGAAGGGATTCAGGGTCCTGGAGGTGCGCCGGAGGTCGTGAACGTCATCGGATGAGTGTCACGAGCTGGAAGCCGAGGACCACGGCCCCCAGGACCCGTCGGAACGGGCTGCCGCCTCGCACGAGCTCGTCCAACGCCCACGCGATCAATGCCCCGCTGCCGATCCAGCGCAGCTCCTGCGCATGTTCGTCCCAGACGAGCGAAAGCCCTCGGGCGGCGAACCAGAGCAGGATCGCGGCGTTTGGGGGCTGTCCGAGCACGACCTCGCCGGTGCGGGGGTTGCGGAAGAAGGCGGGCAGGCTGTCTCGTCGGGTCATCCCAGCCAGCATGACCGACATCAGGAGGCTGGCGGACCGCGAAACCTCTGCATGCGACGAACGTGGCGCGGCTCACGTGGCGGCGTCAGGGGAACGACGGGGACATGGCCAGCAGTCCCACACCGATCGCAGCGATCGCCATCGTGGAGTGGAAGGCGGCCTCGGAGGACGGTTTCCGGCGTACGACCACAAGTCCGGCGACTGCGACAGCGGCTGCGGCGGTCAGCCCGATCACATCCCTTGACGACGGTGCGCCCGGGGGCGCAAGCACGACCAGGGCGGCTGAGGCCAACGCTGCCACGAGTCCGATGACCGCGGTCGCGGCCGCTCCCAACCAGTGCGGGAGTCCGCGTACTCCGGTGGCGTCGTCCTCGGCCAGGTCGGGGAGCACGTTGCCGAAATGGGCGGCGACTCCGACGAGCCCACCCGCCGCCAGCGACCACCACTCGGGCCACGGATGTGCAGGCAGGGCGAGCGTGGCCGCGGCCGGCACTGCGCCGAACCCGGTGAAGAACGGGAGCCAGGACCACAAGGTGGCCTTCAGTGCGACGTTGTACGCCCAGCCCGACCCCACCAGCACGAGCTGGGCGAGGCCGGCCCGCCATCCGAGCAGGAGCGAGCTCGACACCGTGACCAGCAGCGCGAGCAACACGGCCGCGACGACGACGCCGACGGGGATGAGTCCGGTGGCGATGGGTTTGTCCGTTCTGCCCACCAGCCGGTCACGGCGTGCGTCGATCAGGTCATTGGACCAGCCGATCGAGAACTGACCCGACAGCACGGCCACTCCGACGAGGACGACCGTGAGCAAGGTGTTGCCCGCACCCGCGGCCAGACCGGTCGTCATGGCCGTAACGGCGATCGTCGGAACCGGATGACCCGACAGAACGAGTAATCTCGGAAGCGTCAGGACATCGTGCGTGCTCATCGCAGCCATGATCGCAGTGCCCTGATCGGGGCACGAGCGGGGAGAGTGCGCGCCGAACAATCGTCCGGCACCACGCCCGACCGACCGACGGATTTCGCCGTAGGGCGCCGGGCGCGGCACAATCTTTCGGGACTACCCCTTCCGCCGGGCGGTGACCGTCGCCTCCCGAACCGCGGACCCTGTGGAGACTGGAGCCGTCATGGTGGTGCAGCCCGTCACCGGCCAGGGCGTGCGAACGCTCCTGGGCGGACGACGCCGCTGGATCCTGACTGCCGTGATCGTCTCCATGTTGACGCTCGCACTGTGGTGGTCGCGCTGGCACGGCCTCGACTACCCGGCTCAGCTCTACCGCGTCGGGCTGGTTCACCGTCAGGGGTTCTCGGTCTGGGATGCGAACTGGTACGGCGGTCACTACACCCCCGCCTACGGCGTCCTGGTGCCCTGGATCGGGTCGGTCGTGGGACTCTCAGCGACCGCGATCATCTCAACGCTCTCGTCCGTCGTGCTCTTCGAGCGGCTGTTGACCCATGCCCGGCTGCCGCACGTGGTGGCGGGCACCAGCGCCTTCACGCTGATGATGTTGATCAACATGTACGAGGGTCGGTTGCCGTTCGCCTTCGGCGTCATGCTGGGTCTGCTGGCGATCACCGTCGCGCGACGGGGTCACTGGTGGTGGACCGGGCTGGCCGCGCTTCTGACGACGCTGGCGAGTCCGGTCGCCGGTGCGTTCCTCGCGCTGGCCTTCGCAGCCTGGGCGCTGTCGTTGCCGTGGGACTCGTTCCGCGTCCTGGTCCGCATGCCCCAGGTCGCCGTGGCGGCACTGGCCTTCTTCACCACGACGGCGATCAGCCTCACTTTCCCCGAAGGTGGGTACTTCCCATACGGGTGGATCGACCTGTTGATCGGCCTCGGCGCCTGCGCTGTCGCGATCTGGGTGCTGCCGACCTCGCAGTCGGCGCTGCGCTGGGGGTTCGTGCTGGTCGTCATCGCGGCGATCCCGTTGTGGGCGATCGCGAACCCGATGGGCGGCAACCTGTCCAGGCTCGCAGTGATCGGCGCGCCACTGGTGCTGGCGGCGCCACGGCGCAACGTCCGGGTCCACGTGCTCGTGGGCCTGGTCCTGCTGGGCTGGCAGATGAAACCGCTGCTACACCTGCCGGCCGCCGTCGAGGACCCGTCCGCGTCACGGTCGTACTACCAGCCGCTGGTCGACCAGCTCAAGATGCGCACCTCCAGCCCGGTGCGCCTCGAGATCCCGATGACCGTCGGCCACTGGGAGGCGGCGTACGTCGCGCCGGCCTTCCCACTGGCGCGCGGGTGGGAGCGCCAGCTCGACCTGCGCTACAACGCGATCCTGTATGACGAGACGATGACCGCAACGCAGTACCAGAACTGGCTGCTCGCCAACGGTGTCAGCTATGTCGCCATCCCGGACGCTGCGCTCGAGCCCGAGGCCCAGCATGAGGCGGCGGTGGCCGCGAGCGCGCCCTTCTTGCACGAGGTCTGGACCAACGCACACTGGCGGCTCTTCGCGGTAGCGGGGTCACCACACCTCACCTCCGGACCTGCAGAGCTCCTGTCGTTGAGAGACGGGAGGGTGGCGCTCGACGTCACGGGCACCAGTGCCGTCACGATCCGGATGCGTTACACCTCCCATCTCGAGGTCGCTCACGGGCATGGATGCCTCAGCGCGAGTCCGGATGGCTGGACGATCCTGGAGCCGACGCAGCCAGGCCACTTCCTGCTTCGCACGGCGCTGATCCCGGAGCAGCAGGCGGCCTGCAATCCCTGACCCCACGCCATTCGTCCGACGAGCCGGGCCGACTCTCCCAGCAGGCGATTCTTGGTGCGAAGGGTAAGACTGGTGCCCTGACCCGGTCCCCGAGCAGAGGATGCGCCATGAGCACAACCACCGAAGTCGATGTCGTCGTGTTGGGTCTCGGACCTGGCGGAGAGTCCGTGGCCACCAAGCTGGCGAAGGGCGGGCTCGAGGTCGTTGCCGTCGACAAGAACCTCGTCGGCGGTGAATGTCCCTACTACGGTTGCGTCCCCAGCAAGATGATGATCCGTGGCTCAGACCTCATCGCCGAGGCGCGCCGGGTGCCAGAGGTGTGCGGCACGTCCACGGTGAGCCCGGACTGGTCGCCGATCGCGGAACGGATCAGAGAGGAAGCCACCTCCGACTGGGACGACCAGATCGCCGTCGACCGGCTCGTGGACGCCGGGGTGCGGTTCGTCCGGGGAACCGGCCGGTTGGTCGATGAGCGGACCGTCGAGGTCGATGGTGAGACCTTCCACGCTCGCCGCGGGATCGTCCTCAACACAGGCACCGAGCCCGCCATCCCGCCGATCGAAGGACTGGCCGACACGCCGTACTGGACCAACCGTGACGCCGTGAAGCTGACCGAGCTACCCGGGTCGATGATCGTGATCGGTGGCGGCGCGATCGGGCTCGAGCTGGCTCAGACCTTCGCCCGTTTCGACACCGACGTGACGGTGATCGAGGTGGCTCCGCGCATCCTGGCCCCCGAGGAGCCCGAGTCGAGCAAGTTGCTGGCTGAGGTGTTCGGGCGCGAGGGGATCCAGGTGCTCACCGGGGGCCGGATCAGTTCCGTCACGTACGGCGAGGGGCACTTCACGGTCGACGTCGACGGTCAGGCTGTCACGGCGGACAAGCTGCTCGTCGCGGCCGGACGGCGTACGAACCTCGCCGACATCGGCCTCGACACGGTCGGGCTCGACCCGTCGGTCAAGGCCCTCGACACCGACGCGCGGATGAAGGTCGTCGGCGCCAACGGCCTGTGGGCGATCGGCGACATCACCGGCCACGGGGCCTTCACCCACATGTCGATGTACCAGGCAGCGATCGCGGTTCGCGACCTCCTCGGTGAGGAGGGTCCCGAGGCCGACTACCGTGCGGTGCCGCGGGTCACCTTCACCGACCCCGAGGTGGGCAGCGTCGGCCTCAGCGAGCAGCAGGCCAGGGACGCCGGGCTGACCGTGCGCACCGGGCAGGTCGACCTCACGACGTCCACGCGCGGCTGGATCCACAAGGCCGGCAACGACGGCCTGATCAAGCTGGTGGAGGATGCCGACAGCGGCGTACTCGTGGGGGCGACCGCAGTCGGGCCGTACGGCGGCGAGGTCCTGTCGGCACTCGTGGTCGCCGTCCACGCCCGGGTGCCGACCTCGACCCTGCGGTCGATGATCTACGCCTACCCGACGTTCCATCGGGCCATCGAAACCGCGTTGGAGGACCTCGCCTCCTGACCTCCGAGCACCCCCAACCTCTCGAAATCGGGCTCCGCAGCCCCAGGTTCGGGGGAGTGGAGGTGTTCGGTTGGGGCGGGAGGCGAAAACCATGTGCGGTGGCCTGGCGACGCAGGGGACGATGAGGGGTCGCGTCGACCGCGCCGGTCGCGTGCCGCCTGAAGAGGAGGAGTCGTGGGACACGTCGACATCGCCGGTGTCCGGTTCGAGCTGCCCGACGGCCGGGTACTGCTCGAGGACGTGTCATTCCGGGTCGGCGAGGGCGCCAAGGTAGCGCTGGTCGGGGCCAACGGAGCAGGTAAGACCACGCTCCTGCGCATCGTCACGGGGGACCTGGTCCCGCACGCCGGAGCGATCACCCGCTCGGGTGGCCTCGGTGTGATGCGGCAGCTGCTCACTCAGCACGCCGCTGGTCAGACCGTGCACGACCTGCTGCTCTCGGTCGCCCCTCCGCGCGTTCGTGCCGCGGCCGCTCACGTCGGTGCCGCCGAGCTGCAGATGATGGAGACCGACGACGAACGCTCGCAGATGAAGTACGCCGAGGCGCTCTCGGAGTGGGCGGACGCCGGCGGCTACGACATCGAAGTGCTGTGGGATGTCTGCACGACGGCAGCCCTCGGAGTGTCGTACGACAAGGCGAAGTACCGCGAGCTGACGTCGCTGTCAGGAGGCGAGCAGAAGCGGTTGGTGCTCGAGTCGTTGTTGCGCGGTCCGGATCAGGTCCTGCTGCTCGACGAGCCCGACAACTTCCTCGACGTGCCCGGCAAGCTGTGGCTCGAGGAGCGCATCCGCGAGTCTGCGAAGACGATCCTGTTCGTCAGCCACGACCGCGAGCTGATGAACAACACCGCCACGCGCGTCGTCACGGTCGAGCTCGGTGCTGCCGGTAACACGGTCTGGGTGCACCCGGGCGGCTTCTCGACGTACCACGAAGCGCGCCGGGACCGCTTCACGCGGCTCGAGGAGATGCGCCGACGCTGGGACGAGGAGCACGCCAAGCTGAAGGCGCTCGTGCTTCGTTACCGCATCAAGGCGGAGTACAACGACGGGATGGCCTCGCAGTACAAGGCTGCCCAGACCCGGCTCCGCAAGTTCGAGGAAGCCGGGCCACCGGAGAACCAACCGCTGACGCAGAACGTCAAGATGCGCCTCAAGGGTGGCCGCACGGGCAAACGGGCCGTGGTCTGCGAACGCCTGGAGCTGACGGGTCTCATGAAACCCTTCGAGCTCGAGGTCTGGTACGGCGAGCGGGTGGCGGTGCTGGGGTCGAACGGTTCCGGCAAGTCGCACTTCCTCCGCCTGCTGGCCGCCGGTGGCAGCGACCCGGACGTCGAGCACCGGCCGGTGAGCGAGGTCCCGATCGCGCACGTGAACCACACCGGCCGCGCCCGGCTGGGTGCGCGGGTGCGACCCGGGTGGTTCGTGCAGACGCACGAACACCCCGAGCTAGTCGGCCGGACCCTGCTCGAGATCCTGCACCGCGGTGACGACCACCGTGCCGGTATGCCGCGTGAGCAGGCGGCCCGGGCGCTCGACCGCTACGAGCTGGCCCATGCGTCGGAGCAGAAGTTCGAGTCGCTGTCGGGAGGGCAGCAGGCACGGCTCCAGATCCTGCTGCTCGAGCTGTCCGGGGCGACGCTGCTCCTGCTCGACGAGCCCACTGACAACCTCGACGTCGAGTCGGCCGAAGCGCTCGAAGAGGGGTTGGAGGCGTTCGCGGGCACGGTCATCGCTGTGACGCACGATCGCTGGTTTGCTCGCGGGTTCGACCGGTTCCTGGTCTTCGGTGCGGACGGTTCGGTGTATGAGTCCGCCGAACCGGTGTGGGACGAAGGTCGCGTTCAGCGCGCACGGTAACGGACGGACCGTAGCCGGCTCATCCGGTTTGGCGCCCGCGGTCATGGGGGCGGACTTCTCGGCGGGCAGGCGACGCGGCAGTGAGCGGATGTCGGCGGCCGTATGGAATGATCGCGCGGACGATCACATACCAAGGGGGACTCGACTCCGATGCAGATGAAGCTGGAACTGATTCCGCTCCCGGTTTCGGACGTGGACCGAGCCATCGCCTTCTATGCCGACAAGCTCGGCTTCAAGAAGGACTTCGACGTGCAGCCCAGCGAGGGCGTCCGGGTGGTCCAGTTGACGCCAGAGGGCTCGGGTTGTTCGGTCGGTTTCGGAACAGGGCTGGACGTGTACGCGGGAGAACCCGGCAGTGTCAGGGGCTTGCACCTGGCCGTGGAGGACATCACCGAGGCGCGCGCCGAGCTTGTCCGCCGAGGTGTAGAGGTCGGCGAAATCCAGGAATTCGGGGGCGGCGTCAGAGGAGCAGACTTCTCCGATCCGGACGGCAACACCTTCGAACTGCAGGAGATGGCGTGGCGCAAGGGCGAGACGTACTAGGAGCCTGCTCAGGTCTTCGCGTGCTTGTGGCCGGCACAACCTCCCAGCTGGTGGACTGAGGTGCTGGGGCTGCGGTCGGACTCTGCGACCCGGGTCTGCTGTCAGAGGAGGGCGCGCGTGACCAGCGCCGTCCGCAGCTGTGCCGGGTCGGTGAACACGAACGCGTCCAAGCCGGCTCGGCGTGCAGCCTCGACGTTGTCCACCCGATCGTCACTGAACGCGCAGCGGTCCAGGGGGACACCAACGCGGCCGGCGAGGATGGCGAAGATCTGCGGATCCGGCTTGGCGCAGCCCTCGTCACCGGACACGACGATGTCGGTGAACAGCTGCAGGAAGTCGAACCGCTTCCGGGCCACTGGGAACAGCTCGCCCGGCCAGTTCGTGAGACCGAAGACGGGTACGCCGGCGGCAACGAGCTCTTCCACGACCGACACCGATCCGTCGATCGCGCCGAGCAGTGAGCGGTCGAAGTGTTCGCGGTACGCGGTGACGTGCTCGTGCCAGTGCGGGTGCGTCCGGGCGACCTGCTCCTCGGCCTCGGCGACGGGAATGCCGGAGTCGAGCAGGTGGTTCCACGCCCAGAAGTCGAAGTCGTCCGACGTCAACAAGCGGGTGGCTTCGTCTTCACCGACGCCGGCGGCGATCGCGGGATGTGGGTCCCAGGTGATGACGACGTTGCCGAGGTCGAGGACGACCGCCTCGATCATTCTGACGAGCCACCCGTCAGCGGGCGCACCAGCAGCTGCGTGAAGCGGCAATGCGTGTCGACCACGCGTAGTCCGACGGAGCCGTGGCCGTAGTCGCTGTCGCGTACTTCGGCGCGCGCCCCGAGCGACTCCACAGAGATGAGGTCGCCGACAGCCCGGACCGTGAGCTTCTGCTCCTGGGACGTGTCGATGCCGAAGGGAGTCTCGGCGAGGGACGTCCACCCGCTGCCGTCGGTCTTGCCGATCACCAGCGCTCGGCGATCCATCGCGAAGCCGGCGAAGTATCCGTGCTGGGCGTCGTACCCGACGGCGGGTCCAGTCGTCCGCACGAGCACTCCCATCGAGCGCGAGCCGTCGACCAGTCGCAGGGTCGTCTCGACCTCGACATCGACGAAGTCACCGTCGCGGAGAACCACCTTCTCGCCACACCGGAAGTTGTTGACCGGCGCTGCCGGCGCGGCGCCGAGATCGAGGCCGGACTCGCTGAGCTCGACGAACTGGTGGTGTCCGTAGTAGTCGAACTCGGAGAGGTCGGCCCACGAGCCGAACGCCCAGCTGCCGCCCGAGGTCCGTGGCGTGCTCGAGCCGTCAGGGGCGGGCAGAGCCTCGCCGCGGGGGAGGGGCTCTCCGAATGCCGGTTTGCCCTCGCCATCGAAGGACATCGGCTGGACGTGCAGGGTGCGGCGCCATCCGTCGCGCCGGTCGATCTTGGCGTGGAAAACGTGCCACCATCCGTCGTCCAGCACGACGAAGCTGCCGTGCCCGACGCCATATGTCGCCCCGGTGCCGACGAAGACGGGCGCGGGTGAACGCATCCAGGATTCCGGGTCCAATGGATCATCGCCGATGAGTTCCAGCAGCCCGAGCTTGTAGGTGTCGAGCCACGAGGCAGCGCAGGAGTAGACGATGAACGTCCGGCCGCCATGGACGATCACGCGCGGTCCTTCGAGCAGGCCACGTGAGGACGGCCGCTCCTCGGTGCGCTCCCACGGGTGGGTCCCCGCTTCAGCGATCCGGACGCGGCCGCCGGCCGTCTCGGTCGGAGAGACCAGCTCCGCGGCATACAAGTGCTGCAGGTCCGTCTCGCCGTCCTCCCAGCCCGACCAGACGCCGTAGCGGCGTCCGGCGTGGTCGAGGACCGTGAAGTCGATGGACCAGATGTTGTCACCGGCAGGATCGTCGCCGGTGAACAGTGGTCCGTGGAGGGTGTAGGGGCCCAGCGGGTCGTCGGTGTCCGCGACGAGCACCCAGGTGCGGTGGTTGCGGTTGCGCCCGTCGGACGCAGCGAAGTAGATGAGCCAGCGACCGTCGAGCCGCATCAGCTCCGGTGCCCAGACTTCCTTGCTGCACGGGCCCTCGGCCGCTGCCATCCAGACCACGTGCTTGGTGCCCATGCTGGTCAGCCGCGGCGACTCCCAGATGGACACGCCGACGTTGCCCTCGGCCTGACACCAAAGGAACCGCTCGCCGTCACGGACGACACTGGGGTCTGCCCCTTCACCCACCGGGTTGACGAACAGTCCCGGTGCCACGTCACCGGCACTAGGTGCCGACGAGTCGGCGCCGGGCATGGCGACGGGGCGAGGAGTCGGGTGCTGGCCCCGCTCCTTGAGAGAAGAGACGGTCTGCTGTGCCAGCTTGCTGACACGTTTGGTCCAGGGCTGCATCGCGCGATTGTCCCACGCTCTATCGGAGAGTTACTTCCAGCGCTCTTTGGCGGCCACGAAGTCCAGCGTGCGTTGCCCGGTATAGATCTGCTTGGGCCGGGCGATCTTCTGCTCGGAGTCCTCGGTCAGCTCCAACCACTGGGCCAGCCAGCCGGACGTGCGCGGAATCGCGAACAGCACCGTGAACATCTCTGGCGGGAAGCTCAGGGCTTCGTAGATCAGGCCCGAGTAGAAATCGACGTTGGGGTAGAGCTTGCGCGACACGAAGTACTCGTCCTCGAGCGCGATCTTCTCGAGCTCGACGGCGATCTTGAGGAGGGGGTTGACCCCAGTGACCTCGAAGACGTCGTCGCAGGCCTTCTTGATGATGGTGGCCCGCGGGTCGTAGTTCTTGTAGACCCGGTGGCCGAACCCCATCAGGCGCTCTTTACCGTTCTTGACTCCGTCGATGAACTGGGGGACGTTCTGCACCGATCCGATGCGGCGAAGCATCTTCAGCACGGCCTCGTTGGCCCCGCCGTGCAGCGGCCCGAAGAGTGCGGCGATGCCGGCGGAGACGGAGGAGTAAGGGTCGACCTGTGACGAGCCCACCGAGCGGACGGCGTTGGTGGAGCAGTTCTGCTCATGGTCGGCGTGCAGGATGAAAAGAACCTCGAGCGCCTTGATCAACCGCTCATCAGCCTCGAAGTTCTGCTCGCTCATCTTGAACAGCATCGCCAGGAAGTTGGCTGCGTACCCCAGGTCGTTGTCGGGGTAGACGTACGGCTTGCCCTGCGCATGCCGAAAAGCCCAGGCTCCCAACGTCGGCATCTTGGCGATGAGTCGGATGATCTGCATCTGGCGGACGTTGGGGTCGAAGATGTTGCGTGACTCCGGGTAGAACGTCGACAGCGCGCCGACCGACGCGAGCAGCATGCCCATCGGGTGGGCGTCGTAGCGGAAGCCCTCCATGAAGCTCTTGACGTTCTCGTGCACGAACGTGTGGAACGTGATCTGGTGCTCCCACGCCTCGAACTGCTCCTTGGTGGGCAGCTCACCGTGCACGAGCAGGTAGGCGACCTCGAGGTAGCTGGACTTCTCGGCCAGCTGCTCGATCGGGTAGCCGCGGTACTCGAGGATGCCCTTCTCACCATCGATGAACGTGATCGCGGACCGGCACGATGCGGTGTTGACGAAACCGGGGTCGTAGACAGCGATGCCGGGTTCGTCTTCCTTGACCCGGATCTGGGCCAGGTCGGATGCGCGGACGGTGCCATCGAGGATGGGTACGTCGTACTCCGTGCCGGTTCGGTTGTCGCGAACGGTCAGCGAGTCAGCGCCCGCGGAGCCGTGAGAGTCTGATGACAACTCGGCTCTCCTTGGTGATCGGGGCCAGGGTTTGGCCGGACGTCCGGGGGAGGCTGGTCGGCGGAGGGCGGGATGGGTCCTCGCAACCAGCGGTGGGCGTCGCTTGAGGGGACGTGGATTCACGTGTGTCGTGGGTCCAACCTAAGCCCCCAGCCGGGATTTGGGAAAAGGGCAGCGATCGCGGCATAGTCGACCCTGTTCCGGGGACGTCCCGAGGCGCACTGCCTCGTTTTGACCCTGAGTGCTCCACCCCGGTATCCTGGGCGGTCGTTGTGCTCAGGTGGTCTGACACGGCTCGTTCGCCTCGTACGCGGGGCGCCGAGCGCCGGATCGCAGCCGACACACCGCTCGACCCGAGTCAACGTCACGTCTCATCCGAAATATCCGAACGAACGAAGGTCAACGACCGTGCGCACGTACAGCCCGAAGCCCGGCGACGTCACGCGTGAGTGGCATGTCATCGACGCCACTGATGTAATTCTCGGACGACTTGCCGTCCAGTCCGCGACCTTGTTGCGTGGCAAGCACAAGCCGATGTACGCCCCGCACGTCGACACCGGTGACTTCGTCATCATCATCAACGCTGACAAGATCGCGCTCTCCGGCAACAAGCGCGAAACCAAGCTCGCCCACCGTCACTCGGGCTACCCGGGCGGTCTGACGTCCACCCGCTACGGCGACCTGCTCGACAAGGACCCCCGCAAGGCGATCGAGAAGGCCGTCTGGGGCATGCTCCCCAAGAACCGCATCGGTCGTCAGATGCTCAAGAAGCTGAAGGTGTACAGCGGTCCCAACCACCCGCACACCGCTCAGCAGCCGCAGACCTTCGACATCGTCCAGATCGCCCAGTGACGCTGGCCGCGAGCCAGCAGCCGTCACCCATTGCAGGTTTGAAGTGAGGAACATCCGTGGCTGAGACCACCACCACCGAGAGCGTCGACCCCGTCGACTCCGCCGACGTCGTCGACGAGCTCGACGCGCCGAGCGAGTACACCACCGAGAGCGCGCCGTCTGCTGACGCCCCGGCCCGAGTGGTCAACATCGCTGCAGCCGGCGCCACCGGCCGCCGCAAGGAAGCCGTCGCCCGGGTCCGGATCGTGCCGGGCACCGGCACCTGGACCGTCAACGGTCGGCCCCTGGACCAGTACTTCCCGAACAAGCTGCACCAGCAGCTCGTCAACGAACCCTTCGTGTTGACTCAGCTGGTCGGCCAGTACGACGTCATCGCCCGCATCCACGGCGGTGGCCTCACAGGCCAGGCAGGGGCCCTTCGCCTTGGCGTCTCGCGTGCTCTCAACGAGACTGACGTCGAGGCCAACCGCCCCTCGCTCAAAAAGGCCGGGATGCTCACGCGCGACGCGCGCATCAAGGAGCGCAAGAAGGCCGGACTCAAGAAGGCCCGCAAAGCTCCGCAGTACAGCAAGCGCTGACCCGGCGCGTCAGTCGCCGGCCTCCGGACCCATGTCACGACTCTTCGGAACCGACGGTGTCCGCGGGGTCGCCAACGGCGTCCTCACGGCAGAGCTTGCTGTCGACCTCGCGGTCGCCGGCGCCCACGTCCTGGGTCGGGCTGACGCTTCGTCCGGCCACCGCCCGGTGGTGGTCGTGGGTCGGGATCCTCGCGCCAGCGGTGAGTTCCTCGAAGCCGTCGTCGTCGGCGGGCTCGCCTCGGCAGGCGTCGACGTACGGCGGCTCGGCATCCTTCCGACGCCGGGCGTCGCATACCTGACCGCGGTCACCGGCGCGGACTTCGGCGTCATGATCTCCGCCTCGCACAACCCCATGCCCGACAACGGCATCAAGTTCTTCGCTCGCGACGGCCTCAAGCTCGATGACGACGTCGAAGACGCGATCGAGCGGGCGATGGGCCAGCCCTGGCAGCGCCCCACCGGCGCCGGCGTCGGCCGGATCACCGATGAACCGGATGTCGTCGACCGGTATGTCGCGCAGCTGGCTGCCACTGTCTCGGTCTCGCTTGCAGGGTTGACGCTCGTGATCGACTGCGCCAACGGAGCCGCGTCGCTCACTGCACCGCACGTGTTGCGGTCGCTGGGCGCCTACGTCATCGCCATTCACGACCAGCCCGACGGGCTCAACATCAATGACGGGTGCGGCTCGACCCACCTGGACTCCGTATGCCGGACCGTTGTCGAACGAGGCGCAGACGCCGGCTTCGCTCTCGATGGTGACGCCGATCGGTGCCTCGCCGTCGACGCGGACGGAAACGTGGTCGACGGCGACCAGCTCCTCGCCATTCTCGCGCTGGCACTCCGCGACGCGGGTGCGCTTCCGCATGACACCGTTGTCGCCACCGTCATGAGCAACCTCGGCTTCAACCTCGCGATGCGGGAGGCCGGCGTCACGGTGGTGAGTGCAGCGGTCGGGGACCGGTACGTGCTCGAGGCGATGCGCACCGGCGGTTTCACGCTCGGCGGCGAACAGTCCGGTCATGTCATCATGAGCGATCACGCGTCTACCGGCGACGGCGTACTGGCCGCCCTCCATGTCGCCCAGCGGATGGTCACCAGACAGGCCTCGTTGGCCGACCTCGCCTCGGTCATGCGCAGACTGCCGCAGACCTTGATCAACGTCGACGGCGTCGACAAGGCCCGCGCCACCACCGACGAGACGGTGCGGGCCGCCGTCCGTGCCGCCGAGCACGAGCTCGGAGAGACCGGGCGCGTGCTCCTACGGCCCTCCGGCACCGAGCCCCTGGTGCGGGTCATGGTCGAGGCCGAGTCGGCCGAGCAGGCTGATGAGCTCGCGCACCGGCTGGCGGACGTCGTCGCGGCCGCCCTGGTGCTCTGAGACGCCCTGCCGCGGCGTCAGCCCTGGTCTGAGGTCCGGCGCGATCGATCCACGCGGTGCCAGACGACGCGTTGCAGCAGCAGCGTCACCGTGCCGGCGATGACCAGGCCTGAGAGGTTCAGCGCCAGCTGTAGCAGTGAGCCTGTGGCGTCGGACCAGGTGGTCGTCGCGAGGGCCAGCGACAGGGTTCCCACAGCGGGCACCGTCGTCACCGAGATGAACACTCCGACGAGCGTTGAGGACTTCGACGTCGTGAGCGAGACGATGCCCGCAACGCCGGCCAGCAACGCGATCACGAAAGACCAGCCATCGGGATGGACGATGAAGTCGGTCTGCGGGCCGTCGGTGATCTGCCCGACCGTGAAGCCACCGAAGGCGTACACGACGGCCCAGATGCTCGTGGCGATGACGACGGCAACCACGAATCCGGTCAGCAGGGTGAGGAGTGCGCGCGGCAACAGGCTCGGCCTCGGCCGAGCGATCGCGAAGCAGATCGCCGCGACGGGGGCGAACTCCGGACCGACCACCATGGCTCCGACGATGAGGATGGGCTCATCGAGAAGCCGGCCGACACTGGCGATCAGGGTGGCGAGCGTGAGGAAGGCCATGAACGCCCAGGACAGGCGGATGTCTCCGCGGGTCCGGTCCTCGATGAGGTCCCACACCACGCCGTCGATGGGAGTGCCGGGCGCTGCCCGTTCGGCTGCGTCCGCCGCATGACTGAGCACCGTGTCTGCCTCGCTGATGGCGATCGAACCGTCGCGCTGAACGCCGATGTCGCGTAGCTGGGAGATGATCTGTTGGGCATTCTCACGGGCGACATCGGCCAGTACCAGGCAGCCGGGTGGCTTGACGAAGGCGTTCGGGATCATGGCGACGTTGGCGACGGTGTCGTCGCCGGTCAGCAGCGCGTCGACCTGTTCGGTGAGTTCGGCCGGGACCCGCAGACGGAGATGGAGCACGTGGACATCATGGCCCACTCCCCGTGAGTCGGCTGATACGTGCTACGACTACCGGACACTGGTGACCTGCACCCGCGCCAAGGGATGGTTGTCGTTGACAGCATCAATTCTGCTTGGGAGTTCGCCATGACGACATTGCGTAGGACGTCACGACTCAAGGTGATGGCCGGGGCGTTGTTGACAGTGCTGACGCTCGTGATTTCGCCCACCGGCGTTGCTCCAGCAGCTGCCGGAGGATCCGACGTCGTCCGCCGCGGCCACTGCTCAGGTTCGGCCGACTGGAAGATCAAAGCGAGCCAGCAGGACGGCCGCATCGAGGTCGAGGGCGAGGTGGACAGCAACCGCAACGGTCAGACGTGGCGTTGGCGGATCGTCCACAACGGGAGCACCTCGGCGCACGGGAAGGCAAAGACCAAGGCTCCGAGCGGTTCGTTCGATGTGCATCGAGTCATCGTCGACATGGCCGGCACGGACCGGATCGGATGGCGCGCGCGTCAGGCAACGACGGGTCAGACCTGCCGCGGTTCGCTCCGATTTTGAGGGGTACCGGCGGCATACTGTGGAGCCCAGCGCCCTGATCGGATGACATCGATGCCGCTCCGCCGTCCTGCCTCGAGAGTGTTCCCGAGTTCGGGTGTGCCCGGCCCGAACCATCACGGAACGGGCCGTGGCGGCGCACTCCGACGACTCGTGGCCAATCCGGTGTTGCAGTTTCTCGCAGCCGGCCTAGTGACCATGATGGTGCTTATGCTCCTGTTCGGATGGCTGAGTGAGCGTGCCGCGACGGACGAGGCCGTGACCGACGCCCGGTCGACCACCAACCTGCTGGGGCGCTCGGTCGTGCAGACAGCCCTGACTCGAGGACTGATGACGGGCCAGGCCGCTGCTGTCGACAAGTTCGATCGGCAGATCCGTAGGCGGGTGCTCGTGGGCGACGTTCTTCGGGTCAAGCTCTGGAACCGTGATGGCACAATCCTGTACTCCGACAAGACCCCGCTGATCGGCCAACAGTTCGCCCTCGACGAGGACGAGGTGGGAGTTCTCGACCACGGCGGCACCGCTGCTGAGGTGTCGGACCTGAGTCGACCCGAGAACCGTTTCGAGCAGGATTTCGGTCGGATGCTCGAGGTGTACACGCGGGTCAAGGCACCCAACGGTGAGCTCGTCCTGTTCGAGGCGTACTTCTCCTACGAAGATGTCTCTCGGCGAAGCGGCGAGGTGCTCAGGGCCTTTCGACCGATCACGATCGGTGGTTTGCTTGTCTTCCTGGCCGCGACGGCTCCCTTGGTCTACGTCCTGGCGAGGCGGTTGGACGCAGCTGCAGCGGGCCGGGAGCGGTTGCTGCTGGCGGCTGTCGAGGCGTCCGACAACGAGCGACGGAGGATCTCGCGAGACCTGCACGACGGCGTGGTCCAGGAGCTTGCCGGGACTTCGTTCGCGCTGTCCGCCGCCGCGGCCCGCGACGATCGCGGGCCGCTGGGATCGTCGGCACAGCTCGAGGAGCTCGCGGGTGGTGTCCGACACAGTCTGCGGGCGCTTCGGTCTCTGCTGGTGGAGATCTATCCGCCGGACTTGCAGACGGAAGGCCTCGCCGCCGCCTTCGACGACCTGCTCGCGCCGTGTATCGCTGACGGGATCGAGGTCGACGCACAGATCGCCGAACACTCTGACGTCCCGGGAGAGGTGGTCGCGTTGGTCTGGCGGATCGGGCAGGAGGCGGTGCGAAACGCGCAACGGCACGCACAACCGTCTCGGATCACGGTGAACGTGACCCGCCCGGAGGGCGGTATCAGGCTTGATGTCGTTGACGACGGCGTGGGCTTCGACAGCGGCCAACCTCCGAAGCACGGCCACCTGGGGCTGCGCGGTCTGCGCGATCTGGTGCGCGATGCAGGTGGCTCGCTCCGCGTCGAGTCGACCCCCGGGGAAGGAACCCGGGTCACTCTGGAGGTACGACCGTGATCACCGTCGTTCTGGCCGATGACCACGCGTTGGTGCGCAGCGGGCTCGAGCAGCTCCTGAACGCGGATCCGGGGATCGAGGTCGTCGGGATCGCGTCGAATGGGGTCGAGGCCGTCCGAATCGTTGCGGAGACCCGTCCCGACGTCGTCTTGATGGATCTGCAGATGCCGGAGCTCGACGGCGTCGAAGCCACGCGTCTTATCGTTGCGAATCAGCCTGAGGACCACCCAGCTCAGGTCGTGGTGCTCACGTCGTTCTCCGACACGGAGCGGATCGTGGCCGCGATCGACGCGGGGGCCGTCGGCTATCTCCTCAAGGACACCGAGCCCGAAGCGCTGCTCGACGGAATTCGCAGTGCGGCCCGTGGCGAGTCCCCGCTGCATCCACGGGCCGCACGGCAGCTGCTCACGGCACGGACCAAGCGTCGCCCCACCGACACCGTTGATCTGACGCGCCGGGAGACCGAGGTGCTTCAGTTGGTGGTCCAGGGTCTCGCCAACAAGCAGATCGCCCGGCGGCTCGGCATCAGTGAACGCACCGTGAAGGCGCATCTCACGTCGACCTTCCAGCGGATCGGGGTGAGCGACCGGACTCAGGCCGCGCTGTGGGCCGAGCGGAACGGCATCACGTAGGAGTCACCTGGCCAGGACACGGACGTACTCGCCGCCGTACATGGCCGGATGAAAGCCCATGGCGTCGTTGACCGCGATCATCGGGCCGTTGGACTCGGCGTTCCAGGTGTGGACGACGGTTCGATCCGGGTGCAGGGCAGTGACCCGGCGCAGGTTCTGGATCTTCGTGGCCAGGCCGAGCCGATGGCCGCGGTGGTCCCGGCGTACGAGCGTGTCGAAGTTGAAGATCTCACCAGTGTCGCGGCTCGGCACCGAGAGTACGTTGTGGGCGACCGGTACCCCGGCGGTGTCGAGCGCTGCTGTGATGTAGATCGTGCGTCCCTTGGCCGAGGCCACCTGGGCTCGCTCGACGAGGATCTCGGGCGTCACGCGGCCCTCTTCGAAGGTGACGTCGCCCGACGGGGCGTCGACGAAGATGTGGTTGACCAGGGTGCAGTAGTCGGTGCGCAGCGGTTCGGGTGGCAACCCGACCCAGTCGACGAGCGTGTAGTCCTGGTGGTGTGAGGCTGCCTCGGCGGCGAGCCGGTCGAGCAACGCGCCGTCAGCCGGAAGCTCGAGCACCCGGTGCACCTCGGCCTCGGAGAGCGTGAAGCCCTGCTTCGCGAGAAACCGCCGGGACGGGTGCGACTCGTCGGCACCGAACGGGTAGTCCGCATCGGCGAGCACCGTCGTACGGCCCCCTTCCTGGGCGCGGGCCAGGACGTGGGCGAACATCGTCGACCCATGGCCCTCTGCGCGCCTGTCCGGAAGGACGTTCACGTGCACGAAGGCCTTTTCAAGGTTGTCCACCATGAACAGCTGGAGCAGACCAGTGGCAACGGGGACGCCGTCGACGACCCCGAGGTGGCCCTCGGTGTGCTCCGACGAGTCCCGGTTGCGGAACTCCTCCCGCCAGTCGTCGAGGTCGAAGGGCACCGGGTAGGGGTTCTCGAACCGGTCGCACGCGTCGCAGATCTCGAAGTAGGCCTCGAGCGCGGTGGCATCGTCGGGGTCGACGCGACGGATCTCCATGGTCACTCCGTGCGCTCGAGCTTGCGCTGGAACTCGGCGAGCAGCTCGACGGGCTTGAACCCCAGCTCTTCGTTGATGGCGACCATGTGCTGGTTGGCCTCCGAGTTGGTCGTGATGATCCGCTGGTGGTCGGGATAGGCGGCCTGGACGGCGCGCAGGTTGATCGCCTTGACCGCCATACCGAGCCGATGACCGCGATGGTCGCGGCGCACGATCGTGCCCCACTGGTAGGCGTTCTCGGTGTCGTCGGCGCTCATGCTGAGAGTGGACTGTGCGACGGCCTCGCCGTTCGGAGCGATGGCTATGGTCTCGTAGACGCGGCGGCCCATCTCTTTCAGCTTGGCGCGGCGGATCTTGAAGCCCTCGGGTGTCATGGCCTCGGCCTCGAACTCCACGTCGCCGGTGGGTGCGTCGAGGGCGAGCTGGTTGTGGAGGTGGACGAGGGACGCGATGAGCTCGTCGGGAATCTCGTCGACGAAAGTCTCGAGGCGGTAGTCGCTGTGGTGCGGTGCCGATTCGTCGATCCACGCCTGGATGCGGTCGTCGGGCACCGGAAGGTCCATGATGCGGCGTACCTCGACGTTGGCCAGCGCGAAACCGCGGTGCTCGAGGAACGTGCGATAGGGGTGGCTGTCGCGATGCTCGAAGGCGAGGTTGGTCTCGGTGAGCAGCTCGGTGCGACCGGCCTGGCGGGCCTGCTCGGCGACGAAGTCGGTCAGGGCCGAGCCGATGCCACGGCCCCGGTGCTCGGGTGTCACGTGAACGCCCAAGAAGGCGAAGTTGGTGTTGTCGTGCTGGGGCAGGATCATCAGGGCGTTGCCGACCATCGTCGTGGCGTCGGTGGCGGTGCCGCTGTCGCCGCTCATGCCGGTGTCGTCCGCGTCGTCGAAGGCGCCGTACAGGTGATAGGTCTCGCTCGGTTCCTCGCGACGGAACATGACGGCGCATTCGCGCTCCGACCAGTACGGCATGTGCTCGCGGCCGTGCAGCTCGGCGGCGCGCATGATCGCGTAGAACTGGCCGAACAACGCATCGTCATGGATGTCGAAGGGGGTGATCTTCACGTCCATGAGCCTAGGGAACCGGCGGACCGGCCACCAATGCTTTTCCCGTCACGCCTTCGCTGCCATGTTCCCGAGGCAGCTGCCCACCGCTCGCTCCGCGTTTGCCTAGTTCACAAGCCAGCTGGCTTGTGAACTAGGCAAACGCGCGACTCGGAGATGGGGTTTGCCTCGGGGACCCCCAATGCCTCGTCTGGCGGGGCGCCCAGCCCTACCGGCGCGCACCTTGCCAGGAGGTCGGCAGCGGGGAACCGGTCAGAGCTTGCGAAGTCTGACGTAACGTACGGAATGGTCGGCGTCCTTGCGCAGGACGAGGGTGGCGCGACTGCGGGTGGGCTTGATATTCGTGTCGAGGTTGGGACCGTTGATCGTGTCCCAGATCTCCTCGGCCTGCGCCACCGCCTCGACCTCGCTCAGGTGCGCATAGCGCGTGAAGTATGACGCCGGGTCGCGGAACGCCGTCTCGCGCAGTCGCAGGAACCGCTCGGTGTACCAACGTCGGATGTCGGGAGTCGCCGCGTCGACGTACACGGAGAAGTCGAAGAAGTCGCGCACCGACAACGCTGCCCTGCCGTCGGCCGTGACCCGTGGCGCCTGCAGGACGTTCAGCCCCTCGATCAAGACGATGTCGGGACGGCCCACGGTCAGCCGGCGGTCCGGAACCACGTCGTATTCGAGGTGCGAATAGACCGGCGCGGTGACCTCATCGCGGCCGGACTTGATGTCGATGACGAACTTGAGCAGAGCTCGTCGGTCGTAGGACTCAGGGAACCCTTTGCGGTTCAGCAGGCCCCGTCGTTCGAGCTCGGCGTTGGGGTAGAGGAACCCGTCGGTCGTCACCAGCGCGACGTCGGGGTGCTCCGGCCAGTGGGCGAGCAGCTCGCGCAGCAGCCGTGCGGTCGTCGACTTGCCCACGGCCACCGACCCGGCGATCCCGATCACGAAGGGGGTCCGCTCCGGCTGGCGAGCCCCCAGGAACGACTCGGTGTCGCGGTGCAGTGCGCCGACATGACGTACATACAGGCTCAACAGCCGCGAGATCGGCAGGTAGACGTCGGAGACCTCGTCGAGATCGAGTTCCTCACCGAGACCACGCAGTCGTTCGACCTCCGATGCCGAGAGCGGCAGGGGCATCGACTCGGCCAGGGCAGCCCAGGCGGCTCGATCCAGCTCGACGTATGGCGAGAGCTCATCCGAGGGCATGCGCGCCATTCTGACGTGGTCATCTGCCACTCGCGCACCGAGGGCCTGCCGGTGGCCGCTGCTGCCGCTTCTCGTGGGTACGCTGAGCGCCATGCGCGGGATCGACGGCTGGTGGCTCGCGGGGGGCCGGTCGACGCGGAATGGTGTCCGAGCCACATGATCATCGGGGTCGGAATCGACGTCGTGGACGTGGCGCGGTTCGGTGAGACGCTCGATCGCACGCCCGCGCTGCGCGAGCGGCTGTTCACCGCCAACGAGCTGACGCGTTCGCTGGCCTCGTTGGCTGCCCGCTTCGCTGCCAAGGAGGCATTGGCGAAGGCCCTCGGCGCCCCGGCCGGGCTGCACTGGGTCGATGCCGAGGTGCAGACCGACGACACCGGTCGCCCCTCACTCGTCATGACCGGGTCGGTGGCGCGCCGCGCGACCGAGTTGGGGACAGGTCATGTGCACGTGTCGTTGTCGCACGATGCCGGGATCGCATCGGCTGTCGTCATACTCGAAGACTGACGTCAGACCGTTCCTAACAGCGCGTTCGGCGAGGGTGAACAAGCCAGGTACCGGGTCACCCATTCAGGTTTGCCTTGTTCACAAGCCACCTGGCTTGTGAACTAGGCAAACGCGGCGGCCACGGGGGAGGTAGCGGAAACCGGGCGGGGGTTTAGGCTCCCGGGCATGAGCGCCGAGCTGACCGTGCTGAACGAGGGGTACGCCACCGCCGAGGGGGTGGCGTCCAGCGTCACCTTCGTCCGGGACGACGACATCCTGGTCGTGGTCGACCCCGGAATGGTCCGTGATCCCCGGCTGATCCTCGACCCGCTGGCGGCGCTGGGCGTCGACCCGGCCGACGTGACCGACGTGGTCATCAGCCACCACCATCCCGACCACACCTGGCACATCGCGCTCTTCCCCTCGGCACGAGTCCATGACGTCTGGGCGGTCTACCAAGGCGACCAGTGGGACGACCAGCCGGCCGAGGGACGTCGTCTGTCCGAGCACGTGCGGCTCATCGAGACGCCCGGGCACAGCCCGCAGGACATCACCACGCTCGTCGAGACTGCGGACGGGTTGGTGGCCTGCACGCACCTCTGGTGGCACGCAGACGGGCCTGCTGACGATCCCCGCGCCACCGACTTCCCCGCCCTGCGCGCGGGGCGCGGCCGCGTCCTCGCCCTCGACGTCATCCGGATCGTTCCCGGGCATGGGCCGGCGTTCGTGCCGGGTCCGTCGACGCCGCGCTGAGTCCTCCGCCCGCCACTCCCGCTGCCCGGAGCGCGTGGAGAGCGTCGGTTGCTGACGTCCGGTATGCGTGGAAACGTGGGCTCGGGGGCTGGCTGGCACCGGGCCATCTCACGCCGGTCACCCGGCAGCACTTCGCCGCGCTGGCGGCCGCCACCAACGACCGGGCCTTCGCTCGTGCGATCGACATGATGCTGACCGCGCGCGACCACGAGAAGCTCGAGCGCGCCGCGCGCCTCATGGTGCAGAGGTCCTCGTACCCGTGGCTGCACAGTGCGCTGCTGCGGACGACGCAGGCGTTCGTGATCGAAGACGCCGGCTACAAGGAGAACGTGATCCCGTCGACGGCACACGTGCGCGTCAACTGCCGGGGAGTCCCGCGTGGCCAGAAGCCCCGCGACGTCCTCGCACAGGTCAGGCACCTGCTGGCAGGAAGAAACATCACCGTGGCACTCGCCACGCCGCCAGGGACCACAGGGGCGGAGTACCTCGATGAGCTCGACAAGTCCTGGGCGACACCGCCTGCGGACATCGACACGCCGCTGTACCACGCGATCGCGCGGTCGGCGCGGCTCACCTACCCCGGCGCGGTGTTCACTCCGGCACTGTTCGAGGTCGGTACGAGCCTGGCGCCGTGGAAGAAGCGCGGCACACCGGGCTACGGCGTCTACCCGTACGTCATCGACTACGACCAGCTGATAGCGATGCAGGGCAACAACGAGCGCATCTACGTCGACGCGCTGCGCCAGGGTGCGCAGTTCATGTACCGCATGTTCGAGCAGTTCAAGGCCTGAACAGCGCGCCGCGGCACGTCGCTGCATCGCCGGCCCCCTCTGCGAGAATGGGCCATCGGCCCAAGTCCTTCGGCCGGGTTCGCGGGGAGGCTGCATGCGCCAGGCGCACACCGTCGACGACGTCCGCGCTGCCGAGAAGGCGCTGATGGCGACGCTGCCTGCCGGTGTGCTCATGCAGCGCGCCGCGGCGGGCCTCGCCACCATCTGTGCACAGCTGCTGGGCGAAGGCTCTGGTGTCTATGGAGCGCGGGTCCTGGTCGTGGCCGGTGGGGGAGACAACGGTGGCGACGCTTTGTACGCCGGGGCCCGGCTGGCGCGACGTGGTGCCCAGGTCGACGCGGCCTTGGTCGGCGGCCGCGCGCACGAGGCCGGTTTGGCGACGTTGACGCGGGCCGGGGGGCGTGTCGTCGGTGCACCTCGGCAGGCGTACGACCTCGTGCTCGACGGTGTGGTCGGTATCGGCGGGCGGCCTGGCTTGCCAGGTGACGTCGCAGCGCTCTTCCGGGGTGTCACCGGCCCGGTCGTTGCCGTCGACGTGCCGTCGGGTGTCGACGTCGACAGCGGATGCGTCGAGGGTGACCATGTCGAGGCCCAGGTGACCGTGACCTTCGGAACGCACAAAGTGGCGCACCTGGTCGAGCCGGCTGCGTCGGCCTGTGGCGTGGTCGAGCTCGTCGACATCGGCCTGGGCGACCACCTCGCGTCGCCGGCCATCGAGGTATTGCAGACCGAGGACGTGCGCCGACTGATCCCCCGGCCGGAGCCGACCTCCCACAAGTACACGCGAGGAGTCCTCGGCGTCGTCGCCGGGTCGCCGCAGTACACCGGTGCGGGCGTGCTGGTCGTGTCGGCGGCTGTGGCGACCGGCCTGGCCGGGATGATCCGCTACGAGGGCGCCAGTGCGGACCTGATCCGCGCGAAGGAGTCGGAGGTCGTGATCGGGCCCGGCCAGGTGCAGGCCTGGGTCGTGGGATCCGGACTCGGGCGGGGTCTCGAGTCGCAGGTCGCGACTGTCCTGGGTGAGCGGTTGCCGACGGTGGTCGACGCCGACGGTTTGCGCCACCTCCCGTCACGGTGCGAGACGCCAACAGTCCTCACACCCCATGCCGGCGAGCTGGCGAACATGCTCGACGTGCCGCGCGCCCAGGTCGAGGCGGAGATGCTCGCTTCGGCGCAGGACACAGCCGAACGGTGGAACGCCGTCGTCCTGCTCAAGGGTGGACGCTCTGTCATCGCCGCTCCGGACGGTCGGGTCCGGGTCAACACGACCGGGGTGTCGTGGCTCGCCACGGCCGGCGCCGGCGACGTACTGTCGGGCGTCATCGGAGCCTTGCTCGCCGCCGGCCTCGACTGTTTCGACGCGGCCTCGGTCGGTGCCTGGCTGCACGGCTCGGCCGCCGCCCTCGCGTCCGACGGCGGTCCGATCGTCGCCACCGACGTGGTCGCCGCCCTCCGCGAGACGATCCGCCGCACCCTCACCAGCTGACTGGCCGTAGACGTTTGCCTTGTTCACAAGCCAGGTGGCTTCCGAACAAGGCAAATCCACCTACGTCTCCGGGTAGGTGGCTTGTGCACTAGGCAAACGACGCGGGGAGCGGCTCGGCCGACCCCGGCTGCCACAATGGTCGGGCCATGACTGCTGCCGCCGCGGACATTCCCGCATCCCGCGGGGACGCCTCCGCACCCCGCGCGGGCTCCGTCCCACCTCAAGCGGACTCCCATGCGCACCCTGGTGACCCCGCCCGTGCCGAGGCGGTCGTCGACCTGGACGCGATCAGCGCGAACGTCTCGGCCCTCAGGCAGCACGTAGGCGGGCGCGACCTGATGGCGGTCGTCAAGGCCGATGGCTACGGCCACGGGATCGTCGAGTCGGCCCGGGCCGCCCGCGCGGGCGGTGCCGGCTGGCTGGGGGTGGCGCTGCTCAGCGAGGCTCACCAGCTCCGGGCGGCCGGTGACACCGGCCCGATCCTCTGCTGGCTCGCCGTTCCCGGCGAGCGGTACGCCGATGCGGTCCGCGAGGGGGTCGAGGTGACTGCCTACTCCGTCGCAGAGCTGCGTGCGATCGCCGACGGTGCGCGGCAGGCGGGCGGCACGGCCGCCGTCCAGCTCAAGCTCGACTCCGGCCTGGGCCGCGGCGGCGCCCAGCCCGACGACTGGGGGGCGCTCGTCGACGAAGCCCTCCACCTGCGCGCCCAAGCGCTGGTCGACGTCACCGGCATCTGGTCACATCTCGCCTGCTCCGACGAGCCGGGCCACCCGTCGATCGCGGCCCAGACCTCCGAGTTCGAGACCGCCGTGTCCCACGCCGTCGGCGCGGGACTCGAGCCGAGACACCTTCATCTGGCCAACTCCGGTGGCGTCCTGACCAGCCCGGCCACCTGGTTCACGATGGTCAGGCCCGGCATCGCGATCTACGGCATCTCTCCGTTCGCCGACGCCTCCTCGCCGGTGCCGTTACGGCCCGCGATGACGTTGCGGTCGCACGTTGCCCTGGTCAAGCGGGTCGGTGCCGGTCACGGGGTCTCGTACGGTCACACGTACATCACTGCCGCTGCCACCCAGCTCGCTCTGATCCCGCTCGGGTACGGCGACGGTGTACCCCGGCACGCATCGAACCGCGCCCAGGTCTCTCTGGGCGAAGCCAGGCACACGATCGCGGGCCGGGTCTGCATGGACCAGTTCGTTCTCGACATCGGCGACCAGCCGGCTGCAGCAGGCGACGAGGTCGTCGTCTTCGGACCCGGGGATGACGGTGAGCCCACCGCACACGACTGGGCCGAAGCTGCCGGCACGATCGGCTACGAGATCGTGACCCGAATCGGACCTCGTGTCCCTCGCCGCTATACCGGGGACCCCGCTGCAGCTCCAGGGCCGCCGTCGTGACCGAGGAGGACGCCGACCGGTCATCGATGGTCAAGCGGTACGCCGGCATTGCCGGGGCGGCCGTCGGCGTCATCGCCGCCGGAGCTGCCGCAGCCGTCCTCGCCGAGCGAAAGGCGATCGCGCGGCGTCGCGCAGCCGCGCCGGAACCGCTCGGCTCGGTCCGCGGCGACGCTCGGCCGGTGGTCGCCGATGACGGCCTCGAGCTCTACGCCGAGCTCGACGAGGTGGCCTCAACCGACCAGGACAACCCGGCCCTCACCCTCGTTTTCATCCACGGGTACGCCCTCACGCACGACTGTTGGCACTTCCAGCGGCTGGCGCTGCGCGGGCAGCACCGGATGGTGTTCTACGACCAACGCTCGCACGGACGTTCGGCCCGATCCCGGTCCGCGCACTGCACGTTCGATCAGCTGGGCCGTGACCTGGCCGCCGTGATCGAGCAGGTCGTCGGCGCCGGCCCCGTCGTGCTGATCGGACACTCGATGGGCGGCATGACGATCATGGCGCTCGCCGAGCAGCACGCCGACTGGTTCCGTGACCGTGTCGTCGGTGTCGGTCTGCTGTCGACGAGCGCCGGGGGGCTCGAGGCGTCGACGCTGGGTCTGCCCGGCCTGCCCGGCCGCCTCGTGCGCCGGCTGTCTCCTGCGGTGATGGCGACGTTGGCCCGTGCTCCGAACCTCATCGAGCGCAGCCGCCGCGTCGGATCCGACCTCGGATTCGTGGTGACGCGCAAACTGGCGTTCGGGACGCCGGTTCCCACCGAGTACGTCGACTTCACCGACGAGATGCTGGCCGCCACCCCGATCGACGTCGTGGCTGACTTCTTCCCGGGCTTCGACACCCACGACCGCTACCACGCACTCGACGTGATCGCCCGCGTGGCGACGATGGTCCTCGCAGGTGCGCGCGACCAGATCACCCCGGTCTCGCACAGCCGCGAGATCGCCCGCAGGATCCCCGCCGCCGAGTACGTCGAGCTGGCCGAGGCCGGGCACATGGTGCTGCTCGAGTTCAACGACGACGTGACCACGGCAGTGGAGCGCCTCGTCGTACGTGCGGGCAGCCATCATGAGTGACCTTCAGGTGGTCGAGGCGACACCGGACGACGCCGCGGTCATCCGGGACGTGATCCACGCTGCCTTCGCGCCGCGCCCGCACCTCGACCCACCGAGCACCGCGCTGGCCGAGACTGCCGAGTCGGTGGCGGAGTCTCTCGACGAGCACGGCGGCCTGTTGTGCCGGGTCGACGGTCTGCCGGCCGGTGCCGTGCTGTTCGACCGGGAAACCGTGGCGGCCACGACGACGCTGGCGCTGCGCAGGGTCAGCGCGGTTCCACACTTCCAGGCACGTGGCGTCGCGTCCGCCATCGTCGGGGTCGCCGAGGAAGTCGCTGCGGAGCGCGGGTACGACGACGTGACCTTGCGGGCACGCACGGAGCTGCCGGCCACTCTGGTGTTCTGGGAGCGGCGGGGCTACCGAGGGGTGTGGCACGACGGGCCCCAGGTGCTGCTCGGCAAGGCGCTGCCCGTCGAGCTCGTCACCGGGTCCGCCGACGAGGCCCAGGCAGTGGGACGATGCCTGGCGGCCCTGTGCGCGGCCGGTGACGTGGTGATCCTGACCGGCGAGCTCGGCGCCGGTAAGACCACGCTCACCCAGGGGATCGGAGCCGGGCTCGCCGTGCGCGGCGACGTGACGTCACCGACGTTCGTCATCTCGCGCGTGCATCCGTCGCTGGCCGGCGGACCGCCGTTGATCCACGTGGATGCCTACCGACTCGGCGACGAGGCCGAGCTGGACGACCTCGACCTCGATGCGTACGTCGACGCGGGCGTCACCGTGGTCGAGTGGGGGGAGGGTATCGCCGAGGCGTTGTCGGATGCCCGCCTGCGCGTCCACATCTCCCGGGCGAGAGGAGGGCTCGTCGCCGAGGGCACGGATGACCCGCGGACGGTCACCGTCACCCCGCTCGGAGCACGCTGGATCGGTGCCGGTGTCCGGTCGCGCCTGCTCGGGTGTCATGCCTTCACCTGACGCTCACTAGGCTGTCCGCACCATGCTGCTCGCCTTCGACACCGCGACCCACGCCGTCACGGTCGCCCTGCATCCGGGTGGCGCCGACCAGGACGTCGTCGCGGAGCACACTGTCGTCGACGCCCTACGCCACGGCGAGCTCCTCGCCCCCGGCATCCAACGCGTGCTCGCCACGGCGGGGATCACGCCGCGCGACCTCACCCGGATCGCTGTCGGGGTCGGACCCGGCCCGTTCACCGGACTTCGCGTGGGCATCGTCACGGCTCGCACGATGGCTGCCGTCCTCGACATCCCGGTCGACGGCGTCTGCACGCTGGACGTGCTTGCGGTCGCCGCCGGGGAGCAGCCCGACGGCTTCCGGGTCGCCACCGACGCGCGCCGCAAGGAGGTCTACTGGGCGGAGTACGACCGAACGGCTCGTCGGCTGGGCATGCCGGCCGTCGATCGCCCCGACGAGGTGGCGTACGACGGGCCGGTTGCCGGTCGCGGGCCGCAGCTGTATCCGGACGCCTTCCCTCGGCCCATCGACCCCGAGCACCCGAGCGCGGCGGCAATGGCCGGGGCCGTCGCCAACGGCACGGTCGAGCTGCTGCCGCCCGAACCGCTCTACCTGCGGCGGCCGGACGCGGCCACGCCTGGCCAACGCAAGCGGGTGCTGTGAACGACATACGGCCCGCCACAGCAGCAGATCTCGACATCGTCGTGGTGCTCGAGCTCGAGGCGTTCACCGGTTCGGCGTGGTCCCCGCGCACGGTCGAGGACGAGTTCGCCGGACTCGGTGACACCCGGGAGATCTGGCTCGCGGAGGAGGTGACGGCCGACGGGACGACCGCCGTCGGGTACGCCGTCGGGCGGTTCGTCGACGATGTGGCCGACGTGCAGCGCGTCGCGGTCCTCCCGAGTCGCCGCCGGCACGGTGTCGGTCGACGGCTGCTCGAGGAGATCGAGAGCGAGGCGAAGCGCCGGGGTGCTGACCGCCTGATGCTGGAGGTCGGCGCCGACAACGCCGCCGCGTGCGGCCTCTACGAGCAGTCAGGTTTCAGCGTGATCGACCGGCGGCCGCGTTACTACCCAGGAGACGTCGACGCCCTCGTCATGTCAAAGCCGCTCAGGTCGGAGGGAGGGCGATGAACGACGAGCCACTCGTGCTCGGCATCGAGACCTCCTGCGACGAGACGGGTGTCGGGCTGGTCCGGGGACACCGCCTGCTCGCCGATGCGATCGCGTCCAGCGTCGACGAACACGCCAGGTTCGGCGGCGTCGTGCCTGAGGTGGCGAGCCGGGCCCACCTGGAGGCCATGGTCCCGACGATCGAGCGGTCGTGCCGTGAGGCCGGGGTCACCCTGTCCGACGTCGACGCGATCGCGGTCACAGCCGGGCCGGGCCTGGCCGGGGCGCTGCTGGTGGGAGTGGCCGCGGCCAAGGCCCTCGCACTCTCCCTGGGCAAACCCCTCTACGGGGTCAACCATCTCTCGGCGCATGTGGCCGTTGACCAGCTCGAGCACGGCGCGCTGCCGGAGCCCTGTGTGGCGCTGCTCGTGAGTGGCGGCCATTCCAGTCTGCTGCTGGTCGAGGACGTCACGGTCGGCGTTGCGCCGCTCGGTGCCACGGTGGACGATGCCGCCGGTGAGGCGTTCGACAAGGTGGCGCGGCTGTTGGGTCTGCCTTTTCCGGGCGGCCCGCACATCGACCGTGTCGCCCGCGACGGGACGATCTCGATCGACTTCCCGCGCGGTCTCACCAGCGGTCGCGACCTCGAACGACACCGCTTCGACTTTTCGTTCTCTGGCCTCAAGACGGCGGTGGCTCGCTGGGTGGAGGCGCGTGAAGGCGCCGGGGAACCGGTCCCGGTCGCGGACGTTGCCGCTTCCTTCCAGGAGGCCGTGTGCGACGTGCTGACCCGCAAGGCGGTCGACGCCTGCGTGCGCTCCGGCGCGAGTCACCTGGTCATCGGGGGAGGCGTCGCGGCCAACTCCCGGATCCGGACCCTTGCTGAGGAGCGGGCCGCGAAGCACGGGATCGTCGTACGCGTCCCACGACCGGGGCTCTGCACTGACAACGGGGCGATGGTGGCGGCACTCGGTGCGGAGGTCGTACGCCGCGGTCGTCCGGCCTCGGCGCTCGACATCCCGGCGGACTCGTCGATGCCGATCACCACCGTCGTGGCCTGACCCGCCGCCTCGCCGACCGACGCGGTAGTCCGTCAGGGGTTGGCGGTCAGCTGGTAGGGCGAGACCAGCGAGTCCGGTGAAGCCGGCTGCGGTGACGTGGCCAGCTCGCAGCGGCCCGACTCCGTACAGCGCACGATCGCGGAGCTGCCGCGGTCGACCGTGACGATCACAAGGGCGTTGTCTGCCTCGAAGGTGGCCCGTCCGAACGTCCCGGGAGTGGTGAACTCGCGGATGACCGCACCAGTCCTGGAGTCGAGGATCGCGGCGGCCCGCGGTCCGAAGCCCTCGGTGTCGGACGAGATGGCGAACACCCGAGACCCGTCGGGCGAGAACTCGGTGGGCCGCCAGGCACAGCTGCGCCACAGCTCGCTCGCATCGGAGGTGGAGAGCATCGCACTGCAAGCCCGCTCTCCCTTGCCCATGTCGGTGGTGCGTCCCGCCATGAGCCCGTCGGCCTGGTCGGCGGCCGAGACGGAGACCAAGGTCGGCCAGGGCGCCTCGACCGGGGCCGGGGAGCCCTGGTTGAAGTCGGCACGTCCGACCACCTGTTGCCCGCTCGAGGTCGTGGCGTTGAAGAGCGCCACGCCCTGCTCGACGTCCATGACCTGCTTCACCTGGAGCTGGTCCGGGTAGGCGTAGCGTGACGGCCCCCGGAGGTTCTCGGCGTACACGATCGCGTCGCCTCCGGCTGAGGACCCGGTCTGGGCGTCACTGACAGCGAAGGCGACCGCTCCGTTGTGGTCGATCGCGGGCTGGCTGGTGCGCTGTGAGCTGGGCAGCGCTGACCCGAGTCCGGTAGCCACCGTCGTGGTGCCCGTGCGGGTGTCCAGCACGAAGCCGGCCACCCCGTCGGGGAACGTGGCAGCGTCGACCAGCATCGAGGAGGGAGTCGGGCGGTAGACGGCTGGCGGCAGCCCCGGGATGTCAGTGCTCTGCCCGTCCTGCACGAACTGGGTCTTGAAGATGTACGGCACGCTCGGCGCCCGACCGCTCGGCAGCCCTTTCAGCATGACGTCGGTCAGCGGCGTGGTGGCCCCGGCGGTCCCAGAGGTCGCGTCGGTGGTCGCGATCGTGCCGTCAGGGTCGGCGACGTTGGAGGTGCGGGCGTCGTCGAACAGGGCCGTTCCGACAGGGATGCCGACGGCTGCCACCGCCAGCACGGTCGCCCCCGAGGCGATCCGCCGGCGCAGCTTGATCCGCCGCGCGCGGCGAAGTGTCGCGGAGGTGAGGTCGGCGCGTGGCGCGTGACCGGCGTGCCGCTGCAGGCTCTGGCGCATCTGAGCTTCGAAGCCCTGGCCGGGCTCGTCGGAGGGGTCGAAGCCGCTCATGCTTCACCGCCCAACAGCTCGGGGTTGGCGAGAACCGAGGCGCGCATCGCCGCGATCGCTCGCGACGTCTGGCTCTTGACGTTGCCGATGGAGCAGCCGAGCACGGCTGCCGTGTCGGCCTCGGTGAGATCTTCGTAGTAGCGAAGGACCACGGCCGCGCGCTGCTTGGCCGGAAGCGTCTGAACGACCTGCCACATCGCGTCCCGCGTCTCGGAGTCGGCGCCCGTGCGGGGCGTATCGGCGGACTCAGGCAGGTACTCCGCGCTGCGTTCGTTGCGCCGCCAGGCGCGCCGCCACAGGCTGGTGTTCTCGTTGACGATGATCCGTCGCACGTAGGCGTCGATGGCGCCGCGGTCGCGGAGCCGGTCCCAGGTCAGGTAGGTCTTGGCCAGCGCGGTCTGGACGAGGTCCTCCGCGGTGTGGTGGTCCGACGTGAGCAGGTAGGCGAACCGCAGCAGCGCATGCTGCCGGGCCTGGACGAACTCGACGAAGTCCGCCTCGGTCCGGTCGATCCCCCGCGTCTTGCTCACGGCAGGTAAGCCTAAGTGCTGGGGTGTCGCGACGATCGTGCTCATGGCTTACCTCCCTGCCCTACGCTCAGCGTCCGGCCACTCACCGGCCGGCTCCTTGCAGCCATGACGCGGTGACGACGCCGAAAGGTTGCATGTTCAAGGGGGTCGTGTCGTCCCGGACGGCATCGACGGCTAGGCGGGTCGGGGCTCGACGAGCATGGCGACGGCCGAACCAGGCGTACGGCTGAGCATGAGCGTGGCCGGCTGCGAGCCGGACAGGGCCAGCCGTGACCGGAGCGCCTCGGGGGTGACGGCGATGCCGCGCTTCTTGATCGTGAGCGGACCGATGTCCCGGGCTCGCAGTGCAGTCCGGAGGGCCTTGTCCTTGAAGGGCAGCACCTCGATGACCTCGAAGGCGCGGGCGAACGGTGTGTGGACCAGTGCGTCACTGCTCAGGTACGCCAGATGCTCGTCGAGCAGCCAGCCGTCGACCAGCGCGGCCACCGATGTCACCAGGTGAGCGCGGATCACCGCGTCGTCCGGCTCGTAGACGTACGCACCAGGTGGCGCCGTTCCCGGCTCGGTGGCGGTGTCGCGGTCGGTGAGGCTCGCTGGGTCGTTGTCCCGCCGGAGCACTGTGGCGCGCGCGCGGACCGGGTCGGCCAGGCAGGACCACAGCGCCGTCTCCTTCAGGTTGCCTCGCCAGCTCACCCATTCGGCCTCGACGCCGGGAGGTACCAGGTCGTGCGGGATTCCGGGCGCGACTTTGACGACCGCACGACCGGTCAGCAGCTCCTGCACGAGTGACCACGGGGGCGAGTAGGCGGCCGGATCGAACGTGCGCCCCCTCGCTGTACGTCGAGCGGGATCGGCGAAGACCACGGCGTAGGCGCTCGCGTCGATTTGTTCAGCCGACCCGACCGCGACCTCACCCGGCAGCTCGAAGGCCCCCAGATTTGCTGCCGCGATGGCCGCGGTGACCGGGTCCCGGTCCACGCCGGTCACGGCCAGGCCGTGGCGGGCGAAGGCCATCAGGTCCGAGCCGATCCCACAGCCGATGTCGACGAGCGAACCGGGGCCGACCGCTTCGACGAGTCGGTGTGCCCGATGCGCTGCCACCGCTGGATGGGTCGCCTGTTCGAGACCATCCCGGGTGAAGAACAGCCGTGCGGCGTCCGCGCCGAACTTGGCCACGGCGAGGTGCCTGAGCTCGATCTGTGTCAGGGCGGCAGCCACGTGTGCCGCATCGTGGTCGCGCCGCAGCTGTGTGGCCACGGATAGGAGGTTGGAGCCGTCGTAGGCCGCCCCCGCCTGCGTCAGAAGCGTGTGCCCGTCCGGGGTGAGCAGGAAACCGAGGGCCGCGCCGTCCACGTGTGCATCGTGGCAGACGTGGCAGCCATGCTCAGGCTGAGGCCCCGCCGGCGCCGGAGTGTCGCGGGTGGGTGTCGTGCGTCCATGGTTCCCCGGAGGTGGGTCAGCGCGGGCGGGTAGGTCTTGGTGGTTGGGACGCTGCGGTAGCGATGAATGTTGTCGGGATGCCTGGATTGTTTCGGAGTCCGACCCGGGGGCCGTTGGCACTCCCCAGGCCCGAGTGCTAGATTCGGCGTTGGCACTCTCCCCAGGAGGTTGCCAGCGAGAAGGTCACGGCACCCGCGACGACGTGAACTCCTCGAACCCGCAACACCAACCGTCCGATGAGCAACTGCCTCTCTGTTCTCAGTGAAAGGTGAGGTCCAGCACGTGTCTGTCAGCATCAAGCCGCTCGAAGACCGCATTCTCGTCCGCACGCTCGAAGCCGAGCAGACCACGGCCTCTGGCCTGGTCATCCCGGACACGGCCAAGGAGAAGCCCCAGGAGGGCGAGGTCCTGGCTGTGGGTCCGGGTCGTGTCGACGACAGCGGCAACCGCGTTCCGCTCGACATCTCCGTGGGTGACAAGGTCATCTACAGCAAGTACGGCGGCACCGAGGTCAAGTACGCCGGCGAGGAGCTTCTCATCCTCTCCGCGCGCGACGTCCTCGCCGTCATCGAGAAGTAAGCACCAGCTTTCTCGACTTCAGGTGCGCCCCGGCCGTCCCACCACCGGGCGCCGGGGCGCCCCCTTTTCGATCGCCCGTCTTCCGGGCGTGATCAGCCGAGACACACGCACCGCGTATGTCGCGGACCCGTTCCACCCGTCCGTTCGTGAGAAGGACCCTTCATGCCAAAGATTCTTGAGTTCGACGAGCACGCCAGGCGCGCCCTGGAGCGTGGTGTCGACAAACTCGCCAACACCGTCAAGGTGACCCTCGGCCCCAAGGGCCGCTACGTCGTCCTCGACAAGAAGTGGGGCGCCCCGACGATCACCAACGACGGTGTGACGGTCGCGCGTGAGGTCGAGCTCGACGACCCGTTCGAGAACCTCGGCGCCCAGCTCGCCAAGGAAGTCGCGACCAAGACCAACGACATCGCCGGTGACGGCACGACCACCGCCACGGTCATCGCCCAGGCGCTCGTGCACGAGGGCCTGCGGGCTGTCGCGGCCGGCGCCAACCCCATGGACCTCAAGCGCGGCATCGACAAGGCCGTCGAGGCCGTCAACGAGGCGCTCGGCAAGGCTGCGCGCGACGTCGACTCCACCGAGGACATGGCACACGTCGCGACGATCTCGGCGCGTGACTCGCTGATCGGTGACCTCATCGCGCAGGCCTTCGACAAGGTCGGCAAGGACGGGGTCATCACCGTCGAGGAGTCCAACACACTGGGCACCGAGCTCGAGTTCACCGAGGGAATGCAGTTCGACAAGGGCTACATCTCGCCGTACTTCGTGACCGACGCCGAGCGGATGGAGGCGGTCCTCGACGACCCCTACATCCTCGTCAACCAGGGCAAGATCTCCTCGATCCAGGACCTGCTGCCGCTGCTCGAGAAGGTCATCCAGGCAGGCAAGCCGTTGTTCATCATCGCTGAGGACCTCGATGGGGAGGCCCTGTCGACGTTGGTGGTCAACAAGATCCGCGGCACGTTCACCGCCGCCGCGGTCAAGGCGCCTGCCTTCGGTGACCGTCGCAAGGCCATGCTGCAGGACATCGCGACCCTCACCGGTGCGCAGGTCGTCACCCCCGACGTGGGTCTCAAGCTCGACCAGGTCGGTCTCGAGGTGCTCGGCACGGCACGTCGCGTGGTCATCACCAAGGACAACACCACGATCGTCGACGGCAACGGTGATGCGGCTGAGGTCGCCGGTCGTGTCAACCAGATCAAGGCCGAGATCGACAACACCGACTCCGACTGGGACCGCGAGAAGCTCCAGGAGCGGCTCGCCAAGCTCGCCGGCGGTGTCTGCGTCGTCAAGGTCGGCGCCGCCACCGAGGTGGAGCTGAAAGAGAAGAAGCACCGGATCGAGGACGCCGTCTCCGCGACGCGCGCTGCGATCGAAGAGGGCATCGTGGCCGGTGGCGGATCTGCCCTTGTCCACGCGGCCTCGGTGCTCTCCGACAACCTCGGCCTCACCGGCGATGCGGCCATCGGCGTACGCGTCGTCCGTATCGCCATCGACGAGCCGCTGCGTTGGATCGCCGAGAACGGTGGCGACCAGGGTTATGTCGTGGTGGCCAAGGTCCGTGAGCACGGTGCCGGCAAGGGTTTCAATGCCGCGACCGGCGAGTACGGCGACCTGGTCGCCCAGGGCGTGCTCGACCCGGTGAAGGTCACGAAGTCCGCGCTGACCAACGCCGCGAGCATCGCATCGATGCTGCTCACCACCGAGACGCTCGTGGTCGAGAAGCCGGCCGAGCCGGAGCCGGAGGCCGCTGGCGGCCACGGCCACGGCCACGGTCACTGACCCGGCAAAACCCCGGGGGTGCGGTGAAGCGTCACCCACCCGCCCAAGTGAGGGCCCGACAGCAACCGCTGTCGGGCCCTCACCGGTCGAGGGGGTGGCGGGGAAAATCCCCAGGCATCGCCGCTACCCATTGGCACCGATTGCCTGCTTTGTGCCTGCTGATGCGTACTTTTGCGGTGAGAACCACCGCGGGTCGAAGTGAGGCTCACGTGTCACTCGTGCCACTCTCTTTACGTGATCACGCCCGGATCCCAGCAGGTGAGTACCGCTGACCTCAGTGATCTGGCCAGGGCCGCCCAGTCCGGCGATGACGCCCACGTCGAGGCCCTTCTCGAGCGGGTACGCGTCATCGCCCACCGCTACTCGCGAGCCCGCCTGCACACCTACCCGGGCGGCCAACACCTCGCCGATGACGTCGCGCAGGACATCTGCATCGCGGTGCTGCAGGCCCTCCCCGGGTACCGCGAACAGGGGCGACCGTTCGAGGCGTTCGTCCACCGGGTTGCTGCGCGGAAGGTCGCGGACGCTCAGCGCGCGTTCGCACGACACGCCCAGCCGACCGACGAGGTCCCGGACGACGTGGACAGCGCGCCGACGCCCGAGGACCTTGCAGTGCAGCTGAGCGACGTCGAGTCCGCGAGTGCGTTGCTTGATCTGCTTCCGGACCATCTGCGCGAGGTGATGATGCTGCGCGTCGCGGCCGGGCTCAGTGCGGAAGAGACCGGGGCTGCCCTCGGGATGACCGCCGGCGCCGTGCGTGTGGCCCAGCACCGCGCCCTCGTGCGGATGCGCGAGCACGCCGAGAGGCAGCAGGAGGCCGTTCGCGACTGACGCTGCCCGGCGGCGCAGCGCACTCCACCGGCTCGCGCCCGTACCATGGGTCCATGGATCTCACGCCCGCCGATGTGCCGGCCAAGTTCGCCACCCTGGGCCTGACGTTCGATGACGTCCTGCTGCTGCCGGGCGAGACCGATGTCATCCCCAGCGAGGTCGACACGACGGCGCGGCTGACCCGCGAGATCGACATCCGGATACCGCTGGTCTCGAGCGCGATGGACACGGTCACCGAGTCACGGATGGCCATCGCGATGGCACGTCAGGGCGGCCTGGGCGTGCTGCACCGCAACCTGTCGATCGAAGACCAGGCCTACCAGGTCGACCTCGTCAAGCGAACCCAGACCGGAATGATCTCCAACCCGGTCACGATCACTCCGAAGGCGACGCTCGAGGAGCTCGACGAGACCTGCGGGCAGTACCGCGTATCTGGGCTCCCCGTCGTCGACGAGGACCACCGCCTGCTCGGCATCATCACCAACCGCGACCTGCGCTTCGTGCCGATCGGGGAATGGGCGACACGGCTGGTCGGTGAGGTGATGACCCCGATGCCGCTGATCACAGGTCACGAGGGAATCGAGCGCGACGAGGCCACCCGGCTGTTGCGCCAGCACAAACGCGAACGCCTGCCGATCGTCGACGACTCCGGGCGCCTCGTCGGTCTCATCACCGTCAAGGACTTCGTCAAGTCCGAACAGTTCCCGCTCACCTCCAACGACGCAGACGGCCGACTGCTGGTCGGAGCCGCGATCGGCTACTTCGGCGACGCCTGGGAGAGGGCCACCACGCTGGTCGAAGCCGGCGTCGACGTCCTCGTGCCGGATGTCGCCAACGGACACGCGCGCCTGATGCTCGACATGATCCGGCGCCTCAAGAGCGACCCGGCTACCCGGCACGTTCAGGTGATCGGCGGCAACGTCGCCACCCGAGCCGGCGCCCAGGCCCTCGTCGACGCCGGAGTCGACGCCGTGAAGGTCGGGGTCGGCCCCGGCTCCATCTGCACGACGCGCATCGTCGCCGGCGTAGGCGTGCCGCAGGTGTCGGCCATCTACGAGGCATCGCTTGCCTGCCGCCCGGCCGGAGTGCCACTCGTCGGAGACGGCGGTCTGCAGTACTCCGGTGACATCGCGAAGGCCCTCGTGGCCGGCGCCGACACCGTGATGATCGGCTCGTTGCTGGCCGGTTGCGAGGAGAGCCCGGGCGATCTCGTGTTCGTCAACGGGAAGCAGTTCAAGACCTACCGGGGGATGGGGTCCATCTCGGCGATGGCCTCGCGCGGCAAGAAGTCCTTCTCGAGGGACCGCTACTTCCAGGCCGACGTGTCCAGTGACGACAAGATCGTGCCTGAGGGGATCGAGGGACAGGTGGCCTATCGTGGCCCGCTGTCCGGGGTCACGCACCAGCTCGTCGGAGGACTTCATCAGTCGATGTTCTACGTCGGAGCGCACACCATCCCTGAGCTGCAAGAACGCGGCCGCTTCACGCGGATCACGTCGGCAGGGCTGAAGGAGAGCCACCCGCACGACATCCAGATGACGGTCGAGGCGCCCAACTACTCCGGGCGGTAGCGGCGACGGTCGGGCCGATATCATCGGCCGGTGACTGACTTCGAGATCGGGCGGGCCAAGCGAGGCCGTCGCGCCTACGCGTTCGACGACATCGCGATCGTGCCCAGCCGGCGTACCCGCGACCCGGAAGAGGTCTCGGTCGCCTGGCAGATCGACGCCTACCGGTTCGAGATCCCCGTCCTGGCCGCCCCGATGGACTCGGTCATGTCGCCAGACACCGCGATCGCCTTCGGCAAAGCCGGCGGTCTCGGCGTGCTCGACCTCGAAGGTCTCTGGACCAGGTATGACGACCCCGAGCCGCTGCTCGCCGAAGTGGCCGCGCTGCACGGGCACGAGGCCACTCGCCGACTCCAGGAGATCTACGCCCAGCCGATCAAGCCCGAGCTGATGGTCGAGCGGGTCAAACAGATGCGTGACTCCGGTATCACGGTCGCGGGCGCGCTGTCTCCGCAGCGCACCAAGGAGCACGCGCAGTCGGTGATCGAGGCCGGCCTCGACCTCTTCGTCATCCGCGGCACCACGGTCTCGGCCGAGCACGTCTCCGGTCAGGCTGAGCCGCTCAACCTGAAGCAGTTCATCTACGAGCTCGACGTACCGGTCATCGTCGGTGGCTGCGCGACCTACCAGGCCGCCCTGCACCTCATGCGGACCGGAGCGGCCGGGGTGCTGGTCGGGTTCGGCGGCGGTGCCGCCCACACCACGCGCACCGTGCTCGGCCTGGCGGTGCCGATGGCGACCGCGGTGGCCGACGTGGCGGCTGCCCGACGCGACTACCTCGACGAGTCCGGTGGGCGGTACGTGCACGTGATCGCCGACGGCTCGATCGGCAAGTCCGGCGACATCGCGAAGGCGGTGGCGTGCGGAGCCGACGCTGTGATGGTCGGCTCACCGTTGGCACGAGCCAAGGAGGCTCCCGGCCGCGGCTACCACTGGGGTGCCGAGGCTTGGCACCCGACGCTGCCCCGCGGCGAGCGCGTCGAGATCGGCACGGTCGGCACGCTCGACCAGATCCTCCACGGTCCGTCCCTGGTCTCCGACGGCACCATGAACCTCGTCGGTGCGCTCAAGCGGTCGATGGCCACTACCGGATACACCGAGCTGAAGGAGTTCCAGCGCGTCGAAGTCGTGGTCCAGTAGCCATGGCGTCGCAGTCGTTGCGGGTGGCAGCCGTCCAGGCGGAGTCCCGGGCCGGTGACGTCGAGCACAACGTCGCGACCGTGGTCCGGTGGATCGAGAAGGCGGCGACGGAGGGAGCGACACTGGTCGTCTTTCCCGAGCTCTTCCTGCCGGGGTATGACATCAAGACCTTGGCTGCGGAGCCTGACAGGTGTGACGTCCTCTCCGACGACGTACGCCTCGAACCGATCGCTGCGGCGGCTCGAGCGGGGTCGATCGCGGCGCTCGTCAGCGCCTCCGTTCGCCAACCTGACGGCAGCAGATCGGTTGCCCTGTTGACCTTCGGTCCGACCGGTCAGCTGCACGTGGCGTACGTCAAGCAGCATCTGTGGGAGGACGAACGTGCGATCTTCACGCCGGGCACGCAGGGCGCTGCCATCGTTCTCGGCGGCTGGGACGTCGGTCTCGGCATCTGTTACGACGGCTGCTTCCCCGAGCACGCACGGGCTGCTGCTGACGCCGGTGCCCTCGTGTACGTCTGCCCGTCGGCGTACGTCGTCGGGAGTGAGCACCGCCGCGACCTCTACTACGCAGCGCGGGCGATCGACAACGGTGTCTACGTCGTGTTCGCCGGCCTGGTCGGGCGCTGCGGCGACCTCGACTTCAGCGGCGGCACCGCGGTCTACGATCCCCAGGGACGGGTGGTCGAGCGAGTCGACTCGGGCGAGGGCATCGTCGTGGCCGATCTCGAGCGCAGCCTCGTCGACGAGGCACGCCGCATCAACCCCTACGCGCGCGACCGGGTCGCCGACGAGGCCGAGCGGCTGATTCTTACGCTGGAGTGACGGACCCCTGCACCGGGTGGTGTAACGCCTGCCGGGAACGCGAGACTGCTGGGCATGACGGAATACGACTTCAGCAACCTGAGTGCGCTGTACATCAACTGCACGCTCAAGCGATCCCCCGAGAAGAGCCACACCCAGGGCATCGTCGACATAAGCGCCACCATCATGCGCAAGCACGGAGTCGAGGTCGAGGAGCTGCGCGCGGTCGACCATGACATCGCTACCGGCGTCTATCTCGACATGACCGAGCACGGTTGGGCCAGCGACGTGTGGCCCAGCATCCACGAGAAGGTCATGGCGTCGAACATCCTCGTCATCGCCGGCCCGATCTGGCTCGGCGACAATTCCAGTGTCACGAAACGCGTTATCGAGCGGCTGTATGCGAGCTCCGGCGACGTCAACGACAAAGGCCAGTGGGACTATTACGGCCGAGTCGGGGGCGCACTGATCACGGGTAACGAGGACGGCATCAAGCACTGCGCCATGGACATCCTGTATTCGCTGCAGCACATCGGCTACACGATCCCGCCGCAGGCCGACGCCGGGTGGATCGGCGAGGCCGGGCCCGGACCGTCATACCTCGATCCCGGGTCGGGTGGTCCGGAGAACGAGTTCACCAACCGCAACACGACGTTCATGACCTGGAACCTGATGCATCTGGCGAACATGCTGCAGCAGGCCGGCGGCATCCCGGCGTACGGCAACCAACGCACCGCCTGGGACGCGGGTGCGAGGTTCGACTTCGAGAACCCGGAGTACCGCTAGCCGCCTGGCTGAGAGGCCGACGTCCGTTGACCGTTGGGACCGCCCTGGCACCTACCGTTGGTCGGCAGGCGCCAGGGCGATTGGGCGGGGCAGGTAGCCGGGGCTACGAGCGAGTGAGCTCGATGCGCCTTCCAGGCTGAGCGGTTCTTCACCTCGTCGATCGCCGAGACCTTGTAACCAGCACGCCGACCTTGAGGCGGTGGAGCTGGAACGTCCAGGCCGTCGTGGCTCCAGGCGCGACCTTCGCCTTCGACCAGGCGGCGGCGCGGTTGCTGCCCTCGCGCACCCACTTCTGGCTGGCTGGTCGGTACGCGTACCAAACGGTGCCGCGCTTCCCGATGGCCCGCATCCGGATCGTGCGGACACCCGTTCCGAGGTCGCTGGCACGGAGCGCGCCCGGGAGCCACGAGATCGCGGACAAGCCGTCGCCCGTGGTCGGCGACTGGGCCTAGAAAACCTGTCGGGCAGGGATGTGAGACGCGCGCCACTAGGCTCATCGGGAGCGCGCTTGGTGCGCGACCGGCCTCGAGGAGGATGCCCGCATGGCTACCCGACTGAACCCGTACATCAGCTTTCCCGGCACCGCCCGCTCGGCGATGGAGTTCTACGCAGGGGTGTTCGGCGGCAGTCTCACGCTCAACACCTTCGGCGAATACGGTGCGAGCGACACTCCCGAGGCCGACCAGATCATGCACGGCATGCTCGAGACCAAGAGCGGGCTGACGCTGATGGGCGCCGACGCGCCGCCGGGGATGCCACACACAGCGGGTGACAACATCGCGGTGAGCTTGAGCGGGGACGATGCCGACGAGCTGCGAGGCTACTGGGACCAGCTGTCTGACGACGCGACCGTGTCCGTCCCGCTCGAGAAGCAGATGTGGGGTGACGAGTTCGGCATGTGCCTCGACAGGTTCGGTATCACCTGGATGGTCAACATCACCCAGGCATAGCCGCTCACGCCCGCCAGCGATGTACCCCAGGCAAGTCCCCAGTCCCTGGCCCACGTTTGCCTAGTCCACAAGCCAACTGGCTTGTGGACTAGGCAAACGTGCGGCCAGGACTGGCTGCTTGCGTTGGGGAGTAGGTCGTGGCGGGTAGGTTGCCAGCATGGATCCGGTCAGCGACATCGACGTCAGCAGCCGCACCACCCGCGGCAATGCGAGCGACGAGACCATGCGCGAGTATGCCGAAGAGCTCGATCGGGCAGACCCCCTGGCGGCGTACCGCGCCGACTTCGTCATCCCCGATGAGGACGTGATCTACCTCGACGGGAACTCACTGGGTCGCCTGCCCAAAGCCACCCAGGCCCGTGTCAAGCAGGTCCTCGACGACGACTGGGGCGGGCATCTCATCCGGTCGTGGGAGGACCGCTGGATGCAGCTGCCGACGCAGATCGGTGATCTCATCGGGACCGGGCTGCTCGGCGCCGATCCCGGTGAGGTGATCGTCGGCGACTCGACCACGGTCTCCTTGTACAAGGCGATGTCCGCGATCCTGGACGCTCATCCCGACCGCCGGGTCGTCATCATCGACCGCGACAACTTCCCGACCGACCGATACCTGGTCGAGTCTCTCGCCGGACGCCGCCACCTCGAGGTGCGTTGGATCGACGAGGCGGGTCCGGAGGGAATCACCCTCGAGCACGTGAGGCCGAGCCTGGACACCGACGTAGCGTTGGTTGTCCTCAACCAGATCGACTATCGCTCGGCCGCGCTCACCGACATGGGGGCGATCACGGCAGCGGTGCACGACGTCGGCGGCACCGCCCTCTGGGACCTGTGCCACTCGGTCGGGTCGATCCCCATCGACCTCCACCGCGACGACGTCGACGTAGCCGTGGGCTGCACCTACAAGTACGTGAACGGTGGTCCCGGATCGCCGGCGTTCACCTACGTCCGCAAGGACCTCCAGCCGCAGCTCTCCCAGCCGATCTGGGGCTGGTGGGGCCGGGCCGAGATGTTTGAGATGGCACAGGGTTACCAGGCCGAGTCCAACCTGCGCTCCTGGTTGTCCGGCACTCCGGGGGTGCTCTCGATGGCCGGGATCGAAACCAGCGTGCAGATGATCGTCGACGCCGGCCTCCCGGCGCTACGAGCGAAATCCATGCTGCTCACCTCGTATGCGGTGAGCCTGTACGACGCCTGGCTGGCGCCACTGGGTGCGATCCTGGCCAGCCCACGTGATCCCGAACGGCGCGGGTCTCACGTGACGATCACGCACCCGGAGGCACGCTCGGCGATCGCCGAGCTCATGCGCGAAGGGGTCCTGCCCGATTTTCGTCAGCCCGACGGAATCCGTCTCGGTATGGCCCCATTGACGACGAGATTCGTCGATGTTCACGAGGGATTGCGGCGTTTGCGTGACCTGTTACGGACCTGAAGTGACGATATGCCCCGTGCATGTTGCACGACCCCCCTCTTGACGCAACAAACTGTTATAGGGCAGGTTTCCCCTCGGTTCTCGGCGTGACCCACGTCACGTTCGCCACGCCCGAGCCTTCCGATGGCCTCGACCACATCGTCGACGCCGCCTGACCTGGAGGTTGTTAGTGAAACGTCTTGCCACGATCGGAGCGATCGCCGCAGTCACCGCTGCTGGTCTCTCCGCTGCACCATCGCAGGCAGCCACCCCCGCGCCTGCATCCGTTGCTGTCCACCACCCCAGCACGACCAAGGCAGATCCCCACTTCACCCCGGCTGAGCGTGCTTCCGTGCTGCGTGCTGCCAAGACCGACGCCCACGCCACCGCGCAGGCGCTGCGCCTGCCGGCGAGCGAGTCGCTCAAGCCGGTCGACGCCATGGCTGACACCAACGGCGCGATACACATCCGCTATGACCGCACATATCGAGGAGTGCGCGTCATCGGTGGCGACATGGTCGTCCACCAGAGCCCGGGCGGCGCTATCAAGGGCGTCGACTACGCCTCGAGCGCCAACCTCGCGATTCGTCACGTGACGCCCCGCACGGCCAGCCCGGCCAAGGGTGGCACCCTGGTCGTGTTCGCGGCCGACCACAAGCCCGTGCTGGCCTGGGAGACCCACCTCGCCCGGGTCAGCCGCGACGGCAGCCCCGTCCGGCGAGTGACGTACACCGACGCGCGGACCGGGCAGCGGATCATCTCGTGGAGCACCGTCGACACCGCGGACGGTACCGGCAACTCGTTCTACTCCGGCTCCGTGCCGCTCAAGACGGTGCTGTCCGGGTCGACCTACCAGCTCACCGACTCGACGCGTGGCAACAGCAGCATCTACGACGCCAACAACTCGACGAGCAGCTCCAGAGGCACGCTGTTCACTGACGCGGACAATGTGTGGGGCACCGGCACCACCTCCTCACGCCAGACGGCGGCGGTCGATGCGGCGTACGGCGCAGCGAACACGTGGGACTTCTACAAGAACACCTTCGGTCGCAACGGCATCCGCAACGACGGAGTCGCCGCCTACAGTCGCGTTCACTACGGCACCAACTACGAGAACGCCTTCTGGGACGACTCGTGCTTCTGCATGACGTACGGCGACGGTGGCTCGACCTTCAGCGCCCTCGTCTCGCTCGACGTCGCGGGCCACGAGATGACCCACGGCGTCACCTCCAACACTGCCGGCCTCAACTACAGCGGTGAGAGCGGCGGCCTCAACGAGGCGACTTCCGACATCTTCGGCACGATGGTCGAGTTCACGGCGAACAACGCCAACGACCCCGGCGACTACTACATCGGCGAGAAGATTGCGAAGGACGGCACCTACCTGCGGCGGATGGACAACCCGTCGCTCGACGGCGGATCCGCGAACTGCTGGTCGTCCGGTGTCGGCAACCTCGACGTGCACTACTCATCCGGCGTCGGCAACCACTTCTTCTACCTGCTCGCCGAGGGCTCGGGGGCCAAGACCATCGGCGGCCGATCGCACAACAGCCCGACCTGCAACAGCTCCACGGTCACCGGCATCGGCCGCGACGCTGCTGGGAGGATCTGGTACCGAGCACTGACGACGTACATGACGTCGACGACCAACTACACCGGCTCACGTGACGCCGCGATCAAGGCAGCTGTGGACCTCTACGGCGCCAACTCAACGCAGTGCAACGCCGTCGTCAGTGCGATGAACGCCGTCTCGGTCCCGGCCGGCAGCTCCACCTGCGGCGGCACCCCGCCTCCGCCGTCCGGCAACCTCTTCCTCAACCCGGGTTTCGAGTCAGGCAACGTCAACTGGACGGCGTCCAGCGGCGTCATCGGCACGGGCGGTACGCCGCGGACGGGTTCGTACAACGCGTGGCTCGACGGCTACGGCTCGACGCACACGGACACGCTCTCGCAGACGGTGACGATCCCGTCAGGCAAGACGGCGGCCTCGCTCGCTTTCTACCTGTACATCACCACGTCCGAGAGTGGCTCGACGGCCTACGACACGTTGACTGTCCAGGCCACCAGCGGAGGCGTGACGACCACACTCGGGACGTATTCCAACGCCAACGCCGGCACGGGATATGTGTCGCGGTCGTTCAGTATGAACAGCTACATCGGCAAGACCGTCACGATCAAGTTCACCGGCACCGAGGACGCCTCGTTGGCCACGAACTTCCGCATCGATGACACCTCCCTGACCACGACGTAAGGGAGCAGCACGACCTCGCACCCACGAGCAGGGGGGCGTCACCCGTCCGGGTGGCGCCCCGGCTGGTCTCGGGCAGAAGCGAGGGTGGTTAGTGCTTCTTGGTCGAGGGGATGATCTCTGCTGTCGTCGCGCGGTCGTGCTTGGCCTTCTTGTCGGCGCGCTTTTCCTTCAACGACTTGCCGGACTTCTTCGACATGGACTTGCGGGGGGACTTGTCGCTCATGGCTATTGCTCCCGGGTTGGAAGCCCCGACGGCTCCGTAGTCCTGACAGTACGCCATCGTGCCCACCGCTACGCCTAGGTTACTGAGGGGTAGCCAGTGTGCAGACGGTCGCCTACGCTCGGATACATGAACGCACTGCCCGGTCCGGAGCTCGCCGCGCCTGCGGATCCGGAGCATGACCCCAGAGCCTCGTACGCCGTGGATCCCGGAATGGTCCGGCGCCTCACCCCCCGGGTCAGGGCGACCGGGAGAGGGACCGAGACGACCTACGCGCCCTTCACCGGTCAGCCGATCGCGTCGATCCCGGTGTCCACGCCTGACGACGTCGGGCTCGCCGTGGAGTCGGCCCGGATGGCGCAACAAACTTGGTCTCGTGTCCCTCTGGCGCTCAAACGGCAGATCCTGTTGCGGTTCCACGACCTCGTCCTGGACCGGCAGGACGAGATCCTCGACCTGATCCAGTGGGAGTCGGGCAAGGCTCGCAAACATGCGTTCGACGAGGTCGCCCATGTCGCGATGGCCGCGCGCTACTACGCCCGTACCGCCAGCCGCCACCTGGCGACACAGCGTCGGCTCGGGATCTTCCCGGGACTGACGCGCGTGGACGTCAACCACGTCCCCAAAGGAGTGGTGGGGATCATCTCGCCATGGAACTACCCGTTCACGATGGCATTGTGCGACGGCCTGCCCGCGCTGGCCGCCGGTAACACCGTGGTCCACAAGCCCGACGCGCAGACACCGCTGTCGACGTTGCTGGGCGTCGAGCTGCTGATCGAGGCGGGCGTTCCGCCGGACGTGTGGCAGGTCGTGTACGGCGAGGGGCCGGTCATCGGACCAGCCCTCATCGACCAGGTCGACCATGTCTGCTTCACAGGTTCGACCACGACCGGCCGGGAGGTGGCGGCGCGGGCTGCCCAGCGCTTGATCGGCGCCTCGCTGGAGCTGGGCGGCAAGAACCCCATGCTCGTCCTGCGCGATGCCGACCTCGAACGCGCTGCCGAGGGCGCGGTCCGGGCGTGCTTCGCGTCCGCCGGCCAGCTGTGCGTCTCGATGGAGCGGTTGTATGTCGCCGACCAGGTCTATGACCGGTTCATGGACAGGTTCGTACGCCGGACCGAGGCCATGGTGCTGTCCACTGCGCTCGACTACTCCGCCGACATGGGATCGCTCGTGTCGGCGCGTCAGCTCGAGGTGGTCACCACGCACGTCGACGACGCCGTCAGACACGGCGCCACGGTCGTCACCGGCGGACAGGCCAGGCGAGCCGCCGGACCACTGTTCTACGAGCCCACCGTGCTCACCGGGGTGACCCCGGCGATGGCGTGCTTCTCCCAGGAGACGTTCGGGCCTGTGGTGTCGGTCTACCGGTTCAGCGACGAGCAGGACGCGATCGCGCGTGCCAACGACGGCAGTTATGGGCTGAACGCATCCGTCTTCACCCGCGACACCACCCGGGGCCGCCGTCTCGCGCGCCAGATCCGGTGCGGGTCCGTCAATGTCAACGAGGCCTTCTCGGCGACGTTCGGGTCCATCGACGCACCGATGGGAGGGATGCGCGAGTCGGGGCTCGGCCGGCGGCAGGGCAGCGAAGGCATCCACCGCTACACCGACGAACAGACCGTCGCCACCCAGCGCCTGCTGCCGATCCGCCCCGTACTCGGCATGTCGGAGGAGCGGTACGCGAAGACGATGACCGCGATGCTGCGCCTGCTGAAGAGGCTGCATCGGGCATGAGCTACGACTACGACGTCGTTGTCGTCGGATCCGGGTTCGGCGGATCGGTTTCGGCGTTGCGCCTGACCGAGAAGGGCTATCGCGTCGGTGTGCTCGAGGCGGGCGCACGTTTCGACGAGGCGTCCTACCCGACGACGTCCTGGGACCTCAGACGTTTCCTTTTCGCACCGGCAGCGGGGTGCTACGGCATCCAACGCATCGACGTGCTCAACGACTGCGTGATCCTGTCGGGGGCGGGTGTCGGCGGAGGATCGCTCGTCTACGCCAACACGTTGTACGAACCCCCCGATGCGTTCTACGCCGATCCGTCCTGGAGCCACATCACTGACTGGCGCGATGAGCTGGCGCCGTTCTACGACCAGGCCAAGCGGATGCTCGGTGTGACGATCAACCCCACCATGACACCGAGCGACGTCGTCATGAAGCAGGTCGCCGACGAGATGGGTGTCGGTCAGACCTTCCGTCCTACGCCGGTCGGAGTGCTGTTCGGAGACCCGGGTGCGGCGATACCGGACCCGTACTTCGGCGGGGTTGGTCCCGACCGGAAGGCGTGTATCGAGTGCGGCGAGTGCATGACCGGATGCCGCCATCACGCCAAGAACACGCTCATCAAGAACTACCTCTTCCTCGCCGAGCTGGCTGGAGCAAAGGTCCATCCGTTGACGACCGCGACCGAGGTGAGGCCACTGCCCGGAGGTGGTTATCGGGTGACGACGCGACCGACGGACGCCAAGCGTGGGTCGCGCCGCCGTGCGGGCCGGGTGTTCACCGCCGAGCAGGTGGTGCTCGCAGCGTCGTCGCTCGGCACACAGCGGTTGTTGCACCGGATGCGCGATGAGGCGGTCCTGCCCGGCTTGTCGGATCGGCTCGGTGCGCTGACGCGGACGAATTCCGAGTCGATCCTCGGTGCTGTCGCCGAGGGCCGCGACGTCGACTACAGCCAGGGCGTGGCGATCACCTCGTCGTTCCACCCCGATGCCGAGACGCACATCGAACCGGTGCGCTACGGGCGGGGCAGCAACGCGATGAGCCTGCTTCAGACGGTCCTCACCGACGGCGGCGGCAGCGTCCCTCGCTGGCGGGTGTGGCTGCGCGAGCTGTGGCAGCAAAAGTGGTCGATCCCCGATCGGTACGACGTCTCGCACTGGTCCGAACGCACCGTCATCGCTCTCGTCATGCAGACCATCGACAACTCGATCACGACGTACACCACACGCTCGAGGCTGACCGGACGGCGCTACCTGACGTCGCGCCAAGGGCACGGCGTGCCCAACCCGACCTGGATACCGGTCGCCAACGACGCCGTACGCCGGATGGCGCGGATCGTGAAGGGAGCGCCGGGCGGCTCGGTCGGCGAGCAGTTCAACAGGCCGCTCACCGCTCACTTCATCGGCGGTTGCACGATCGGCGACTCGGTCGACACCGGTGTGATCGACCCCTACCACCGCGTCTACGGCCATCCCGGCTTGCACGTGCTCGACGGGTCCGCCATCTCGGCCAACCTCGGGGTCAACCCGTCACTGACCATTACTGCCCAGGCCGAACGGGCGCTCAGTCTGTGGCCGAACAACGGGGAGGCGGACATGCGGCCCGTGCTGGGTGAGCGTTACCGCCGGCTCGCCGCCGTGCCGCCGAAGAACCCCGTCGTTCCCGAGCATGCCGCCGGCGCCCTGCGTCTGCCGATCGTCGAGGTCCGCCAGGGATCGACGCCGGTGGCGCACTAGTCGCGGTCGGACGGAACCCTGGAGATGGCTCAGGGCCCGGTCGGAGGGAGGGTGGACCGGGCCCTGAGCTAACCGGTGCCGAGCACCGGGATGAGGATCCTGTGCGCAAACTCCGGACCCGCACGGGACAACGACGGTCAAACCCGACAGTTACGGCGGCTCAGGAAAATACTTTGCCGTCGATAGACTGACGTCTCGGTCGGCGCGAGTTGGTGGCGAAGAGCGATCGAACGGCGAGTGAACGAAGCGAAAGGTCCGCCCTGTGACCGTCGAGCACGACCCCTCCTGGGGGCCGCAGACACCCGAGCACGACACGGTCCTCGTCGTCGACTTCGGCGCCCAGTACGCCCAGCTCATCGCGCGTCGCGTTCGCGAGGCCCGCGTGTACTCCGAGATCGTGCCGCACACCATGTCCGCCGAGGAGATGCTGACCCGGCGGCCCAAGGCGATCGTGCTCAGCGGTGGGCCGCAGTCGGTCTACGTCCCGGGGGCGCCCCAGATGGACGAGAGCATCTTCGCCAGCGACGTGCCGGTCTTCGGGATCTGCTACGGCTTCCAGGCGATGGCGGTAGCGCTCGGCGGCGACGTACGCCGGACCGGCGTCTCCGAGTTCGGCCGAACCGTCGTCGACGTGCAGGAGCCGGGCACTTTGCTGGCCGGCATCGACGCTCACCATCGCGTCTGGATGAGCCACGGCGACGCCGTGGCCCGCGCGCCCGAAGGGTTCACCGTGCTCGCGACGACCGATTCGACGCCGGTGGCGGCCTTCGAGTCGCTCGAGCGCCGGTACGCCGGCGTGCAATGGCACCCAGAGGTCCTGCACACCGAGCACGGTCAGCAGGTGCTCGAGCGTTTCCTCGTCGACATCGCGGGCTGCCGGCAGACGTGGACGATGGTCAACGTCGTCGACGAGCAGGTGGCGCGCATCCGTGCGCAGGTCGGCAGCAAGCGAGCGATCTGCGGGTTGTCGGGCGGGGTCGACTCCGCGGTGGCGGCGGCGCTCGTGCAGCGGGCTATCGGCGATCAGCTGACCTGTGTCTTCGTCGACCACGGGCTGTTGCGCAAAGGCGAGGCAGACCAGGTCGAACGCGACTACGTGGCCGCCACCGGCGTCTCGCTCAAGGTGGTCGATGCGTCGAAGACGTTCCTCGACGCCCTCAACGGGATCCGCGACCCCGAGGCGAAGCGCAAGATCATCGGGCGCGAGTTCATCCGCGCGTTCGAGGGCGCCGAGCGCGAGATCGTCGAGGCAGCGGGCGGCGGCGAGAAGCCGGTGCAGTTCCTCGTGCAAGGGACGTTGTATCCCGATGTCGTGGAGTCCGGCGGCGGTGCCGGCACCTCCAACATCAAGTCGCACCACAACGTCGGGGGTCTGCCCGACGACCTGCAGTTCGAGCTCGTCGAGCCGCTGCGCACGCTCTTCAAGGACGAGGTCCGGAAGGTGGGCATCGAGCTCGGTCTGCCGGCCGAGATCGTCTGGCGGCAGCCGTTCCCCGGCCCCGGCCTGGCGATCCGCATCGTCGGGGAGGTGACCGGCGACCGGCTTGCGACGCTGCGCGAAGCCGACGCGATTGCTCGCGAGGAGCTGACCCGGGCGGGTCTCGACCGCGAGATCTGGCAGTTCCCGGTCGTACTGCTCGCCGATGTCCGCTCGGTGGGCGTGCAGGGTGACGGCCGCACCTACGGCCATCCGGTCGTGCTCCGACCGGTCACGTCCGAGGACGCCATGACCGCAGACTGGGCCAGGCTCCCGTACGACGTCGTCGAGCGGATCTCGACCCGCATCACCAACGAGGTGCGTGAGGTCAACCGGGTGACGATCGACGTGACGAGCAAGCCACCCGGCACCATCGAGTGGGAGTGAGCCACCAGCGCCCACCTGGGCGTTGGCCAGGGATCGCGAGCGGGTGGCCGCCCACCCGCTTCGACAACGGCATCATCGCCTTCGGCTGGGGGCTGGTCGGCTATCTGGCGACCTGGGTGGCGATCGTCTTGATCTGTGCGGTGGATGCTGTTGGTGAGACGGCCGTGCTGCCGTCTCCGAGCTCGTGGACGATGCGGGCCATCATGGGCGGCGTTGCAATCGTTGCCGCGCTATGGGGATTCGTCGTCGCCACCAAAGCAGCCAGGTCCGGACACCGCAAAGATGTTCGCGCTTGGGCCGCTGTCAACACCGCGCTGGTCCTCGTGGTGGTGGTCCCGACCTTCGTCCTCGGGGTCCTTCACGGACGCCAGTTCGTCTCCCATCTTCCAGCAGGAACGGATACCTCCAAGGCGCTCGACTACGGTCGCCAGGCCTGCCGCTGGTTGGCAGCGCGGCATTGGGGCCGGGCGCCGGGCCCAGAACGTCTCAGCGGCGTCGGCGGCTACATGGCGATCCTGTATCGACCTCCGGGGGGTTCGGGCCAAGGGGGATCGAACTCCACCAGCAGGCTCGCCGTGTACTACCTGCGGCAGGTCAACTCCCTCACGCCGGAGCCACTCTCCACGTCAGCCCATGAGCAGGCCATCGCCAGGTTCACCGTCCTGGCCTGGAACGACCTCTGTCCCTTCCAGTACTGGATCCACCGTCCGAAGGGCAGCGGCGACTGAGGGAACCGCGTTGCTCAGAAAGGCGCTGCGTTGTCTGCCACGGCCTGGAGCACCGACTTCACCTGAAACGGCGTGAGGCCGGGATGCTTCGACAGGATCAGGGTGGCGAGACCCGCGATGTGCGGAGCAGCGAAGCTGTTCCCCGTCGCTACCGTCGACCCACCGTTTTGCCACGCGACGTCGACATCGATGCCACGCGCGCCGTACTCAACTGGAGGGTGCGGGTTGTAGGCGATGGCAAACGGGTCCTGCCCCGACCGCGCCGCGACCGACACGACTGATGAGTACTGAGAGGGGTAGGTCGGACCGGGAACGTTGTTCGCGGCACAGACCAGCAGCACGTTGCGGAAGTACGCCTCATCGGCCAGGTCGTGCAGCGGTCCGAACCACTGCTCGCTCTTGCTGCTGAGGCTCATGTTCACGACATGAAGGCCGGTGTCGAGCGCCCACTGGATGCCGGCGGCAAACGTGCTGCCCTTGCCGCGGAGGTTCGACCCGAGCACCCGGATGCTGTAGATCTCGGCTTCGGGGGCCAGCAGGTGCACGATGCCGGCGCAGGCGGTTCCATGGCCCACGAGGTCCTCGTGCTCGCCCTCCACCGGCAGCGTGGTCCCGTCGGGTTGGATCTCGATCGAGACGGCACCGGCGAGTCCACCGACCCGGGGGTGTGAGCCGTCTACACCACTGTCGATGATGCCGACCTTGATTCCGCGCCCGGTGGCCCCCTCGAACGCCCACTCACGTGCATTTCCGGGCAGTGGCAGCGCCGGGACCTGCGTGAGTCGGTCGGCTTCGAACGACCCCGACCACGCGGGACCGCTCAACGCCGACCCCTGGCGTACGTCGCGACTTCCTCGAGGACCCGCTGCGCGAGGTGGGCCGCCTCCGGCCCCAGGCTCGCGAGCTCATGGAAGCTCGCGGCCAACGCCGCCAGCTGCCCCTCGTCGCCGGGACCGGCGAGCTCGGCGAGCGCGGCTCCGAAGCCGTCCGGGTCCTCTGCCTCCGCAACCGAACGGAGCAGGGCCGCACCGAGCTGGTCGTACACCTGCGCCAGCGTCACGATCGACGAGATCTGGTCGCCGATGGTGCCGAGCAGGTCCAGGAGCTGTCCGGTGTCGCCTGATCCTGATGCCGGGTCGAGCACCTCGAGCACGCCGAGCACGGATCCCTGGTCATCCATGAGGGGGACGGCCAAGATGCTGTCGGGAACGTACTTGGTCGCCTCGGCCACCTCGCGAGCAAACCGTGAGTCTCCCTGCACGTCGCCGAGCGCGATCCCCTGTCCGGACATCACGACCCAACCCGCGATTCCCTTGCCGATCGGAAGCTGTACGCCGGTGATCAGTGCGGCGCCGGCCCCGTCGGATGCGGCGAAGCGCAGGCTCTCACCGTCCGGCTCGACCAAGGCCACCGAGCAGGCTGCCGCGTCGAACAGCCCACGGACTCCCGCGGCAGCACGCTTGAGCTCGCGTGCCAGGGAGGTGGGCCGAGCCGCGCTCCCGGCGACATTTCCGATACGGACGAGCAGCGCAGCGAGTTCCGGGGAGGGAGTCGTCATGGCCTCAGTCTGGCGTAAGTTGGCTCCCTATTGTGGTTCACTGACGAAGTGGACTGGCCCCTGTTGGCGCCGTTGTCGCCAGAAGACCAGGCGCGCGTGATCGCGGCCGCGCGTCCCCGGCGCTATGCCCGCGGTGAGGTCCTGTTCCACGAGGACGACCCCGGTGACTGCATGCATCTGATCCGGAGCGGCCGGGTCGCCATTCGCGTGTCAACGCCAATGGGAGAAACCCTCACGCTCGCGGTCCTGCGGCCTGGCGATGCCTTCGGCGAGCTCGCCGCGATGGGCCGCGAGCACCGTCGCACCGCCACAGCGGTCGCCTGGGAGCCGGTGGAGTCCCTCACGGTGTCCGGAGCGGCCTTCGAGGCGCTGTGCCGCGAGCACCCGTCGATCGAAAAGCTGGTCATCAGTCTGCTGACCGAGCGCGTCGATCGGTTGAGCCAACGGCTGCTCGAGGCTTTGTACGTCGGCGTGGATCGTCGGGTCTACCGCCGGCTGGTCGATCTGTGTGACATCTACGGCGACGATGGCCCGACCACGATCATCCCGGTGACCCAGGATGACCTGGCGGGCCTCGTCGGCGCGAGCCGACCCACCATCAACCAGGTCTTGCAGCGGCTCGACGAGCAGGGTCTCGTCAGGGTGGGTCGTGGCCGGATCGAGGTGCTGGACGCTGAGGCACTCAAGCGTCGAGCGCTTCGATGAGTGTCGAGCGTGTCAGGACTGAGCTGTCCGACCTGATCCTGGATCCCGACGATCTCAGGGCGGTATTCGCTCTGACCCTTGGCCGCCACGGGCGTTGGACAGAGGTGTTCGCGGAACGCACGGCCACCAGCACGGTCCGGCTGTCCGGAGGCCTGGTCTCCGAGATCCGCACCGATCTGGATCTCGGAGCGTCCGTGCGAGCGTCGTCCGCGCTTCGAGACGGGTTCGCCTACACGAACGTGCTCAACCGGGGTGCGTTGCTGGCCGCGGCCGAAGCGGCCGTCGTCGCCGCCGGAGGTGACCCGGCCGCCGGCAGCGTCGCGGCCGACCTCCGCAGACGACGGGCCGTACCCGTGCAGAGCGCCCGACTTCCCCCGGCGGATGTCGCGACGGCTGGCAAGGTCGAGGTTCTCCGGCGCATCGACGAGGCGGCTCGTTCGTTCTCCGGCGACGTTCGCGACGTGACGGCAACGCACGTCGACGTCACACAATCCGTCCTTGTCGCTACCTCTGACGGAGACATGGTCAGCGACGAACGGGTCCGCACGCGGATCACCTGCCGCGTCACCGCTCGTCGTGACGGACGCCTGCAGACCGGTTTCGACGGGCCGGGCATCGGCGGCGGGCTGGAGCTGTATGACGCGGAAGAGCCGGAGGCGATCGGGACCCGCGCCGCGGAGCGGGCGCTACGGGCGTTGAACGGGATCGAGCCACCCCGGGGTCCCATGCCGGTCGTGCTGGCGCCGTCCGGCGGAGGCCTGCTCTTGCATGAAGCCTGCGGTCATGGCCTCGAGGCGGCGGGCCTCGTGCGCGGCAGCAGCATCTACGCACGGACGGTCGGGCAGCAGGTCGCCAGCCCGCTGGTGACGGCGGTCGACGACCCCAGCGTGGTGGGAGGTTTCGGCTCGTACGCGGTCGACGACGAGGGCTATCCATCGGCTCGCACGGTACTGGTCGAGGACGGCGTACAGGTGGGGGCTTTGACGACGCGGACCGACCAGTTCCCAGCGGGTGGCAGGCGGTCGGCCAACGGGCGACGCCAGTCGTATGCGCACCCCCCGTTGACCCGGATGAGCAACACCTTCATCCTCCCCGGCTCGGAACCGGCTGACCGGCTGGTGTCGTCCCTGCGGCGGGGCGTCTACGTCGTGCGGCTGAGTGGAGGTGACGTGGATATCACCAGCGGCGAGTTCGCGTTCTCTGCCAGCGAGGCGTTCCTCGTGGATCGGGGCGAGGTTGTCGCACCGCTCCTGTCGCTGACACTGTTGGGGAACGGCCCGGCCGCCTTGAGGTCGGTCGAGGCCGTCGGTGACGATCTGGAGTTCACGCAGGCCGTGTGCGGCAAGGGCGAGCAATTTGTTCCGGTCAGCTACGGCAGCCCGACGCTGCTCGTCAGCGGACTCAGCCTGGGCGGCTCCGGTGGCTGATCTTCTCGATGTCGCGGAGCGAGTCCTGCGGCACGCCCGACCCGGCGAAGAGGTGGAGGCCTACGCAGCTCATCGGCTGACCACTTCGGTGGAGGTGGGCGAGGGTGCCGTGGTGCGACAGGTGGGCCGAGCCGAGACGCGAGGGGTGGGCGTTCTCGTGCTGGCACGAGGCTGCGCGGGTTATGCCTCGACGGCAGACCTCTCCGATGCGGGTTTGCGCTATGTGGTCGAGCAGGCGAGGGCCAACGGGGCGATCGCTGACCCCGACGAAGCCGTGACGATCCCGGCACTTCCGGGTGACCCGGGCGACGACGTCGCGCCGTTCGTGGACCCGGCTCTGGAGGCCATGACGCTGGAGTCGAAGATCGTGATGGTCACCGAATTGGCCCGACAGGTGCCCGGTATCGATCCACGGGTTCCGAGCGTGGACACCGTGGACTATCGCGATGAGCTGATCACCGCGGCGATCGCCTCGACGCGCGGCACCCGGGTGGAGCACCGGCGCGGGTTCGCCGAGATGTACGTCGATGTGACGGGACAGAGCGAGGGTGCGGACGCTGGCGAGTACAGCGCCTGGTGCGGTCGGAATCCATCGACAGCTGACCTGGCGTCCCTGGCAGCTGAGGCTGTGGACCGCGCTACGCGCCTGCTCACGCGAGAAGTGGCGCTCCCTGCGGTCCCCGTTCCGGTCGTACTCGATCCTTCGGTCGTGGCAGACCTGCTCGCTGCGGTGGGTCGGGCCTGTAGCGGCGGTCCGGTCTCGTCGGGGCGTACGCCATTTGCGGGCAGGTTTCACGACGCGGTGGCGAGTGGGGAAGTCAGTCTCGTCGATGACGCACTGTTCGCCACGGCGCCCGGCGCGGGCAGCTACGACGACGAAGGGGTGCCACGGCAACGGACGGAGCTCATCCGAGGTGGCGTGCTCGTGGGTACGTTGCACAGCTCAACCACGGCGGCGGCCGTCGGCTCCGCGGCGACCTCAACGGGAAGCGCACGTCGCATGACCCACAAGGCGGTCCCACGAGCGGCCGCCACGGCCCTGCGACTGCAGGAGAACTGCTCGCTGGCCGATCTTCTCCAGCGAGCTGGAGAAGCCGTCTATATCCAGTCTTTGACCGGTGCAGGCTCGGGCATCAATGCGCTCACCGGCCGGGTCAACGTCGGGGGCATCGGGTGGCTCATGCGCGATAGCCAACCGGTGGGCCGCCTGTCGACCGTGCCGGTCGCCACCTCGTTGGAGGCGATCCTGCGGGCCGTCGCGCTGGTAGCCGACGATGCTCGTCCACGAGCAAGCCAGCCCGTCGTCACACAAACGGTGTTGTGTGCGCCGGGCTGGCTCAGCTGGTAGGAGAACCGTCGAACTCGACGATGTGTGTCTGACTAGCGGCGGTCCTGCGACTCGGGGTCCTCCACGAAGATGTGGCCCTCGGTGTCGTCGTCTTCGGCGTCGGCGAAGTTCTTGTGGTGGTGGCCGTGGCCTTCGGTGTCGTCGTCTTCGGCGTCGGCGAAGTTCTTGTGGTGGTGGCCGTGGCCTTCGGTGTCGTCGTCTTCGGCGTCGGCGAAGTTCTTGTGGTGGTGGCCGTGGCCTTCGGTGTCGTCGTCTTCGGCGTCGGCGAAGTTCTTGTGGTGGTGGCCGTGGCCTTCGGTGTCGTCGTCTTCGGCGTCGGCGAAGTTCTTGTGGTGGTGGCCGTGGCCTTCGGTGTCGTCGTCTTCGGCGTCGGCGAAGTTCTTGTGGTGGTGGCCGTGGCCTTCGGTGTCGTCGTCTTCGGCGTCGGCGAAGTTCTTGTGGTGGTGGCCGTGGCCTTCGGTGTCGTCGTCTTCGGCGTCGGCGAAGTTCTTGTGGTGGTGGCCGTGGCCTTCGGTGTCGTCGTCTTCGGCGTCGGCGAAGTTCTTGTGGTGGTGGCCGTGGCCTTCGGTGTCGTCGTCTTCGGCGTCGGCGAAGTTCTTGTGGTGGTGGCCGTGGCCTTCGGTGTCGTCGTCTTCGGCGTCGGCGAAGTTCTTGTGGTGGTGGCCGTGGCCTTCGGTGTCGTCGTCTTCGGCGTCGGCCCAGCTCCTGTGGTGACGGGCGTGTCCCTCGGTGTCGTCCTGGGGCCGATGCTGCTCTTGGACCTCGGCGTCGTTATCGGGTGTGTCGACGGTGTTGTCGCGCTCGTTCATGATGTTCTCCTGATCATCTTCCGAGGAGGGTCCTCGAATAACCTCGATAGTGCCGTCCGTGAGCTCGCGTGACTGTCGCATTGCTGACACAAGAAGTGAAGCATCGCCAACAGGCCACGTCTATGCCTCATCACTCCCTTCGGTCGCGAGGAGCGCTGCCCTCGTCAGGCGCATGGACGGGTGAGTCCGCCTCAGCCGAGAGGAGGCGCCGTCGAGCAGCGCCGATGACGGGGCTGTCTCTGTCAGTGCTCCGATGAGCGCGGAGCCGTCGATCCGGAGCAGTTCGGTGTCTGCCACGGCCGCAACGGTGGCAGTTCGTGGGATCTGTTCGATCAGCCCGATTTCACCGAAGTACTCGCCGGCTTCGAGGTCAGCGAGCTGCACTGGTTGCCCTTCACCGGTGGAGGTGACTCCGACTCGACCATCGACGATGACATAGAAATCATCGGCGGGTTCGCCCTCGGTGATGAGCGTATGGCCGGCGGGCACTCGCTCTGTCGTCGCGGCGTTGGCCAGTTCCTCGATAGCCCCCTCCGACGTCGCGGAGAACAGGTCACACGCGGCCAGCAACCGGACCCTGGGCGCCAATGCTGCACGTCGGGCCTCGGACGTGCGATCCATCGCTGTCAGGGCGGGGAGACCCAGGAGACAGAGCGCCGGTATACCAAGGCTGAAGATCCAGATCGCCCCATCGAGCCCAAAAGCTGTGACGACCGGTGGCGCGACGACGGCCCCCAAGATGACGGCGAGCAGACTCAGCGAACCGAAGGCGCCGAACACGCGCCCCAGCAGCTCTCGGGGGAGGGCGCGCTGCAGTGCAGTGATGGCGAGGACGTCGACCACGACACTTCCGAAGCCGCGGATGACCTGTGTCGCGAAGCCGACCGGCGGACTCGACACCACCAGGAAGATCAACGTCGGCAAGCAGTACGACGCCGTGAAGATCAGGATCACGAGCCCCAGCCGGGGCAGCCGTTCAAGTCTGGTGACCACCCCCGCAGCCAGGACTCCGCCCAGGCCGAGCCCAGCCAGCAGGTAGCCGTAGCCTTCGGAGCCCGTACCGAAGATGTCGCGGGAGAACAGCACGAACAACACGCTGTCCGCGCCGAAGACGAAGGTCGCGATCAAGCACGACGTCACCAGAACGGCCGCGGACGCGGAGGACACGATCGTCGTGATTCCCACCGTCATCTGGCGCCACAAGCCGATCGCTCCGCCCTGGGTCACGTCGACGGGTTGACTGCGCGTGCGGATGCGGGATACGAGGACGGCCGAGCCGAGGAACGTCAGCGCATTCAGTCCGATCGCGATCGGCGCCGGACCGAGCAGCAGGATCAGTGCACCGATCCCTGGCCCAGCGATCACGCAGATGTTGTCGATCGAGTTGCGGAGGGCGTTGGCGGAGCCGAGGTCCCGTTCGCCGACGAGCACGGGAGTCATCGCCGCAACGGCTGGCTCGTACGCGGTCCCGATCGTGGAGGTGGCCGCTGCGGTCGCCACCGCGAGAGCGACCGGAACGTCAAGCGCAGTCTCGATGGCGAGCGCGGTCATGGTGATGAAAGCCAGGCTGTCCAGGGTGACGAGCAGCTTGACACGTTCGATTCGCTCGGCGATGACCCCGCTGTAGGGGCTGAACAGGAGTGCGGGAACGAAGCGGAAGACGGTGGAGGCAGCGACCCACGCGGCCGAGCCCGTCTGCTCGTAGATCCAGACCACGAGCGCGACGTTGTAGGCCCACGAACCGGTGATCGACAAGGTTGCGGCCGAGATCAGCAGGCGGAAGTCGCGGTGCTTCAGGCTCGCGGTCAGCCCCGTCCCGAGTTTCATTGCGGGCGGTGTCCCATGGCAGCATCTCCGCATCTCGGCCGAAGTCCTCGCATGCTAGCGCGGTCGTGATGTTCCGGACGGGCATTCACGGTCTGGGGGCCTAGAGCGGTCATGTCGCTGACCCCGGTGAGCTGTCGTGAGCGTCTTCTTGAGCATCTGGCGGATCGTCGTCGGGAAGGCCGAGTGCCAGGCGTGTCCTGCGCGGCAGTACGTGCCGGCGCGGCTTGTGTGACAGGCGACTGCTGGGCCATGCGCTGACCGGACCCACGACCGTCAACAGGGCGGGCATGAGGAGCAAGCGGACGACGAAGACGTCGAGGAGGATCCCGACCAGCATGACGAATGCCAGTTGGCGGAAGTGGGTCAGCGGAACGATCGCGAGCAACCCGAAACTTGCCGCGAGGGCAATGCCAGCGGCTGAAATGGCACGGGTGGTGCCCGGCATGGCCGCGGAGATGGCCTCGGCCAAGGAGCGGTGTCGGGCTGCCTCCCACACCGAGCCGACTCCGAAGATGTTGTAGTCCGACCCGAAGGCGAGCAGCAGCACTGCCGCGGCGAACGGGACATAGAAGGTGAGCCCCTGCCCCGGATCGAGCCAGTCGAACATGAGCGTCGTGAGTCCGAGCGACGCGGACACCGACAGCGCCGAAGCGACCAGCAGGTACAGGGCAGCGACCACGGCACGCAGGAAGAGGATCAGCATGAGCAGGTTGGCCAGGATCGCTGCGATGGCGATGCGGATGAGGTCGCGCTGTACCTGGTCGACGATGAAGACTCCGGTCGCAGTGTCTCCGGCCACTCCCGCAGCTGTGTCGCCGAGCCCGGACTGCTCGAGCAGGCCCGGCAGGCTGCGCTGCAGCTGGTCGACATTCTTGACGGCGGCGGCGCCGAGCGGAGGCTCATCGAGGACCACCAGATAGCGAGCCGCGGACTTGTCACGCGCCAGCAGGATCCCGATCTCCCGCGGCAGCGGTTGGTCTCCGGGACCGAGTACGCCGGCCACGCCGGGGGAGTCTTTCAACAGCTCTCCCAGCTGGCGGAGACGGCCGCGCTTCTCTGTCACCTTGTCGCCCTGGACCAGCACCACCGTCGGGGAGAGGATGCCGGGAGCGAAACCGGTCTGGGCGGCGGTCGCGGCCGCCCGCACGGAGTTGCTGTCGGGTAGTGACTCGACGAACGACACTCCGAGTCCGAGTCGGAACAGCGGGAGCGCCGCCAACGCCAGTCCGAGTGTGCAGCAGACGACGACGATGGCGGCCAGCCGACGGCTGCCTGCGATGACGCCGCTGATCGTAGGGCGGCTCGGTCCGTCTGGCGTCGGATCGCCGGTGGTGGGCCGGGCAGGTCGCGGCCTGGACGGCCAGAACACCCATCGCCCGAGCACGGCCATCCCTGCGGGGACGAGGGTCACAGACACGATCAGCGCAATGACGACCGTAAAGACCAGGGCAGGCCCCAGTGCTCGGAAGAAGGCCGAATCCGCTGCGAACAGCGACGCCGTACCGGCGGCGACGGCGAGACCTGCCACTCCCACGATGGGGCCGAAGCGGGCTGTTGCTGCGCGTACGGCCTCCTGCACGTCGGCGGTCTGCCTGAGCTCGTCGCGCAGGGCAGAGAAGAAGAACACGACGTAGTCCGTCACGACACCCAGCAGCATGGCGACGATCACGGGTAGCAGCTCGCTGGGGGTCGAGAAGCCGAACCGCTCTGCGAGAGACCCGGACAGGCGCAGGACCAGCACGTACGAGACGCCGATGATGGCGAGGGCAACCGCGGGTGCGACCAGGGAGCGGAATGCCAGGCCGGTGATGAGGATGATGGCGATCAAGGTGGCCAGCTCGACCGTGGGCAGGTGGTCCTCGATGATCGATCCCTGCGCTGTGCGCGCCGGCACCGAGCCGCTGACGCCCACGACGTGGTCGCGAGGCTCGAAGAACCGGTCGCCATACTTCCGAGCCGCGCGGGTCTGGCTGCTGAGCGAGACCCGCGGGTCGAAGAACAGGTATGTGAGCGAGGTCGTGTTCTGCTCGTTCGCGGCCGGGAACAGCGAGAACTCGTTGGTGAGCGGCAGCGCCCCGAGGATCGGACCGAGCTTGCGGTACTTCTTCTCGTTCACTGCGACTGCGTGCGTGACGCTTCGGGCCTGCGCGTAGACCGACAGTCCGGCCGCATCGCGCTGGACCAGCACGGTCCGGGCGAGCAGCGGAAAGCCGAAGATCTCCACCGACCGCAGCTCGGTCTTGACGGCGGGAGTGTCGATGTTGAGCAGACCCTTGAGCCCGTCACCACCCTTGGCGTCCGTCAGGCTGGGGAGCGCCGCGAGCGCGCCGATCGTCGCGAGCACCCAGAATCCGATGATCCACCAGCGCAGTGCCACTATCGCCTTGGCGTACGCCGCGGAGATCGGGCCCGGTGCGGCATGGGACTCTGAGGGGGGCATCACCGGATGAGCCCCCATGGATCAGTTCCCCGACCGGTGGAGGCCGAGCCGGGCGAGCTCGGCGTCCGCGAGCGACCTGGCGTCGCTGTCGGACAGGTCCGCACCCGACGCTGCGGTGACCGCCCGGACCTCGGTGAAGGACAGGTTCTTCAGGGCACGGGCGGCGAGGTAGCGGTCGAGCAGGGGTGCGTCTTCGCGCACCCTCAGCGCCTCCATCAGGTCGGCACGTTCGCGGCGTCGGGCCAGGCGCAAGGGCAGATACATGCCGACGACCGGGGTGGTCGGCATGAACATGATGGACAGGCCGAGTAGCCAGGCCAGCTGGTGCAGTTGCTGTTTGATCTCCTGCCCGCGGACGGCGATGTCGGCCGAGGCGCTCACGACGTCGTTGCCCACGCCACCTGCCTTGTCGCCGATGATCGGGAGGCTACCGATGTGGACGAGGCCATCGCCGGCGGACTTGATCGCCTGGCCAGAATTCGTGATGGTGTCGCCGATGTCGGCCAGCTGCCAGAACGTGATGCCGGACCAGGTTCCGATCGTCAACCACAGCACGACCCAGAAGAGCACCAGTCCGTCGATCAGGCGGATGGTGAGGTCATCGGCCGACATGATGGTGGCGCGCACACCCCGTCTCTACCGGATGTGGCGACGGCGCACAACACTCAGGTCAAGATAGGCTGACGTCGCTTGGGTACGTGGTGACGCGAGGAGGCCTGTTGTCGTCGATGTCGACGCCCGTCGTTCGCTGGCTGGTGCGTGTGCTGCCGGCCGCTACGTTCGTGATCGGGATCGTCGTCGGCGGGCTCATCGTCGGGCTGGGCGGCATCGGCGACGGGTCCAGCAGCACGGACCCGGGTGACTCGGCTCAGCCCACCACTTCGGTGGCCACCGGTGACACCAACATCGTCATACCAGCGGCGTGCTCCAAGGCGGCCGACTCCGTCGACAAGGCAGTGCAGCTGCTCCGCAGCGGCGCCGGAGCCGTGCGGGACTTCCAGCCTGACGTGCTGGTCAAGGTCCTCGACGACCTCGAGACGCTGGATCCCAAGCTGCGCAAGCTGGCGGCTCAGTGCTCGGCGGTGGACATCACTCCCGGCCCTACCGAGTCGTCGGCGACGACCGGCTGACCACCTCTGCTTCTGCGCAGGAGCAGAGCGGTCAGCGTGGCCAACCAGGCCACGGCGAAGACGAGGCTGGTGAGCACGTCGGTCAGGTGGTGGGCGCCCTGATACAGACGCGCCAGCATCACAAGCACCGGAAGCGCCACCAGCGGGGTCACCCACCAGCGCGCCGCGCGGGCGTACGTCCATGTGAGCACCACGATGCTGCCATACAGCGCGGTCGCTGTGCCGACATGACCGGAGGGGAAACTGTGAGTCGGAACGAGCCCGGGATCCAGGATCGTGACGGGTGGCCGCGGCCTTGGGTCGAGCGTCGATGCGACGAAGTAGATGCCGCCCACACCTGCTGTCACGAGGCCGACGAAGAGTCCGGGCACCACGCTGCGTGTCCAGATCATGACGGCGATCGCGAGGATCGGTGCGGCCACGAGCTCGACGATGGTCTCGCCGAGCAACGTGCCCACGTCTGCCACCGCGTCCAGCGTCGCCGTGCGCTGATCAGCGAACCACCGCGCCAGGTCGTTGTCGGGAGCCCCGACGGAGTTCTCGAGGGGGTGGGTGATCAGCCAACCCGTCGCGACCACGAGGCCAAGGATGACCAGCCACGCCGCGACGATCAGAACGGCTGTCCTACCCCAGGTCCTGAGGGTCTTGGCCGGCTCGGCGCGGAGGCTTGGTGCAACCTGTGACCGCATGCGGGTCATTGTGCTGCGAGGCAGCCCACCGCGCATCCCGACGAATGGTGTGGGACGAATCGTGCGGACGGGGTCAGACCCTGGTGCCGTCCGCGTTCAGGACAGGTCGTGCGTCTCGGAGTCCGCAACGCCCAGCGGAATGCGGGCGTCGACGTCGTACGCGGTGATGACGCCTTCGCTGTTACGACGTGGCCGACCGAGGGTGATGTCGTCCACGACCCATTCCGGACCCTGGTAGTGGGCCAGCTGCTCGACCAGACGCTCGAGATCGTGAACGGTGGTCTGGGGCGTGACTCGTGCGACCCGCATGCGAAGCCGGAACGACCGTCGGTCGAGCAGGAAGCCGAAGGGCCGGACCCAGACGGGGATCGCCGAAGCGAGCCGCTTGAGTTCGTCGGTGTCGCCTTCCCAGCCAACCCAGACGGAGTCGTCGCCGTCCTCGGGGAGAGCCGTCACTCCGGACAGGCGCACCTCCATCGGCTCGAACTTGCCGATCTCCTTCAGGAGCAGCGTTTCGAGGTCGAGCGCGTCTCGCAGCGCCACATTGCCAAAGGTCGCCACCGGGAGCATCCACAGCGTCTGGGGCAGCCAGTCGATCTGTGTCGGCGATATGCCGACGGAGTCGAGTGCCCGGGCCAGATGCTCGGTGGCATAGTCGGGCGGCGGGATCGCCGCGTTGATGCGCATGCCCGCATTGTTCCACCCCGAGGGTCCCGGACTGAGTAACTTGGGCATCCTCGTGTGATGTCAGGCTAATTAAGTCCACAATGAGAAATTAATCACATCTATGTCATTTCTGGCATCGTGCCCGGTGGTGGTGCAGCCTCGAGGCCGGAAAGGAGGCGGCGTGCGACGACAGCGTTGGGCCGTCCTCGTCGCGCTCGTGTCCGGTTGCCTGACGGCGTCGCTGTCGGCTCCGGTTCCGGCGGGGGGTGCGTCGTGGGACGCGGACGTGGCGAGGTCTGGCGCCTCGGGTGTTGCCGGGTGCCGCGTGTTCCCGACCAACAACTACTGGAACACACCCGTGGCTTCCCTTCCGCGACATCCACGCAGTCGTCAGTGGCTGTCGCACATGTCACCGACGTCTCGGCTGCATCCGGACTTCGGCCCGAGCAATGGCGCACAGCGAGTCCCGTACGGCATCCCGGTTACCGTCGTTGGTGCGGCTCATCGCACCGTGCGGGTGCACTTCGACTACGCGTCGGAGTCGGACCGGGTGCGCTACCCACTTGGTCGCGACACCCGGATCGAGGGTGGACAGATGCGGTCGGGCGACCGCCACGCCGTCATCGTCGACAAGGGCGCCTGCCGGCTGTACGAGACGTATGCCACGCGTCGGAGCCACGGACACTGGTACGCAGGTTCGGGGGCAGTCTGGTCGCTGACGGGCAACGCGCTGCGTCCGAACGGCTGGACCTCCGCAGACGCCGCGGGTCTGCCGATCCTGCCCGGGTTGCTGAGGTACGGCGAGGTGGAGCGTCAGCACCGAGTCGATCACGCCATTCGGTTCACCACCGACGTCACCGATCGTCGCCATCTCTGGCCGGCCCGACACGACGCCGGCTCGGTGAGCAACCGTGCATATCCGCCGATGGGAGCCCGGTTCCGGCTGAAGCCTGGCTTCGACGTCAGCGGCTATCGCTCGGACACCCGGGCTGTGCTGCGGGCGATGAAGCGCTACGGCCTGGTGCTCGCCGACAACGGATCACCCTGGTACTTCCAGGGCTCGGCCGACAGTCGGTGGCCGTCGGCCCTGCTCGACGAGCTCAAGACGATTCCCGCTCGCGCCTTCGTTGCCGTGGACACGTCGAAGCTGAAGATCCGGCAGAACTCCGCGGCGGCGCGTCAGCCCTAGGTGGGCTCGTCCCGGTCGCGTCGGAAGACGAGGCAATAGTCGCCGGAGATGTCCTCGGGTTGGCGGTCCCAGGCGAGATAGCACTCCTGGACGAGGGTGAGGTGGCGTGAGATCACGGTCGCCATGTCCCACGCCAGCGTGGTCAGCACACCGTGATGTCGGATGTTGGCGACGTTGACGACGGCATGACCGCCAGGTCGTAGCACGGTCGCCACCTGGGCGAAGACGTCTCCGATCTCGCCCAGGTAGGACTCGTAGTGCCCGGTGGCCGTGGCGTAGGCGTCGAGCGGGTTCTCGGGGTGCTCGTTGCGCGTCATGTACGGAGGTGAGGTCAGCACCAGGGCCACCTCGCCCACGCCTCGGCCCTGCAGGACGCTGACCAGGTGGCGGGCGTCGCCGGTCAGGATGGCCGAGGGGTCGGCCAGGCGGTGGGACATGCGCTCGACGCGGTCGGGGAGTAGCTCGAGGCCGAGCGCCCGGCGGCCCAGGCGCTCGGCCGTCACGAGGGTGGTGCCGTAGCCGGCGAACGGATCCAAGATCAGGTCACCGGGCGACGTGAACTCGTTGATCACGTGCTCGGCAAGCGACGCCGTGAAGTGCACGGGCTCCTGGTGGGCGCCGCCCTGGGAGTCCAGCTCGGCCAACGTCTGGAGCAGGAACCGTTCCACGGCGCCATTGTGCGGCATCGACCCGACCGCCATACCGCCGCCATCGATCAGACGAGCGCGTCCAGCCGCCGCACGTCTTCGTCCGAGAGCCGCAATTCGCCGGCGCCCAGGTTTTCGTGCAGATGGTCGACGGACTTCGTGCCGGGGATCGGCAGGATGACCGGAGACTTCTGCAGGAGCCAGGCGAGGGCCACCTGCGACGGGGTGGCGTCGAGCTCCTGGGCGATGTCGGCCACCGGGCTGTCCGGCTTGGCGAGGTCGCCGGTCGCGATCGGGAACCAGGGGATGAACGCGATGTCGTGCCGTTCGGCGTAGTCGAGCACGTCCTGCGCACTCCGGTCGGTGAGGTTGTACAGGTTCTGCACGCTCGCGATCTCGGTGACCTCGCGGGCGGCGGCCAGCTGCTCGACAGACACCTCGGAGACACCGATGTGTCGGACCTTGCCCTGCTCCTTGAGCTCGGCGAAAGCGCCGAGCTGGTCCTCCAGGCCGACGTCAGGGTCGATGCGGTGCAGCTGGATGAGATCGATGCGGTCGACCTTGAGGGCGCGCAGGCTGAGCTCCACCTGCTGCTTGAGGTAGGACGGTCGGCCGACCGGGACCCATTCCGCCGGACCGGTGCGGGTCAGACCCGCTTTGGTCGCGATAACGAGAGCGTCGGCGTAGGGGTGCAACGCCTCGGCGATGAGATGTTCGCTCACGGCGGGGCCGTAGGAGTCAGCGGTGTCGATGAAGTCGACTCCGGCCGCGACCGCGGCCTCGAGGACTGCGATGGCGCCGGCGTGGTCGGCGGGTGGACCCCAGATGCCGTCGCCGGTGATCTGCATGGCGCCGTAGCCGAGCCGGTGGACCGGGAGGTCGCCGCCGAGGTTGAAGGTGCCGGAGAGAGTGGAGGGTCGGGTGGAGGGTCGGGTGGAGGGTCGGGTGGAGGGTCGGGTGGAGGGTCGGGTGGAGGGTCGGATGGAGGTGGATGCGAGGGTAGAAGTCATTGAAGGTTCAAACGAAAGATCATGCCGGATTCTTCCCCTCTGGCCTCCCGATTCAGGCCCTTTCATCTACCGACGATGACGTGATCAGCACACAAGGTGAGGAAACACGCGTGTCCTGGCGAATCTACTCCAAGCCAGTCGGAACGGTGGCACGCTCTCGACTAGCCAACGCAAGTTGGGCGCGCTGTGCATGTTCGGGGAGCTATCTATGATGCGTCACTCAACTCGCTTGGCTATAACGTCAGTCATCTCTGTAGGGGCGACATCAATCGCGCTCCTGTCCATGGGGCTACCGGCTACGTCGGTGACGACTGCACGTCCAGACGGACGATTGGCGGCGCCTGCAGCCGCCGTCTGCGGCAACCTCAAGCCCGACCGGACTTTCACCGTCGAGCGGTCTGAACTCGGCAGCGAGCACGCCTGTGAGCACCTCAAGGAACGGCAGTTCCTGGGTACCAAACGGGCCAAGCACCAGGAGCAGCGGGCGTACGCGGCCGCCGTGGCCAACCTGGGCACGGCCGATCCCGCCGCGATCGGCGAATGGAGTACGCCGTTCAAGCCGGCGACGAACACGGTCGGCATTGCCGCCGTGCTCCTGCACACCGGCAAGGTGCTGATCTTCGGCGGCAAGTTCAAGGCTGTCGACAAGAACACGGCCGCCTACATCTACGACCCAGTGACCGGCGACGGCCACGAGCTCACGACTCCCGCCGCCATCTTCTGCGGCAGCGTGACCCAGCTCAGCGACGGGCGCGTCTTGTCCGTGGGTGGAACCGACAAGGTGCCAACAGGGCTCAAGGACGTGTACCTGTTCGACCCTGCCAGCGAGACTTGGGTCAGGCAGCCGGACAGTCCGCTGGGGCGTTACTACCCGACGTCGACGCGGCTGGCTGACGGGACCGTCATCATCACCGCAGGGACGCAAGCGGACGGCAAGACGAAGAACCCAAACGTCGAGCTCTACTCGCCGCCCTCGGCTGGCGGCGGCGTCGGGACGATGAAGATCGTCGGACCACCGCATGCGACCGCGTTCTACCCCCGTCAGTGGGTCATGCCTGACGGAAACCTCGTGCAGGTCATCGGGCGCAAGAGCTATCGCCTGGACACCTCCACATGGCAGTGGTCGAACCTGCCCGGCCTCCCCGTCGGCAACGGTGCCGGCTCCGCCGGAGTACTGCTGCCGGGCGCGGCCTCAGGGTCCTGGAAGATCCTCATGACGGGCGGGCTGAAGTCCGGGAACGCCGTGACCAGCACCGAACTGTTCGACTACTCCAACCCGAGCGCCGGGTGGAAGTACGGAAACCCGATGCCGACACCCCGCTCCCACATGAACCTCGTGCAGGTTCCCGACGGGACAGCCTTCGGCATCGGGGGCAACAGCTCGGGGCTCTACGGGGTCGGCCAGCCGCAGACCTTGGCGTACAACCCCAACGGTGACACGTGGACGAACATGGCCGTCCAGTCGCCGCGCCGCGGTTACCACTCGACGGCCCTGCTGTTGCCGGACGGACGCATCATGTCCGCTGGAGACACAGGAGCAGGTGGAGGTGGGAAGCTGATCGACTTCTACTCACCGCCCTATCTGTTCCAGGGAACTCGTCCCGAAATCACGTCGGCACCCTCTCAGGTGGCCTTCGGTGCCAGCTTCGACATCGGCACGAGCAATGCGGCGACCGCAACCCGTGCGGTTCTCATGGCGCCCGGGGCCACCACGCACGCGGACGAGATGAACGCTCGTCACGTGGAGCTTGCGGTCAGCCAGACCGCGGGCGGCTTCACCGCCACGGCACCTGAACCTGAAGTGGCGCCTCCCGGCTACTACATGCTGTTCGTGGTGACGGCCAGCGGCATCCCATCCGTGGCGAAGTGGGTCCACGTCGGCTGACCTCCGCGTTTGCCTAGTTCACAAGCCAGCTGGCCTGTGAACAAGGCAAACTCGGCCCGGTCAGTAGGGGCTTGCCTCAGCTACTTCGGTCAGCCGTTGGGATCGACCACGATCGGCCGCTTCAGGTCCGTCGCGTGCCACAGGAAGTCGATCTGTTGCTGTTTGCGCATGATGCAGTGCTCGAGCAGATGTTCCAATGCCTCGCTGCGGGGTTGCTGGCCGGAGTGGGGTATGACGGCGTGCAGCGCGGCGACGGCCTCGGCTTCATGCCGCAACAGCGCCTTCAATGCACGCTGCGTGTCACCACCGGTACTGATCTCCGGCACCTGCATCGACGGGCTTCCCCCGAGCGCCGAGAGCTTCTCGATGAGCTGGTAGGTGTCCTCGAGCTCGGCCAGCACGAATTCGCGCAGACTCTGTTTGATCGCCACCGACTCGACACCGCGCAGGCTGCCGGCCAGCAGCGACATGGTGAGCACGGACTCGGCCTGTAGGTCGATGGCGTGGCCGAGAGTCTCCTGAACCTTGGCTACCTCCATGGCGTCCCCCATCGTGGTTCCCTTTCTCTCGTGACCCGCCAGGTACGGGCCGACCGGAAGATTCAACCGCACCTCTCGCTGCTCGGCACTCCCAGCCACGTGGGGTTGCTGAGGCAAGCCCCCTGTTCCCAAGGCGCGTTTGCCTAGTTCACAAGCCACCTGGCTTGTGAACTAGGCAAACGCGGAGGGTCAGAGAGCGGCGGCAGCGGGGTCTGGGTCGGGGTCTGGGTCGGGGACGTGGTCGGGGTCGTGCTCGCCGTGCCAGGACTGCCACAAGGCGGCGTAGGAACCTTCCGCCGCGATCAGTTCGTCGTGGGTCCCGATCTCGGAGATCCGGCCGTCCTCGACCACCGCCACCCGATCGGCGTCATGGGCCGTGAACAACCGGTGCGCAATCGCGATCACGGTCCGGCCGTGCAGCACCGCCGCCAGAGACCGCTCCAGGTGTCGAGCCGCGCGCGGATCGATCAGCGACGTCGCTTCGTCGAGCACCAACGTGTGCGGGTCGGCCAGCACCAGCCTGGCCAGCGCTACCTGCTGTGCCTGGGACGGCGTCAGCGACACGCCTCCAGACCCGACACGGGTGTCGAGACCGTCGGGCAGTGCCATCGCCCAGTCGAGCGCGTCGACCACGGTCAGGGCGGCAACGATCCGTTCCTCACCGGATGGGCCGACATCGTCGAGCGCCAGGGCCACGTTGTCGCGCAATGTCCCGACGAACACGTGATGCTCCTGCGTCACGAGCGCGACCTCACCGCGCAGGTCGTCCAGCGTCAGCTCCGTCATGCCCACGTCGCCGATCGTCACCGAACCCGTGCGGGGTGGGTGGATGCCGGCCAGCAGACGTCCCAGCGTCGACTTGCCCGCGCCGGACGGTCCGACCATGGCAATGCGTTCGCCTCGCGCCACGTCGAGGTCGACCCCGTGCAGGACGTCTCGGTCCTCGGCGTACGAGAAGCGCACGTCGGCGGCCTCGATGTCCTGATGTGCGGGGCGCCGACCGGTCACCGTTCGGTCGTCGGGTACGTCGGCAACGCCGAGCAACCGGGCGAGCGATGACGCACCGATCTGCAGCTCGTCGAGCCACGACAGGAGCCGGTCGACCGGGTCGATCAACGCCTGCACGTACAGGGTGGCGGCGGTGACGTCCCCGAGGTTCACCTGTCCTTGCGCATGCAGGTAACCCCCAAAGAGCAGCGTGACGACCGTCGGAAGCAGGTAGCCGAGCTCCGCCGACGGGAACCACACCGTTCGCAGGAACAGCGTGTAGCGCTCTGCGGCGTACGACTCGGCGATGTCGGCGTCGATGCGGTCCAGCCGCCGCTTCTCCAGGCGCAGCGCCTCGACCGTGCGCGCACCCTCGGTCGTCTCGGCGACACTGGCGTTGATCGCGGCGTACGACGCAGCCTCGCGCAGGTACCCGGCCTTGGCGCGGCGCAGGTACCACCTGCTCGCCGCGAACAGCAGCGGGACACCGAGCACCAGCGGGACAAGCACCCACGTCCCGACGAGGATGCACGCGCCGATCGAGAACACTGTGGTGACGAACGCGATGATGATCTCGGGCACGGCAAACCTAACGGACCAGCCAAGCGCCTCGACGTCGCGCGACGTCCGCGTCAACAGGTCACCGGTTCCCGCTCGCTCGACCGTGCCGACCGGCAGCGCCAGCGACTGCTTGACGAAGTCCTCGCGCAGCTCGGCCAACACCTGCTCGCCGAGCGCGAACGAGAAGTACCGGGCGTACCGCGTGAGGATCGTCTGGGCTAGCAGGAACCCGCCGATCGCGAAGACAGTCTTGTCGACCGTGGACACCGTCGTGCCGGACGAGACCGCCTGCACCAGGTTGCCGATCAGGCGTGGAGCGGCCAGTCCGGCGACCGCGGCCAGCACGTGCAGCGAGACCGCCAGCCACAACCGGCGCGGATGCTGACGTGCCAGGCGCACGGCATAGCGGCGAACAGCGGGACCGTCAGCAACCGGAAGCAGCTGCTTCATGAGTCCTCTCCTCTCGCCACGACCCTCCGGTAGCGCGGGTCATCCATCAGGTCTCGGTGCCGCCCGACTGCCACGACTCGTCCGTCCTCCATGAGGGCGACCTCGTCGGCGTAGTCGAGCATGAGCGGGCTGGCCGTCGTCACGACGGTGGTCCGTCCGCGGCGATGTTCGTGGAGCCGGGACGCGATCCGTGCCTCCGTGTGGGCGTCGACAGCCGACGTGGGTTCGACCAGGACCAGGATCTCGGGATCCGCCACGAGGGCTCGCGTCAGCACCAGCCGCTGGCGTTGCCCGCCTGAGAACGAGCGGCCGCGTTCTTCGACCTCTGAGTCGAGCCCGTCGTCGAGCGCCTCGAGAACATCGTGGGCCGAGGCAGTGGCGATGGCCGCCAGAATCTGGGCGTCGGTCGCGGTGCCGCGTACGTCGAGCTCGTCGCGCAGACGTCCGCTGAAGAGTGTCGCACCGCTGTCGCTGACCACGATCGACTCACGCACGAAGCCTCGATCGAGCTCCGACAAGGAGACGCCGTCCAGGAAGACCGGGCCGTCGGCGAACCGGCCGAGTCGGTCGGCGAGTGCGGCCGCATCCTGCGGCATCTCGGACACCACGGCCGTCAGCCGTCCTGGCTGGACGCGTAGACCGGAGCGGACGTCGACGAGCTCGCCGTCCGTGGACGCTGAACGTGGCGACTCGATGTCCTGCGCCTCGGGCTCGACGGAGATGACACGGCAGATCCGTCGGCCTGCCACCAGCCCCCGGATCACCTGGTTGACGACTTCGGTTCCTGTGCGGAGCGGGATCATGAGGAACGCGGAGTAGCCGTAGAAGGCCACCAGCTCGCCCGGGGTGATCTGCCCCTCGACCGCGAAGCGAGCACCGATCCACACGACGACGACGACGAACACCCCCGGCAGGAACACCTGGAGTGCATCGAGGACCGACTGCAGGCGCCCGACCTGGACGCCCGCCTGGCGCACCCGCTGCGACTCCTCGGTGTAGCGCCGGTGGAAGACGTCCTCCCCACCGATGCCGCGCAGCACACGCAGCCCGCCGACGATGTCGGAGGCGAGAGTGTTGAGCTCACCCATCATCTCGCGCTGAGCCATGCTGCGGCGCTGCAGAGGTTTGAGCAGTGGGCCGAGGATCAGCAGCAGCGCGGGTACGCCGATCAGCACGATCAGACCGAGCGTGACGGACGCGTTCAGCAGGATCGCGGCGACCACGAAGAACGAGACCACAGCACCTGCGGCGCGCCCCATCACCTCGATCGAGTTGCCGACGTGTGCGAGGTCAGAGGACCCGATCGAGACCACCTCTCCGGTCGACACGCGCCGGGGAAGGGTCGCCCCCAGTCGTACCGCGTGCCGCGACACGACCTGGACGGTGCGGTAGGCGGCGATCAACCAGTTCTGGACGGCAAAGCGGTGCCGGAAGATGCCGGCCGCGGCCTGGAGGACGCCGACACCGAGCAGGATGAGCGCCCACATCCAGAGGCGACGTGTGTCGTCGGCGCGTACGCCTTCGTCGATCGCCCGGCCGATGATGGCGGGCATCACCGACTGCGCGACCATCCAGATGATGCCGAACGTCATACCACCGATGACGGTCGGCAGCTGTCCCCGCGCCACCCACCACAGGTAGCGACCTGGAGAGCGGACATCGGGGATGCCGGGATCGGACAAGGGGAGCTGGCGCATGACCTCTCAACGGTAGGGATCCGACAGGTTCGGACGCCAATCATTTGATGCCGCCGGCTTTCTCGACGACTCGAGCTCGTCGAAGCGGTCGGTGTCGGGGTTGATCGAGGTTCGCCTGCGCGTCGTGCGGCTGAGCCTCTCCCGGGTTAGCGTGACCGGCATGCGCACTTTCGCACCCATCCTGCGCGGAGCCCTGGTCTCGATCGTCGCGACCACGAGCGCTCTCGCCCTCGCACCCACCAGCCATGCTGATCCGCTCGTATCCGGCTCGTCGTCCACCGTCGCGGCCAAGCCGCACCCGATCGTCTCCAAGCCGATCGTCATCGGTCACCGCGGCGCCCCGGGCTATCGGCCCGAGCACACGGTCGGCTCGTATCAGCTCGCGATCCAGCTCGGCGCTGACTACGTCGAGTGCGACATCGTCTCGACCAAGGACCACAAGCTCGTCTGCCGGCACGAGAACGACATCACCGGCACGACGGATGTGGCAGACCATCAGGAGTTCGCCGACCGCAAGACCACCAAGACGATCGACGGCCAGCAGATCACCGGCTGGTTCACCGAGGACTTCACGCTGGCAGAGCTGGAGACCTTGCGCGCCAAGGAGCGGCTCCCCGACGTCCGGCCGGACAACACGCGCTACAACGGCGTGTACAGGGTCCCGACGTTCAACCAGTTCCTCAACCTGGTGCAACGGCTCAGCAAGAAGTACCACCGGACGATCGGGGTCTACCCCGAGACGAAGCACCCGACCTACTTCGACTCGATCGGGCTGTCGCTCGAAGAGCCGATGCTCGCCGCGCTCAAACGCCACCACCTGACCGGCCGCCACGCGAAGGTCTTCCTCCAGTCGTTCGAGACCTCCAACCTGCGTGAGCTCAACACGATGACGAGCCTGCCCCTCGTCCAGCTGTTGAACTCGACCGGCGCGCCCTACGACCTCTCGTCCACGGGCGACCCGCGGACCTACCAGGACCTCGCGACCAAAGCCGGGCTGAGGGAGATCGCGACATACGCCGACGGGATCGGCCCGAACAAGGACATGGTGATCCCGCGGGACGCGGACGGCTATCTCACCCAGCCCACCGACCTCGTCCGCAACGCGCACCGGAACGGGTTGCTCGTCCACATCTTCACGATGCGCGACGAGAACCAGTTCCTGCCTGCGGACTACCGGATCGGCACCGACCCGAACCGCAAGGGAGACGCCGCGGGCGAGGATCAACGGTTCCTCGACGCAGGCATCGACGGGTTCTTCACCGACTTCGCCGACACCGGGGTCTTCGCGCGCGACCGCTGGCTGGACCGTCAGTCAGGCAGATCGGCAGCCTGATCCGTCTCCGGCAAGTCCTGGGATGTGTCAGGGCCAGCCGGGTCGGTCGGTCCGGGCGGTCGTGGCGGTCGCTGGGGACGGAGCGCGGCCGCCAACCCGATCGCGCCGGCGGCCATCATGATGACCGGGCCACCGATCCAGGCACGGTCGGCCTCGATGGCTCCACTCAGCGTCAGAAGCCAGACCGCGGTGAAGCCGGTGAAGATCGTGCCGGCCACCAAGGAGATGACGTCAGTTGCATGCCGCGGGAACAAGGCTGCCTCCTGTCCAGAGCTGGGTGCTGAGGTCGTGAGACCTGGTGTCGCCACGCTGGGCGACGGCCAGGCCAGGGCAGTCGAAGCGAAAGATCTCGATCTGCCCGAACCTCAGGTCGACATGGATCACGATGTGTGGGCGGTCGTCGCCACGGGCTTCGATGACGGCCTGTTGTCCGCCGTTGCCGACGTCCTCCGTGACGGCGGCACCGGTGATCTCCCCGCCTGTCACATGCGCCCTGATCTCGGCGTCGACACTGGTCGGCACGATGACCTGGACCTGACCGACGTGGCTGTCCACGACGATGCTGCGCCCGTCGAGGTTGGCGATGTCGCGCACCTCGTCGAGGTTGAGGACGAGTCGACCAGCGCCGTGCTCGTACCGACTCTGCACCGCTGCCGCCGTCGTCGGAGTGTAGACGCGTTCGCCGTACGGGCCGGTCCCGACCACGATGAAGCCTGCCGTCACCAGGGCACTGAGAAGGCCGATCGGGATGAGCAGCTTGGCCCGGCCGTACCACGAGCCCAACAGCAGGGCGGCGGCCGTGATCGCCAACACGCTTCCGGGGTAGACCGACGGGTGGACATCCGCGCCGGCCGCGTCGACGAACCAGATGCCGCCCAGCGTGAGGATCATCAGGGCCAGCGCGAGCGGCGTGAGCCTCGACCGGGGTCGAGGGCCGCGCGGCAGTGGCGGGGGCGGGACCGGCGGCGTGAAGTGGCCGGATGGTGTGGAGGACCCACTGTCTCCGGCGCGCTGCCACCATGCTGACACCTCTGCAGCCCGCTCGTCCGGCGTGACGACCGGGGCGGTGGCGGTTGCGGTTGCGTCGTCGGTGGTGTCCGCGGTGCCAGGCCTGCCGCCGGGGACGACGCCTGCGTACGGCGTCGGCTGCGGCAGGGACGGACGTGTCTGTCCACCGCGACGACTGAAGAGGGCGAACAGCACCAGCGCCAGCAGGCTCACCGTGATGACGGGCCACGGTCGCGGCGTGGCGAACCCGATCGCGCCCAACAGCGTGACTGCACCGGCGACGGCGGCCAATGACAGACCGGCCACTATCACCCGCTCGGGGTCCTGACGCAGGGCGCCCGATGCGGGCGAGTCGTAGGCGTCGTCGGATGGGATCGTCAGCCACGCAATCAGGTACAGCACGATTCCGGTGCCACCAAAGACGGTGAGCGCGCCGAAGATGATGCGGATGAGCAGCGGGTCGATGTCGAGGTGCCGGCTCAGCCCTTCGGCGACCCCGGCCACCATGCGGGGGTGACTTGCGCGACGCAAGCGAGACAGGTCGCGGACCTGCTCACGCGTGACGCGTGGTCCGGAGTCCTGGGACGGAGATGCGTTGGTCATGTCAGCAACTGTCGTCGACGTCGGCTGCCTGGCACATCGGGGACGCCCCCGATGTTGTGTGGCGGACCCTGACCCCTGGTCAGGGGCAGGTCAGGGCACACGCCCATGGTTTCGGGACCGTCATGCAACGATCATGGAACCATGAGCCAACCGATCTCGGCACCCCGTCGGGTGTTTCGCGACTCCGAGGACCGGTTCCTCGCCGGCGTCGCCTCGGGAGTGGCTCGCCATCTGGGTGTTCGGACGAGCGTTGTCCGCGTCGCCTTCCTGGTCATGGTGTTGTGGAGCGGCTTCGGAGTACTCCTGTACGCGGCCCTGTGGGCCCTCGTCCCGCTCGACGACCCGACGCTCGACGACGAGAGAGCGGCCCCGGGCATCCTCGCGGCCAGCCGCCGCGGCTTCCGTGACGGTCCGGCCAGCCGGCTGATCCGCCGACGTGACCTCGGGCTCGCGGTGTCCATCGGGGCGATCGCCCTCGGAGGGATCGTGCTGTTGCAGGTGCTCGGACTGTGGATCAGCCCCCGACTGTTCTGGCCGCTGCTCGTGGCGGCCGCCGGGCTGGCGCTGGTCTGGAGGCAGGCCGACGAGAGTGACCGCCAGGAGTGGTTGAGCACGTCGGGTGGTTGGAAGGCGTGGCTGCGCGTGGTCGCCGGAGCCGTGCTGATGGTCGCCGCGCTCGGCTTCGGTGTCTTCCAGGCAGGTCTGTCGGGTTCGGCGGGCTTCGGCGAGATCGTGGGTGCGATCGCCCTCGCCGTGCTGGGTCTGGGGCTTGTCCTCGGGCCGTGGGCGCTGCGGCTCAACCGCGAGCTGCGCCGTGAGCGCACCGAGCGCATTCGGAGCCAGGAACGCGCCGACGTCGCCGCACATCTGCACGACTCGGTGTTGCAGACACTTGCGTTGATCCAACGACAGTCGGATGATCCGGCCGTCGTGTCCCAGCTGGCGCGCACCCAGGAACGCGAGCTGCGCAGCTGGTTGTTCGACCCGCCTGTCGGGGCCGACGCCACCGTCAAAGCCGCGCTCCAGCAGGCCATTGGTGAGGTCGAGGTCGCCCACCAGGTCCCGATCGAGCTGGTCGCGGTCGGGGACTGCCCGGTCGATGCACGAACCGCTGCGCTCGTCGCGGCCGCACGCGAGGCGATGGTCAACGCGTCCCGGCACTCCGGTGCGCTGCGGATCGACGTCTTCGCAGAGGTCACCGATCGTCAGCTCGAGGTCTTCGTCCGCGACCGCGGTCGTGGCTTCGACGTCAACACCGTTCCCGACGACCGGCACGGGGTCCGGCGGTCGATCATCGACCGCGTCACCCGCCACGGCGGCGAGGCCGACGTGCGCAGCAACACGACATCCGGGACCGAGATCCATCTCGTGATGCCCCTGACGATGTCCCCGACCAGCCAGGGAGGCTGACGTGCAGACCCCGAAGAGCGGGAAGTCCCTCCGGGTCGTCCTCGTCGACGATCATGTGATGTTCAGGACCGGAGTGAAGGCCGAACTGGGTCCCGCGGTCGACGTCGTGGCCGAGGCCGCCGACGTCGACGAAGCCGTCGCTGTCATCGATGCGGAGGTGCCCGACGTCGTGCTGCTCGACGTCCACCTCCCTGGCGGCGGTGGCACCGAGGTGCTCCGGCGTACAACGACCCGGCATCCCGAGGTGCGGTTCCTCGCCCTCAGCGTGTCCGACGCTGCCGAGGACGTGATCGCCGTGATCCGCGGGGGCGCCCGTGGCTACGTCACGAAGAACATCACCGGACCCGAGCTGGTGGCTGCGATCCGCCGGGTCAGCGACGGGGACGCGGTGTTCTCGCCACGGCTGGCGGGCTTCGTGCTCGACGCCTTCGCCGGTCAGATCGATGTCGCCGACATCGACGAGGACCTCGATCGGCTGACCGAGCGCGAACGTGAGGTGATGCGGCTGATCGCCCGTGGCTACGCCTACAAGGAAGTCGCGTCGACGCTGTTCATCTCGATCAAGACCGTGGAGACCCACGTCTCGAGCGTCCTGCGCAAGCTTCAGCTGTCCTCGAGGCACGAGCTGACCCGATGGGCCAACGAGCGGAGACTGCTCTGACGGTCCGCGGGGCTGAGTTCGTGCACGTCCGGTCCGGCATGTCGTGGCGCCCTCACTGCCCGTTCGTGCAACGGTTCCTTCAGTAGCACCGCGAGTACGACGACCTGGTGGCTTCGAGGGAAGGCAGTTGAGTGGATTTCGTGCGGCACGCCTTGCTGTTCATCCACCTGCTGGGTATGGCCAGCCTGTTGGGTGGGGCGCTGGTGCAGCTACGCGACGAGACCCAGGTGGTCAACTCCGCGATGCTGCACGGTGCGCTCACCCAGGTCGTGACCGGGCTGCTGCTGGTCGGCGTCATCGAAGGACAGAACGACCCCCTCGACCACACCAAGGTCGGAGTCAAGCTGGCGGTTGCGCTGGTGATCACGGTGCTGTGCTGGGTCAACCGGCGCAAGGACGCGGTGCCGCGTGGCCTCTTCATGGGCATCCTGCTGCTGACGGTCGGCAACGTCGGCGTCGCCGTCTTCTGGTAGTCGCTCGGCTCAGAGCTTCTCGACCGGCGAGTAGCGCAGCAGCAACCGTTTGACCCCGGTCGAGCCGAAGTCGATCGAGGCCACCGCCTTGTCGCCGACCCCCTCAACGGTGACGACCGACCCCATCCCGAACGTGTCGTGGACGACGCGGTCGCCGGGCTCGAGTGACGGAACCGGTCTCGTGCCCTTGGTCGGCTTGGGGGGTGGTGTCGTGACGCGGCGCCGAGTGATGGTCGTGGAGGCTGGGATGTAGCCACCGGAGTCGACAAATCGGGTCGAGGCCGACGAGCTGCCCCAGGCGGTCTGTGCGGACTCGGTGCGCTTCCAGTCGATCAGGGTCGCCGGCAGCTCCTCGAGGAACCGCGATGGCGGATTGTGCTGAGGCGCTCCCCAGGCCGATCGCACGACGGCCCGGGAGACGTACAACCGCTGCTGTGCTCGGGTGAGTCCGACGTAGGCCAGGCGTCGCTCCTCCTCGAGCTCGGGTTGGTCGCCGAGCGAACGCGAGTGCGGGAAGATGCCGTCCTCGAGCCCGGTCAGGAACACCACCGGGAACTCCAACCCCTTGGCGGTGTGCAGCGTCATGAGCGTGACGACCCCGCCGGACTCGTCCTCGTCGGGAATCTGGTCGGAGTCGGCGACCAGCGCGACACGTTCGAGGAAGTCGCCGAGCGAGGCGTCTTCGAGCTCGTCGGCGAACTCACGGGCAACCGCCACCAGCTCGCCGAGGTTCTCGACCCGGGTCTCGTCCTGCGGGTCGTCGGAATGCTCGAGCTCGGCCAGGTAGCCGGACTTCGTCAGCACCTCCTCGAGCACGACGTCGGGGCGCGCGCCACTCTCGACGAGCGACTGCAGCTGCTCGATCATCGCGACGAACGCCTCGACGTTGTGGAGTGACCGAGTCGCGATCCCGGGCGCATCCACAGCGTTGCGCAAGGCTTCCCAGTACGACGCTCCGGTCCGTTGGGACAGCACCTCGACGCAGGCCTCGGCGCGGTCGCCGATCCCGCGTTTGGGCACGTTGAGGATGCGGCGCAGCGACACCGTGTCGTCGGGGTTGACGAGCAGCCGAAGGTAAGCGAGCGCGTCGCGGACCTCGCGCCGTTCGTAGAACCGCACCCCCCCGACGACCTTGTAGGGCAGGCCGACCCGGATGAAGACCTCCTCGAAGACCCTGCTCTGAGCATTCGTGCGGTAGAAGACAGCCATACCGCCAGGGGTCGCGAGCTTCTCGTCGCTGAGTCGGTCGATCTCCTCGGCGACGAACTGGGCTTCGTCGTGCTCGTTGTCGGCGACGTAGCCGACGATGGGCTCACCGTCGCCGGCGTCGGACCACAGGTTCTTGGACTTGCGACCCTGGTTGCGCGAGATGACGGCGTTGGCGGCGTTGAGGATGGTCTGGGTGGAGCGGTAGTTCTGCTCGAGCAGGATGGTGCTGGCGGCGGGGAAGTCTTCTTCGAACGCCAGGATGTTGCGGATGTTGGCGCCTCGGAACGCGTAGATCGACTGGTCGGCGTCGCCGACGACCATGAGCTCGGCGGGCTCGGTGGCGGGCTGGTCAGGGTCGGGTCCGGTCATCCCTCCGGAGCTGGCACCGACGAGGTCGCCGTCTGCCGTACGACGGGTGGCACCGGCCCCGCAGAGCTCGCGGACCAGGACGTATTGCGCGTGGTTGGTGTCCTGGTACTCGTCGACGAGCACGTGGCGGAACCGGCGGCGATAGGTCTCGCGCACCTCGGGAAAGGCCTGGAACAGGTGCACGGTCGTCATGATCAGGTCGTCGAAGTCGAGAGCGTTCGCCGCGCGCAGTCGCGCCTGGTACGTCGTGTAGCACTCGGCGAAGGTGCGCTCGAGGTGGTTGGCGGCCTTGGCGGTGGCGGCTGCGGGGTCGAGCAGCTCGTTCTTGCAGTTGCTGACCCAGTTGAGCACGGCCCTCGGGGCATACCGCTTCGGGTCGAGATCGAGATCACGGCAGACGAGACCCATCAAGCGACGGGCGTCGGCGTCGTCGTAGATCGAGAAGTTCGAGCCGTACCCGAGCCGGCTGACCTCGCGGCGCAGGATCCGTACACACGAGGAGTGGAAGGTCGAGACCCACATGATCTTGGCGCGACCGCCCACGAGCTCCTCCACCCGGGCTCGCATCTCGGCGGCTGCCTTGTTGGTGAACGTGATGGCCAGGATCGACCCGGGGTGGGCCTTGCGCTGGGAGAGGAGCCAGGCGATGCGGCGGGTGAGCACGCGTGTCTTGCCGGAGCCGGCGCCGGCCACGACCAGCAGAGCCGATCCCTCGTGGGTGACCGCCTGTCGCTGGCTCGGGTTGAGTCCCTCGAGAAGCTCGTCGGCGGACGGACGTCGTCGTCGAGCGGGAGTGTCGTCGGGGGCGTCGTCATCCGCGGTCGCGGCGGAGGAGGGCTGAACCAGGGGGGTCAGCGGGAACAGCGCAGACATGTCCCTCACATGTTACGGGGCGGTGCGGACATCACTGCCGGTCGACAGGAGGTGAAGCCGCCTGCCGGCGCCGCGATGTCGGATCAGGTCAGCGGAAGGCCGTGCTCGGCGAAGAACGGAGCCGGGTCGACCGCGGTCTCGAGATCGACAGCGAGCCGGTACTCGAAGTGGAGGTGGTAGCCGTAGGCGTTCCCGGTGTCACCGACACGCCCGATCTCCTGGCCCTTGAGGATGCTCTGCCCCTCGGTCACCTCGATCGCTGACAGGTGGTTGTACCAGACCTGGTCGCCGTTCTCGAACTGCAGACGGATCTGGTTGCCGTAGGAGCCGTCCCAGCCGGCCTGGGCGACGGTCGCGTTGCCGACTGCGACAGCCGGGGTCCCGTAGTCCGTCGCGAAATCGATACCGGTGTGGTAGCCGGACGACCAGTAGCCCCCACTCTCCCCGAACCAGACGCTGATGTGGAACCCGCTGGTCGGCAGGACCCACTGGTCGCTGGAGAGCTCCTGGGCGTAGTTCTGTGCATCGTTCGCGGCCGACTTCAGCACCTGGTTGCGCGCGCGGGCCTGGATCTCGGCCTGGCTCTGGGGCGACGGCTGTCCGGACGCGACGCTCGGCCGGGCGCCGCTGCGGCTGATCTGGGTAGCGTCCCGACCCGCGAGCGACGCGGACGAGAGGTTGGCCACGTAGCTACCGTGATGGCTGGCGGTCGGGGTGGGTGTGGTCGTGATCGCCTGGCCGGCGGTGGCAGCGCCGACCGCGGCCGCCAGCAGAGCACCCCCGCCGATCATGGTCGACAGCGAGATCCCGACGGTACGGCGAGGAGTGGAGCTGGCTTTGCGTCGACCGCTCTCGGCGTGGTTGATCAATGAGGCGGAAGGGGAGGAATGTGCCCCTGAGGCGGTGCGCCGAGGGGTCGCCGAAGGCCTGTTGACGCGGTGCTTGGTTGCACGGTGCGACGACACGCTCACGGGTCCTTTCGGCGGGACGAGGGGCACGAAGTTTCGAGGGTAACGGAACGGCAACAGGTTGCGAAACCCAACCCCCATGCTGACAGTGTGAATGCTGACAAAAGGGGTACGACACGACACCTTGCGTTCGGCTGTCGTGACACAGAGTCATCTTTCGTTCGACGCATGGGTCAGGCGGGTGTCCGGCCGTGGAGGTCGGCGACGGCCGACGGCGCCGTCGCATCCTCGCTCCGGGTGGGCGATCCAGATGACCGGGTGGACCCGGCCGATCCGGCCAACGCCGTGCAGGTCTCGTGCACGATGCGTCCGTTGATCGGAAGCGAGAGGTGACCCACTCCCGGAACCAGCACGTTGCGCACCTCCAGGTCCGGGTGGTCCAGCGCGGCGTTGCGGGCCGGCACGATCAGCTGATCGACGTCGCTGTAGAACACCAGGAACCGGGTCGAGCAGTCGGCCGGCTCGGCCAGCTCATCCAGCACGTCGCTGCCCGGCCGAAGCTGACGAACGAGACGGTGGGGAAGGAGCCGGGCGGCGAGCGTGCCGTGATGCGGGCTCCCGAGGGTCACCAGGGTCGACACGATCTCGTCCCCGCCCAGCCGCTGCACGTAGTAGCGCGCGATGAGTCCGCCCAGGGAATGCCCGATGACGTGGACGCGGTCGCTACCGGTCTCGGCCGCCAGCGCCTCGACATACTCCCCGAACCTGGCGGCGGTGGCGCGGAGATCGTTGGTGTGCGGCCCGTAGGAGAAGGTGCGGATGCAGGTGAAACCTCGCCGGCGCAGACCGCGGCGCAGCATCGCGAAGATCGTGCGGTTGTCGACGATGCCGTGGATCAGCACGATCGGGGTGCTCGCGGCCAGCACGTCGGCACCGAGAAGTCCGCGCTGTGCGAGGGGGAGGTCGCCGAACCGGAAGCGGGCGGGGTCGGGATCGTCGCCTCGGTCGCGGAGCAAGCCCAGCGGATAGATCGCCGCGTGGGCGGTCACCCAACCCACTTCGACGGCAAGCGCAGACACGGCGCGCACGGCCCGGACGGTCGGCCTCAGCACTGCCTGCTCACACTCCTGTCGCGACCCCCGCACACGGCCGAGGCCATGCGTACCCGTGGGTAGTCAGGGTAGCGACGAACGATGCGGTCGGCAGGCGACCGACCCGCCCGATGTCGTAACGCGTCGGATTCGTTACCCTGCAAGCGTTGCACTTCAGGCTCTTCGGGGCCATGACGAGGCGGTGGGCACGTGAGTGAGCAGTCGACGGAGCCGGTGGCGGGCCCGATCCGGATCGTGGTGGCCAAGCCCGGCCTTGACGGGCACGACCGCGGCGCCAAGGTGATCGCGCGAGCGCTGCGCGACGCCGGCATGGAGGTCATCTACACCGGCCTCCACCAGTCGCCGCAGCAGATCGTCGAGACCGCGCTGCAGGAGGACGCCGACATCATCGGGCTGTCCGTGCTGTCCGGTGCCCACATGACGCTGTTCCAGAAGGTGATCGAGCTGCTGCGTGAGCGTGCGGCCGACGACATCCTCGTTTTCGGAGGCGGCATCATCCCTGAGGGCGACATCCCGCTGCTCGAGGAGGCCGGAGTGGCGAAGATCTTCACCCCGGGAGCCAAGACGCAAGACGTCGTCGACTGGGTCAAGTCCACCATGTCCGCGCAGCAGACAACAGACTGACACCTGCCGCAAGGACTTCTGCTCACCTCCAGCGCAGCTGCTTGCCTGTCACCGGGAGCCGCAACAAGCTCGGGCGGTTCAGCGACGTGGTGATGGTGACCGGCTGCGCCGCAGTGTTTCCGGAGTACGCCTGGTCGCTGGCGGCGATGACCACACGGATGCGATGACCAGCCCTGATGCGCTGGACGACGCCTGGGAGCTCGATCCGCACCGGCTCGGTCACGTCGGTGACGCGCACCGGTGAGATGAGTCGGTGCTGCAGCGCCTGCGTGCCGTCGGGGCCGACGTCGTAGATCTTCGCGAACAGCACCAGGTGCGCACCGGGATCGGTGCCTTGCCCGGGTTGGGCGGCGGGTGCGCGCAGGTGCAGTCGGAGGGTGGGCATGCCGACCACGTGAGCATCCCTGGCCAGCGGGCGCGTGGTGAACGCCGCGTAGGTGCCCGGTCCGTCGCTTGGTGGGTTGTTGACGGTGCCCCCCTCGAGGGCCGAGGTCTCGCTGTAGCTCGTGGCAGCGCCTGGGCTGTTCGCGTACGAGGCACTGCCGGACGTGACCTGCGACAACAGGGACCGCAGCTGTGAGTCGCCGGAGAAGTAGAGCGTCTGGTCGCGGTCGGCGCCGGTGTAACGCGATCTGCAGGCGTACGCCTTCGCCACTGCGCGCCCAGCTCGACCGGGGGTCGTGTCGTAGTGCACCCAGTCGCGGAAGTAGCAGAACCTCGGTCCGACCGGAGCCTTCCGGACCCCTCTGACGTAGTGGTCCATCCAGTGCAGGAATCGGCGGCCGAGCAGGCTGTACCGGATGGACGCGGCGTCGAGGTCGATCTCGCCGGGGGCAGGCGTCCCGCCGGAGTGACCCCATGACTGCCAGATCATCCGCGTCGGCGTGCCGCGTGCGCGGAGAGAGCGGTAGGTGGCGACCGCCTCCTGCAGGTCGAACAGCGTGTCGTTCTGGCCCTGGACGATCAGGGTCGGCACCCGGATCCGGGACAGGTAGGACGCCACCGAGGCGTGCCGGGCGAACGAACGCGTCTGTGCGTCGGGGTAGCCCTGTGCGTCGAGCTGGGCCTTGGCGACACATGCTCGCTGGTCGAAGTTGGGGCAGCCGGTGTTGCGGGCCGGGTCGACGCTCGCCCCCGCAGCACCGTCTGCGATGCCGACGCCGAAGAAGAAGTTGGTCCACTCCTTCTTGTAGACGCCGGGCGTGCGGTAGGTGACTCCACGCCGCAGCGAGGTGTTGTTCGGAGCCAGCGAGTAGCTGAGGTCGTTCCAGGTGATGATCGGGATCAGCGCGTCGACCCTCGGGTCCTGCATGGCGACGGCGTACTGGATCTCTCCGCCGTACGAGCCGCCGATCATGCCGACGCGCGGGTCGCCCGGCCGCTCCTGGGACACGAATCCGACGTGGAAGGGTTTGCCGGTCGTGGCGTCGAACGCCGGCTTGCGACCCGCCAGAACTGTGACGAGCTGCTTGCCTGCCTTCCCGTCATACGCCGGATTGTCGAGGTAGATCTTGCAGTCCGAGCCCCCGAACCCCAAGCCCGAGTAGCTGAGCACGACGTATCCCTCGCGGGCGAACCCGCGCCCGATGCCTTGCTGGTTGGAGTCGTCCTTGGCGCCGCCGAAGCCGTTGGTCGTGAGGATCGCCGGGGCATGATGCTGCCGGTCCGTGCCTTTCGGACGGTACAGGTCGGCCACGATCGAGCAGGCGATGTCGCGCTTCGGGCCGACCTTGACCGGGATCGTGACCGCCCGCTTGGTGTATGCCGGGGGCCGGCCAGCGGACGCGGCGAGGTCCGGACGCACGCCGTGCTGTCCGTCGGGAGTGCTCGCGGCTGCTGGTGAAGCTGATGGGTCGGACAGCGTCGCCAGGACGACCAGCAGACAGGTGGCGACGGCGGTCAACACTGGGGCAGGGCGTGACTGAGGTGCGTGCACGGTTCCTCCGTGAGCTCGCGGGTGGACCTGGGTCCAACGACGAAGGCGTGGCTGAGTTAGTCCGTGTCCGCGTGCGAGGTGACGAACGAGCCGACCAGTCGCGCCACGTCGGCCGCGCGCGTGTGGGGAGCCCAGTGGCCGGCGTCGATCTCGACGCGGGTGAGATCACTGACGAATCTCGGGAGGTCCCGGTAGAACGCGGGCGTCACGTACTTGTCGCGAGTCGGCACGATCAGCTGGACCGGGAGGTCGGTGTACGCACCGCCAGGGACCCGGGGTCGGTGGCCCCCGATGTTGGCGCGGTACAGGTTGACGCCCCGTGCCGCGTCGTCGGGCAGCGAGTCCGCGAAGTGGTGCTGAGCTGGCTTCCGGTTGGCGACCAGCCGGTGGTTCACCGTGCGGAGTACTGCTTCGGGGAGCACCGGGACCTGAAAGGCCAGGATGTACCACGAGTGAAGCGCCTGGCCGAGCGCTTCGCGCTTGCGGTCCCACCCACCGCGCAGGGCCGCCCCTGCGAGGGCACTGACGTGGTCCAGGCAGGGACCGCTGATCGTGGTGTAGGTCGAGATCCGCCCGGTCAGTCGGCCGTCGGACCTGGCGCGGACGACGGCGTCCCACGCCTGGATGGACCCCCAGTCGTGACCGACCAGATGGACCGGCTCGTCGGGCGAGACAGCCTCGATCACGGCGGTCAGGTCGGCGCGCAGGTGCTCGAGCCGGTAGCCCTGCCGGCCGGACGGAACGCCGGATTCGCCGGCCCCGCGGACGTCGTACACGACGCAGTGGAAGTCATCGATGAGGTGGGCGACGACGCGGTTCCACACGACGTGGGTGTCGGGGAAACCATGGACGAACACCAGCGTCGGCCCGGTTCGCGGACCCTCCCACACGGCGAGGCGCAGCCCGTTCGACCCGACCGTGCGGCGGGTCATGGCCCGGTCGGCGGGGTCGGGCACAGCGAAGGCTCCTCGGGAAAGGGGATGCGGACCCCGATTCTGCCAAACCAGACCGGGATGGCTAGGGTGCAAAGGATTTCCTTCCCACGCCGACAGGCATCAAAGGACGGCACACGATCGTGGATCTGATGGAGTACCAAGCCAAGGAGCTCTTCGCCAAGCATGGCGTCCCCGTGTCCATGGGCACCGTGGTCGAGAACGCCGAGGACGCCCGGGCTGCCGCCGAGAAGCTCGGTGGCCGCGTGGTTGTCAAGGCCCAGGTCAAGGTCGGCGGTCGCGGCAAGGCCGGCGGAGTCAAGCTCGCGGAGACGCCCGAGGACGCCGTCGCCAAGGCGAACGAGATCCTCGGCATGGACATCAAGGGTCACACCGTGCGCCGTGTGCTGGTGGCGCCCACCGCCGACATCGCCGAGGAGTACTACTTCTCCTTCCTGGTCGACCGCGCCGCCCGGCAGTACTTGTGCATCGCCAGCACCGAGGGGGGAGTCGAGATCGAGGTCACGGCCCACGAGAACCCCGACGCCATCGCACGTGTTGGCATAGACCCGCTGGTGGGCGTCGACGACGCCAAGGCGCACGAGATCGTCGAGGCCACCGGGTTCGCAGCGGATCTCGCGGACGAGGCCGCCGAGGTCATCAAGAAGCTCTGGACGGTCTTCGTCGAAGAGGACGCGTCCCTGGTCGAGGTGAACCCGCTGGTGCGCCTCGGCGACGGTCACCTCGACGCACTCGACGGCAAGGTGACCCTGGACGACAACGCAGACTTCCGTCACCCGGACCACTCCACGTTCGAGGACAAGGCCGCGGCGGACCCGCTCGAGGCGCAGGCCAAGGAGAAGGGGCTGAACTACGTCAAGCTCGACGGAGAGGTCGGCATCATCGGCAACGGCGCCGGTCTCGTGATGTCGACCCTCGACGTGGTCGCGTACGCCGGGGAGCGCCACGGAGGTGTCAAGCCGGCCAACTTCCTCGACATCGGTGGTGGCGCGTCGGCGCAGGTGATGGCCGACGGACTCCACATCATCCTGGGCGACCCGCAGGTGAAGAGCGTGTTCGTGAACGTGTTCGGCGGCATCACGTCGTGCGACGAGGTGGCCAACGGCATCGTCAATGCGCTGGGACTGCTCGGGGACGAGGCCAACAAGCCGCTCGTCGTTCGGCTGGACGGGAACAACGTCGACGAGGGACGGCGCATCCTGTCCGACGCTGCTCATCCGCTGGTGACGATGGCCGACACGATGGACGGCGCGGCCGACCGCGCCGCCGAACTGGCAGCGAGGTAGAGCGACCATGGCCATCTTCTTGACCGAGAACAGCCGCGTCATCGTGCAGGGCATGACCGGGTCCGAAGGATCGAAGCACACTCAACGCATGCTGACCGCAGGCACCAACATCGTGGGTGGCGTGACACCTGGTAAGGGTGGTCAGAGCGTCGACTTCTCCGGCACCAGCGTCCCGGTCTTCGGCTCCGTCGCCGAAGCCGTCGAGGTCACCGGTGCAGACGTCAGCGTCGTGTTCGTTCCGCCGAAGTTCACCAAGGGCGCCGTCGTAGAGTCTGTCGATGCCGGTATCCCGCTGATCGTGGTGATCACCGAAGGGGTGCCGGTGAAGGACACCGCGGAGTTCTTCGCCTACGCGCAGTCCAAGGGAACCTCGCGCATCATCGGACCGAACTGTCCGGGGCTGATCAGTCCTGGCAAGTCCAACGCCGGCATCATCCCCGCCGACATCACCAAGCCCGGCCGGGTCGGACTCGTGTCGAAGTCGGGCACCCTGACCTACCAGATGATGTACGAGCTGCGCGACTTCGGTTTCTCCTCGGCGGTCGGCATCGGCGGTGACCCGATCATCGGGACCACGCACATCGATGCGTTGCAGGCCTTCGAGAACGACCCGGAGACCGACGCGATCGTCATGATCGGCGAGATCGGCGGCGACGCCGAGGAACGCGCGGCGGCGTACATCAAGGACCACGTGACGAAGCCGGTCGTCGGGTATGTCGCCGGGTTCACGGCGCCCGAGGGCAAGACGATGGGTCACGCCGGCGCGATCGTGTCGGGATCGTCGGGTACGGCTGAGGCCAAGAAGCAAGCGCTCGAGGCCGCCGGGGTCAAGGTGGGCAAGACGCCGTCCGAGACGGCCGGGCTCATGCGTGACCTGCTGCAGGGCTAGTTTTGCCGGGCGCCGCCGACGCACGCCGCTTCACGATCTTGCCTCCATCGAGACCGTTGACGCTTCCTCGGGACGGAGGCACACTCGGGTCGTAGAGCAAAGGGGACTGCGATGTCGTGGAACTTGGCCGGAAGCTACGTCGAAACCTGCTCGTGTGAGCTCATGTGCCCCTGCAACCTGTCCTTCGATCACGGCGCCACCTACGACTTCTGTCGCGTGACTCTCGTGTTCTACATTCATGAGGGGGCCATCGACGGTACAGATGTCGCCGGGCGCAAGGTGGTGCTCATAGCTGACACCCCGAAGGTGATGACGGATGGCAACTGGCGCGTCGGGGTGTTCGTCGACGACGTCGCCTCCGAGACCCAGTTCGACCAGCTCGTGCAGGTGTTCAGCGGCCAACTGGGTGGGCCGATGGCGGGACTCGTTCCGCTGATCGGCGAGATGCTGGGCGTCGAGCGTGCGTCGATCGAGGTCGTGGATGACGGGCTGCGGCACAGTGTCCGCGTCGGTGATGTCATCGACTTCGAGATCGAGGACATCGTTCCGTTCGGGATCGAGACGGGTGAGCCCGTGAGGTTCTCGGGGATGTTCCATCCGGCTGGGTCGGATCTGACGATGGCCGAAGCGAAGCGTTCACGGATCAGTGCCTTCGGCATCGAGTACGAGGGCAAGACAGGGTTGTCGAAGTCGGACTTCTCCTGGGCCGCCTGAGGGGATGACCCGCATCGGCTCGGCGGATGCAGCCGCCGACGCAAGCCTTCGTCCCGCCTTCGCTGCCGCTCGCAGTCAGTGGGGCTTGGTCGTCGTCCTGTTCACGCTCGCCGGTTTCGGCTGGTGGTGGACGGTCGGTGAGATGCGAGGCATGGACGACGGACCGTGGACCGGTCTCGGCACGTTCGGCTGGTTCATCACCGTCTGGGTCGTGATGATGGCGGCGATGATGTTTCCGTCGGTCGCGCCGACGGTCGCGCTGTACGCGCGGATGAGCGGGAAGTCCCGGCTGCTGCCACTGGCGTTCGCCAGTGGCTACCTGGCGACCTGGGCCGGCGCCGGGGTCGCTGCCTTCCTGGCGGCGGTTGCCGGACACCGTGCGCTGGGTGGCGACCTTGCGTGGGAGCGCGCCGGGCGGCCCCTGGCAGGAGCGACCCTGATCGTGGCGGCCGCCTACGAGTTGACGCCGCTCAAGGACGTCTGTCTGGGGAAGTGCCGCAGTCCGCTCGGTGCCCTGCTGGGGTCCTGGCGAGGCGGGTGGTCGGGCGCGCTTCGGATGGGGGGCAAGAACGGTGCGTGGTGTGTCGGTTGCTGCTGGGCCCTCATGGCGTCGCTGTTTGCGCTGGGCGTCATGAGCGCGACGTGGATGGCAGTCGTCGCCGGCTTCATCGCCGTCGAGAAGATCCTTCCATGGCGCCGGACGGCGACGTACGGTACAGCGCTCGCGCTCCTCGCGCTCGGTCTGCTCCTCCTGGTGGCACCGGACGCCATCCCTGCTCTCACCGTCCCAGGGAACGACCCGATGCCGGTGATGTCGGCCATGGACTTCTGACGGCACCCGCGCTCCGCTTTGCCGTCTCGCGGCTCAGCTCTGGGTGACCCGCAGCGCCGCGCGTCGAACCAGGGCGTCGAAGTCTCTGGGGTCGAGATCGAAGCGATCCGTGGGCGTGAACGTCACCTGCGCGACGGTCGTGCCCACCCGGAACAGGCCCATGCGGAACGTGAGATCTCGCTTCTTCGACGCGGCCAGCGTGATCGTCCAGACCTTCCCGACTCCTGGGGCCAGGTGAACGGTCCTCGAAGCGGTCACGTCCAGTGACAGCTGGCGGTCGTGGCACGTGCGGACGTTCTTGCTCACCTTGGCGATGAACGCGTTCGCCGCGCCGACGCTTCTGAACAACCCACGGGTCTCGGTCATGCCGAAGATCGTGGCCAGCGTCTGCGAGCTGGGTACGACGAAGTTGCGCGCCGCGATCTTCGTCGCCTTCGCTCCGCTGAAGTCGGCGCGGTCACACTGGGTCGCGGCCGGGTTGGCGCGGACCGTGCTGGGCGACGTTGCCATCCACGGCGCAGTCAGGCCCTCGAAGACGGGAAGGTCGATCGCGGTGAGGAAGCCCTTCGCCCGGTCGATGCGCGGGGGCACCTGAGGCACGATCGTGAACGGTCGTCGTGAGCAGCTGCCCATACTCATCGAGCACAACGACTGCACCGACGACGCAGCGAGCCTGACCAGCTCGTGGGGCGAGGCCGGGCGGGCGTTGGGAGTGTCGACCACCCAGACGGTCGTCGCCACCCCGGACTGGCTGATCGAGATGAGCTGGGTGTGCACGCCCCTCTTGTCGACGTACTTCAAGGTGATGAGCGCCGACGCGTCGCCGACTCCCTGCACCATGCTGAAGCCACTGATCTCGTGGTTGTCGGCACGACAGGCCGAGAAGGAGTTGACCAGGCGCTCGTAGGTGCTGTCGGCGGCCTGGATGGAGGTCGATACCTCCAGCGCCTCGGTGGCGACCGCCGGCTGCGCGCCGGCCCCGGAGGTGAACGTCCGCACGTAGAAGTGCGCCGCCTTCTTGTCGACCGGAACGGTCGGGAGGCATTCGTCGTAGGAGGCCGCGGTCCCGAAGTCGGTCGAGGTTTCGCGCACCTTCCACGGGTTCGAGAACTTCATCTGCTGCACGGTCGAGAGGGGCGCGAGCACGGCTGCGTCGATCTGGTCCGCCGGGGCGGGAAGAGCTGCCGGTCCGGAGCTGGACGGGCCGGTGAGACCTGGCCCCCGCGCGGCGACGTTCTCCGGCTGAGCCGCGGTCAGCGCACCGGCACCGATGACGAGCGCCAACGAGCAGAGGGCGACCAGGCCCATGTGCGAGCGACGTCGGCGGTTGCCCTCACGTCGTAGCCGCGATGCACGCTCCACCGGCTCGTCGGCAAGGTCGCGGCGCAGGTCGCGAAGGGCAGCCCCGATGGCCTCATCTGTGACCTCGAGACCGTGGTCGGCAAGGACGAGTGTCGAGGTGGCCAACGAGTGGCGCGCGGCATCGTCGGTGACACCCGCCTCCCGTGCGGCCGCGGCGAGGTCGAGCCGGGCTAGATGGTGCAGCACGAGCAAGCGCCGGTCGTTGGAGGGCAGCGACTGCAGGGCGGCCAGCAGCGAACGATGCTCGTCGGCGGTGTGGAGGGCGCGGACATACCACGGCGTACGCGCTCGGTTGAGGCTGCGACGGGAGGCGCGGAACGCGACCTCGCGCAGCCAACCGTCCTTGTCCTGTCGGTTCGCGATCTTGCGCCAGTGGTGCCCGGCCGAGACGTAGGCGTCAGCGAGGGCACGTTGCGCAACCTCGGGGTCGCCGCAGTACGCGTACACCTGGAGGAGCAGCCGCGACCGCGACTCGCGGTAGAACGCGCTGAACGCGTCTGCTCGCGACATGACTGGCTCCTCGGGTGCGGTCGCGCGTCGGACGCGGGCCGGTATCGGGCAGGGAAGGCGCAACTGGCCGCCAGGAACGGGCGGCCGAGCAGGCGCACCCCCTCGACGGTAGACGATGGGAGACCCCGATTTCCATTCGTGCGCTGGCGGACCGCGTCGGCTCGGCGTGTCCGTACGGGTCGCGCGCCCCGGGTCAGCGACGATGAACGGGATGACCGAGCTGATGTCGCGCCCCATCCTGCGGGTCAAGGCGACCGCCGAGCCGCCGCGTCGGCCGATGGTGCTCTCGGCCTTGGTCGCTGGGGCCGCGGCGGCGCTGATCGGGCTCGTGCTCAGCGTCTCGATCGCGGTCGGTGTCTGGTTCGCCGGCGACACCGGCTCGTTCGGTGCTGCCGTGCGTGTCGGTGCGTTCAGCTGGCTGCTCAGCAACGGCACGGGGATCGAGGTCTCGGGTACGTCGATCACTGCGATACCGCTGGGCTTTCTCGCCCTTTTCGCCTTTCTGGTCTACCGGGGCGGTCGCTGGAGCGGTGCCACGTCGGCGGTGCGGCACGGTGGCGATGTCCTCGGCGGCGCCCTGCTCGTGGCCGCGGGCTACGCGGGCGTCGGCGTCGTGGTCAGTCGGGTTGCCCAGTCGTCGACCGCGCACGCGGGACTGCTGCGGACCCTGGTTGCGCTGAGTGCCGTCGGGCTGTTGGCCGGAGGTCTCGGCGTGGTACGGGGCTCGAACTCGGTCGAGCCCGTGCTGGCGCTGCTCCCGGTGACGGTTCGCGCCCTGCTTCGTGGGGGCGTGGCCGGTATCGCGGTCATGGTGTCGGCGTCCGCCCTTCTCTTCGTCGGTTCGTTCGTCGTGCACTTCTCCCAGGCCGTCACGCTGCAGGAGGGGTTGGCGGCCGGCGTCGTCGGCTCACTGGCGTTGGCGCTGATCGGGATGGCGACCGTTCCGAACGCCGTGCTGTGCGCAGGCGCTTTCATCGCCGGACCGGGGTTCCAGGTCGGTACCGGCACGTCGGTCGCACCGGCAGAGGTCCGGCTCGGAGCCATGCCGGACTTCCCGGTCCTGGCTGCGCTGCCGGCCAACTCGGGTCACGCCTGGTGGCAGGTCGTGCTGGTGCTGCTTCCGGTCGTGGCGGGATGCGTCGCCGGGCTGGTGGCCCTTCGCCGCGATCCGGCCTTCGCCCTCGACCAGGCGGCCCTGCGTGGTGCCGCCAGCGGGTTGCTGGGTGGCGTCGGCTTCGGCGCGCTGACCTGGCTCGCACACGGCAGTGTGGGGCCCGGGCGCATGCAGGACGTCGGGCCCGACGTGCTCCCGGTCGTCGCAGTCTGCGGGTTGGCCTTCCTGGTGGGAGGGGCGGTCGCGGCCGGTGCCGCACGATGGTGGCAGGGCGCGCAGGAGGGCGAACACCCGGGCGACCCGACGGCGTCAGCGACGGGGTCGCTATCGTGAGCGCGGCGTCCCTGACCGGTCGCTGAACTGTCAGCAACGCCCAGCAGTCCTTGCAACGCCGCCCTCGAGGAGCCGTCAGTAGGTGTCCGTCCGCCTTGTCGTCCTGGTCTCCGGGACGGGCAGCAACCTGCAAGCGCTTCTCGACGCCTGCAGCGATCCGGCGTACGGCGCGGAGGTGGTGGCTGTAGGCGCTGACCGGCCCGGGACGATGGCGGTCCGCCGGGCCGAGGACGCCGGCGTACCGACGTTCGAGGTCGTGGTCTCCTCCTTTGCCACTCGCTCCGACTGGGACGAGGCGCTCACTGAGCAGGTCGATGCTCACCGGCCCGACCTGGTGGTCTCGGCCGGGTTTCTCAAGCTGGTCGGTCCGGGCTTCCTCGCCCGCTTCGGTGGACGGTTCGTCAACACGCACAACGCGTTGCTCCCGTCCTTCCCTGGTGTCCACGGGCCACGGGATGCACTCGGCTACGGCGTGAAGATCACCGGTGCGACGTTGTTCGTTGTCGACGAAGGAGTCGATACGGGTGCGATCGTGGCGCAGGTCGCCGTGCCGGTCGAGGACGACGACGACGAGGACACGTTGACCGAACGCATCAAGATCGCTGAGCGCGCCATGCTGGTCGGCCAGATCGGCCGGATGGCACGCGAAGGCTTCACCATCGACGGCAGGAAGGTCACGATCCCATGACCGCGGACACCATCTCCCACGCTTCCGGCGACGACGGGAGGCGACCGATCCGACGGGCCTTGGTCTCCGTCTACGACAAGGCACGCCTCGATGAGCTTGCGCAGGCGCTCTCGGACGCCGGTGTCGCGATCGTGTCGACCGGTTCGACAGCCGCGAGGATCGCCGACACGGGCGCAGCCGTGACGAAGGTCGAGGAGCTGACGGGGTTTCCCGAGTGTCTGGATGGACGGGTCAAGACCCTGCATCCCAAGGTGCACGCCGGGATCCTGGCGGACCTGCGGCTGGATTCACATCGTGAGCAGCTCGCCGAGCTCGAGATCGAGCCCTTCGATCTGGTCGTGTCGAACCTCTACCCGTTCGCTGACACCGTCAGTTCGGGCGCCTCTCCCGACGAGTGCGTGGAACAGATCGACATCGGTGGCCCGTCGATGGTCCGTGCCGCGGCCAAGAACCATCCGAGCGTCGCGATCGTGACGTCTCCCGACCAGTACGACGAGGTGCTGGCGGCGCTGGGCGACGGCGGTTTCACCCTGGCGCAACGGCAACAGCTGGCGGCTGCAGCCTTTGCGCACACGGCGGCGTACGACGTTGCGGTGGCCGACTGGTTCGCCCGCGAGCTCACGGCGGACGAGGAGCAGGTCTGGCCGACGTTCGTGGGGCGGACCTACGAACGGGCGGGCGTGCTGCGCTACGGCGAGAACTCCCACCAGCGGGCGGCGCTCTACGTCGACCCGACCGCCGAACCCGGACTGGCTCAGGCCCGGCAGCTGCACGGCAAGGAGATGAGCTACAACAACTACGTCGATGCCCAGGCGGCGTACCGCGCGGCCTACGACTTCGATGCTCCCGCCGTCGCGATCATCAAACACGCCAACCCGTGCGGCATCGCGGTCGGGTCCGACGTGGCTGAGGCGCATGCGAAGGCGCACGCCTGTGATCCGGTGTCGGCGTTCGGCGGAGTCATCGCCACGAACCGGCCGGTCACTGCTGCGATGGCCGCGCAGGTGGCGGACGTGTTCACCGAGGTCGTGGTCGCGCCGTCGTACGACGGCGACGCTCTCGACCTGCTGACGCAGAAGAAGAACATCCGGCTGTTGGTGGCCGGTCCGCCGCCCGCGGTTGCCACAGAGACGCGCGAGATCAGCGGGGGAGTCCTGCTGCAGGAGCCGGACCGGTTCCAGTCCGCTGGTGACGATCCGGCTACCTGGAGGCTCGTGACGGGCACGCCGCTCGACGAGGCCGGCCTGGCCGAGCTGGCTTTCACCTGGCGGGCCTGCCGTTCGGTGAAGTCCAACGCGATCGTGCTCGCCGCCGGTGGCGCGACCGTCGGCGTCGGAATGGGGCAGGTCAACCGCGTCGACTCGGCACGACTGGCGGTGGCGCGAGCCGGCGACCGCGCTGCCGGATCGATGGCCGCGTCCGACGCCTTCTTCCCGTTCCCGGACGGCCTCGAGGTGCTGCTCGAGGCCGGTGTGCGCGCCGTCGTGCAGCCGGGCGGGTCGATGCGCGACGACGTGGTCATCGAGGCGGCCGAGGCGGCCGGAGCGACGATGTACTTCACCGGGACCCGCCACTTCGCCCACTGAGGCTCTCGGGCCGAGCTCCGCCTACCAGGGCGCTACGGTGACGCCGCCCCACTCCTCCGGTTCGACGTCGCGCACGGTCTGGGTGAGCTCCCACCTGTGACCGGCCAGGTCCTCGACGGTGCACAAGCGCTCGCCGAAGGGCTGGGTGGCGGGCTCGCCGAGCACCCGCGCACCGGCATCGCGTGCCCGCGCGAACGCAGCATCGACATCCGGTACCCGGACCTTGGTCAGGTGGGTCACGTGGCCGTGGTTCGGCGCGACCTGCTCACCGTGGACGTCGGCGACGACCAGCGCGCCATCCGCACCCACCCGGAGCTGGGCGCGGTGTGCGTCGCCGATCCGGGTCCGCTCCTCGAAGCCGAACGCCGTCGCCAGCCAGGACACTGCCGCGCGCACGTCGGGATACACGAGCACGGGTGTCACTGTCGTGGATGGTGCCGATCGGTTCGTCAACATGGCCGCACCGTAAAACAGGCAGCGGCGGTGGGAGCCACGGGTACGGGGTTCACAAGTGCTCCCGCGGGCGGGCTCCGCTCAGGCTCAGTCGACGGATCGAGCGCAGCATCGCTCGCACGGCCACTACATGGGCTCCGGAGCCGATGACCACTGCGCGGTAGACGCGGCCATGTGGGCCGGGGAAGTCGGCATACGTGCGTGCGGTCACTATGGTGTCACCGGTCGCGAGGTCGGCGAGCTCGAAGGTCAACCGGTAGCGGGAGAAGCGATGCCCGCCGGTCAGGCTGAGCTGCTCCTCTGGAATCTCTTGGGACAGCTCGAAGCCCGCAGGTGGCCTGGTGCCCAGGAGCAAGACCAGTGGCTGGCTCTTGTTTCGCACGAGTGACGAGTCCACGTAGTGGTGCAGTGCGGTCCAGACGTTGTTCCGGGCGGCGGCAATGCTGATCCGGTGTGCGTCGACGAAGGCCGGTTCCCCGCCGTCGCTGGTCATGACTGGACGAGGCGGGTGGCCGCGACGTTGCGCAGGTTCTGACGCGCAAGCAGACATTCGGACAAAGGCATGACACGTGCATGCTAGATGATTCGGTCGGGGAGTGATCAGGCAGCCGGGAGTGCGGGTATGGCGGGGTGGGTGCCGGTGTGGTCGACCAGGAGATAGCGGCCGTGGGGGGTGCGCCAGACGAAGACGCCGGTGAAGGGTTGGGCGACGTGCCAGTCGCCGTGGGTCTTGACCCGGTGGTGGAAGCGGGTGATGGGGCCGAGCTTGCCGAGTCCGGTCTGGCCCGGTGGCCCACCCTCGTCGGGTTTGACGAAGGCGATGGTGTGGTCGATGTCGCCGCTGCGGCGGGTGGAGGTGGCATGCGGGAAGCAGTCGACCGGGATGGCCAGGTGGACGGCTTCGCGGATCCGGTCGGGGATCTCATACGCATCGACCGGCACCTGGTCGTTGAGGTCGATGACAGGTTTCACCACGACGTTGGCGTGGCCGAGCCAGGACCGGACCCGGTCCACGGTGACCGGTCCAATGCCCTCGACCCTGGCTACTCCTTGACCGGTGACCAGGGCCTGGTCGCTGAGGTGGACATACAACGTCACGTCGGGCCGGGTGTCGACCGGCTTGATCCGACCTGAACGAACGGCGTGCGTCGGGGCATCGTCGGCCGGTTCGGTCTGGCCGCTGGTGGCCTCGGCCACTTCAGCGAACAGGTCCAGGGCGGCCTGGGCCGGGCCAGGATCCCGACCGCGGAGGCTCGGCGGGCGTCCTTGCCTCGGGGATCACCGAGCAGGCCGAGCCCGTCAGCGGTGCGGTCGACGCTGGCGTCGAACCAGATCGCGTCGGCTGCTTCGGCCCGGATGAAGATCTCACCGGTGCCGGGCTCGGAGGGCTGGTCCTTGACCCAACGACCCCTGCGCCGCCGCGTCCGCTGCAGCCGCAGCGTCGGGATCGCGCGTCCCCACCAGCCGCTCCGCAGCCGACGATGAGGTCGCGAGGACGACACCGAGCTCGGCCGGTGCGAACTCCGCCACCGCAGGTGTCCCGTCCCCACCGAACAGGACCAGCTGCTCACTGCCGGGCAGCAGCGGACTCGTGGCCCGGGCGAGCTCACCGTGCAGGTCGGCCCAATGCGCGGCGGTCTGCAACAACCGCACCTCACCGTGCTCGACCACCGCACGGGCGTGCTCGGCGGCGGCCAGCGTGGCCGGCTCGTCGAGTGCACTGAGTCGGTGTCGAACATGTGTTCGACCCTATCCGACATGTCAGACAGTTCCAAGGAGAGTTTTCGCGTTGTGCACAAGGGTTTCTGCGAATCTCGACCGGCTTGTCTGAGCTTGTCGACGGGGCTCGACGGCCGGATGCGCCTCGGCCGCCCGATGAACCTCGACAGGTGCACGCCAGCCCGGTGAACTCACCGGCGGGGTTGCGGCTAGCCTCCGCGCGGGGGTCTAGTCGTCCCGCCGGGAGCCGTCGGGAACGAGCACGAAGACACCCCACCCCAGATAGCGGCGGACGAACTCCAGATGCTGCGACCGCCCGGTGGCCAGGAAGTTGCGCATCGCCGGCGCCTCGTCATCGTCGGGGTTGCCCGCCAGCCAGTGACGCACCGTCCACCACTTCGACGCGGCGTACCGGTCCCAGGAGTCGCCATCGGCGAGCACCATCTCGACGAGTTCCAGGCCGGTCGCCTGGAGACGGTCAGCCAACCCAGCCAGGCTGGTGAACCCGTCGTACGCCGCGAGTGCCTCGGCAGGAGGCTCTTCGTTCCAGAACGGCTCGCCGATCAGCAAGACCGCGTCGTCGGCGGCCCACTGCTTCAGCATCGCGGCGCTGGCTTCGAGGCCGCCGCCGAACCACATGGCGCCGAGGCAGGACACGAGGTCGAACCTCTCGTGCGTCACGAAGTCGGCTCCGGCGCTGTGCGTGTAGGTCACGCGATCCGCCACAGCGAGCTCGTCGGCGCGATCGCGGGCGGCGGCCAGGAAGACCTCGCTCAGGTCGACGCCGTGTCCTGAGCTGCCGTAGACCGAAGCCCACTGGCACAACAGTTCGCCCTTGCCGCAGGCGATGTCGAGGATGCGGGTCGTCGGCCCGACCCGAGCCACCTCACCGAGCAGCATCAGCTTGTCGTGCGTGAACGGATTGAGGATCCGATGGGCGGCCTCGGCGATCTCGTGGTGGCGGAGGGACATAGCGACGACCCTTGCACCTCAGCCGGCCGGTCACCAACCAATTTCGGGCCTGGTCCTCGCCTCGGGACACTCGTGGCACAATCGGCGCGTGACTGCGCGGATTCTGGACGGCAAGGCGACGGCGGGGGCCATCAGGGACGACCTGAAGAAACGGGTCGAGCGGCTGGCCGAGCACGGCGTCACGCCCGGCCTGGGCACGGTGCTCATCGGGGACGATCCCGGCAGCATGTCGTACGTCGCCGGCAAGCACCGCGACTGCGCACAGGTCGGTATCGCGTCGCTGCGCGAGCACCATCCTGCCGACATCACCCAGGAGTACCTCGAGGAACGTATCGCCGGGCTCAACGACGACCCGGCCTGCACCGGCTTCATCGTGCAGCTGCCGCTCCCGCGACACCTCGACGCCCAGCGCGCCCTGGAGCTGGTCGACCCCGGCAAGGACGCTGACGGCCTGCACCCGATGAACCTCGGCCGTCTCGTTCTCATGGCGGACGCGCCCTTGCCCTGTACGCCGCGCGGCATCGTCGAGCTGTTGACGGCGTACGACATCAAGCTCCCCGGTGCCGAGGTCTGCGTGATCGGACGCGGGATCACCGTGGGACGGCCGCTCGGGCTCCTCCTGACCCGTCGAACGGAGAACGCCACCGTCACCCTGTGCCACACCGGCACGGGCGACCTTGCTGACCACACGCGTCGTGCTGACGTGATCGTCGCTGCTGCCGGTGTCGCCGGGCTCGTGACGGCGGACATGGTCAAGCCCGGTGCGGTGCTGCTCGACGTGGGCACGTCGCGTACCGACGCCGGGTTGGTGGGGGACGTAGCCCCCGACGCAGCGGAGGTCGCGGGTTGGCTGGCGCCGATGCCCGGTGGTGTCGGTCCCATGACACGAGCGATGCTGCTCACCAACGTCGTCGAAGCCGCCGAGCGTTCGGCCGGTCTGTCTTGACGTTCCGTTGAACTGGCTGAAGCGGCCCTCGACCACCGGCGGCATCATCTATCTGGCCGTCGTCGGCAGTGTGCTGGCAGGGCTTGTGCTGGTGAGCGCGGGCGCGTGGCGCGGTGGTGTCGTGACCATGGGCGCGAGCTTCGCGGTAGCGCTGGCGGCTCGTGCGGTGCTGCCGGACGACCGGGCCGGCATGCTGCGGATCCGCAGCAGGTACGTCGATCTCACGGCTATGGCCATCTGCGCCGGCGGCATGATCGTGCTTGCCGTCGTCATCCCCAGTCGCGGGTAGTCGCGGCGGTCATCCCGATCCTGACGAGCCACCGGTGCAGCGCGCCCGAAACCCTGTCGTGGGCTGGGCGCCGAGGGCTAGAGTGAGCCCAGATTGGTGCGTATGAAGAAATGAGTTGATCGATGCGCAACAAGGCGCTGCCGATGGCCGTGGTGCAGGGCGCGCTGAGATCGGCCCGCTACGAAGTGCTCCCCACCGCGAAGATCGAACAGGCCGTGGTCGGCAGCGTGCCGCGGGACGTGACCCTGACGGTGACGGCGAGCCCCACGAAGGGCATCGGTGCCACCCTGGACCTGACCGAGCGACTGGTCGGGCACGGCTACCAGGTGGTTCCGCACCTGGCTGCGCGGATGATCAGCGGGCCGACCGAGCTCGAGGAGATCGTCACCCGCCTGCGAGCACTCGACGTGACCAATGTGTTCTGTCCCGCTGGCGACGCCGACCCGCCGGCCGGCGAGTACACCGGCTCGGTCGCCCTGCTCGAGCACCTGACAGCGATGGGTCGCCCGTTCGCCGAGGTGGGCATCACGGGGTACCCCGAGAGTCACCCGGCCATCGAGGACGACATCACGATCCAGTCGATGTGGGACAAGCGGGCGCATGCCACGTACGTCGTGAGCAACCTCTGCTTCGACGCCGACACGATCGCGGGGTGGCTGAGACGGATGCGTAAACGTGGCATCGAGCTCCCCGTGCTCATCGGCTTGCCAGGACCGGTCGAACGCACGAAGTTGCTCACGATGGCCGGCAAGATCGGGGTCGGGCAGTCCGTGCGGTTCCTCAAGTCCCACGCCTCAGCCTTTGCGCGGATCGCCGCACCCGGTGGCTTCAGCCCAGAACGGTTCCTTCTCAAGGCGGCACCCACGCTCGGCGATCCGAACATGCGCGTGGCCGGGCTCCACCTCTTCACCTTCAACCAGGTGGCCGAGACCGAGACCTGGCGCCAGGAGCTGCTGGGTCGCTGACGGCTCAGCGGTCGAGCACGAGTCGTTCGAGCTCGCGCTCGAGTCCCGCCGTGCCGACCTCCACGGTCGTCAGGGGGAGACCAATGCTCTCGGCAGCCTCGGCGGCGAGGTCTCGCGTCTCGGCGTCGGGTTCCTGGGCGAGCCAGACGACACGCGTGTAGTGGCCGAAGTAGGTGTCGCGCAGCTCGGGGTAGCGGTCGAGGCCGAGCTCCGCGAGCACCGTCCGTGCGAAGGAGCGTGCCAGGAAGTCGGTGAGCACGTAGGTGCCCGGCTGCTCGTCGAAGAAGCGCGTCAGGCGCTCGGGTCCGGCGTACACGTCATAACAGTGCAACCCGGCGAGCCGGGTCAACGACAACCGCTCACAGACCTCGTCCAGTGCGCCGTAGGTGCCGCAGTCGGCATACCCGATCGCCAACCTGGCGTACCGCGGAGCCAGGTCAACCGCAAGCCGCTCCACCTCGCCGGCGATGAGATCTGGTCGGTTGTGCAGCAAGGGAGGCAGTGGATAGACGTCGGCAGACCAGCCACGGCGGGTGACGATCTCCTTGCAGGGTTGGGAAATCGCGCCGCAGGCGATGATGGCCACGTCTCCCGTACGAGCGGAGGCAAGGGGGCCTGCTTCGGCGCTGAGCCCGGGCACCTGAGCCAGCTGCGGCGGAGCGTCAGCTGGGGAAGGCAAGCTGGTCGACGAAACGGTCGTTGAAGTCGGGCCGGTCGGAGAGCTCGACATACGTCACCTCCTCCAACAGCGCCGACGCACCCTTGCGCTCCTGCATGCTCAGCAGCGTCATCTTGGCACCCTCGCCGGCGACGTTTCCCGCACTGACGATGCGCAACACGGGCAGCTTGGGGACGAGCCCGATCCGGACCGCGCTCGCCGGAGACAGGTAGGACCCGAAGGATCCCGCAAGGAGAACCTGCTGGACGTCGGACTGATCCACCCCGAGCTCTTCGAGCATCAGGGTCCAGCCGGTCGAGATCGCCGCCTTGGCGAACTGCAGCTCGCGCACGTCGCGCTGGCTCAGGTAGACAGAGTCGGCGAGCTCTCGTTTCCCGTCCTCGTGCCAGGCGAGCGCGAACACACGCTCGCCGTTGATCTCTCCGAGCCGGTCCGTGAGGCCAGGGAGCCGTTCCGCCGTCTGCTCGTCGGTGAGGAAGCGCCCGGACGAGTCCAGGAGCCCGACCCGCACGAGTTCGGCGACGGCGTCGACCAGTCCCGACCCACACAGGCCCTGCGGAGCCACGTCGCCGATCACCTGGCAGGTCACGGACCAGTCGTCGTCGATCTTGATGACCTCGATGGCGCCGTCTGCGGCTCGCATGCCACAGCGGATGGCGCCACCTTCGAACGCCGGCCCGGCCGGGGCCGCGGTGGAGACGATCCGCTCACCATCGCCCAGCACGATCTCGCAGTTGGTGCCGACGTCGATGAAGAGCCGCATCCGCTTGTCGCGATCCATGCCGGAGGCGAGCATCCCCGCGACGATGTCGCCACCGACATACGCACCGAGCGCCGGCAGCACGACGGCCCGTGCGCGTGGATGAACCTGGACCCCGAGGTCCGTCGCGAGAAGTTCCGGCAGGGTGGCCGACGACATGATGAACGGGGCGACGCCGAGCGGCTCGGGATCGATACCCAGAGCCAGGGCGGTCATGGTGGCGTTGCCGGCCACCGCGATCTCATAGATCTCAGCCGGGTCGACCTCTGCCTCGGCGCAGACCTCGCGGGTGAGCTCGTCGAGCGTGGCGTGCGCCAGTTCCTGCAGACGTCCGAGCGCATCGGGATCCATCATGGTGGCGCTGATACGGGTGATGACGTCAGCGCCGAAAGGCTGTTGCTTGTTGAGCATCGAGGCGACAGCGGCCGGTGTCCCCGTCGAGGTGTCGAGCAGAGTGGCCACCACGGTCGTCGTACCGAGGTCGAAGGCGATCGCGTAGCGGCGGTCGGTCGTGTCCCCAGCTTCGACGTCGATGAGCACGTCGTCCACCACCACGGCGGTGTACTTGAAATCGGACTGACGTGCCACGCTCGGGATGCGGCGCAGCGCGTACAGGTCGACCCGGAGCTCGAGGTCGTCGATCTCAGCCAGCAACCGCGCCAGGTCGGGGGTCTGGTCGGACAGCGTCGGCTCGGTCAGCTCGACGTACCGCTTCTGGATCGCCGGCCGCAGGATCACCTGTCGGCCGACCCCCACCGTGGCCGCCTTGGGCCGGGTCATGAGCGGTGGGACCTCGACGATCAGGTCTGTCGTTGCCTGCGCGAGACACGCCAGCCGCCAGCCACCATCGAGCTGCTCGCCGGTGAACGACCGGACGTCGAGACGTGAGATCGGCACGGTGCCGTTGACGATCTGCACCCTGCACTTCTTGCACGTGCCATGTCCACCGCAGGTCGAGTCGATGGCGATGCCGTTCCAGCTGGCGGCGTCGAAGACGGTGACGCCCGGTGGCACCCGCACCTCGCGGTCCGAGGGAGTGAAATGCAGCCGGACACGACCGGTGCCGTCATGCGTCGGGGCCTCGACGCCCGTGTCCAGGGGCGGCACGATGAGACCTTCCCGACGCAGCTCCTCGGGATTGATCGAGGTGTCGGGCCCGAAGCCTGCCGTCATGGCGCGGCGGCTCCTGCGGGGGTCTCATGTGCCGCTGCCTCAGCGGCCTTCTCGGCGGCCTGCTTGGCCCGGTGGGCAGCGATCCAGCTGCCACCCCACTCGTCGTGCCCGAGCAGCAGGTCGGCAGCCTTGACTGCCTCGACGATCTGTGGCGTCCGGGTGTCCATGATCGCGCTGGTCAGTCCCACCGCCATGGCCATCGGCAGGAAGGTGGCGTTGATCGTATGGCGACCAGGCATCCCGAACGACACGTTGGAGGCACCGAGCGTCATGTTGACACCGAACTCGTCACGGATGCGCTGGATCGTCTCGTAGGCCACGTTGACGATGTTGGGATCGGCGCCGATCGGCATGGCGAGCGGGTCGATGACGATGTCCTCGAGGGCCAAGCCGTACTTGTCGACGGCCGTGTCGAGGATCTTCTTCGTCAGCACGAGCCGCTTGTCGGCCTCCATCGGGATCTCGTCATGGTCGTTCGGCAACGCGATGACCGCGGCGCCGTAGTGCTTCACCATCGGAAGGATCTCGGCCATCCGGTCGTCCTCGGCGGTGATCGAGTTGACCAGCGGTCGCCCTTCGTAGACCGACAGGCCCGCCTCGATCGCCTCGACGACGGACGAGTCGATGCAGATCGGCAGGTCGGTCAGGCTCTGCACGAGCTTGATCGCCTTCTTGAGCAGCTCGGGTTCGTCGGTCAGCGGCACGCCCATGTTGATGTCCAGCACGGTGGCGCCGCCGGCCACCTGGGCGGCCACGTCTCGTTCGATCGCCGACAGGTCACCAGCCCGCAGCTGCTCCTGGAAGATCTTCCGACCCGTCGGGTTGATGCGTTCACCGATGAGGCAGAACGGCTGGTCGTGACCGATCACGATCTCTTTGCTGGCGGAGCTCAAACGAGTGTGCATGGATGTCCTTGCTGGAGATTCGGCCGGTCAGGCAGAGACGCGGGAGCGGTGCTGCTTGACCAGGTCCTTGGCCTTCTTGACGGTCTGGGAGGCATCGGCGGCGTACGCATCGGCGCCCACGGCGTCGGCGTACTCCTGGGTGACGGGCGCGCCACCGACCATGACGAGGACCTTGTCCCGGATCCCTGCCTTCTCGAGCGCGTTGATGTTCGCCTTGAACATCGGCATCGTCGTGGTGAGGAAGGCCGAGAAGCCGACGATCTCGGGCTTGTACTCGTTGATGGCCTCGACGAACTTCTCCGGCGGTACCTGAACGCCGAGATCGATGACGTGGAAGCCGGCGCCCTCGAGCATGATGTTGACGAGGTTCTTGCCGATGTCGTGGACGTCGCCCTTGACCGTGCCCATGACGAACGTGCCGACGGTCTCGGCGCCGGTCTCGGCGAGCAGCGGGCGCAGCAGGTCGAGCGCGCCGCTCATCGCACGACCGGCGATCAGCATCTCGGGCACGAAGAAGTCGCCCCGCTCGAACCTGGCGCCGACCTCCTCGAGCGACGGAATGAGTGCATCGAACAGCATCGACTCGGGAGTCATGCCCTGCTCGAGGCCCTGACGGGTGAGCTCCAACACCGTCGGAGCATTTCCAACCAAGGTCTCGTCGTACAGCGCTTGCAGAATTTCCTCGGGCGTCATGCGGCGCCCTCCTTCCCGTTCGATGTCGGTGCTGATGTCTGTGCTGGTGATGCCGGCTGTGCTGCTGATGGTGCGGCCGCGCGGCCGGGGGCGGTGGCGTGCGGCTGGTCGTGGCCCAAAGCCTGCGACAGTCCGGCGGCCTGTTGGGTCAGGAGCGCGCCGAGCTGCGTGCGCCGGCCGTTGATCCGGCTGCTGGGTCCGGAGATGCCGACGGCCGCGACGATGTCACCGCCATGTCCGAGGACGGGCGCCGCGACCGCATCGAGGCCGATCTCGAGTTCGCCGAGCGTGACGGCATAGCCCTGGGCGCGGATCTCGTCGAGGTGTGCGGCGAACAAGCCGGGGTCGGTGATGGTGTGCTCGGTACGCCGCTCGAGCGGGCTGGTCGGCAGGTCGATCACCCGGGCGGCGTACAGGATCTTGCCGAGCGCCGAACAGTGCGGAGGCACGTCGACGTCAACCCAGTTGACCGTGCCGAGCAGGAAAGTCGAGTCGATCTGCGCCACCTGCACGACGGTGTTGTTGCGTGCCACCGCCAGGTTGACGGTCTCGCCGGTCGCATCGCTGAGCCGCTTCATCGTCGGCTCCGCCAGCGCGATGAGCTCGTCGAAAGGCTCGTGCCGACTGGCGTACAGGGCGAACAGGGCGCCGGCCGCGTAGCCGCCCTCGTCGTCGCGGTGGACGAGACGGTGCCGCTCGAGGGCTTGGAGCAACCGCGAGGCCGTCGACTTGGCCAGACCCGTGCCGGACACCAGTTCGCCGAAGGCCGGCTTCTCGTCGGCGAGCACGACGCGTGAGAGCAGCTCGGCCGCTCTGTCGATCGCCTGGGTGCCGTTGCCGCTCACTGCTGACCTCATCTGGTGTGTGCCGGTGGACTGGCCGGCGGGAATCGCCCGGGGGACTTCCGCATCGTGGGGTGATGCTCCACAATGAAACCACAATATGGAACGAGAGTTCCACATCATGACGCTAGGATTCTGCTGAGTTCGGGTCGGACGCGTTGACCGAGGGTCGGGAGGCCGCATGTTCCGCAACAAGATGCCGCGCTATGAGGTGCTCTCCGGAGACGCCATGGTCACCCTGGATGCGGGCTGGCGGCGGATCGTCACGGAGATCGGCGTCGAGTTCATGTCCGACCGGGCCTTGGCGCTCTTCAAGGCGGCCGGTCAGCGCGTCGAGGACAACACCGTCTTCCTCGATCCCGACTTCGTGATGGAGCAGGTCGCGAAGGCGCCGAAAGAATTCGAGGTCCAGGCTCGCAATCCCGCGAACTCGGTCCACATCGGCGGCGACGCGATGGCGTTCGGCGCGGTGTACGGTCCGCCGTTCCTGCGTGAGGGTGAGGTTCGGCGCGACGCGACGATGGACGACTTCCGCAACTTCGCGAAGCTGTCCCAGTCGTACGCCGTCATGGATTCCGCGGGAGGTGTGGTCTGCGAGCCGAACGACACTCCGCTCGACTCACGTCACCTCGACATGACTTACGCGCTGCAGACGCTCACCGACAAGGTCTACATGGGCAACGTCGTCTCGGGCGTCAACGCCGCCGACACCATTGCGATGAGCTCGATCCTCTTCGGCGGCCGCGACGTCATCGAACAGACGCCGGCGTCGATCTCCCTGATCAACTGCAACTCGCCGCTGCGGTGGGACGACCGGATGCTCGACGCGATGTTCGAGTACTGCGAAGCCGCTCAACCCGTCGTACTGACGCCGTTCCTGCTCATGGGTGCGATGTCTCCGGTGACGATCCCTGCCGCGCTGGTGCAGCAGATGGCCGAGGCGCTGTCGGGGATCGCGTTGTCGCAGCTGATCCGGCCGGGGTGTCCGGTGATCTTCGGATCGTTCCTGTCGAACATCGACATGCAGTCGGGCTCGCCGTGCTTCGGGACGCCTGAGTCTGCGATGGGACTCTTCTGCACCGGTCAGATCGCGCGGCACCTCGGCCTGCCCTTTCGCTCCGGCGGCGGGATGACGTCGAGCCAGGTGCCCGATGCGCAGGCCGGCTACGAGGCGATGATGACCCTGCTGCCGACGTTCTTGGCCGGTGTCAACTGGGTGATGCACTCGGCTGGCTGGCTCGAGGGCGGCCTGGTGGCGGGGTACGAGAAGTTCATCATCGACATCCAGTTGCTCGAGATGCTGCAGGTGGAGTTCACACCGCTGGAGATCGACGCGGCGTCGTTGGCGTTCGGCGCGCACGAGGAGGTCGGCCACGGTGGTCACTTCCTGGGGGCCATGCACACGATGGAGCGGTTCCGGACCTGCTTCTACCGGCCTTTCCTGTCATCGTCGGACAACTACGAGAAGTGGATGCGCATCGGAGGTCTCGACACGGCAGCGCGGGCCACCCAGGTCTACCAGGCCAAGCTCGAGGCCTACGAGCCGCCGCCTCTCGACGACGCCATCCGTGCCGAGCTCGAGGAGTACGTCACCCGCCGCCGCCACGAGCTCGGCGACTAGCTTCGTTGAGCCGCGGGTTGTGGGGTGTTGAGCCGCGGGTTGTGGGGTGTTGAGCCGCGGGTTGTGGGGTGTTGAGCCGCGGGTTGTGGGGTGAACGGTCGCGGGTTGGTGGGTGAACGGTCGCCTCTGCGAGTCAGGCAGATGTACGCCGACCCGGACGCAGTCTGACGGTGACCCGCCTGGCCTCGATCGCCCGGCGAAGTTGCTCGGTCCATCGGGCGACCGCCTCAGCGGTGAAGTCGTCCTTGGTCAGGACGATCACGATCCACCCATGGTCACATAGCCACTGACGACGGGTGTCGTCGCTAGCGCGTGCATCGGCGGAGTCGTGGAACTCCTCACCGTCGTACTCCACGCAGATCTTCAGACCGGGGTAGGCAAGGTCCAGCCGGAACAGCTCGCGGCCATCGCGTCGCACCGACCATTGGAGGGTCGGCGATGGGAGGTTCGAGTCCAGGATCTCGATCCGGGCCCACGACTCGCCGGGTGACTCCGCCGCTGGATCGCACACCGCCACGAGCCCGCGGAGTTGACGAACACCTCGCCGGCGAAAGTAGCGAGGCACCTGCGCGAGCAGTTGCTCTCGGCTGATTGCGTACGCGCGCATGAATGAGTCGAGGGCCGCGAGGGCGTCCTTGCGTGGGAGAGCGCAGCCCAGGTCGAGGGCTGTACGCAGCGGGGTGGTCACGTGAACTCCTTCGACCGTCATGACGTCCTGCGGCGCGAGATCGCGTTCGCCGCCATACATCTGCCGTCGTTGGACTCGCGTGTGGTCGCGCAGCACGAACGTTTCGAGTCGAGGCAGCACGTCGTGCTCGGGATGCCAAAGGACGTCGATGCCGTGTAGCCAGGCGGCCGTCCGATCGCAGACAACGGCGGCCTTGGTCACGACAAGTGCGGCAGCGCGCGCCCTCAGCACGAGAGAGTCAGCCGTCTCGGTGGCTACGTAGACTCCGCGCAGCACTCGGCGGATACGGCCTTGCGCGACCAGACCACGCAGCTGGTGAGCGCTGATGTCGAGCTCGGCCGCCATCGCCGTGGTGAACGGGCCGGACGGAAGCTGCTGCCATGAAGTGCCCATGGACAACCTTGCCTCGGATGGGCCTCGGCGCGGGGCCGTCGTCCACAGGCGGACAAAGAAGTGGAGCTGGTGTCGCCGAAACCCGCGGTTCAACACCCAACAACCCGCGGTTCAACACCCAACAACCCGCGGTTCAACGAAGAGGTCAGCGGAAGACGACGGTTTTGGTGTCGTTGAGCATGACGCGGGTCTCGGAGTGCCAGCGGACGGCCCGAGACAGGACCGAGCTCTCCACATCGCGGCCGGCCGTCACCAGCTGCTCAGCTGTGAAGTTGTGGTCGACCCGGGCGACGTCCTGCTCGATGATCGGGCCTTCGTCGAGATCGGACGTGACGTAGTGAGCGGTGGCGCCGATCAGCTTGACGCCGCGTTGGTGCGCCTGGTGGTACGGCCGTGCACCCTTGAAGCTGGGCAGGAACGAGTGGTGGATATTGATCGCCTTGCCGCTCAGCGCTCGGCAGGTCTCGTCCGACAGCACCTGCATGTAGCGCGCCAGCACCACCAGGTGGATGTCGAGCTCGTCGACGAGACTGAGGAGCTGCTTCTCGGCGTCCGCCTTCGTCTCGGGGGTCACCGGGATGTGGTGGAACGGGATGTCGTACGTCGCTGCGAGCTTCTCGAAGTCCCGGTGGTTCGACACGATCGCCGGAATGTTGATCTGCAGCGCCCCGGTGCTCCATCGGAACAACAGGTCGTTGAGGCAGTGTCCGAAGCGCGACACCATGATCAGCGTGCTGTACGGCTCCAGCGCGTCCCACATCTCCCAGGTCATGCCGAACGACTCCGCGACCGGAACGAACCGCTCGCGCAGATCGTCCACCGTCGCCGAGGTGCCCAGCAGCTCGAACTGCACGCGCAGGAAGAAGCGGCCGGTCTCGCTGTCGCCGTACTGCTGACTTTGAAGGATGTTCGCCGACTGGTCGACCAGGAAGCCCGACACGGCATGCACGATGCCGGGACGATCCGGACAGCGCAAGCGCAATACGATGCCACCTGGACCGCCCGCGAGTGGTGCCGATGTCATGGCAGAAGTATGCCGCCGAGCCTTGTCTTTTGTCGCTATCTATGCACTACTGTTTCGTCATGAGCAACAAGCCCACCGGTTTCGCGGCCGGGCTCGCAGCCGCCAACGGCAAACCCGCCGAGACGCCCGTCGATCCTGCCGACCCCGCCGCGGTCGAGCCGCCCGCGAGCGTGGTGGCCAGCACGGTCCAGTCGGTCGACCGGGCCGTCTCCATCCTCGAGATCCTTGCCCGGACCGGTGAGGCGGGCGTCACCGAGATCGCACGTGAGCTGGGCGTCCACAAGTCCACCGCATTCCGGCTCGTCGCTGCGCTCGAACGACGCGACCTGGTCGAGCAGATCGCGGGCCGCGGCAAGTACCGACTCGGCACCGGCGTGCTCCGTCTCGCCGGGGCCACCACCTCGCGACTCGACCTCGTTCAGGAGAGCCGCGGCGTCGCCCGCCAGCTGGCGCAGCGCACCGGCGAGACTGTCAACCTCGCCGTCCTGTCTGACGGTGCTGCCCTTTACATGGATCAGGTCGCCGGATCTTCGGCGCTGCAGCCGCACAACTGGGTTGGCCAGCGCATTCCCCTGCATGCCACGTCCAACGGCAAGGTTCTCCTCAGCGCTCTCGAGCCCTCCGAGGTCCGGCGCCAGGTACCAGCACTGAAGTCCTACACCGCCAACACGATCACCACGTTCGAGGGACTGCTGCGCGAGCTCGACGAGGTACGCCGTCGGGGTTATGCGATCGCCATCGATGAGCTCGAGATCGGTCTCACGGCCATCTCCGCGCCGATCCGCAACACCCACGGCGAGCCGGTGGCCTCGATGAGCATCTCCGGCCCCACCTTCCGCCTGGACGCACGCCGGGTGCCGCAGATGGCGGAGGCAGTGGTGGCGGCGGCGGACGAGGTGTCGAATCGACTGGGGTGGCGCGGGTGACCATTGGGCTGTGCTGGCGGGCCGAAAAGCCCGGCTTGCGCGATATCTGGACGTCGACAAAGTAACGACCTCGCCTGCGCATCTTGACGGGTTACCTGTGCCGCTGTTTAAGTTTGTTGCGTAGAACAGTACGTGTTGCTCAATTCGCAACAGTCGACTGATCTCGGTTTCGGAGGCGATGTGCCCGATCTTTACATCGCGGGGGAATGGCGCTCTGCGCGTGGGGGTCGTGAGCGCGACATACGCTGTCCGGCTGACGGCAAGCACGTGGTCACTGTCGACGAGGCCGGCCCCGAGGACACCCTCGACGCCATCGCGGCCGCCCGGGAGGCCTTCGACTCCGGCGCGTGGCCGTCGACCTCGGTACACGAGCGCAGTGCCCTGCTGCACCGGGTCGCCGATCTGCTGGTCGCCAACAAGGACGACGTGGCTCGCGCCGAGTCTCTCGACACCGGCAAGCGCTACGTCGAGAGCGAGTACGACGTCGACGACATCGTGTCGGTGTTCCGCTACTACGCCAACACCGCCGCCGAGGAAGCCGGTCACGTGGTCGACACCGGGCAGCCCCACGTGCGTAGCCGCGTCGTCCACGAGCCCATCGGTGTCTGCGCGCTGATCACGCCCTGGAACTACCCGCTTCTTCAGACGTCCTGGAAGGTCGCCCCGTGCCTCGCGGCCGGCAACACGTTCGTGCTCAAGCCGAGCGAGCTGACACCGTCCACGGCGATCCTGCTCATGCACTACCTCCACGAGGCCGGCCTTCCGGCCGGGGTGGCCAACCTCATCCTGGGCGCTGGACCCGACGCAGGCGCGCCCCTGTCCACCCACCCCGATGTCGACCTCGTCTCGTTCACCGGTGGCCTCGAGACCGGGCGGATCCTGATGGCCAACGCCGCACCCACGGTCAAGAAGGTCGCCCTCGAGCTCGGTGGCAAGAACCCCAACATCGTGTTCGCCGACGCGGACCGCGACGTCGCGCTCGACATGGCGCTCACGGCGGTCTTCCTGCACTCCGGGCAAGTCTGTTCAGCCGGTGCTCGCCTGATCATCCAGGACAGCATCAAGGACGCCTTCGTCGACGAGCTCGTCGAACGTGCGCAGCGCATCCGCCTCGGCGGACCGTTCGACCCCAAGGCGGAGACGGGCCCCTTGGTCTCGGCCGCTCACCGCGACAAGGTCGAGGCGTACGTCGCTCACGCGGTCGAGCAGGGAGCCACCCTTCGGTGCGGAGGCAGCCGGCCCGAGGACCCGGCGCTGGCGGATGGCTTCTACTACCTGCCTACCGTCCTCGATGACTGCAGCGGGATCGACGCCGTGCACGACGAGTCGTTCGGTCCGGTGCTCACCATCGAGACGTTCACCGACGAGGACGACGCGGTCCGCATCGCCAACGACAGCATCTACGGACTCGCCGGCGCTGTCTGGACCGAGAACGCCGGCCGGGCCGAGCGGGTGGCGGGCCGGCTTCGCATGGGCACGGTCTGGATCAACGACTACCACCCCTACGTGCCGCAGGCCGAGTGGGGCGGGTACAAACAGTCCGGCACCGGTCGCGAGCTCGGCGCGGCCGGGCTTCACGAGTACCGCGAGACCAAGCACATCTGGCACAACGTGCAGCCCGAGGTACAACACTGGTTCGGCGGCAGCTGATGGCCGGGTCCGCCCAGAAGCACTGGGACTACATCATCGTCGGCGGCGGCTCGGCCGGCTGCGCCCTGGCCAACCGGCTCAGCGCCGACCCGGCCAACAGCGTCCTCGTGCTCGAGGCCGGCCGCAGCGACTACCGGATCGACCCGTTCATCCACATGCCGGCGGCGCTGCCCATCCCGATCGGGAACCGCTTGTACGACTGGAAGTACGAGACCGAGCCTGAGCCCTTCATGAACGGCCGGCGCATCTTCCACGCCCGCGGCAAGATCCTCGGTGGTTCCAGCAGCATCAACGGGATGATCTTCCAACGCGGCAACCCGCTGGACTACGAGCGCTGGGGGGCCGATCCCGGTATGGAGTCCTGGGACTACCTGCACTGTCTGCCGTACTTCAAGCGGATGGAGACCTGTCTCGCGGGCGCCGACCAGTGGCGCGGAGGTGACGGGCCGCTGGTGCTCGAACGGGGCCCGGCGGAGAACCCGTTGTTCGCGGCCTTCTTCGAGGCCGCTCAGCAAGCGGGATACCCGCTCACCGACGACGTGAACGGCTACCGGCAGGAGGGCTTCGCGCGGTTCGACCGCAACGTCCACCGCGGACGTCGGCTCTCTGCGGCCCGTGCCTACGTGCATCCGGTGATCAGGCGTCCCAACCTCACGGTCGAGACGATGGCGCTCACCACCAAGGTCGTCTTCGAGGGCAAGCGCGCGGTGGGAGTCGACTACCTCCGCGCCGGCCGGTTCCGGCGCCAGGCCCGGGGCGCCGAGGTGATCCTGTGCGGTGGCGCGATCAACTCCCCCCAGCTGCTCCAGCTGTCCGGTGTCGGCAACGCGGACGAGCTGAGTGCGCTCGGCGTCGATGTCGTCCACGACTCGCGCGGCGTCGGCGAGAACCTGCAGGACCACCTCGAGGTCTACATCCAGTACGCGTCGAAGCAGCCCGTCTCGATAGCACCCGGCCTGCGCTGGCGGAACCGGCCCAAGATCGGCTTCGACTGGCTCTTCTTCCGCAAGGGGCTCGGCGCCACCAACCACTTCGAGGGCGGCGGCTTCGCCCGCAGCAACGAGGACGTCGACTACCCCAACCTGATGTTCCACTTCCTGCCGGTCGCCATCCGGTACGACGGAACCTCGCCCACCAAGGGCCACGGTTACCAGGTGCACATCGGCCCCATGTACGCCGACACCCGTGGCACGGTCAAGATCACGTCCAAGGACCCGAAGAAGCACCCGGCTCTGCTGTTCAACTACCTGTCCACCCCGACGGACCGCCGGGAGTGGGTCGAGGCCATCCGGGTCGCTCGTGACATCCTCAACCAACCGGCCTTCGCGCCGTACAACGACGGAGAGCTGTCTCCAGGGCCGGGAGTCGAGACCGACGAGGAGATCCTCGAGTGGGTGGCCAACGATGCGGAGACTGCCCTTCACCCGTCCTGCAGTGCCAAGATGGGCACTGATGAGATGTCCGTGGTCGACCCCCTCACGATGCGGGTCCACGGCGCCGACGGTCTCCGCGTCGTCGATGCGTCGGTCATGCCCTATGTCACCAACGGCAACATCTACGCCCCGGTCATGATGCTTGCCGAGAAGGCTGCCGACCTGATCCTCGGAAACACGCCTCTGCCTGCGGAGGACGTCCCGTACTACCGATATCGCGACAACACGCCGCTCTACCCGCCGACATCGCGGGTCGGACAAGGAAGTGATCCCACGTCATGACCAAGAAGTCAGCCGACTCCGGCGAAGCCACTCTCGTCGTCGACAGCCTCTGGAAGATCTTCGGACCCAAGGCGGACCAGATCATCGGGACGCCCGACGCGGACCTCCCGCGTCCCGAGCTGCTCGAGAAGACCGGCTGCACCGCGGCGGTCAAGGACATCTCGTTCGAGGTGGCGCCTGGCGAGGTCTTCGTCGTCATGGGTCTCTCGGGGTCAGGCAAGTCGACCCTGGTGCGGTGTCTCACCCGGCTCATCGAGCCGACAGCCGGCAACGTCTCTATTGCCGGTCAGGACATCACCAGTGCTTCCGAGACCGAGCTCCGCGAGCTGCGCCGGAACTACGTGTCGATGGTGTTCCAGCACTTCGGTCTGCTGCCCCACCGGCCGGTGATCGACAACGTCTCCTACGGACTCGAGATCCGCGGCGTTGGCAAGGCGGAGCGGCGCAAGACGGCGGGGGAGATCGTCGACCTGGTCGGGCTCTCGGGTTACGAGGCGTCCTACCCCGACCAGCTCTCGGGCGGCATGCAGCAGCGCGTCGGTCTCGCCCGAGCTCTCGCCAGTGATCCGACGCTGCTGTTGTTCGATGAGCCGTTCTCGGCGCTCGACCCGCTGATCCGCCGTGACATGCAGGATGAGGTGATCAGGCTGCAGGAGGATCTGCAGAAGACCATGGTGTTCATCACCCACGACCTCTCCGAGGCCATCAAGCTCGGCGACCGGATCCTGATCATGCGCGACGGCGAGGTCGTCCAGGTGGGTACTCCGGCCGAGATCGTCGCGCATCCGGTCGACGCGTACGTCAAGGACTTCGTCTCCGACGTGCCCAAGTCGCACGTGCTCACGTTGCGGTACGTCATGCGCAACCCGCGGCCCGACGACAAGCTCGACGGACCCGTCATGTCGCCCGACACCATCGTCTGGCAGGCCGCTCGCGCCGCGCTGGCCTCCGACCACTCCGTTCAGGTCGTCGATGACGGCAAGCTCGTCGGGATCGTCGACGACGACGCCATCCTCCGCGTGGTCGTGGCCGAGGAGGACTCCGTCGAGGTCGTGCCGGCATGAGTTCATCCGCCACCCCGGCCAAGGAAGCCGTCTTCGACGCGAGCCTGGGTGCATCCCTTCGGCGGCACTCGACGGCGTGGCTGCTGGTCGCCGTCGTGACCTTGTGGGTCATCGTCTGGTCCTTCACCAAGGGGCAGGACACGCTCTCGATCTCGAACTCGACGCTCACCGGCGTCCATGACTGGTTCAAGGCACGAACTGACTGGGTCGACGCCGCGTCGAGCTCCAACTCCAACGTCTTCATCAACGCGATCGGCCAGCTTGGAGACGCATTCAACTCAGTGATTCTCTGGCTGCAGCAACAATTCACCATCGGCAAGGCCCCGCGCACGGTGCCGCAGATCGGTTGGCTCGGCATCCTCGCGATGGCCATGTGGGTCAGCTATGCGGTGGCGGGCGGGTACAGCGTCATCCTGGTGACGCTGTCGTTTCTGGCGTTCGGCGCCCTCGGGTTCTGGGAGTCCTCGATCGACACCCTGATCGTCGTCTTCGTCGCCGTGATCTGCGCAATCGCTGTCGGCATCCCCCTCGGGGTGTGGATGGGCCACAACAAGGTCGTCACCGCGATCGTCACCCCGGTGCTCGACGTCATGCAGACGATGCCGTCGTTCGTCTACCTGTTGCCCATCGTGATCTTGTTCGGCATCGGGGCAGCCGCCGCGACGGTCGTGACGCTGGTGTATGCCCTGCCACCGGTGATCAGAGTCACGGCCTTCGCCATCCGAAACGTACCGGCGACCACCCTGGAAGCGACCACCTCGCTCGGCCAGTCGCGCTGGCAGCGTCTCAAGGACGTCGAGCTTCCGATGGCCAAGCGCACGATCATCGTGGGGATCAACCAGACAATGATGGCAGCGCTGGCGATGGTCATCATCGCGGCATATGTTGACGGGCCAGGGCTGGGGGCCGATGTCTTGCAGGGCATCATCCGTGGCCAGCTCGGCTCCTCGTTCGTCTCGGGCATGTGCATCGTGATCATGGCGATCATGCTGGACCGGACGACCACCGCGGCGAGCATGAGGGCAGAGACGGCTGCCAGGGCCGGTGGTGCCAAGAAGAAGCAGCGGCGGTTGATCCTCGCCGGCGGCGGTGTGCTCACCCTGGTCGCGATCTGGCTGTCTAACACTCGACTGGACTACAACCAGTTCCCGGAGTCCTGGGACCTGGGCACTCCGATCCGGGAGCGGGTCGACAGCTTTGCGACCTGGTTGACGGGAGACCCCTCGAAATACACGGGGCAGGTCCAGGACAAGTTCACCGTGTGGTTCCTGAACCCGATGCAGGACCTCATTGCCAACTCGCCCTGGTACGTCACGGGAACCGCAATTTGTGTGATCGCCTACCTCATCGGCAAGGAGCGAGCGCTTGCGGCCGCCGTGATCTGTCTGGCCGGCATCTACTACATGGATCTGTGGCACAACGCGATGGTGACGTTGACGTCGGTGCTGGTAGCCACTGCGGTCGTGATGGTGCTGGCTGTGGTCGTAGGGGTTTGGATCGGCCGAAGCACGACCGCTGACCGCATCATCCGACCTGTCTTGGACGCCGGGCAGACACTACCCGCGTTCGTCTACCTGGTGCCGATCCTGATCATGTTCGGGTCGAACCGGTTCACCGCGATCGCGGCCGGCATCATCTATGCGTCGCCGGTAGCGGTCAAGCTGGTGGCGGACGGCATCAAGAATGTCTCGCCGACCACCATCGAGGCCGCGGAGTCGGCGGGCACGAGTCCTTTCCAGATGATCACGAAGGTGCAGCTGCCGATGGCGCGGGGTTCGCTGCTGCTGGCGGCGAACCAGGGCCTGCTCTACGTGCTGTCGATGGTGGTGATCGGTGGCCTCGTGGGAGCGGGGGCCCTCGGCTTCGACGTGGTGACCGGCTTCCGCCAGGCAAACTACATCGGACGGGGTCTCGCGGCAGGCGTCGCCATCGTCCTGGTCGGCATCATGCTCGACCGCATCACCACCTACGGCGCTGCTCGTCAAGGTCCGGGTGGAAAGCGGGCCATAGCCAGGTAGACAACGTTGTCATCACGCGATCGTCAATCGCGTGCCGAACGAAGTAGCAACGAAACCCAGACGGAAGATCTGGACGAGGAAGAGGGAACAGATGAAGAGAATGCGGACCCAAACAATGTTGGGGGTCGTGGCCGTGGCCGCGATCACTGCACTCAGCGGATGCGGGGGGTCCACGATCGAGGACTCCAACGCCGGTGATGGTTCAGGGCAGGACTGCGGCACCCTCAACATGGCCATCAATCCATGGGTGGGCTACGAAGCTGACGCCCATGTCGTTGGCCAGGTGGCGGCAAATCAGCTCGGCTGCACCGTCGACTACAAGGACCTCGACGAGCAGATCTCTTGGAAGGGCTTCGGCACCGGTGAGGTCGACGTGGTGATCGAGAACTGGGGTCACCCGGAGCTGCAGAAGAAGTACATGGCCGACCAGGGAGGCGACGGCAGCGCGGTCGACTTCGGCTCGACGGGCAACGAAGGGATCATCGGCTGGTACGTGCCGCCGTGGATGGCCGAGAAGTACCCGGACATCACGGACTGGAACAACCTCAACAAGTACTCCGACCTGTTCAAGACCAGTGAGTCAGGCAGCCAAGGCACGCTGTACGACGGCGACCCGGGCTTCGTCACCAACGACGAAGCGCTGGTGGAGAACCTCGACCTGAACTACAAGGTGGTCTTCGCCGGCAGCGAGACCGCGTTGATCCAGGGGTTCCGAAAGGCCGAGGCGAACAAGACGCCGTACCTGGCGTACTTCTACGAGCCACAGTGGTTCATGTCCGAGGTGCCCTTGGTGAAGATCGACCTGCCTCCCTACGAGGACGGCTGTGACGCTGACCCGCAGAAGGTCGACTGCGACTACCCCGTCTACGACCTGAACAAGGTGGTCTCGTCGAATTGGGCCGACTCAGGTAGCCCATCCGTCGACCTGGTGAAGAACTTCACGTGGACCAACGACGACCAGAACCTGGTGGCGAAGTACATCGCCGAGGACGGCATGGACCCCGACGCCGCCGCCGAGAAGTGGATCGCCGACAACCAGGACAAGGTCGACGTCTGGCTCGGCAAGTAACTACCGCCAGTAGTTAGCGCGACGGTCCGTTCACGGATCATCTGACCCTCCGCGTTTGCCTAGTCAACAAGCCAGCTGGCTTGTTGACTAGGCAAACGTGCCTTGGGGACCGGGTAGTTGCCTCGGGCAACTGGCCCCTGAGCGCGCGCCAGGACCGCCGGCACCTGCGGGACCACTCGTGCCCGCCGACGTGCTCGTATGGCGGTCAGCCTTTGCGGCGGCGCAGCTCCTCGGTGACGGCTGGCACGATCTCGTGCAGGTCGCCGATCACCGCGTAGTGCGCCTTCGTCACCATGGGCGCGTCCTCGTCGGTGTTGATCGCGAGGATCGTCTTCGCACTCGAGCAACCCGCCCAGTGCTGGATGGCACCACTGATGCCGCAGGCGATGTAGATGTCGGGCGAGATGCGGCTGCCGGTCTGGCCCACCTGCTCGTGGTGCGGGCGCCAGCCGAGACTGGTGACCACCCGCGAGACGCCGAGTACGCCACCGAGCTCCTCGGTGAGCTCCAGCAGGTCGCTGAACCCGTTCGCGCTCCCCGCGCCACGACCCGCACCGACCACGACCCGTGCTCCGGTGAGGGCTGCGGAGTCGTCGGCCTCGCCGGCCTCGACACGCAGGACCCGCCCCACCAGGTCGGCCGCGACGAGCTCGGGCGCGAACTCCCGGACCTCAGGCTGGGTCGCCTCAGCGGCGGCCGCGGGTTCGACGGCATGGCCGGCCACGGTCAGCACGGCTGGCGTCCCGGTGACCTGCATGAGCTCGAGCACCGAGCCGCCCATGACCTGACGCGAGACCACCAATGGGTCGGCGTCGACGACGCCGACGACCTGCGCGGCCATCGTGGTGTCGAGCCGGGTGGCCACGTGTGCCATCACCTCGCTGCCGCGCGGCGTACCCGCAGCCAGCACGACCACCGCCGACGAAGCGCCCGCGGCAGCGCAGACCGACGTGGCCGAAGCCGCAGCCGAGTATGCCGCCAGGTCGTCGTGCTGCGCGTGATGCACCACGGCGACGCCCTGGTCGCCCAGCTGGGCGAGCACCACAGCCCGGACCTCGGGCGATAGCGGCCCGACCAGCACCGCGTGCAGCTCCCCGCCACCCGCCCCGCCAACGAGGTCGCGCGCGAACGTCAGCGTCTCGAGCGACGTCTCCGTCGCCTCGTGGGCATCGGTCTCGACCAGGACCAAAGTCACGCCGCTCATTTGGCCACCACTCCCAGTCGGTACAGCAGGTCGACGACGGCGCCCGCCGCCTCAGGTCCGTGACCGAGGATCTCGACCACACTCGGCTGCGCCGGTGGCAGCTCGAGCCGCACCCGTCCGTTGCCGGTCGGCGTCACCGGTGACGCGACCGTGTCGATAGGTGTGCGCTTGGCCTTCATCCGGCCGGGGATCGACGGGTAGCGCGGCTCGATGCCGCCCTCCTGCACCGCGACGACTGCAGGCAGCGGCAGTTCGAACACCTCGGTGCCCTCAGGGCCCTTGCCCTTGGCGATCGCGCGGCCGTCGCCCGTGGCCTCGACCGTGGAGATGCCGGTCAGCACCGGCCGCCCCAGCGCGTAGGCGAGCCGGACGCCGACCTGGAAGTCACCGGTGTCGGCGGCGTCGTTGCCCACCAGGATCAGGTCGTACGACGTACCGTCAGCCGCGCGTGAACGCACCACCTCGGCGATGGCCGTGGAAACGTCGGCGGGACCGTAGCCGGCCGTGTCGGCCTCGACGAGCACCGCCGCCGTACAGCCGACGGCGAGCGCGTCACGGATCTGCTCGATCGAGTCGTCGGTGCCGACCGTGAGCACGGTGGCTTCGCCGTCGGTCGCCTTCGCGATCTGGATGGCCAGCTCGACGGCGCACTCCTCGTGCGGGCTCAACGTGTAGCCGACGTGGCGCGCGTCGATCGACTGTCCGTCGTCGGACAGCAGGATCTGGCTCGAAGTCTCGGGCACCCGCTTGATGCAGACCAGGACGTTTGTCATGCCCCTACCCCTTGATCCGGTCGTTGGTCGGGTCGAACAGCGGTGTGGCGTCCGCGGCCGCCACGGTCACGGGATACAGCTCTTCCATGTACGACACCTTCAGCTGATTCCCGACCGTCGCCTGGTCCGGCGGCAGGTACGCCATCAGCACGTGCTTGCCCAAGGACGGCGCCGACCCTGCGGTCGTGACGTACGGCCGATGGCCGTGTTCGTCGGTCAGCACGCCACCATCGGCCGACAGGATCGGCTCGCCACCGAGCATGTAGCGCTTGACGCCGGACTTCGAGGTATGGTCGTCGACCGTGAGTGTGCACAGCACCGTCTTCGGGTCCTCGTCACGCTGCTTGAGGTAGGCCTCGCGCCCCACGAAGTCGACGGTCTTGACCTTGGGCCGCTGCATACCCGCCTCGACGATCGTGCGTTCGGAGTCGAGCTCGAACCCGAAGGCGCGGTAGCCCTTCTCGAGCCTCCCGGTCGTACCGTAGACGCCGATCCCGACGGGGATGGCGCCGTGCGGAGCGCCCGCGTCGTGCAGCAGGCGCCACAGCCGAGCGCCCTGCTCGATCGGCACGTGCAGCTCCCAACCGAGCTCGCCGACGTAGGAGATGCGCGAGGCCAGCACCGACAGCGAGTCGGTCTCGATGTCGCGGCAGGTGCCGAAGGCGAAGCCCTCGTGGCTGACGTCGTCGCGCGTGAGCGAGCTCAGGATGTCGCGGGCGCGCGGACCCCACAGCCCGATCGTCGTGTACGCCGAGGTGAGGTCGACGACCGAGGCCGTCCCGTCCTTCGGCATCCGGTCGGCGAACCACTTGCGGTCGACCATGCCGTGGGCGCCACCGGTGACGACGCGGAAGCGGTCGTGCGCCAGCCGCATCACGGTGAGGTCGGACCGGAACCCGCCGCGTCCGTCGAGCACCGGCGTGTAGATGACCCGGCCGATCGGCACGTTCGACTGTGCGACCACGATCGACTGCACCGCGTCGAGCGCGCCTGGGCCGACCACGTCGAAGATCGCGAACGCCGTCAGGTCGATGATGCCGGCGCGGTCGCGCATCGCGAGGTGCTCGGCGTTGATGATCGGCGACCACCAGCGGGAGTCCCACTCGTGCTCGCGAGGCATGACCCGGTCGCCGTACTCCTCGAGCAAGCCCTCGTTGGAGGCGTACCAGAACGGCCGCTCCCACCCGGCTGCCTCGAAGAAGACCGCGCCGAGCGCCTGCTGGTCGGTGTACATCGGGGCGAGCCGCTGGCCGCGGTCGCTCTCGTACTGCTCACCGGGGTGGACGATCCCGTAGGTCTTGTTGAACGCCTCACCGGTGCGGGCGCGGATGTGCGAGCGGGTCTGCTGGTGCGGGTAGAACCGGGCGATGTCGGAGTGCGACAGGTCGATCTCGGGAAGCCCGTCGGTCATCCACTCCGCCACGGCACGGCCGACGCCGGGGCCCTCCTTGATCCAGACGGCTGCGGCGGACCACAGGCCTTTGACCTCGGGTGTCTCGCCGAGCACGGGGGCGCCGTCGGGCGTGAGCGACAGCAGACCGTTGATGGCGTAGCGCTGCTCGGCTCCTTCGGCCCCGAGGAGCTCGGGCATGAGCTCGTACGCCTCCTCGAGCTGCTGGTCGAAGTCCTCGGGCGTGAAGGGCATCTCGGTGGGGGAGAGCTTCGCTTGCTCGATCGACGGGATCTCGTCGGGATCGTGCAGGATCGGCCGGTGGGCGTAGGAGCCGACCTCCATGTCGGCGCCGTGCTGGCGCTCGTAGCAGAAGGTGTCCATGTCGCGGACGATCGGGAACGAGATCTCGCCCTCGCGCTCGGCCAGGATCGGCACCGGTCCGACGCTGATCATCTGGTGCACCGCAGGAGTCAGCGGGATGTGTGCCCCGGCCATCTTGGCGATGCGAGGACTCCAGACGCCGCAGGCGATGACCACGGTCTCGGCCTCGATGTCGCCACCGTTCGTGCGCACCCGCCGGATCCGGCCGTCCTCGACGTCGAGGCCCGTCACCTCCACGGTGGGTACGACGGTGAGGGCGCCGAGGTCGAGAGCGCGTTCGCGCATGATCGTGCCGGCCCGCAGCGAGTCGACGACGCCGACCGACGGGGTCCAGAAGGCGCCGATGATCTGCGACGGGTCGAGGAACGGCACCTTCTCGACCACGTGCTCGGGGGTCACCAGCTCGGACTCGATGCCCCAGACCTTGGCCGACGACATCCGCCGACGCAGCTCCTCCATCCGGGCCTCGGTGCGCGCCACCTCGAAGCCGCCGGACTCGGTGAAGACGCCCATCTCCTTGTACTGCGCCACCGAGTCCAGCGTCAGGTCGGTGATCTCGCGGGAGTGGTCCACCGGGAAGATGAAGTTCGAGGCGTGGCCCGTCGAGCCGCCCGGGTTGGGCAGGGCTCCCTTGTCGATCTGGACGATGTCGCTCCAACCGAGCCGAGCGAGGTGGTACACGAGGCTGTTGCCGACAATGCCGGCGCCGATGACGACCACGCGGGCCGTGCTGGGCACTGTTGCCATGGGAGGGTCTCTCTTTTCACGGGGACCACGCTGGTTGCGCTATACGCAACTATGCAGCGCTATCTGGAACATCGCCCTCCCATCGTCACCGCTTCCGAGGGCAGTGTCAAGCCAATCTGCGCTGTGAACGGTGGGGTTGCCGAAGGGGGCCGCCAACCGATGGACTCGGCTCATGTCCCTCGATGCATCGTCCCCCCTGCTCACCATCCTGACGCTGATCGCGACGGTCGGGACGGGAGTGGCGGCGGGCGTCTTCTTCGCCTTCTCGACGTTCGTGATGGCTGCGCTGGGCAGGCTCCCCGACTCCGACGGCGTCCGTGCCATGAACGCGATCAACAGGCAGGCCCCGACCGCGTGGTTCATGACCGCTCTCCTGGGGACCGCCGCGTTGTGCGTGGTCCTCGGCGGGTGGGCGGTCTTTCGCCTGGGTGAGCAGCGGGCGACCTACCTCCTGGTCGGCGCTGTCCTGTACCTCGCACAGATCCTGCTGACGGGGACCTATCACGTGCCGCGCAACAACGCGCTGCTGCTGGTCGACCCGGACGCGCTCTCGTCGGCGGAGAGCTGGAGGCGATACGTGCGGGACTGGACGCGGTGGAACCACATGCGAACGGCGTTGTGCGTCGCCGCCTGCGCAGCCTTTGCGATCGGGCTGCGCGGCGGTTGACCCCTCCCGACCTCAGCCAAGCTCCTCGAAGAGCGTGAGCTGGAGATCGCCGGGCGCGGCGAGCCGCGAGTTCAACGAGTCCCAGGGTGTGCGGGTAGGAGCAGCGATGAGGTCGGCCCCGGCGCCGACGAGCCGGTCGGTCGTGACGGCGACGTCCGAGACCTCGAACGCGACGCGCAGGCGCGGGCTCACCGGGCGACCGACCTCCACCTGGTCGATGAGGGCAACCTGGGCGGAGTTCGAGATCTCCAGCGTGGCGCGCCCGGCGTCGAGGATGACCACCCGGGCACTGCCCTCGCTCTCCAGATCGAGCTCGACGGCGAGACCGAGCGTGTCGCGATAGAAGGTCACCGCCTCGTCGAAGTCGGTGGCGTGGACGACGAGGCGCAGCTGACGAACTCCCTGGACGGGTGGGCGGTCGGGTTCGGTGGGGGTCATCGACACATCGTGGCAGTCCGCTGCCCTCAGCGGTTGTCGTCAGGTGTGGCTAGCCTGCTCGCGTCGACCTGAACGTGGAGGTGAGCGTGAGCCAGTCCCCGCCGCGTATCACCGATGCCGAACGGCGCGCTCGGTTGGCGGTGCGTCACCACCTGACCCCGGCGTCGTACGCCGCAGACGTCACCGCTGCCGCCCGCTCACTGATCGGGCTGCACTCGACGGACCCTGCGACTGTCTATCTCTCGGCCTGGGCGCGCGTGCGTGAGATCTCCCTGGCCGACGTTGCTGACGCCCTCTATGGGTCACGCGGGGTGCTCAAGCACCTGGCGATGCGGCGTACGGTGTGGGCGCTGGCGACCGAGCTCGTACCCGTTGTCCAGGTAGCCGCGAGTGACGCGATCGCCGCCTCCGAACGCCGCCGGCTGGCCCGAGACCTCGAGCGCAGCGGCATCACCGACGACGGTCCCGGCTGGGTCGCCCGCGCCGAGCGCGACGCGATGAGGGCGTTGGGCGAGCTCGGGCCCAGTCTGGGCCGGGAGCTGTCGCGAGCCGTTCCGCTGCTGCAGACGAAGATCACGGTGGGAACGGGCGACAAGGCGCAGCAGATCGGCGTCGTCACGCGCGTCTGCACGATCCTGTCCGCGTCCGGTCAGGCCACGCGAGGAACACCCGGTGGCGCCTGGTACGACCGCCAGCCCCGATGGGTCCGGATGGACGACTGGGTTCCGGGGTTGGCCGAGCAGTCGCCTCTCCTGCCTGCGTCGGCTCGAGCGGAGCTCGCGCGCCGATGGTTGGCGGCGTTCGGACCGGCGAGCTTCGACGACCTCAAGTGGTGGACGGGCTGGACCGTTGCGCACGTGCGTCAGGCGCTGGCTGACATCGGCGCCGTCGAGCTCGAGCTCGGCAGCGCCCGACGCGGGGTTGCGCTGGCCGACGATCTGGAGCCGACGTCGACGCCTGACCCATGGGTGGCACTCCTGCCGGCGCTCGATGCGACCACGATGGGCTGGAAGGACCGCGAGTGGTACCTCGGAGCGCACCGCTCACGACTCTTCGACTCCAACGGCAACGCGGGTCCGACCATCTGGGCAGACGGACGGGTTGTCGGCGGCTGGGCCCAACGCGCCAACGGCCAGGTCGTGCTTGAGTTCCTCGAAGATGTCGGCGCGGAGGCGGTCGCCCTCGCGGAGATCGAGGCTGACCGGCTGGCGAGCTGGCTGGCTGGAGTGGTCATCCGACCCAGCTTCCCTACGCCTCTCCAGCGCGAGCTGTCGACCTAGCCCACGCCCGTCGAAAGCGGCGCGAAACGCCGAGCCACAGCGCGCGACACGCCGTTGTGCATACCGGGTATGGACAACGGGATACCGAGTATGCATACTACGTATCTATGTCCATCAAACACGGCTTGCTGGCCCTGCTCGAGCGGGGGCCGATGTACGGCTACCAGCTCCGCGCCGAGTTCGAGTCCTCCACCGGCTCGACCTGGCCGCTCAACGTCGGCCAGGTCTACACCACGCTCACGCGGCTGGAACGCGACGGACTCGTGCGACCCGTCGGTGAGCCGGACGACGACGGTCGGCAGGTCTACGCGCTGACCGACGAGGGGCGGGTCGAGGTGACGGCGTGGTTCACGACCCCCGTCACCGTCAAGGAGCGTCCGCGCGACGAGCTCGCCATCAAGCTCGCCATGGCCGTCACCACGCCGGGCGTCGATGTCACCGAGGTCGTCCAGACCCAGCGCGGCGCCACGCTGCGCACGCTGCAAGAGCTCACTCGGCTCAAGACGCACGCCGACGAGGTCACCGACGCAGCCTGGCTCCTGGTGCTCGAGTCGATGATCTTCTCTGCCGAGGCCGAGGTGCGGTGGCTCGACCACTGCGAGATCAAGGTCGCTCGCCTGGTCGAGCGGCGGGCCACGTTGGCCGAGACTGCCGCGCAGGCCGCGAGAGCCGAGGACGACACCACGACGACCACCCACGGGGGAGTACGACGATGAACGACCACGAGACGAGACCAGGTAGTCCGGCCGGTAGGTCCGGCGAGGCTGTGCTGACGCTCGAAGACGTCTCGCGCATCCATGGCGTTGGCCCCACTGCCGTCACGGCACTCCGAGGAGTCAGCCTGACGGTCAGCGCGGGCGAGCTGGTGGCCGTGATGGGTCCGTCGGGCTCGGGCAAGTCGACGCTGCTCCACCTCGCCGGCGGACTCGACGTCGCGTCGAGAGGGTTCGTGCGCGTCGAGGGCGTCGACCTGGCGGCCCAGTCGAAGTCAGAGCTGGCGCGTCTTCGTCGGCGCCACGTCGGCTACGTCTTCCAGGACCTCAATCTCATTCCGTCCCTGACCGCCGTGGAGAACGTCGCCCTGCCGCGAGAGCTCGACGGCGTACGCGCACGGCCAGCCCGGGCAGCAGCGATGGCTGCGCTCGAGGAAGTCCAACTGAGCGAGCTGGCCGACCGGTTCCCCGACGAGCTGTCGGGCGGACAGCAGCAGCGCGTGGCGATTGCCCGCGCGTTGATCGGGCCGCGCCGGCTCATGCTGGCCGACGAGCCCACCGGCGCTCTCGACACGGAGTCCGGCGAGGCCGTGCTGCGTCTGCTCCGCAGTCGATGCGAGGCCGGCGCGGCGGGTGTCCTGGTCACGCACGAGGCACGGCATGCCGCCTGGGCCGACCGGGTCGTCTTCCTGCGTGACGGCGCGATGGTCGACGACACCGGCCGCGCGGTTCCTGCCGAGGCACTGCTGGGTGCCGGCCGATGAGTCGTTGGCGTCCCGCGTTGCGGATTGCCCGTCGCACGGTGCGGAGAAGCCTGGGTCGGTCCCTGCTGATCGCGGTGCTGGTCGGCCTCCCGGTGGCGGGAGCGACCTTCGTCGATGTGCTGATCCGGACCTTCAGCAACGACGCTCGGTCTACGTACGAGCAGATCGGCCCAGCCGACGCCGGGTTGACCATCACCGGGCGGTCAACGCTTGTCGGATACGCACCTGTGCCGTATCTCGGCGACGCAGGGCAGCCCTCGGGGCATCGTCGGTCCCCGCAGGACGTCGACCTGGCTGCCGCGCTCCCCGCCGGCTCGACCTGGACGCATGTGCCGGCCCACTACCAAGTCAGGCTGAGCCTCGGTCAGGACCGCATCATCCGGCCGCAGCTGACCGTGGCCGACCTGTCCTCACCGCTGACGCCGCAGGTGGCTCGGCTGACTGAGGGCCGGCTGGCGAGCGCAGCGGACGAGGTCGTGCTCACCGAGCCGTTGGCCGAGCGGATCGGCCTGCTTGACGGCGGTGGCCACCTCGTCGACGGTGCGTCGGTCACCATGGCCGACGGACCGACCGCGATCGTCACAGGCACCGTGATCGATCCCTTCTGTCTCGACTGCGAGGGTGTGATCGCAGCGTCGGGCTCGCCGATGGCGGTCGCCGTCGAGCGACAGACCGGATACGTCAACGACGTGAAGTACAGCTACTTGGTTGACCTCCCCGCGGGGACCGATGCCGACGCTCTCTGGCCCGCGCTGGCGCGCAAGGGCATCGCGATGGTGCCGCGGGATGCCTTCCTGCACCCGGACCGGTATTCCGGCATGGGTAGCAACAGCCGGCTGCCGGCGATCACGGCGGCGAGCGTCCGAGCCGCTGCCTTCGCGCTGCTGGTGACCGGCCTTGGACTGCTCGAGGTCATCCTCCTCGCCGGCACAGCGTTTGCGGTGGGGGCCCGTCGACAGGTGCATGACCTCGGCGTGATCTCAGCCAGCGGAGCGACCTCCCGCCAGATCCGTCGCATCGTCCTTGCCCAAGGTCTGGTGCTCGGGGTCCTCGGTTCGGCGATCGGGATCGTCTTCGGTGCCTTGGTGGCGTGGGGTGGCCGCGTCTTCTGGGAGCGGCTCGACAACGCCGTTGTGTTCGCCTGGAAGTTCGGCCCGTGGGAGATCCTCGTGGCGGCCATCGTGGGCGCGCTGTCCGGCGTTCTCGCCGCCGTCGTGCCGGCGATCGGTGCGGGCCGGATGCCGGTTGTGGATGCATTGTCCGGCCGATTCCGGGTCAGTGTTGCCAGCAAGCGGCGGACGCCGGTCGTGGCCGGTCTGCTCATCGCTGCAGGGGTGGCGAGCGGGCTCGTGGGTGATCGCATGATGGCGGGCGACTTCGCGAGGTACGTGCGCCAGCTGGCGCGGGTGGACGCAACGAGCGGCTACGTGTCACCGCCGTCTCCGAACGTACCGGTGGCCGTCGTGCTCCTCGGTGCCGTGCTGGTCGTCATCGGGGTCGTCATGCTGGCTCCAGTGCTGATCACCACGATCGGCCGGATGGCGGCGGGACTGCCCCTGTCCGGGCGGCTGGCGTTCCGCGATGCCTCCCGGCACCGGCATCGCACCGGGCCGGCGACCAGCGCGATCGCCGTTGCGGTGGCCGGGTCGGTGGTCTTCGCTTTCGTCCTGGCGGGACGCGCCAAAGCTGAACAGCTGAGCTACGTCGCCTACCTGCCTCCGCAGGTGATGTCGGTGTCGGGGATGGACTATCCGGGGGACGAAGAACAGCTCGCCATGGCATCGGGGGAGGCTGCGGCGCTCCTGCCCGGTGGTTCCGCGGTGCCGGTCGACCACCTCACAGCGGGAACCACTTCCAAGCGGCGTGACACGCAGGAGATCTACGTCGAGCAGTCCAGACGGCAGTGCCGGAACGGGTGCATGACGCAGATGGTCGGCGTCGCGAATCCCGAAGTCATGACCCTGACGCTCGGACGTACGCCAACTGACGACGAGCTGTCGCAGCTGGCTGCCGGCAAGGTGCTTGTCGTGTCCTCCAAGCTCGTGACCAAGAACGGCCAGGTCAGGCTGCAGGTGGGTCGCAGGGTCGAACTGCTGCCAGCCGTCAACGCCAAGGCGGAGGACATCTTCGGCAGCCTCCCCGGTGCGTTCGTCAGTGCCGACACGGTCGACAAACGTGGCTGGGGGACCGTCGTGCCTGAGTTCCTCGTGCCGTTCGATGCGTCGGCGACCCAGAACCAGATCGACGCCGCGCTGACGGCCGTCGAGCAACACGACGGATACGGCGCGATCGACACCGGGCCGTCCGACCCGAGTCGGATCCTGTTGATCATCGCCGGTATCGCTGCCGCCTTCGTGACGCTGGTCGGCGTCGCGATCTCGGTGGCCCTGTCCGCCGCGGAGGGGAGGGCGGACCTGGCCACGCTGGCCGCTGTGGGGGCACCGCCGCGTCGTCGGCGGTCGCTCGCGGCCGCCCAGGCGTTCCTGGTGGGCGGGTTGGGCTGCGGGATCGGCCTGCTGCTCGGGGTGTTCGTGTCCTACACGCTGCGCTCGACGATCGGTGCGCCGACCTTTGTCGTCCCCTGGAACAACCTGCTGTTGGTGGGAGTCGTCGTGCCGCTCGTCGCGGTGTTGATCGCGGCGACCTTTACGCCCAGCCGACTTCCGTTGACTGTCCGTCGGTCCTGGTAGAACCGGATCGCGAGGGGGAACAGATGGTCACGGGGGAAATGCGGAGGCGCCGTCAGCAGCGAGAGCTGCGACGGCGGATCCGCGAGGTCGTCGTACAGCGACGACTGGCCGCCCTGGCGGCGCCGGGCACGGGGGTACCGGCGCCGCCAGCGGTCGAGCTTCGCGCTCAGCGGGTCATGGAGTCATGACGTCCAGATGGGGTGCGCGTTGCAGCCCGCACACACCTGCACGATGGATCCGGGTCCGGCGAACGCCGGATCCAGGGTGCCGGCGTACAGCTCGCCCTGACGTGGTCCCTGCTCGATCGCCACGACCCCGGGCAGGTCGACGAAGGCGTGCGGCTGGTGGTGCCGCACGTACGAGATCTGTCCGCCGAACAGCTCTGCCACATAGATCCGGCCTTTCGGACCGATGGCGAGGTTGGTCGCTCCGAGGAATCCGGTGGCCAGCCGCTTCACGTGACCCGTCCAGGGGTTGACCCGGTACACCGAGCCGCGCGCGCCGAGCTCCGGACCTTCGGCACCGCCCGGAAGCGTCGTGACGAACAGCATGCCGTTGCGTCCGACTTCGACGTCGGTAGGCACCGGCTCGAACGCGTAGGTCACGCCCACGAAGCACTTCGGGTCGAGGCCGTTGGACTTCGCGAAGTCGGCGGTGATCACGGCCGGCTGCGGCGGTAGGACCGCCAGCGTGCTGATGTTGCCGGCGCCGTCCACCATGAGCAGGTCGTTGCCAGCGGCTTCGGCCACGATCCACTTGTCCTGCCAGGCCGTCACCGAATAGGGGTGGGAGTCCAGGGCCCCCTTGTAGTGCGCATAGGGGCCGAGGCCGTCGAGCTGGCACTGCGTGGGGTCCGCGATCCCGTAGGTGTTGACCTGGTCGGGGTTCTCGGTGTTCTCGTAGGTGAAGGTGTCGGCCACCACGGTGCCGCCCGGTCCCTTGATGTTGAGAGCACTCGCGGTGGTCTCGAAGGTGTTGGGGTCGCTCACCGTGGTGGTGTAGGCGAGATAGCCGCCACGCTTGTCGACACCGGCCGCACCGGGGGCATCGGTCACCACGGGCGTCAACGTGCCCCCGTTCAGGCGGGAGACGATGCCCGGGAATCCGTCGGCCACGTACAGACCGTTCGGTGCCACAGCCAGGTTGAAGGGTGCAGCCACGTCGGTCGTGAGCGGCGTGACCTTTGGATCAGCCGACGCCGTCTGGGCGGGGGCGAGGAGCGCAAGCGAGGTGGTCACGGTCGCTGCTACAAGCAGGTGAAGTCGCACGATTCCCTTTCCGGGCCGAGATCGCGCGTCTGACCCGTGTCCTTCATATGTACGGCCAAAAGAGTGCGACGGATAGAGCGATTTGCGTGGTAGGCCGACTGCGCTGAGTCACGAGTCAGTGAGACGGGTGCCGAAGTCCCGGCGGGAAGCAGGCAAGGCAAACCCCAGGTGCACAAGGCGCGTTTGCCTTGTTGACAAGCCGGGTGGCTTGTGGACTAGGCAAACGCCTACGGCCCGGTGGAGCAGGGGGTTGGGAGTCAGCCGAGCAGGTTGAGCTGGGTGACGGCGTCGCGTTCTTCAGCGAGCTCGGCGGTGCTGGTGTCGATGCGCTCCCGGGAGAAGTCGTTGACGTCGAGGTCCTGCACGATCGACCAGTCACCGTTCGACGTCGTCACCGGGAACGACGAGATCAGGCCCTCGGGAACGCCGTAGGAGCCGTCAGACAGGACCGCCATCGACGTCCAGTCGCCGTCGGACGTTCCCTGCAGCCAGTCGCGTGCCGCGTCGACGGTGGCACTTGCAGCGCTGGCGGCGCTCGACGCCCCCCGGGCCTCGATGATCGCCGCGCCGCGCTTCTGCACCGTGGGGATGAAGTCGTTCTCGAGCCAGCTCTGGTCGTCGACCGTCTCAGCGGCGTTCTTGCCGTTGACCTCGGCGTGGAAGATGTCCGGGTACTGGGTAGCGGAGTGGTTGCCCCAGATCGTCATCTTCGCCAGGTCGTTGACGCTGACGCCGGCCTTGGCAGCGAGCTGTGCGAGGGCCCGGTTGTGGTCGAGCCTCGTGAGCGCCGAGAACCGCTCGTTCGGGATGTCGGGGGCGTTGCTCATCGCGATCAGCGCGTTGGTGTTGGCGGGGTTGCCGGTCACCAGGACCCGGACGTCGTCGGCAGCGTGGTCGTTGAGCGCCTGACCCTGCGGCTTGAAGATGCCGCCGTTGGCCTCGAGGAGGTCACCGCGCTCCATCCCCTTGCTGCGAGGTCGCGCTCCGACGAGGAGCGCGAGGTTGACACCGTCGAAGATCTGGTTCGGGTCGTCGCCGGTCTCGACGCGGGCCAGCGTCGGGAACGCGCAGTCATCGAGCTCCATCACGACGCCCTCGAGCGCCTTCAGAGCAGGCGTGATCTCGAGCAGACGCAACTCAACAGGAGTGTCCGGTCCGAGCAGCGACCCGCTGGCGATCCGGAAGAGAAGGCTGTAGCCGATCTGGCCGGCTGCGCCGGTGACGGCGACCTTGACGGGGGTGCTCACGGCGGGCTCCTGGTTTCGAGGGACGGATGGGTACGTCGACCAACGTCGTACGACGTCTGACGCTAGCAACAGGGGCGTGGGCCTACCGGCGCGGCCTGAGATATCTTGACGTCAAGCGATTCTGATATTGTCTTGATGTCAAGACACTTGCAGACAGATCCGGAGACCCCATGGCCAAGATCAAGGTGACCAACCCCGTCGTCGAGCTCGACGGTGACGAGATGACGCGGATCATCTGGCAGTTCATCAAGGACCGCCTCATCCATCCCTACCTCGACATCGACCTTCGGTACTACGACCTCGGCATCGAGAGTCGTGACAAGACCGACGACCAGGTCACCATCGACGCGGCTAACGCGATCAAGGAGCACGGCGTCGGCGTGAAGTGCGCCACGATCACGCCCGACGAGGCCCGGGTCGAGGAGTTCGGCCTGAAGAAGATGTGGGTGTCCCCGAACGGCACGATCCGCAACATTCTCGGTGGTGTCGTGTTCCGCGAGCCGATCATCATCAGCAACATCCCGCGGCTGGTCCCGGGCTGGACCAAGCCCATCATCATCGGCCGTCACGCGCACGGTGACCAGTACAAGGCCACCAACTTCAAGGTCGACGGCCCCGGCGAGCTGACCATCACGTTCACCCCGGCCGACGGGTCAGAGCCGATCCAGCACGTCGTCGCGAACTACCCGGAGGGCGGTGGGGTCGCGATGGGGATGTACAACTTCAACAGGTCCATCGAAGACTTCGCCCGTGCCTCCCTCTCGTACGGCCTGCAGCGCGGCTACCCCGTCTACATGTCCACCAAGAACACGATTCTCAAGGCGTATGACGGCGCGTTCAAGGACATCTTCGCCCGCGTCTTCGAAGATGAGTTCAAGGCCGACTTCGATGCGAAAGGGCTCACCTACGAACACCGACTCATCGACGACATGGTGGCTGCCGCCATGAAGTGGGAGGGCGGCTACGTCTGGGCGTGCAAGAACTACGACGGCGACGTCCAGTCCGACACCGTCGCGCAGGGATTCGGGTCACTGGGTCTGATGACGTCGGTGCTGATGACGCCCGACGGCCAGACCGTCGAGGCCGAGGCCGCGCACGGCACCGTGACCCGGCACTTCCGTCAGCACCAGCAGGGCAAGCCGACCTCGACCAACCCGATCGCCTCGATCTTCGCCTGGACCGGCGGGCTCAAGCACCGCGGCAAGCTCGACGGCACTCCCCACGTCACCGCGTTCGCCGAGACGCTCGAGCGCATCTGCGTCGAGACGGTCGAGGAGGGCAAGATGACCAAGGACCTCGCGTTGCTGGTGAGTCCTGACCAGGACTGGCTCACCACCGAGGAGTTCCTCGCTGCGCTCGACGACAACCTGCAGAAGGCGATGGCGGGCTGACCGCAGCGGCGAAGCCGCGCGGTCTCCCGCGACGAGCCACTTGCCAACGACGTTCGCCTGGCCGACCCTGCGAGCGGACTATTCTCGTGACGTGAAGTTCCTGGGAGATGCGCCGCCGTACGACCTGACCTACTCCGACGTCTTCATGGTGCCGTCGCGTTCGTCGGTGACCTCGCGGCTGGCGGTCGACCTGAGCACACCGGACAGCGTCGGGACGACCGTGCCGCTGGTCGTGGCGAACATGACCGCGATTGCCGGGCGTCGGATGGCCGAGACCATCGCTCGCCGTGGCGGGATCGCGATCCTGCCTCAGGACATCCCGATCGAGATCGCCGGCGCGGCGATCAGCTGGGTCAAGGCGCGGCACTCCGTCGTCGAGACGCCGATCCAGGTAGGGCCGGATGCGGTCGTGGCCGAGGTCCTCTCGCTGTTGGGCAAGCGTGCTCACCGGGCCGCCGTGGTGGTCGATGGTGGTCGCCCGGTCGGCATCATCACCGAGCGCGACTGCCAGGAGGTCGACCGATTCACCAGCGCCGCCGACGTGATGACGGCGGACGTCCTGACCCTGGACCGTGACGTCGACCTGCGGGCGGCGTACGACGTCCTGTCCAACCACCACCTCGACGTGGCGCCGGTGCTCGACGGCGACCAGATGGTCGGCGTGCTCACCCGCAAGGGCATCCTGCGCTCGACGATCTACGCGCCGGCGCTCGACCCGGCGGGACAGCTGATGATCGGCGCAGCCGTCGGGATCAACGGTGACGTCGAAGGACGGGCCGCGGCTCTGCTCGGTCACGGGATCGACGTGCTCGTCGTCGACACGGCCCACGGCCACCAGGAGAAGATGCTCGAAGTCCTCCCGCTGGTCATCGGAGCGCGCGACCGCCACGAGGCGACCACCGGCCGACGTATCCCAGTCGTCGCAGGCAACGTCGTCTCGGCCGTCGGTGCCGGCGAGCTGGTCAAGGCGGGCGCCGACATCGTCAAGGTCGGCGTGGGCCCGGGCGCGATGTGTACGACGCGGATGATGACCGGTGTCGGTCGGCCGCAGTTCTCGGCGGTGCTCGACTGCGCGGCAGCGGCAGCCGACTCCGGGGCGACCGTATGGGCCGATGGTGGCGTGAAGTACCCCCGTGACGTCGCCCTGGCGCTGGCTGCTGGTGCCGCGAGCGTGATGGTCGGGTCGTGGTTTGCCGGCACGTACGAAAGCGCTGGTGATCTCGCCGAGGATGCAGACGGGCGCCTCTACAAGGTCAGCTTCGGTATGGCGTCGGCGCGGGCTGTGCGCCAGCGCACCAAGGAGCAGTCGGCGTTCGACCGCGCACGCTCGGCCCTCTTCGAGGAGGGCATCTCGTCGTCCCGGATGTATCTCGATCCTGCGCGGCCGGGCGTCGAAGATCTCGTCGACACGATCGTGGCAGGGGTGCGCAGCGCCTTCACGTACGCCGGGGCGGCAACGATCCCCGAGTTCCACGCCCGCGCCGTGGTCGGTGTGCAGAGTGCTGCCGGCTACGAGGAAGGCCGTCCGCGCCCGACTTCGTGGTAGCCCTGGGTCGTCAGTCGACCCGGTGGGCGCCGGGTGACGGCAGCGCGGCGAACGTCGTGGGCGGACGCCACCCGCGCTGTTCGTAGGCCGACTCGACCTCGCGGGTGACCGCGTCGACATCGGCATGCCGGACCTGCGCGATCGCACAGCCGCCGAACCCGCCCCCTGTCATCCGTGCGCCCAGTGCTCCCGCTGACAAGGCCGCGTCGACGGCCACGTCGAGCTCGTCGCAGGACACCTCGAAGTCGTCCCGAAGTGAGTGGTGCGAGGCGGTGAGGTAGCCGCCGATGTCCTGGGGGCGGCCGGCGTCGAGGATCTCGACCACCTCTCTGACGCGAGCGATCTCCGTCACCACGTGGTGGGTGCGTGCCCGCAGCAGCGGGTCGTCCAGCCGCTCGACATCGTCGAGGTTCGCGTCGCGTAGCGAGTCGAGCCCGAGCAGGTCGCGTGCCCGCTCGCACTGGCGCCGTCGCTCGGCGTACTCCCCGCTCGAGTGCTCGTGCTCGGCGTGGGTGTCGATCACCAGCACCCGCAGCCCGGCGGCCGCGGAGTCGAACGCCACCTGCCGGGTGCTGAGGTCCCGACAGTCGAGCAGGACAGCATGTCCTTGCTCTCCGAAGACGGCAGCCAGCTGGTCCATCGGGCCGCTGGGCACGCCGACGAAGTCGTTCTCCGCTCGGTGCGCCAGCGACGCGAGCTCAGCCGGACTGAGCTGCACGCCGACCTCCTCGGCGAGGGCACCGGCAACCGCGCACTCCAACGCCGCCGACGACGAGAGGCCGGCTCCGACCGGTACGTCGCTCGTCACGTCGATCTCCAGGCCGGGCAGGTCCGCGCGCAGCTGGCGGACCGCCCAGACGATCGCGGCGACGTACCGCGCCCAGCCCCCGACGTCGCCCGGCTCGCAACCGACCGGGAAGCTGTCGGTGCGACTGGACGAGTGGACCACGACGTCGTTGCCGCTGCGTTGCGAGACAGTGGCGCGCGTCACCAGCGGCAGTGCGAACGGCAGGCAGAGGCCGTCGTTGTAGTCGACGTGCTCGCCGATGAGGTTGACCCGTCCGGGTGCGAGCCAGGTGGTCGCCATCGGCGCAGCATAGCGACGGCCGGACAGGTCGGCTCGGGTCCTGTCCGTCGTTCGGGCTCTTCCCGTCGTTAGGGTGAGACATGGCCGAGGAACGGGAAATCATGACCTGGGAGCTGTTCGGCGAGGCCACCCGGGAGATCGCCCAGTGGGTGGCCGATGACTACGAGCCCGACATGATCTTGTCCATCGCGCGCGGTGGCCTGCTGATCGGCGGCGCCCTCGGGTACGCGCTCGGGGTCAAGAACACCTACACGATGAACGTCGAGTTCTACACCGGTGTCGACCAGCGGCTGGAGGTGCCCCGCATCCTGCCGCCTGCGCCCGACTTCGTCGACCTCGGGGAGGCGAGGATCCTCATCGCCGACGACGTCGCCGACACCGGTCACACGCTGCGCAGCGTCCAGGAGTTCTGTAACGGCAAGGTCGGTGAGGTGCGCAGCGCCGTGCTCTACGAGAAGCGCCACTCGCTCGTGCAGTGTGACTACGTGTGGCGGCGGACCGATCGCTGGATCAACTTCCCCTGGAGCGACAAGGACCCCGTCGTACGTCGTGAGGGCGCAGTCCTGGACGCGTGACGGCCTGGCCGAACCACACCGCGGGACGAGACGGAAGGCGACCCCGTTGATGCGGAGTCGCCTTCGTCAATGGCTGTCGTAGTGTCCGTCAGCCCTTGTGCGCAACGTCTCTCTCGAGATCTGGCCGGGTGCTCGGCAGGACCGGGCTGGAGGGGTTGAACCCTTTGAACGTGATCCAGAGGCCGACCGAGAGCTCCCACGCGGCCACCGGCAGGGTCAGGATCGCCGAGACCGGCGAGACCTGGTCGATGACGCCGAAGTAGGTCGCCAGCATGGCGGCCAGCAGCAATGGCGCTCCGATGAGGCCGACGGTCGGGATGATGCGGGGCACCAGTCTCGCCCGGTAGAGCAGCGTGCCGAGCAGGATGGCGTTGAAGGCGGGCATCAGGCCGGGGCCGAAGAGGGAGGTCCAGTTCCGGACGTCGACGAGGGCGTTCGCTGTAGCTGTCATCGAAGCGGTGTCCCCGCCGCCGGCGATGTCCTGGTGCATCGTGACCACCGCGAGCAGGCTGACGACACCGATCATGATCACGGCGGCCTCGATCAGGCGGGAGGTGACGAAGCCCGGGCGCCAGGCTCTGCGTCGTGGGCCAGCGCCTGCAGGGCCAGGATCTCGATGAGGGTGCCGACTCTCCCTCCCTCCTCGGCGGCGACCCGAAGACGGCCGAGCAGTCGGTCGGCAGCGCCGCGCCCCGCCTGCGAGCGCTGCGGGTTCCGCGGCGTCATCAGCACCCTGGCCAGCGTGAGGTGCTCGTATTCGCGGACGTACGAGACGTCGTCGTCGGCGGTGAGGCCACGGTCTTGCGCCCACTCGAGGGCATCCGTATGCCGGCCGAGCCCCACGAGCAGACGTGCCCGCATGGCCGGGACCGGTCGGACGTCGGGCGAGAAGTCACCGACATACACCCGCTCGGCCTCCTCGAGCAGGGTGACAGCTCCCGCCAGGTCTCCCCCCGCTGCGCAGAGCTGGGCGCGACCGACCCGAAGGCGGTAGGGGAGCTGAGGCAGACCCGTGTGCTCGCCGAGCCCTTCGGCGCGGCTGAGGTGGTCTTCGGCCGCCTCGAGGTCGTTGCGCTCGAAGGCGATCTGGCTGAGGCCCACCAGCATGTCCGGCGTACCCCGCATCACGGTGTCGGGCTCTTGGGCAGCGAGGGCCAGCCCGTCCTGGTAGGTGCGCCAGGCAGCCCCGAGGCGGCCGTGGGTGATCTCGATGTCCGCAAGCGTGATCGAGCAACCGAGCACGTCCGAGAGGTGTCCCGCGTGGCGGAGGCCTTCCACTGCGGTCGAGTAGCCACGGTGGGCGGCGGCCAGGTCTCCGCTGCGCCACGAGGCGAGCCCGGACAGGGCTGCCGCCGCCGCAACAACGACGTGGTCGCCGTCGGCGGCGCGGGCGATCGCTCGTTCGGCATGGTGGACGACGGTCGCTGACGGCTCGCCCCGTACGAGGGCGAGGCCGGCTCGATACGTCTCGAGGGCACCCGGCAGCCGCGCGAGCTCGGCGGTGTCGACCACGATCATCTCCGGCGACTGCTCCCCGCCGGCGGCGTCCAGCAGGCGCTCGACGTCGTCCACCCGGCTCTCGACCTTGTCGAACTCGCCTTGTGCCATTAGGGCAGCGATGAAACCCACGGCCAGCACAGGCCGGGCGCGCGTCACATCGGGCGGGATGTCGTCGAGCCAGCGCCGGATGGTGGCCTCCTGCCGGTCCCGGCGCAGGGCCGGGATGGCCAGCTCGACCAGGTCGGCCGCGCGCTCACTGTCACCGGCCGCGAGCAGGTGCCGTACCGCTGCGACGGACTCACCTGCTGCGCCATACCACTCTCCGGCGCGGCGATGCAGCTCGGCGACCTCGTCCGGCCGTTCGTCGGCCAGGTGCGTCCGCAGGACGTCGGCGAAGAGGTGGTGGTACCGATACCACTGGCGGCTGTCGTCGAGGGGGATGACGAACAGGTTCGACCGGTCGAGCATCTCGAGCACGGTCCTGCTGTCGCTCTTCCCGGTGACGGCGTCGCAGACAGACCCGCTCAGCCGGTCCAGGACCGAGGTCTGCAGCAGGAAGCGTCGTACGGTGTCGGTCTGACGGGCCAGGACCTCGTCGACGAGGTAGTCGACGACGTACCGGTCGTCCCCGGCGAAGCCGGCGACGAAGCCCGCAGCATCCTCGTGCCCCTGGAGCGACAACGCGGCCAGTTGCAGGGCTGCGATCCAGCCCTCGGTTCTGGACTCCAGCGTCGCGATGGTCGAGGCGTCCAGGTGCAGGCCGATGACCTCGTTGAGGTACGCCGTCGCCTCGTCGCGAGTGAAGCGCAGGTCCCGGGCGCGGACCTCGACGAGCTCGCCGCGTGCTCGTAGCCGGGCCAGCGGCAGGTCGGGGTCGGCGCGAGTGCTGATGACCAGGTGCACCTGTTCGGGAAGGTGCTCCAGGAAGAACGCCACATCGGTCGCGATCTCCGGACCGTCGGCGAGGTGGTAGTCATCGAGGATCAGGTCGAGCCCGGTCGGCAGGACGCTCAGCTCGTTGAGGACGGTGGCCAGGACGGTTTCGATCGCGGGGTGGGCGGCCTGGAGGAGGGGGAGCGCCGCACTCGCGACGCCGGGCGCCGCGGCGTCCAGGGCAGACAGGACGTAGGTCCAGAACGAGTCGGGTCGTCGTTCGCCCTCGTCCAGGGACACCCACGCCACGGGGCGCTCGGCGGTCCTCGCGGCGTCCAGCCACCCGGTCAGCAACGTCGTCTTGCCGAACCCCGGAGGTGCTGAGACGAGCGTCAGCCGAGGTGGTGTGGTCCTGCTCAGACGTTCGCTCAACCGGGGGCGTGACACCAGATGTCGTCGTACCTGGGGAACGAAGAGCTTGGTTCGGACCAACGGGCTCGGCATGGCCGCTCCCTTCGCTCGCCTTCGCGGTGATGCCTATGACACTAGGGCACGCTGCCGCTTTGCCTCATGGCTTCGTCAACGCCCACCATCTGAGGTCAAGCCACCGTGGCGAGGCGGCCCGGTAGGACTCGAAGTCGGCCCCGAACTTCTCGAGCAGCGCTGCTTCCTCTGCCTTGATCTGGTGCCGGTCGATGAACACGACGAAACCCGCGACCGGGGCGAGCGCGGCCCAGGAGCGCCGCCAGATCGCGTGCGCTACCAGCAGTCCGGCCAGCCCGACGTACATGGGATTTCGGCTGAGGGAGTTGGCGCCGGTCGTCACGAGGACCGACGTCTGATCCGGGTGAAGCGGATCGATGGTCGTGTGACTGCGGCGAAACTGGCGCCCCGCCGCTGCGGCCATCGACACCGACGCCAGCGCCACCGCTGTCGTCACGGCTGCCCGGCCCGCTCGCGGTGCAGGCCTCGCGCCCGTGAGCACACGCTGGGCGACCGCGGCAGCAAGCGCGACCAGCGGAGGCGGGAGGTGCATCACGCCAACCATGTTGCCTTCGAAGTCAAGACGCTGCGATCGCCATCTCGTCGGCGTGGGCGATGTGCCCGAGCTCGCGCCACACGAGCACGAGCGTGAGTCCGGACCCGGCGAACGCGAACCACCAAGGCGCAACGATCCCACCCTGGTGCGCGATGACGCCGCCGAGCAGGGAGCCGAGGAGCATGCCGCCCATCATGCAGATCATGTATACCGAACCAACACGGCCCTGGAATTCCTGGGGCACCGCCCTCATCCGCACGGCGTTGGACAGGGTTCCCCAGACGAAAGCGTAGGCGCCGAAGAAGAACATCAGCGGGTACGCCGCCCACGGTGAGGTCGTGAGCGCCATCAGGAGGTGGAAGACCACCTCGCTCAGGAGGGCCAGCCGCATCAGAAGGGCGAGCGGGAGCCGGCGCTCGAGCCGTCCGTAGCTCACGGTGCTCAGCAGCCCGCCCAGCGCAGCGCAGCTGGTCAGCAGCCCGAAGCCGGCCTCGTTGATGCCGACTCGTTGCAGCGCCCACAGCACGAGCACCGACCACGGCGCGGCCCAGGTGATGTTGAAGGTGACGATGACCAGCGCAAGCGTGCGCACCGGCCGGTTACCCATCAGCCAACGGACACCCTCGATGATGTCCTGCCGCACGTGGGTGTCGATCTGCTGGCGCGTGCCACCTTTGGGAGTGCCGATCCGGCTGACGAGCACGACAGCGAGTGCGACACACACCGCCTGAACGGCGAACGGCAGCGCGATTCCCGCCGAAAACAGGACAGCGCCGAGGGCGGGACCGGCGAGCTGGTTGACGGTGACGAGGCCGGTCTGGATCCGGGCGTTGGCGATGCCGAGGTCTGCTTTCTCCACGAGCATCGGCGTCAGCGTGCTTGTCGTCACGTCCGCGAAGACCTCGGCGGTGCCGAGCACGAACATGGCGGCGATCACCGACCAGATATCGGCGCGGCCGGTCACGATCACGATGCACAGCCCGGCCAGGACGAGAGCGCGCAGTGAGTCCACGGCCACCACGATCATCCGTCGGTCCAGACGGTCCGCGAGGGCGCCCGCGAACAGCCCGAGCAGCAGCCACGGCAACTGAGAGGCCATCGCGGCCCCCGCAACGAGCACCGGGTTCTGCGTCTGCGACGCCACCAGGAGAGGACCGGCGGCCAACATCAGACCGTCCCCGAGGTTGGACATCCACGAGGATGCGAGCAGCCAGCGAAAACCCTGCCCGAGCCGGGCCGGCACCAAGCTCTCGACGATCACGCTCACAGTGAGGAGACGCTAGTTGCACCCACCCGGGCCCGCCAGGTGTTTTCGACGTTCCTCCGTCGCCAGATGGAGCTGAGCTCGTCCGCCCCGGGCGCTCATCACTGCGGCGTTGACGCCGATGCACCGGGAGAGCAGCCTCACAGAGCAACAGGTCTGGGAGGAGTGAGATGTCAAGTTCGATCGAGCCTTTCGCTGTGCAGCCCGGCGAAGGAACCCTGCGAGAGGCACCGACCGGTGACTCGGTCTACGTGGGGCCTTCGAGCACGGCGTGGAGTTGCACGCCCTCGAGAACCGCCAGGTCGGGCTGGAGCAGATCTTCTTCTCGCTCACGGGCGTGCAGGACCACGGAGGACAGTGCTCGTCCGGGCCGAGTTCCGCAAGCTCACCACGACCAGGCTCTGGCTCTGGATGCTGCCCTACACGGCCGGCAACGCGCTGGGCCGGCTCACGTCGGTCGACGCGGCGATGCTTGGGCAGGCTGCAGGGGGGCTGGTGCTGCTGGCCTGGGCGCTTTCCCTCGCCGGACCGGGCACCCGAGTTGCCATCCGGCGCGACATCACCTAGCGAGACCGCTTGGCGCGGCCGCGCGGGTCAGATCGTCGGGACTCGCGTGGAAACCTCGGGGAGTCAGGCCTTCGGTGGGAACTCTCTGCGGAGCAGGTCGAAGCGCACGAGGTCGACCACGCGGCCGTCGACGAGGTCGTAGCACTGCCGGTCGAGGCCAGTCTCGGTGAAGCCACAGCTGCGGGCCACCCCGAGAGAGCCGTGGTTGCCGACGCCGGCGTTCAGCGAGATGCGCTCGAGGCCGAGACCACCGTCGGCTTCGGGCGTGAACGCGTGCTCGGCTGCGAGCATCATGGCCGCCTTGAGGAAGCCGCGACCCCGGGAGTCGGGATGCGTGCGGTAGCCGACCTCGGCAGACAGGTAGTCGAGCCCGGTCATCCCGAAGAGGTTGATCGTGCCGACATACTGATCACGTACCGGATCAGCCATCGCCCACTCGACACTGGCGCCCAGTGAGTTGCCCACCGAGCCGCGAGCCAGATGCCGGCTGAAGTGTTCAGGGTCGCGCGGGAAGTTGATGCCACCGAGCCACACCAGTGTCTCGGGGTCGCCGTTGGTCTCGAGATAGCGCTGCTCGTCCTCCGCACGCAGGGGGCGCAACCGCACCAGGTCGTTCTCGAGGACCGGCGGGTCGACCCACCTGGTCTTCGGCTGGCGGGTGTCCGTGGCGAGCAGCGTGGCACGCCATACGTCCCGGAGCTCGCCACGCTGCGCAGCGGTACCACGGGACACTCCCTCGAAGGTGAAGCCGGTCTTCCAGGCGATGCGACGCGACGCGACGTTTCCCTCGTAGGCCTGCCACAGGATCGTCGTGACGTCCTGCTCCTCGAAGGCCCAGTCGCAGATCAGCCGGACGGCAGCAGTCGTGACGCCCTGTCCGCGCACCTGCGGGTGCGTGCTGTAGTTGATCTCGGCAAGCCCCGAGCCTTCGTCGGTGAGTGAGATCGAGCCGCTGAAGCCGCCCACGCCTACGCCCCACGGCGACTGGATCGCGAAGCTCCAGACACCTTGCTCCCAGGCATCGCCGCGGTTCCCGACGTAGCTCCGGGCATCCTCGAGAAGATAGGGGACCCGCACCGACGTGTGCTCCTGGGTCAGCGGGTCCGCGCAATGCTCGTACACACCATCGGCGTCGCTGTCCCTGAGCGCCCGCAACGTCACCGTGCCGTCGGTGCGGACGGGTACGTCATCCGGGTACTTCACCTAGCGGATCCTTCCACTCGTCACGGAGCAGGTCGAAGACGGCGATGTCCGCGTACGAACCGTCACCCAGCCGTTCGGAACGGCGCTCGGTGCCGACACGAACGAAGCCGTTCTTCAGCGCCACCTGTTGCGAGCCGACGTTGCCCTCGGCTGCCTTGATGAACAGCCGGCGCAGGTCCAGCCCTCCGCGGCCGACATCGGCGAAGGCGTGCCGGGCCAGCAGCGCCACCGCCTCGGTCGTCGCGCCGCGCCCTCGACCATGGGGATGCGCCCAGTAGCCGACCTCGGCGGACGCACGCTGCATCCGCGGCAGGCCGGCGACTCCGATCAGCTGGTCGGTCTCGGCTTCGGCCACAGCCCATTGGAGGTGGTCTCCGGTGATGGCAGCCTCGACCCCCCGCTCGATGTAGGCCAGAGCGTCCTGCCGGGTGTACGGCGAGGGGAGGAAGGCCAGCCAGTACTGCGTCGTCTCGTCGGCGCACCCCTCGACGATCCGGTCGGCGTCGTCGGGTCGTTGCGGCCGGAGGACGACGGACCGACCGGTGATGACGGGTACGTCGTACCAGGTGTGTCTCGGGCTGCGGGGGTCGTCGCGGTGCAAGGTGGCGGTCCATGCGTCGAGGTGATCACCGCGGTGGTCGAGCCAACGCGGAAGTGTGCCCCCGAACGTGAAACCCGCCTTCCAGGCAACCCTGCGGGAGGCGACGTTGCCGCGGTTGGCCAGCCAGATGACGGTCTCCAGGTCGAGAGCCGAGAAGCCCCAGCCGAGGAGCAGGTTGACCGCGGTGGTCATCACGCCACGACCGCGCACACCTGGGTGTGCGCCGAAAGCGACCTCCGCCCGGCGGGAGCCCTCGTCACGCAGCGACAGGCTGCCGCCGAAGCGTCGTCGGCCGTCGGTGTGGGTCGCCTCGATGGCGAAGATCCACTCGGTCTCTGTCTCCCACATCTTCGGGATCGCCTCGGTGACGAACGAGCGCGCCATCTCCGCCGTGTAGCCGTGCGGGACGGTCGTCCACTCCACCGAGACCGGATCGGTGCACTGCTCGACGATCGCCTCGATGTCGTCGCTCCGGTGGGCGCGCAGCGTGACGTCCCCGTCTGTCAGGGTGGGAACGTCCGCGGGAAACTTCATGGCGCAACCTTGCACAACGGCCTGCTCGGTTCACAACCCGATATCGACACTGTGGCGTGCCCGTCGCGCCCGGGCGTGCGGCACCGTACGCTAGTGGACCTGATGGACGACTACGAGAGATCGCCGCTGTGTGTCGTGACGCCTGCAGCGTGTAGGGCTCTTCGCAGCAGGCTCAGACCTTTCGAGGGGACTGAGGACGAGTCGTGAGCGGAACGCTCCGGGACATCGGTCTGGTCCTGGTCTTCATCTTGGCGAGCAGCTTCTTCGTGATCGCCGAGATGGCGCTGGTGTCGATGCGGGACAGCCAGGCCAAGGGGCTGCAGTCCCGGGGGAGACGCGGCATCGCGGTCGCCAAGCTCAACGGCGACCCCAACCGCTTCCTCGCCGCAGTGCAGGTGGGCGTCACGTTGTCCGGCTTCTTGTCAGCCGCGTTCGGCGGTGCGACCCTCGCGGGCCGGCTCTCACCCAAGCTCGAGCAGCTGAACCTTTCGCCGGGCGTGGCTGATGCCAGCGCTCTGGTGCTGATCACGTTGGCGATCTCGTATGTCTCGTTGGTCATCGGCGAGCTCGCGCCCAAACGGCTCGCACTGCAGCGCACCGAGTCGATCGCGCTTGCGGTGGCACCGACCGTGGACCGGATCGCCAAGATCTCGCGGCCGGTCATCTACCTGCTCTCGATCTCGACCGACGTGGTGGTCCGGCTCGTCGGCGGTGACCCCAAGGCATCCCGCGAGCAGATCACCGACGCCGAGATCCGTGAGCTGGTCTCCGGCTCCGAGACGCTGGGCGCCGAGGAACGCCAGATCGTCGAGGAGGTCTTCGAGGCCGGTGACCGCCAGATCCGCGAGGTGATGGTCCCGCGGACCGAGGTCGACTTCATCTCCGCGGCGATGCCGGCGTACAAAGCTGCGCAGTTTGCGCTGGAGCGGCCGCACTCCCGCTACCCGGTCATTGGCGAGTCGTCGGACGACGTCATCGGCTTCGTTCACGTGCGTGACCTGCTCAACCCCGACCTTTCCGGCCGGTCGGTCCGGGTGGGAGACATCGCGCGGGACGTGCTGCTGTTGCCGGACACCCGGCAGATCCTCTCAGCTCTGTCGGACATGCGTCGCGAGGGTGCACACGTCGCGATCGTCGCCGACGAGTACGGCGGCACGGCCGGCATCATCACCCTGGAGGACCTCGTCGAGGAGCTGATCGGCGACATCAGGGACGAGTACGACGTCGCCGAGCCCGAGACGACCCGGCTCCAAGGCGGCGAGCTCGAGATGGACGGCCTGCTCAACCTCGACGACTTCGAGGACGAGACGGGCCTCACCTTGCCGGATGGCCCCTACGAGACCGTAGCCGGCTACATCGTCCAACAGCTCGGCCACGTCCCGACCATCGGCGAGACGGCGGCCTTCGACGGACACACGCTGACCGTGGTCGAGCTCGACGGTCGTCGGATCTCACGGGTCAAGGTGAAGATCACCGGATCCTCCGCGCCGCCGACCGAGTCCTCCGGCGACTAACGGATCGGACGCTCCTTCCACGTCTGTCCTGCGCCGGTCGAGGAGAACAGCTGCTGCGTCGCATCCACGGCGTACAACGTGACGTCGCCCGTGTCGGGGTCGAGGCTGGGCTGCTGGAGGTCGAGCACGGTTGCATCTGTGCACCCAGAATCGGGGTTGGCGGGTGCGATTGACACAATGGCGGCCATGTCCACCCCAGTAGCCGCGACGCCGGCGCGCCCACGCGTGCTGTCCGGCATCCAGCCGACGGCAGACTCGTTCCACCTCGGCAACTATCTGGGCGCGCTGCGCCAGTGGGTGGCTCTGCAGTTCGACCACGACGCCTTCTACTGCATCGTCGACCTGCACGCGATCACGGTGGAGCACGACCCGGCGCTGCTGCGGGAGCGGACGCTCGTGTCGGCGGCGCAGCTGATCGCGATGGGCGTCGACCCGGAGCAGTGCACGTTGTTCGTCCAGTCGCACGTCGCGGAGCATGCCCAGCTGGCCTGGGTGCTCGGCTGCATCACCGGGTACGGCGAGGCCGCCCGGATGACCCAGTTCAAGGACAAGTCGGCGAGGGGTGGTCAGGACCGTACGACGGTCGGCCTGTTCACGTACCCCGTCCTGCAGGCCGCGGACATCCTGCTCTACCAGGCCAACCGGGTCCCGGTGGGCGAGGACCAGCGCCAGCACCTGGAGCTGACGCGTGATCTCGGCGGGCGCTTCAACAACCGCTTCGGTGAGACGTTCGTGATCCCGGAACCGCACATCATCAAGGACACCGCGAAGATCACCGACCTGCAGGAGCCGACCGCGAAGATGAGCAAGTCGGCGTCGTCTCCGGCCGGCATCGTCGAGCTGCTCGACGACCCCAAGAAGTCCGCGAAGAAGATCCGGTCGGCCGTCACCGACTCCGGCCGCGAGGTGTACTACGACGAGGAGAACAAGCCAGGCGTCTCCAACCTCCTCACGATCTTCGCGGCACTGTCCGGCCGCACCGTCGACGACATCGCGGCGGAGTACAGCGGTCGCGGCTACGGCGACCTGAAGAAGGATCTCGGGCGGCTGGTCGAGGAGCTCACGACCCCGTTCCGGGCGCGAACCCTGGAGCTCCTCGATGACCGTGTCGAGCTCGACGCGATCCTGCACAACGGGGCCGAGCGTGCCCGGGCGGTGGCGGCCAAGACGCTGGCCCAGGCGTATGAGCGCATCGGCTTCGTGCCGGCCCGATGAGCAACCGACCCACAGGTAGGGTCTCGGGAGTGTCCACGATCGGTGTCGCCATCGCCATACCTGAACCGTGGGCAGTCGAGCTCCAGCAGCACCGAGCGTCATTCGGCGACCCGCAGGCGGGGGCCATCCCGACCCACATCACGCTCGTCCCACCGACCGAGGTGAGCGCTGACCTCGACGAGGTGGAACAGCATCTGGCGGCTGTCGCGGCGGGCCGGTCTCCGTTTCGGCTGCGCCTGCGTGGGACCGCAACTTTCCGGCCCGTGTCGCCCGTCGTCTTCATCGCTGTCTCCGAAGGTATCTCTGCCTGCGAGCTGTTGGCCGCGGCCACCCGAAGCGGACCGCTGCACCAGGAGCTGGCGTTTCCCTACCACCCGCACGTGACGGTGGCGCATCACCTCGACGAGGATGCCCTGGACCGGGCCTACGATTCCTTGGCCGACTTCGACTGCTCCTTCGAGGTGGTGGACTTCCATCTCTACGTGCACGGCGACGACGGTGTGTGGCGCCCGTTCCGTACGTTTGCCCTCGGCGGTTGAATCCCACTCATCGGGAAACGTCGGGTGTGATCCGCTGCTGGAGCCGGTAGGAATGAGACATGGCTGAAGACGAGAAGGGCCTCGGGGCGAAGGCGAAGAGCCGTGTGGAGAGGCTGCGCGAGAAGTATCCGTTCGTCGATCATGTCGTCCGGATGCAGCAGCACTACTCCAAGATCCAGGGCAACGTGCTGGCGGGCGCAGTGACGTACTTCGGCTTCCTGTCGTTCTTCCCCATCCTCGCGCTGGCTTTCGCCGTCGTCGGCTACGTCAGCATTGCCTACCCCGATGCGCGGCAGAACCTGACCACGGCTATCGAGCAGCTGCTGCCGGGCATCATCAGCAGCAGCGGACAACCCGGCACGATCAGCCTGAAGGACATCGAGGATGCGAAGGCGTTCGCCGGTGTGATCGGTTTCGCGGGCGTCCTCTACTCCGGCCTGGGCTGGCTGTCGGGGATGCGCGGTGCGCTGCGCGATGCGTTCCAGGTCCCGCAGTCGCAGCGGCGCAACTTCATCGTGGGAAAGGGGGTCGATCTGACGATGATGGTGGTCATCGGCCTCGTGCTGATCGTCTCCGTGGGGATCAGCGGCGTCGTCAAGGGCCTGACCGACGACATCGTGTCCTCGATGGGGCTTGATGGCTTCGGTCTCGCGCAGCCGATCGTGTGGGTGGTCGGTGTCCTGCTCGGTATCGCGGCGAGCACGCTCCTGCTGTTCATCATCTACTGGGTGCTTCCTGACCCTGACATCCCCGCGCGGGCGCTCTGGCAGGGCGCGCTGTTGGGAGCGGTCGCGTTCGAGGTCCTCAAGCAGCTCGTGGTGAACGTGCTGGGCGGCGTCGGGGGCAGTCCCTTCGCACCGCTGGCCATGGCGATCACGTTGGTGGTCTGGATCAACTACTTCTCGCGCATCATCATGTACGGCGCGGCATGGGCCATGACCTCGGATCTCGCGGCGACGGTCATCGAAAGCCGACGGGCGAAGTCCGAGGCCCGCGTGGCCGTAGCGGCTGTCTCGCCGGTGAATGCGCACGTCCCCCTGGTGACGCAGGAGGACCAGCCAGGTCCGCACACCAAGGGCCGGTTCGACGCCGGTAGTGCGCTCGTCGGTGCGGCGGCGGTTGCCGTGGCAGCTGCGGTGCTCGGCCGACGGGACGACGATCGGTGACGGTCCTGGTACCGAGCCGCGCCGATGTCGAGGCTGCGGCAGTGCGCATCGCCGGGGGAGTACGCCGAACTCCTGTTTTGGCGATCGACCTGCGCGAGCACGGGGTGTCGGCTGACGTCGTCCTCAAGCTGGAGCTGACCCAGTGCACAGGCTCGTTCAAGGCGCGTGGAGCGTTGAACTCCGTGCTGTCGCTGCCGCCCGAAACCCCCGGTGTCTGCGCGGCCTCGGGCGGCAACCACGCCGCAGCGGTGTCCTGGGCGGCCCGGCGTGCCGGGATGACGGCTGAGGTCTTCGTACCGGCCAACGCGACGCCTGCCAAGCTCGATCGGATCCGGTCGTACGGCGGCCGGATCCATGCGGTGGACGGCTACGTCAAGGACGCGCTCGAGGCCTGCCGCGTCTACGCCGCGGAGCACGAGCTCCCGTTGCTGCACCCGTATGACACGTCCGAGACGGTGGCAGGGGCAGGGACGACGGGTCTCGAGATCGACCAGCAGGTACCGAGCGCCGATCAGGTGCTCGTCGGGTGCGGTGGCGGCGGGCTGTACTCCGGTCTGGCCGTCGCTTTGGAGGGCCATGCCCCCGTTCAGCCGGTCGAACCGGAAGCCTGCCCAGACCTCGCCCGCGCCCTCGCGGCCGGTGAACCCGTCCCGGTCGATGTCGGTGGGCTCGCCGCTGATTCGCTCGGAGCGCCGGCCATCGGCGACATCGCTTTCGCGGTGGCGAGCAAACACGCGGTCCGGCCGGTGCTCGTCACCGAGGAGTCGATCGTGGCAGCGCGCCGGCTGCTGTGGGACTCAGCCCGCGTCCTGGCGGAGCCGGGTGCCTGCGTCGCCCTCGCCGCACTGCTCGCCGAGCGTGTTCGGGTCGAAGCCGGTCAGGTGGTCGTCGTGCTCGTTTCCGGGGGCAACAACCAGACCTTTCCCGGGTGAGGCCGATGGTGGTCCGCGCGGCCCTGGTGTGACAAGTCCCTCGCCGTCCAGCGGTGCGGGAGGGGCAGTAGGCGCCGTACTCTGTCGGCCATGAGCCGAAACACCGAGTCCGGTCTGCCCTTCGAGTCCGTCTACGGGCCGGAGGCGCTGAAGGACTGGGACGCCGAGGAGAAGCTCGGCCGGCCAGGGTCGTTCCCCTACACGCGCGGCGTCTACGAGTCGATGTACACCGGGCGTCCCTGGACCATGCGTCAGTACGCCGGTTTCGGCACCGCCGTGGAGTCGAACCAGCGTTATCACCAGCTCATCGAGGCCGGCACCACGGGGCTGTCGGTCGCCTTCGACCTGCCGACCCAGATGGGCTACGACTCCGACGCACCGATCGCTCACGGTGAGGTCGGCAAGGTGGGGGTGGCGATCGACTCGATCGAGGACATGCGCCTGCTCTTCGACGGGATCCCGCTCGACCAGGTCTCGACGTCGATGACGATCAACGCACCCGCAGCGCTGCTGATGCTGCTCTACCAGCTCGTCGCGGAGGAGCAGGGCGTATCGAGCGAGCAGCTGACCGGCACGACTCAGAACGACGTGCTCAAGGAGTACATCGCGCGCGGCACGTACATCTACCCGCCGCAGCACTCCCTTCGACTCATCACCGACATCTTCACGTACTGCCGCGAAGAGATGCCGCGGTGGAACACGATCTCGATCTCCGGCTATCACATGGCCGAGGCCGGGGCGACACCTGCGCAGGAGATCGCCTTCACGCTGGCCAACGGCATCGAGTACGTCCGCGCAGCCATCGCGTCCGGACAGGACGTCGACGAGTTCGCTCCTCGGCTGGCCTTCTTCTTCGTCTCACGCACCTCGTTCCTCGAGGAGGTGGCGAAATTCCGGGCCGCCCGGCGGATCTGGTCGAGCGTGATGCGGGACGAGTTCGGGGCCAAGAACCCGAAGTCGCTGATGCTCCGTTTCCACACCCAGACCGCTGGTGTGCAGCTCACCGCGCAGCAACCCGAGGTCAATCTGGTCCGCGTCACGGTGCAGGCGTTGGCTGCTGTGCTCGGGGGCACCCAGTCGCTGCACACGAACTCCTACGACGAGGCGATCGCGCTGCCCACCCAGAAGGCTGCCCGGCTCGCGTTGCGGACCCAGCAGGTCCTTGCCTACGAGACCGATGTGACCGCGACGGTCGATCCGTTCGCCGGGTCGTATGCGGTCGAGTCGCTGACCGACGAGGTCGAGGATGCGGCCCGCGGGCTGATGGCGTCAGTGGAGGACCTCGGCGGCGCGGTGGCGGCTATCGAGAAGGGCTTTCAGAAGAACGAGATCGAGAAGTCGGCGTACCGGATCGCCCAGGAGATCGACAGCGGCGAACGCACCGTGGTCGGACTCAACCGGTTCACCGTCGACGTCGAGGACCCGTACGAGCCGCTCCGCGTCGACCCGGCCATCGAGGCACAGCAGGCTGAGCGGTTGGCCCGACTGCGCGCCAGCCGCGACCAGGCCGACGTCGACCGCCAGTTGGCCAGGCTGCGGGCCGCTGCCGAGGGTACGGACAACGTGCTCATGCCGATGAAGGCTGCGTTGGCCGCGCGAGCCACGGTCGGCGAAGTCTGCGATGCACTGCGCGAGGTGTGGGGCGTCTACCAACCCCCCGACGCCTTCTGAGGGCACCCGGCCTGTCCGCCCCGCTGATCGAGCCGATCCCGTTGATCGAGCCCTTCGACAAGCTCAGGACAGGCCCGTCGAGATCGAGAAGCCGAGTGGGCAGGTTTCAGGCAGCCGGGAGTGCAGGCAGGGCCTGGTGGGTGCCGGTGTGGTCGACCAGGAGATAGCGGCCGTGGGGGCTGCGCCAGACGAAGACGCCGGTGAAGGGTTGGGCGACGTGCCAGTCGCCGTGGGTCTTGACCCGGTGGTGGAAGCGGGTGATGGGGCCGAGCTTGCCGGCGCCGGTCTGGCCCGGTGGTCCACCGTCGTCTGGTTTGACGAACGCGATGGTGTGGTCGATGTCGCCGGTACGGCGGGTGGAGGTGGCGTAGGGGAAGCAGTCGACGGGGATGGTCAGGTGGACGGCTTCGCGGATCCGGTCGGGGATCTCATAGGCATCCACCGGCACCTGGTCATTGAGGTCGATGACGGGTTTGACCACGACGTTGGCGTGGCCGAGCCAGGACCGGACCCGGTCCACGGTGAGCGGTCCGATGCCCTCGACCCTGGCTACTCCTTGACCGGTGACCAGGGCCTGGTCGGTGAGGTGGACATACAACGTCACGTCCGGGAAGGTGTCCACCGGTCGCCGCGTCGGCGCGGAGGTCTCGACCGATTCGGTCGGGTCGCCGGGGTCGACGGGTTCGGGCTGGCCGGTGGCGGCGTCGATGTCGGTGAACAGGTCCAGGGCACGTTGGGGGTCGGCCAGGATCCCGATCGCCGCCGCCCGGCGCACGTCGACCGGACGGATATCGCCGAGGGTGCCGAGTCCGGTCGCGAGGCCGCCGATCGAAGCGTTGAACTGCAACGCGTCGGGTGCTTCGGCCCGGATGAAGATCTCGCCGGTGCCGGGCTCGCCGGGCTGGTGGTCCTTGAGCCACACCCCCAACGACGCCTGCGCCTCAGCATCGGCTTCAGCGGCAGCCTCGGGGTCACACTCCAGCCAGCACGCGGCGATGATGGCTTCGATCCGTCCCCACGACAACGCATGCGCATATCTGGCGATCCGCCGGTCGACGACCGTGACGGTCTCCACCGACAGGTGGCGGGTGGCTTCGGCGCACTTGCGGCCGATCCACGGCTTGACCTCACCCGCACAGATCCGCGCCCACAGCCTGGGGAGGCGGTGGCGGAGGTCCAACGCGTCCCCGACCAGCCGCTCTGCAGCACTGGATGAGGTGGCGAGCACCACGCCGAGCTCGGCCGGCGCGAACTCCGCCACCGCAGGTGTCCCGTCCCCACCGAACTGGACCAGCTGCTCACTGCCGGGCAGCAGCGGGCTCGTGGCCCGGGCGAGCTCACCGTGCAGATCGGCCCAATGCGCGGCCGCCTCCAGCAACCTGACCTCACCTTTCTCGACCACCGCGCGTGCCTGCTCGGCGGCGGCCAGCGTGGCCGGCTCGTCGAGTGCACTGAGGTCGGTGTCGAACATGTGTTCGATTCTATCCGACATGTCCGACCATGACTAGCCCGTTTCGCCTTACCCACAAGGGTTTTCTGATCCCGAACCCGGACCATCGACACCTGGGTGTCGGCTGCCCGTGGATCCGTGTGTCCAATCTGGAAGGCTTCGCCGAGAGGGCAGACGTGAAGAGGTGGTCGACATGACCGAGCGGCTTGACTTCCCGCCGGTGCTCGACACTCTCGCAACGGAGATCATCGAGCACCTCGGCGGATCACTGGTCGGCCTCTACGTGTACGGATCACTCGTCGTCGGCGACTTCGACGACAAGCGAAGTGACATCGACCTGCTTGCGGTCACCTGCGAAGTGCTGAGACCCCAGACCGAGCACGACATCGCGCAGATGCACCACTCGATAGCAGAGCGATACCCCGCGTGGCAGAACCGGCTTGAGGTCGGGTACTTCCCGTTAACCGTGATCAGCGGCTTCGACGAGCCACTCGGCGATGTGCACCGGGTCAGTCCTGGAGAGCCCTTCCACCGAACCCCCGCCCTGCCGCACTGGCTGACCGATCTGTACTGCGTGCAAGAGCACGGGTACGTGCTTTTCGGGCCCGCAGCGGCAGTCGTCCTGCCGCCCATCTCACCCGCCCGTTTCCGGGCCACGATCCAGGGCCTCGTGGCCCAGTGGCAAGACTTGGTCGTCGGCGTACAAGAGCAGCGGCACCAGGCGTACGTCCGGCTCACGATGTTCCGCAGCCTCTACGCCTACGAAACCGCACGTCACACCTCGAAGGTCGCTGCTGCTCAGTGGTTCGCTTCCGAGTTCCCTGAGTGGCGCCGCGAAGCAGAGCAGGCCGTCGCCTGGCGTCACAGCGATAGCACCGCCATCGACGTTCCGGGCGCGGAGCGAACCCAGGAACTCGTGAACCTGGTCTACGGCCGCATCCGCGGCTGACCGACAACCATCAGCGCCAGCACCTGCGAGGGAGCCTTCCAGGTTCGCGGCAGGAACGTCTCAGAGGGCTTGGGCCCAGGCGACGGCTTCGGCAAGACCGGCGCGTTCCTCGCGGCTGAGGTGGGGATCGCGCCCGCGCCATGCCACGGCCGCGTCCAGCCAGTCAGCCGGGTCGTCCGAGACGGCGTCGAGGTATGCCGAGAGCAACGTCGCTACCTTGCCGCGGAGCGCGCCGACGTCGACGCCCGCGAGTTCCGGTGGCTGCACGACTGCGGCGCCGGCAAGGATCACGACTGACACCGCAACGTCGAACGCGGGTTCGACCGGTCGGGCATTGCTCCAGTCGATGACGACCGGGCCGTCCGGAGACATCAGCACGTTCAAGGGATGCAGATCCAGGTGCCCCATCGGCAGGTCGCCTTGGGGTGGGCCGAGTGCATGCAGCCGGTCGTGCAGATCTGCCAGCAGCAGCCCGGCCTCGGCGGGCGGGACCTGGTCACTCAGGAGCGACTCGGCGAGCATGGGCCCCTCGACGCGCGCCATCACGAGGTCAGGACCATCGACGGCGTACACCGTCGGCACCGGAAAGCCCGCGTCGGCCAGCCAGCGCATCACCGCGGCCTCGCCACTCGCGTCCCGTCCGTCGCGATAGCGACGCCGTACCCGTCCGGCACCGTCGGCATAGACGTCCGCGTCGCGGCCTGCCGCGATCAGCTCCGGCACAACAGCTCCTTCGTAGTGCCGTCCACGACATAGACGTCGCCATCACGCAGCCGCAGGTGCGGGACTCCCGCGCGCTCGTACGCCTCGGCCACCGCGGTGAGCAGCTCGGTCTCGGGATGGCCAGGGGAGTCCAGATGCGGTACGAAGGCCTCCCCGATGACGCCGAGGCCGTCCCAGATCGGTTCGGCGCCGTACAACCGTTGCACCGCGCCAACGTCGTCGCAGGCTTCCAGACCGCGCAGGCTGGGTGCCAGACAACAGGCTCCGGCGCTGTAGCCGGCATACACGAGCGCGTCCTCCGCGAGCAGCCGCGGGAAGATGCGGTCGGCGCCACCCAGCGACATCGCATAGCGCAACGCGAAGACGTTCCCACCGCGCAGCCACGCGATCTCAAAGGTCCGCAGGGTCGCTTCCAGTCCGACCTCGTCGCCTTCGAAGTCGCGAAGGTCGAGCTCCTCGCAGGTCAGGCCGATGGCACCGAGGCGCTCGCGCTCGCCCGTGAACGCCCCGCGCCGGATGTCCGCCGGGGCGTCGTCGACGGCGTTCGCGATCACCGCGACCGGAAGGTCTGTGCGGCGCATGTCCAGCAACCGCTGGGTGTGGTCGCCGTTGCGGAACGACGAGAGATACAGGCGCATCGGGTCATTGTGCAGGTCGCTCGGCGGCGCGAACGGTCCGGCACGTCAGGCGCTGCGACGAAATGCGACACTAGGCGGGTGCCGACGTCCCACCCCGACCTTCATGACGAGATCGACCGTCTGACGAAGAGCATCGAGGCCGAGCTCATCGAGTTCCGCAGAGACCTGCACCGTCACCCGGAGCTGGGCCGCCAGGAGACCCGCACCACCAGTGTCATCCTGGAGCGTCTCCTCACCGCCGGACTCGAGCCACGCGTACTCGCGTCCGGCACCGGCGTCATCTGCGACGTGATCGGCTCCAGGGGCGAACCGCCGACCATCGGCTTTCGGGGCGACATCGACGCCCTGCCGCTCAACGACGTCTCCGGGGGGGCGTACCGCTCCACCGTCGCCGGCATCTGTCACGCCTGCGGTCATGACGCACACACGGCCATCGTCCTGGGCACGGCGCTCGTCCTGGCCGACCTGGTGCAGCAGGGCGCTCTGGAGCGCTCGGTCCGGCTGATCTTCCAACCGGCCGAGGAGATCACCCCCGGCGGTGCGCTCGATGTTCTCGCCGATGGCGGCGCGACCGGGCTCGAGCAGGTCTTCGCACTGCACTGCGACCCCAAGATCGAGGTCGGCAAGGTCGGTTTCCGCGCGGGTGCGATCACCGCGGGTGCGGATCGCATCAAGGTGACCCTGCGGGGGCCAGGTGGTCACACCGCGAGGCCGCACCTCACGGCCGACCTCGTCTTCGCCCTCGGCGCGATCGTCACCGAGCTGCCGGCGGTCCTGTCACGCCTGGCCGACCCGCGGGCCGCCTTGAGCCTGGTGTGGGGGCAAGTACATGCCGGGGCCGCCGCCAACGCCATTCCCCAGGAGGGTTATGCCGAAGGCACGATCCGGTGTCTCGATGCGCGCGTCTGGGAGTCTGCCCACACCATCGTCCCCGACCTGGTCCGCCAGCTGGCCGCACCGTACGGCGTCGACGTCGACGTCGACATGCACACGAGCGTTCCTCCCTGCGTCAACGACGAGTCCGCGACTGCGTTCCTCCGGTCCGTTGCCGGGGACCTGCTCGGCGCCGAGGCGATCACCGACACCGATCAGAGCCTCGGCGGCGAGGACTTCGGCTGGATTCTCGGACGCGTTCCCGGAGCGCTGGCGCGTCTCGGGGTGCGAAATCCGGATGTTGCCGACGCGGGGGACCTTCATCAGGGAAGTTTTGACATTGACGAGTCTGCTATCGGCGTAGGGGTTCGCCTGTTTTGTGCGGCTGCGGTCCACTCGTCCCCTGCCTAGCGCTGTCACTACATCACAAACGCGTATCGACCCACCGTGGACACAGCCTCGCGTCGTGCGGGATCGCAAATCTGGTTTATGCTCTGGCGCGATGCGTGCCGAATTTATCGAGCACGCCGGGTGGAAGGAGTTGTCTTGCGTCGTTCGACCAAGATCGCGGCAGTTCTTGCAGCTGCCACTCTCGCCTTGGCCGGATGCGCCAAGGACAACAAGACCAGCAGCACCGGAACCAGCGGCAGCAAGTCGCTCGACTGCTCGAGCACGAGCGGCGATGGTCCCAAGGTGGGGCTGGCGTACGACGTGGGTGGCCAGGGCGACCAGTCGTTCAACGACTCAGCTGCAGCAGGCCTGAAGAAGGCTGTCGCGGACATGTCCGCAACCTGCACCGAAGGTGAAGCGCAAGACGGCGAGCCAGAGTCCGCCCGCGAGGACCGTCTGCGCCAGCTGGCGGACGCCGGCGACAACCCGGTCATCGCGGTGGGCTTCGCCTACAGCGCGTCGATCGACGCGGTGGCGCCGGACTATCCCGATACCAGCTTTGCGGTGATCGACGGGTTCGACCCGACCCCCGACAAGGCCAACGACAACGTTGCTTACCTCGGCTTCGCCGAGAACGAGGGCTCTTTCCTCGTCGGTGTCGCTGCGGCTGAGAACACCAAGACCGACAAGATCGGCTTCGTCGGCGGTGTCCACGTCGACCTGATCAAGAAGTTCGAGGCCGGTTACACGGCCGGGGCCAAGGCCGTCAACCCCAACATCACGGTCGACGTGACCTACATCGAGGAGTCGAACCTCAAGGGCTTCGCAGACCCGGCAGGTGGCAAGGCTGCCGCAGCCGGGCTCTACGACAAGGGTGACGACGTCGTCTACCAGGCTGCCGGCGGATCCGGCTCCGGTGTCTTCGACGCCGCGGTCGAGGCCGGCGACGGCATGTGGGCGATCGGCGTCGATTCCGACCAGTACCTGACTGCGTCGGCGGACCAGAAGCCGCACCTCCTCACGTCGATGCTCAAGCGGGTCGATGTCGCCACCTACGACATGATCCAGTCGGTCAACGACGGTTCGCCGCTGGTCAGCTACCAGACGTACGACCTCGCCAAGGATGGGGTTGGCTACGCGACGTCCGGTGACTTCCTGAGCCAGTCGGTTCAAGACGACATGGACAAGTACGCCGACCAGATCAAGAGCGGCGAGATCAAGGTGCCCACGACCCCGTAAGGTCGGCAGGCACGACAGCTACGAACCGGTCTGGCGACCGGTGGCTCACGAGCCCGGGACTTCGCGGTAGCGTTCGTCTCGGGCTCGTGTCATGCCGGGGCAGCGCCACCCAGGTCCTAGGCCCGGTACTTCGTCACGACTCGTCACCTCCAGGAGCGTCCATGACAGCCACGGCGACCACCGACGCGGTGGTGATCAAGGGAGTCGGCAAGCGGTTCCCGGGCGTCATCGCCAACCACGACGTCGACATCACGATTCGCTCAGGGACTGTGCATGCACTGATCGGCGAGAACGGGGCCGGGAAGTCGACGCTGATGAAGATCCTGTACGGCGTGCAGAAGCCTGACGACGGCACCGTCACCGTCAATGGCGACCCAGTCAGCTTCAGCTCGCCGACGGACGCCATCGCCCACGGGATCGGCATGGTCTTCCAGCACTTCATGCTGGCCGACAACCTGACGGTGCTCGAGAACATCGTGCTCGGCGCCGAGCGCATGCACGGCATCGGAGACGGTGCCAGACAGGTCGTCGAGGATCTTTCGAACACCTACGGGTTCGGCATCGACCCGGACACCTTGGTGGAGGACCTCGGAGTCGGTGACCGCCAACGGGTGGAGATCCTCAAGGTGCTCTACCGCGGGGCGAAGATCATCATTCTCGACGAGCCGACGGCGGTTCTCGTCCCGCAGGAGGTCGACGCCCTGTTCGCGAACCTGCGCGGGCTGAAGGACGAGGGTCACACGATCCTCTTCATCTCGCACAAGCTCGACGAGGTGCTCGACATCGCGGACGACATCACCGTGATGCGGCGCGGCACCACGGTCGGCGAAGCGAAACCGGACAACGTCACCAAGCACGAGCTGGCCGAGCTGATGGTGGGCTCGGAGCTGCCGTCACCGGCGACGGAAGAGTCCACGGTGACGGACGAGGTGCAGCTCTCGCTGGACGACGTCACCTTGACCGACGACCGTGACCGTGACCTGCTCGCAGACATCACGTTCAACATCCACCGCGGCGAGGTGCTCGGCATCGCAGGCGTCGAGGGCAACGGTCAGTCCGAGCTCGTCGAGACGATCATGGGGATGCGCAAGGCCAGCAAGGGACGCATCCGGCTCGGTGACGACGACATGACCACGTGGTCAACCCGTAAGCGTCGGGAGTCGGGCATCGGCTACATCCCTGATGACCGTCACCGTCACGGGCTGCTGCTCGACTCCCCGCTGTGGGAGAACCGCATGCTCGGACACCAGACGCGCAAGCCCTCCGTCCACGGCATCTGGATCGACCGACGGGCGGCTCGCAACGACACCGAACGCATCGTCGAGGACTATGACGTCCGTGCGCCGGGCATCGACACCTTGTCGCGCGCCCTGTCCGGCGGCAACCAGCAGAAGCTGATCGTCGGACGTGAGATGAGTGGGGCGCCCGTCCTGCTCATCGCCTCCCACCCGACCCGAGGTGTCGACGTCGGTGCCCAGGCGGCGATCTGGGACCACATCAAGAAGGCCCGCCGAGAGGGCCTGGCGGTTCTTCTCATCTCGGCGGACCTCGACGAGCTGATCGGTCTCTCCGACCGCATCGAGGTGATCCTGCGCGGTCGACTCGTAGGCGAGTTCGATCCACAGGACGTCACGCCACAGGCGCTCGGTGCCGCGATGACCGGTGGCGACACGGAGGCAATGTCATGAATGTCGTGCGTCGGGTCGGCATCAGCCTGCTCGCCCCGGTGGGCGCGCTCCTGGTCGCGATGATCATCACGTCGGTGGTCATCCAGCTCTCGGGCAGCGCCGCGAGTGACTTCTGGTCGATCATCTTCAGCCAGCCGTCCAACCGGGCGATCGTCAACATCATCGACCAGACGTCGCTGATCTACATCTCGGCTCTGGCAGCGGCCATCGGCTTCCGGATGAACCTGTTCAACATCGGCGTCGAAGGCCAGTACACGATGGCGTCGTACGTCGCGGCGACGCTCGCTGGCGCGGCTTGGTTCAGCGGCGTACTGAACATCGTGATCCCGCTCATCGTCGCCGTTCTGGTGGGCGCTGGATGGGCCGGCATCGCCGGCCTGCTCAAGGTGACGCGCGGGGTCAGCGAGGTCATCTCCACGATCATGCTGAATGCCATTGCGGTGACCCTGGTGGGCTATCTGCTGAACAAGTACGGGGTGCACGAGGGCAACAGCGTCCACAGCACCGATATCGCCGAGAGCAGCCAGCTGAAGGGCTGGTACATCTTCGCCCGCCCCGATGGGCCGGTGTGGACGCTCTCCGTGCTCGCGATCTTCCTCGGCATCGGTTTCTGGGTGCTGCTGAACAAGACGCGCTTCGGGTACGACCTGCGGGCCACCGGTATGTCGCAGTCGGCCGCGGTGGCGAGCGGGGTCAACGTCAAGAAGATGGTCGTGGTCTCGATGCTGCTGTCGGGCGGGATCGCCGGCCTGATCTGGATGCCGTCCTTCTACGGCAGCGCCCACTCCTACGGAACAGCCTTCCAGGCCGGTCTCGGCTTCACCGGGATCGCCGTCGCGCTGCTGGGGCGCAACCAGCCGCTCGGCATCGTCTTCGGCGCCGCCCTGTTCGCATTCCTGAACGAGCAGAGCAACCGGCTCACCCTCGAGACCGATATCTCGGTCAACGTCGTGCAGATCACGCAAGGGACCATCGTGCTGGCAGTGGTGGTCGCCTATGAGGTCGTACGACGGCTGAGCGCCCAACGTGAGCAGCGAAACGTTGCCGCGAAGCTCGACGCGGAGAGTCCCCGCGGCCCGGCCGAGGAGGTGACGGCATGAGCACCGCCACGAAGACCCCCGGGCCCGACCCGGCAACACGGGCACGCATCATGCGCGCCCAGCAGGTCAGCCGGCTCTGGATGCTGATCAGCATCGCGGCCATCATGATGGTCTCGTTCGTCCGCATCGCGACCGACGCGAACGGCTTGACCTCGACCGGCACCATCAGGGCCGCCATCGTCGCCACCTGTCCCATCCTGATGGCGGGCATCGGTGGCCTCTGGGCGGAGCGGTCCGGCGTCGTCAACATCGGCCTCGAGGGTCAGATGATCCTTGGCACCTGGGGCGCGGCGTACTTCACGTACTACTACGGCCCGTGGATGGGAATCCTCGGTGCGGCCCTGCTGGGAGCCGTCGGCGGTCTGCTGCACGCGCTGGCGACCGTCACCTTCGGTGTCGACCACATTGTCTCAGGTGTCGCGATCAACATCATCGGGCTGGGCGCGTCGAAGTTCCTCGCCGAGGCGTACTTCCGGGACCTCGAGGGTGGCGGTATCAAGCAGCTGACCGGACTGGACACCCCCACCCGCGTGACAGTCCCCGGCATCTCCGATGCTGCGTCGAACATCGCGGGCCACCACTGGTTCGTGGTGTCCGACCTCGCGTCGTTGATCGCGGCCCTGACGACGAAGATGTCGCTCTACACCGTCTTGGTCGTGCTGCTCGTGGTGGCGTCGGCCTGGATCCTGTGGCGCACGAGCTTCGGGCTGCGACTGCGCTCGTGCGGCGAGAACCCAGCCGCGGCCGAGAGCCTCGGTGTGAACGTCTACCGCTACAAGTACGCCGCGGTGATCACGTCGGGTGCCATGGCCGGAGTGGGTGGCGGCTACCTGGCCCTGGTTGCGTCGAGCGGCTTCACGACCGGCCAGACCAACGGCCGCGGCTACATCGGCCTCGCGGCCATGATCTTCGGCAACTGGCGGCCGGGAGGCACGGCGGCGGGTGCGCTGCTGTTCGGCTACACCGACAGCCTCCGGCTCCGGGATGCCACCTCGATCCACGCGCTGGTATTGGTCGTCGCGATCGGACTGTTGGGTGTCGCGCTGCTGCGCCTGGTCCAGAAGAAGCGCACCACGGCGCTCTTCATGGCCGTCATCGGTGCGGCGTTCCTGCTGTGGTACCTCACCACCGACCAGGTCCCGGTCGAGTTCGCCGGCATGACGCCGTACGTCGCCACGCTGCTCGTCCTCGCCCTGGCCACGCAACGGCTCCGAATGCCGGCGGCAGACGGCTTGCGGTACAGACGCGGCCAGTCGATCTGATGGGGGTCACGATCGACTGGGAGGCGCTCACCGGGGCTGCAACCGATGTCATGCATCGGGCCTATGCGCCGTACTCCGACTTCCAGGTCGGCGTCGCCGGGCTCGTCGACGACGGTCGCGTCGTCGTCGGGTGCAACGTCGAGAACGCGGCCTACGGGGTGGCCCTCTGCGCCGAGTGTGGGATGGTCTCGTCGCTGCATGCGACCGGTGGTGGCCGGCTCGTCGCGGTCGTCTGCGTGGACAAGCGGGGTGACCTGCTGATGCCGTGCGGTCGCTGCCGTCAGCTCTTGTGGGAGAACGGCGGGCCGGAATGTCTGCTCGCTACCGTCTCCGGTGTCAAGGCGATGCGTGACGTGCTGCCCGATGCCTTCGGACCGGCAGACCTGGACCGGTGACCGACCCGGTGATCACTCCGTGAAGGGACGTCGACTGAGTCGGCTCGACTTCGCCGATCCGGAGTTCCTGGCCGATCCCTACCCGATGTTCCACGCGGAGCGGTCGCGCGGACCGGTCGCCTGGCACGAGGAGACCGAGCGATGGCTGGTCGTCGACCACGCCGCGTGCAGCCAGGCACTGCGCGACCGGCGGCTCGGGCGGATCTGGCACGACCGGCAACCCGGCGAGGTCTACGAACCGTTCAACCTGCTGCATCGCAACCAGATGATGGAGCACGAGCCGCCGGACCACTCCCGACTGCGTCGCAAGGTGTCGACCGCGTTCGCCCGCGGACATGTCGAGCGGATGCGGCCGCGGGTCCGCGATCTCGGACGTCGCCTGCTCGACCAGATCGATACGGACCGCTTCGACGTGCTCGCCGACTTCGCCGAGCCGTTGCCGGTGCTCGTGATAACGGAGCTGCTGGGGACGCCGGGCGACGATGTCGCGCTGCTGCGGGGCTGGTCGCAGGCGATCGTCCGGATGTACGAGCCCGCCGTGACGCCCGACGTAGAGGCTGCCGCCTTGCGGGCCAGCCAGGAGTTCGCCGACTACCTGCGCATGCTGATCAGCAGTCGACGGGCGCGTCCGGCGGATGCCGCGGGCGATGACCTGCTCAGTGACCTGTTGCGGGCTCAGGAAGGTGCCGACGGGTTGACGGACGACGAGGTGCTGGCGTCGGCCATCTTGTTGCTCAACGCCGGCCACGAGGCGTCGGTGAACGTGTTCGGCAACGGGCTCGTCGCGCTGCTCGGTCACCCCGAGCAGTGGAGACGCGTGGTCGATGGTGGAGTCGACGTCGCGGTGCTCGTGGAGGAGATGTTGCGCTTCGACTCCGCCCTGCAGCTGTTCGAGCGGACTGCGACTGCCGATGTCGAGCTGGCCGACGTGGTCGTTCCGGCCGGCGACAAGGTGGCTGTGCTGCTCGGGGCCGCGAACCGCGATCCGCAGGTGTTCACCCAGCCGGATGAGCTGGACGCCGATCGCGATCCCAACCCGCACCTGGCGTTCGGCGTGGGTGTGCACTTCTGCCTGGGCGCGCCCCTGGCGCGGGTCGAGCTGGCCGAGTCGCTCGGCTTGCTCGTGTCGGCGTACCCCGGTCTCGCGCTGGCGGGGCAGCCGCGACGACGACCGACGTTCGTGCTGCGAGGCTATGAGTCGGTGCAGGTGAGTTCGGGAACGACCAAGGAGAGTGGCCGATGAGCGAGGCGTTCGACGCGGTGGACGTCATCGTCACCAAGCGCGGTAAGGGCGAGCTCACTGACGAGCAGATCGACTGGGTGGTCGACGCCTACACGCGCGGCCTCGTGGCGGAGGAGCAGATGGCGTCGCTGGCCATGGCGATCCTGCTCAACGGCATGAACCGCCGTGAGATCAGCACCTGGACCGACGCGATGATCGCCAGTGGGGAGCGGATGGACTTCTCTGCCCTGACGAGGCCCACCTCGGACAAGCACTCCACGGGCGGCGTCGGGGACAAGATCACTCTGCCGCTCGCCCCTCTGGTCGCGGCCTGTGGGGTGGCGGTGCCACAGCTGTCCGGGCGCGGCCTCGGCCACACCGGTGGGACGCTCGACAAGCTCGAGTCGATCCCGGGCTGGAACTGCGACCTGTCGTACGACGACATGATGCGTCAGCTCGAGGGGGTCGGAGCCGTGATCTGTGCAGCAGGGTCGACGTTGGCCCCGGCCGACAAGAAACTCTACGCCTTGCGCGACGTGACCGGCACCGTCGAGGCGATTCCGCTGATCGCGAGCTCGATCATGAGCAAGAAGATCGCCGAGGGCACGGGTGCTCTCGTGCTGGACGTGAAGGTTGGCTCCGGGGCGTTCATGAAGGATCTCGAGTCGGCCCGCGAGCTGGCGCGGACGATGGTCGACCTCGGCAGCGACGCCGGCGTCACGACGGTTGCGCTGCTCACCGACATGGGTACGCCGCTCGGGCTCACGGCCGGCAACGCGATCGAGGTGCAGGAATCCCTCGACGTGCTGGCCGGCGGCGGCCCGTCCGACGTGGTCGAGCTGACGTTGGCGCTGGCCCGCGAGATGCTGTCGGCGGCCGGTCATGGTGACGTCGATCCCGCCGAGAAGCTGGCCGACGGTTCGGCCATGGATGTATGGCGCCGAATGATCTCCGCGCAGGGCGGTGACGTCGACGCACCTCTGCCGCAGGCGAAGGAGTCGCACGAGGTCAGAGCTGCCTCCTCCGGCGTCCTCACCCGGCTCGACGCGTTGAGCGTGGGGACCGCCGCATGGCGGCTCGGGGCAGGTCGCGCCCGCAAGGAGGACCCCGTGCAGGCGGGCGCAGGCGTCATCCTGCACGCCAAGCCCGGGGACCGCATCGAGGCCGGGCAGGTGCTGATGACCTTGCAGTCGGACGACACGGCTCGCTTCGCCCGCGCCGAACAGTCGCTCGAGGGCGCCTACGACATCGACGACTCGGTCGAACCGGGCCACGCAGAGCGAGAGCTGATCCTCGACCGGCTCACCTAGCCGACACCACGGCTCGGGGTCAACCGGCGAGCAAGGTGAGCGTCTCCGCCACCAGCACCGGCTTGCCGCCGTTCTGCCCCTCGCGCCCTTCGATCTCGACGGTCACCCGCATGGCCACCTGGAGGCCCGCCGGGACGGACGTGACCCCAGCCACCTCGACGCCCGCGCGGAGCCTGCTGTCGACCGGAACGGGCTGCGGGAAGCGCACCTTGTTGGACCCGTAGTTGATCTTGACTGACCAGCCGGCGTAGTCGACCAGCGTCGCGACGAGCGCGGGCACGAGCGCCAACGTCAGGTATCCGTGCGCGACCGTGGTGCCGAACGGTCCGGAGGCGGCGCGGGAGGGGTCGACGTGGATCCACTGATGATCCCCGGTCGCGTCCGCGAACGCGTCGATCCGCGTCTGGTCGATCAGCACCCAGTCGCTGTGCCCCAGGTGTTCGCCGACCGCCGCGGTGAGCTCGTCCGTCGTACGGAAGACCCGGGGATCAGCCACGCGGGCCACCCGCGACGTACAGCACCTGACCGGTGACGAAGGATGCGCCCTCACTCACGAAGAAGGACACCGCATGCGCGATGTCGTCCGGCTGACCGACCCGTGGGACGGGCGTCTCGGCGGCCCGGGCGGCCTGGAAGTCGTCGAAGTCGACACCGAGGCGCTCGGCGGTGATCTTGGTCATCTCGGTGACGATGAACCCCGGGGCGATGGCGTTCGCGGTGACGCCGAACTTGCCCAGCTCGATCGCGAGCGTCTTGGTGAAGCCCTGCATGCCGGCCTTGGCAGCGGCGTAGTTGGCCTGTCCTCGGTTGCCGAGGGCGGAGGTGCTCGACAGGTTGACGATCCTGCCCCAGCCGGCCTTCGTCATGTGGGCCTGAGCTGCCTTGCTCATGAGGAAGGCGCCACGGAGGTGTACCTGGAGAACAGCATCCCAGTCGTCGACAGACATCTTGAACAGCAGGTTGTCCCGGGTGATCCCGGCGTTGTTGATCAGGACCACAGGCGGCCCGAGCTCGTTCGCCACGCGTGCGACGGCGCGGTCGACGGACGCGGCATCCGCGACGTCGACAGAGACGGCCAGCGCACGTCCACCATCGGCGGCGACGGCGTCGACGGTCTCCGCGCATGCGGCCTCGTCGAGATCGAGGACGGCGACGGCGAACCCGTCCGCGCTCAGTCGTCGGGAGACTGCCGCGCCGATGCCCCGGGCGCCGCCCGTGACGATCGCGACGCGCTGGTCGGGGGAGTCCATGGAAGGCCTTCCGGTCTGGGTAGTGGTGACTCTGGGAGGATAACCGTATGCATCAGGCCGCTGACCACCGCTTCGTCGTCGCCCCCAAGGCGCTCCTGCATGATCATCTCGACGGTGGAGTCAGGCCGGAGACGCTGCTCGACATCGCCGGCCAGGTCGGCCACGAGCTCCCCGCGTCGACGCCGGAGGAGCTCGACCGCTGGTTCATCGAGAGCGCGAACTCCGGCACGCTGGTGCGCTACCTCCAGACGTTCGACCACACCGTAGCGGTCATGCAGCGTCCTGATGACCTGCGCCGGGTGGCTGCGGAGTGCGCGGAGGACCTGGCCGCCGACGGCGTCGTGTATGCCGAGGTGCGCTACGCGCCCGAGCAGCACCTGTCGGCCGGGTTGTCTCTCGACGAGGTCGTCGAGGCCGTGCGCGAAGGTTTCGAGGAGGGCATGGCGCGCGCTGCTACCGCGGGCCGCACGCTCGTCGTGAGTCAGATCCTCACCGCTCTGCGCCACGCGGCGAACTCCCGTGAGATCGCCGAGCTCGCCGTGCGGCACCGCGACAACGGCGTGTGTGGCTTCGACATCGCCGGCGCCGAGATCGGCTATCCCCCCACCCGGCACCTCAACTCCTTCGAGTACCTGCAGCGCGAGAACGCCCACTTCACGATCCATGCGGGTGAGGCCTTCGGTCTGCCGTCGATCTGGGAGGCGTTGCAGTGGTGTGGCGCCGAACGCCTCGGTCACGGGGTGCGGATCGTCGATGACATCGACACCTCCGCTCCTGAGCCGGTCCTCGGTCGCCTGTCGTCGTACGTGCGTGACCGCAGGGTGCCGCTGGAGATGTGCCCGTCGTCCAACCTGCAGACGGGCGCGGCCACGTCCATTGCCGAGCACCCGATCGGACTGCTCACGTCGTTGCGGTTCCGGGTCACGGTCAACACCGACAACCGGTTGATGAGCGGCACGACGATGAGCCGTGAGATGGAGCTGCTCTCGCAGGCCTTCGACTACAGCCTGGACGACCTGCGCTGGTTCACGATCAACGCGATGAAGAGCGCCTTCCATCCCTTCGACGAGCGACTGGCGCTCATCAACGACGTGATCAAGCCCGGTTACGAGGCCCTGCCGGCCTGATTCGTCAGCACCTTCCGGGCGGCCTGACGACGTCGTGCGGGGTCGTTCCGCTTCCCGTTCCTGCCCGTTTCGTTGGGTTTCGGTGTCCCGCCGGGGCCGTCGTCAGCGCGTCATAGCTGTCACGAGCGCTTCGGCCTCGCGCGGCGTCATCGGTGTGCAGCCCTTGGCGACGAGGGCTGCGACGATCTCCGGCTCCCGGCGGGCCAGCCACCAGCCCCGCCTGAGCAGGAGCAGGGGAGGCTTACGGTGCTCTCGCAGGTCGCGGATGAGGCGCAGCGCAAACGTGACCCACCTCGACCGGCGTACGCAGATCGCAGCCGCAAGCAGCCCCTCGGCGCGGCACCACGCCACCAGTTCGGCAGCGAAGATGCCTTCGGCCACGAAGCAGACGGCCCCCGAAGCATCGATGACACGATGGCCGACTCTGCCGTTTCGGCTGATGTCGTAGACCGGCGCGTCTGCTCGTCCGGCGTGACACAACGCCCTGATGCCTGACCCGGCATGCTCGGCGTTCCAGGCCTGCGGATGGTCCCAGTCGACGGTGCCGGAGGCGAAACGTGGCAACGTCGGGTCGTCGCCATCCTTGTAGTAGTCGTCGAGCTGGAGGACGGGTAGGTCGAGACGGCCACTGATCCGTGACTTCCCGGCGCCGGACGGGCCAGCGATCAGGAAGACGCGACGTTCGGGCTCGGGCATCCCGACATTCTGCCTGGTGCCGAGAACGAATTCGGCAGCGTGTGCGTCTCACCAGTCGGGGGAGCGGGTGACGGGCGCTCCGCTGGCCGGCGTGGCTTACAGTCGCCCCAGTCGACGAACGGTGGAGTGGATGCAGAGATCGAGGCTGGTCGCTGTCGCGGTGGTCACTGCGGCAGCGATGCTGGGTCTCGGCGCAGGGGTGACGACCGCGTTGGTCAGGTCGTCTGTTTCCCCCTCATCCACGGCTGGGTCGCCGGCCACCAGTCCGACAACGTCGGCGACGACGCCCAGCACCACTCCGACGCCGGTCGACGACGCGTTGTACTTCGTGGACGGGAAGATTCACGAAGCAGGCTTGGAGGTGGCCTACCGCCCGGGCTCGCGGACCAACGTGGCCTCGCTCGCCCGGACCGCGTCAGGTTGGCTGCTCGACGAACGCATCGGCCAGGACAGCAGCCGGTTGGTTCTGCTGGGCGCCGACGGCTCGCGCACGGCGATCAAGGTGACCGGCGCGCACTGGTACGACGTGTCGCCCGATGGTGCTGCGATCGCCCTGCCCGACCGTCGTGACCCGGGAGTCGTCGACTTCATCGACGTGACGCACGGCAAGGTCTTGTCCGAGCTTGCTTCCGGCTACCCCCGCGTCGTCAACGCGCTGTTCACCGGTGGAGACGATCAGCTCGTGCTGCTCGTCGCGGATGAGCAGAACCACGAGACGTTGCTGCGCTCAGATACGGGGCTGAACCGGCTCGAGCCGCTGCACCGCGTGCCGGGCCGGGGGGCCACGCTCGTCGGTGTCGACGAAGCCGGCCGACACCTGCTCATGGAGTACCTAGCCGGCGGCCCGCAGTGCGTGACCGTGCTGGACCTCGAGCGGAATGCCGCGCCGCTGTGGCGGTCGTGCGACTACCGGCCGCTGGGTCATGCTGGGATGAGCCCGGACGGCCGTAGCGTCGCCGTTGCTGCCTCGAGCGATGCGATCGGCACCGTCACCGCGCTGAGCGTCCTGGACGCCGTCACAGGGGACAAGCTGAGCTCCGTGCGCATCGACTCCGGGTTCCGACTGCTGGACGCCACCTGGACCGACGCGGAACACCTGGTCGTCCAGGGGACCGACGACGACTTCACGACGGCGACCCTCTACCTCTGCACGGTCGGGGTGGGCTGCGACAGTGTGCCCGGTGCCGGACCCGACGACCCGGCCAAGGACGTTGCTCCCGGATCGACGTACTGACCGGTGCTACTCGGTGACGCGCAGCAGCGGACGAAGGTACTGCCGGGCGTGGTGGATCCGCGACTTGACGGTCCCGAGCGGCTGGCCGAGCTGGCGGGCGATGTCGGCGTAGTCGAGCTGGGCGATGTCACGCAGGACCAGCGGTTCGACCAGCTCCGGGCGCGCTGACTCCATCGTCTCGAGAGCCTCGAGCAGGTCGATCCTGCTGCCGGCGATCACGCTCGTGGTGCGGGGATCGGCGTTCGCGGGTAGCTCGTCGACCGGCTGCTCGCTCGAGCGCCGCTTGAGCGAGCGGTACGTCGACCGGGCGGAGTTGCCGGCCACCGTATACAGCCAGGTGGTGAAGCGGCTCCCGCCACGGAAGGTGTCGATCTTGGTCGCGACCCGGAGCAGGGCGTCCTGGCAGGCTTCCTCGGCATCTTGGCGACATGGCAGCATCCGGGCACAGATGCGCATGACCCGCGGCTCGATCAGGCTGAGCAACTCGTCGAGGGCGACGCGGTCACCGTCGGCTGCTTGCGCCGCCAGCACGTCGAGCTCGTCGGCTTCGGTGCGGTCGTGCATCATCGCGCCCCCGTGGTGGTGTGTCGTGTCGGACCGTCCTGCACAATACCCGTGTGTCGGTACCGGAGCGTCTCGGGCGGCTGAGACGCCTCGAGCGCCTCGGCTCCGGTGGTTTCGCGACCGTCTGGCTCTACCGGGACGACGAGCTCGACTCCTTGGTGGCGGTCAAGGCGCTCGCCGACAACTGGGCTCACCGGGCCGACGTGCGCGGGCGGTTCCTGGATGAGGCGAAGATGCTGCGCCGCGCCGACTCCGATCACGTCGTCCGGGTCCATGACATCGGCGTGACCGACGACGACACCCCGTTCTTCGTCATGACGTACGCCGATCGGGGCACTGTCGCCGACCTGCTCGAGGCGGACGAGCCGGTGGAGACCCAGGTCGCGCTCGCCGTGGTCGAGCAGGCTGCGGCCGGTCTTGCGGTCATCCACGGGAACGGCATCGTGCACCGTGACGTGAAGCCGCAGAACCTGCTGCTCGCCTCGACCGCCGACGGTGGAACCCGGGTGCTGGTGGCCGACCTGGGCGTGGCGAAGGCGCTGCTCCACGCAACCGGGATCACGCAGGTCGTGGGCACACCGTCGTACATGGCGCCGGAGCAGGTACACATGGAGACGTCGCTCGACCCGCGGGCGGACGTGCATGCGCTCGGGGCGGTCGCCTACCACCTCCTCACGGGTCGTCCCGCCCGTACCGGCGACATGGCGTCGCTGCTGAGGGCCGAGCTGCCACCTGCACCGAGCTCGGTGATTGACGTGCCGGCGTCGTATGACGCGGTGCTCCTGCGGGCGCTCCATCCGGACCGAGACGAGCGGTGGCCCGACGTGCTGGCGTTCGCCCGCGCGCTGCGCCAGGCGGTGGACTACCCGGACGCTGTCCAGCCCACGCCCAGCCCCGTGCCCAGCTCGGTGCCTGGCCCTCTGAGTGGCCCGGCTCACCCGAAGCCGCGTGACGCGCCGCTAGGAGTCGGGTGGTCCGTGTGGTTGCTGGCCGCGGCCGTGATGGCGGCCGCATTCTTCGTGGGCCTGCGCCTCGCCGGCTGATTCCACGTGTCAGGGGAGGGCCAGGGTCCAGCTCTCGCTGTGGTCGACGAAGCCGAACGACTCATAGAGCGCACGCGCGTTCGCGTTGCTGTGGCTGACGACGAGCGTCATCGATGGGAGCCCCGTGTGTCTCGCCGCAACCAACGCTGCGTGGAGCAGTGCCCGGCCGACTCCCTTCGCCGGCGAGGCGGGGTCGCGGAAGATGTCGAGCACCCACGGTCCGCCGTCCGGTGCTGTGCCAGGGCGATCGACGATGAGCGCGGCGCCGACGATGCCGTCGCGAAGCGCCACCTGCGAGACCGGTAGCACGGGACCGAGCAGCTCGCCGCGGGAGATCGCCTCCATCTCGGCGACCGCCGCGGCAAGTGTCTCGTGCTCATGGTCGGGGTGGCCGGCCGGATAGGCCGCGAGGTTGATGGCCGCCAGGGCCTCCGCGTGGCGTCCCACCTGCGCCGCGCTGAGCGAGCGAAGGCCCAGGTCGGCGGGCCGCTGGTGGACGGTGAGCCGGCCCAGGTCATGCGTCATCACGTGCGCGTGGCGGAGAAGCTCGGCGCCCGCAGTCTGCCAGGCGGCGACCAGTGCGGTGTCGGACGTCGAGACCGCGTGGGCTGCAAGCTGCCGCAACCCCTCGGCGGCAGCATCGTCGAGTGCTACGTCGTCGGGTCGCCATACCCCGTCGGCCCAGGGCCGGCCATCACGTGCGCTCTCAGCGAGGGAGTAGACGAGCACCGTACGGCCGGCCGCGTCGATGAGTCGCGTGCGGTCCGGCCAGCTCGTGTGCGGATCCCCGGCTGACATGTCAGACGCCGATGGGGTGCCAGACGGTCTTCGTCTCGAGGAAGCGGGTCAGCCGGCTCGTCCCCGGGTCGACCGTCCAGTCGGGCTCGGACTCCGGCGCACGCACGACCCGCTTGAGGTTGTCAGCGGCCGCCACCTCGAGCGCCTTCGCGTGCTCGGGGTCGCCCGCCGCGCCGGTCAGGTCGATCGCGTTGACGTCCATGTGAGAGGCGAGCCAGGGGGCCGTGTCGGACAGCTGCCCGGTCAGCATGTTGACGACACCGCCGGGCACGTCGGACGTCGCCAGGACCTCCGACAGCGTGATCGCGGGGACGGGCCGCCGATAGGACGCCGTGACCACGCAGGTGTTGCCGGTGACGATGACCGGGGCGACCACGCTGACGAGCCCGAGCAGGGACGACTGCTGTGGCGCGAGTACGGCGACCACGCCGGTGGGTTCGGGGATCGAGAAGTCGAAGTAGGGACCGGCGACCGGGTTGGTGCCGCCGACGACCTGCGCCACCTTGTCTGCCCAGCCGGCGTACCAGACGAGGCGGTCGATGGATGCGTCGACGGCGGACGCGGCCTGCCGCTTCGTGATGCCCTCGCTGCGCTGGACCTCGTCGACGAACTGTTCACGCCTGCCTTCGAGGACCTCGGCGATGCGGTAGACGACCTGGCCGCGGTTGTACGGCGTCCTCGTCGACCAGCCGCCGAACGCCTTGCGGGCGGCCTGGACCGCGTCGCGAGCGTCCTTGCGGGAGGCGTAGGCGGCGTTCGCGAGGAACGCGCCCTTGGCGTCCTCGACGACGTACGACCGGCCGGACTCGCTGCGGGGGAAGGTGCCCCCGACGTAGAGCTTGTAGGTCTTGCGCACGTCGAGGCGGGCCGCCTTCGCGGACTGGCTCGACCGCGGGGATCTAGTGGGCAAGGTAGGCCTCCAAGCCGTGGCGGCCACCCTCGCGGCCGTATCCGGACTCCTTGTAGCCGCCGAACGGGCTGGTGGGGTCGAAGCGGTTGAACGTGTTGGCCCAGACGACGCCGGCGCGGAGCTGGCTGGCCATCCAGAGAATGCGAGAACCCTTGTCGGTCCAGACGCCGGCGCTCAGTCCGAACGGGGTGTTGTTGGCCTTCTCGACAGCCTCGGCGGGGGTGCGGAACGTGAGGATGGACAGCACCGGTCCGAAGATCTCCTCGCGGGCGATTCGGTGCGCCTGGGAGACACCGGTGAAGATCGTCGGGGCGAACCAGAAGCCGCGGTCGGGCAGGTCGCACTTCGGGGACCAGCGCTCGGCACCCTCGTCCTCACCGATCTGGGACAGCTCGCGGATCTTGGCCAGCTGCTCAGAGGAGTTGATGGCGCCGACGTCGGTGTTCTTGTCGAGGGGGTCACCGACGCGCAGCGTGGCCATCCTGCGCTTGAGCCGGGCCAGCACGTCGTCGTACACGCTCTCTTGCACCAGGAGTCGTGAGCCGGCGCAGCAGACGTGACCCTGGTTGAAGAAGATGCCGTTGACGATGCCTTCGACCGCCTGGTCGACGGGGGCGTCGTCGAAGATGATGTTGGCGGCCTTGCCACCGAGCTCGAGCGTGACCTTCTTGTCGGAGCCGGCGACCGTGCGGGCGATGGCCTTGCCGACCTCGGTCGAGCCGGTGAACGCCACCTTGTCGACATCGCGATGGGCGACGAGAGCGCGGCCGGTCTCGCCGGCGCCGGTGACGATGTTGACGACGCCGGGCGGCAGGTCCGCCTGCTGACAGATCTCGGCGAACAGCAGCGCCGTCAGGCTGGTCGTCTCGGCTGGCTTGAGCACGACCGTGTTGCCGCAGGCGAGGGCCGGAGCGATCTTCCAGGCCAGCATGAGCAGCGGGAAGTTCCAGGGGATGACCTGACCGGCGACGCCGAGCGCTTGCGGGTGGGGGCCGAACCCCGCGTGCTCGAGCTTGTCGGCCCAGCCGGCGTAGTAGAAGAAGTACGCCGCGACCAACGGCACGTCGACGTCGCGTGACTCGCGGATCGGCTTGCCGTTGTCGAGCGACTCGAGCACAGCGAGCTCGCGGGAGCGTTCCTGGAGGATGCGCGCGATCCGGTAGAGGTACTTGGCTCGCTCGGCACCCGACATGCGCGACCACGTGCGGGTGTAGGCGCGGCGGGCGGCCTTGACTGCCAGGTCGACGTCGGCTTCGCTGGCCTCGGAGATCTCTGCCAGCACCTCCTCGGTCGACGGGCTGACCGACTTGAACGCGTGCCCGGTGCCCTCGACGAACTCGCCGTTGATGAACAGGCCGTACGACGACTTGAGGTCGACGACAGAGCGGGACTCCGGGGCCGGTGCGTATTCGAATGCCATGACTGCGAGCCTCTAATCAAGCGTGAAGTAGTCGGGGCCGGAGTAGCGGCCGGTCGTGAGCTTGGTGCGCTGCATGAGCAGGTCGTTGAGCAGGCGGGAGGCGCCGAAGCGGAACCACTCGGGGGACAGCCAGTCCTCGCCGGCCGTCTCGTTGACCATCACGAGGTACTTGATGGCGTCCTTGGCGGTGCTGATGCCACCGGCCGGCTTCACGCCGATCATCCGCCCGGTCGCCTCGCGGAAGTCGCGAACCGCCTCGAGCATGATGAGCGTGACCGGCATGGTGGCGGCGGGTTGGATCTTGCCGGTCGACGTCTTGATGAAGTCAGCACCCGCCAGCATGGACAGCCACGAAGCGCGGCGGACATTGTCGTAGGTGACCAGCTCTCCGGTCTCCATGATGACCTTGAGGTGAGCACTGCCGCAGGCGGCCTTGACGGCGGCGATCTCGTCGTACACGCGCTGATAGTCACCGGCGAGGAAGGCGCCTCGGTCGATGACCATGTCGATCTCGTCGGCACCGGCAGCCACGGCGTCGCGGGTGTCCATGAGCTTGATCTCGAGCGAGGATCGTCCGGACGGGAATGCGGTCGCGACGCTGGCGACGTGGATGCCGGAGTCGCCGAGCGCCTGCTTTGCGGTCTTGACCATGTCGGGGTAGACGCAGATCGCGGCCACCCGGGGGGCGGAGGGGTCGCTGGGGTCCGGCTGGCGGGCCTTCGCGCAGAGGGCGCGGACCTTGCCCGGAGTGTCCTGACCCTCGAGAGTCGTGAGGTCGATCATCGAGATCGCGAGGTCGAGTGCCCATGCCTTCGCGGTCGTCTTGATGGACCGGGTGGAGAGCGTGGCCGTGCGCGCCTCCGCACCGACCTGGTCGACTCCCGGCAGGCCGTGCAGGAAGCGGCGCAGGGACGCTGGGCTGGCGACGACGTCGTCCAGGGGCATCTGCGAGCCGGCGAGACCTGGACCTGCGGGGTCGGTCGCTGTCGTGGGTGGTGTCACGTGGCTCAGTCTAGAGGCGCGGCAACCTGCAGAGGAAACCGCAGAGTTGCGTAGGCGAGGCTTGCTGGTTGGCAACAGTTGTCGATCGATCCGGCAGCACCCTCCGCCGGAGCCGGACGCCCTCATTAGAGTGACGGCATGATTCTCGGCACGGTTGACAGCACGGTTGACAGCACGGTTGACAGCCCGGTTGACAGCACACGGAGTGCTCGGTGAGCGGGTTGCAGAGTACCGCGGCCGCGCAAGCCGGTCCGCTGCTGGAGAAGTTCGCCACCTCCTCCGGGCGCGTCCTGGGCTGGTTCGGAGTGGCCTTGGGTGGGGTGATGGTGGTCGCCGAGCCGTTCACCGCGGATCGGGTCAACGCCGTGGTGATCCTGGTGGGCATCGCGCTCGCCTGCCTGAGCTGGGTCTCTCTCGTGCGTCCGCGGGCGTCGGCCCATGAGCGCGGACTGCTCATGCAGAACATGCTTCGCGACGTGACCATCCCGTGGGCGCGCATCGAGCGCTGCCGAGTGGGGCAGACCTTGGTCGTCTCCACCAACGAGGCGGAGACGTTCCACGGGCTCGGCGTGACGAAGTCGGCCCGCTCGCAGATGCGTGAGCAGTACGGCACGAGCTCGATCCTGTTCAACTTCGGCAGTCGTCGTGGGCACAAGCTCAACGCCGAAGGCGGACCATCGATGGCTCGAGGGGAGTTCGTCGGGGAAACCTACACGTCGTACGTCGAGTCACGGATCGCCGGGCTGGCCTCGGCGGGGGAGCGGGGTTCGGACCAGGATCGGAACGCGAAGCCAGTGGTCTCGTGGGCGCCGCTCCCGCTGTTGCTGCTCGGCGTGGCGGTCGTGTGCGCCGTCCTTGTCTTCATCGTGTGATGTCGGAGCACGTGGCGCAGATCGCCTGGGCCCGGGGCGGCAGACCTTTCACGTACGACGAGTACAGCCGCGACCATGAGTGGCGCTTCGAGGGCGGGACGATCGTGGCCGCTTCGGCGAGTCCGCGCTACCTCGGTACCGCTGCGCTGGTCGATCCGGAGGAGGCCTTCGTCGCGGCCTTGTCGTCGTGTCACATGCTGTCCTTCCTCGCGATCGCGGCGAAGAAGCGCTTCGTGGTCGAGTCGTACACCGATCGTGCGGTGGGTTGGCTCGAGAGCAACCGCGAAGGACGGATGGCGGTCACTCGGGTGCGACTCGAACCCACGATCACGTGGGAAGAACGTGTGCCTGACAGTGCTGTGCTGGACCGCATGCACCACCTGGCGCACCAGGAGTGCTTCATCGCGAACTCGGTGACCACCGAGGTCACGGTGGTCACCCGCTGATCTCGCCGACTCCGGTCGTGCTGGCCTGCAGGGTGTAGCTGTGGGCCAGTCGCCAGGGCCGGTCGGTCAGCCGCCACTCGTCGTCCTGCACACGTTCCATCTGGCCGGGTAGTGCTTCCCAGGGCACGCTGTCGTGCTCGACGAGGCCCGTGATGTGCAGTCCCTCGTCGAGCAGCGCCGTCACGATCTCGCCGAGTCCGTGGTTCCATTCGTGCGTGACGTTGTGCTCGAACACGACATCCGTCTCGACGTACGTGCCCCCCTCGTCGAACACCATGGGTTCTGGTCGTTCGAAGTAGGGGTAGTCGACGACCAGCAGTCCGTCGGGGCGTGGATCCGCCAGTGCCCACAGCATCGGGTGCCCCTCGCGGATGAACAGCCGCCCACCAGGCGCGAGGAGTCGGGACACCACGCCGGCCCACCGGCGGATGTCGGGGAGCCAGCACAGTGCGCCGATCCCGGTGAAGACCAGGTCGAAGGAGTGCTCGGGCAGCACGTCTGCGGCGTCATAGACGTCGGCCTCGACGAAGTCGACGTCGGCCCCGGTGGCCGTGGCGAGATCGCGCGCCTGGTGGAGGGCTGCCGAGCTGAAGTCGACTCCGGTCATGCGCGCGCCAAGCCTGGCCAGCGAGAGGGTGTCGGTACCGATATGGCACTGCAGGTGGACGCCACGCAACCCACGGACGGACCCCAGCAGCGGCAGGTCGAAGCGCACGACCGCCGAGAGGAACTCGGGGTCCGCGCGGAAATGGTCGAACGCATAGCCGGCCGAGGCGGCATGGGCTGGCGCCCGCTCGTCCCAGCTGGCTCTGTTGATGCTTCGGTAGTCGTTGATGCTGTGGTAGTCGTCACTCACGACGCGACCGTATCGCCCCCGCGACCGGTGATGGCCAGTCTCAGCATCTGCGCTGCTGGGTGGTGCGGAGGTGGGTGGTGAGGTGTCGGGTGAGGTGTTGTTCGAGTTTGGACGGTGGTGGGTGCAGGAGTTGTTTGCGGAGGTTGCGTTGCGTGCGGGTGAGGCCTGGTGCGTGGGCTGGTGGGGGGAGGGTGTTGTAGGTGAGGCCGCTGGGGGTGGTCCAGGTGACGACGGTGGTGGTGGGGTCTTGGTGGACGTGCATGCGGGGGTCTTCGCGGGTGGTGTGGCAGTTGCCGGAGACGCCTTGACCGTTGGCTTCGGTGGTGGGTCCGCCGCACGCGTGGGGGTCGATGTGGTCGATGTCGCGGATGGGGGAGGCGCATTGGATGCCGCGGCAGTGTTGGTCGCGGGCCACGATGAGGTCGCGCAGGGTGCCGTCGAAGCGTCGACGGCGGGGGTCGCCGTGGGTGAGGGATCCGTCGACGGGGTCGGTGAGGAAGCGGCGCAGCCAGCTGGTGCTGCTGGTGGCGAGCTTGCGGGCGGTGGCTGCGTCGAGTGGTCCCGCGCCGATGAGGTGGGCTGGGTCGTTGCTCAGGCCGAGCAGGGTGGCGTCGGTCATGATGACGCTGACCTGGGCGGGGATCGAGTCGGTGGTGGTGCCGGTGAGGCGTTGCACGAGGGTGTCGCACATCAGCTGCGACACGGTGCTGTTGTCGTCGCTGTTGTCGTCGCTGTTGTCGTCGCTGCGGTCGCCGGCGGCGTAGCGGCTGCGGGCGTGTTCGTGCACGGCGTTGTAGGCGGCGACGGCTTGTTCGGCGGGTAGGTAGGCGTTCAGCCAGGCCATCCCGGACCCGGCGGGGTGGAGCTGCAGGTGCTGGTCGGCTCGTTCGCGGACGCGGCGGCGCAGTGCTGCGTCGGGGTCGATCTGGGCGACGCGGGTCTCGGCCAGGGCGCGGACCTTGCCGGGCAGGACGTCCTCGGCGTCGGCTGCGATGACCTGGTCGGCCAGCTCCCTCAACGCTGGGTCGTCCAGGACGCAGGTCTCGCCGGCGATGGCACGGGCTGCCGACAGGCCGATGCGACCGGCGCGCAGGGCGGCCATCGTGTGCGGATGTGACGTGGTGAGCGACCAGGCGTCGTTCATGAACGACCCGGCGGTGATGACCGAGACACCTTTGGCGATCGCGACCTCCGCGACCATGCCGCGGTACTGGGCCTGGTCGGAGGCGAACCCGTGGGTCTGGTCGAACTCAAGGCGGTCGGTGAGGAACGACGCGGTCAGCTGCAGCTGGTCAGCGTGCAGGGAAGCGATCTGACGCTCGACGGCGGCGATCTGCTCCAACCGGGCCGCCATCGCGTCCTGGTGAGCCCGCCACTCAGCCAGCTCGACGGTGTCGGTGACGCGGCCCATCGACGGACCCGCCTCCCGCTCCACCACTTGTTCGCTCATACGTTCGAATATACGTCTACCCGCCGACACTCGCCAAGCAGCCCTAAACCAGGGCTGTGGACAGCGCGGCAACCGAGGCCGCAGGTTCCGCAGATTGACTCCGTGCCGGCTGCCACTGGGTGTGTGCCTAGTGCCGGGATGAGCGAGGCGGTCACCGTGCCTGGCTCGCCGTACCCGAGTGATCTGACCGATGAGTCGCCTGCATCGCCGCCGCAGTGCGACATCTCTCATGGGGACGGACGCGCCGACGTCCGGCAGCGGTCGCAGCCTGACCACCCCGCCGTCACCGATCGCGCGGAATGAGGCAGATGAGCGTGCCTGGAGGATGACCTGAGCCGACAGTCCCTGTCGGCTCTCGGTTCAGGCCGGTTCGCAGACGTAGAGTTGGAGCGCCGCATCTGCGGTGAGTGGCCCACGGGACCAGTCGCCGAAGCGTTCAACAACCCCGAGACCGCCGAGCGAGAGCAGCAGCGGCAGCTCCTGGGGGAAGATGCTCCTGATCTCGAGCGGCGCGACAACGAAGTCGGCCTCGGAATCGGTCGAGAAGTACCACCTCCCGCGAGTCACCTGCGCGGCCGCGTCGTAGGTCTCCGCGACATCGACATGCACGACGCCACGATGTGGATCCACGAACGACAACTCGTCGCGCCTGCGTCGAACGCCGTCGGCCTGGGCAAGCATGCGCACGCTCGGGTTGAACACGTCGAAGATGAACCGCGCTCCGGGCGCCAGGTGCCTTCGCACCGACTGGAAGCAGCCCACCAAGTCCTCAGCCTCATGCAGATGGAGCAGTGAATTGGCCGCGATGAACACGAGGTCGAACGTTCGGCCCAGGTCGAACTCGCGCATGTCGCACTGCACCCACTCCACCTCCACGCCGCGCTCGTCCGCCTTGCGCTGAGCGTCGGCAAGCATGTCCGGCGAGAGCTCCAGGCCCATGCACGGATGCCCGTCGGACGCGATCGGGATCAGCTTGTGTCCGGTCCCACACCCGAGTTCCAAGACACACCCGCCTTGCCGACCGGCCTCGGCCCTGTAGAAGTCGACGGCCTGCTCGCCTCCGGGGAACAACCGGTCGTACAACCTCGCATCCGAGTAGAACTGCTCGCTCATGAGGCGCACCTTCCTTGCCGGATCATCCGCAACCTGCCATTTCGGCGACAAGCACCTGGGTCATTGTTGCGACCGGGCCCAGATCACTCCACGCCTTTTCGACGCGACCGCACACCGGCAGATCAGCGCGCATTCATCGGCAGATCCGTGCACCAGGTGCTCCAGCGCGCGAGGGGTGGGATCAGGCATGTGAGTCGACGATCTCGGCCACAGGCCACGCGCCGCCGATCGTCGTCGAGATGACCGTGGCCGTCGTGCCGCGCTCGGGGTAGTGGCTCGACCAGAACGAGACGCCTGCATCGGCACCCGACATGGTGATCTGGGCTGAGTCGGCGTCCAGCCAGAAGCCGAGACCGTAGCAGCGGGACTCGCCGGGGCCGGGCTCACTGCGCGCCCTAAGCATGTCGGTGAGGGTCTCCACGCGGACGATCCGCCCTGAGTTCAGTGCCGTCCAAAACCGCGCCATGTCGGCGGTGGTCGTGTACATCCCGCCGTCTCCCGTGGCGACCACCGGCAGGTAGAAGACGTTGGTTCGCCATTGGCCCTCGACCTCGACGTAGCCCAGTGCCGCCCTGCCGGGCAGAGCGTCGGAGCGAAGGAACTCGGTGTCGGCCATGCCTGCGGGGGAACAGACCAACTCGCGCACCAGATCGTGGTACGAGCGGCCAGAGACACGCTCCGCGATCAGGGCGAGCACGACAAATCCGCCGTTGCAGTAGGAGAACCTGTCACCGGCCCGGAACTTCATCGGGTAGCCGTCGAGGATCGGGAGGAAGTCCTCCGTTGTGACCAGCCGGTGCGCTGAGACAGGCAGCACGTAGTCCTCGCTGTCGACCTCGTCCTCGTCGAGGTAGTCGCCAATGCCGGACCGGTGGGAGAGCAAGTGCTCGATCGTGACGTCGTCCGCGATGAGCGGCAGACCAGCGCCCAGAATATGACGTGCAGTGGTCGAGAGAGCAAGCATCCCCTCCTCCACGAGGCGCAGCACCACCAACGCGGTGAATGTCTTGGAGCCGCTCGCCATGCCCAACTGGTTGTCGGTGGTCATCGCAATACCGTGGCTTCGGTCGGCCATTCCGTACGCCGCGTCGAGGGCGACAGCACCAGCCCAGTCGAACCGGACGACGCCCGCGAAACCTGTCCGCACTGCCGTTTCGTCGACGCGGCGGCTCAACTCGCTCATCGCGCCACGGTACCGGCACGCGAGAGAGCCCGCGTTGTTCGTTGAGCGCGTCACGGGGATCGTTGCCTGTCGGACTCGGCGTGAGGGTCGCTGTCGCCGACCACTGATTCGTCCGCACACCGGCAGATCCGGTAAGCGGCGTCGCCAACAGCGACACCCCTAGTCAGACGAGAGGTGGTCCCTCAACAGGACGGACGCCGTACCGGAGGCTGATCTCGAGGAGCACCTCGGGATCAGGGGGGCCCTGAAGGGACGAGAAGTACTCGGCTTGCTCACGAAACATCCCTGTCAGTCCGGGGGAGCTGAGGAGGCCGACCGTCCACACCTCCTCCGTGCCGAGGTTGGCGAAGACATGAGGAACTTCGCGGGGTAGCCAGACGAAGCTTTCGGCACCGACGTCGTAGCGATCTTCGCCCACCTCGACCGTGAGGACCCCTTGCACGACATAGATGCCCTCGTCCTCATGAGTGTGGACGTGCCGGCCAGGGCCAGGCGCACCCGGCGGGATCCGGGCATCACCCAGCGACATTCCGTTGCTCACGCTGCCATCAGTGATGACTCGCCAGGGCCGGGAGCGGTCCGCCGGTGGTCCGGCTACGAACGGAGCTGAGGCCGTCACGGTTGCATCCTCATCGTCGGAGCATTGCACCGGCCACACCCGCAGGCAAGGCACACATGATGGTCTCCGAGAGCCATCGGCGGCACCGCGTCAGCGCCGAGCAAGGCTCGGTTTCGACCGGGCGTCGCGACGCCCCCGCCGGGATTTCGAGACATCGAACGTCAGCCGTCGTGGCCAGGTGAAGGTAAGCGACCCACCGTGCTCACGTGCCTGCCAGCGACGAGCGACCTCATCCATCCGGCGGACGGCACCGTGGAGTGATGCCGCGTCGACCTCGATCGGGAACTGTCGGACCTGATGCTTGACTCGGTCGATACTGCGTTCCCAAGCCGCGACGGTGAACACCACGAGCTGTTCGGAACGGGCCATGTCGTCGCGCCCGATCGCACCGATCCGTGCTCCGCGTCGCCGGTGCCGCACGGAACGGTCCTCGGGAGCCGGCGTGAAGATCCCGTCGCCACCAGCAGCAAGCTGCCCCCACACGCCCAGCTCGATCTCGAAGTACTCCTCCACGATGTAGTGCGCGAGGTCATGCGGCATGAGGTCGTCATAGCCGGGTCCGAAGCGCGGCACCAGGGCGGGACCGTGCTCCCTCTCGATGGCGACCGTGTAGCGCTTGTCGTCGACCTTTGAGAACGTCACCTTCATACGGCTGAAGGTACGCGGGGTCGTCGTGCAGTGGCACGTGGTTTTCGCGACCGAGTCAGCGTGTACCCCCGCCCTGCGCCAGCGCGGCAGGTCAGGGGCTGTCGTGCATCCAGGGGGTGAAGCAGACCCCGACTATGGCGCCGTCTGCCGCCTGGAGCCGTGCGATGACCTGGCCCCAGGGCTCGCTGCGGACCGGATGCAGAAGCGTGTACCCACGCTCCTCGAGCTCGTGGGCAGCCGCCTCGACGTCCTCGACCTCGAACTCGACGGACGCTTGCGGCACCGGATGCGTAGCCGGCCACTCACGGGAACCGAAGCAGCTCCCGGCTGCGTCGGCCAAGGGCCACACCCCGAAATGCTTGGAGCCCACGATGGACTCGGAGAACACGTAGTCGTCGTCATCAGCGCCTTCGGGAGGCCGCAGGGGAAGGCCGAGGGCCTCGACGAACAGGGCCTTGTCGTGGGCAGGGTCGGTGGTGATGATCGCGAAGCTCGCGACGAACTGGATCTCCATGCCTCCCAGCCAACCGCAGGGCGCCGACAGGAGGTAACCAGCACCCCACCGTTGACATATCGGACGCTGGGACCAATATTGGTCTGGACCAATGGTTTACGTACCGAACCAAGGACTGACTGCCATGCGCGCTACCCGGCGACTCTGCTCCCTGGCCACTGCAGGCCTCGCTCTCGCCCTGGTCGTGGCGACCCTTGCCGGCGGACAACACACCGCGACCGCGGCGTCCGTCACCCAGGTGTCGGCCGGCCACGGCTCCCACTGCCCGCTCGACCCAGCCGCTCCCAAGCGACAGCTCCGAGCCGAGTGGATCGCGTCGGTCGTCAACATCGACTGGCCCTCGAAGCCCGGACTCACAGCCGACCAGCAGAAGGCCGAGCTCATCGGCTGGTACGACGACGCGGTCGCCCGTGGGCTCAACGCCGTGATCGTGCAGATCCGGCCGACCGCTGACGCGTTCTGGCCATCGCCGATCGAGCCCTGGTCGAAGTACCTCACCGGAACGCAGGGCCAGGACCCCGGCTACGACCCGCTCGCCTTCGCCGTACGTGAGGCGCATCGACGCAACCTCGAGTTCCATGCCTGGTTCAACCCGTATCGCGTGTCGATGGACACGAACCGCGACGCTCTTGTTCCCTCGCACCCGGCCAGACAGCACCCGGACTGGGTCGTCACCTACGGAGGCAAGCTCTACTACAACCCTGGGATCCCCGCAGTCCGCATGCTCGTCGAGGACGCGATCATGGACGCCGTCGACACCTACGACATCGACGCGGTCCACTTCGACGACTACTTCTACCCGTATCCCGTCACTGGGCAGGCCTTCCCCGACGACGACACGTTCGCGCAGTACCCCGACGGCTATACCGACGAGGCGGACTGGCGTCGCCACAACATCGACCTGCTGATCACTGAGCTGTCCGACCGGATCCAGCAGGCCAAGCCATGGGTGAAGTTCGGCGTCAGCCCGTTCGCGGTGTGGCGCAACAAGGCGACCGACCCGGCCGGTTCCGACACGACCGCGGGAGCGCAGACGTATGACGACCTGTACGCGGACACCAGACGTTGGGTACGCGAGGAATGGATCGACTACATCGCGCCGCAGGTCTACTGGAACATCGGCTTCGCGCCCGCCGACTACGCCAAGCTCGGTCCGTGGTGGTCCGAGCAGGTCGCCGGCACCGACGTCCAGCTCTACATCGGCCAGGCGACCTACAAGGTGGGGACGTCGACCCAGGACCCGGCGTGGTCAGACCCCAACGAGATGACGAAGCATCTGTTCTTCAACCGGGACTACCCGCAGGTCGACGGCGACATCTACTTCTCCGCCAAGGACGTGCGCGCCAACCGCCTGCAGAACATGGACATCGTCCAACGTGACCACTACCAGCACCCCGCCCTCATCCCGGTCACCGAAGGTGCTCCCGGCAAGGGCCCGAAGGCACCCAGGCATGTCTCCGCCGACCCCTCGCCCGCCGGCGTGGTGGTCAGCTGGCAGGGCGACGGCACCTCATATGCCGTCTACCGCTTCGATGGCGCGCACCCTCGTCCGACACCCTGCGCCTTCGCCGACGCCAGCCACCTTGTTGCTACCGTCCGCGGTGGCGCGAGTGGTTCGACCGACGAGTGGACCGACACGACCGGCGGGGCCGCATCGGCGACGTACTACGTGACCAGCCTGGACCGGGCCTACCGGGAGAGCCACCCGAGCGGACCGACTCGGCACCGGTGCTGGCTTCTCGCTGCTGGATCCTGTACCAATGGTCCATGACCACGCTGGACTTCGGTCGCGAGACGGCCAAGCAGCGCCAGGTCCGCGCGGCGCTCGAGGAGCTGATCGCGGGGCTGACGGCGGGCGAGCCGTTGCCGGTCGAGCGCGACCTCGCCCGCGATCTCGGTGTGGCCCGGATGACGCTGCGGCGCGCGGTCGATCTGCTGGTTCAGGAGCAACGGTTGATCAGGCGGCAGGGCTCGGGGACGTTCGTCGCGGCCCCCAAGGTGACACAGCGACTTTCGGCAACGTCCTTCTCGGCCGACATGCGGGCCCGCGGCCTGCGGCCCGGCAGTCACACCGTCTTCACCCGCAGATCTCCCGCGGGCATGATGCTGGCTGCTCTGCTGGGGGTGCCACCACACGCCGATGTGCTGCAGGTACGCCGCCTCCGGCTGGCCGATGACGTCCCGATGGCGCTCGAAGACCTGCACGTCCCGTGCGACCTCACTCCCGGTCTGACCGGTGCGGATCTCGAGGACACATCCTTCTACGAACTGCTGGCGCAGCGGTTCGAAACGCCCATCGTGGCCGGCACTCAGACGGTGGAGCCGTGCCTGACCTCAGGAGACGAGGCCGAGCTGCTCGGGGTCGAACCGGGCGATCCCGCCTTCCTCTTCGAACGGACGTCGCGCATCGCGGACGGCAGGGTTGCCGAGTTCGTACGGTCGATCTACCGCGGTGACCGCTATCGGATCGTGGTCGACATCTTCCCGAACCCGCCCGCCAGGGGTTGACGCGAGAGCGGTCGACGGTCAGAATCGTCCGGAGGTCTAGACCTATGGTCTGACTTTCGCACCCGGAGCGCGCCACTCCGTCGAAAGGAACGCACCCATGCAGCTGCGACGTCTCGTGGTCGGGCTGGCCGCCATCGGCCTGTTCGTCTCCGCCTGCGGCAACGACTCGACCTCCTCGTCCGGCTTCTCCGGCGGCGGCGACGAGACAGTCGACGCGTCGGGGCAGAAGCTCGCGGTCTGGATCATGGAAGGGACCAACCCCGACGCCAACCCGTTCTTCAAGGACGTGGCTGCCTCGTTCAAGGACGAGACCGGCGCCGACCTGGACGTGCAGTTCGTCCCCTGGGCCGAGGCCCACGACAAGTTCGTCAACGCGATCGCCGGTGGTACTACACCCGATGTGGCCGAGGTCGGAACGACCTGGACGCCGGAGTTCGCGGACGCCGGCGCCCTGATGGACCTCACCTCCCAGGTCGACTCGGCCGGCCTGCAGAAGGATCTGGTCCCCGGCCTCGTCGAGGCAGGCACGATCGACGGCAAGCTGTACGGCATGCCGTGGTACGCCGGCGTCCGCTCGGTCGTCTATCGCACCGACGTGTTCGCGAAGGCAGGTGTGCAGCCGCCGAAGAGCTGGAGCGACCTCGTCCAGGTCGGAGACAAGATCAAGGCGACAGCGCCGGACATGATCACGTTCCCGGTTCCCGGTGACAGCGAGTACGGCGTCGACCCGTTCATCTGGGGAGCCGGCGGCGACATCGCCACGCAGCAGGACGACGGCACCTGGACGTCCACGATCGACTCGGCCAAGGCTGAGCAGGGCATCTCCTTCTACACAGACCTGGCGCTCGAGCACGGCTTCTCGACGCCGGCGGCCACGACCTGGGACGAGGCTGACCTGAGCGACGCGTTCTCACGCGGTGACGTCGCCATGATGATCTCCGGCAGCTGGACCCCGCGCGCGCTCATCGAGGCCAGCCCGGACCTCGAGGGCAAGATCGGCGCCTTCCCCATCCCCGGTCAGAACGGTGGCATCAGCCCGTCGTTCCTCGGTGGCTCGCACCTGTCGGTGTTCAGCAACGCCAAGAACCCAGACCTCGCCTGGGCCTTCGTCCGCATGATGACGACGGGCAAGTACGCCGCCGAATGGGGCCAGCAGTCCGGGTTCTTCCCTGGCACGAAGTCGCTGCTCGACAAGGTGCAGGCCGAGAACGACCCGACCGTGGCGCCCTTCGCCGAACAGGCAGCAGACGGCGGTACCTCGGTCCCGGTCACGCCGCTCTACGGCCAGGTGCAGGGCAAGAAGACGATCTCGGCGATGCTGCAGTCGATCCTGTCCGGCAAGGAAGACGTCGACGCAGCGGCCAAACAAGCTGCCCAGGAGATGGACGACATCTTCTCCCGTGGCAGTTGACCAAGGCACCGGGCCGCACGATGGCTCGGCCGTGATGGACGCACCGCCTGAGCAGGACTCGCACCCACGAACGGCGGTGGCCACACCTGGACGTTCTCCCGGACTCCCTCCACCCACCCGACGGAGCCGGCTGAACGCCCAGGTGTGGCGTCCTTGGTTGTTGCTGAGCCCGGCGCTCGCGATCCTCGGCTTGCTGCTGATCTATCCCCTGTACCGGGTGGGCTCGCTGTCCTTCCAGGACTTCGGGCTCCGGCAGCTGGTGACGGGGGAGACCTCGTGGATCGGCCTGGGGAACTTCGACGAGCTCCTGCACGACCCGCTGCTGTGGCACACCGTGTTGCCCAACACGATCGTCTTCGCGGTCGTCAACGTCGCGCTCACAGTTGTCGTCGGCACCCTGGTCGCCTTGTTGCTCGCCACGCTGGGCCCGTGGACGAGAGGCGTGGTCACCAGCGCGATCATGGTCGCCTGGGCCGTACCGGCAGTCACCGGCACCTACGTCTGGGTGTTCCTGTTCGATGCCCGGAGCGGCGCCGTGATGCGAGCGCTCGGGGCGATCGGTGTGGTCGACCCAGAGACGACGAACTGGTTCACCGAGCGGCTGCCGTTCTACGCCATCGCCACCATCAACGTCGTGCACCACGGCTTCCCCTTCGTCGCGATCACCGTCCTCGCCGGGCTGATGACCCTGCCCCAGGACGCGATGGAAGCGGCCCGCATCGACGGAGCCGGCGCCTGGAAACGATTCTGGTACATCACCGTTCCGCTGCTCAAGCCGATCTTCGCGGTCGTCACGATCCTGTCGACGATCTGGGACTTCAAGGTTTTCGCGCAGATCTACCTGATGCCCGGTGGCAACGGCACCAACCGCGACGTGCTCAACCTCGGCACCTGGTCTTACGTGACCGCGATCTCGCAGAACCGGTACGGGCTCGGTGCTGCCATCGCCGTGCTGCTGACGGTCGTCCTGCTCGTCATCACCGCGTTCTACCTCCGCGTCGTCTTCAGGCAGGAGGAGCTGTGAGCACGACGGTCGGCGCCCGAACTTCGGTGGCTCGCGCCCTCACGGCGCTGGCCGTCGTGGCCGTCCTCGCGTTCAGCCTCTTCCCCGTGTTCATCATGGTCTCGACGGCGCTGGACGCCCACGCGAACGATGGCTCGCGCAACGTGCTGCCCACGTCGTTCGCGCTCGACAACTTCCGCTTCGTGCTGGGTCAGGGCGGCTTCACGACCTACCTGCGGAACTCGTTGGTCGTGGCCCTCTCGACGGTGTTGATCAGCGGCCTGGTCGCCCTGCTTGCCTCGGTCGCGGTCGCACGCTTCCACTTCCGCTTCCGGACAGCCGTGCTGATCTTGGTTCTCGTCGTGCAGATGGTGCCGCTCGAGGCCCTGGTGATCCCGCTCTTCCTCCAGGCCAAGACGCTCGGGCTGCTCAACCACCTCTTCGGGCTGGTCGTGGTCTATGTCGCCTTCTCGTTGCCGTTCGCGATCTGGACCCTGCGCGGCTTCGTGGCCGCGATCCCGGTCGAGATCGAGGAAGCGGCGTACGTCGACGGCGCGTCGTGGGGCCGGATGTTCTGGTCGATCCTGTTCCCGTTGGTGGCACCGGGACTCGTCGCCACCAGCGTCTTCTCGTTCATCACCGCGTGGAACGAGTTCATCTTCGCGATCACGTTCATGAACGACCAGCAGTCGTACACCGTCGCCGCCGGCCTGCGGCTGTTCTTCACGCAGTACGGCACGAACTGGGGGGCTGTCATGGCGGGTTCGACGCTGATCACCGTTCCGGTGATGCTCTTCTTCGTGGCCGTGCAGCGCCGGCTCGCATCTGGACTCGCTGCCGGAGCGGTCAAGGGATGACCGGCGAACGACGTCTCGTCGAGGCCGTGATGGTCACCGGCTTCGCCTCGACGACGCTGCCGGACTGGCTCGCCCGGCGCCTCGAAGCCGGGCTCGGCGGTGTGTGCTGGTTCGGGCCGAACGTCGTCGACGCCGACCAGGCACGCACACTGGCCGACGCGCTGCACGCGACCCGCGACGGCGTGCTGGTGATGTCTGACGAGGAAGGCGGCGACGTCACCCGCCTCGAATCTTCCGTGGGGTCGTCCTGGCCAGGGCATGCGACCCTGGGCGCCCTCGACGACACCGGGGCGACCCGGGACGTCGCCGCCGCGCTGGGACGCCAACTACGAGCAGCCGGCCTCGACATCGCCCTTGCGCCCGTGGTCGACGTCAACTCCAACCCGGACAACCCGGTGATCGGCGTGCGTTCCTTCGGTGCCACCCCGGAGCTCGTCGCGCGACATGGCATCGCCTTCGTCGAAGGGTTGCAGTCCGCAGGTGTGGCCGGCTGCGCGAAGCACTTCCCCGGGCACGGTTCCACCACCGCTGACTCGCACCTCGACCTCCCGCGCGTCAGCGACGCGGAGGGGGTCCTCCGTGAGCGCGACCTGGTGCCTTTCGCCGCCGTGGTACGGGCCGGTGTGCGCTGTGTCATGAGCGCACACGTCGTCTTCTCTGCACTCGATGACCAACCCGCCACTCTCAGCGCGAAGCTGTTGGGCTTGCTGCGTGGTGAGCTCGGCTTCGATGGCGTGATCCTCAGCGATGCCCTCGACATGCAGGCGATCTCGCGCGGCGTCGGACGCGGTGAAGGTGCGGTGCGTGCCCTGCGTGCCGGTATCGACCTGATCTGCATCGGCAACCCGTCGTTCCCGGAGCCGTATGACGCCGAGGAGCGGCTGGACGAGGTGGTCGCGGCCGTCGTCGCTGCTGTCGTCGATGGCCGACTGCCCCCGGATCGGCTCGAGGAGGCGGCCGCGCGGGTCGCCGACCTCAATGGCTGGCTCGCCGAACAGCGGCTAGAGCCGTCCGTCGCGGCCGCCCACGAGTCGCGGCTCGGACGCGACGTGGCCCGTCGCGCCCTCCGGGTGCGTGGCGACGTCGCGCTGCGCGACGTCGCACCGTTGGTCGTGGAGATCTCCGACGGCTACGGCATGGCCGCCGGACACCGCGGTCGCGGCGTGGGGGAGGCCCTGGTGCATCGTGACCCGTCGGCATACCGGATCGACGTCGACGGACCGGAGGCGATGCGCGAGGCGCTGGCGGTGGCGGGAGCGGTGGGCCGTGAGGTCGTCGTGCTGGCGAGGCAGCCGCGCTCCGAACACACACGGCGTCTCCTCGACGAGGCCTTGGCCGCGCGGCCGGATGCCGTCATGGTCTACACCGGGCTGCAGGAGGCGGACGCCCCTGGTGACCGCGTCATCTGCACGGGAGGCGGCGGGCATGCCGTGGCCGAGGCAACCGCAGACATCCTGACAGGGCAGCTCCAGAGAGGGACCTTGTGATCCACGACCCCGACCAGGTCGACCAGCTCGCCACCGAACAGGTTCGCCCTGACCTCGCCGACCTCGACACCCGATCCCCGAGCGAGCTCGTCGATCTCATGCTCGAGGCGGAGTCGCGGGTGCCTGCGGCAGTGGCCGGCGCCCGCGCGCAGATCGTGGCCGCGGCCGGGCTCGCCGAACAGGCTTTGCGGTCAGGAGGCCGACTCATCTACGTGGGTGCCGGTACCCCGGGGCGGCTGGCGGCGCTGGACGCGGCGGAGTGTCCGCCGACCTTCGGGACAGCGCCGGAACAGGTCGTCGCGGTACTGGCGGGGGGTGGGTCGGCGGCCGCCGCTGCGGTCGAGGGCGCCGAAGACCGGGCAGGCGCTGGACGGGACGATCTGACGGCACTCGCCGTCACCGAGCGGGACCTGGTGGTCGGGATCACGGCCTCCGGGCGGACGCCATACGTCCTCGCCGCGCTTGAGGAGGCGCGAGATCGTGGGGCCCACACGGTCGGCATCGTCAACAACTCAGGGAGCCCGGTCAGCTGGCTCGCCGAGGTCACGATCGAGCTGCTGACCGGCCCCGAGGTGCTCGCCGGGTCGACCCGGATGGCGGCGGGCACCGCCCAGAAGGTCGTGCTCAACACGTTGTCGACGAGCGCGATGATCCGGCTCGGTAAGAGCTACGGTGCGTGGATGGTCGACGTGCGCGCGTCCAACGACAAGCTGCGCCGACGCGCCCGTCGACTGCTGCGCGAGGCCGCGGGTGTCAGCGACGAGACAGCACAGCGCGCGCTGGCCGCCAGCGGCTGGGAGACGAAGACCGCACTCGTGTCGGTCCTGACCGACGTCGACATCGCTACGGCGAGGTCGCTGCTGGCGGCTGGAGACGGTCGCGTACGCGAGGCCCTGACGCAGGCGTCGCCCTCCGCCGAGACCGGGCGATGATCGTCGTCGCGGTGGCGTCGGGGACGTCGGCCGACGGCCTCGACGTCGGTGTCGTGGACGTTGACTTCGACGACGCGGGCGACCTCGAGCTGGCCGTGCTCGATTCCCGGACCCAGGCCTGGCAACCCGGGCTCCAGGAGGCGGTGCTGGCGATGCTGCCGCCGGCTGCGACATCAGCCGCCGAGGTCTGTGCGCTCGACCAGGCGCTCGGTCAGGCGACTGCCGACGAGGTCTCCGCCGTGATCGACCGCATCGCGCCACGGTCCGCGGAGCTCGTCGTCGCGCCAGGCCAGACCGTCTTCCACGACGTGCGGGACGGTGCCTGTCACGGGACGTTGCAGCTCGGTCAACCAGCGTGGGTGGCTGAACGAACGGGTCTGCCGGTCATCTCGGACCTGCGGGCGCGTGACGTGGCGGCCGGTGGACAGGGGGCCCCTCTCGTCAGCATCCTCGACTCGCTGTGGCTGCCGCGATCGACCGGTCCGGTTGCCGCCCTGAACCTCGGCGGTATCGCCAACGTGTCGATCGTCGGAGCCGCCGACGCGCCAGTTCTCGCATGGGACACCGGTCCGGCCAACTGCCTGCTCGACGTGGCCGCCGCGCAGGTCACGAACGGGCAGCAGACCTTCGACCGTGACGGGGAGATCGCCCGCGACGGGGTCGTGCGTGCAGACCTGCTCGACTGTCTGCTCAGCCACCCACACTTCGGCCGGCGGCCGCCCGTGTCGACCGGCCGCGAGACGTTCTCCGGACAGTTTATGGATGCCGCCCTGAGGTCCGTGCCGCCCGTCGCTGCGGGCGACCTGCTGGCGACGCTCACCGAGCTCACGGCCGTCTCCGTCGCGCAGGCGATCGCGCCGTATGCCGTCCGGGAGGTCGTGGCCTCCGGGGGCGGTACGCGCAACCCGGCGCTGATGGCGGCGCTGGCTCGTTGCCTCGCACCGACACCGCTGGTCACCAGTGACGATCGGGGTCTGCCGGCGCAGGCCAAGGAGGTCGTCATGTGGGCACTCCTCGGTTTCTTGACGTGGCACGGGCTGCCCGTCACCACCGGCGCCACCGGTGCGGTCGGACCGCGCGTGCTGGGGCGCATCAGCCCCGGGGTCGGTCCGCTGCGGCTGCCGCCACCCGCAAGCCGTCCGGTCCGTCGGCTGCGCGTCGTCTCGGATGTGGTCGGGAGTCCGTCATGACGAGCCACAGGCTCGGTGTCAGCGCCGCCTTCCTCGACGGTGGGCTCGTGCGTGGCGACGTACGTGTCGACGACGGGTCGGTCGTCGAGGTCGGGCTGCCGGCTGCTCGTGGTGGACGGATCGCGGCCCCGGGGCTCGTGGACCTGCAGGTCAACGGATTCGCGGGCATCGACATCATGACCGCGGACACCGAGGGGATCCGCGCCATGTCACGAGCCCTGCCGGCGTACGGCGTCACGTCCTGGCTGCCGACGCTGATCACTGCCCCCAAGGCCGACACGGACCAGGCCCTCGACGTGTTGTCGCGGGTGCTGCGCGAGCAGGAGCACGGCAGCAGGGCCGCGTCGATGCTCGGCGTGCACCTCGAGGGCCCGTACCTGTCGGCGCGCCGGCTCGGCACCCACCCGCCCGAACATCGTCGCGACCCCGATCCGGTCGAGCTCGAGTCATGGCGACGACGGGCACCGGTCGTCGCCATGACCGTGGCGCCGGAGCTGCCCGGTGCGCTGGAGGTGATCAGGACGCTGAGCGCTGCTGGCGTCCTCGTGTCGTTGGGTCATTCCGACGCCACCGCTGCTCAGGCGCACGCCGCATTCGACGCCGGATCACGCTCGGTCACCCACCTGTTCAACGCGATGAGTCCACTGCAGCACCGCGAGCCCGGGCTGCCCGGGGCGGCGCTGGCCCGGCCGGACGTGACCGTCCAGCTGCTGCTCGACGGCCACCACCTCGCGCCGGACGTGGTGCGTCTCACGTGGGCCGCTGCCCCGGGCAGGGTGGTGCTGGTGACCGATGCGACAGCCGCTGCCGGATGTCCCGATGGCACGTTCGCGCTGGGTGACGTGCAGCTCGAGGTCAGTGACGGCGCCGTGCGTAACCCGGACGGCGCACTGGCGGGTAGCGCGTTGACCCTTTCGGCGGCCGTGACCAACGCGGTCGAGCTGGGCATCGACCCGACCGCCGTGCTCGCAGCCGTCACCTCGGCCCCGGCCGCATTGCTCGGACGCTCCGACATCGGAGTACTGCGGCCGGGAGGAATGGCTGACATTGCCATCTTCGGCGATGACATGGTCCTGCTCGAGACCCTGGTGGCAGGTCAGCTCGTCAGCGGACCGTGAGGTCGCGGCCGAGGATCAGCTCGAGGCCGTCCTCGTCATCCCAGTGCTCTCCGACCCGCACAAAGCCCCGCTTGGTCAGCAGCCGCATCGATGGTTCGTTGTCGGGTGCAACGCTGGCGACCACCCGGGCCACACCCTGGTCCTCGAGCCAGCGCAGGAACGTATCGACCACCTGGCCGCCGATGCCCCGCTGACGCAGCGAGGCCGTGACCGAGTACCCGATCTCGACGGTGCCCGTCGCGTCGGGAGCGGCATGACACCCGATCCTCCCGACATAGGCGCCGTCGAGCAGGGCAGCGTGCAGCAGGTACGGCGCGGACGTCGGGTCGGCAGTCAGCGCCTCGTGGCGGTAGCGGAGGACCCGACGGTCGTCTTCGGGCCAGGCCACGCCGACGAGCTCTGGTTGTCCGCGCGCCCAGTCGGCCCGGCCTTCATGCAGCGCAGCCAGGCTCTCGGCGGTCAGGACGACCAGGCGCAGGGTCATAGTCCTGCCGCGGCCGCCAGGTCGGCGCGGATCGCGTCGAGGCGTCCGGCGGCGGAGATCCGGGCGGCCTGGACGTCCACGCCCTCGACCCGCACCACGACTTCGAGGTAGCACTTGATCTTCGGCTCTGTGCCCGAGGGACGGACCACGACGCGGCCGCCCCCGACCAGCCGATAGCGAAGGCCCTCGGTCGGCGGCAGGTCGGCGCTCCCCGCACTGAGGTCGTCGGTGTGTTCGACCGCGAATCCTCCGAGGCTCGCGGGCGGATTGTCGCGGAGTCGCTGCATGGTCTGGCCGATGAGGCTGAGGTCGTCGACGCGCACCGACAGCTGATCGGTCGCATAGAGGCCGTGTCGGACGGCCAGCTCGTCGAGCCGGTCGAAGAGGGTCTGACCGGCCGCCTTCAGCTCGGCAGCCAGCTCGATCACCCGAAGCAGCGCGGAGACGCCGTCCTTGTCGCGCACGAGGTCCGGCGCCACGCAGTACCCCAGCGCCTCCTCATAGCCGAACGCGAGCCCGGGGACCCGACCGATCCACTTGAAGCCGGTGAGTGTCTCGGTGAAGTCGACCCCGCCGGCCCGGGAGATCTCACCGAGCAGGGATGACGACACGATCGTGGTGGCGAACACGCCCCGGACGCCGCGCCGCAGCAGGTGGTCGGCCAGCAGGACGCCGACCTCGTCACCGCGAAGCATCCGCCAGCCCTGCAGGGTAGGGACGGCGACGGCACATCGGTCGGCATCGGGGTCGTTGGCCACGACCAGATCGGCGTTGTGCTCGGCGGCGAGTGCCATCGCGAGGTCCATCGCCCCGGGCTCTTCCGGGTTGGGGAACGAGACCGTGGGGAAGTCGGCGTCCGGCGCCGCCTGCTCGGGGACGACGATCGGCGCGTCGAAGCCGGCGCGCTCGACGGCCCGCTGGACCGTCTCATCGCCGACCCCGTGCAACGGCGTGTAGACCATCGTCAGGTCGCGAGGTGAATCAGGCGACGGAAGCCCGGAGACGGCGTCGAGATAGTCCTCCACCACGTCGTCTCCGAGCACCCGCCAGCCCTCGGCGCGGGGGACTGCGGACACCGACGTGACGGCCTCGATCTCGGCCGAGATCGCTACGTCGGCGGGCGGGACGATCTGGCTGCCGTCGCCCAGATAGACCTTGTACCCGTTGTCTCGTGGTGGGTTGTGGCTGGCGGTCACCATGACACCCGCGATGCAGCCGAGGTGTCGGATCGCGAAGGCGAGGACGGGCGTTGGCAGCGGACGAGGCAGCACCACCGCGTCCAGACCTGCCCCGCGCATGACCGCGGCCGTATCCCGGGCGAAGGAATCGGAGTGGTGCCGTGCGTCGTACCCGATGACGACGGTCCCAGTACCGACGTGCGTCTTCAGGTACGCCGCCAGCCCCGCAGCGGCCGCGATCACGACCGCACGGTTCATCCGGTTCGGCCCCGCCGCCATCTCGCCTCGCAGCCCGGCCGTGCCGAACTCGAGTCGACGCGCAAACCGGTCCTCGAGCTCGGCCAACGCGGCTGCGTCGTCCGCCTCGGCCGACGCCAGCAGAGCGGACAGCTCGGTCCGGGTCTGCTCCTCGAGGTCGTCGTCGATCCATGACTGCACGCGCGTTCGTAGCGGGGCGGGGACATTCATCGTGATCTCCTGATCCTGTTCACGGAGCGCGGCACCGGCGCTCAGGCCGGGTCGAAGGGTCGACGGATGAATCCTCGGCTTGCGTAGGGCCCGCCGACCCGGGCGGCCTCCTCGGCATCGTCGACGCGGGTGGGCAGAGCCGGTTCGAAGGCGGCCGCGTCGTCCCGCGGGGTGTATCCGATCGTGCGGCCGGGCTCGAGATCCCACCAGGCATCGCGGTTGGCCGAGATGCCGTACACGATGCGAAACCCGGCGAACTGAGCGGTCAATCCGGCCTGGACCAGGCGGGCGCAGTCGTCGTACGACAGCCAGGTCGCGAGGTTGCGACGGACCTCGGGTCGTTCGAGGAAGCTCCCGATCCGCAGCGCGACGCTCGAGATCCCGTGCCGGTCGGCATACAGGCTGAGCAGTGCCTCGGCCGCCACCTTTCCGACGCCGTAGAACGTGTCCGGCCGCGGCGGCGTGTCGACCGGCACCGACCCCGATGCCGGTCGAGGGGTCATCCCGACCGCGTGGTTGCTGCTGGCGTAGACCATGCGTGGTACGCCGTGCTGCACCATCGCGTCGAGAAGCGAGGCGGTGCCGACCACGTGTCCGTGCAGGATGGTCGGGAGTGCAGCCTCGGTGGCAACCCCTGCCAGGTGGACCACTGCATCCACGCCCTCGACCGCGGCGAGCGCAACCGCAGGATCGGCGATGTCACCGATCACGAAGTCGCCGGGGTAGGCCGCTCGCCCCTGCTGGGGCCAGCCCGTGAGGTCGAGCCCACGCAATGCGTACCTGGACGACAGCCGATCGGCGAGGACCGAGCCGATGTGACCGGCGGCGCCAGTGACCAGCACGCGCACGGTCAGATCCTCGGGAGGATCGACACCAGCAGGTCGCCCATGCGGGTTGCCGCTGCGTTCCCGGCGGCCAACACCTCTTCGTGGTTGAGCGGCTCGCCGGTCATGCCGGCGGCGGCGTTCGTCACGAGGGAGAGGCCGAGGATCTCCAGCCCTGCCTCGCGCGCGGAGATGGCCTCGAGCGTGGTCGACATGCCGACGAGGTCGCCACCGATCGTGCGCACCATCGAGATCTCGGCCGGCGTCTCGTAGTGCGGTCCGGGGAGCTGGACATAGACGCCTTCGTCGAGCGACGGATCGATCTCTCGGCACAGGCCGCGCAGGCGCGGTGAGTAGAGGTCGGTGAGATCGACGAAGTGGGCGCCCTCGATCGGCGAGGTGGCCGTGAGGTTGATGTGGTCGCTGATCAGGACGGCGGTTCCGGGTGCCCACTCCGGGCGCAACCCACCGCATCCGTTGGTCAGCACGATGGCGCGGCAGCCGGCTGCAGCCGCCACGCGGACGGCATGTACCACGGCAGCGACGCCGAGCCCTTCGTAATAGTGCGTGCGTCCCAGGAAGACCAGGGCGCGGACGCCGTCCGCGTCGATCGAGCGGATCTTGCCGGCATGCCCGGCGACCCCCGGCGGCGCGAAACCGGGCAGGTCGGTGGTGAGGAGCTCGGCCGTTGCGCTCCCCAGGGCCTCGGCGGCAGGCAGCCAACCCGAGCCCATCACGAGGGCGACGTCGTGACGATCGACGCCGGTCAGCTCGCTGAGCCGCCCGGCCGCTTGCGCTGCCAGCTCGCGCGGGGAGGACGTCTGATCGGGGATCTGGGTGGTCACCCCGAGACCGTATCGTCCAGCGGGTTGCCGCCTGCACGCCGCTGTGACCCCGCGCGCGTACGGCTAGTCGCTGACGGACCGGCAGGGGCGGTTCTCGAGGTCGTGGATGTAGTCGACGGGCGCGCCGGCTGCTCGGGCGGCTTCGCTGAGGACGCCGAGGTAGCTGGCGGAGGGCAGGCCCCCTTCGTAGGCGTCGAGCACGTACAACCAGGCGAGCTGCTCCCCATCGAGGGTCGACACCCGGACCCTGACCTTGCGGTAGACGTTGCTCTCCCACTCGTCGAGCCGCTTGCCGTCCTCACCTGTGAGCTCGTACAGGGAGACGAACACCTGGTGTCCTGGTGCTTCGACCAGCGTCGCCAGGGCGCCGTCCCATCCGTGGTCCTCGCCCGCGAACGTGAGACGCCAGCCGGCCAGCCAGCCGGTGCCGCGCGTGGGGGAGTGCGGACACCGTTCGACCATCCGAGCGGGGTCCATGTTGGAGCCGTATGCCGCGTAGAGCACCACGGCCCGCAGGCTATCGCGGCTCACCGTTACTGTTCTCGTGTGACCCGTGTCGTGATCATCGGAGGAGGCCCAGGGGGGTACGAGGCTGCCCTGGTGGGCTCCCAGCTCGGGGCGTCCGTGACGATCGTCGACAGTGACGGCATCGGTGGCTCGGCGGTCCTCACCGACTGCGTTCCCTCCAAGACTCTTGTCGCGACCGCCGACGTGATGACCACCGTGCAGGAGTCCCGTGAGCTCGGCGTCCGCCTGGCCGGTCACGACGCACAGTCGGACGACGGGGCGTCGGTCGACCTCGCCGTGGTCAACGAGCGGGTCAAGAAGCTCGCCGCCCAGCAGAGCGCCGACATCTCGCGGCGGCTCGACTCCGAGGGCGTCCGCATCGTGCGCGGGACGGGTCGCCTCGACGGTCCCGAGACAGTCGTGGCGATGACGGACGACGGCGAGGAACGGCTCGACACCGACGTGCTGCTGATCGCCACGGGTGCGCATCCGCGGGTTCTGCCGACCGCCTCACCTGACGGCGAACGCATCCTGACCTGGGAGCAGGTGTACGACCTCGACGAGTGTCCCTCCCGACTGATCGTCATCGGCTCGGGCGTGACCGGTGCGGAGTTCGCCAGCGCCTACAACGCGCTCGGCGTCGACGTGGTGCTGGTGAGCAGCCGCGACCGGGTTCTACCCGGTGAGGACGCGCAAGCGGCGGAGGTGCTCGAAGACGTCCTCATCCGCCGTGGCATGACGGTGCTGTCGCAGAGCCGGGCGAAGAGCGTCGTACGCGAGGGGGACCGAGTCGTCGTCACGCTCACGGACGGTGAGACCGTCGAGGGTTCGCACTGCCTGCTTGCGGTGGGCTCGATCCCGAACACCGCGAAGGTCGGGCTCGAGGAAGCCGGCGTCACCTTGGACGATGCCGGGTTCGTCTCAGTCGACCGGGTCTCACGGACCAGTGCCCGTGGGGTGTACGCCGCCGGCGACTGCACCGGAGTGCTGATGCTCGCGTCGGTGGCGGCGATGCAGGGCCGCATCGCGATGTGGCACGCACTCGGCGACGCCGTGTCGCCCCTCGACCTCAAGACGGTCTCGTCGACGGTGTTCACCTCGCCCGAGATCGCCACGGTGGGCTACAGCCAGCTGGCCGTCGACGACGGCGAGATCGAGGTCAACCAGGAAATGCTGCCGCTGGCCGGAAATGCGCGCGCGAAAATGCAGGGCGTGCGCGACGGCTTCGTCAAGCTCTTCTGCCGACCCGGCACCGGAATTGTCGTCGGCGGCGTGGTCGTCGCACCGCGCGCCAGTGAGCTGATTCACGCGGTGTCCCTCGCCGTCGAGGCCCGGCTCACCGTCGACGAGCTCGCGCACGGGTTCACGGTGTACCCCTCGATGAGCGGCTCCATCGCCGAGGCTGCACGCCGCCTGCATACCCGCTGACCGCGTGTGCCTATCCGCGAATTGCGGGAAGGTTCAGGCTCCGAGCGGCGTGTCGCCCGGCACCTTCCCGCAATTCGCGGAGGGGTCACGACGTTCGCCGCGTCCTCGGAGTGGTCGATCGAAGCGATGCAGCCGGCGGAGGAGGCGACGCCAGCCCAGCGGCACGAGGCTCGATCGTTCGACCTCGACCAGCCATGCGTTGATCCGGTCCGGGTCGTGACGCCAGCCCAATACCATCTCGGCGTCACGAATGATCAGACCCGGATGGTGGAGGATCTCACTGGCGGTGTAGCCGAATCGCCCAAGGCCATGTCGGGCCAGGAGCTTGTCTCGTGCGAGGTCACGCTCATGGCGAAGTCGGGTCCGATGGTCTGCCCCGTCGTACTCCGCGATGCGATTCGTGCCGACGATGCGGAGGTCGCCTCGGGCAAGGATGTCTCCGTCGGCATCCCTGACCAGGTGTTGCGGCTCGACCGGGATCTCCGCGAATTCATGCAGCAAGCGCAAGATCGTCTCCCAAGGAGATTCGCTGCGGCCATCACAGAGAGACAGGGCGCGACGAAGCATGGGTAGGCCGCGCTGCCGCGAACGAATACTGTCGAAGATGTCGTCGATGCAGCACAGCCGGCGCCGCAAGAAGCAGTCGATGGCGACGACGAGATCGATGAGTGGGAGGTCCTCGGCAAGTTGGCCCAGGACGAGTTCGGGGGCGAGAACCGGGACGCCGCCCACGCTCGCTGCACTCGGGAAGGCCGACCTGCTGCGTGCGACATAGAGCCCGGCTCGTTCGGGTCGATCTTCACCGGGCGCGATCGTTGCCATCATCGGGAGCCAGTCCGGCAAACGCGGCAGCCAGCACGACAGCAGGGACGCACCCGTGAAGTGGCTGAACGCGGATTCGTCGGGCAGCACGGGTCGGAGCTGGCGGCAGCGCTCGAGCATCTCGTCGGATGCCGCCGCGCGGACGTAGAGACCGTGGCTCACCCTGCGCCACTGCGGGCCATTCAAGGTGCCGCGTCCGATTCCCTGAGCGATCGCGTCGCTATGTCTGATTGATTCGGTCACGTCGCGATGGCATCACCCGAGGAGCCACCCGGGCTCCAACCGGCAGGGATCTGTGGACAAACGTCCTCTCGCTGCCTGCGAATTGCGGGAAGGTTCACGCCCGTATCGCCGTGTCGCCCAGCACTTTCCCGCAATTCGCGGAAAGGGGAAAGGGAGTAGGGCGGAAATGCAGAAATAACATCAATGTAATTACAGCGGGGGATTATAAGAATTCGGCATCCAGGTGGCGTGACTTCGGGAATGCTGGACATAATCGGTCCCGGTTACCCCACCAATAACAACCGTTAACAATTGTCACAACAGCCCCGTGACGCACGATGATGACGATGTCGCCAGGAGTGATGCATGCGAGTCCGCGCACCCTCGGAAGCCCGGAACACGTACCCACGGTCCGCCGTGGTCGGACGCCTTCGGGTCGGAGCGGTGGCCGTGCCCGCTGTCCTGGCGGTGGTGGTCCCCCTTGCCGTGGTCGGCCAGGCCGACGCCTCATCGGCGACCCCCTCGCAACAAGCCAGTGCACCGACCGGCCGGGTGGTCGTCGCAGGCAGGAGCACTGCGCACGCGTTACCTCCGCAGGTGCACAACGTGGTCGTCCCGGCAGTCCCGGCCGCGCAGCAAGCGAAGCTGGCGCAGCGCAGCGCTCCGCGTCGAGCCGTAGCAACAGAGCAGGCCCAGGGCGGCAAGCAGGCGAAGCCGGTGCAGCTGGTCGGCCACGTCCGTAGCCGCATCGCCAGCGGCTTCTCGATGCTCGGCGTGACGTGGGCACACGGGACCGTCGACGCCTCGACCGTCCAGGTCGCAGTGCGGACCCATGCCAGGAACGGATGGACGCCCTGGACCGCCGTGGACGTCGACCCGGACGAGGGTCCGGCCCCCGGCGAGGACTCATCCGTCCGTGACGGCACGGCGCCGCTGTACGTGGGTCAGGCAGACGCCGTCGAGGTCGACGTGTACGACGCCAACGGGCAGCGTCCGACCGGACTGACGGTGGCGGCGATCAATCCGGGCACCTCGGGCTACGAGGCGGCTGCGGCAACCAGCGCTGCGCCCGCGTCGAGCGCCAAGGGCGGCACCACGAGTACTGCCGACGCGGCCAAGGACGGGCTTCCCTCGATGCCCAGGATCGTGACCCGCAAGCAGTGGGGGGCGGACGAGAGGCTCGGTGACACGTGTTGGTCACCGCGTTTCGGCAGCACATTCAAGGCCGTCTTCGTGCACCACACCGCGGGGAGCAACGCGTACACGCGGCGTGAGTCGGCGTCGATCGTGCGCGGCATCTACGCGTACCACACGCAGTCCCGTGGCTGGTGCGACATCGGCTACAACTTCCTCATCGACCGCTACGGGACCGTGTACGAAGGACGGGCGGGCGGGATCCGGAAGCCGGTGCGCGGTGCTCACTCGGGCGACTACAACGTCAACAGCACCGGAATCTCGCTGATGGGTGAGTTCACGAACACGGTGCCCACGCAGGCGATGCGGTCAGCGCTGGTCAGGCTGGTGGCCTGGCGTCTTGGCACCGCCTACCGAAGCGGGGTCGGCTTTGCCTACATCAACGGCAAGCGCTTCGCCCAGATCTCCGGACACCGCGACGCGATGGCGACTGCCTGTCCCGGCCAGATGGTCTACGACTGGCTGCCCACGCTGCGCCGCAAGGCGCACAAGCGCCTCGACCAGTTCTCCTCGGTCATCGAGCGGCACTGGCTGCACCGGGGCGGCGCGAAGGGCGCCCTCGGCCCGGTGCGCATGGGCGAGGTAGCGGCTGACGGCGGCCGGCACACGACCTTCACGAAAGCGCGCAGCTACTTCAAGAACGGCAGCCGCGTGACGCTGTACCCGACTCCGATTCTGACGGCCTACCTCGCCACCGGGGAGACCAGCGGTGAGCTGGGCTACCCGCGGTCGCGCCTGCACCGCCCTGCAAAGGGGCTCTCGGGGGTCTTCGAGGGTGGCCGGCTCTACTGGTCCGCCAAGACAGACGCGCACGTCGTGCTGAGCGGCAAGGTGCTCGTCAGGTACCGCCACCTGCACGGACCCGCCGGCAAGCTGGGCTTCCCCAAGACGGATCTCCGTAATACCAAAGCCGGCTCCTCCGCCCGGTTCCAGCGCGGAACCATCACCTACGACAAGTCCACCGGACGAACGACTGTGAGTTACCGATGACCTCTGCGTCGACCGCACTGCGGCGCTCTCGTACCGGACTCACAGCGCTGGCTGTGGCCGTGCTCGCACCTCTGGCCGTCACCGTCACGAGCGGGGCAGCGCACGCTGACCAGACCTACTACGTGCCGATCTCGAAGACCTGGACGATCACCGGTCGTGGCTACGGCCACGGCCACGGGATGAGCCAGTACGGAGCTCAGGGCGCTGCACTGAAAGGGCTCAGCTACGACAAGATCATCGACTTCTACTACCCGGGCACGACGTGGTCCAAGGCCAAGGGCAACGTCCGCGTCCTGATCAGTTCCGACACCACGTCGGACCTGCAGGTCCGACCGAGGCGCGGGCTGAAGGTTCGCGATCTCACGGACGGCGCGGCGTGGCCGCTCCCCGACAAGCCGGGAGTCGATCGTTGGCGGCTCACTCCCATCAACCGCGGCAGCATCGTGCAGTTCCACAAGGCCGACCGGTGGCGCACCTGGAAGATCCCGGACGGGCGTGCGAAGTTCAAGGGTGCCGGTGAGTTCTCCGCCAAGGGTGTCCTGACGCTGCTCGTGCCGTCCGGCTCGGACGTGACGGGCCAGCGTTACCGCGGCACCCTGCGCTCGGTGCCGCCCTACCGCAACGCCCCCGTCCGGGACACCGTCAACGTGTTGTCCCTGGACGCGTACGTGCGTGGCGTCGTCCCGTACGAGATGCCCGTGTCCTGGGAGCCCGCCGCACTACAGGCGCAGGCCGTGGCGGCGCGGACGTACGCGGCCTGGCTGCGGGCCCAGAACCCGCACCGCTACTACCAGATCTGTGACACCACCGCCTGCCAGGTGTACGGCGGAGTAGCGGCTGAACAGGCGTCGAGCAACAGTGCAGTCTCGGCGACGCGCCAGCAGATCCTCGCTTACGGCGGCAGGCCGGCGTTCACCCAGTTCTCGGCCTCGTCCGGTGGTTGGACGGCCGCAGGCAGTGTTCCGTACCTGCCGGCCGAGCGTGATCCGTACGACAAGTTCTCCGGCAACAGCGTCCACCGCTGGTCGGTCGACGTGAGTGTGGCATCGCTGGAGTCGGCGCATCCCGAGATCGGGTCTGTGACCGAGCTGCGCGTCACGTCGAGGGACGGCCATGGGCGCTGGGGTGGTCGCGTCAGCCAGATCGTGCTCCAGGGGACCCACGGAACTGCCTACCTGACCGGCGACGACTTCCGGTGGCAGTACGACCTGCGTTCGACCTGGTTCTCCATCGCACCCACCCCCATCATCGAACGCTGGCAGGAGCTGGGCGGCGTCAAGGCCTCGATCGGGCGGCCCACCTCGGGCGAGTACGTCCTCGACGACGGGTCGGCCCAGAACTTCACCAAGGGCCGCATCTTCTGGAACGCCCAGACCGGGGCCCGCGAGCTGATGGGACCGCTGCTGTTCACCTATCGCGCGTATGGCGGCCCGTCGTCCCACGTCGGGTGGCCGGAGACCGGCATCCTCAAGGCTCCGCGCCGTGGCCACAAGGTTCGGATGCAGCGTGGTTACCTCTACTCCAAGCCAGGGGTCGGCGCCCATGTGATGTTCGGGCCTGTGCTGCACTACTGGGCGACATCGGCCGGCGGCCCTGACGGCAGTCTCGGCTACCCCACGAGCAACGTGCGCACGATCAGGGTCGGTCAGCGGGTCGACTTCCAGCACGGCCGGATCACGTGGGTCTCCTCGACCGGCCAGTTCAAGGTCGTCCAGAACTGACCGCCGGGCCGGCCGAAGCCAGGACCGTCAGCCCGGGCTGACGACCAGGACGAGGTCACCGCCCTCGACCGTGCGCGGACCGTCGAGAGCGATGCGCTCGATGGTGCCTGCGACCGGCGTGGTGATCGAGGCCTCCATCTTCATCGCCTCGATGGTCGCGACAGCCTGGCCTGCCTCGACCGTGTCACCGGCCTCGACGAGCACGGACACCACGCCGTCGAACGGCGCACCGACCTCACTGGGCCTGTTTGCGTCGGCTCGCTCCTGGGCGGGCGCGTCGGACGAGACCGAACGGTCCCGCACCGACACCGGCCGGAGCTGTCCGTTGATCGTGCACATGACGGTGCGGATACCACGCTCGTCGGGCTGGCTGATCGACTCCACCCCGAGGATGAGTCTGACGCCCTCGTCGAGATAGACGTCGTGCTCGTCGTCGAAGTCCAGCCCGTAGAGGAAGTCGCGGGTCCGTAGCACCGAGAGATCGCTGTACCGCTCGCGTGAGTCGGCGAACGCCTGGCTCGGACCAGGGAACAGCAGCCGGTTGAGCACCGCACGGCGGTCGCTCTCCAACGCGGCTGCGTCGGCTGGGTCGAGCTTCTCCTCATGGGGCTTGATCGTCCGGCCGGCGAGTGCCTTGGCACGGAACGGTTCCGGCCACCCGCCTGGTGGGTCGCCGAGCTCTCCGGAGAGGAATCCGATGACCGAGTCCGGCACGTCGAAGGCGCCGGGGTCCGCCTCGAACGCTGCCGGGTCGGCGTCGGCGGCGACCAACGACAAGGCGAGGTCACCGACCACCTTGCTCGACGGGGTGACCTTCACGATGTTGCCGAGGATGGCGTTGGCTGCGGCGTACATGTCCTCGATCTGTTCGAACTTCTCACCCAACCCGAGCGCGATCGCCTGCTGACGCAGGTTGGACAGCTGCCCGCCGGGGATCTCGTGGGTGTAGACGCGTCCGGTTGGCGCCGGGAGACCCGCCTCGAACGGCGCGTACAGCCGACGCGTCGCCTCCCAGTACGGCTCGAGGTCACACACGGCCGCGAGGTCCAGTCCGGTGGCTCGGTCGGTGTGGTCGGTGGCCCCGATCAGGGCAGACATGGCGGGCTGGCTGGTGGTGCCGGCCAGCGCCGCGCTGGCGACATCGACGGCGTCGACCCCGGCCTCGATGGCCGCCAGCAACGTGGCGAGCTGTCCGCCCGGGGTGTCGTGCGTGTGCAGATGGACCGGTAGGTCGAAACGCTCGCGCAAAGCGGTGACCAGCGTGCGGGCGGCGGGCGCGCGCAACAGGCCGGCCATGTCCTTGATCGCCAGCACGTGAGCACCCGCCGCAACGATCCGCTCGGCGAGGCGGAGGTAGTAGTCGAGCGTGTAGAGCGTCTCGCCGGGGCTGCTGAGGTCGCCGGTGTAACAGAGTGCGACCTCGGCGAGGCCGTTCGGCGTCGCGCGAACGGCATCGATCGCGGCGTGCATCTGCTCCACGTCGTTGAGCGCATCGAAGATCCGGAAGATGTCGATGCCGGTCTCCGCGGCCTCGGCGACGAACGCGTCGGTCACCTGCGTGGGGTACGGCGTGTAGCCCACGGTGTTCCGGCCGCGCAGCAACATCTGCAGACAGAGGTTCGGCATGGCCTCGCGCAGCAGGGCGAGCCGCTCCCAGGGATCCTCGGAAAGGAAGCGCAGCGCGACGTCGTACGTTGCCCCGCCCCAGCACTCGACCGACAACAGCTGTGGGGTCAGAGCAGCGATGTGCGGGGCAACGGCGGTCAGGTCGCGGGTACGGACACGGGTCGCGAGCAGGGACTGGTGAGCGTCGCGAAGCGTCGTATCGGTGACGGCGACCGCCTGCTGCGCTCGCAGCCCGGCAGCGAACTGGGCTGCGCCGAGCGCGAGCAGCCGCTGCCGTGACCCGTCGGGGGGTGGACCGACAGGCAGCGCGGGCAGCTTGCTCGTCGGATCGATCGACGTAGGTGCCATGCCGTGCGGCCGGTTGACGGTCACGTCCGCGAGGTAATGCAGCAGCCGGGTCCCTCGGTCGGCAGAAGAGCGCGCTGTGAGCAGCTGAGGGTGTTGCTCGATGAACGAGGTCGTCACCTGGCCGGCCCGGAAGTCGGGGTCGTCCAGCACCGCTTGCAGGAAAGGGATGTTCGTAGCGACGCCGCGGATCCGGAACTCTGCCACCGCCCGGCGCGCCCGGTCCACCGCAATCGCGAAGGTTCGCCCGCGGCAGGTGAGCTTCGTCAGCATCGAGTCGAAGTGGGCGGACACCTCTGCACCGGTGTACGTCGTACCGCCGTCAAGCCTGATCCCGGCGCCGCCGGGGGAGCGGTACGCCGTGATGCGCCCGGTGTCGGGGCGGAACCCGTTGGCCGGATCCTCGGTGGTGATCCGGCACTGCAGTGCGAACCCACGCACGGCGATCTGGTCCTGGTGCAGACCCAGGTCGGCGAGGGACTCGCCGGCGGCGATACGCAGCTGCGACTGCACGAGGTCGACGTCGGTCACCTCCTCGGTCACCGTGTGCTCCACCTGGATGCGCGGGTTCATCTCGATGAACACGTGCCGGCCGTCGGCGTCGACCAGGAACTCGACTGTGCCCGCGTTGACGTAACCGATCTCGCGCGCGAACCGCACGGCATCGGCACAGATGCGCTCGCGGAGGTCGGGGTCGAGGCTGGGTGCCGGGGCGATCTCGACGACCTTCTGGTGACGGCGCTGGAGGGAGCAGTCACGCTCGAAGAGGTGGATGACGTTGCCCTGGCCGTCGGCGAGGATCTGGACCTCGATGTGACGCGGGTCGACCACGGCCTCTTCGACGAAGACGGTCGGATCCCCGAAGGCGCCGTCGGCCTCCCGCATCGCGGCCTCGACCGCATCGCGCAGCCGCGCGGGGTCATCGACGCGCCGCATACCGCGACCACCGCCGCCGGCCACTGCCTTGACGAACACGGGGAAGGTCAACGCGTCGGCAGCGGTGACGATCTCATCGACATCGGCTGACGGTGCGATGTTGGTCAGCACCGGGACTCCTGCCGCCTTGGCCGCTCGGACAGCGCTTGACTTGTTGCCGGTCAGCCGGAGTATCTCGGCGGGCGGTCCGACGAAGGTGATGCCTGCAGCGGCGCAGGCCTCGGCCAGGCCGGGGTTCTCGGACAGGAAGCCGTATCCGGGATACACCGCCTCGGCGTGGGCGTGCTGAGCGGCCCCGACGATGGCAGTCGGGTCGAGGTATGCCCTGACGGGGTGGCCGCGTTCGCCGATCTCGTAGGCCTCGTCCGCCTTGAGCCGATGCTCGGAGCCGCGGTCCTCGTGCGGGAAGACGGCCACGGTCTTGGCGCCCAGCTCGTACGCCGCCCGGAACGCCCGCACTGCGATCTCGCCCCGATTGGCCACCAGCACTTTCGCGAACATGCCACAACCCTAGGGAGCCGTCCGGATCGTGGCATCACGGTCTCGCAGAACAAGCCACTCTCGCCGTGCCGACCTGGCCAAAACCGGTTGAGTCCCGGCGAGGTCTGACGAAGGATCGGGTCATGTCTCACGCCGCGGCGGACCCGACGCTGGACGTGGCGTGTGACGAGTCCGGGTCCGAGGGCGAACACCTGATCGGCGGCAACACTGACGTCTTCGCGCACGGCAGCGTCCGGCTCGGAGTCGATGACGCTGCAGCCTGCGTCGCCGAGGTGCGCGCGCGCATCCGGTCACCCGCCACCGAGTACAAGGCCAACCACCTCCTGCGGCAGAAGCAGCGGGCCGTCCTCACGTGGTTCCTGGGCGCTCACGGCCCGCTTGTCGATCGGGCGCACGTGGTCCTGACCGACAAGACCTTTCTGGTGCTGAACGCTCTGGTCGACCTGCTCGACGGCGACCGGCCCGGTGCGGCAGCCCGGTTGCGGTGTGAAGGACCACAGGCGTTCGGAGCGGTGCGCTGGCACCGCTTCCTCGAGACCGGCAACCTGGTCCTCCGCTCCGGCGTCGGGCTGCTCACTCCGACCCCGGTCGATGCGTTCTTCGCTGCAGTCGACGACTTGCGCGGCGTCGACGGCCCGCACGAGCTGGCCGATGTACTCGTCCGACTGAGCGAGGGTCGCTCGCGGGTGGTGCACTTCCGCCGTCGCGTGACCGAGCACCCTGCTGTCGTGCCGCTTCTCGAGCCGTTGATCCCCGCGCTCGTACGCACCGTGCTGCACTGGTCAGGGGTCGCCGGCCCTGTCTCGATCGTCCACGACGAGACCAACACCCTTACCGAGGATCGGCTGGCGCACGTCCGCCGTGAGGTGGGGCCACGCCTTTCCGGCGTACGAATGGTCGACTCCCAACAGGATCCCCGGGTCCAGCTGGCTGACTTCCTGGCGGGTGTGGCGCGCAAGCTCGCCTCGCAGGCGCTGAGCGGCCCGCCTGACGTGGAGCTGACTGCGCTGCTGCGTCCGTATGTCGACGCCGACTCGTGCTGGGGTGATCCGTCGAGCTGGGAGCTGCTGGGGCCTCCTGTCGTCCGGTGCTGACGTTCAGGGCGCCGGTGTGCGGATGGCGTCGTCGACGGGAGTCGTCCCGCGGCAGTCATGACCCGACAACGGCGCAGTGAGGTCGCGCGCCTTGGGGACCCGGTCCATGGCAAGCGCCAAGGCGGCGAGGCGGGCCCGTATCGGCGCGACGGGTTGTAGCGCCATGACCCGGAGGGCGCGGCGAGAGGTGACGAGGCGCGGTGCTGAGCCCGTCGGCGTGCTGGAGCCGTGAGGCCAGGTCCTGCATGGTCACGTTCTCGACACCTTCGACGCTGATGGTCTCGCCGACCAGAGCGTCATCGACCAGAGCGAACAACCGGTCGGCGACGTCCAGACAGGACACGAAGTTGATCGGGTTGTCTCCCCGGCCGAGCACCAACGGGCGCCCGCGGCGATCGCGGCTGTCGCGCAGAATGGCCGCCCACGTCTCGACGAAGGCGGGCGCGCGCACGATGGTGGTGTCAGGAGCGACGCCTCAGGCCCGTTGCTCCGCCGTCCACTTCTGCCGAAAGAACTCCTCGTCAGCATCAGAGGCCGCGTCGATGACCGACATCATGATGAATCCGGCCCCCATGTAGGCGGAGGTGGCCGCGAGCCTCGCGTTGCCGTCGACATCGACGTCCTCCACCGAACGCCGCGAACGACCTCGCAGCCCTTGCACGAGCGAGATCACGACCGTGGCACCGCGCAGCGCTGTGCGGATCGCGTCGTCATCGCGGACGTCGGCGTCCGCGAACTCGACGGAATCGGTGGCACCGCCGGCTCGGTCGGCGTGCCGGCTGACGACCCGGACGCGGTCGAGCTGCAGCAACCTCGGCACGAGCCTTTCGCCCAGCCGGTCGGATCCACCCACGACGACGATCACGAGACCGACAGACGCTGCAGCGGATGCTGGGGACGTCGGCCGGTCACGAGGTCCGGGCCTAGCCGTCGGTGATCTCGCACAAGACTGCGCCGTTGGTCACGGTCGCTCCGACCTCTGCCGCCAAGGCGGTGATCGTGCCGGCGCGGTGGGCGTTGATCGGCTGCTCCATCTTCATGGCCTCGAGCACGACGACGAGCTCACCTGCCTCGACCTGCTGGCCCTCCTCGACGGCGAGCTTGACGATCGTGCCCTGCATGGGAGCAGTCAGGGCGTTGCCGCCCGCAGCCGCCCCGGCCTTCTTCGCGGCGGCACGTTTGGCCGGCTTCGTGCTCGCCCCGGCAGCGCCGGCCGTCGCCAGCCCGGCCGGGAGCGAGACCTCGAGCCGCTTGCCGCCGACCTCGACAGTCACGGACTCGCGCTCCGCGGAGGCGGCGGCCCCGGACTCGCCGGCGTACGGCGCGATGGTGTTGTCGAAAGCGGTCTCGATCCAGCTCGTGTACACCCCGAACGTCTTGCCGTCCGCGCCTCCCGTGAACGCGGCGTCGTCCACGACCGCACGGTGGAAAGGGATCACCGTGGGCATGCCGTCGACGACGAACTCGTCGAGCGCACGCCGCGAACGCTCGAGAGCCTGCTTACGACTGCGCCCGCTGACGATCAGCTTGGCTACGAGGGAGTCGAACGCGCCCGGCACCGTCTCACCCTGGTCGTAGCCGCCGTCGACCCGGACGCCCGGTCCGGACGGGGCGTGCCAACGGGTCAGCGTGCCCGGGGCAGGCATGAAGTTGCGGCCCGCGTCCTCGGCGTTGATCCGGAACTCGATGGAGTGTCCCTCGATCACCGGGTCGTCGTACCCGAGCTCCTCACCGGCAGCGATCCGGAACATCTCACGCACGAGGTCGATCCCGGTGACCTCTTCGCTGACGGGATGCTCCACCTGGAGCCTGGTGTTGACCTCGAGGAACGAGATCGTGCCGTCCTGGCCGACGAGGAACTCGCAGGTGCCGGCGCCGACGTAGCCCGCTTCGGCGAGGATCGCCTTCGACGAGGTGTAGAGCGTCTTGACCTGCTCGTCGGAGAGGAACGGGGCGGGTGCCTCCTCGACCAGCTTCTGGTGCCGACGCTGCAGCGAACAGTCGCGGGTGGAGACCACGACGACGTTGCCGTGCTGGTCGGCCAGACATTGGGTCTCGACGTGCCGGGGCTTGTCGAGGTAGCGCTCGACGAAGCACTCGCCGCGACCGAACGCGCTGACCGCCTCGCGGACCGCGGACTCGTACAGCTCGGCGACCTCTTCCTCCTTGCGCGCCACCTTCAACCCTCGACCGCCGCCGCCGAATGCCGCCTTGATGGCGATCGGTAGTCCGTACTCGCGCGCGAACGCGACCACCTCGTCGGCGCCCTCGACCGGGTCCTCGGTGCCGGCGACCAACGGGGCACCTACCTTGTGCGCGATGTGGCGGGCCTGGACCTTGTCGCCCAGCGCATCGATCGCCGCCGGCGGAGGGCCGATCCAGATCAGACCGGCGTCGATGACCGCCTGGGCGAAGCCGGAGTTCTCGGCGAGGAAGCCATAGCCGGGGTGCACCGAGTCGGCACCCGACCGCTTGGCCACCGCGATGATCTTGTCGATGTCGAGGTAGGACTCTGCGGGCGTTGCTCCCTCGAGTGCGTAGGCCTCGTCTGCGAGCCGCGCGAACAGCGCATCGCGGTCCGGGTCGGCGTACACCGCCACGCTCCCGATCCCGGCGTCCTTGCAGGCACGGACGACGCGGACGGCGATCTCGCCCCGGTTGGCGATCAGCACCTTGGCGAGTGGCGTCAGCTCAGGCACAGAGGACTCCTCAGCGGTCATCGAGTACGACGGCCCGAGTCTAGGACTGTCGGGGCCCGGCGTGTCGGCCGCCTGTCCCGTGGGCCGCCTCCGCCACACGCGGCGCAGGCGTCACTGCTCACTCACGCAGCGTCAAGAAGTCTGGCCGAAGACAGGATGTGAACCCGCTGGACAGAAGACTAAGACCGAACTATGACCAGGCCCGTCGGACGGGCCGCACCGAGAGGATGCTTCATGAGTCGACAGCCAGCGCACCATCGCATCACTCGCATCGCCAGGGGGACGACCGTCGGGGTCGCCGCCCTCGGCCTGGCCCTGGGGCTCCAGCAGTCCGGGCAGGCACAGAAGGCTCCGCCGACGTCATCGGCTGCGCCAGCCTCGGCGGCTGCTTTGCAGCCGCACTACACCGACGCGGTTGCGCACGACACGTCGCCGCGCCTGTCCTCCCTGTCGAACGCGGGGGCGCCACACGCGGGCTACGAAGGGGAGCAGGAGGAACGGGCTGAGGAGATCACTCCCGCCCCGGACAACGGGTTCGCCGGCGACCCGGCGGTCCAAGGGACCGCGCCACCAGCCGCCATCGGGTCGACCCGCGCCAACTTCGAAGGCCTCAGCAACCAGGACAACTTCGACGCGTACGGGTTCCGGGTCAACCCACCGGACACCGTCGGTGATGTCAGCCGCAAGCAGTACGTCGAGATGACCAACCTGCTGATCGGCGTCTACGACAAGTCCGGCAACCTGCAGATGCCGCCGACCCCGATCGGTGACCTGTGGAGTGGGTTTGCGGTTGACGACTGCACCGATGCCTCGGGTGACCCGATCGTGCTGTACGACCAGATCGCCAACCGGTGGATCCTGACGCAGTTCACGACGAGTGGCTTCAACGACCCGACGATCCCGTTCTACAACTGCGTCGCGGTGTCGACAACGTCCGACGCGACCGGGCCCTACAACCGGTACGCGTTCAGTACCGGCTTCAACTTCCCCGACTATCCGAAGTACGGCGTCTGGACGGACACGCTCACGCTGACCACCCGAGAGTTCGGGCCCACCGTTGAGTACGGAATCGGCGTGTACGCGCTGGAGAAGCGCAAGATGTACAACGGCCTCGATGCCCGCGCGGTGTCGTACTACATCGACGGGAACGACCCGACGCTTCTTCCGTTGGTCGGTGACGGGTTGCTGCCCGCTGACATCGACGGGACCCGCAAGCCGGCTGAAGGCCAGGCGATCCCGTTGGTCGGAACTCAGGACGATGACTGGGAGTACGGAGCGACGTTCGATGCCCTGAACATCTGGGATCTCAAGGTCAAGTGGCGGTCGATGCCCCGGTCGTCGCTCGGGCTGAGGGCTCAGTTGCCGACGCAGCCGTTCGACTCGAACTTCCCGTGCGGGGCGCCGGGAGATCGCAACTGCCTACCGCAGCCCGGCATCACCAATCCGGACCAGTACCTCGACGTCCAGTCCTACCGGCAACGACCGATCTGGAGGCTCGCCTACCGCAAGCTCGGCCCGGGTGTGGAGTCTCTGGTGACGAACCAGTCCGTCGAGGCGAGGCCTGGTGTCGCCGGAGTGCGCTGGTACGAAATCCGACGGACGCCGGGTTCGAACTACTCCATCCGGCAGCAGGGCACGTTCGCGCCCGATGACGGCGTGAACCGCTGGATGGGCAGCATCGCACAGGACAAGTTCGGCAATATGGCGCTCGGCTACAGCGTGGTCAACGGGACCGACGTCTACCCCGGCATCCGTTACACCGGCCGGCAGGCGGGTGATCCACTCGGACAAATGACGCTCGGCGAGGGCACGGTGATCGATGGCAGCGGCGTGCAGACCAGCTTGAACTCTCGCTGGGGTGACTACACGTCTATGAACGTGGACCCGAGCGACGACTGCACGATGTGGTACGCCAACGAGTACTACACCGCGGCTGGCCAGGCCAGCAGCCCCGCCGGCTGGCAGACCAGGATCGCGAGCTTCCGGCTGCCTGGGTGTGGTGATCGGCACCATCACTGACCGCTGGGCACTGCGAGGGTGGCCGGTTCGGTCGGCCACCCTCGCAGCTCGGTCAACGAGTGCGGGGACGCAAGCCCCGTCGCATGACGACGCGGGTGGGGGAGCGCCGGACGACCTCTCGGAACCCGGCCCGTTCGTAGAGGCTGCGCGAGCCGAAGAACATGAAGTCTGCATGGCTGCGCTCGGGCTTGTCGACGGGATAGGCCTCGAGCATGCGAACGCCTTCGTCACGGGCGTAGTCGATCGCGCCGGCCAACAACTGGTGCTGCAGGCCCTGCCCGCGGTGTGACTTGGCGACATACGTGCAGACGATCGACCAGACTTCCACGTCGTCGACCGGCTTCATGATCGGCGACCGCTGGAGCTTGCGGTAGTCCTCGCGCGGCCCGAGGCTGATCCAACCGACCGGTGCACCGTCGACGTAGCCGACCAGGCCGGGTACTGTCCCGCCGTCGACCAGGTCACACAGCTGCTGCTTGTGGTCGACTCCGGCTGCGCTCGACACCGAGACCGTGCCGGTCACCCGGTAGTACATGCACCAGCAGCCACGCACGATCGAGCCGCCAGGCATCGCGAAGAGCTCCTCGAGATCGGCCCAGGTCGCCGGCGTCAGCGGACGGGTCTCGAGGCGTTGTCTCGTGCGGGCCGACATGTGGTCAGTGAAGCACCGTCAGGGGACAGTCGCGAGCGCGCTGCCAGGGCGGTGACGAGCTGCGCGTAGTCGGGCAGGTCAAGCCGGCAGGTCGATCCCACCGGCGCAAGCTGGTGAGTGACCACGTCGCGACCGTCGACGAGCACCGTGGGGGAGGGGAACCCGCCGACGCGCTCGGTCCACTCCGGATCGAGTCCGAGCGAGGTCATGGCGCGACGGACGTCGAGTCGTACGGCATCGACGTTCGGGCAGTCCGGAACCGACAGCACCTCGACCGCGGGCAGCCGGACACCGCGGCTGGTGCCCCACGGACCGATGCGCCGGCCCTCTGCGGCTATGGCAGCGCCGCCGTCGTGGCGTTCAGCTCATCGATGATGGGGCAACCGTGCGCGCCGGCAGCCCGGTCGCAGCTCTGCACGAGTCTCGTCAGTCCGGCGCGCATCGACTCGAGCTCGGCGATCTGCCGGGTGACGTCGTCCTGCTTGTGCGCGGCCAGCTCCCGGGCAGCCCCGCAGCCCGACGCATGGTCGCCCAGGTGGAGCAGCGTCTCGATCTCGCTCAGGTGGAACCCGACACGCTGGGCACGCTTGATGAACGAGACCCATGCCACGGCGTCCTCGGGGTAGTCGCGGTAGCCGCCCGGGGTGCGACCGGGGTCCGCCAGGAGGCCCACCCGTTCGTAGTAACGCAGCGTCTGCGGGTTCACCGCGGCGCGCTCGGCCAGCTCGCTCGTCCTCATGGGACCAGTGTGAACCCTGTACCCGGGTACGGGGTCAACCCGGTTCTGTGACGGCTGGGGACTGGTCGCTAGGCGTGGAGGCGGGCCAGGTCCTCGCGGCACCGGGCCTCGACCTGGTCGAGCTCGACGAGGGTCTCCTCGATGTCGCGGCGACGCTGGGCCAGCTCGGCCCGGCGTACGTCGATCTGGTCGAGCAGGTACTGCAGCTGACCTGCCTCGCCGGGCTGCTCGTCGTACATGTTGACGATGACGGCGATCTCGTCGAGGGAGAAGCCGAGCCGCCGGCCGCGCAGGATCAGGGCGACCCGGATCCGGTCGCGGTTGCGGAACACCCGGGTCGTGCCGTGGCGCTCGGGGGCGAGCAGTCCGATGTCCTCGTAGTGGCGCAGCGTGCGCAGCGTGACGCCGTACTCCTCGGCGAGCGCGCTGATCGTCCAGGTTCGGTCGGTTTCCTCCGAATTGCCCGGTTCACCCATCACGTCATCATTGACTTTCCGTTACGGAAGCGACCTAACCTTACGTTGACGTAAGAGTAAGGCATCGCCCCGAGGAGTGACCACCGTGACATCGTTCGAGCTGACCCCCGAGCACGAAACCTTCCGGCAGAGCGTGCGCGAGTTCGCGGAAGCCGAGATCGGCCCGCGCGCAGCGCAGTGGGACAAGGACCACTACTTCCCCGTCGACACCGTGCACCAGATGGGCAAGCTCGGACTGTTCGGGCTCACTGCGCCGGAGGAGTTCGGCGGAGCCGGGGAGGACGGTGACTTCACCAGTCTCTGCGTCGCGATCGAGGAGATCGGTCGCGTCGATCAGTCGATGGGCATCACCCTCGAGGCCGCGGTCGGCCTTGGCATCAACCCGATCCTGACATTCGGCACCGACGAGCAGAAGAGCACGTGGCTGCCCGGTCTCGTGGCCGGCACCACGCTCGCCGGCTTCGGTCTCACCGAGCCCGGCGCCGGCTCGGACGCGGGTGCCACCAAGACCAAGGCCGAGCTCGTCGACGGCGAATGGGTCATCAACGGCAGCAAGCAGTTCATCACCAACTCCGGTTCCGACATCACCTCCCTGGTCACGGTGACCGCGCGGACGGGCACCCGCGACGACGGCAAGCCTGAGATCTCAACGATCATCGTGCCGTCTGACACCGCAGGCTTCACCGCCGAGAAGGCCTACGACAAGCTCGGCTGGCACGCCAGTGACACGCACCCGTTGAGCTTCGACAACTGCCGAGTCCCCGAGGCCAACCTGCTCGGCGAGCGGGGCAAGGGCTTCCATCAGTTCCTCGCCACCCTCGACGACGGCCGGGTTGCCATCGCCGCGCTCGCGGTCGGCTGTATCCAGGCCTGCCTCGACCTCTCGGTCCAGTACGCCGGCGAGCGCACCACGTTCGACGTACCGATCGGACGGAAACAGGGCGTGGCGTTCCAGATCGCCGACCTGAAGGTGATGGCCGAGGCGGCGCGCGGCCTCACCTACAAGGCGGCGGCGCTCAAGGACGCCGGTCGGCCGCGCCAGGAGTTCAAGCAGGCTGCGGCGATCGCCAAGCTCTACTCCACCGAGTCCGCCGTCACCGCGACCCGCATCGCCACCCAGGTGTTCGGGGGCTACGGCTTCATGGAGGAGTACCCGGTCGCGCGCTTCTACCGCGACGCCAAGGTGCTCGAGATCGGCGAAGGCACCTCCGAGGTCCAGCGCATGCTCATCGCCCGCGGCCTCGGCCTCCCCGTCGAATAACTCGGTCAGGGGGCCGGCCAGAGGGAGGTCCAGGAGACGTCGAGGTCTCGCAACATCGTCCGAAGCAAGGGCAGCGAGATCCCCACGACGTTGTGCGGGTCACCCGCGATCTCGGTGACGAACGGGCCGCCGAGGCCGTCGATCGTGAAGGCCCCCGCGACCTGCAACGGCTCGCCCGTCGCGACGTAGGCCGCGATCTCCTCGTCGCTCAGCTCCGCAAAGGTGACCCGCGTTGTCGCACTCGCCGCGGCCTCTCGCCCGGTGCGGGTGTCGATGACGCAGTGTCCCGTGACCAGCTGGCCCGACCGACCGCGCATCGACCGCCAGCGCCGGACCGCGTCGGCGGCGTCCATCGGTTTGCCCAGTGCTGCACCGTCGAGGTCGAGGACGGAGTCGCACCCGACCACGACGGCCCCGTCGGCGATCGACAGCGTGGCCACGGCTTCGGCCTTGGCGATCGCCAGCAGCTGGGCCAGTTCCGCAGGAGTGTCGGCGGTGTACGTCGACTCGTCCACGTCCGACACGACGATCTCCGGGCAGATGCCGGCGGCCCGCAGCGTCGCGCGCCGGGCCGGGGATGCCGAGGCCAGCACCAGACGTACCTGCGCCGTGCTCATGCCGTCCACCTCATAGCTGGGCGAGCAGGGTGCGCATCGGGTCCAACCCGAGCGACCCGAGATCGAGGGCCTGCCGATGGAAGTCGGTGAGGTCGAAGTCCGCACCTTTGCGCCGTCGAACCTCGTCCCGGGCCTGGAGCCAGACGCGCTCGCCCACCTTGTACGACGGGGCCTGACCCGGCCAGCCCAGATAGCGGTTGACCTCGAACGAGATGATGGCCTCGTCCATACGGCAGTGCTGGCGGAGGAACTCGAGGCAGAGCTCGGCGGTCCAGGCCTCGCCAGGATGGAATCCGAAGGGGTTGTCGCGGGGGATGTCCAGCTCGGCGTGCACACCGATGTCGAGGATCACCCGGGCGGCTCGCAAGCCCTGCGCATCGAGCATGCCGAGCTTGTCGCCGGGGTCGTCGAGGTAGCCGAGGTCGTCCATCAGGCGCTCGGCGTACAGCGCCCAGCCCTCGCCGTGCCCGGACACCCAGCACATCGTCCGCTGCCACCGGTTGAGCAGGTCGCTGCGGTAGGCAGTCTGGGCGACCTGGAGATGATGGCCCGGGGCACCTTCGTGGTAGACCGTGGTCACTTCGCGCCAGGTCGAGAACCGTGTCTGCTCGTCCGGCACGGCCCACCACATGCGGCCCGGTCGCTCGAAGTCCTCACTGGGGCCGGTGTAGTAGATCCCGCCGTCGTTCGTGGGGGCGAGGCAGCACTCGATCCGCCGGACCGGCTCCGGGATGTCGAAGTGGGTGTCGGCCAGCTCGGCGATCGTCTGGTCCGCGAGCTGCTGCATCCATTCCCGGAAGGCATCCTTGCCGTCGATCGAGCGGGCCGGATCGGCGTCGAGGATCTCGACGGCCTCGTCCACGCTCGCCCCGGACTTGATCTGCTGCGCGACCCGCACCATCTCGTCGTCGATCCGTTTGAGCTCGTCCCACGCCCAGGCGTAGGTCTCGTCGAGGTCGATGGTCGCGCCCAGGAACAGCCGTGACTCCGGCCCGTAGGCGTCCCGGCCGACCGCGTCCTCGTCGCGTCCACGCGGCAGCAGCTCGTCGGTCAGGAAGCGCTCGAACGCGGCGAACGCAGCGGTGCTCGAGGCGGCATGCTCGTCGAGCGGCTGGCGAAGGCTGGCGGGTAAGCCGTCCGCGCTCGCCACGAACTGGTCGAAGAAATTGCCGGCGCGGCCTTCTTGCCCGGTCCAGGTCCGGACCTGTTGCGCGAGGGCGCGGATCTGTCGCTTGGCCGAGACGTGCCCGGCCTCAGCGGCCTGGGTGAGGGTGGCGCGGTAGTCGTCGACGGCGCCGGGGATCTTCGACAGGCGTGCGTCGATGGTGCGCCAGGCATCCTCGCCATCGGTGCGCATGAGGTCGAAGACGCCGCGCACACGGTGGAGCTCGCTGGTGATGATGCTGACCTGCGACTGAGGCGTGCCGGCGTCGTACCGGGCGAGGGCGGCGTCCTGGCGTTCGAGGAACGACACCTTCGCGGCAACCGCACGCCCGTCGGTCGGTTCGGTGGTGGCCATCCGAGCCCGGGCGTCCGCGGTGAGCTGCCGCCGAGCGGCGAAGCCGTCAGGCGAGATGTCGGTGACCTGGTCGTCGTACCCGTGGATGCCGAAATACGTGGCGGCCAACGGGTCGAGCGCCGCGTAGTCCGCGACGAACTGGTCGGCCACCTGGTCCACAGGACGGGCCCGGTCGGTGGTCACCGGATCAACCTAACCGGCCGTGAGCTCAGTTGCCGCCGGGGGGCGTCTGACGCACTGCCCGTCTCAGTGGGGAAGGGCTGCCGAGCGCCAGCCTGTAGGGCCAGGTCGATGCGGCCCCCGCAGGCCGCGGCCGCGATCAGTCCAGCCGGACCGGCGTACGTCGGTCTCGTCCTGCCCTGCCGCTGCAGCCTGGCGAGCCGCCAGCACCAGCACCAGGGCAGCGAGCTCCTCGTCGCTCGGGCCGCCCCGCTCGACCCGCAGGAGAGCGGGCTGGTCTGATGGGTCTTGGTCAGGCATGTCGCGATCGTATCGGCAGGAGGTGAGAGGACGTGGCAGGGATGAGGCCGTCGCCAGGCCCGGGCGACTCGGCTGACAGCCGTATGCCGGAGCGATGGTCCATGCCATGGGTGGTCCTCGCCGCCGTACTCGCCTGCTTCCCCGTCGCGATGCTCGTGGCCGGCGTCGCGACGGGTTCCGCCCGGTGGATCGTCGCGGCGATACCGGCAGCGGTCTTCTTCGCGGCCGGGCTACGGGTGTCGTGGCTGCGGGCGCAGACCTTCGTCGAGCTCTTCGACGGATCGGACGAGTCGGTGGCGCGGCACGACGCGGCCCGCGCCATCGGCTGGACGCTCGTCGCCCTGGCCGGACTGACGGCCTGCGTGGTCGTGCTCAATCTGCCGTTCGGCTGAGGTGGAGGCTGCGGGCCGCCGTGACGAGAGCGGCGTTGTCTACGGCGGGCGAGCCATCCGGCAGCACGAGGACGTCTTCGAGACCGATGCGAGCTTGCAGGCCGATCCTGAGCGCGTGGTCGACGGCCGGCCAGCAACTGCTCCCCTCGCCGTGCAGCAGCAGCGGGACAGCAGGGTGGGCGACGATGCGGACGTGTTCGACCAGTCGGTCCGCCTCCACGACAGTTGCCGCGGCACCGAGATCGTCCGGAAGTTCCAGCAGGATCCGGCAACAGTCGTCGCGGTAGGGCGAACGCGCCCACGCATCGACGCCATCGTGGTGCCAGAGGCCTGCCTCGACGCCAACCGCCATGGACAGCAGGGCGTGCGCGATCTCGTCGGCGCCGGCCTCGTGCCAGTTGACGGATGCGAAGTCGGGCCGGGCCGGCTGTGTCGACCATTGCCGGATCCGCTGCAGTCGGTCATCAGGGTCGGGGCTGGCCCAGGCGCCCGTCGTGACACCGATCGGGACGCCTGCGACGACCGACCTGACGGCCTCGAGCACCGTCGACATCGCCTCGCCGTCGAGGGTGTCTGCACCGTCCTGGTCCTTGACGTGCAGATGGACTGCATCCGCTCCGGCCGCGACCACGCGGGCTGCATCGGCCGCGATCGCCGCCGGGGTCGTCGGTAGCCGTGGGTGCTCGGCGGGAAGTCGGCTCCCGTTGAGGCATGCCTTGAGGAACATCGGAGTCAGAGCGGGATGTTGCCGTGCTTCTTGGGGGGCAGGGTCTCGCGCTTGTTGCGGAGCAGGCGCAGGGACCGGACGATCTCGGACCGCGTCTCGTGCGGCGCGATCACGGCGTCGATGTAGCCACGCTCGGCCGCGAGGTACGGGTTGGCCAACGTGTCCTCGTAGTCGGTGATGAGCTCGGCCCGCCGGCCCTCGGGGTCGTCGGCGTTCTTGAGCTCGGCCCGGTAGAGGATGTTGACGGCGCCCTGTGCTCCCATCACGGCGATCTGTGCGGTCGGCCAGGCGACGTTCATGTCGGCGCCGAGATGCTTGGACCCCATCACGTCGTACGCACCGCCGTACGCCTTGCGAGTGATCACGGTGATGAGCGGAACGGTCGCCTCGGCGTAGGCGTAGATGAGCTTGGCGCCACGACGGATGATGCCGTTCCATTCCTGGTCGGTGCCAGGGAGGAACCCGGGTACGTCGACGAACGTGAGGACCGGGACGTTGAAGGCGTCACAAGTGCGGACGAAGCGAGCCGCCTTCTCCGACGCGTTGATGTCGAGCGTCCCGGCGAACTGCATCGGTTGGTTGGCCACGACCCCGACCGAGCGTCCTTCGATCCGGCCGTAGCCGACGATCATGTTCGGCGCGAACAGGGCCTGCACCTCGAGGAACTCGCCGTCGTCGACCACGGACTCGATCACGGTGTGCATGTCGTAGGGCTGGTTGGGCGAGTCGGGGATCAGCACATCGAGGGCCCGGTCCTCGTCGGTGACCTGAAGCTCCTCGTCGGTGTACGTCGACTCGGCGTATACCGGCGGGTCTTCGAGATTGTTCTGTGGCAGGTAGGACAACAGCGCCTTGACATAGTCGATGGCGTCGGACTCGTCCGACCCGAGGTAGTGCGCATTGCCGCTCTTCGAGTTGTGCGTGTGGGCTCCGCCGAGCTCCTCCATCGAGACGTCCTCGCCGGTGACGGTCTTGATCACGTCAGGCCCGGTGATGAACATGTGCGAGGTCTTGTCGACCATCACGGTGAAGTCGGTGACGGCGGGAGAGTAGACGGCGCCGCCGGCGCACGGTCCCATGATCAGGGAGACCTGCGGGATGACGCCGGAGGCGTGCACGTTGCGGCGGAAGATCTCGCCGTACAGACCCAGCGACACCACGCCCTCCTGGATGCGTGCACCACCGGAGTCGTTGATGCCGATGACGGGGCAGCCGGTCTTCATCGCCAGATCCATCACCTTGACGATCTTTTCGCCGAAGACCTGTCCGAGGCTGCCGCCGAAGACCGTGAAGTCCTGCGCGAACACGCACACCTGGCGGCCGTCGATCGTGCCGTAGCCCGTCACGACCCCGTCGCCGTACGGCCGGTTGCGCTCCATCCCGAAGTTCGTCGACCGGTGGCGGGCCAGCTCATCGAGCTCGACGAACGACCCGTCGTCGAGGAGTTGCTCGACCCGCTCACGCGCCGTGAGCTTGCCCTTGGCGTGCTGCTTCTCGATCGCCCGTTCGGAGCCGGCGTGCACGGCTGCTTCGAGGCGCTCGTCGAGATCCGCGAGCTTGCCGGCGGTGGTGTGGATGTCGGCCTGAGGAGTGTCTGTGTCGCTCACGCACCGCAGCGTAGCGTGACGGGTATGACGTCGAAGTACGGCGACCTCGACCGCCCGCCCCTGAACGTCGAGGTCCTGCGGCGGGCACTCGTCGTGCCCGGTTCGATGTGGAGCACGGTCGACGTCGTGGAGTCCTCGCCGTCGACCAACGGCGACCTCGCGCGTCGCGCGGCCGAGTCCAAAGACCCCGGCGAGGACGGGGTGGTCCTGATCGCCGAGCACCAGACAGCCGGGCGCGGACGGCTCGACCGCACCTGGACGTCACCGCCCCGGTCGGGATTGGCGATGTCGGTGCTGGTCCGCCCTGGGCAGCACGAGACGGTCCCTGCTGCGCGGTGGCCATGGCTGCCGCTGCTGTCCGGGCTGGCGGTGGCGGCCGCCCTCCGCAAGGACGCCGGCGTAGAGGCCGGTCTCAAATGGCCTAATGACGTGCTCGTGGGTGACCGCAAGGTCGCCGGTCTCCTGGTCGAGCGCGTGGAACGGGCGGACGGGAGCCGCGGCAGCGCGGCGGCCGTCATCGGGATCGGGCTCAACGTGTCGTTGCGGCCAGACGAGCTGCCGGTCCCGACTGCCACGTCGCTGGCGATCGAGAACGCGACGACGACGGATCGTTCCCTGCTCATCCGAGGCGTGCTCCGCGTGCTGGCCGCGCTCCTCAAGGACTGGTACGCCCACGGGGGCGACGCTACGGCCGGGCTGCACACGGCGTACGTCGACGCGTGCACGACGCTCGGTCGCCACGTCCGGCTCGACCGACCCGATGGCGGCCACGAGACAGGCGAAGCGGTCGGCGTGGACGAGTCCGGGCGTCTGCTGGTCCGTACCGCACGCGGCCAGGTGGCGTTCGGTGCGGGCGATGTCGTTCACCTGAGGACCGAGACATGACACGATCGGAGCGATCAAGGCCTGGCTCACCTGTCGAAGGGACACCCTGATGGGCATCTCGCCGAAGCTGCTCGGTGATGGCGAACACGTCATCATCTCGACGCGCACGCATTGGAAGGCGCTCGTCGTTCCCGTGGTCGTGCTGATTCTCACCTGCGGCGTCGCGGGGTTCCTGTTGGCCGTGCTGCCCAGTGGGAGCGCGCACGACGTCCTCATGTGGATCGTGCTCATCGTCGCGGCAGCCGTCATCATCTGGTTCACCCTCCGGCCGTTCCTCGTCTGGTTGACCGCGTCGTACACGGTCACCAACCGGCGACTCATCAACCGGTCCGGCGTGCTGACGCGGAAAGGACGCGATATTCCGCTGCACCGGATCAACGACGTCTCGTACGAGCGAGGGGTGCTCGACCGGATGCTGGGCTGCGGCACGTTGGTGATCTCCGACGCCAGCGAAGAGGGGATGTCGGTGCTGCCGGACGTGCCGAAGGTCGAGTCGCTGCAGCTGGTCATCACCGACCTGCTGTTCGGCAACGACGACGGTCGGGACGACGACGGGACGCCCCCTCACCCGCTGGAGCCACGCCGCGGGTGAACCACGACGACAGCAGCCGTGACGTGAGCGACGACGGCGAGCTCCCTCCGTCGACCCCTGCAGGGGGTGGGGCCGGCGGCACGACTCGCGAAGATCTCGAGCGCGCGATCTTGGGGGAGTCGCCCCATCTCACGTCGGCCCAGATCACCGGTGAGGGCGAGGACGCGGCCAGGGACGGTCGCCGGTTGTGGCGGGCACTCGGATTCCCGGACGCGGGGGACGCTGCGGCCTTCACCGGCGCCGACCGCGAGGCCATGGCCAAGCTGATGGCCATGGTCGACTCGGGCTTGATGGAGTTCGAGACGGCGATCCGGCTGACGCGGGCTTTGGGCTCGACGATGGCCCGTCTCGCCGACTGGCAGGTGACCACGTTGAGCGAGCTCGTCGAGCGGCTGGAGGAGTCGGGGCACGGGACCGGCTCCAGGCTCACCACGGGACTGCAGATCATCAGGTCGGTCGAGCCGACGTTCGAGGACCTGCTCACCTACTCCTGGCGTCGGCACCTGGCTGCCGCGGTCAGCCGCATCGAGGCGCTCGGGGCCAGGGACTCCGACCTGCACACGATGAGCGTCACGGTCGGTTTCGCGGACCTCGTGGGTTTCACCGAGCTGGCCAACGGGATGGACGAGGACCTCCTGGCCGACGTGGTCGAGGAGTTCGAGTCGAGCTGCTCCGACCTGGTCGCGGCCCGCGGTGGCCGGGTGATCAAGACGCTCGGAGACTCGGTGTTGTTCATCGCGGACGAGCCTGTGGTCGGCGTCGACATCGCGTCCGACATCGTCGAACGTGTCGGCGGCGACGAGACGCTCCCCGACGTCCACGTGGGTCTGGCTACCGGCCCGGTCATCATGCGGTTGGGGGACGTGTTCGGTGCTCCGGTCAACATGGCGAGCCGGTTGACGGGGGTGGCGCGCCGCAACCGCGTGATCTGCGACGAGACGACGGCTGCCGTCGTGGGGGAGCTCGCCGGCTACGTGACCCGGCCGTTGACCGAGCGCCCACTGCGCGGCTTCGGCGCCGTGCAGCCGATCTCCGTCCGCCGCCTCCTCCGCTGACCGACCGGTTGCTCTCCGGCCGGCTATCCGCTGGTTGAGCTGGCCTAGATGTGATGCCCAGCCAGGTTGTCCAACCTGCTGATGGGTGAGCACTTGCCGATGGCGGAGTGGGGCCGGTGGTGGTTGTACTCGTGGATCCATGATGGCAGAGCGGCGAGTCGGGCGGATTCGGAGGTGTAGAACTTTTTGAAGGCCCAGCCTTCGGCAAGGGTTCGGTGGAAGCGCTCGATCTTTCCGTTGGTCTGGGGTCGGTAGGGCCGGGTCCATTTCGGTGTGATGGTGAGCTCGATGCAGGTGTCGCGCCACAGGTTGGAGCGGTAGCAGCTGCCGTTGTCGCTGAGGACTCGCTGGACGGTGACGCCCCGTTCGGCGAACCACGCGACCGCGTTGCGCAGCACCTCGGTCGCGGTTTCCTTGGTCTCGTCGTCGCGGGCTTCGACGTAGGCGACGCGTGAGTGGTCGTCGATGACGGTGTGCAGGTAACAGGTTCCGATCACCGGGTTGCGCGACCTGCTGCGCGCAGCGCCGGTGCGAGTGACCGTTGCCGATCGGTTCTTCTCGCCCTGTTGGCGCCCGACATAGCGCCAGCCGCCGCCGTCTGGGACCTTGCCGAGCTTCTTCACGTCGACGTGGATCAGATCACCGGGCCGCTCATGCTCGTATCGGCGGATCCGCTCTCCGGTGTTCCGGTCGATGTGGGTGAGCCGGTTGAGCCGGCACCGCACCAGGACTGCGTGCACCGTCGAGGACGACATGCCAAGCCGGTCGCCGATCTCGACCGGTCCCAACCGCTGCTTCCAGCGCAGGTGAACGATCTTGCGGACCATCGGCTGGGGTGTGCGATGCGGTTGCCGGTGCGGCCGGGACGAGCGGTCGCTCATTCCGTCCGGGCCTTCCTCGCGGTAGCGGGCAGCCCACTTTGCCGCGGTCTTCCACGACACGTCGTAGCGCTCTGCTGCACGTGCCAGCGGCCAGCCGTCATCGACGATCAGGCGTGCCAGCCTCAGCCGGGCGCGAGAGGTCAGGGCAGCGTTGGGGTGGGTAGCGTGGGACATGAAGACCTCCTGGTCGTGGAGCGGTTCCTAGGTAGCTCCACTCCACATCGGGAGGTCTTCACCCGTCTACTACGTCAGACCGTCTCATCACACGATCTCGACCAACGTCTCTGCTCATCACACCTAGACAGCTTCCCCAGTGATTTCGACAAGCTCAATCAGCGTGGTCCCAGTGGTCGGGGAGGTGATGCGGTCTTCGGACGGCTGGTCGTGGGTCGCGGCGGAGGACGTCGCGGAGTGCATCCGACAGCCTCTACATGTATTCCGGCGCGCCGATGTGGGAGCCCGGCGGCGGGGTGAATGATGCTCGTTGGCGCGCACGTTCATGCTGCTGCCCGGCACGCGTCTCGTGTCGCGTGTTGCGGACGGCGAATGGGGACACACCCCGTTGGACAAGTGAGGACAGACGTGTCGAGACCCGGAAACCGTTGTACACAAGGCGAAAAATGTCTGGGGAGCGTCGGACAAATAAGGTAGAATCGAACACATGTTCGACACTGACGTCAGCGGACTCGACGAGACAGCCATCCTGTCTTACGTCGAGGCCGCCCGCGCCACCGCGGACCGCGCCGAGGTCGACATCCTCCACGCGGCCGCCCGTTGGGCTGACCTGCACGGTGAGCTCGCCCGCTCGACGAGCCCGCTGCTGCCCGGGTCGGAGAAGCTGGTCCGGTTCGGCGGGGACGGGACACCTGCGGTGGCGGAGTTCGCGCCGGCCGAGCTCGGCGTGGTGCTGGCGACGTCGTCGTCGGCTGCGGAGCGGCTGGTCGGGGACGCGTTGGACCTGCGGCACCGCCTCCCGAGGCTGTGGGCCAGGGTCTGTGCGGGTGAGGTGAAGCCGTGGATCGGCCGCCGGTGCGCCGAAGCCACCCGCCACCTCTCCCTGGACACCGTCACGGTCGTCGACCGGCGGATCGCCAGATATGCGCATGCGTTGTCGTGGGGACGGATCGAAGCCATCATCGCCGCGTGCTGGCTGGAGTGTGACCCCGAGGCTGCCGCTGAAGCCGATGCTGAGGCGCAGGCGTCGTTGGGGGTGTGGCTCAAGGACCACCAGCCCGGCGAGGCCGGTACCGGCGAGATCTTCATCCGGGCCGAAGCACCCGACGCGTTGCGGTTCAACGCTTCGATCGGCGGCCTCGCGACCGGACTCGGCACCCTCGGCGATATCCGTCCGGTCGACGTGCGCCGGGCGGCGGCGATCGGGATCCTGGCCGACCCCCAGCACGCCCTTGACCTGTTCGCCGACATCGACGCCGCCACCGGAGAGCCCGAGCCCGACGACCACATCGAACCCGTCGACCCGACCGAACCCGTCGAGTCCGCGGTGCGGACGCGGCGACGGGTCGACACCCGGACCGACGTCACCCTGTATGTCCACCTGACCGACCAGGCCCTGGCGACCGGTCAAGGAGTGGCCAGGGTCGAGGGCATCGGACCGCTCACCGTGGACCGGCTCCGGTGCTGGCTCGGACACGCCAACGTCGTGGTCAAACCCGTGATCGACCTCAACGACCAGGTCCCGGTCGATGCGTATGAGATCCCCGACCGGATCCGCGAAGCCGTCCACCTGGCCATCCCGGTCGACTGCTTCCCCCACGCCACCTCCACCCGCAGGTCCGGCGACATCGACCACACCATCGCCTTCGTCAAACCCGACGAGGGTGGGCCACCGGGCCAGACCGGCGTCGGCAAGCTCGGCCCCATCACCCGGTTCCACCACCGGGTCAAGACCCACGGTGACTGGCACGTCGCCCAACCCTTCACCGGCGTGTTCGTGTGGCGCACCCCCCACGGCCGCTACTACCTCGTCGACCACACCGGCACCCACCAAGCCCTCCCGGCACTCCCGGCAGCCTGAGACTCCCACCACCCGGTGGTTGAGCCTGTCGAAACCACCCCGTGAACTCGACTGGCCTGTCCTGAGCCTGTCGAAGGGCTCGATCAGCCGGCGGCTGGGATCGGCCAGGCGGTAGCTCGTGTTCAGGGCATGATCGGGCCCCAGAACAACGGGTCAGGGGCCTGGAAGTGCGTGCCAGGCGGCCGGACCACGGCCGAAGTCCCGTTGGAAAGCCCGGGTGAAGGCCTCGTGGGACGAGTAGCCGGCCTCGACGGCGATATCGAGGATGTTTGCGTCATCGGTCAGCAGGCGATAAGCGGCTCGTTCCATCAGATGCGGCGCCGAAACCGCGCGGCGCTGTCGCCCGACACCGCCTTGACGACCCGGTCGAGGTGGGACCGTGAGAACGACAACTGTGTTGCCAGGCCATCGCCATCGACATCGTGGTCGAGGCTCGCGGCAACCGCCTCAACGAAGTCAGCGAACATGTCGGCGCCAGTCCCCATGTCAGCATCCTGCCCGACCGAGCGCGATCCAACTTGATCGAAATCCGCCTAGCGGGGGGATCTCAGGGCGCCACCGCTCTCGCCTTCGACCTCGGACTGCTCGCTCAGGATCTCCTCCTCGACGAGGCGACCGACGAGGTCGAGCGGCAGCTCGGGGGATTCGTCCGGGCTGCGCCGGAACACGAAGGTCCGATAGCTCCAGAACCGGAAGACCATGCCGAGCGCCAGCCCGACGATGTTGGCCGACACGTTGTCGGCGACGACCGACCGCAGGTCGAGAATGTAGTGCGAGAACGCCAGGCAGCCGACCGCGATGGCCATCCCGATCGCGTTCAGGAGGAAGAAGAGAAACACCTCGCGGTGCGCGCCTGTGCGGGGGCGATCGCGCCAGGTCCAGTGCCGGTTACCGAAGTAGGTCACCAGCGTGGCGACCACGACCGAGATCGCCTTGGCGGTCAGCGGCTTGTGTTCGAGCACCCCGGGATTGCCAGCGAACCGAAGCACGTTGAACGTGCCGACGTCGACGACGAAGCCGACTCCGCCGACGACTCCGAACTTCGCAGCCTCGTGCATCAGAGCACGCAGACGTTTCAGCACGCGAAGATCTCCTGTGGCTCGGCCGGTGGCGGGTACGCCGCCGCGACGGGTGCGATCCGCCAAGCCTACGGGGCCGACCGGCCGGCCCCGCACAAGTCGCTCAGGTGTAGCCGCTCGGACTAGGCCGATTCTCTTAAAAGGTGCTATCAACCGCGATAGCGCACATATGCCAGAAGCGTCGAGTACGTCGTGACGCGGGAGTACGCTGCCCAGGAGTTCTCGGCTCAGATGTCCCATATCTCTGGAGTTCCTGTGCTGAGACAACTGCGTCTACCCGGCCTGTTGGCGAGTGGTGTTGCCGCCGTCCTGACCGTGACAACCGCCGGCCCCGGAAGCGCTGTCACCGTCGCCGAAACCACCAGCGCAGTCGTCGCCGCGGCGGTGTCAGAGCCTGCCGGTGAGATCCACAGCAGCTTCGGCGACGCGCCCGACGAGATGTGGTTGTACTGGCGCGGCCCCGACAGCGTGGTCAGTTACGGTCGCACGCAGACGTACGGGTCCAACGCTCAGGCTTCCGCGCCGTCGACCACACCGGTCGACACGTCGGGACCGTTCTGGCAGGTCAAGCTCACCGGCCTGACGCCAGGCGCCACCTACCACTTCGCCGTCGGCAGCGGTGGTCTCGACCACACGTTCCAGACGGCGCCGACAGGTGACTTCGTGTGGGACGACATCGGTGACACCGGTACGACGGCCGGCTGCGGCACCCCATGGATGTCCCAGGTCTGGCAGCAGCTGGCCGACGACAACCCCGCCGTCGTCACGCACGGGGGCGACATCAGCTACGCCAACTCGTGCGGCAAGCCGGCGGTCCACCAGTTCTGGGAGGACATCGCGCCCGTGGCGACGCAGGCGGCGATGCAGTTCGCCTGGGGCAACCATGAGGCGGGGTCGTCCCAGGCCGACTCGCTGGGCAACTACAAGGGCCGCTTCAACATGCCGCACACGCAGACGGTCCCGTCCGACACACCGACGACCGTCTCCGGTGTCGGCTGCCCTTCACCCGCGGACCCCACCAAGAACGGTTGTCGCGGCAATGACTGGGGTCACTTCACGGCAGGGCACGTACTGTTCATCGCTTATCCCGAACCGTGGACCGGTGCCTACCCGGACTGGTTGTCCAAGGTCGACCCGCTCATGGCCCAGGCCGAAGCGGATCCGAACATCTACCTGATCGTCACCTGGGGCCACCGTCCGGCATACGGCAACGGGGGCGGCGGCGATCTCGACCTGCGTGCCGCCATCGACACTCTTGGCGACAAGTACTCGCCCACCGCCCGTCCGGACGGCAAGTACGTGCTCAACGTGGCGCACCACGTGCACAACGGCCAGGCGCTCACCCCACGGCACGGCGTGGTGCACCTCATCGACGGTGCCGGAGGCAAGGAGTCCTCGACCACCGGCAACCCCGGCGCCGGCACGCTGTGGATGTCCGGCCACTTCGCGCATCTGCGCACGACGTTCAACGGCGCCCAGCTGACCTATGCCTTCATCTGCGGCCCGGACTCGGCGGCCGCGTCAGGGAACCCGTGTACCACGGGCAGCGTCATGTTCAGCCAGACGCTCACCGGGTACGCCGGCTCCGGTGGGCCGCCGCCACCACCGCCACCGCCACCGCCACCGACGACGAAGCAGTACATCGCCAACCCGAGCTTCGAGACCAACAAGGTCGGCTGGACGGGCCTGTACAACGCCCAGACGACGACGTCGCGGGTCACCGTGAACACGTACGACGGCAAGTACAGCCTCAAGGTGCTGCGGAAGGTCACGGCGGCAGGCGCAGCCGGTGCCGTGTCCAAACCCAGTCCGGTGCCGTCGACGACAGCGGGTGCGAATTTCCACGGCAGCGTCTGGGTCCACGGTCAGAAGGCCGGCCAGTCGCAGACGCTGGTGCTCCAGATCAACGAGGTCAACGCCGCCGGCACCGTGGTCGGGACGTCCAGCGCGAGTGTCGTCTTCAGCGACACTGCCTGGCACCAGCTCACCGTGCCCTACACGACGTCCGGTGCGAAGAACCACCTCGACATCGCGATCTACAGCCCGGACCTGAAGGGCAAGGCCTGGTTCCTCGCCGACCTGGTGAGCCTGGTGGGTCCTACCTGACCCGTCTCCACGGTCAGGGCGAGGCGGGGTCAGGCAGCGGTACCTCGCTAGAGTTCCCGCTGTGGAAGCACCAGTGGTGGGCGTGATCGGCGCTGGACAGCTGGCGCGCATGATGCAGCCGGCAGCGATCGCTCTCGGCGTACCGCTGCGGCTGCTGGCCGAGGGCGAGGGCATGTCCGCCGCGCAGGTCATCGCGGACACCACAGTCGGCGACTACACCGACTTCCCGACGGTGCGGGCCTGGGCCGACGGGTGCAGCGTCGTGACGTTCGACCACGAGCACGTGCCCACTGCCTCGCTCGAGAAGCTCGCCGCGGACGGCATCGCCACCCGGCCAGGACCCGGCGCACTCGTGCACGCCCAGGACAAGAGCATGATGCGGCGGCGCCTCGCGGCGCTGGGAGTCCCGCAGCCGCGCTGGTCGGTCGTCGCCTCACCCGAGGCCGTCGCCGCGTTCGCGGCCGAGGGTTCCGGCTACCCGGTCGTGCTCAAGACGACGCGTGGGGGCTACGACGGAAAAGGTGTCTGGACCGTCCGCTCTGACGACGAGGCCGCCGAGGTACTCCATGCCGCGCCCGAGGGCATCGACCTCCTTGCCGAGGAGTTCGTGGCCTTCCGCCGAGAGCTCTCCGCACTGGTCGCAAGGTCTCCGATGGGCCAGGTCGCGGCGTACCCCGTCGTCGAGAGCGTGCAACGCGACGGCATCTGCGTCGAGGTCACGGCCCCGGCGCCCGACCTCGACCCCGACCTGGCGGTCCACGCGCAGGAGCTGGCGATGACGATCGCCGCCGAGCTCGACGTGACCGGCATCCTCGCCGTCGAGTTGTTCGAGACACGCGATGGTCAGGTCCTGGTCAACGAGCTCGCCATGCGTCCCCACAACACCGGGCACTGGTCGATCGACGGCGCGGTGACCAGCCAGTTCGAGAACCACCTCAGGGCCGTGCTCGACCTGCCGCTCGGCTCACCGGCCCCGCGGGCTGCCTGGTCGGTGATGGTCAACATCCTCGGGGGCTCTGAACCGTCCACCCCCGACCTGTATGACGGCTACCCCCACGTCCAGGCGCGGGACCCCCGCGTGCGGGTCCACCTGTACGGCAAGGCGGTCAAGCCGGGACGCAAGGTGGGTCACGTGACCGCGTACGGCGACGACCTCGACGACGTACGTGAGCGCGCCCGCCACGCCGCCGGCTGGTTCGACGGCACCCTGGGCAACGACGGAACCGTCTTCGACGAAGAGAGCACATGATGAGTACGTCCGCCGTCCCGCTGGTCGGGATCGTGATGGGGTCGGACTCCGACTGGCCGACCATGCAGGCGGCCGCCGAGGTTCTGGGCGAGTTCGGCGTGGCGCACGAGGCCGACGTCGTCTCCGCGCACCGGATGCCGGCCGAGATGCTCGAGTACGGCCGGACGGCGCACGAGCGGGGGCTCCAGGTCATCATCGCCGGAGCCGGCGGCGCCGCCCACCTCCCTGGCATGCTCGCCGCCGTCACGCCGCTGCCCGTCATCGGCGTCCCGGTCGCACTGCGTTATCTCGACGGGATGGACTCGCTGCTGTCCGTCGTGCAGATGCCCGCCGGCGTACCCGTGGCCACGGTCGCCATCGGCAACGCCCGCAACGCGGGACTGCTGGCCGTCCGGATCCTGGCGGCCTCCGACCCGCGGTTGCGGGACGCCATGGTGGCCTTCCAGGAGCGGCTGGCCGACAGTGCCCGCCAGAAGGGGCTGGCGGTCCGGGACGCTGCGCACCAACCGGCCGCGACCGACGAGGGCGGGGCGAGCTGACGTGAGTACTCCGGACAAGGTCTTCGTCCACATCGGTCTGCACAAGACGGGCACGACGTACCTGCAGAACGTGCTGCGAGCCAACCGCGCCCAGCTGCGCGCCCAGGAGGTGGACTTCTGCGGCGGCCCCCGGGAGCCCGTGCAGGCCTTTGCCGTGTGGGACCTCCAAGGACGGCGCCCCCGCGGCGTCACCGACCGCCGGATCTCCGGGACGTGGGACGCGCTGGTCGACCACGTCAACACCTCGGGCCAACCGACCGCCCTCATCTCCGAGGAACGTCTCAGCCTGTCCACGCTCAAGCAGGTGGCCAAGACAGTGCAGGCGTTCCCCACCAGCGAGGTCCATGTCATCGTCACGGCCCGCGACCTCGGCCGCGTCGCGGTCTCGGCCTGGCAGGAAGAGGTCAAGAACGACAAGACCTGGACCTGGCAGGAGTTCGTCGACGCCATCAAGGACCCCAAACAGCTCGCGACCAGTCCGGCACGGGGCTTCTGGATGCGGCAGGACCTCGCCGCGATCTGCGCGACCTGGGAGTCCGCCGTACCGGCGGAGCGCTTGCACGTGGTCACAGTGCCGAAGTCGGGCTCGTCGCCGGACAAGCTGCTCGCCCGGTTTGCCTCGGTGGTCGGCTTCGATCCCGCCGCGCTCACCGAGGAACCGAAGTGGAACAACGAAACCGTCGGCGTCGCTGCGACCGAGGTGATCCGTCGGGTGAACGAGCGTCTCGGCGGCCGGCTCAACCAGCGCGAACACGACAAGATCATGAAGATGACGATCGTGCAGATGCTGGCCCGGCGGTCGGAGCCGGTTCGTTTCACCCTGCCCGACGAGGAGATCCCGTGGATCACCGAGCGTGCCGACAGCAGCATTGCTGAGCTGACCGCGCGCGGCTACGACATCGTCGGGGATCTCGACGAGCTGCGTCCCGCACGTCGCGAGGGCGGTCGGCGTCCGGATGACGCCACTGACGCGGAGCTTCTCGATGCCTCGCTCGACGCACTGGCTCTGCTCGCCGAGGACTATGCGACCAGCTGGTGGCGCCGCAAGCGTCCGTCGGTCGAGGGAGTCGACGAGGCGAAGAACGTGAGCAGCCGGGCTCGTCGCTTGGTGTTCTCCAGCCAGCGCAAGGCCGCACAGCTCGCCGACAAGAGCCCCGTTGCGGCCAAGGCCATGGGCGCCGTGCTCAGACGCCGGGAACGCGCCCGGGCCAAGGCGCGCGGCCGCTGACCCAGGGTCGGTCGAAGGGCGGAAGGCCTGCTCGCCGACATGGGTATGAAGGTCGAGGCGGCGCGCCAGCTGACCTACGCGGCTGCGGGTCGATCTCAGCGCGAAGACACCGACCTCACGTTCTTCGGCGCCGCCGCCAAGGCGTTCGCTTCCGACACCGCAATGCAGGTGACGACCGATGCGGTGCAGTTGCTGGGGGGTCATGGCTGCACGCGTGACTACCCGGTCGAGCGGATGATGCGCGACGCGAAGATCACCCAGATCTACGAAGGCACCAACCAGGTCCAGCGCATCGTGATCGCGCGTCGGCTCCTCTGCGGCGTGCAGTCCGAGCTCTAGTCGCCGTCACGTCCGGTCGAGCCAGATCACGGATGTGTGGCAGCTCGGCGGGCCAGGTGCACCCCGGTGTAGATGAGCGCGCTTCCGACCAGCAACGGGATCAGGGCGATCAGGATCGCCACCACGCCCAGGCGAGCCAGGTGGGGAGCCTCGACGCCGGCCTGCACGGTGACATCCACTCCCGGTGAGCCGGCCGCATTCATCGCGACGATGGTCCATCGGCCTGACTCGGGGGTCCAGACGATCGACTGACTTCCCGGCCCGCTCGCTGACACGGCCCAGATGTCGGTCGCTGTCGGTGGCGTCGCTGGTGCGGTTCCCGGGCGGGTCACGTAGTCGGGGTCGGTGTCCCGAGGATCCGTGACTGTCGCGTAGGAGACACCTTCGAGGTAGCTGGTCACCACTGAGCTGGGCGCGACTCCGATGAAGACCGGTACGGACGGGTTGCTCGACACAGCCTCGAGCCGGACGTCGCCCACGAGATCGCCTGGACCGTCGCGACCGAAGGGGCGATCGCTCAGCTCGATGGGATCCGTGGCCACCGCGTAGGACGTTGTCACAAAGTGCCGGTCGGGTCCTTCGAGGAAGCCGCTGTCGTCGCGCATCGTGTTGTCGATGGCCAGGGCGGCGACGCCGAGGGTCGTCAGGCCGAACGCCGCGAACACGACGAACGCGCCGATCACGACGAGTGCGCCGCGCCCCAACGTCCACTCGCTGCTCCGCAGCCGGGCCGGGGGCGGCCCGTGTGCCCCACCACCCACAGCCGAGGGGGTGGGGATCGGTGAGGCTGTGCCGGCGTAAGGCGGCGGGGGTGACAGGCCCGTTCCTTCGGGCGCCGCGCCGACGTCGTCGCCGCCCTGGTCGAGACGGAACGGTGGGTAGGTGTCGGTCATGAGAGCGACGTACGCCGCCACGCGCAGAGACCAGCGGTTGAGCCCGAGCACGAGATCGAAGATCGACGTCGGATAGCGGTTTCTGAACAGCAGGCTCAGACCGGCGATCAGCACCAGCAGGCCCACCAGGCTCCAGCCGCCGAAGCGCAGGTCCTTCGACTGCCAGGAGCCCCAGGCGCCGGCGCCCACGAACACGCTCACAATCAGCAGATGGGGGAGGGCCAGCACCCACTTGACCAGCACCCGGGGGCGGGAGAGCCTCTCGGGATACTCGACCCAGAGGTCCGTCGGGTAGTCGGGAACGTCGTGCAGGGTGAAGGGCGGGTAGCGGTCTGTCGCCAGCGCGCTGTAGCCGAAGTAGCCCACCCGCCAGGTCCACCGCAGCACGCCGACATTGAAGTCGAACACGGTGCGCGGGTAGCGACCCGTGAAGAGGATCGCGAAGAACGCGAACACGGTCAGGATCACCAAGGCGATCCACAGGAAGGCCAGCAGCACGATGTGCGGGATCAGCAGTATCGCCTTCAGCAACCACAGCCATCGGCTGAGCGGGCCCTCGAGCCTCGCCTCCATCCGCAGCGGGTATGCCGACTGGGTGCTGACGGGCGCCTCACTCATGAGACCGACCATGCCAGATGCGTGGGGGACGCGGCAGGGGCAATCGGCCCCCGGCCGGGACGCTCCTGCGTCCAGTGCCGTGACTTTGGACCCGGTTGCGGGGGACCTGCGCTCCTGGTCTCGGTGCCCGATCGCGGCCACGGTGAGGAGAGTGGCCCGTGATGACGCGCTCGAGCGCAGCCTGCCGGTCGATGCCAGAGTCCGCATGACCGACGAGGGGCTCAGCACCGACCAGGCCGCGCATGCCCTGCGGGTCCACGGACGCAACGAGCTTCCCCGTCCTGCGCCGGTGCGTGTCTGGAGGCGGGTCGCACAGCAGCTTCGAGATCCGATGATCCTGCTCCTGCTGGCCGCGGCGGCCGTGACGACGGCGCTGAGGGACGTCACGGACACGGTGGTGATCGGTGCCGTGATCCTGCTCAACACCGCGATGGGCGTCGTGCAGGAGGTCCGCGCTGAACGCGCGTTGGCGGCGCTGGAAGACATGTCGGCTCCGACCGCGCGCGTCGTTCGGGACGGTCGCGTGCAGGTGATCCCCGCATCGGTACTGGTCCCCGGCGACCTGATGCACCTGGAGGCCGGCGACATCGTGCCCGCCGACGCACTGGTGCTGGAAGTCCATGAGCTGCACCTCGATGAGTCCGCGATGACCGGTGAGTCGGTCCCGGTCGAGCGCGTGGAGGGTGCCGAGGTCCAGGCCGGGACCGTGGTGACGCGAGGACGGGCCGCGGCGACGGTGACGCGCACCGGGTCTGCCAGCGCGCTGGGACAGATTGCTGAGCTGGTGGCGGCCGCGCCCGTGCGCGCAACGCCGCTGCAACGCCGGCTCTCCAGGTTGTCACGCACGCTCGTCGTCGCCGCGGCTGTGGCCTCCGCGGTCGTGTTCGTGATGGGGCTGGTCCAGGGACGTTCAGTCGGCACGATGCTCGTCGTGGCCGTGAGCCTCGCGGTGGCAGCCGTCCCCGAGTCGCTGCCGGCCGTCGTCTCCGTCGCGCTGGCCCTGGGCGCTTACCGGATGGCCCGGCGATCGGCGATCGTGCGCAGGCTGCCCGCGGTCGAGACGCTCGGCTCCGTGTCGGTGCTGGCCACCGACAAGACCGGCACCCTGACCGAGGGGCGGATGACGGCCAGCCACGTCTGGACACCTGAGGCGGCGTACTCCGTCTCTGTCGACGGTGGGCCCGCGCTGGTTCGTGACGACGGAGCCAGCGCTGATCCCGCCAGCACCGATCCTTCGAGCACCGAGCTGCTGCGTTTGCTGCGCGCGGTCGTCCTCTGCAACGACGCACAGGTGGTGGCCGTGGAGGGGCGGTCAGACCTGGTCGGCGATCCGCTGGAGACCGCCCTGCTCGCGCTGGCACAGGCGGCCGGCCTCGATGTCGCGACAACCCGCACGGCGTGGCCGCGACTCGATGAAGATCCCTTCGACAGCCGGACGCGACGGATGACGACGGAGCACCGGTCGCCGGACGGGGCCGACGTCGTGATCGTCAAAGGTGCACCCGAGAGTGTGTTCGTCACGCTGGAGCCGTCGCCGGCAGTGACTCAGGCAGAGAACGCCGCCGCGGCCTTGGCGCGCTCGGGACGTCGCGTGATCGCGGTGGCCGAGACCGCCCCGGACCCGGCGGACCCCGAGCTGCACCCGGTCAACCGGCTGCTCGGCCTCGTGGCGATCTCAGATCCCCCGCGGCGTACGGCCCGTGACGTCATCGCGGCCTGCCGCGACGCCGGTGTCCGCGTCGTGATGATCACCGGTGACCATGCCGACACCGCCAGAGCGATCGCGATGGATCTGGAGTTGACGGTGGACGCACCGGTGGTCCTGGTCGGGGACGGCTCCGAGGGGGGGCACGAAGCCGACAACGGCCAGGCTGCGTGGGCAGAGCCAGCGGCCGAGGTGAATGTGTATGCGCGCACGCGTCCCGAGCAGAAGGTCAATATCGTTCGCTCGCTCCAGGCGGCGGGGCACGTGGTCGCGATGACCGGCGACGGGGTCAACGACGCCCCGGCGCTGCGAGCAGCGGACATCGGTGTCGCGATGGGCCGGGGCGGGACGGAGGTCGCCCGCCAGGCGTCGGCGCTCGTGCTGGCGGACGACGACCTCGGAACCGTCGTGGCAGCCATCGAGGAGGGTCGGCGGATCCTGGCCAACATCCGGGCGTTTCTTCGTTACGCCCTGTCCGGAGGCTTCGCCGAGGTGCTGGTGATGATCGTTGCACCGTTCATCGGTATGCCGATTCCGTTGCTCCCGGGGCAGATCTTGTGGATCAACATGCTGACGCACGGGCCACCGGGCGTGGCCTTCGGTGCCGAGCCCGTCGACCCTGCTGTCATGAAGCAACCGTCCCGCCATCCCGAGGAGTCGGTGCTCGGTGACGGCCTCGGCGTGCAGATCCTCGTGCTCGGGTCGGTCATCGCCGCCGTCGCGCTCGCGGCAGGGCTCGCGGCCGATGCGTCCGGTCAGCCCGTCCAGAGCCACGTCTTCCTCGTCCTGGGACTCGCGCAGCTGGGCGTGGCCATGGCCTTGCGGAACCCTCGGCCTGGTCGTACCTGGCGCGGCCGCTCGCTCGAGGCGGCGGTCGCGGTCTCGGCGGTCCTGCTGCTCGCCGCGCTGTACGTGCCCGCGCTCCAGGACCTGCTGCACACGGCCCCCGTCGCGGCCCGGGCACTCGTTCCGCTGTTCCTGCTGAGCATGGTTCCGGGGCTGTTCGCCCGGCTGGTCCGCAGGCGCGCCCTCGCCGGCACGTCGACCGGTCGGAAGGGCCCTCTCCGGAAGGACGTAGGACTCTCGTGACAACCGGCCGCACGCGACAGGGTTGAGAAAAGCACTCTCACACGAGCCGGCCGTGCAGGTCGGGAACGGAGGCCGCCATGTCGAGCCCGCAACCGGAAGCGGATCCAGGTGGGCGTCTCGTGGACGGTCCAGCCTCGGAGGTCGTCGCTGAAGCCGTCGAGCTCGCTGTGCGTGCACCCTCCATCCACAACACACAGCCCTGGCAGTGGCGGCTGACCTCCTCGGCTCTCGATCTGTACACCGACCGGACTCGGCAGCTGCAGGCCGCTGACAAGTCCGGCCGGATGCTGCTGATCAGCTGCGGCGCCGCTCTGCACCACCTCACGGTGGCGATGGCGGCTCGCGGGTGGCGTTCGAAGGTCGTACGGCTGCCCGATCCACGCATCCCCAGCCTGCTCGCTTCCATCTCGTTCGAGGCGGCACCACCGACAGAGCACATGACCGCCTGGGCCGACGCCATCTCGAGGAGGCGGTCGGACCGTCGCACCATGAGCTCCTGGGAGGTGCCGAGCAGTCATGTCCGAACCCTCGTGACCCTGGCCGCCGAGCGCGGTGTCGTCGCCCAGCCCTTGACGAATGCGACGGACGAACACCTGTGGAACGCGCTGACCCGCCAGGTCGCCGTGAAACGACAAGGCAACCGGGCCTACGAAAGCGAGCTGAGCCACTGGGCCGGCGTCAACTCCGACGCCGGTGAGGGCGTACCTGAGGCCAACATGGTCTCGGCGCCGACGCCGGGGCGGGACCGATCGGTGCAGGACCGGTTCCCCGCAGGCACCTTGCGCGGAGGGGCCGAGGCCGGTGAGGATGCGTCGTCTGCGGCGTTGCTCCTCTGCACGTCCTCCGACGACCCGCTCTCCCGGCTCCGGGCAGGTGAAGCGCTCAGCGTGGTGCTCCTGGAGGCGACCCGCCTGGGCCTGGCCACGCGTCTCGACAGCCAGGTCGTGGAGGACGAAACGACTCGCGCGCAGCTGGAGGAGCAGCTCCTGGACGGCGCACGCAGTCCGCAGATCGTCGTCCATGTCGGTTGGGCTGCCGAAACAGGACCGGTTCCGCCGTCACCGCGCCGACAGACCGAGCACGTCCTCAAGGTCACCGAAGCGCCGAGCATGTCTCAGCAACTGGCCGAACCGGTCCCGCCCCCACACCCCTACATCAAAGGAGAGTCGTCATGAGATGCCTCGTGGTGTTCGAGTCCATGTACGGAAACACCCATCGCATCGCCTCGGCGATCACGGAAGGCCTTGCCATGGTGTGCAACGCCGAGCTGCTGCCTGTCTCGGAGGTGGACCGGGCTCTTCTCGAGCAGATCGACCTCGTCGTCGTCGGCGGTCCCACTCACGCCCACGGCATGACCAGACCCGGCACGCGTCGCTCTGCCGTCGACACCGCCCGCGCGCTCGGCAAGAGCCTGAAGGTGGAACCCACCGCTCTCGATGACGGCTTGCGTGAATGGTTCGAGAGCGTCGGTCCCATCTCGACGAGGGCTGCCGCGTTCGACACGCGGTTCGACGGCCCGTCGGCCCTGACGGGTCGGGCCTCACGAGCGATCACCAAGCGCCTGAAGCGCCATGGCGCGGAGCTGGTGGCAAAGCCGGAGAGCTTCCTCGTGGATCGTGACAACCAGCTCCTCACCGGCCAGGAGGATCGGGCCCGACGCTGGGGCGAAGACCTCGCTCGCAGGCTCGACAGCGACGCCGCGGTCTCGGCCTGAGGTTCCCGTGCTGAAGCCTGAGCAGAACCGCTCGGACATCGTGCTGGGCATGTGGGTGCTCATGCTGGGGTCCGGCATCGCCGTGACCGCGGTTCTCGGCCCTCTCGGTCTCGGTGTCGTCCGACTTCGCACGTCGGCTTCGGCAGAGCTGCAGGTTGAAGGAGTCGACGTGGCGGCACTGCTGATCGTCGCGCCGCTGTGCCTGACCATCGGCGTGTTGGCGCTGCGAGGCCACCGCGCGGCATCCTTGTTGGCGTTGGCTCCCGCCGTGTTCGCCGCCTACACCTACTCGCAGATCTTTCTCGGCAACGAGTTCGGTACCCGACCCGGCAACATCGAGCGCTTCTTCCCGCTGTACGCAGGGTTGTTCACGATCAGCGTTGCGGTCGCGATCCGGGCGTGGCAGCAGATCGACGCGGGATCGCTCGGCTTGCCCTCCCGGCAGCGAAAAGTTCTGGGTTGGCTGCTGCTCGCCATCGCGGTCTTCGTCCTCGTGGGCATCCACGCCCAGCCCTATGCGGATGCGATGTCGACCGCGCACCAGTCCGGCGCGTACGTCGGCGCACCCACGGCCTTCTGGGTCGTCAAGTTCTGGGATCTGGCCATCGTCGTACCCGCCGCCGTCGTGGTGGGGATCGGACTTCTGCGCGGGCAGGACCGAGCGGTCAAACCTGGCCTCGCGATTGTCGGAGGTTACGTCCTGCTCGCCTCGTCCGTCACCGCCATGGCGGTGCGGATGTACGTCGGGGATGATCCGGACGCATCTGTGGGGCTCATCGTCGTAAGCGCAGCCCTCACGCTCGCGGGTGCAGTCGTCACCGTCGGCCTCTATCGCACGGCCCTGAGGTCGGGACCTTCGTACCGCGGGCTCGTGACTTCGGCCGCTCGTCCAGGGGACGCAGCACAGGAATAGTGACAACAACGAAGTTCCCCGTCGTAGAAGGAGGATCGCATGACCACCGTCAAGCACACAGCGAGACATGACCAGGACGTGACGCAGCAGACCTTGCCTGAGTCCACCCCGACACGGCGGGCTGCACACAGCGCGATGGGCGTGCTGCGCATCGTCATCGGATGGACGTTCCTCTGGGCGTTCGTCGACAAGTTGCTCGCACTCGGGTACTCGACCGGACGGGACGCCACCACCGGCAACGTCGACCGGTTCGGAGACGCCGCCTGGATCAACGGCGGATCACCGACCCTGGGTTTCCTCAAGTTCGGTGCCGACGGACCGTTCGACAGTTTCTACCACTCGATCGCCGGAGCGACGTGGGCCGACTGGGCCTTCATGTTCGGCCTGGCGGCAGTCGGCGTCTCGCTCACGCTCGGCATCTTCATGCGGCTGGGTACCTTCGCCGCCTTTGTGATGTACGCGATGATGTGGACCGTCGTGCTGCCTCCGGAGAACAACCCGATCACGGACGACCACATCATCGGTGCGGCAGTCGTCCTGGTCCTCGGGCTCTACGGGGCCGGTCGCTACCTCGGCCTGGGTCGCTGGTGGGACAAGCGGCCGCTCGTGCAGAAGTTCCCCATCCTGAAGTAATCCACCAACCCCGGACGAGCCGACAGCCAACCCCTGCGTCGGCTCGTCCGGGCTGTCGGCTGCGCACTGCAGCGAGGAGCACGTCGTGACCACATCCGAAGCGCCGGCGACCAGCTCGAGCCAGGACGAGGTGAGCGAGCTGGCTGAAAGCCTCGCCCACCTCGAACCGCACGAACGTGACACGGTCGACGCGTGGTGGCGAGCCAACAACTACCTGACGATCGGGCAGATCTATCTGCAGGACAACCCGTTGCTGCGGGAACCACTCCGTCCGGAGCACATCAAGCCCCGCCTGCTCGGGCACTGGGGGACCAGTCCGGGCCTGAGCTTCATCTACGCCCACGCCTCACGGCTCATCGCGCGCACCGGTCAACAGATGCTCTACCTGGCTGGGCCCGGGCACGGTGGCCCGGCCCTGGTTGCCGCCGGCTACCTGGAAGGCACCTACAGCGAGACGTATCCGCACATCAGCCGGGACGAGGCGGGACTGCGTCGGCTGTTCCGCCAGTTCTCGACCCCTGGCGGCATACCCAGCCACGTGTCCGTGACGACACCGGGCTCGATCCACGAGGGCGGGGAGCTGGGCTACGTCCTCATGCACGCCTTCGGTGCGGTCATGGACAACCCGGATCTCATCGCGCTCGCCGTCGTGGGGGACGGCGAGGCGGAGACCGGGCCGCTCGAAGGATCGTGGAAAGGTGTGTCGTTCCTGAACCCCGAGCGGGACGGTGCGGTGCTGCCGATCCTTCATCTCAACGGCGCGAAGATCTCCGGCCCGACCGTGCTCGCACGCAAGGATCCCGAAGAGGTCCGCGATCTCCTGCACGGTCACGGGTACGACGTCCTGGAGGTCACCGGGGACGACCTGCCGGGGATGCACGACCGGTTCGCCTGGGCCATGGCCGAGTCGTGGCGCCGGATCCGTACGATCCAGCTCGCTGCGCGATCCGCAGGCGGAGCCTGGAACGGACGTCGTCCGCGCTGGCCGCTCATCATCCTGCGCAGCCCCAAGGGCTGGACCGGCCCGGCGGAGGTGGACGGCGTCACGATGACCGGCACCTGGCGCTCTCACCAGGTGCCCCTGTCCGGTGTGAAGGAGAACCCTGAGCATCTGCGCCTGCTGGAGACCTGGCTGCGCTCGTATCGTCCCGAGACGCTGTTCGACGCCGAAGGCGCACCGTCTGCGGCCGTACGCCACGCCAACCCCGCCGGCGACCTGCGGATGAGCGCAACACCCAGCGCGAACGGGGGAAGCGGGCCAGACGGGTTGGACGTCCCGGACTTCCGGGACTACGCGATCGAGGTCGAGCAACCGGGCGTCGCACAAGCGGAGTCCACGCGTCGCCTCGGCGAGCTGCTTCGGGACCTGTACGAGCGCAACCAGAACGCGTTCCGGCTCTTCTGTCCCGACGAGACGAACAGCAACCGCCTCGGGAGTGTGTTCGAGGCGAGCGACCGGATGTTCGCCGAACGGGTCGAGCCCGATGATGTCGCGATCTCGAGTGCCGGCCGGGTCATGGAGGTGCTGTCGGAGCACAACTGTCACGGCTGGCTCGAGGGCTACACGCTGACTGGCCGCTACGGCATGTTCGCGAGCTACGAGGCGTTCGCGATGGTCAGCGCGTCCCAGACCATCCAGCACTCCAAGTGGCTCGAGGAAGCCGCTGCCTTGCCCTGGCGTCACCCGGTGCCCAGCCTCAACATCCTGCTGACGTCCACCGCCTGGCGCAACGATCACAACGGCTTCTCCCATCAGGGCCCCGGACTGATCCAGAACGTCATCACCCAACGTGGATCGACCTCGCGCGTCTACCTCCCGCCGGACGCGAACTGCCTGCTGTCCGTGTCGGACCACTGCCTGCGTTCGAAGGCGTACGTCAACCTCATCGTCATCGACAAGCAGCCGCAGCTGCAGTGGCTGTCGATCGGGGACGCGGCTGCGCACTGCGCGCAAGGTGCCGGTGTCTGGGACTGGGCCGGAAACGACGACGGCACCGCGGACCCGGACGTGGTCCTGGCCTGCGCAGGCGACGTCCTCACCCTAGAGACGGTCGCCGCCGCCGAGATCCTGTGTAGGCGGCTACCCCAGCTGCGGGTCCGCGTCGTCAACGTGGTCGACCTGATGAGCCTGTCGCGGCCACGCGACCACCCCCACGGGATGCGCGACACCCTCTTCCGTGAGCTGTTCACCGACACCGTCGACGTCGTCTTCGCGTTCCACGGCTACCCCGGAGCTGTCCATCAGCTCGTCCATGGTCGTCCGGACACGGACCGGTTCCACGTCCGCGGATTCATCGAGGAGGGCAGCACGACCACGCCCTTCGACATGGTCGTGCGCAACCGCGCGTCGCGCTACGACCTGGTGATCGACGCCATCAACAACGCGGGTCGGACGCCGCCGGGTGCAGCCGCGCTCAAGGCCTGGTGTGAGGCGAAGCTGGCCGAGCACGCGGACTACGTGGTGACCAACCTCCAGGACATGCCAGAGGTGCGCGACTGGACGCTCGGATTGAAGTCGACCCCGTGCTGACGCCGGTCACGAGGGTGGGTCCGACATGAGCCATCGGGAACCCAAGGCGAAGAGCGTTGACGCAACTGAGCGGACGGCGGGTCGATACCCCAAGCGACTCTACGAGAAGGAGCTGCTACGGCTCCAGACCGAACTGGTGGCACTCCAGGAGTGGGTACGCACCGAGAACCAACGCCTCGTCGTGGTGTTCGAGGGACGCGACGCCGCGGGCAAGGGCAGCACGATCAAACGGCTGGCGCAGTACCTCAACCCACGTGTCGCGCGCATCGTGGCGCTGCCGGCGCCGAGCGACCGCGAGCGTACGCAGTGGTACTTCCAGCGTTACGTGAACCAGTTGCCGAGTGCTGGTGAGATCGTGCTCTTCGACCGGTCCTGGTACAACCGTGCGGGTGTCGAGTACGTCATGGACCTGTGCACCAAGGAGGAGCACCAGAGGTTTCTGCACCAGTGCCCGATCTTCGAGCGACTGTTGGTCGAAGACGGGATCTTGCTGCGCAAGTACTGGTTCTCGGTGAGTGACACCGAACAGGAGGCGAGGTTTCGGTCAAGGCTCGAGGACCCGATGCGCAACTGGAAGCTGTCCGACATGGATCTCGAGTCGATCACCCGGTGGGAGGACTACTCGCGGGCGAAAGATCTGATGATGATCCACACCGACATCCCAGAGGCTCCTTGGTGGGTCGTCGAGAGCGACGAGAAGCGGCGGGCGCGGCTCAACATGATCCACCACCTGCTCTCGAGCATCGACTACCACGAGGTGCGCCGACGCACGCTGGAGCTTCCGGTCCGGCCGGCGCCCAAGGGCTACGTCCGCTCGCCTCGCGAGTCGCAGAATCCGGTGCCTGACCACGCCGCCACCCTGCTCGAGCATCGCCAAGCCCGGGTCGACGCTGCTTCGCGGTCCCCGATCGGGTGACCTTGGCCCCGTGACGTCGGGCCGGGTGCCTCTGGGTGCCGGCAGCGCAGGCGGCGACGCTGATCCTGGGACTGTGCGGGCCACCGGGCCTACCAGCTTGCAACTCAGGAGGACGGCATGACGAGTGAGATCATCCGAGTCGCTGCGGACGGTTCGCCGGGCAGTCGGCGAGCGCTGACGTGGGCCGTGGCCGAGGCAGCTCGGCGGCACTGTGGCGTCGAAGTGGTGACGGTGTACCAGCGCGAGCCGGGGCAGTCAGCCGGCGCGGCGCGGGCTGCTGCCGAGGCTAGGGCGCGGGCGACGATGGAGGGTCAGCCTCTCGACTCTGCGCACCGAGCAACGCAACCGGACCTACCGACGGTTTCCTGGCATGCTGTTGAGGGAGACCCAGCCGATGTCCTCGTTCGGGAGTCCGAGCAGAGCATGTTGCTCGTGATGGGCAGCCACAGCATGGACGGAATCAGGCACGCGGTGCTCGGGTCGGTAGCGGACACGTGCGCCCGCACGGCCGCCTGCCCCGTCGTCATCGTGCCGCCGGAACACCGGAACCTCCAGGGCGCGCGCGAGGAGCTCTCGGCGGCCACGGTTCCCGGGCAAAGCGACCACGAGCGCAGCGAGCAGGTTGGTCGGGTCTCGGTCGAGTGACGTCTGGTGCACAGCCCGCCCGCGCGGCGCTGGTCTTCAACGGCGGGTCTGCCACGGTCAAGGTGGCCTCCATCGTCCGGGACGATCTCGGACAGTTGACGCGCGCGGCCGACCTGCTCCTCGATGGTCACGGGGCCGCCGAACAGGTGCTCGACCGGATACGCACCACGGCACCCTTCCACGACACGATGCCTCCAGACGTGATCGGTCACCGGGTGGTGCACGGGGGTCCAGTGCAGGTTGCGATGCTGATCGATTCCGAGGTGGAGCGGATCATCGAGCAGTACGGCGACCTGGCGCCGCTCCACAATGCGGCGAGTCTGGCCATGATCCGCACCGCCGGACGGGCTTTTCCAGGCGTGCCGCAGGTCGCGGTCTTCGACACGGCGTTCCACGCCACCATGCCCACCGAAGCGAGTTGCTACGCCCTGCCGACAGACCTCGCTGACAGGTTCGCGCTCCGCCGCTTCGGCTTCCACGGCATCAGCTGTGCGGGGGCTACCCACGCGGTGGCGGCGTACGTGGGCAAAGCCGTCGACGACCTCAGCCTCATCATCTGTCACCTGGGTGGCGGCGCCTCCGTCACGGCGGTCCAGCAGGGCCGCAGCGTCGACACCTCGATGGGGCTGACACCGCTGGCCGGGCTGGTCATGGGGACTCGCTCCGGAGACCTCGACCCTGCCATCGTTCCGTACCTGATGCGGGTGGCGGCGATGACCGGTGAGGACGTGCTGGATCTGCTCATGCATCACAGCGGACTGGTCGGCCTGTGCGGTGACGATGACCTGCGGGTGATTCGGCGGCGGGCCGGGGCAGGTGACGAGTCCGCGCGCACGGCTCTCGCCGTGTACACGCATCGGATCCGTCACTACGTCGGCGCGTACTTCGGCCAGCTTCCCGACCTGGATGCTCTCGTCTTCACCGGCGGGGTGGGTGAACACGACGTCGACGTGCGGGAGGAGGTGGTCGGACCACTGGGTCATCTGGGGCTCGAGCTGGACCCGGGTCTGAACGCAGCCGGAGCTGACGGCGTCGTCACCAGGATCGGTGGGGGCGCCGAATCCACCTCCGTGCTCGTCGTCCGGGCCGACGAGGAAACCGCCATCGCGAAGGCCGCCTTCTCACTCGTCGAGAGCTGAGGACGCACGACCTCACCCTTGGGGACTTTCGGCACTGCGGAAGGCCGAGTCGGGCTCATTAGCCTCGGAAGTGACGGCGGGGAGCTGGGGAGACGTGAGCCAGATCGGCTCGACGCCCCCGGCCCGCAGAGGAGGAAACTCGTGAAGAAGTTGCTTGTGCTCGGGGGCGGTACAGCTGGCACCATCATCGCCAACAAGCTGCGCAAACGCCTGAGCCGAAGCGAGTGGTCGGTCACGGTCGTGGATCGTGACGACTCCCACGTCTACCAACCAGGGCTCCTTTTTCTCCCCTTCGCGCCTACGCCGTCGGACCTGCATCGCAGTCGACAGCAGACTCTCGACGACCACGTCGAGCTCGTCCTGGCGGAGATCGACGTGATTCGGCCACAGGACCACCAGGTCGACCTCGCAGACGATGTCACCCTCGACTACGACTACCTCGTCATCGCGACCGGAACGTCGCCCCGCCCCGACGAGACTCCCGGAATGCTCGGCTCCGAGTGGCGCCGCAGCATCTTCGATTTCTACACGTTCGAGGGAGCGGAGGCACTTCGTCAGGCCTTGGCCACCTTCGACCACGGCAGGCTGGTCGTCCACGTTGCCGAGATGCCGATCAAGTGCCCGGTTGCCCCCCTGGAGTTCGCCTTCCTGACCGAGGCCTGGCTTCGCGAACGCGGCATCAGGGACCGGGTCGAGATCGTGTACGTGACGCCGCAGCCCGGCGCGTTCACGAGGCCGGTCGCCTCCAGGCAGCTGGGCCAGATGCTCGACGAGCGCAAGATCGACCTCGAGACCGACTTTGCCATCGAGCGCATCGACCCCGAGACCAAGACGTTGGTGTCCTACGACGAGCGTGAGGTGCCGTTCGACCTCCTCGTCACCGTCCCGGTCAACATGGGCGCAGACTTCATCGCCCGGTCCGGACTGGGTGACGAGCTCAACTACGTCAGCGTCGACCGCTACACGCTGCGGTCGACGAAGTACGACGACGTGTTCGCCGTGGGGGACGCCAACGACATTCCCACGTCGAAGGCGGGCTCGGTCGCGCACTACTCAGCTGAGATCTTCGTCGAGAACTTCCTTCAGCTGGCGGCCGGCCAACAGCCCACCCATGAGTACGACGGGCACGCCAACTGCTTCATCGAGACCGGCGACAGCAAGGCGCTGCTCATCGACTTCAACTACGACACGGAGCCGCTGCCCGGCAAGTACCCGCTGCCCGTCGTCGGACCCCTCGGCCTGCTCAAGGAGACGCGCGCCAACCATGCCGGCAAGCTCGCCTTCCGGTGGATGTACTGGAACGTGCTCCTTCCGGGGCGACCCCTTCCGCTGCCCAACCACATGTCGATGGTCGGCAAGACGACCGTCACCGAGGAGGACTGACTCATGCCCACCACCACGATCGACGGCCAATCCGTCCATGTCGATGCCGAAGGCTTCCTGACCGACCTGGGGGAGTGGTCAGAGCCCCTGGCTGCCGCCCTGGCGTCGCTGATCGGCCTCGAGCTGACCGAGGAGCACCTGCGCATCGTCAAGCTGGCACGCGAGGACTTCGCCGTCCAGGGCGAAGCGCCGACGCTGCGCCGCATGAGCACCGTCGGCGGGGTCCCGATCAAGACGCTGTTCACCCTCTTCCCCCAGAAGCCGGCCAAGAAGATCGCCTACGTCGCGGGACTGCCCAAGCCCCGCGGGTGCATCTGAGCGAAGGAGCCCGACATGACGACCACCCCCCGACTGACCCCTGACCTCAGCGAACCCGAGGAGCAGCCGATCGTCCCCGCGTTCGGCTCGCCCGCTACGTCCCGCAAGCTCGCGATCATCGTGTCGAAGGGCAACCTCGACATGGCCTACCCGGGCCTGATCCTGGCCACGGCTGCGCTGGGAGAGGGCGTCGAGACACACCTGTTCTTCACCTTCTGGGGCTTCGACCTCATCAACAGCAAGACCATGGCGGACCTGAAGTTCACGCCGTTGGGCAACACCGCCACGCACATGCCGCAGGGACTCGGTGGACTACCGGGTATGACGGCACTCGCGACGCACCAGATGAAGAAGGCCATCAGCGACGTCGGTGTCCCCGACATCCCCACGATGCTCGAGCAGGTCGTCGACTCCGGCGGACACCTGTGGGCCTGCAAGATGTCCGCGGACATGCAGCACCTGGAGATGCCGGACCTGTACGACGGTGTCGAGGCTGTCATCAGCGCAGCGGACTTCATCGAGAAGACCGAAGGCGCCCAGCTGCTGTTCATCTGAGCGCTGACCGTTGAGCGCCGGTACCCCCGCGGGGCACCGGCGCTCGCTGTTGTCGGCTTCCACACTGAGGTCAGTGGGGAAGCCCGTCCTCGACCGGAATGATTTCGACCGGGCAGTGACCGGTCCGCAGCAGAGCGCGGGCCGTCGAACCGATGGCGAGACCGAGCGGACCACCATGACCGCGTTGACCGAGCACCACCAGGTCCGCGTCCTTGGTGGCACGCTCGAGCGCCGTGGCCGGCCAGTCGTACTGGAGGTCCAGCTGGACCTCCAGGTCCGGGAAGCGTTCGCCACGCCCGGCCACGAGCTCGGTGAGGTTGCGCCGTGCGCAGGTCTCCCAATCGGTCTCGATCTGGTGAGTGCCGATGGCATGGTCGTAGATGTCGGACGGGCGCCAGGCGTGCACGACCGTCAGCGACGCGCCCCGCTGATCCGCCTCGGCATACGCCCGCTCGAGCACCTGGTGGGAGCTGTCGGAGCCGTCGACACCGGCGATGATCCGGCGGCTGGTCCGCGCCGGCGTCCAGGACGCGGGGACGCAGTACACGGGGCAGTCCGCCTTGGCGGCCACCGCGGTCGTCGTGGAACCGGTGATGACGCGGTGGAGGCTGGGCTGGCGCGTGCCGAGTACGATCGCCGCTGCATCGGTCGCGTAGTCGAGAATCGTCTGAGCGCGGGGTCCCCGGGCCAGCACGACCTCCACAACGAGAGAGTCGTCGAGTTCGCGGGCGTGGTTGGCGGCGGTCGAAAGGATGCGGTTGCCGAACTCCTCCACCGTTGCGGACGCGAACAGCGGCAACATCACGGCAAATGGCAGTGTCTCGTGCGGCACATGGACCAACCGCAGGGGGTGCCGGCCGTGGAGCGCTAGCGTCGCGGCATAGTCGAGGGCACGAGTCCCGTCGCTGCTGCCGTCGACGGCAACCACGATCGGTCGGGTTGTCGGGCTCGAATGCGGTGTTTGTGCAGTCATGTCACCCAGTCTTCCGGCCGAGGGCGTCGGCGAACAGAGTCATCCGTCTCGCGTGGGTAGGACCCTTGGCATCGTCACGGGGCCTGCTCACGGGTTGAGGTGCTTGGCGGCGAACACCGCCGCTTGTGTACGGCGTTCCATCCCGAGCTTGGAGAGCAGGCTGGACACATAGTTCTTGACCGTCTTCTCGGCGAGGAACATCGCCTCGGCGATCTGGCGGTTCGTCATGCCCTCGCCGATGAGCTCGAGGATGCGACGCTCCTGCCCGGTGAGCGGCGCGAGAGCAGCGTCCTCCTCGGGCCCGTTGCGGAGCCGGTCGAGGACCTGCTGGGTCACGGCGGGGTCGAGCATCGACTGGCCAGCGGCAACCCGGCGCACCGCGTCGACCAGATCCGTGCCGCGGATCTGCTTCAGGACGTAGCCCGCAGCCCCCGCCATGATGGCGGAGAAGAGCGCCTCGTCGTCGTCGAACGACGTGAGGATGAGCGCGGCGATCTCGGGGTGTCGGGACCGGATCTCACGGCACACGTCGATCCCGGAGCCGTCCGGCAACCTCCCATCGAGCACCGCAACGTGCGGGCGCAGCGCCGGGATACGGCGGGTGGCCTCCTGGGCGAGACCCGACTCGCCGACGACGACGATGTCGCCGTCCTGCTCGAGCAGGTCGCGCAGTCCGCGGCGTACGACTTCGTGGTCGTCGAGCAGGTAGACGCGAATGGGGTCGTCAGTGGTGTGGGCGGTCTCGCTCATGCCGCCAGGCTAGTCCGACCTACCTGTCGCACGCAGGCCGCAAGTACACGACTTTTCGGGACTTTGGTCCTGCTCAGGGGGTCGCCGCGGGCTGACGGGGTCCGGAGCTCGGCACGCTCCAGGTGAGAACAGTGCCGGCGCCGGGGGAGGAGCTGACGTCGAGGTGGCCACCGAGCTCTTCGGCCCGCTCGCGCAGGTTACGCAGACCGCTACGGCGCTTGACGTCGCCGAGACCGACGCCGTTGTCGGCGATCGACAGCACGACATCGTCGCCGACTGTCAGGGAGATCGTCGCCGCGGACGCCTCCGCGTGCCGGGCCACGTTGGAGAGCGCCTCGCCCAGCACGGCGATCAGGTGCGGCGCGAGCTCTGCGGAGATCCCGGCGTTGAGCGGACCCTCGGTCCGGAGGGACGGGGTGAACGTGAGCGACTCGCCAGCACGTTCGATGACGTCGGCGAGCTGTCGGCGTACGTCGGCAGCATCGGGAGCGGCGCTCAAGGCGAAGATCGAGCGGCGGATGTCCTTGATCGTGGCGTCGATGTCGTCGACGGCGGAAGCCACCCGCTGGGCGACTTCTGGTTGGTGCAGCATGCGGGAGGAGTTCTCGAGGTTGAGGCCGATCGCGAAGAGGCGTTGGATGACCAGGTCGTGCAGGTCGCGGCCGATCCGGTCACGGTCCTCGAACAACGTGAGGAGCGCCCGGTCCTCGCGCGCCCGCGAGGCCTGGAGCCCGAGCGCTGCTTGCACGGCGAAGCGTTGGGGCTGTTGGACATCGAGGTCGGTGAAGGCCGCGCTGTGTTCGTCAGACCAGCCGAGGATCAGGGCTCCCTCGACTCCGGCAGAGGTCTGCATGGGCACGAGAACGACAGCGGCGAGCTCAGGACAACCTGCCTTGAGAAGGGGGTCCTCGGAAACGCGGGGATCGTTTCGGACGTCCTCGACCACCACGGACTCGCCCGTGTTGACGACGATGCCCACGAGGCTCTCCTGGGCAGACACCTCGGTACCGACCAGGTCCTGGGATGGTCCCGAGGCCACGCGCAGCTTGAGCCGGTCGTCCGGAGTGCGCAGCACGATGCAGCCGACGTCCGCATCAGCCATCTCGCGTGCTCGTTCGGCCGTGAGCTGGAGGGCCCGCTCCTGACCGGGGTTTCCCAGCAGCGCTGCGGTGATCTCGGCGGTGGCCTCCAGCCAACGCTCGCGCCGGGCGGACTCCTCGTACAGCCGGGCGTTCTCGATGACCACGCCCGCGGCGGCCGCCAGGGCCGTGACGATGGCCTCGTCGCGCTCGCTGAAGTCGAGCCCGCCCTTCTTCTCGGTGAGGTAGAGGTTGCCGAACACCTTGTCGCGGATGCGTACGGGTACGCCCAGGAAAGAGTGCATCGGGGGGTGCTGCGGCGGGAACCCGTAGGACTTGGCATGGGCAGCGATTTCACTCGTGCGCACGGCCCTCGGTTCGTCGATGATCAGTCCGAGCAGACCATGGCCACGGGGGAGATCGCCGATGGCCTTCCGTTGCTCGGCCGTCATTCCGTACGTGATGAACTCGCGCAGCCGACGGTCGCGGTCCGAACCGATGACGCCGAGTGCGGCGTACTGCGCCTGGACAAGCCGGCTGGCTGCTTCGACGATGCGTTCGAGGACGCTGTTGACGGAGAGGTCGGCGGCCAGCCCGACCACGACGTCGAGCAGCAGGGACACCCTCTCCTGGTTCTCCACCACCTCGTCGACGTGGTGGAGGAGATTCTGCATCTGCTGGTCGAGCCCAGCCCGCGGCAGTGGAAGTCCAGCGGTCACCTCCGAGTCTTGGTCGTCAGGTTCCACGAGCCTCTTCTCCATCGGTTGATCCTGCTCGCTTCGATCCTAGCGAGTGCCCGGGTCCGCTGACCGGCGCTCGGGCCAGGCGCGGTGACCTTCGTCCCGGCGGGACGGGGCGGAAGAGGGTGGCCGTCGCGCTGGCAGCCAGCGGACTCTTGAGGAACCTGACCTAGGAGGTAGCCATGGGCGCGCCACGGATCGTGGTGGGACTCGATGGGAGTCAGTCGGCAGCCGCGGCGTTGCGCTGGGCAGCCGGCCGCGCTGTCAACGACGGGGAGGCTCTCCGCGTCCTGCATGTGTACGACGCCGGTAGCGGTCGGCAGCTTCGCAGTCATGCGATGCGCACGGCCAGCGAGAGTCACGCCAGGGCGCGCGCAACCGCGTGGGTCACCGAGGCTCTTGGCGTCGGGGCGCAGACGGCACGGATCGCCCTCGAGGTCGTAGAGGGGAATCCGAACCGGGTGCTGGCCTGGCTGTCCCGCCAGGCGGACATCCTCGTGCTCGGAGCCCCGCGGGGCACGGCTGTGCGCCGGATCCTCAGCAGCTCGGTCGCGCGGACCTGCTCGTTCCGAGCCGGCTGCCCTGTGGTGCTGGTGCCGGGCGACCGCCCATGACGGGGCTCGACCCGGGGTCGCACGTCGACCCGCGACCGGCGGCGGTACCGGCCTACGCGGCGGTCGCGTTCCTCGCTGAGGGAACGGTCGTCGAAGTGCGCTCCGTGTCACCGGTCCATGAGGCTGCCGTGGTCGACCTCCACGCCCGGGCCTCCGACGAGAGCATCAGACGGCGGTTCTTCGCCCTCAATCGCAGGGAGGCGGTGCGCTACGCACAGCACATGTGCAGTCCCGACGGGCGTTCGATCGGTCTCGTGGCGATGCTCCGGGGTGAGGTGATCGGCGTCGTCGGTGCCGAAAGGGACGGTCCCGACAGCGTCGAAGTGGCCCTGCTGGTCGACGAGGAGCGGCACGGCGTAGGGATCGGCACGCTGCTGCTCGAGCATTTGGCCGCGTGGACCTTGGGCCAGGGCATCGACAACTTCCACGCGGAGGTGTTGACCGAGAACATCCCGATGTTGCGGGTCTTCCGTGATGCCGGGTTCGAGCTCGTCCAGTGCCACGACCACGACGTCGTGACCGTGACGCTGGACGTCCGACCCAGCAGCCGGACGCAGGATGCCGCCGACCGTCGTGAACGGCAGGCGGAGGCAGCCTCCGTCCACCACCTGCTCGAACCCGAATCGGTCGCCGTCGTGGGAGTCAGTCGGCATCGACGCGGAGTCGGCCGTGAGATCCTCGAGAACATCGTGGCCGGCGGCTTCGCCGGCCGGATCTACGCGGTCGGCCAACGGGGTCTGTCGATCTCTGGGGCCGAGGGCTGTGCAGACGTGGCAAGTCTCCCGCAGGGACTCGATCTCGCCATCGTCGCCGTTCCTGCCGCTCGCGTCGTCGCGACCGTCGAGGCGCTCGCGGCGCGCGGCGTCCGTAGCTGCGTTATCGTGACCTCCGGCCTCGGGGAAACCGGTCTCGCCGGCAGGCGGGCCGAGCAGGAAGTCGCAAAGATCGCCCGTCGTGCCGGTATGCGACTGGTGGGGCCCAACTGCTTCGGGATCATCAGCCGGCTGCGGAATACCAGGCTCGACGCCACCTTCGGAACCCAGCATGCGCCGTCAGGGCGTCTTGCCATCGGCTCCCAGTCGGGCGGAGTCGGCATCGCCGTGCTGGCACGTGCACACCAGCGTTCACTTGGCTTGGCCGCCTTCGTGTCGCTGGGCAACAAGCTCGACATCTCAGGCAACGATCTGCTGGCCGCCTGGGAGGACGACGTCGATATCGACGTCGCGGCCCTCTACCTCGAGTCCTTCGGCAACCCGGCCAAGTTCGTCCGGCTGGCCACGTCGTTCGGACGTCACAAGCCGCTGCTGGCCGTCTTCGGTGGCACGTCGACGGCTGGCAGCCGGGCCGGTGCTTCCCACACGGCCGCCAGCGTCACGCCGAAACGGGCGCTGGACGCGGTACTTCGCGCGGCAGGCGTCGTCCGGGTGTCAGGCCTCGCCGACCTGGTCGACACAGCCGCGCTTCTGGCCGAGCAACCACTACCTGGCGGCCCGCGGGTCGCGATCGCGAGCAACGCCGGCGGCATGGGTGTGCTCGCCGCAGACGCGGCGCTGGAGGCGGCGCTCGAGGTCCCGATGTTCGGTCCGGAGCTCCAGGACCGCATCCGGGCAGGGTGTCCAGGCATCTCGGGCACGAGCAATCCGGTCGACCTCGGAGCGGGTGCGGCACCAGCGAGCTTTGCGGGGACGGTGGCGAGCCTGTTGGACTCGAGTGAGGTCGACGCCGTCGTCGTGGTCGTGGCTGCGACTGCCGTGGCGGAGTCGGCCGAGGTGGTCGCAGCTGTCGACACCGCGGTCGGCCGTGGCCGGGCGGCCGACGGCTGCCCCGACAAGCCGTGCCTCCTCGTGGTCGTCGGAGGCGACGCCGCGCCGCCGGGCGCGCTTACGTCGTTCGAGACGGTCGACAGTGCGATCGCCTCCCTTCGGCACGCGGCCACTTATGCGACCTGGCGACGTTCGCTCGACGACTCGCCTGCGGCCACGCCCGTAGACCCGCCGCGGACCGGGAAGCGGCGACCGCAGTGGGCACCGCCGGCGCAGAAAGGGTGGCTTGCCGCGGAGTCGGCATCGAGCTTGCTCGCCGACTACGGTCTGAGCATCGTCCCTCAGGAGATCGTCCCCGACCCTGACGCCGCAGTCATGACGGCCGATCGGCTTGGGTACCCGGTCGTCGTGAAGAGCGCTGACCCGCAGCAGGTGCACAAGGTCGAACGGCACCTCGTCCGTGTCAGCCTGCTGGACGAGTTCGCGGTGCGGCAGGCGGCGACCTCGGTCCAGGCCGCGGCTCCCGGACCGCTCCTGGTCCAGAAACAGCTGGTCGGGGCAGAGATAGCCCTCGGTATCGTCCGGGACGTCGGCTTCGGTCCGCTGGTGATGGTCGCGTCAGGTGGCACCAACCTGAGCCTGTGGGACGACCAGACGTTCCTGCTGCCCCCCTTCCGCGAGACCGACGTCCTGGCCGCGCTGCGGTCGCTGCGGACCTGGCCGCTGCTTGCGGGGTACAGGGGTTCCGAACCTGTCGACACCCGGGCGCTCGCGCGTGACGCGGTGCAGCTGGGTCGGTTGGCCGTGGAGTGGCCGCAGGTGGCGGAGCTGGACGTGAATCCCGTGATCGTGACCACCGGCGGCGCCTACTGCGTGGACGTCAAGCTGCGGTGGGCGCCCGACGAGGACGTGCCGGTCAGCTGACCTTGTCTGCCGGGTCGGGCGTGGACTCGGCCAGCCCGCACGTCGTCGCGTGGCCGAACTCGGTCACCGCGATCACGGGGCAGGGCGCCTCGAGCGCGAGGTCGCGCACCAGCCGGCGGTGACGGTCTCGCTGCGGTTGACCGACCACCAGCGCGGTGCTGGACTTCGCCGCCGCCGCGAGCTCGGCAGCCACGTTCCCGTGGGTGAAGGTGAACGTGACCGGGATGTCGGTTCCAGACTCGGAGACGATCTTCCGCACGCGGGCCTGGGCCCGGTGGTGCGCCTCGACCTCCTCGTGCTCGGGATCGCGCTCCATGGCGAGGTCCGCCCGCTCTTCCTCGTCGAAGACATGCAGGGCGGTGACCGAGCAACCAACTCGCTCGGCCTTGGCGAGGGCCCAGCGCAGGGCCGCCTCGGCGGCGGGGGTGTGGTTCACCCCGACAACGATGCGTGCGTGATCCATCAGATGACCTCCTGTCGGTTCATCGTCCGCGTTCGGCTCACCCGGGCGGAAGGGGCTCAGGGCCGGGCGGGAGGGGACTTTGGCCCCCCCGGTCGATGTCCTCGTCCCCTCCCGACCTCCGTGCCTCCCGGCGAAGGATGAGGGAACCACCGACAGACGAGGAGGCGCTCCATGAGCACCCAGGTGAATCCCGCGAACAAGACTTCTGCCGTCACCGGTACGCCGGTCGTGATCGTCGGCGTCGACGGTTCGGCACACAACCGTGCCGCCGTCACCTGGGCTCGCAACGAGGCCGAGGACCTCGGCGGTCGACTGGTCCTGGTCGGCGCTACGCCGGACCATGTCATTCCGGTGCGTGGTTACTCCCTCGACTTCCCCATCGACTTCTTCGAGAACGAGACCCGGGACACGCTCGAACACGTCCGCGAGGAGCTCGGCGCGGACGAGGACGACGTGTCGATGTTGATCGGGAGCGGCGGGGCCCGGTCGGTCCTGCTCCGCGCCGCCAAGCAGGGGGACATGCTCGTGGTCGGCAAGCGAGGACTCGGCGCAGCGAAGCGGATGGTGGTCGGGAGCAACTCGATCTCGGTCGCCGGGCGCTCACCCGTCCCCGTCGTGGTCGTGCCCGATGCCTGGAACCCGACTGGCCGCAAGGCCGCTCCGATCGTGGTCGGCCTCGACGGCTCCGACCTCGACGAGGCCGTCCTGACCTACGGTTTCGAGCGGGCGGTCCGCCTGGCCGTACCCTTGCTGGCCATCCATGCCTGGCACCTGCCTGCCACCTACGCGTGGTCTCCCGACGACATCAAGCACTGGGAGAGCGAGGCCAAGGAGCGGCTGGACTCGTCGCTGACCGCCGCGCGGGAGAAGTATCCCGAGGTCGAGGTCATCACGCTGTCCCAGGATGCCAACGCAGCCATGGCCATCCTGGATGCGGCCGCCGTGGCGCAGTTGGTCGTGCTGGGTCGCCACACCGGACCGCACCACCTGGGCGGCTTCCACCTCGGCTCGACGACGCGGGCGGTGCTCCATTACTCCGAGTGCCCCGTGGCCGTCATCCCGTCCTCGAGCCGGTATCCGTTGGCTGACGTGGAGGACCTCGAAGCCGACGAGCCCGAGCTCTGACGAGATCGTCGCAAACCACTGTGGGGAGGATGTCATGATCCAGCCCGAGGACCGACCGATCGTCGTCGCCATCGACGGCACACAGGAGGGGCTGCGGGCGGTCGACTTCGCTGTCGAGGAAGCCGCACGACTCGGATGCTCCTTGGACCTCGTTCACGTCGTGCGCGCCCACCCGCAGCTGATGCCCGTCATGGTGACTACCGAGGCCGAGACCGACACCGACCTCGGTTCGGCGGCGTTGTCGGCGGCCCGCGAGCGTGTGCTGGACCGGACGACCGAGATCCGAGTCACTCAGCGGCTGCTCAGGGGAGCCCTCCGGCAAGAGCTTCCGCGCGCCGCTGCCGCGGCTCGACTGCTCGTGTTGGGCCGGACGCCGCTCACCGGCATCGAACGGCTGGCTGCGGGGTCAGCCGGGATTCCTGTCATCGCGCGCGCGACGGTCCCCGTCGTCTCGGTGCCGTGTACGTGGACGGGTCCGGACGGCGACGCCGTCGTGGTGGCAGCCACTGACGAGTCGTCAGCACCGCTCGTGCTGCGTACCGCTCTCGAAGAGGCTCGCACAGCGGGTGTCGGCGTCATCGCGATCCGGGCCGTGGACAGTCCGGCCACCTGGGCGGACGACCTACCGGTGCCGGAGTACGCCGATGACCTGCTGAAGGACGCCGAACGGGCGTTCGCCGCCGAACTGGCCCGGTGGACCGGCGAGTTCCCAGACGTCGATGTCGAGATGAACGTCACGATGACCAGCCCGATCCAGGCTTTGCTTCCTGCCGTCGAGAAGGCCCGCCTCGTTGTCGCGGCGTCCCGGCGACGCGGTGAGCTCTTGCACCCGCGGCTTGGTTCGACAGCCCGCGCGCTTCTCGTGCACGCGCCCTGTCCAGTGCTGATCGTGCCGGCCGAACGGCCGCACCTGCCGCCGCGGCTCGGACTCCGCGCCGGCGCCGCCCAGCCGGGTGACGCGGCCGCCCCGTCGTACTGAGTCGTTGGACGACACGAGAGGAGAACTGAGATGAGTCGGCTTGACGAGATCCGGGCCAGCGGCAGGTTCGAGGAGCTGGATCGCACCGAGTGCATGGAGTTGCTGCGCGCCAAGACGGTGGGACGAGTCGGCTTCGACGGTCCGGACGGTCCGCTGGTTCTTCCGGTGAACTACGTGATGGACGGTGAGACGGTACTCTTCCGCACCTCCCCCTACAACGTGATGGGCGCCTCGCTGCGGCACGCCGCCGCCGCCTTCGAAGTCGACGACCTCGACGACTACCTGCAGTCCGGCTGGAGCGTGGTGCTCCAGGGGTCAGCTGGTTTCGTGGCTGACGAGGATGAGGTCGGGATCAGGCACGAACGGCTGACCAGACCCGAGCCGTGGGCGGCCGGCAACCGACCTTTGTACATCCGTCTCACGCCGCGCACGATCAGCGGGCGACGTCTCCATCCAGCCTGAGGTCCTCGGCCCGGCCGCCCGGCTCCTACTGCTGCGCGGCTGCGGCGTCGATCAGCTTCGTGAGGGTGATCTTCGGATCCTCACTGTTGCTGAAGGCGACCTGCTTGCCGTCGACGAAGTAGGTCGGCGTGCCGGTGACGCCCGCCTTCGACGCGTTGTCGGTCACCATGGCTGCCCAGCCGTCGTACGTGCCGGCGCTCTGACAACTGGCGATCGTCGACTTGTTGGCGCCGGCCTGGGCTGCGAGGTCCGCCAGCTGACCGTCGGTGAGACCGGCCGACCCCTCCGCCGGCTGGTTGGCGAACAGCAGGTCATGCAGCTTCGTGAACACAGCCGGCCCGCCGTCGTCCAGGGCGCAGGCCGCTGTCGCGAGAGCGCGCGAGCTGTACTTCGTCGTCGATGCCCGGTCGAGGAACGCGATGGGCCGGTACTCGAGCTGGATCTGTCCGTCCGTGACGTCCTGGGCCAGGGTCGAGCCGACGTTCTCCTCGAACGCCTTGCATGACGGGCACTGGAAGTCCTCGTAGACGACGACCTGGACCGGACCGGTCTTGCCGTCCCGGAGCACTCCGTTGTCGGACGTCACCCCGGCTGGGGCCGTCCCTGAGGTGGGACCCGTTCGGCCGGACTGCACGGCGATGCCCACGCCGACGACCACGGCGATCACCGCGACGACGACAGCCCCGACGATCAGGGTGCGCCGCCGTCGTTCGGCTGCCGCTTGCTGGGCCTGCATCGCCCGTACACGTTCGGACGCCGCCTTGCGTTCCTTCTTATTCGCCACTGGTCACTCCTGATTCGGGATTGTGGCCCACGAGCCAGCCGTCCAGGCTGAGTCGGGTGTGCGGCCACCGCACGAGAAGCAGCGATCCGACCACCAGGCCGACGTCGCGGGCAATCTCCCAGGGATACTTGCTGGTCGCATCCGCGTCGAACCCACCGCCGCCGAAGCAGCCGCAGTCGATCTGCAGCCCGCGTGCCCAGGCCGAGCTGATGCCGATGATGAAGAGCACGAAGAGGACGGCCGAGAGGCCGGCGGCGATCCTGGTGCCGAGGCCGATCACCAGCAGCAGGCCGATGGCGATCTCGAGAAGCGGCAGGCCGTGCCCGACGGTGGGGACGACCGCCTCGGGCAGCAGCTCGTAGGCGCGGACGGCGCGGACGCTTTCGGCCGGGTCGGGCAGCTTGATCGCACCGGCGACGATCCACACGGCGCCGACGACCAGACGCACGATCGACCCCACCCACGGCAGCCACCGACCTGGTGCCTGCGGCATGGGTACTCCTGGCGGTCGAGGACGCGACGAGTCGAGTGCGGTCGGAGAGGGCGAGGGATTCACCACCTTCAACGGTACGCGAGGGTTGCCGGCAGGTGCCGACGCAGGCGTGCCTCGGAGCGTCGCGTGCAGGTGCTGAGATCGCTCCCGCGGCTCGGACGGATCACGCTCTGGACCGGTGGTCGAAAGCGGTCCGGGTCAGCAGTTCCGAGCGTTGCCACAGCTCACGCGCCGTCGCCGCGTCGCGGGCCGCGGCACTGCGACCGACCAGGCAGGGGAAACCGCGCGCCTCCCAAGGGCCGCTCGGGCCGACGTAGGAGGCGCCGGGGATGTCCTGGGTGGCGGCGTACAGGATGGGGAGTGCCCCCATGTCGGCGCCTTGCGCGACGACCTTGTTGAGGACGGCCATGCCGGCGTTCTGGAGCACGTTCTCGGTGCGGCTCTGCAGCTTCGTCTCGGCGTACCCCGGATGGGCGGCCACGGCTCGGACCGGGGAGGCGGCCTCGCGCAGTCGGCGGTCGAGCTCGAGGGTGAACAGCAGATTGGCGAGCTTCGACTGGCCGTAGGCGGCCCACCGCCGATATCGCCGTACGTCCCAGTTGAGGTCGTCGATCCGGATGGATCCGCTTCGATGCATGCCGGAAGACACCGTGACCACCCGGTCGGTGATGACTGGCAGCAGCAGGTTGGTGAGTGCGAAATGGCCGAGATGGTTGGTGCCGAACTGCAGCTCGAAACCATCGACGGTGCGGCGCTCGGGGACAGCCATCACACCCGCGTTGTTGATGAGCATGTCGACCTGGAGCCCGTCCGCGAGGATCTCCGCTGCGAAGGCGCGCACCGAGTCGAGGTCGGCCAGGTCGAGCGCCCGGGGCTGCGCGAGAGGACCGATCGCGGCCGCCACCTCCGCGCCGCGATGGAGGTCGCGGACCGCCAGCACCACGTGGGCTCCGGCGCCGCCGAGTGCCTCTGCCGTGGCCCGCCCCAAGCCGCTCGTGGCTCCGGTGACGATCGCGCAGCGTCCGGTCAGGTCAGGCAGGTCGGTCGTGCTCCAGCGATTCGTGTCAGTCAAGGGGATCCGCCGCTACCCGCCGTTGTTGCAGACGATGGCTGAGGTGTTGTCCTCGCGAACCTTGGCGAACAGGCTCTTGGCCTTGGCCTCGTCCCACAGCACGGCCGACCCGGCCGGGGTCGATGCCCCGAGGTTGCTGAACGGAACGACGCAACGCTTGGCGTCTCCGCTGTGCGCCATGGCCCAGGCGAACTTCACGAGGCCGAGCGGTCCGACGTTGTCGCCGATCCGGACGGACTCCGACGCGGCCTTGTTGACAGCGAAGTAGCGCCAGGGCAGCAAGATCGTCGACCACGACGCCGCCTTCTTGCCGACCTGGGTGATCACCTCACGCTGGTGCTCGGTGCGGGTGATGTCGCCGAGCGGGAAGGCGCGGGAGCGGGAGTAGCTCAATGCGGTGTGCCCGTCGACCTCCTGGCAGCCACGGCGCATCTTGAGGCGCCCCGCCTTGGGGTCGTTGACTGCGGTCTTCGGGCACACCTGGATGCCGCCCACGGCGTCGACGATGTCGACGAACCCGGTGAAGCCGATCTCGATGTAGTCGTCGATCCGCACGCCGGTGGAATTCTCGACAGACTGGACGAGGAGCTTGGGACCACCGAAGGCATAGGCGGCATTGATCTTGTTCTTGCCGTGGCCGGGGATGTCGACGTACGAGTCGCGGGGAATGGACAGCAGCAGGTTGGGGCCGCCGCTGTCGGGCACATGAAGCATGAGGATCGTGTCGGTCCGTTGACCTGCGGCGCTGCCCGTACCGAGATCGCCTTTCTGCTGTTTCGTCAGGCCCTGCCGACTGTCGGACCCCACCAGCAGGAACGTGGTGCCACCGGTGTCTGCAGGACGGTTGCCACCGGGTTCGGCGGCGACCTTTGCGATTCTCGACCACGCCCAGATGGGAACGAGCACCAGGAACAGGATCCAGACGAGGATGAGGGCGAGGATGCCGCGGATCCACCACTTCCGCTTGCCCCAGGACCGTCGCGGCCCGGTGGGGCTCGGCGCAGGGCGAGGCGGCTTCGCCGGCGGCCGGCCAGAGCTCACCGGTTCGGCCGGAGTGGCGAACCGCGGCTCCTCGCCGGTACGCCGGGGAGGGGCGTCATACGTCCCGCCGAACGATCTCGGTGGGGGCGGGGTGTCCGCTGCGGGCGGATCGGCCTCGGGCGCGAGTGGGGTGGTCGGCTCAGGGCGTTGGACGTCGAGCATCTGCGTGTGCTCAGCGCCACCCGCATCCGACGCAGCCGACGGGCGTGCCAGCTGTTGGGTGGGCTCCGGATCCTCCGAGGAGTCCGGCGGTGGTCCCGCTGTGCCGTAGAGCCAGCCGTACGTCGGCTCGTCGGGGTCCTGTGCGTCGGCCATGAGGAGCAAGGCTACCGGCCACGGCTGGGTGCGCTGACCGCGGCAGAATTTCCTCTGGGGGCTCTCGGCGGGTCGTGACGGATGTGACGGATGTGACTGGTGATACTGGTCCGCGTGTCCGCCGTCCTTCCCCCGGTGTCCGCGCGCTCGATGACTGCGCGCGATGCTGCGACCGCCGCCGCACGTATTCGTTTCCGTCGCGCCCTCACGCTGGTCGGGATGACCGTGCTGGCTCCCGGCTCAGCACAGCTGGTCGCCGGCAACAAGCGGGTCGGCCGCATCGCGCTGCGGTCGACGGCAGCCGGGATCGCCTTCCTCGGGCTCCTGCTGCTGCTCGGGTTCGTCTGGAGGGAAGAACTCGTCTCACTGTTCCTCCGGCCCGGCTTCCTGCTCGCGCTGCGGATCGGTCTCATCGCGTACGCCATCGGGTGGGCCTACCTGATCGTCGACGCCTGGCGGATCTGCGAGCCGCTCGAGCTGGCCCGTGGTCACCGGCTGGCGATGACGGCACTCAACGGCACCCTCTGCTTCACCTTGTCGGGCGCACTCCTGTTCGCCAGCCATCTGGTCGCCGTACAGCGCGACTTCATCAGCACGGTGTTCGGGGGCGACCAGGTGACATCGGCCGAGCACGGGAGGTACAACATCCTGCTGCTCGGCGGGGACGCCGGGCCAAAGCGCGTGGGGATCCGGCCGGACAGCCTCACGGTCGCGAGCATCGACGAACAGACCGGTCGGACCGTGCTCCTGGGCCTGCCGCGCAACCTCGAGAACGTGCCGTTCCCGCCAGGCACGGCCATGCACCGTGAGTTCCCCAAGGGCTTTCGCTGCACCGATTGCTACCTCAACGGCATCAACACCTGGGCCAACGAGCACCCGGAACTGTTTCCCCACGACAAGACCCCCGGCATCACGGCCACGACTCAAGCCGTCGAGCAGATCACCGGGCTGAGCATCAACTACTACGCACTGATCGACCTCAAAGGCTTTCAGAACCTGGTGGATGCCGTGGGAGGGGTCACGGTCAACGTGAAGGAGCGCATCCCGATCGGTGGTGTCGGAGGGCCTATCAGTGGCTGGATCGAGCCAGGTCGCGAGCACCTCGACGGGTACCAGACCCTGTGGTACGCACGCAGCCGCGCGACCTCGGACGACTACTCGCGGATGGCGCGGCAGAAGTGCGTGATGAACGCGATGCTGCACCAGCTCAAGCCCGCCAAGGTGTTGGCGAACTTCGGCGCGATCGCCCGGGCCGGCAAGCAGATCATCTCCACGTCGATCCCGGCCAGCCAGCTCGACACCTTTGTGAACCTCTCTTTCAAGGCGAAGAGCATGCCGGTGGCGTCCGTCTCCTTCGTTCCGCCCAAGATCAACACCGGCGACCCCGACTACCGCCAGATCCGCTCGATGGTGACCAAGACGATCGCCTCCTCGCAGGCCAAGGACGACCCCGACCACTCCGGCTCCACCACGACGAAGAAGCGGCATCGTCCGCAACGCGACGCCAACGACAGCGGCAACCTCGCCAACGCCTGCTGACCCGACGGCTTCGCAGCGGCGGACAACCCCGCAGAGCGGCTGCCCTACGATGAGACGCTGGTCGGCGCCGCCTTCCCGCCGGCCGGAACGTCAGGAAAGGTCGTAGTGGCAGAGCAACGCACAACACCGCGATGTGTCGCGGTCGTGGTGACCTGGAACCGACGTGATCTGCTGGCCGAGTCGCTCCGCGCGATCGCCGGGCAGAGTACGCCGCCGATCGCGGTCGTGGTCGTCGACAACGCCTCCGAGGACGGCACCGGCGCGATGTTGAGCCGAGACTTCCCCGACGCCGACGTGATCACCGCTCAATGCAATACCGGGGGTGCCGGTGGCTTCGCGCTCGGCCTCGACCGGGCACTCGAGTACGACGCCGACACCCTGTGGCTGATGGACGACGACACGGTGCCCCAACCGACGGCCCTCGAGGAGCTCATCGCCGCGCGGGTTGCCTATGGCCCTCCGGCGCCGGCCGTGGTGGCTTCGCGGGTCGTCTGGAGCGACGGTCGCGACCATCCGATGAACACCCCTCGCGCCAAGCCGGGCATGCGTCCGGACGAACGAGCCGCCGCGGCCCGCGTCGGCTGCGTCCCCATCCGATCCGCGTCTTTCGTCTCGATCCTGGTCGACGCGGCGGGTGTCCGCGAACGAGGGCTGCCCGTTGCGGACTACTTCCTCTGGAACGACGACTTCGAGTTCACCACCCGGCTCATCCGCGGACGGCGCGCGCTCTACTGTCCTCGGTCGGTGGTCGTGCACAAGACGAAGGCGTTCGCGGGGATCGACATCGACCCGGGAGATCGCTTCTTTTACGAGGTGCGGAACAAGGTCTGGCTCTTCAGCCGATCCCGTGGGCTCAACCCGGCGGAGAAGGCCCTGTACGCCGGTGCGACCCTGCGCCGCTGGGCGGCCACGATCGCCCGTTCCTCCGATCGCCGCCGGTTGGCCCGGGGACTGGGTCGAGGCCTGCGGACCGGCCTGTTGACCCGGCCGACACCGACGGCACAGATCATGGCGGCGGCTCGCACCGGCGCGGGCGGGAGTCGTGATGGCTGAGCAGTTCAGCCTGTTGATGAGCGTCTACGGCGGTGACGATCCCGAATACCTCGAAGCAGCCTTTCGCTCGGTGGTGCACGACCAGACCCGGCGGCCCGACGACGTCGTGCTCGTGCAGGACGGGCCCGTGCCGCCCGCGCTCGACGAGATGATCACCGGCCTGATCCATGAGTCGCCGGTGCCGACGTCACTCCTGGCCCTCGACTCCAACGTGGGTCTCGGCCTGGCGCTCGACCAGGGCATGGCCGCATGCGCGCACGACATCGTCGCCCGCATGGATGCCGACGACATCGCCGTGCCCCAGCGGTTCGAGATCCAGGTACCCCTCGTCGAGGCCGGGGTCGACCTCCTCGGGTCGGCCCTGCTGGAGTTCGGCAGCGGTCCGGAGGACATCGTCGGCAGGCGTACCCCGCCCATCGACCCGGCCGAGATCGTCCGGTACGCGCGCTTCCACCAGCCGTTCAACCACCCCACGGTCGTCTACCGCCGTTCGGTCGTGCAATCGGTCGGCGGTTATCGCCATCTGGCGTTGATGGAGGACTACCTCCTGTTCGCCCGGATGATCGCGGAGGGTGCGACGGTGGGGAACGTCGAAGCGCCGTTGGTCCTCTACCGGGTCGGCGACGGGGCGTATGCCCGACGGGGCGGTGTGACATTGCTCAAGTCCGAGTGGGCGTTGCAGCGCAAGCTCCGGATGATGGGTTTCACGTCACGCATGGAGTTCGTCCGTAATGTTGTGGTTCGTGGCGGGTACCGGCTGGTCCCGGTGCGCCTGCGCACCACGGCGTACCGGCGGCTGATCGCGACCAAGGGACGCCGGGGAAGCCTGCTGGGTCGGCGCTGATGCGCGAGCGACGGACCATCCCCTGGCGGCCATTAGACTCAGGACCGCCCAGAACGCAGGAGCCCACCCGTCACAGGAGACTCTGAGTGAACGCTGATCTCGTCATTGTTGGTGCTGGACTGTTCGGTCTCACGATCGCCGAACGGTGTGCCAACGATCTCGGCCTCCGAGTTCTCATCCTCGACCGACGCCACCACGTCGGCGGCAACGCCTACAGCGCACCGGAGCCGGAGACCGGCATCGAGGTGCACCAGTACGGCGCGCACCTCTTCCACACGTCCAACGAGCGGGTGTGGGAGTACGTCAACCGGTTCACGAAGTTCACCGGCTACCAGCACCGGGTTTTCACCAAGTACGACGGGCAGGTCTACTCCTTCCCGATGAACCTGGGTCTGATCAACCAGTTCTTCGGCAAGTCCCACACGCCCGACGAGGCTCGCGCCCTGGTGGCCGAGATGGCGGGGGAGATCGACACCAAGGACGCCAAGAACCTCGAGGAGAAGGCCATCTCACTGATCGGCCGCCCGTTGTACGAGGCTTTCGTGAAGGGTTACACCGCCAAGCAGTGGCAGACCGACCCCAAGGAGCTGAGCCCGGACATCATCAGTCGCCTCCCGGTCCGCTACAACTTCGAGAACCGCTACTTCAACGACACCTACGAAGGCCTGCCGGTGGACGGCTACACGGCCTGGCTCGAGCGGATGGTCGACCACCCGAAGATCGAGGTACGGCTCAACACCGACTTCTTCGAGGTCCGTGACGAGTACGTCGGCAAGGTACCGATCGTCTACACCGGCCCGGTCGACGCCTACTTCAGCAACGCCGCCGGCGAGCTGTCCTGGCGGACGGTCGACCTCGAGGTGTCCGTCCAGGAGACGGGCGACTTCCAGGGCACGTCCGTCGTGAACTATGCCGACGAGGACGTCCCCTACACCCGGATCCTCGAGTTCCGACACTTCCACCCCGAGCGCGACTGGTACCCCAAGGACAAGACGGTGATCGTGCACGAGTACTCGCGCTTCGCCGAGTCCGGGGACGAGCCGTACTACCCGATCAACACGGCCGACGACCGCGAGAAGCTGTTGCGCTACCGCGAGCTGGCCAGGGCCGAACCGAACGTCCTGTTCGGTGGTCGCCTCGGCACCTACAAATACCTCGACATGCACATGGCCATCGGGTCCGCGCTCTCGATGTACGACAACAAGCTCCGGCCCTTCTTCGCCGACGGGGCGGCCTTCGAGAGCGGCGGAGTCGACGCGTGACCGCCACCACCGGCACGCAGCCCCAGTCCGAACCTCGCGACCGGCCGCTCCCGCCGTTGCTCAACCCGGGTCGGGTGGGCGGGCTCGGCGACGTCTTCCGCCGGTACTACCTCCTGAAGCTGCTGGTGAAGAAGGAGCTTCAGGTTCGCTACTCGGGCTCAGCCGTGGGCCTGGCCTGGTCCTACGTCCAGCCTGCCGTCCGCTTCGCCATGTATTACTGGGTCATCGGTCTGCTGCTCAACCACAAGTTGGAGAACCGCGCCCTGCACATCTTCTCGGGCATGGTGGTCGTGTCGTTCCTGAGCAACGCGTTCAGTGCGGGCTGTCGCTCCGTGGTGAAGAACGGGTCGTTGGTCAAGAAGATCAACATGCCCCGCGAGACGTTCCCCGTCGCGTCGATCCTGGTCTCGGCGTACCACATGATCCCGATGTACGTCATCATGATCACCGCCTGCCTCGCGATCGGCTGGCACCCGGACCTGATGGGCGCCCTGGCGGCCGTCATGGCCCTCGCCGTGGTGCTGATCTGGGGGCTGGGCGTCGCGCTCCTGCTCAGTGCATGGAACGTCTTCTTCCGGGACACACAGAACGTCGTCGACGTCATCCAGACGCTCATCACCTGGACGGTCCCGATGATCTACCCGTTCGTGATCGTGATGGAGAAGCTCGAGGCCTCGCACCAGTTCATCTACCAGACCTACCTCGCCAACCCGCTCTGCATCGCGGTGCTGCTCAACAACCGCGCCTTCTGGACCACCGCGTCAGACCATCCGAAGCAGGCGGCGATCCAGGAGCTGCCACCCCACCTGTTCGAGCGAGGGGCCATCACGATCGTCGCCGGGCTGCTGTTCGTGTGGCTCGCCCAGCTGGTGTTCACCCGCCTCGAGGGTCGCTTTGCGGAGAAGCTCTGATGGCGGAGGCGATCATCGTCGACGGGGTGACGAAGACGTTCAAGCTGGCGAACCAGAAGACGATCAAGAAGCTGACCGTCAACGCCGTACGCCGCAGAGAGCTGAGCCGCACGCTCACCGCGCTCGATGACGTGTCCTTCACCCTCGAAGAGGGCGACAGCATCGGGTTGATGGGCCTCAACGGCTCCGGCAAGAGCACGCTGCTGAAGCTCATCTCCGGCGTGATGTCGCCGGACTCCGGCGAGGTCTGGACGCGCGGACGGGTCGCCGGCCTCATCGAGGTCGGAGCCGGCTTCCACCCCGAGCTGTCCGGGCGGGACAACGTCTACCTCAACGCCGCCATCCTCGGGATGAGCCAGGAGGAGACCGACGCGAAGTTCGAGTCGATCGTCGACTTCTCCGAGATGGGGAAGTTCCTCAACAACGAGGTCCGGCACTACTCGTCGGGCATGTTCATGCGGCTGGCCTTCGCGGTGGCGATCCACACGGAGTGCGACATCTTCCTGATGGACGAGATGCTTGCGGTGGGGGACCAGCCGTTCAAGCGCAAGTGCATGCGCAAGATCAGGGAGCTCAAGGCGCAGGGCAAGACGATGGTCTACGTCAGCCACAGCCCCCGCTCGGTCGTGAACCTGTGCCGCCGCGCGGTCGTGCTGGAGAAGGGCCGGATGGTGTTCGAGGGTGCGTCGGAGGACGCCGTCAAGCAGCTCGGCTACGACCTCAACGACGACGACGACTGATCCGCCGGCCGCGGCCCCCGAATTACGACGCTGTAGTTCTCTCAGATTGGTAGCGGCTGACCTGAGGCTGTAGTGACAATTGGTGACCGAGTGATCACTGACAGTCTGGAGCCCCCGTGCGCGCCGCGTTCCGCCCCTCATCGCCCGTCGCGATCACCGCACTCCTGGTGGGTCTGTCGACACTCGTGGCCGTGACACCGGCCGAGGCCACCGGCGCCTCGGTGGTTCCTGCCACGACGGTCCCGGGCTCGCCGACCGTGGCCGGGCCTGCCTACGTGGCTCCCCGGCCGGTCAGGCCGCAGGTGTCGACGTACCCCGTCCACGGCGTCAGCACGGCCGGTCTGCGCGCCCTGGCAACCACCTCCGGAAAGTCCGTGCGTGCCCTGGCCGCGACTCCCGGCCTGGCCGCCGTGTCGGCCCCCGAACCCGCCAGCGGCGTCGCTGTCGCCGGCGCCACCTGGAACGGGCCGGCGCCGCGCGGGCTCACTCTCGCGCTCCGCACGCGCACGCACGGCACCTGGTCGGGCTGGACCACGATGCCGTACGACGCCGACCACGGTCCGGACCCGTCGTCCGGCGAGGCCAGGCAGGCGCGGCCCGGCACCGACCCGTTCGTCGTCGGAGTCGTCGATGACGTCCAGCTCAAGGTGCGGAGCAGCACGGGCGCGGCTCCGAACGGCCTCACGCTGTCGCTGGTGAACCCGGGGAGCTCGCCCTCGGACGGTCACCCCCAGCCGATCACGCCGGACGAGGCCGCCGAGACCCCGATACCTCCGGTCACGGCGACGGCCCCCGGCACGTCCGCCGGAGCCGGAAGCGGGCTGCTCGGCCAGACGTCCGAGCCGGTCGTGACCCACTCGGCCACCCCGATGCCGACGATCTACTCGCGGGCGGACTGGGGTGCCGACGAGCGGCTGCGCGGCTGCTGCGTCGAGTACGGCGAGGTCCATGCCGGTTTCGTGCACCACACCGTCAACGCCAACGGCTACAGCAAGGGCGAGGTGCCGGCGATCCTGCGCGGCATCTACGCGTACCACACGCAGAGCCGGGGCTGGCGGGACATCGGGTACAACTACCTGATCGACCGGTTCGGTCGGATCTGGGAGGGCCGGTACGGCGGGATCTCGCTCCCGGTCGTCGGCGCCCACACGCTCGACTACAACGAGAACTCCTTCGCGGCGTCGGCGATCGGCAACTACGACATCGCGCATTCGGCCGCGACGATGATCGACGCCTTCGCGCGGCTGTACGCCTGGAAGCTCAGCCTGCACGGAGTGAAGCCGACGAGCCGGCAGAACGTGGCGGGGACGGCGTTCGACGCGATCAGCGGCCACCGCGACGCGGCGCAGACCGCTTGCCCGGGGCGCTATCTGTACGCCAAGATCCCGACGATCATCAGCAAGGCGGAGCAGTACCAGCACGGCTTCCTCGGACGGGACCTGCAGCACTCGCTGATGCGGGACAGCAGACCCGATTTGTTGATGGTGGACCAGACGGGTGCGGTCTCGGTGGCCCGCGGAACCGGGCCGCCGGGCTTCGCTGCTCCTGTCGTCGCGTCCGGCTCGACCGGTCCGACCTCCTTCGCCGGCACGGACCGCGTAGTTCCGGTGCGCGACGTCACCGGCGACCACGTGAACGACCTGATGGCGCGCACGGCCTCGACCGGGAGCACCGCCGTCTACCCGGGTGCGGGTGATGGCACCTTCGGCTCGCCGGAGCGGCCCGTGATGCGATGGGCCGACGACGACCTGTTCGCGGGTGTCGGTGACGTGACCAGTGATGGCCGCAACGACGTCGTCGGCCGGAGCGCGACGACCGGAGAGCTGCGGGTCTACCCGGGTCGCGGTCAGGGCAGATTCGGTTCGGGTGTGGTGGCGATCGCGCAAGCGGCTGGCTTCACGCTCGTCTCCGCAGCGGGTGACTACAACAGCGACGGCCATGCCGACCTCGTCAGCCGTGGCACCAACGGAGCCCTGCTCGTCTGGTTCGGCGACGGCCAGGGCGGCTTCCCGACGCATCGACGCATCGCGCACGACTGGTCCGGCAAGGACATGATCAGTGGCGGGGCCGACCTGACCGGCGACCGGCTTCCCGATCTGGTGGCGCGTTCGGCGAGCACCCATGTCGTCTCGACCTTCGCGAACATCGGAGGAGTGCGGTTGTCACCGGCCATCGGGCAGCGCCGGTCGGTGTCGAGCCAGCTGGCTCTCTCCGGCGACCTGACCGGAGACCATCGCGCAGACCTGGTCGGTCTCACCCGGAGGCAGACCGTCCAGGTGTTCGCCGGGAGCAGGAACAACTGGCTGCGCAGCCCGGTCTCGCGGGCGACGACCTGGACCGGTGTGAACACGGTCATGGTCGTCGGCGACTGGGACGGAGACGGCTACGTGGATGCGATGGCACGTCGGCGCAGCGACGGTGCGATGCAGCTGTACCGCGGCACCAGTGCAGGCACGTTCTCGGATCCGGTCGGTCACTGGGGCGGCTGGGCCGCCCGACGGTTGATCACACCGGTCGGTGACGTCAACGGCGATGGCCATCCGGACCTGCTGGCGCAGGCATCGAACGGATCGGTCTACCTCTACCCCGGCCGTGGCCCCCACAGGTTCGCGTCGCCGATCATCATGCGGTCGTCCCTGCCGCAGGGGTCGAGCGTCGTGGCCGTCGGGTTGTGGACCAAGGACGGTACCCCGGACGTGCTTGTCCGAACGGGCGCCGGCCGGCTCCTGCTGTATCCCGGCAACGGCCCCGGAGGGTTGGACGAGCCGGTGGTGATCGCTCAGAACGTTCGCCGGTACACCACGCTCGTCGGGGTGGGGGACCTGACCGGCGATGGACAGGCCGATCTCATCGGTCGACGCGCGAACGGCCAGACGTGGCTGCTGCCCGGCCGGACGCTGACGGCGAAGGCGCCGCACGGTGGCCTCGGACCCGCGCAGTACGTGGCAGCCGACTGGTCGGCCTACCGGCTCGGCTAGCTGCCCGGGGGAGCGACAGGCGGCGTCCCGTGAGCGCCGGCCCACGCGTCCCAGGCCGAGTTCACCATGTCGGCGAGAGTCTTGTTCGAAGACCAGCCCAGCGTCTCGGCGATGCGGGTCGGGTCGGAGACCAGGTCAGCAGGGTCGCCCGGACGGCGGGCCACGACGGTCGGCTCGATCGCGTAGCTGGTCGTTGCCGCGATCTGGTCGATGACCTCCCGGACTGATGAACCGTTGCCCGTCCCGACGTTGAAGATCTCGTGCGGGCGCTCGTCGCGGGACAGGTAGTCGAGGGTGTCGACGTGGGCCTGGGCAAGGTCGAGGATGTGGACGTAGTCACGGATACAGGTGCCGTCCGGAGTGTCGTAGTCGTCGCCGAAGATCTGCGGTTGGCGCCCGTTGGTGACGGCCTTGAGAACGATCGGGATGAGGTTGAGCGCCTCCGGGTCGCCCAAGTCGGACCAGCCCGCGCCGGCTACGTTGAAGTAACGGAGTCCGGCCCAGCGCAGACCCCACGCGGCAGCAGCGTCGGCGCACATCCATTCGCAGATCAGCTTGGTGCGGCCGTAGGGGCTGATGGGGTTGGCTGGGGTGTCTTCGGTGAGGTGCTGTCCCGGTGGAACGTCCGGCAGGCCGTAGGTGGCGGCTGATGACGAGAACATGAGCCGGTCGACCCCGGTGGCCTCCATCGCGAGGAGCAGGTTGGCGAGGCCGCCGACGTTCTGGTTGTAGTAGTAGGCCGGCCGCTCCGCAGACTCGCCGACCTGCTTCTTGGCCGCGATGTGGACGACGGCGTCGATGGCGTACTCCTGGATGAGCGCACCGAGCTTGTCGACGGCCTGGTTCTCGGCGATGTCCACCTGGACCAGCGGCACATCTCCCACGCGCTCAGCGGCGCCCGTGCTCAGATCGTCCACGACCACGACGTCGCCGCGGTCGCGCAGCAGCCGGACGACGTGAGCACCGATGTAGCCGGCTCCGCCGGTCACCAAGACAGTCATGGGCGTCACCCTATCGACGGCCTCAGTCGGCCCAGGCGACGCAGGTCACTCGCTCTGCCGCCCCGATCCGCTGTCGTTGATCCGGGTCGGCGTTGGCGATGAGGACCAGCGAGCCGCCGACGGACAGGGGCGCGGCGACCGACGTGACGAGCCCGGTCAGGTCCGCGGTCGACAGGTCGGTGGCCAGCCGTCCACCCGGCTCGAGTCCGAGTCGAGCGGCGGTGGCTCGTCCGGCCGCAAGCAGGGCCTCGTGGCTGCTCGGGTCCCCACCGGTGAAGGCGGCGGAGACCGCGTGCTCGGCGGCGGTGGGCGGCCGAGGATCGAGCAGGACATCCGGCTGAGGCGGCACCTCGACGGCGAAGTCGAGCCACCCCGACGGCAGCGTCTCGGTGAATCTGCCGCCGAGCGGGCGCAGCGAGCAGGCGAGCATCACGCTCGCCGCCGCCTCGCCCTCGGCGACCCGCGGGAGGTCGGCGGGTCCGACGACCTGCACGGCGGCCTCGCCGGGGTCGGTGAGCACCAGGCCGGCGGCCCAGCAACCCAGCACGACGACCGGAGCCAGCCAGTGCGTCGGCAGCCGGACTGCGCAGCCGTCGAGTGGCTCGAGCCCGAGCTCGTCGGCGAACAGGTTGGCGATCTTGCTCACCCAGTTGTCGAACGTCAGCGCACTCAGCTCGACGCGTTCGCCCGTCGCCTCGTCGTAGAACGTGACCAGCGGACGGCCGGGGTCTGCCCGGAGCACCGTGCCGAGAGACGCGACCAGCGTGGTGGGAGAGCCGGGGGAAGAACGGGGGGAGGGGTGCGTCACGCGCCGAGCGTAGCGACGTCCCGAACCCGCTGCATGGTTGGATGAGCGCCGTGGAAGCCGTCATCGTCGCGGGTGGGCTCGGCACCCGGCTGCGGCCGCTCACCGAGCACGTCCCCAAACATCTGCTGCCGGTGGCCGGCATACCGTTCGTGGCTCACCAGATCGCCAAGCTCGCGGCAGCCGGTGTTCGGCGGGTCGTGCTGGCGACCAGCTACCACGCCGAGCGGTTCGAACCTCTCCTCGGCGACGGAGCAGCATGGGGCGTTGAGCTGGTGTACGTGACCGAGACCGAGCTCCTCGGGACCGCTGGCGCCATCCGCAACGCGGCTGCCGCCCTGCGCGGGGACGACGACCCGGTCGTGGTCCTCAACGGAGACGTGCTGAGTGGGCATGACCTGAACGCGCAGCTCGCCCACCATCATCGGCACGGCGCCGATGTCACCCTGCACCTGGTGACCGTCGAGGACGCGCGGCCGTTCGGCTGCGTCCCCACCGATGACGAGGACCGGGTGACAGCGTTCCTGGAGAAGGCGCCGGACCCGGTCTCGCCGCAGATCAACGCGGGCTGCTATCTCTTCGAGCCGGCGATGATCGAGCTGATCCCGACGGGGCGCGCCGTCTCGGTCGAGCGGGAGACGTTCCCGATGCTGCTCGCTGAAGGTCGGCACATCTCCGGGTACGTCGACCAGTCGTACTGGCACGACCTCGGAACCCCCGAGGCGCTGCGCCGGGGCTCGGTCGACATCGTGCAGGGCGTCGCGTCCAGCCCGGCGTTCACGGCGCCCCCGGCGGAGGCGTGGATCGACCCTGCCACGGAGGTCCCCGCCGGCGTGACGGTGTCGGGCGGCTCGGCCATCGGCCCCCGCGTCGCCCTCGCGGCAGGGGCCGTCGTGGATGGTTCGGTGGTCTGCGAGGACGCCGTCATCGAAACCGGGGCTGAGGTCCATGCCAGCGTTCTCGGTCGTGGCTCCCGAGTCGGCGCCGGCACGGTGCTGCGCGGTGTCGCGCTGGGTGATCGCGCCGACATCGGTGCCGGCTGCGAGCTGCTCGAGGGAGCCCGGGTGTGGAGCGACGTCGTGATCCCGGCCGGGGGTGTGCGGTTCTCAGCGGACGTGTGAGGGCTGCGTCAGCGGTGCATCAGCCAGGCGACGCCGCCGAGGAGAGCGGCGAACTGCAACGTACGTCCGACGATGATCGTGGCGTGAAAGGCCAGCCGGTTGAAGCGCAACTGCCCCGCCAGCACGGCTGTGATGGCCAGCGGTGGGATCGCGATCAAGGAGGAGGTGAACAACAAAGTCATCCCGATCCAGGGGCGCTGGTCGGTCGTCGTCCTGATCCGCTCGTACCGACGTGCCCAGTCGGGGTTTTCCATCTTGCGCCGGATGTAGGACCAGTCCATCGACCGTCGGCTCACTTCGTACCAGGGGATCTTGCCGACCGCCTGGCCCGTCCCGGCTACCAGGGCCACCAGCCAGATGTTGATGTCGCCGATCAACGCCGCGATGCCGGCGATGTACGCCTCCATGTTGATCAACGGGACGACTGCAGACAGGACACCCATGGCAAAGGTGGCGAGCAACAGCCTCATGAAAGGCGATTCTCTCTGGCCGCGGACCGTTAACGGTGCCAGAGGTACCCTTCGGGCGCGTCGTCGTAGGGGTACTTCTTCATGAAGCTGTCCAGTGCCGCCCCGGAGAAGGAGGTGCAGTACTGGCTCTCGCCCCACGACGGGTCGGCCTTGAACGTCTGCGCATCGTAGGTCGGCTGGTGGATCGACCAGTGGGTGAACGCGATGTGCTTCCCGCCGGGGATGGCCTGACCGCCGCCGTCGTCCGCGGTCCACGGCGCGAAGATCACGTTGTATCGGGGGTCGTTGCCGAAGGCGTCGAACTTCGCCGCCGTGGCTTTCAGCAACTTCAGCTGACTGCCGTCGCCGGCCAACTTCTCGTCGTACCAGACGATCGTCCAGCCATGCTCCTCGTTGTGGACCAGGATCTCGACGGCCGGGCGGTCATCGGCGGTGTAGAAGTGCTGGCCCGCCTGGTCGGCAACGGGGTTGTGCGGCCCGAACGGCGGTGGGTTCAAGGCGTAGGTGACCGGCTGGTCCGTGTGCTGGCCCTGTCCGCTGGCGTCCGACTCCTCGATCGATCCGCAGCCCGCTGCTTGGGCAGCTGCGCCTATCTTGGTCAGGTCCAGCTTGGCGAGCCGGCTCTGCTCGCGGTTGTTCTTCACCACCGTGAAGATCGCTGCCCCGGTGATCACGAGCGCGACGGCGACGCACACGGCGACGACCACCAGGGTGCGCCGGCGTTCAGCGGAGCGCGCCTGCTTGCGCTTCTGCTCGAGGATCTCGCGACGATCGCGGCTTTTGTTCGGTTTGCTCACGGGTGGAATGGCCTCTCGGTGCCGACGACGTCGGGTCAGTCTAGGCAACGTTCCAGTGAATCCTGACCAGGGAGCGCCAGCCGTGACCACGCGTCGGCGCTGAAGGCGTCGGTGCAGCCGTGCCGGCAGGCTCGACCAGCAACCGGTGTGCGGCCGCGATGACGAGGTAGCGCTCCCACAGGCGACCGGCGTGCAGCCAGGCCTGCGGGGCCGCGTCCTCGCGCACCTGGATCTCAGCGATCCAAGGCCCCGGGTCGTTCGTTGAGGTCACGCTGACCCGTACCTGGGAGTCCTCGCTGACGACCTCGTCGAAGGGTGGCGCGTCAACGGGCATCGTGGGCGGGAAGTGGGCAAGCGCGACCGGATCGTTGCGCAAGGCTGCCGCGATGGCCGCCTCGCGAGTGCCCAGCCCGAAGAGGTCCAGCTCGCTGGGCCTTACGAGCTCGTCCGCGCCGGCTCCGTGCTCGTGCGGGGGCAGCACGAGGGCGCCGAGCCCGCGCAGGACTGCGGCGGGTCGCGCGCTGGTCTTCCCCTTCACCAGGTCAGCCGCCGAGGCGATCTCGTCGGCGGTGGCCGGGGCGGTGACCAGCAGCACGTTGCCATACGGATCAGTGGTGCCCGACAGGTCGACGAGGGCGCGCACGCCGGCGCAGCCCACCGCCAGGTCGACCTGCCCGTTACGCCATGCACGTCCGGCTGTGTCGGTGATCACGACGCCGATGTTGTGACCGGTCCGCTCAAGGACGGCGGAGCGGAGCCGGCGCGCCGAAGCATCCGGATCGGACGGCAGCAGGAGGGCCGTGCCGGGTTCGGTGTTCGACGCGTCGACGCCCGCGGCGGCCATGACCAGCCCGTGCCGGGTCTCGGCGATGACGGAGTCGCCCCGGCGTGCCACGACGCGCACACTCTCCCGCGCCACGGCCTCGCGTCGATCGCCGTCGACGAAGCAGCCCTCTGCCTTGCTCACGACCTTGCTGGTGATGGCGACGATGTCGCCGTCCGCCAGGCCGGGTGTCCCCAGCGAGGCCAGCAGCAGCCCCGCGAGGTCGTCGCCGGCATGCACGTCGGGCCACCCGAGCCCGATGATCTCGACCCTCGTGTCGCCGGCTGTCCCGTGGGTCGGGTCAGCCGGTGCGCTGGACGGCGTCACGCGACATACTCGGGCATCGCGAGCGCCAAGGTGTCCCGGGCCAGCGTCCGCGTCGCCTCCGGGTCGCTCATGTACAGCGGTCGGGCGGCCACGCGGAGCCCGGTCTGCTCGAGGTCCGGCACGTCGGCAGCATCTGCCTCGTCGACGAGCCAACCGTCCAGCAGGCCACCGTGCCTGCGTGCGCCGTAGTGTTCGCCGACGGCGCGCGCGGTCACCTCGACGCCGATGACCGGCAGCAGCTTGTCCGCCATCCCACGCACCGGCGCCCCGCCGATGATGGGGCTCACCCCCACGACGGGAGCCGGGGTGGCCCGCACCGCGTCGGCGATGCCAGGCACCGCCAGGATCGTGCCGACCGAGACCACGGGGTTCGAGGGTGGCAGGATCACGACGTCGGCGTCCTGGATCGCCTCGAGGACGCCTGGCGCCGGCGTCGAGACTTCGGCGCCGACCGGGATCACGGCGTACGCCGCGGGGGCATGCAGTCGGACCCAGTACTCCTGGAAGTGCACGGCCTTGCGTCCGTGCTGGGCCTCCGGGTCGGCCGGGTCCGCGTCGATGACGACGTGGGTCTCGATGCGGTCGTCACTCATCGGCAGCAACGTGACGCCGGGTTGCCAACGCGCGCACAGCGCGGCTGTGACCTCTGAGAGCGAGTACCCCGCGCCGAGCATCTGGCTCCGCACGATGTGGGTGGCCAGGTCGCGGTCACCCAGACCGAACCAGGTGGGTTCGACGCCGTAGGCCGCCAGCTCCGACTTCGCGTTCCAGGTCTCGTGCTGTCGCCCCCAGCCGCGCTCGCGGTCGATCCCGTTGCCGAGCGTGTACATCACCGTGTCGAGGTCAGGGCAGATCTTGAGACCGAACATCCAGATGTCATCGGCGGTGTTGCCGATGACCGTGATCGGGTGGTCACCCGGCTCACCCGGAAGCGAGTCGAGCAGGCCCGACAGGAAGCGGGCGCCCCCGATGCCGCCGGAGAGCACAGTTAGTCGCATGATGGCAGGGTAACGAGCGCCGAAAGCCGGCCGACGATGCCTGGACAGCCGCGGGCCCGAAGGTGTGGCAGGCTTGTCGTCGTTGTCCACATCCGGTCGTCGCCATCCGAGCCCGGCGGCAGTCAGCAGACACCGGCAGCAGACACCCGCAGCAGACACCAGTAGCAGACAGACACTCGGCACTCGACATCTCATCCAGGAGGTACCCGTGGTCATCGAAGCGACCAAGCGGCATCGGGAGATGTTCGCCTTCGGTTTGTTGGGCGTCGCTGCCCTCTACTTCATCAGCGCGTTGTCCTTGCTCTTCAAGAGCGGGACCGACCTCGGCGGTGCCGGCTTCGCCGACAAGGCATCCCTGTTCGGGTACCTCTTCACTCATCCCGTGCTGGTGATCGCCCTCTTCGGCGCGGTGGCGCTCGTGACCGGCTTCGGTGAGAACAGCAGGAACGCCCGCAGCGTGGTCCTGACCGCGCTCGGGCTCGGCGCACTGTCACTCGTGTTCGGCGTCATCTGCTGGCTGGCGGCGTTCGGCGCCGAGAGCTCGGGTCTCAGCGTCTTCAACGGTGTCGTCGGCGCCGGCAAGGTCGTCGGAGTGTTCCTGGGTCTGGCCCAGCTCGGCTTCCTGGGTTTGGTGACGTTCTACTCGTTCACCGCCTTCCAGACGTTTCCCAAGCCAGTCCGAGCGCAGCAGCAGCAGCAATGGGGTCAGCAGCCGCCTGGGTGGGGTCAGCCAGGTGGCTACGACCAGGCCCAGGCCGCGCAGCAACAGGGCTGGGGCCAGCAGCCCGCCGGCTATGACCAGGCTCCTCCGGCCGGGTGGGGCCAGCAGTCCGGTTGGAGCCAGCAGGCTCAGCAGGGTGGCTACGACCAGGCGCAGCAGAGCTGGGGTCAGCCGCAGGGGCAGTCGGGTGGCTACGACCAGGCGCAGCAGAGCTGGGGTCAGCCGCAGGGGCAGCCAGGTCAGCCACAGGGTCAGCCGGGTCAGCCGGGTCAGCCGGCGGAACCGTCGACGTGGGGACAGGCGGATGCGTCCGCCGGCTCGTGGGGGACCCCGGCGGCCGAGTCGTGGGGAGAGCAGGCCCAACCCGAGGACACCCCGCAGGGTCAGCCGGCGTCGAGCTGGGAGGAGTTGTCCACCCCCGTCCCGGCGAACGAACCGACGTCCGGCGACGAGACCCAGGTCTGGCAATCCGGTGATTCCGAGCACGCAGGTCCCGGCGACGAGGTCGAGCCTGGCGGCACCGACGCTGAGGCGGACCCCGGCGACGACCCCCGCCCCTCGCAACAGGGGTGGTGGCAACAACCCGGGTCCTGACCAATGGGTGGGAAACGGACGGATCAGGCGGAGTACCGCGAGGAGAAGATCTGCCGGCGCGGTCCGCTTCCGGGGCAGGTGGGATGGCCCGTTCGGCCCATTTGCAAGGCCTTCTGCGGCGTGTCGCGGCCCAATTTCGCCATCCCGCTTGACGGGACGGTAGTCACGGGCATGTAATTTCACACGTGTCGTTCATCGCGGGAGCGGCCGTCATCCGGTAAGACACCAAGGGTCGAGGAGGCAAAGACGTGCGAGAACTAGAACTGCTCGACGGCGGAGCCGAGGAACTGATGTGGCAAGAGCGCGCCCTGTGCGCGCAGACGGACCCGGAGGCCTTCTTCCCTGAAAAGGGCGGTTCGACTCGGGAGGCCAAGCGGGTATGCCTCTCGTGCGACGTCCGCGGCGACTGCCTCGAATACGCACTGATGAACGACGAGCGCTTCGGCATCTGGGGTGGATTGTCGGAGCGCGAGCGACGCAAGCTCAAGAAGCGCGCTGTCTGACGCGTTTCTCGGCCCTGTCGTCGGGGCCGCTAGGGTAGGACCGGCTCGCTGGAGCGAGCGTTGGTCCACGCCCCTCAACCGTGCAAGGCTTTCCCCTCAGACATGACTTCTCACCACGCTGCTGGGCCTGTCGAGCCTGCGCAGTCCGCGGGGTCTGCGGCGGCTGCGCCCGGCCGAACGGGTCACGTCACTGCGGTGATCGTGGCGCACAACGGTCACCGCTGGTTGCCGAAGCTCATGTCGTCGTTGGAAGTCAGTACCCGGTTCCCCGACCAGCTGGTCGCGATCGACACCGGCTCGACCGACGACACGGCGGTCTACCTCGACGAGACGCTCGGGCCCACGGTGGTTCACACCGTCGACCGCAATCTCGGCTTCGGTGCCGCGGTCCAGGTGGCCGTCGACCTCACCGCGCCGGTGGCCGACCCCGACGGCTGGCTCTGGCTCCTGCACGACGACTGCGCACCCGCCGCCGATGCCCTCGAGGAGCTGCTCGAGGTCGGCGCGGGCGATCCGTCCATCAGCGTGGTCGGCGGCCGGGTCAGGGCCTGGCCGAGAGCCCAGCGTCTGCTCGAGGTGGGCGTCACCATCACCGGCACGGGTCATCGCGAGACCGGAGTCGAGCTGGGGGAGCACGACCAAGGCCAGCACGACCGACAGCACGACGTCCTCTCCGTCAGCAGCGCCGGGATGCTCGTACGCCGACGGACGTGGGAGGCCCTCGGCGGATTCGACAACGAGCTGCCCCTGTTCCGCGACGACCTCGACTTCGGATGGCGGGTGGCCAAGAGCGGTGGCCGCGTGGTGTTCGTGCCCGCTGCCGTCGTCTTCCACGCCGAGGCCGGGGCCAGGGGTGTCCGGTCGCTCGACGATCTCGACAGTCTCCCCAACAGTCCACATCGCGCTGACAGGCAGGCCGCGCTGTTCGCACTGCTCGCGAACTGTCGGGGGCTGGCTTTCCCGTTCCAGTACGTGCGGCTCTTTCTCGGGTCGATCCTGCGGGCTCTGTTCTATCTCGCCGGCAAGCTTCCCCGGGCTGCGGGCGACGAGCTGTTGGCCATGGTCAGCGTGCTGGGTCGGCCGGGTCCGCTGCTACGCGCCCGGTCCCGACGACGCGCGACGTCCGACGCGCCGCACAGCAAGGTCCGGACACTGTTGCCGGCCTGGTGGACGCCGTACCTCAACGGTCTCGACTCGATGCTGAGCCGCTTCGCCGACACGCTGCGCGACACCGCCGCCCAGGTGGCAGCGGCCGCCCGCCGACGCCGCAGCGGGACGGCCGGGGTGCAGGGGCTCGAGACGGGTCCTGTCCCCGACGAAGCCGTCAACCTACCGACCGGGCCGGGGCCAGTGACGTGGGCGCTCGGGCATCCGATCCTCGCGCTGACGGTGGTGCTCACCGTGGCGGCGGCCATCGCCAGTCGGCACCTGTGGGGCGGCGGTTGGCTCCAGGGCGGCGCCCTGCTCCCGGCTCCTGCCTCTAGCTCGGCGTGGTGGCAGACGTACACCGAGTCGTGGCACCAGGTCGGACTGGGGTCCGGTGCGACCCCGTCGCCCTACCTGGCCGTGCTGGGGCTGGTGTCGGCGGTCGTGCTCGGCAAGTCATGGTTGCTCGTCCAGCTGATCCTGGTGCTTGCGGTGCCGCTGTCGGCGATCGGTGCCTACGTCGCAGCGCGGCAGCTGATCGACAGCCTGGCGGTCCGGATCTGGATGAGCCTCAGCTATGCCCTGATCCCCGCGCTGTCCGGGGTGGTCACGTCGGGTCACCTCGGCACCACGGTGGCGCTGATCGTGTTGCCCTGGCTGTTCCGGTTGTCCATTCCGTTGGTGTCCACCGCATCTCGGGAAGGGCCGACCGAGTGGCGACCCGTGTTCGCGGTCGGGCTGGTCCTGTCGGTCATCGTCGCCTTCGCGCCGATCGGTTGGCCGATGGCTTTTGCGGTGGCGCTAGCGGGTGTCGGTCTCCTGGCGGCGTACGGAGAACGACGTCCTGACGTGCTGTCCCGACCGATCGTCGCGGTCGCCCTACCCGCCGTGCTGTTGCTGCCCTGGTCGGCCCGGTTGCTGACGTCACCTTCCCTGTTCCTGACCGAAGCAGGACGGATCGACCCCGGGACCGCATCGGTTGCCAACCACGCCTGGCTGCTGCCGTGGGGTCGGATCGCCGCCGCCGGAGCAGCACCATGGTGGTTGTCATTGGGACTGGTCCTGGCGTCGGTTGCGGCTCTGCTGCGGACGGACCGGCGGGGCGCCATCGCGGCGGCCTGGGCCGTGGTGGCGCTCGGTCTGCTCACCACGGCGGTCATGGCAACGACGGTGATCACGATCCCGGGAACCCAGGACCAGGCGTTCGTCTGGGTCGGTCTCCCCGTCGCCGTCGCCCAGGCCGCAGCCGTCGTGGCCGTCGGTCTCGCCGCCGACGGCGTCAGCCGCTTCATCGAGGCCGGTCACTTCGGGTGGCGACAGCCGCTCGCTGCGGTCACCGCGGCGATCGCCCTCATCGGCCCGCTGATCGGGCTTGCGTGGTGGGTCGTTGCCGCGCCTCAGGGCGACCTGACACGCGCCCAGGCCGTGCCCGTTCCGGCGTACATGTCGGCGGCGATCCAGGCCAGCGATCAGCGCGTCCTGGTCATCCACGCTGCCACGCCGCCCGACGGGGCTGGAGCGAGCTCTGACACCTATATGGTCTACGCCGGAGACGGCCTGCGGCTCGGCGACGACAGCGTGGTGCAGGCGCCCGGCCGGGCGTTCACCGGACTGTTGACCAAGCTCTTGTCGGAGGCCTCGGAATCTGAGGTCAACCGGCTCGCCGAGCTGGGCATCGCGTACGTCGTGCTGCCGGCACCGTTCGACACCGACCAGGTAGCCCAGCTCGACGGTGCCGCCGGACTGACACCGTCCACGAGTGCCCGTCGGCTCCTGGGTTGGCAGGTGGAGGCTCCCGGTCGTGACGTGGCGGCCGCCGTCGAACCGGGCGGGCACCGCGGCTGGTGGGTCGCCCTGCAGCTGCTGCTGGTGCTCACCGCGATCGTGCTGGCGGCGCCTGCGCTCCAGCGGGGACCCGCCCGTGAGCCCGGTGAACCGGATGACGCCGTCGAGCCGGGTCAGCGCCGGGCAGAGGGGGCCGCATGATCCCGACCGGTCGCCTCACTGCGATCGCCGCCGGCGGCGCGGTCGCGGTCTCCATCGCGGCCATCGCGCTGACGGCGGCGGGGTCCGGTTCCCTCGACACCATCGACCGCACCCCGTCGGTCGTGCCTGCCGCAACAGCGCAGCTCAGCTGTCCGGAAACCCAGAGCCCGGGGACGCGAACAGACGTGTTCGCGCTGTCCCCAGCGGGTCCAGCGACCGCACCGGTACCGGGATCCATCGCGGTCGCACCGCTGTCGGCCGAGAGCCGGACGCCGATTGCGACCGGTGACCAGGTGGGGGTGCCGGTCACCACCCGGATGGCCGCTGCTGGTCGTTCTGCCGTCGCCGTCACCGCCACCGGAGGCCTTGCCCCGGGTGCGTTCGCTGTTCAGCACGTCGTGCGGACCGGGTCCCAGACCTCGGGGACGGCTGTCGCCGCCTGTGCCCCGTCGGCGGACAGCTGGTGGTTCACCGGGATCGACACCAACGTCGGATCGACGGCCCAGCTGGTGCTGTCCAACCCGAGCCCAGCCGTTGCCGTCGTCGACCTCGTGTTCTACGGACCGAAGGGGCTCGTGAAAACGGCCGGTGCACGCGGGATCCCGGTCGCGCCGCAGTCACGCACGTCCCTGGACCTGGCCCGGTACGCTCCGGGGCTCGACGCCGTGACGCTGGAGGTCCGTGCTACTCGTGGCCGGGTGGCGGCGGCGGTGGGTGTGTCGCGTCTGGTCGGTGCCACCCCTGGTGGCTACGAGTGGCTCGCCGCGTCCCAGTCACCGTCCGGAGACGTTCTCGTCAACCCTGGCGACAGTGGGGCAGGCGATCAACGCCTGGTGCTCACCAACACCACCGGCCGGCGCCTCCTGGTGACGGCCGAGGTGCTCGACGTGAGCGGTCCGTTCACCCCCAAGGGACTCTCGGACGTGCCGATCAAACCGGGTCACACCGTCGTCAAGGACGTCAGTGCGACCACCGGCTCGGTCGGGGTGGCGCTACACGTGACGACAGACGGCGACATCACCGCCGCGCTGGTCAGCGAAAGCACCGCGGCGCCCGTCGACTTCAGCGCGTCGTCCGACAGCGCACCGTTGGTCGAGCCGGCGGTCGTACCACTCTTCGACGGGCTGGAGGTCACGTTGGCGTTCGCCACCCTCGAGGATGGCGGTGGCGTCGTCCAGGTCCAGGCCTACGACGCCCAGGGTGCCGAGATCGGCGAGCCGGCCCGGGTGCCGATCAAGTCTGGCACGACACGGGCGTGGCCGGGTCCGGTGCCGCCGCGGGCGGCGTACCTCGTGGTGAGCGTGAGCGACGGAACAGCGGTCCAGGGACAAGCGACTTACCAGAGCCGCCAGGGGCAGTCGGCGATCCCGCTGGTGTCCGGCGTGTGGACGATCACGCGACCGGCGGTTCGGCCAGGTCCTGGCGACTGACCCCGGTGGGCGCGACGCCGCGTCGGTCAGGCGTCCGTCGAGCGGAGCACCCTGAGGTGGCCGCGACGGCCGACCTCGACGGCCTCGCCGACCGGCTCCTCGACCGTGCGCGGCCGTGCCGCCTCGCGCACGGCGTCAGCCAGCGCCAACAAGTCGTCCTCGGACGGTCCCGCGGCGGCCGGGTCCGGGGCCAGCCGGATGACCTCCCAGCCGCGCGGCGCGCTGAGCCGCTCGGAGTGGAAGTCACAGAGGTCGTAGGCATGCGGCTCGGCGAACGTCGCCAGCGGACCGAGGACGGCGGTCTGGTCGGAGTACACGTACGTCAACGTGGCGATCGCGGTCGCGCCGCAGGCGTTGCGGGAGCACACACGTCGACGACTCACGGGCTGACGCTACCGCCCAGCGCCCGGTCTGACCGGCATTGGGGCGGCTCGTCCGTGCCGTGTCCCTGACGTCGCGCCACAAGCCGTGGCAGAACCGAGCGATCGCGGGGCATCAGTACGGTGGTGCCGTGAAGAGGCAACCGGCGTCCCGGCCGATCCCCGTGGCAACATCCAAGCGGGGTGGATCCAGCCGCGACCGCCACGGCCGCGGCCCGCGTGGCCCGCTGGTGCTACCCGGGCCGCTCAGCCAGTCGGGTCCGGAGGCCCGGCCCAGTCGCCGCGAGGCGTTCGACGAGCTGGTGCTCTCGTTGGTCGAACGGCTGGCGCAGCGGTGGGAGAGTGAGCTCGACGAGGTCGAGTTCGGCACCGAGGACGTACCCCAGATCCCCGACGACTGGGGTGACGAGCCGGTCCCTTTCGGCTCCTATGTGGCGGCGCTGTCCGGGCAGCCGGCACGCATCGTGGTCTTTCGTCGCCCGGTCGAGCTGCGGGCGGCCACCCAGGCCGAGCGCACAGCCCTCGTCAACGAGATCCTGATCGAACACATCGCCGAGCTGCTGGGGCGCGACCCGAGCGAGATCGATCCCTGACCCATTCTGCAAAGATGACCCCGTGGCAGACCTGGCGGCGATCTTCAAGGCGTATGACGTCCGAGGTCTCGTCCCGTCGCAGCTCGACGAGGGCACGGCGCGTGCGATCGGCTCCGCCTTCGCTGCGGAGGTGGTCGTCGACCACGACCCCGCGGTGGTGGTCGGGCACGACATGCGGGCCAGCTCGCCAGGTCTGGCGGCTGCGTTCGGAGCGGGCGTGCAGGACACGGGCATCGACGTGGTCCACATCGGCCTTGCTTCGACCGACCAGCTCTACTTCGCCTCGGGCCGGTTGGGCCTGCCCGCTGCCATGATCACCGCCTCGCACAACCCGGCGGCGTACAACGGGATCAAGCTCTGTCGCGCCGGGGCGGTGGCGCTCTCCGACGCGACCGGCCTGGGCGCGATCCGGCGGCGGATCGAGTCGGGCGAGGTCCCGACGTCGCGGAGGTCCGGAAGGGGCGCGGCCGAGCACCGCGACCTGCTCGCGTCGTACGCCGCGCACCTGCACGACCTCGTTCCCATGACCGGCCGACGGCTCCGTGTCGTCGTCGATGCAGGCAACGGCATGGCCGGCCACACGGTGCCGGCAGTGCTCGGCCCGCTCGACCTCGACCTCGTGGCGCTCTACTTCGAGCTCGACGGCACGTTCCCACATCACGAGGCGAACCCGCTCGACCCCACCACCCTGGTCGATCTGCAGCACGTCGTCGTCGAGCAGCAGGCAGATCTCGGGCTCGCCTTCGACGGAGATGCCGATCGCTGCTTCGCCGTCGACGAGAACGGCGAGCTGGTCTCGCCGTCCGCGCTGACAGCCCTGATCGCGATGCGTGAGCTCGCGGTCTCACCGGGTGCGCACATCATCCACAACCTCATCACCAGCCGAGCGGTGCCCGAGATCATCGCCGCGCACGGGGGAGTACCGGTCCGGACCCGGGTGGGCCATTCGCTGATCAAGGCCACCATGGCGGAGACCGGGGCCGTGTTCGGGGGCGAGCACTCGGGCCACTTCTACTTCCGGGACTTCTGGTTCGCCGACTCCGGAATGCTGGCGGCTCTGCACCTGCTGGCCGAGGTGGCGGGCGGGGACGCGACCGTCTCCGAGCTGGTCGGGGGCCTCGACCCCTATGCATCGTCCGGCGAGATCAACGTCGAGTCCGACGATCCCGCCGCCGTGATGGAGCGGGTCGCCGTGAGCTTCGGCACCGATGGCGCCAAGCTGGACCGGCTGGACGGGCTGACCGTGACCACCGACGCCTGGTGGTTCAACGTGCGTCCGTCGAACACCGAGCCCGTGTTGCGGTTGAATGTCGAGGGCGGCACTGCTGCGGAGATGGCGACCGTGCGCGACGCGGTGCTCGCCGCCATGCAGGCGCCGTGATGACGTCCATGTACAGATCCACACCCAGAGGAGAAACGCGTGAAGCTGGACCCCGTCCTGCTCGACATCCTGGTCTGCCCGGACTGCAAGGGAGCCCTGCGCGTCGATGACGTGAACGAGGAGCTGATCTGCACCGGTTGTGGCTTGATCTACCCGGTTCGGGACGACATTCCGGTAATGCTGGTCGAGGAAGCCCGACGTGACGAAGATCCGGCGGCGGCAGCGGGCGCCCCGGACGGTGGCGGAGCCGGCTGAGCTCGTGACCGAGGTCTTCGATGACGCTCGCCTCGACGACGAGGAGGCGCTGGCGGCTGCCGACCAGCGGCTGCGCTGGCTGGCCGGCGCCGGCGCCCGGGTCCGGGTGGAGGCCGACGCCGCCGCGTCCGCGATCGCCACGCTCGACCGGGACGGCCCGCCGCGAGCGATCGTCGCCGCAGGTTCCGATGCGAGGTTGTTGCGGGCGGTGCTCGAGCCGTGGTGCCCCGTCCCGTTCGTGGCCTGGCCCGGCGCCGGACTACCGGGCTGGGCGGGGACGCTCGACCTGGTGATCGTGCTCGCTCCGGAAGGCGGCGACGCCGAGACGGCCTCCGCCGTCCGTGAGGCGGTTCGCCGTGGCTGCTCGCTGGTGACGGCCTGTCCTCCACACTCGGTGCTGGCGGAGCACGCAGAAGGTCGGCACAGCCGCGTGCTGCCGACCCAGACCGAGGACACGCTGGCGGTCGCCGTCGTCATGCTGCAGGCTCTGCACGCGATCGGCATCGGTCCCGAGCTCGACGCCGACGACGTCGCTCGCGCGCTCGACCAGGTCGCCGTGGCCTGCTCGCCGCATCACGACATCGCCAACAACCCGGCCAAGGACATCGCGCTCGCGCTCGCCGACGCGGCCCCACTCGTGTGGGGCGGGTCCGTGCTCGCTGCCCGGGCGGCCCGGCGCGTGGCCGAGGCCTTTCGGCGCACGACGGGCCGTCCCGCGCTCGCGGCCGACACGAGCCATCTGCTTCCGGTGCTCGAGGCAACCCGCTCGCGTGACCTTTTCGCCGACCCGTTCGACGACCAGACCGCCGTCAGCACCAGCCGACCCGGTCTGTTGCTGCTTGACGACGGCACCCAGGAGGCCTCGGTGCGTGAACACCGTGGCCGGCTGCTCGCGGCGGCCAACGCCCACGACATCAGGAGCAAGACCATTGCCGCCACCGAAGGCCCGGAGACCGCGCGCTACGCAGCGCTTCTCACGACGGGCATGTACGCCGCCACCTATCTCGGCATCGGCCTCGGTCGTGGGTGAGCCTCGATGAGCACCGAAGGTTCACCGAAGGCGATCATCGCGGCCCTGCTCGCCAACCTCGGTATCGCCGCGACCAAGCTGCTCGCCTGGGCCCTCACCGGGGCGTCGTCGATGTTGGCGGAGTCGATCCACTCCATCGCGGACGCGGGCAACCAGGCGCTGCTCCTCGTCGGGTCGCGCCGAGCGCGACGGGCGCCGACGGAGAACCACCCGTTCGGGTTCGGGCGCGAACGCTACGTGTATGCGTTCATCGTCTCGATCGTCCTGTTCACCGTGGGTGGCCTGTTCGCCCTCTACGAGGCCTACCACAAGTACCACGAGGTCCATCAGGGGAAGGAGAGCGAGCTGCTCACCAGTGACTTCTGGTGGGTGGCGATCGTCGTCCTGTGTGCAGCGATCGTGATGGAAGGGCTGTCGTTCCGCACCGCCATCCGCGAGTCGAACAAGGTCCGTGGAGGACAGAGCTGGTACTCGTTCATCCGGACGGCCAAGGCGCCGGAGCTCCCGGTCGTGCTGCTCGAAGACTTCGCAGCGTTGCTCGGCCTCGTCTTCGCGCTGTTCGGGGTAGGGCTGACGCTGCTCACCGACAACGGCTACTGGGACGTCCTTGGTACCGCGGCGATCGGGGTGCTCCTGGTGACGGTGGCGATCGCGCTCGCCATCGAGACCAAGAGCCTGCTGCTCGGTGAAGCGGCCGAGGTCGCCGACCGGGACCTGATCGCGCGCAGTGTTCTCGGCTCGCCGGCCGTGCTCGAGGTGCTGAGCCTGCGGACCATGCACATCGGTCCGGAGAGCATCCTCGTCGCCTGCAAGATCTCGGTCACCCCGACCGACAGCGCCCGGGTGATCACCGATGCGATCAACGATGCCGAGGTGAGGATCCGGGACGCGGTACCCGAAGCCACGTACATCTTCATCGAGCCGGACATCAAGTACTAGCATTCGAACCGACTCCGCGGTCAGCGGAGCGACACCCAGGCCTTATCCTTGCGTCATGGACTTCAAGGTTGCTGACCTGACACTGGCCGACTTCGGCCGCACCGAGATCACGCTCGCCGAGCACGAGATGCCTGGGCTCATGGCGATGCGCGAGCGCTTCGGCCAGACCAAACCCCTCACCGGCGCGCGCATTGCCGGCTCCCTGCACATGACTGTGCAGACTGCCGTGCTCATCGAGACGCTGACCGCCCTCGGAGCCGAGGTGCGCTGGGCCAGCTGCAACATCTTCTCCACCCAGGACCACGCGGCTGCCGCAGTCGTGCTCGGCCCGGATGGTACCCCGGACAGCCCGCAAGGTGTCCCGGTCTTCGCGTGGAAGGGCGAGAGCCTGGCGGAGTACTGGTGGTGCACCGAGCAGATCCTGACGTGGCCGGGCGGCAGCGACAGCATCGGCGCAGGACCCAACATGATTCTCGACGACGGGGGTGACGCCACTCTGCTCGTCCACCTCGGTGTGGAGTACGAGAAGGAGGGTGCGGTTCCGGCTCCGGAGTCCACCGACAACGCCGAGCTCGGCGAGATCCTCAAGGTCCTCACCCGCACGCTGGCCGAGACGCCGACCAAGTGGACGTCCGTCGCCAATGGCATCAAGGGCGTCACCGAGGAGACCACCACCGGGGTGCACCGCCTCTACGAGCGTCACCGCGACGGCGCCCTGCTCTTCCCGGCGATCAACGTCAACGACTCGGTGACCAAGTCGAAGTTCGACAACAAGTACGGCTGTCGGCACTCCTTGATCGACGGGATCAACCGCGCGACCGACGTGCTGATCGGTGGCAAGGTCGTGGTGGTCTGCGGCTACGGCGACGTCGGCAAGGGCTGCGCCGAGTCGCTGCGTGGTCAGGGTGCTCGGGTCATCATCACCGAGGTCGACCCCATCTGTGCCCTCCAGGCGGCCATGGACGGCTACCAGGTCGCCACGCTCGACGAGGTCATCGAGACCGCCGACATCGTGGTCACGGCGACCGGCTGCTACAAGGTCGTGACGGTCGAGCAGATGTCGCGCCTGAAGCACCAGGCGATCCTGGCCAACATCGGCCACTTCGACAACGAGATCGACATGGCCGGGCTGGAGTCCTACTCGGGAATCGAGCGCAAGACCGTCAAGCCGCAGGTCGACCTGTGGACCTTCCCCGACGGCAACACCATCATCGTGCTGAGCGAGGGCCGGCTGATGAACCTGGGCAACGCGACGGGTCACCCGTCGTTCGTCATGTCCAACTCGTTCACCAACCAGGTGCTGGCGCAGATCGAGCTCTTCACCAAGACCGACGAGTACGCCACCGACGTCTACGTGCTGCCCAAGCACCTGGACGAGGAAGTGGCTCGGCTCCACCTGGCGGCACTGGGGGTCTCCCTCACGACCCTCACGGCCGAGCAGGCGAAGTACCTCGGTGTCTCCGTCGAGGGTCCCTTCAAGTCGGACCACTACCGCTACTGACCGTCCCGTGACATCGTGCTGACCATCCCGACCTGCGGGGCGGGTAGGTCAGCCTGCGCGGCGTCGGTCTCGCTGCGACGTACCCTTTTCCTAGGGTGTGGTGACGTGTCACAGCGATCGGCGCCGCACGCAGTACAAGCGAGACCGGAAGACGAGGTAGCACCGTGAATGCAGGTTCAGCCAACGCGGTCGAGTCCGTTCGGGCCCACCGCGGCAAGATCCTGGTGGTCGACGACGACTCGTCGCTGGCCGAGATGCTCACCATCGTGCTGCGCAACGAGGGTTTCGAGCCTCGCGTGTGCTCCTCCGGCGACCGCGCGCTCGCGGTCGTCCGTGAGTTCAAGCCGGATGTCGTACTGCTCGACCTGATGCTCCCCGGCAAGGACGGCGTCGACGTCTGTCGCGAGATCCGGCACGAGTCGGGGGTCCCCATCATCATGCTCACGGCCAAGAGCGACACGGTCGACATCGTCGTCGGGCTGGAGTCCGGAGCGGACGACTATGTCGTCAAGCCGTTCAAGCCGAAGGAGCTGGTGGCGCGCCTGCGCGCCCGACTGCGCAAGTTCGAGGAGTCCGCTCCCGAGGCTCTCGCGATCGGAGACCTGGTCATCGACGTCGCCGGCCACACGGTCAAGCGCCAGGACGAGCCGCTGTCGTTGACGCCGTTGGAGTTCGACCTCTTGGTCTGCCTCGCCCGCAAGCCGTGGCAGGTCTTCACCCGGGAGGTCCTCCTGGAGCAGGTCTGGGGCTACCGTCATGCGGCCGACACCCGGTTGGTCAACGTGCATGTCCAGCGGCTGCGCTCCAAGGTCGAGATCGACCCGGAGAACCCGCAGATCGTGATGACCGTGCGGGGCGTTGGATACAAGGCCGGCGACCCTGTCGGCACGCGGTAGCCGGCCCGGGCCCGCACGGATTCGAAGGAGTCAGCCCGTGTCAGGCCGACCAGGAGCAGCCGTGAGTCCGTTGGCGCGGCTCGCTCCCGGCCTGCGGTCCGCTGCTCACCTGGCGTCCACTCCGTTCCGGCAGATCACCGGCCTGTGGCGGCGCTCGATCCAGGCGCGGGTCGTGATCGGCACCGTCGTCCTGTCGACGATCCTCACCCTGCTGGCCGGCTGGATCCTGCTCCGGCAGGTCACGACGGGTCTGCTCGAGAGCAAGGAGCTGACCTCGATCGCCCAGGCACGCTCCGGCGCGGTCACCGCGCAGGCCAAGCTCGACGGCGCCGAGATCAGTGACCAGTTCGACGTCGGTCCGCTGCTCAAAGGACTCGTCGAGACGCTGGCCCCGCGTGATGCAGCCCGGGAGGACTTCTCGGTCGTGATCGTCGGTCCGCTGGCCCCCGCCGACTCCGACGCCGCGGCCACCGGGGGTAGCCGGTCCTCCGGTGACATCGTCCCGGAGGAATCGATCCCCACGTCACTCATGCAGAAGGTCACGAGCGAGCCAGGGACCTGGTGGGTCTTCACCCGGGTGGTCTTCGGGGACTCCGCGCTCGACCCCGTACCCGGCATCGCAGTGGGCAGCCAGATCAGCGTCACGGGCACCGGCCAGCGCTACGGGCTGTTCTACGTGTACCCGCTGAGCGAGCAGCAGCAGTCCCTCTTCGTGGTGCGCGGGGCTCTCATCACGACGGGTGCGCTGCTCGTCGTGCTGCTGGGCATCGTGGCCTGGCTCGTCACCCGACAGGTGGTCACTCCGGTGCGGCTGGCTCGCCGCATCGCCGAGCGGCTGGCGGCAGGCCGGCTCGAGGAACGCATGCACGTCCGCGGCGAGGACGACATCGCGCGGCTCGGCATCTCGTTCAACCAGATGGCCGGCAGCCTGCAACGCCAGATCCGGCAGCTCGAGGAGCTGTCGCGTGTCCAGCAACGATTCGTGTCCGACGTGAGCCACGAGCTGCGCACGCCGCTGACGACAGTGCGGATGGCCGCCGACGTCCTGCACGACTCCCGTCTCGACTTCGACCCGGCCACTGCCCGGTCGGCTGAGCTTCTCCAGGCCGAGCTCGACCGTTTCGAGGGGCTGCTGACCGACCTGCTCGAGATCAGCAGGTTCGACGCCGGGGCGGCGGCGCTCGACCTGTCCCGCGTCGATCTGCGTGCCGTGGCCCGGCGAGTCGTCGACGACAATCGCGCCCTGGCCGAGCTGCGGGGGTCGGTCATCACCGTGGTCACTCCGCCGACGACGCCCGGACCGGGACCGCAACCGGCGCAGCTGTGTACTGCCGAGGTCGACATCCGCCGGATCGAGCGCATCGTCCGCAACCTGGTCGTGAACGCGATCGAGTACGGCGCCGGCGGTGACATCGAGGTGCGCGTCGCGGGCTCGGCAGACGCGGTCGCACTCAGCGTCCGTGATCACGGGATCGGGCTGAAACCAGGGGAGGAGACGCTGGTGTTCAACCGGTTCTGGCGGGCCGACCCGGCGCGGGCGCGCACGCGCGGTGGGACGGGTCTGGGGCTTGCGATCGCGGTCGAGGACGCCGCCTTGCACGCCGGAACACTGGATGCCTGGGGAGAGCCCGGCCAGGGCTCGGTGTTCCGCCTGACCCTGCCGAAGCGAGCCGGCGACCGACCGGGACGGTCTCCGCTGCCGTTGGTCCCGTCCGAACGGCTCCCGGTCCCGGTAGGGGCCCCGTACGCGCGTTATCCGCATGATCACCGGCGAGGTGGCCTGTGAACGTCCGCCTGATCCCTCGCCTGGTGGCGGCGGTCGTGCTCCTGGCAGCAGCCACCGGCTGCGTGTCGATCCCGGAGAGCTCGTCCGTCCACGCCGGGCGGGCCTTGGATGCGCAGGACGAGCGGCCGTTGACCAGCAACGCGCCGAACGGACCGACCCCGGGTGCCGGCCGTAAGGAGATCGCCGCCGGCTATCTCGCCGCGATGCTGGCCTTCCCGCCGGCGCCGGACGTCGTACGCCAGTTCCTCACGCCATCGGCGGCAGCTGAGTGGAGCCCGAACGACCGACTTGTCGTCTACACAGACTCCGACCGGCCTCGCGTGTCCGAGAAGGCCACGTCGGTGGTGTTCAACGCCCAGGCATTGGGCTCACTCGATGATCGAGGCAGGTGGTCGACAGCGATAACTGCCACGTCTGCGATCAAGGCCGCGTTCACCATGACGAGGGTCAATGGCGAGTGGCGGTTGCGCAACCCCCTTCCGGGCTCGTACGTCGACCAGGACTACTTCCTCACCTACTACGGATCGTTCGCGTTGTACTTCTTCGACCCGGCCACGAAGATCCTTGCGGCCGATCCGGTCCACATGCTCCTCGGTGACAGCCTCGCCACGGCACTCGTCAAGGACCTCCTCCAGGGCCCCACGGACGACATCGCAGGCGCGGTCAGCAGCAGCGTCCCGGCGACGACGACCGTCGAGGTCGGTGTGTCGATCTCCCCGCAAGGAGTGGCGGAGGTCCCGCTCAGCGAGGACATCGTGAAGCTCTCGGCCAACGACCGAAGGCTGTTCGCTGCGCAGCTGGCCTGGACCCTCCGACCCCTGCAGGAGATCAAGACCGTCGTCGTGACCGTGGCGGGGACGAGAATAGATCTCGGGGTCGGAAAGCAGATCAGCATCGACGACTTCTCCGGCTACGATCCGGCGGGGCTGGCTTCGAGCAGGCAGCTGTACGGACTCACCGACCAAGGACTGGTCGCGGTCTCGGACACCAAGACGGCTACCGTCGCCGGCCCCATCAAGACCGTCTCCCGTGGGGCGCGCTCGGCGGCCGTGGACCCCGACGGCGCTGAGGCTGCGGTGGTGAGCGGCGACGGCAGGACCGTGACGGTCTCGGGTCTGGGCTCGGCGGCGACCGGGACCAGCGTCTGGTTCCGGGGCGGCGACTCCGTGCTGAGGCCATCGTGGGACATCTTCGGCGTGCTCTGGCTGGTCGACAACCGGCCCGATGGTGCCCGACTGTTCGTGGCGAACAGCAACGGGGCCAGAGAGGTCGATGCGCCCGGGCTCACGGGCAAGTCGGTGCACAGCATCGCCGTGTCTCGCGATGGCGTCCGGCTTGCGGCCGTTGTCGGCCGGACCGGGCACCGGCATCTGGTCATCTCGGTGATCGACCGCGATCCGCAGGCACCGGCGACGGTGTCGCTGCGCAAGGCGCAGCGGGTGGTGACCGCAGGGATCCCGCCTCAACGGGTCTCGAGCGTCAGCTGGTTCAGCCCGACTTCGGTGGCTGCGCTCGGCGACGTGGCCGGCGGACAGCCCGAACCGTCCGAGTTCAGTATCGACGGCTCGCTCGTCTCTCCGTTCGGCGGCTTCCTACCCATCAAGCCCATCGATCTCGCCTCCGGCCCGAACCTCGACACGCCGGCCGTCATCGGTGACTCCCGCGGCCAGGTGTTCCTGCAGACCCCGGACTCGCAGTGGCTCCAGATCGGTGGATCCGCGAAGATCCGGGACCCGTTCTACCCTGGCTGAGCCCAGCGTCCCCCGGCGTTCCCCGGTTTCCACAGCGCGCTCGCCGGTCGGCAGCGGTCCTCAAGGCCCCTGTTCGAGCGTGCGGGGTCGCGCGCGGCGACGACCCTTTCCGGATGGATCCCGGTACGGCGTTGTCCGCGTGTGCGGATGTGGTGCTCGGCGTGGCCTGTGTGGGCTGCGACCGCCCCGGTCGCTCCCTCTGCCGAGCCTGCGCGGGCGACCTGGTCGACGGCCCACCGTTCCCGACCGCGCCGAAACCGTGTCCGGATGGCCTGCCGCCGGTCTGGGCCTCGACCGAGTACGCCGGCGTTGCCCGCGCCGCTCTGCTGGCCCACAAGGAGCACGGACTGTTGTCCCTGGCACGACCCCTCGGAGCAGCGTTGGCGCGGGCAGTGATCGGGTTGCTGGCCTCGGCCGACGCAGAACTGTGCGAGCCGGTCCGGCTGGTGCCGGTCCCGTCTCGCCGGCGCGTCGTTCGCGAGCGCGGCCATGACCCCCTGCAGCGGATCACCGCGAGAGCCGGCCGCGTGCTGCGCCGCTCCGGCGTCCCGGCGGTGCGTGCGTCGCCGCTGTCCGTGGTCCGTGTCGTGATCGACCAGTCCGGTCTGGGCGCCGCCGAGCGCGGCGAGAACATGCGGGGCGCGTTCACCTGCCGGACGGGAATCGCCGGGTGCCCGTCGATCATCGTCGACGACATCATCACCACGGGAGCCACCGCCGTCGAAGCGGTTCGAGCGGTCAGCGCGGAGGGCGGCATCGTGCTCGGCGTCGCCGTCGTGGCCGCGACCCGCCGGCGGTCACCGCCCTAGTCCGTACGGTCCGCTGTTCGGTGCTCCTGTGTCGGTCATCCCCGCGAGCGGCTAGGGTCGACTCATGGCACCCGTCCGGGTCCGTGGTTGCGTCGATGGGGTCTCGTTCGCGCGGGATGACTGCCGACAAGCCGATGCCAGCCGCAGGCAAAACGGCCCACGTAAGTCTGTCGCGGTCGCTCGTCGAGCGCGACAGACGATCACGGAGCGGCTTAGCAGTAAGTCCTGCCTCGGTGAGGGTCAGATGCCCTCAGCAACCGGGAGAAGACCAGTAGTGGCACCAAGCTGCGACCGTCTCAGCAGGCGAGTGTGGGGTCGAAGACCAGGTCGGACGGACGGGTGCCACCATCTCGGCGAACGAGGTGACGCCACGTTCGGCATCGTCGTCGTTCCCAGCACTCTCACGTTGGAGAATCCCCGCATGGGCGTCGAGCTGACGTGGCCCCCGGCCTCGTCACCAGCGCTCTCATCTCGAAGGAGGCACGTGTGGACGTCGTGGTCAAAGGTCGTCACTGCGAGATTTCAGACCGGTTCCGGAGTCACGTCGAGGAGAAGCTGACCCGGCTCGAGAAGTACGACCAGCGCGTCATCCGCGTCGACGTCGAGGTATCCCAGGAGGCGAACCCACGGCTTTCCGACCAACAGGTCCGCGTCGAGATCACGATTCGCAGCAAGGGGCCGGTGATCCGCGCCGAGGCCGCGGCCGAGGACAAGATGTCGGCACTCGACAAGGCGGTCGACCGCCTCAGCGCGCAGGCTCGCAAGGCCGCTGACCGCCGCCGTATCCACCACGGCGCGCGCACGCCTACCTCGCTCGCGCATGCCATGGCCCAGGCGGACGGCGCCGCCGTCCACCAGGCCGAGCCCGAGGACGACGGCTTCGAGCACAAGGAGGGGCCGATCACGGTCATGGGAGACGGTCCGCTGGTCGTGCGCGAGAAGACCCATCCGGCCGCGCCGATGACGCTGGACCAGGCGCTCTACGAGATGGAGCTCGTCGGGCACGACTTCTATCTGTTCATCGACAAGGAGAGCGAGCAGGCGTCGGTCGTCTACCGGCGCAAGGGCTACGACTACGGCGTCATCCGGCTTGCGGATTGAGCACCGGGGATCGGGCGGGCAAATCAACCGACCAACCGCGGGAGTCACCCTCATCTGACATGATTTCCGCCATGGACGAGGTCGCCGAGCTGGCACCACGACGCGAACCCATTCGCGTGGTGGTCGTCGACGACCAAGAACTTTTCCGTCGCGGGCTCATCATGCTCGTGGCTGCCGAGGACGATATCGAGGTCGTCGGTGAGGCGTCCGACGGCGACGAGGCCGCCGAGATGGCGGCTGCCACCGTTCCCGACGTCGTGCTCATGGACGTCCGGATGCCGAAGCGGTCGGGGATCGAGGCGTGCCGCACGATCAAGCAGGTCGCTCCCTCAGCCAAGATCATCATGCTGACCGTGTCCGACGAGGAGGGCGACCTCTACGACGCGATCAAGAACGGCGCCTCGGGCTACCTGCTCAAGGACGCTTCGATCGACCAGGTGGCTCAAGCGATCCGGCTGGTCGCCGACGGGCAGTCGCTGATCAGTCCGTCGATGGCGGCCAAGCTGCTCGAGGAGTTCAAGACGATCTCACGCGTCGGAGCGAAGCCCGACACGATCGTGCCCAAGCTCACCGATCGCGAGCTCGAGGTGCTCAACCTCGTCGCCCACGGGCTCAACAACCGCGAGATCGCCCGTGACCTCTTCATCAGTGAGAACACCGTCAAGAACCACGTCCGCAACATCTTGGAGAAGCTGCAGCTGCACTCCCGGATGGAGGCCGTGATGTATGCCGTCCGCGAGAAGCTTCTCGACATCCCGTGATGTCGGACGCCGCTGCCACGCTGTGCTGATGGCTGCCCACACGCGCACCCGCGAATCTCTGAGCCGATCTCAGGCGCGACGGATCGCGCTCGCCGCTCAGGGATTCCTCGACCCCCACCACGCGGCCCCGACGATGCGCACGTTGACCCGCACGGTCCAGCGCACCGGGGTGCTCCAGATCGACTCGGTCAACGTGCTCCAGCGGGCCCACTTCATGCCGTTGTTCAGCCGGATCGGCGCCTACGACGTGACACTGCTCGAGCGCGCGTCCACCAGCCGACCACGTCGGCTGGTGGAGTACTGGGCCCACGTCGCCGCCTACATGCCGGTCGAGCTGTGGCCCTTCATGCGGCACCGGATGGACAAGGCCAACACTCTTGCCTGGGGTGGTCCGCGCAGCATCGCGGCGCGCAAGCCCGACCTGGTCGCCGGGGTGCTGCAGGATGTCAAGGCCGGCGGCCCGGTGACGGCTCGCGACATCGACGACGACCTGCCCAGGTCCAAGGTCGACTGGGGCTGGAACTGGTCGGAGGTCAAGCAGGCGCTCGAGCACCTCTTCTTAGCCGGCGAGGTGACGGCGGCGGGACGTAACGGCGCGTTCGAGCGGCTCTACGACATCCCGGAGCGGGTGATTCCCGCAGCCATCCTGGCTCAACCGGTACCCACCCCGGCGCAAGCGCACATCGAGCTGATCCGCCGCGCTGCGATCTCACATGGTGTTGCGACCGAGTTCTGCCTCCGCGACTACTACCGGATGGCGCCGGAGGAGTCCAAGCCCGCGGTGGCTTCGTTGGTCGAGGCGGGCGAGCTGCTGCCCGTGTCGATCGAGGGGTGGAAGACCCCGGCGTACCTTCACCGTGATGCCCGGTTGCCTCGCCGAGTCAGCGCACGGGCCGTGCTGAGTCCCTTCGACCCGGTGGTGTGGGAGCGCAGGCGTACCGAGCATCTGTTCGGGTTCCACTACCGGATCGAGATCTACGTGCCCGAGGCAAAGCGGGTGTTCGGCTACTACGTCCTGCCTTTCCTGCTGGGGGAGCACCTGGTCGGTCGCGTCGACCTCAAGGCCGACCGCAAGGCGCGCGTCCTCGTCGTCAGGGGCGCGTACGCCGAGCCGGGCGCTCCCGAGGAGACCGTGCCCGAGCTGGCGGCTGAGCTGACGAGCCTCGCCGGTTGGCTCGGGCTTTCCTCGATCCGCGTCGAGGCGCGCGGCGACCTGAGCCCACGGCTCGCCCTGGCGGTCGCCTAAGATGGGCGACGCCCGCCCCTGAGTCCGGGGCCGGGCCCGTGCAACGACACCAGGAGCCACCCCGTGCCCGCATTGCTCGACAAAGTCCTCCGGATCGGTGAAGGCAAGCAACGCCGCAAGCTCGAGGCCGTGGCGACGATGGTGAACGCCGTCGAGGACGACTTCACCGCGATGACCGACGACGAGCTCCGTGGCCAGACCCAGGAGTTCAAGCAGCGGCTCGTGGAGGGAGAGACCCTCGACGAGATCATGCCGGAGGCCTTCGCGACGGTGCGCGAGGCGGCCCGCCGGGTGCTGGGCCAGCGGCCGTACGACGTTCAGGTGATGGGCGCGGCGTGCATGCACTTCGGCAACATCGCCGAGATGAAGACCGGTGAGGGCAAGACGCTCGTCGCCACTCTGCCGGCCTACCTCAACGCGCTCAGCGGCGAAGGTGTCCATATCGTCACCACCAACGACTATCTGGCCAAGTACCACGCTGAATGGATGGGCCGGATCTATCACTTCCTCGGCATGAGCGTCGGCATGGTGCTGCCGCAGATGACCTCCGACGCGCGCCGCCAGGCCTACCACGCCGACATCACGTATGGCACCAACAACGAGTTCGGGTTCGATTACCTGCGCGACAACATGGCCAACCGGATCGAGGAGTGCGTCCAGCGCCGTCACCACTTCGCGATCGTCGACGAGGTCGACTCGATCCTCATCGATGAGGCGCGCACGCCGCTGATCATCTCCGGCCCGTCGGAGGACGAAGTCAAGTGGTATGGCGAGTTCTCCTCGCTCGTGAACCGGATGCACAACGAGGTCGACTACGAGTTCGACGAGAAGAAGCACACGGTCTCCGTGCTCGAGGACGGCATTACCCGCGTCGAGGATCACCTCGGCATCGACAACCTCTACGACGCGGTCAACACCCCGCTCATCTCCTTCCTCAACAACGCGATCAAGGCCAAGGAGCTGTTCCGCAAGGACCGCGACTACATCGTCGTCGAGGGTGAGGTGCTGATCGTCGACGAGCACACCGGACGCGTGCTGCACGGACGTCGCTACAACGAGGGACTCCACCAGGCGATCGAGGCGAAGGAGGGCGTGCAGATCCGCGAGGAGTACCAGACCCTCGCGACGATCACCCTCCAGAACTACTTCCGGCTCTACGAGAAGCTCGCCGGCATGACCGGCACGGCGATGACAGAGGCGTCGGAGTTCGACAAGATCTACAAGCTCGGCGTGATACCGATCCCGACCAACCGCCCGATGATCAGGGACGACCAACCCGACCTCGTCTACCGCACCGTCGACGCTAAGTACGCAGCGATCGTCGATGACATCTCCGAGCGTCACGCCCATGGTCAGCCGGTCCTGCTCGGCACCACCTCGGTCGAGAAGTCCGAGCACGTGTCGGGCCTGCTCAAGCGGCGCGGCATTCCGCACACAGTCCTCAACGCCAAGCACCACGAGAGCGAGGCGCACGTCGTCGCGCAGGCAGGGCGCAAGGGCGCCGTCACGGTCGCGACCAACATGGCCGGTCGCGGCACCGACATCATGCTCGGCGGTTCGGTCGAGTTCCTGGCCGACGAGGAGCTGCGTCGACAGGGTCTCGACCCGCTCGAGCACTCCGAGGAGTACGAAGCTGCCTGGCCCGCCACGCTCGAGAAGATCGAGGCGCAGGTGAGGGCTGAGCACGACGCGGTGAACGACGCCGGCGGTCTCTACGTTGTCGGCAGCGAGCGCCACGAGTCGCGACGCATCGACAACCAGCTACGTGGCCGCTCCGGCCGCCAGGGCGACCCGGGCGAGTCCCGCTTCTACCTGTCGCTCGAGGACGACCTCATGCGGTTGTTCAAGTCCGACTGGGTCGACTGGGTCCTCACGACGATGAAGATCCCCGACGACGTCCCCATCGAGAACAAGCGGGTCACCGGTGCAATCGCCTCCGCCCAGGCGCAGGTCGAGAGCCAGAACTTCGAGACTCGCAAGAACATCCTCAAGTACGACGACGTGATGAGCCGGCAGCGCGAGGTCATCTACGGAGAACGTCGCCAGGTGCTGGCCGGCGCCGACCTCGGGGAACAGATCCGAGGCATGCTCGACGACACCCTCGAGGCATACGTCCACGGCGCCACCGAAGGATTCCCCGAGGAGTGGGACCTCGACGCGCTGTGGACGGCTCTCAAGACCCTGTACCCGGTAGCCGTCACGCAGGCCGAGCTCGAGGACGAGGTCGGCGGGCTCGAGGGACTGACCAGGGAGCTGCTGACCGAGGAGCTCACCGCCGACGCCCACGCCCGCTACGCCGCCCGCGAGGAAGCCCTCGGCGAGGAGGTCATGCGCGAGCTCGAGCGACGGGTGCTGCTGTCGGTGCTCGACCGTAAGTGGCGCGAGCACCTGTACGAGATGGACTACCTGCGCGAGGGGATCGGGCTGCGCGCGTACTCCCAGCGAGACCCCTTGGTGGAGTACCAGCGTGAGGGCTTCGAGCTGTTCAGCGCCATGATGGACTCGATCAAGGAGGAGTCTGTCGGCTACCTCTTCAACGTCGAGGTCACGATCGACGAAGAGCCCGACACCGACGAGGCGGCGCCGACCGACGAGGCAGCGGAGATCCACGACCCTGACGAGCACCGCCCGCACATCGTCGCGAAGGGGCTCGCCGCCCCATCGACCCCGAAGAAGCTGTCGTACTCAGCTCCCACGGTCGACGGTGACGCCGGCACGGTGATCCAGGCCGAGGAGGCCGCCGACGAGTTCGCCGGTGTCTCTCGCAACGACCTGTGTCCGTGCGGGTCGGGCCGGAAGTTCAAGCGCTGCCACGGTGACCCCGCGCGACGCAACGCCTGATCTGGTCGGAGCCTCAGCCGAAGCAGATAGCGGTGCACAGCCACCGCCCACGCTGGAAGTCAAGCCGCGCCGCGATGGCGCGCGACCGGCTGCCGAGCGTCACGCGTGCCGCGACCTCCGCACTGTCGAGGCTCGACCGGCGCACGTGCACGGTGGCGACGAGCTGGCGCCCGGCGCGCACCTGGCCGGGCCTCCGGTGCTGGGCCACGCGCGCCCGCCGCTGCCGCAGGTCGTCGTACACGCGCGGATCCGTCCAGCGGGCGAGCTGAGTGAGCGGCCGGTCGCTGCTCACCACCTCGACCACCGCTTGGACCAACCGCGCCGCCCAGGGTTCGGGGTCCGGCACGGACTCGGGAGCCAGGACCTGCTCCTGCTCACCTGTGACCAGGGTCAGCATGCTCGGTCGAGGCCACGCCTCGAGACCACCCGGGAGCGGGAAGGTCAGGGCAAGCGCCCCTTGGGTGTAGACATCGTTGGGCGCTCCGCGGTGGTCGTCTCGCTGCCAGCGTCGAGCCGCCGGCGCTTCGAGGGGCCGGCGCGTCGGCTGCGGGCTGGGTGTGTGCGTCGCAGGAAGTTGTGTCATCGCGTTGCCTCCGGGTCCGTGAGCAAGGTGCCGGGGAAGATGAGGTCGGGATCAGGCCCGATCCGGTCGTGGTTGGCGCGGTAGATCGCCTGCGTGAGCGCCGAGATCTCGGCGTCGTCGGCAGACGGCGGCAACAGCCCGCCGGCCAAGGTCCACAGGCAGTCGCCCGGCCGGACACGGAGGGTGGTGGGGTGCGTCGGCTGTTCGCGGGCGGGCAGGTCGGGGAGGCGGAGACCGGTGAGCCGGTCCGCGCAGCTCGGCGGGCACGACTGCTCGAGACGCGGCGGCGTGGTGTGACGGGCGGTCGCAACCGGCTGGGTTGCCGCGGCGACCGCGGGTGGGAGCGCCAGGCTCACCCCGCAAAGTGCGAACGCCAACCGTCGTACGACGTGCGGGGCCGGCGACCAGCGCCAGGTCGTCCCGCCCGTGACCGCCACCAGAAAGGCTTCGACGGCCGCGAGCACGATGCAGCAGGCCAGCATGGCGGCCGCGGCGACCGCGGCCGGCGCGCACCAGTCGGCCAGCACTACGTCAATCGTGTCGTTTACATGCATTTGCTTGGTTTAACGTCTGCTTGCGTCTGTCGTCAACCCTTTGTCCACAGCCCAGCGGGCACACTCCTGATTCCGGACATACCCTTCCGCTCATGCGCTGGACCGAGCTGTTCGCCGATCTCGAGGCCCAGGCCGCCGCCTGGGAGCGAGCCGAGATCGACGCCGAGATCGCTGACCGCACCCGGGCCGAGCAGGGAACGGTGGCGTGGGCCCAGCGGCTCAGTGCCGCGATCGGTTCCACGGTCGACCTCGAGGTCCAGGGCGCGGCTGGGGTGGGCGGTCAGGTGACAGCGATGGGGGCGGACTGGTTGCTGCTCGAGCAGGAACCTCACGGTGGCGAGCTGCTCGTGCTCCTTGCCGGCATCCTCGGTGTGCATGACCTGGGTCGGCGCGCTCATGCAGAGGGAGCGCGCGGGCAGGTGCTGGCACGCCTCGGTGTCGCTTCACCGTTGCGCGCCATCGCCCGCGACCGGTCGACCGTGCTGTGTTGCCTGCGCGACGGGAGCCAGCGGACCGGTACGCCGGAGCGGGTGGGGGTGGACCACCTCGACCTGGTTCTGCGCGGCACGCCCGTGGAGTCAGGCCCAGGTCTGGGCAGGCTCACCGTGCCCTTCTCGGCGCTGTCGACGCTGGGTCGCGCCCCGAGCGGCTGGTGCTGAGGCGGAGACCGGGGATGCAGCGACGCGTCGCCTAGTCGAGGTAGGCCGCGTCGTCCTCGCTCGCCGCGTGGTCGGGACGCCCTTCGTCGCCGACGAAGGGGTGGTCCTTGATGTATTGAGCGGTGGACGTGTAGGCACCCGCGATGTAGGCCTCGAGGGCATCGATCTCGACACGCCACTGCCCGCGGCCGCCGACCTTGATCGCCGGGAGATCGCCTCGCCGGACCAGAGCATAAGCCTGCGCTACCGAGATGTTGAGGACCTGCGCGACGTCGGCCAGGGCCAGGAAGCGTGCGCGCGGGCGGTCGGACATGCGGTGGATTGTGCCACGCCCGCCCGCGAGCCCGATCGAGACGGGTCGAAGCTGTGGAGAAGCCTTCCCACAGGTGCGGCGATGTGGCAAGAATGTCCTTCATGTCGCTCTCGCACCGCGACGTCTCCCGCCCGTCCAATGCTGACCGGCCCGGGGAGCGCGCTGGAGTCTCACCGCCTGCACAGCGTGTTCAGGTGCAGCGGTGGCGGGATCCCCGCCTGTGGCTCGGTGTGGTGCTCGTGGTGGCCTCGGTGGCGGCCGGGGCAGCCTTGTTCGCCGGCGGGCGGGACCGGGTCACAGTGTGGAGCACGACCGCCGACCTGCGCGCAGGCATGGAGATCACGAGAGCGGATCTGCGCGCTGAGCGTGTCGACTTCGCCGATCCGTCGACCGCAGACCGCTACTGGTCGGCTGCCCAGACCCCACCGCCCGGCGCGATCCTCACGCGTGACGTCGCCGTGGGGGAGCTGCTGCCGGTCGACGCCGTACGCGAGTCCGGGGGCCAGCCGGATCAGCTTCCTCTCGCCGTGGGTCCTGGTGGGATCCCGTCGGGTCTGCGGGTCGGTGCCACGGTGGACGTCTGGGCCGTGCCGTCGAGCTCGGCCGGCGCACCCGCACACCGAGTCTCCAGGCGGGTCCTCCAGGGTGTCACTGTGACAGCTCTCGACGGCTCCTCAGCGGCCGGGCTCGACTCCCAGCGCCAGGTCCTCGTGGCGCTGCCGGGCGGAGCGCTGGTGGGTGCGGTCCTCGACGGATTGCGTGATGCCGATGTGGTCCTGGTCAGAGTTGGCGGCTGACGGAGGTGAGCCCGAGTTCTCCGATCGGAGTCCTGGTTGCGGTCGGGAGCGCCGCGTTCGAGGCCGAGCTGCTGGCGGCGGCTGACCGAGGACGCCTGCACGTCGTACGCCGCTGTGTCGACGTTCCGGATCTGCTCGCCACAGCGGCCACCAGACAGGCCGCGGCAGCCATCGTCTCGGCACAGCTGCGTGGTATCGACGCCACCGTCGTGGCGCGATTGCAACGCGAGGACGTCCGGGTGCTCGGCATGACGGCTGCCGACGGCGAGTCACGCGCCGAAGAGGCGCGGCTGCACCGGCTCGGGGTCGGCCGCGTCGTCGACGCCGGTCAGCTGGCGCTGCTCGAGGAGCTGGTGATGGAAGCGTGCACGGAGACTCCCGAGCGGAGCGTTCACGCGACGTGGAACGCGGCTGATCCCGTCGACGCCGATCAAGATGAACCGGATCCCGACCCGCGGGCGCCGGTCGTCGCGGTGTGGGGTCCCACCGGAGCGCCCGGTCGTACGACGGTGTCCTGCGGGCTCGCCGCGGCGACCGCCGGGCTCGGCCGGCGGACGCTGCTCGTCGACGCCGACGTCTATGGCGGTTCGGTGGCCGCCATGCTCGGACTGCTCGACGAATCATCCGGCCTGCTCGCCGCGAGCCGCGCCGCGAACCATGGCGAGCTGCGCCACGACGTGCTCATCCGCAGTGCCCGGGCGATTACGCCGACCTTGCGCGTGCTCACCGGTATCCCGCGCGCCGACCGTTGGGTCGAGGTGGGCAGCATCCTCATCCGTCGGGTTCTCGAGACAGCAGCGCACGTCAGCGACGCGGTCGTCGTCGACTGTGGGTTCAACCTCGAGGCTGATGAGGAGCTCTCTTACGACACCGTGGCCCCGCGCCGCAACGGCGCCACTCTCGAGGTGCTCGAGCGAGCCGACATCGTGGTCGCGGTCGGGGGAGCGGATCCCGTCAGCCTGGGCCGGCTGATCCGGGGCGTGAACGACCTGCGCACCGCGCTTCCGCGCGTCACCCCCTCCGTGGTGCTCAACCGCTCACGAAGCAGTCTCGGCTGGTCTGACGGCGAGATGGCGGCCATGGTCACTCGCGCCACCGGGCTGCCCGTGACGGCGACGCTGCCGGCCGACCCGGCCGCGTGCGACCACGCGCTGGTCCACGGCCGTACCCTCAGCGAGTCAGCACCGGAGTCCAGGCTGACACGTCGGCTCGCGGCGCTGGCGGCCGAGCTGCTCGGACTGTCGCCGCCGGTCCGACCGATCAGGAGGAGAAGAGCAGGAACAGCCCGGTGAGCGTGTACGCCACCATGAGCACGAGCATGGGGAGCTGACCGACGACGACGTGCCGTTTCGGCAGGAGCCGAACGGCACGGTCGTGTGCCGCAACGATGCCGAGCACATGACCGGTCACGATGGCCACCACCTTGGTGACCGCGAGAGCGGTGGGGTGCTGGTAGATCGCGAACTTGTTGACGCCATCGAGGAAGGACGTGAACGTCCAGCCGCGTGACAGGGGGTCTCCCAGAAGCTGCAGCGTGCCGAGGCCGGTCGCGACGAAGAAGGACAGGTAGTGGGCGACGATGTAGCCGACGACGATGGGCACGACCGAGTGCGCCATCAGGTCGGGAAGCCCACGCCGGTCGATGCCGCCGATCCGGCCAGTGGCGGCCGAGGCGAGGTTGAAGGTGATGAACACGATGGCACAGAACCCCAGTAATGCGGCGGTGTTGAGCAGTACCACGTGTCCGGTGAAGTGGAACGAGAAGCGCACCCAGCGTGCCGATTCCTTGAAGCTGTCGAACGCCGTCGATCCGAACAGCACGGCGACGACCGCGACGAGACCGGGTCGCGGGCGTAGTCCGTCGAGGTTCTCCAGCGGATTGCGCACGACCAGGACCCCGTCGGTGCGTCGACCGAACGGTGACAAGCGGGCCACCAGGCTCGAGTACACCTCGAACGGGTCGGCGCGAGCGAAGAACGTGTCGCCGAAGACAGCGGCCCCGGCCACGAGCAGCGCCGCGATGACGGCGAACCAGAGTCGCACTGCCGACAGGCTCGTCGAGGTGCTGGGATCAACGAGCTCGAGGCAGACGAACCCGAAGAGGAAGGCGGCTGCCGGCCAGTAGCCCCACCTGTCCGGGTAGGGCCGCAGCCCGGCGCGTGGATCGGTGGCCGCTGCGGCCGCGATGCCACGGTGGATCCAACGGAGCGGGTTGCAGAGTCGGTAGATGCGACCGAACAGCAGTGCGGCCGGTACGAGGCCGACCCACAGGAGGGCGAACACCGCACCGAAGGTGGGGTTGACCAGTGTCTCGGAGCCGAATACCGCGGCCATCGTGATCCAGGCCGTGAAGACCAGCGCCAGCAGCACGAGCACGAACCGGGTGATGCGGGAGTCGACGAAGCCTGCGAACCACCTGGGCAGCGGGTGCCCCGAGGCGTCGCCGCGAAAGCGGGGGGTGCGCCAAGCCAGGCCCAGCACGGCAAACGAGATCAACAGGGCCAGGGCGGCTCCCGTGAAGGCGTAGCCGGCCGGGATCGGGAGGTCCTGAGGCCCGCCGATGCCATGCGCCAGCAGGGCCTCGTGCCCGCGCTGACCACCGAGGAGCCTGCCAACCACGACTGCCGCCGAGTCCCTGGGTCAGCTGATCTCGAGCTTGAGGACAGTGACCTCGAGCTCATGTGACTCGACCACGACCGTGCCCGGCGTGTCGATGGCGAACGTGTACTCCTTCTGGTCGGCCCCGGCCGGGATCACGAACTCGTGCTCCTCGGGCTCGGAGTGCACGTGCAGCTCGTCGGGAGCGTCGGAGGTCACGACCAACCTGATCTGCTGGCCGGTCGCGGCCTTCACGACCTCGCCGACCGGGTCGATCTGGCCGCCCTTCTCGGTGATGTTCACGACCACCGGCTGGTTCGACGAACCGGTGCTGTCGCTCGAGCAGGCGGTGGCCGTCGCGAGCAGCGGTAGGGCCGCGCCGGCGATGGCGAAGCGGCGGACGAGAGAGCGGCGCATGCAATTCCTCCGATTCGGGCTCGGTTGTCGAGGCTGTGGGCACCTTACAGTCCCCGGTGGCCGGCCCCAGTTGTCCATACGACCATGACAAGATGAACGTTCCCAGGAGTGACACGCTTCACCCAAACCTCTGCACGGAGAGGCTGCGATGCCTGAGCGGTTGCGACCGTTGGACATGGCGTTCCTGTCGATGGAGTCGGCACGAACCCCCATGCATGTGTCCACCCTGGACATCTTCGAGACATCCGACGATGGCTTCGACCATGCCCGGCTGGTCTCGCTCATCAACGACCGCATCGCGTTCGTCCCTCGGTACCGGCAGAGGGTCCGCACGGTGCCGGGCCGGCTCGCCAACCCGGTCTGGGTCGACGATGAGGACTTCGACCTCGCCTACCACGTACGACGCTCGGCCCTGGCACGTCCAGGCTCGATGGACCAGCTGCGCGACCTCGTCGCCCGGATCACGAGCCGACGGCTCGACCGTGATCGCCCGCTGTGGGAGGTCTACCTCGTCGAGGGCCTGGAGGGGGGTCGGTACGCCGTGCTCTCCAAGTCGCACCAGGCCCTCGTCGACGGTACGACGATCGACCTGGCCCAGCTGATCGTCGACGACACTCCGAAGTCTCCCCAGACCCCTGACGTCGGCTGGCACCCCGAACGCCGTCGGGGTGGCCTCGAGCTGCTCGGGGACGCGCTCGCCGACTCGCTGCGAGACCCAGCGGCGGCTGCCGACAACCTCCGCGGTCAGCTCGTCTCGGCCACCTTCGCCGCTGACCGGCTCCGGACCTGGGCCGGCCACCTGTCCGGAGCCCGACCCGCTGCTCCGTCCGGGCCGCTCGGTGCCGAGCCGTCCGAGCAGCGACGGTTCGTCACGGTCGAGACGCGCCTGGCGGCGTACCGGAAGGTCCGGCACGAGCACGGCGGCTCCGTCAACGACGTCATCCTGGCCACGATCGCGGGTGCGTTGCGTGGCTGGTTGTTGACCCGAGCGGAGTCGGTGACGGCCTCGACGCGCATCAAGGCGATGGTGCCGATGAGCGTGGTCGACGACGAGTTCGCCGAACCGACCTCGCTCGGCAGCCAGGTGACGCCCCACCTGTTGACGCTGCCGGTGGGTGAGGCCAGCCCGGTCATGCGGCTGCACCAGGTGTCGTACGCGTTCAAGGCGCACAAGGAGACCGGACGGGCGGTCGCCGCGAGCAAGCTGGCCGAGATCGCCGGCTTCGCCCCGTCGACGTTCCATGCGCTCGGTGCGAGGGTTGCGGCCGGCCACCCGCCGCGCAGCTTCTCGCTGGTGATCACGAACGTCCCGGGCCCGCAGTTCCCGCTGTACGCCGAGGGGTCCCGGCTGCTCGCCAGCTACCCCGTGCTCCCGCTCCTGCCCGGCCAGGCCCTCGCGATCGGGGTGACCTCGTACAACGGCAAGGTCTTCTACGGTCTCGATGGCGACCGGGACGCCCTGCCCGATCTCGACGTGCTCGGCTCCTGCATCAGCGAGTCGTTGGACGAGCTGGTCGACGCGTCCTCCGCAGCCCGCCCCCGGGCGCCACGTGGCAAGGTCCAGAAGAAGGCAACCGCAAGGCGGCGGTCCACCTCGACCAGGACGAAGGGCTCCTGAATGCGCGTCTATGTTCCGACCACCGTCGACCGGCTCCGGACCTGGTACGACTCCGGAGTGCTCGAGTCGCCGGTCGCTGCGTATGCCGCCACCGAGTCGGTGCGCCAGACGATTCCGGACATCGGCGACGACGAAGCGGAGTACGCGATCGTCTCTGCGGCGGCAGAGGCTTCGCAGCAGCTGCTCACCGACGATTTCCACGAGCACGGTCGTCGTGTCGTGGTCGTCGCCGAGATGCCGTACGCATCGGTCGAGGCGGACCCGGACCATCCCGGCGCGGTGACGGTGGTGGCGCCGATCGAGAGGGAGCAGATCTCGGCCGCCCTCGCCGACGGTCAGCCCGTGGCGCTCTCCGGCCATCTCGAGGACCTGTCCTGGTTCGCCACCCAGGAGATTCCGCAGTTGCTAGCCTCGAGCACAGGAGACTAGGGAGGCGACATGCAGGCGATCTGGAAGGGCACGATCTCGTTCGGCCTGGTCACGATCCCGGTCAAGCTCTATTCCGCGACCGAGGAGCGTGACATCTCGTTCCGTCAGGTGCACGAGGAGGACGGCGGTCGGATCCGGTACCGCCGAGTCTGCGAGATCGACGGAGAAGAGGTCCCTTACTCCGACATCGGCAAGGGTTACGAGATGCCCGACGGCCGCATGGTCATCTTGACCAACGAGGACTTCGCCGAGCTCCCGCTCCCGACCGCCAAGGCGATCGAGGTGCTCGAGTTCGTGCCACTGGGGCAGGTCGACCCGCTCTACTTCTCCAAGGCGTACTACCTCGGCGCCGACGGCGGACCCGGCGGCAAGCCGTACGTGCTGCTGCGCGACGCCTTGACCAAGACGCAGCAGTGCGCGCTCGTCAAGGTGGCCATCCGCACCCGCGAGGTGCTGGCGCTGCTGCGCGAGAAGGACGGCGCGTTGGTGCTGCAGACGATGCTGTGGCCGGACGAGGTGCGCGACTCCAGCTTCGCAGCGCCCAGCGACGACATCGAGATCCGCAAGCAAGAGGTGACGATGGCCGAGTCGTACATCGCCACCCTGCAGTCGGAGTTCGACCCCGAGCGCTACCACAGCGACTACCGCGAGGCGCTCGAGAAGCTGGTCGAGGCCAAGGCCGAGGGCTTGCCGATGCCCGAGGTCGAAGAGGAGGACGGCGAGACAGCCGACGTCGTCGACCTGGTGGCGGCACTGCGTGCCAGCGTCGACGCGGCCAAGAAGCGCCGCGCCGAGGCAGGTGGTGGTGCGGACTCTTCGACCACGAAGTCCACGAGCTCGGGCACCGCCAAGAAGGCAGCGGCCAAGAAGACGGCCAAGAAGACCGCGTCGAAGAAGACTGCGCCCAAGTCCACGAAGAAGGCGACGGCCAAGAAGACCGCAGGCAAGTCGACCAAGAAGGCCGCCAAGAAGTCAGCCTGAGTGGTCGGGTGACGCGTTCGACCGCGCGGCTCCCACGTGGTTTCACATGCCCGGACGCGGCGTGGAAAGATGCGTCACATGGACGCATTCTCGACTGTTCCCACGCCGATCAACGAGCCCAACCTCGACTACACACCGGGCAGCCCGGAGCGTGCCGCGCTCGAGCAGAAGCTCGTCGAGCTGCAGAAGTCCGAGCTCGAGCTCACGGCAACGATCGGTGGCCAGCACCGGATGGGGAAGGGCGAGGAGCTCGAAGTCGTCCAGCCCCACAACCACCAGAGCCGACTGGGCGTCACCCGCGGGGCCACCGCCGCCGACGCCAAGGCGGCGATCAAAGCCGCCGCCCAGGCTGCGCCGGCCTGGCGGGCGATGAGCTTCGAGGACCGTGCATCCATCATCCTCAAGGCCGCTGACCTGCTGGCGGGGCCATGGAGAGCCACCCTCAACGCGGCCACCATGCTCGGACAGTCCAAGACGGCGTGGCAGGCCGAGATCGATGCCGCCTGCGAGCTGATCGACTTCTGGCGGTTCAACGTGCACTTCGCCCAGCAGATCCTGAGCGAGCAGCCGATCGCCAACTCCAAGGGCATCTGGAACCGCACCGATCATCGCCCGCTCGAGGGATTCGTCTACGCCATCACGCCCTTCAACTTCACGGCGATCGCAGGCAACCTTCCGACGGCTCCTGCGCTGATGGGCAACACCGTCCTGTGGAAGCCATCGGTCACGCAGCAGTTCGCGGCCCACCACCTCATGCAGCTGCTCGAGGAGGCCGGGATGCCGCCCGGCGTCATCAACATGCTGCCCGGTCACGGCGCCGCCGTGTCGGAGGTGGCCCTGCCGCATCCTGACCTTGCCGGCATCCACTTCACCGGTTCGACTCCGACCTTCCAGCACCTGTGGCGAAGCGTGGGGGAGAACATCGCGTCGTACCGCTCCTACCCGCGCATCGTCGGCGAGACCGGGGGCAAGGACTTCGTGGTAGCACACCCGTCGGCCGACCCCGACGTGCTCCGCACGGCACTGGTCCGCGGCGCGTTCGAGTACCAGGGTCAGAAGTGCTCGGCCGCGTCCCGCGCCTACATCGCCAGGTCGGTCTGGCGCCGCATGCGCAAAGACTTCATCGCCGAGGTGGAGTCGCTCACGATGGGCGACGTCACAGATTTGTCGAACTTCATGGGGGCGGTCATCGACCGGCGCGCGTTCGACAAGCACAAGAAGGCGATCGCCCGCGCCAGGCGTTCGGCCAAGCTCGACATCGTCGCCGGCGGGACCACCGACGACTCGGTGGGCTACTTCGTCCGCCCGACGGTCATCACCTCGAACGACCCCACCGACGCGATGTTCGACACAGAGTACTTCGGACCGATCCTGGCGGTGCACGTGTATGACGACAGCGACTACGAGAAGGCCGTCGACCAGATGGAGTCGTTCTCGCAGTACGCGCTGACCGGGGCCGTGATCGCGCAGGACCGCGAGGCGGTTGCCTGGACGATGGAGCGTCTTCGGTTCGCCGCCGGCAACTTCTACATCAACGACAAGCCCACGGGAGCCGTGGTGGGACAGCAGCCGTTCGGAGGCGCGCGGGCGTCGGGCACCAATGACAAGGCCGGCTCGGCCGCCAACCTCATGCGCTGGACCTCACCCCGGTCGATCAAGGAGACGTTCGCCCCGCCGAAGGACTACCGCTACCCGCACATGGGCTGAGGACGTCGGACTCGCTGGGTCCCCGCGTCAGGCGCGACCGGTGACGGTCCAGGCGGTGGCGGTGATCGTGAACGGCGGAGCCGCGAGCAGCTCCTCGCACCTGTCGCGCACGCGTTGCCGAGCCTCGTCGTCGAGCCCCGCTACGTAGGCGCCGGAAGGCCCGACTCCGAACGTGTAGGGCTCCCACCAGTCCTCGAAGCTGTCGAACCGGGGTGCCACGGTCAGCTTGGTCTCCTGCGGGTCGGCAAAACCCGCCTCCATGAAGAGCTGCTTCAGGTTGCCCTCCTGCACTCCGGCAAGGTGGGCCTCGTCGTGGACGTTGGGGTCGACGTCGTGAGCGGCCTGCCAGAACAGGCTGAGTGGTCCCTCCGAGCCGCTGTGGTCCCAGACGTTGGCCGCCACGAGGCCGCCCGGTTTGGTGACCCGGCGCATCTCGCTCAAGCCGGCCACCGGGTCGGACATGAAATGGACGACGAGCTGGGCCAGCGCCACGTCGAAGGTGTCGTCGGCGAACGGCAGGTGCTCGGCCGGGGCTTCGTGCACCTCGACTTGGGGAAGACGGTGCTGGAGCGCGGCCACGAAGGGCTTGGACGGGTCACAAGCAGTGACGTTGGCGGCGCCGAGACGGTCGACGAGGACCGCCGTGAGCGCGCCCGGACCGCAGCCCACGTCGAGGGCCTGCTGGCCGCCTTCGAGACGCGCGAGGTCGGCAAGAAGCAAAGCAAGCGGCTCGGAGAACCTGCCCATGAAGCGGCCGTAGGCGTCGCCGCTGACGTCGAACATCACGCGCTGACTGTAGCGGCGGAGGCGCCCGTGCGGGAGGGTCAGGCGACGGCGGCGGTCGGGAGCGTGTTGTCGAGGAACAGGTCCATGAGGATCGCGGCCCCGCACGTCGTACAGCAGTAGGAGCCGACGCCCGGGTCGAGCCCGTCGTCGGTGGGCACGAAGATGCGTTCGGCAGCGCAGTCGGGGCAGTCCCGCACGAGATCGCTCATCAGGAGCAGGTCGGCTGCCAACGCGGCTGTGTTCGTCATGAGTTCCACGGTGGCAGACGCCACCGACAGTTCCGCCGCGCGACGCGCCGTCCGCGTCGTAGCGGCGCAGCGCGAGGCGTGTCGATCAGGACAAGCGGGACGCGGCGGTCTCCTGCTCACGCCTGATGGCGGCGTAGATCCCCTTGGCGACCTCCGCCTCGATCTTCTTGCCGACGAACGGGATCGAGACCTTGAGGTTGCCCTCGATGCGCGTCTCGACGGCCGCGCCGGTGACCACGATGGCAGCGGTCCCGACCATCTTGGCCGGCTGTCCCTTGATCTCGACGACGAGATCGGCTGTGCGCTGACCGTCTTCGCCCGGAGCCGACCAGCCCTCGGTCTGGACGACGCCGACGGTCTCGCCGATGAGCTTCTTCATGAAGTCGGGGACGTCAGCCGGCATCGTACGGCTGATCACCACAGTCGACGTACCGTCGTCGTGCTCGTCGACACGTACGTCGTAGTCGAGCGCGTGGGTGGCCTCGCACACCGCGGCCCGGAAGTCCGGATCGATCGAGAGCTCGTACACCTGGGCAGGGCTGGTCGAGGCGGGATACGAGATCGTCGCGCTGATGTTCATGGCGGCATCATGCCATCGTCGTCCCGTCACGTGGTCGGGTCCAGCGATAGCGTGGGGACCGTGACGAGCTCCGACGTGCCCCGAGGCGACAGCAGCGCCGACCGACCCGAGCCGGACCCCGCGGTGGGTGAGTGGGAAGGCCAGGACATCAACTTCGGTGAGCAGGGTGCCAAGCTCACGTACGGCAGCTACCTTCAGCTCGGCAAGCTGCTCGACGCCCAGCAGCTCGAATCCGAGCCACCGGCGCACGACGAGCTGCTCTTCATCACGATCCACCAGGTCTACGAGCTGTGGTTCCAGCAGCTGCTGCACGAAGCGAGCACGGCGCGTGACGCGCTCGCCGACGGGCGGCTGTGGTGGGCCAAGCACCTGATGACCAGGATGCATGTGATCGAGCGGGTGCTGATCGAGCAGATCGACGTTCTCGAGACGATGACGCCGCAGGACTTCCTGACCTTCCGTCAGCTGTTGTCACCAGCAAGCGGGTTCCAGTCGGTGCAGTATCGGGAGCTGGAGTTCATCTCCGGCGCCAAGGACCCGTCGTTCGTCCGTCGTTTCCGCGGGCTGACGGAGGACGAGCGGACCCGCCTGCAGCGACGCCTCGACGAACCCACCCTGTGGGACGCGTTCGTCGTGGTCCTGGCCGATCGCGGTCTCGCGACGGCCACCGACGCCGAGATCGCTGCGTCCCTACGCACCGCTGCGCACGATCGCGAGCGCTATGCCGACGTGTGGGAGCTGGCGGAGGCCCTCATCCAGCATGATGAGCTGGCGGCGGCCTGGCGGGCACGCCACGTGTCGATGGTCGAACGGATGATCGGCACCAAGACCGGTACCGGTGGATCATCGGGCGGTGCCTACCTGCGCAGCCGCCTTCCGCTGCGCTACTACCCCCTGCTGTGGGATCTGCGCTCGGACCTGTGAGGGCAACCCTCCGGACGCGAGGTCGCGCGCAGGACTAAGGTCAGTGGTGTCGCACAACGGGGTGCGACCACGGCCTTCGGGGCTTGCCTCGAGGTGGTGTCGAGGTTCGTCAGAACAGGTCATGTTGCATGCGCAGCAAGTTGGACGTAGCCAAGAACCAGCTCATCGATGACGCTGCGGCGTTGGCCGAGCACCGGCGGGCAGGCGTCGGGCCTGACGTCGACGAGACCCGGCGGCTCCTCGAGCTGTTCTACCGCCACGTGGCGCCGGAGGACCTACTCGACCGGAGCGCGGTCGATGCCTACGGCGCGGCACTGAGCCAGTACCGGCTCGCGAGCAACCGCCCCCAGGGCACCGCGGCCGTGCACGTGTTCACGCCCACGATCGACTCCAACGAGTGGGCCGCCGACGGGCACAGCGTCGTCGAGATCGTGACCGACGACATGCCCTTCCTGGTCGACTCCGTGACGATGTCCCTGACAGCCCAGGAGCGGGCGATCCACGTCGTCATCCACCCACAGCTCCTGGTGCGCCGCGATGTCACGGGAGCGCTGCTCGAGGTCTGCGACGGCGAGAGCGAGCAGACCGAGTCCTCGGCCGACCTCGTGCGTGAGTCCTGGATGCACATCGAGATCGACCGCGAGACCCAGCCCGAATATCTCGAGGCGATCGAAGCCAGTCTGGTCGCGATCCTGAGCGATGTGCGCGAGGTCGTCGAGGACTGGGACAAGATGCACGAGCAGGCGCTGCACCTGGTGGCCGAGCTCGAGGAGCACCCCCCGCCACTGCCGGACAACGAGGTCACCGAGAGCACGGCGCTGCTCAGATGGTTGGCCGACGACCACTTCACCTTCCTGGGTTATCGCGAGTACCAGCTCCAGCAGATCGACGGCGACGATGCGCTTCGCGCCGTCCCCGGAACCGGGCTCGGGATCCTGCGCGCCGACCAGGACATGTCAGCGTCGTACGGCAAGCTGCCCGCGAAAGTCGCGGCCAAGGCGCGGGAGAAGCAGCTCCTGATCGTCACCAAGGCCAACTCCCGCTCCACGGTGCATCGGCCCGCCTACCTCGACTACGTCGGCGTCAAGCGCTTCGACGCCAACGGCGAGGTCGTGGGCGAGCGCCGGTTCCTCGGCCTGTTCAGCTCCGCTGCCTACACCGAGAGCCTGACCCGCATCCCCGTCCTTCGCGACAAGGCGCAGCAGCTGATCGCTGGGGCGGGGTTCTCAGGGATGAGCCACAGCGGGAAAGCGCTGATGGACATCCTCGAGACCTACCCCCGCGACGAGCTGTTCCAGACCTCGGTCGAAGAGCTGCTGCCCGTCGCCGAGGCCGTACTCCACCTGCGCGAACGCCGGCAACTGCGTTTCTTCGTCCGCCGCGACACCTATGGCAGGTTCCTGTCCTGTCTGGTCTACCTGCCGCGTGACCGCTACACGACGCAGGTGCGTGAGCGGATGCAGGACATCCTCAAGAGCACGATGGGGGCCGACTCCATCGACTACACCGCCAGGGTCAGTGAGTCCGTGCTCGCCCGGCTGCACTTCGTGATCCGGGCTGCCCCGGGTCGGATCCTCAACGACTTCGACGAGAGCCAGCTCGAGACGAGGCTGGCGGACGCGACCCGGTCCTGGACCGACGACTTCCTGGTGGCCCTGCACGAGCAGTTCGGCGAAGAGACCGGGTCGCGGCTCGCGCGCACCTATGGCGACGCGTTCCCCGAGGCCTACAAGGAGGACTTCACGCCGCGCGTGGCCGCCGCCGACGTACGCCGCATGGAGGAGGTCGGCACCGAGCCGATCGGCCTCTCGCTGTACTCACCGGTCGACGCCTCTGAAGGCGAGGCCAGGTTCAAGGTCTTCCGGATCGGGAGCCCACTGAGCTTGTCCCAGGTGCTGCCGGTCCTGTCGTCCATGGGGGTCGAGGTCGTCGACGAGCGCCCGTACGAGCTGGAGCGCCCCACTGACCGAGCGTGGATCTACGACTTCGGTCTGCGCCGGTCGACCAAGATGCCCGAGGGGACACGCGAGCTGTTCCAGGACGGTTTCATGGCCGTGTGGGCAGGGCTGGCGGAGAGTGACGGCTTCTCGGCGCTCGTGCTGGACGGTGGGCTCGACTGGCGCAGGGTATCGATCCTGCGGGCCTACGCGAAGTACTTCCGACAGGGGGCGACGCCGTTCGGGCAGGGGTACATCGAGTCCTCGATCCGCGCCAACGTGTCCCTGGCTCGGATGCTCGTCGACCTGTTCGAGGTGCGGTTCCAGCCAGGCCCTGATGAGGGACCGGAGGCGCTCGATCCCGAGACGCCGGCACGGGTCGAGAGGGCGGCCGAGATCGAGCGCGCGATCCTGGCCGGTCTCGACCAGGTCGCCAGCCTCGATCACGACCGCATCGTGCGCAGCTACCTGGCCGCGATCAAAGCGACCCTGCGCACGAACTTCTACCAGCCGGACGCCGACGGTCGGCCCAAGTCCTACATCTCTCTCAAGCTCGACACGTCAACAGTGCCGGACCTGCCCGAACCCAGGCCGGCGTTCGAGATCTTCGTCTACTCTCCGCGCGTCGAGGGTGTGCACCTGCGCTTCGGCGCGGTGGCACGTGGTGGCCTGCGCTGGTCCGACCGCCGGGAGGACTTCCGGACCGAGGTGCTCGGTCTCGTCAAGGCGCAGATGGTCAAGAACACCGTGATCGTGCCGGTCGGCGCCAAGGGCGGTTTCTACTGCAAGCAGCTGCCCGACCCGGCCGCTGATCGTGAGGCCTGGCTGGCGGAGGGAATCGCCTGCTACAAGACGTTCATCTGCGGGCTGCTCGACATCACCGACAACCTCGTCAGCGGGCAGACCGTGCCCCCTGCCCACGTGGTGCGGCACGACTCCGACGACAGCTACCTCGTGGTGGCTGCGGACAAGGGCACCGCGACCTTCTCCGACATCGCCAACTCCGTCGCCAAGGACTACGGCTTCTGGCTCGGCGACGCCTTCGCGTCCGGCGGATCGGTCGGCTACGACCACAAGGCGATGGGCATCACCGCACGCGGAGCCTGGGAGTCCGTCCGGAGGCACTTCCGCGAGCGCGGGATCGATTGCCAGTCCGAGGACTTCACCTGTGTCGGGATCGGTGACATGAGTGGTGACGTGTTCGGCAACGGCATGCTGCTGAGCGAACACATCAAGCTGGTGGCCGCGTTCGACCACCGGCACATCTTCTTGGACCCCTCACCCGATCCGGCGGCGTCGTACGCCGAACGCCGCCGGCTGTTCGGGCTGCCCCGGTCCAGCTGGGCGGACTACGAGCGAGGCCTGGTGTCCGAGGGCGGGGGGATCTTTCCCCGGACGGCCAAGGCGATCGAGATCTCCCCTGAGGTCGCGGCTGTGCTCGACCTCGACGCGACCACCACGACGCTGACGCCGGTGGAACTGATGCGGGCGATCCTGGTCTCTCCCGTCGACCTGCTGTGGAACGGCGGCATCGGTACGTACGTCAAGGCCGCGTCAGAGAGCCATGCCGAGGCGGGCGACAAGGCCAACGACGCCATCCGGGTCAACGGGGCCGAGCTGCGTTGTCAGTCGGTGGGGGAGGGCGGCAACCTCGGCTTCACCCAACGTGGGCGCATCGAGCACGCCGCGGCCGGTGGTCGCATCTGCACCGACTTCATCGACAACTCCGCCGGTGTGGACACCTCTGACCACGAGGTCAACATCAAGATCTTGCTCGACGCCGTAATGCGTGCGGGTGACATGACCGAGAAGCAGCGCAACGAGCTGCTGGCCTCGATGACGGACGAGGTCGCCGACCTGGTCCTGGGTGACAACTACGACCAGAACCTCGCGCTCTCCAACTCCGCCGCCGTGGCTACGTCGCTCATGCACGTGCACGAGGCCTGGATCCGACGGCTCGAGAAGGGTGGGCTGCTCGACCGGGAGATCGAGTTCCTCCCGTCGGAGAAGGAGTTCCAGGCCCGTCGCACCGCAGGTCTGGCGTTGACACCCCCCGAGCTGGCGGTGCTGCTCGCCTACACCAAGATCGTGCTGGCCGAGGAGCTCGCCCGCAGCAGCCTGCCCGACGATCCGTTCCTGCACGGCGAGCTGACGAGCTACTTCCCGAGCAAGCTCCAGCAGAATCTTCGCGACGCGATGGTCTCGCACCCGCTGCGCCGCCAGATCATCGTGACTCAGGTCGTCAACGACCTCGTGAACTTCGCCGGGATCACGTTCTTCCACCGGCTCAGTCAGGAAACCAGTGCCACGGCCGACGACCTGGCCCGCGCTCATCTGGTCTGCCGAAAGGTCTATGGTGCCGACGAGCTGATCAGCCAGATCAACGGCCTCGACAACCAGATCGACGCCGCGGTGCAGACCGACATGAGGCTGGCTGTGCGGACGCTCGTGGAGCGAGCTTCCCGCTGGCTGGTCAACAATCGCCGACCACCACTTGACTCCGCCGGGACCGTCGCCCACTTCGGGTCTGACATCCAGCGGGTCATGCATTCGCTGCCGGACATCCTGACCGGCGTCCAGGCGGAGGAGTTCGAGGCACGTCTGAAGTCGCTGCAGAAGTCGGGCGTCTCGGCGGAGTTGGCATCGGCCATCGCGGTGCTGCCACCGGCGTACGCCGTCCTCGAGGTCGTCGAGATCGCTCGACGCGACGACATCGACGCGCTCGAGGTCGCTCGCGTCCACTCGGCGCTCGCCGACCGGCTCGGTCTGTCGGAGCTGATGGCCATGATCTATGACCTGCCGCGCGACGACCGGTGGCAGACGATGGCTCGCGCGTCGCTGCGTGACGACCTGCATGCCGTGCACGCGGCGCTGACCGCCCAGGTGTTCGCCGGTACCGACGCCGGTGCCACCGCCGAGGAGCGCGTGACGTCGTGGGAGGCAGACGACGCGGTCGTGGTGGGTCGGGCGAAGTCGACGTTGAGCGACATCACGTCCGACACCGAGCCCGATCTCGCTCGGATGTCGGTCGGTCTGCGTGTCGTGCGCACGATGCTGACCAACTGAGCCGTTCGGCGGTAGCCACCCGTCGGTCGCGCCGGAGCACGTTTTAGAATCCCGCGCATGGGGGAGATCATCCGGGTGCAGGACCTGCGTGTGTCCTACGGCGCCGTCAAAGCCGTTGACGGCATCAGCTTCGAGGTCCAGGCAGGTGAGTTCTTCGGCATCCTCGGACCCAATGGCGCCGGCAAGACCACGACGCTGGAGATCATCGAGGGTCTGCGCAAGGCCGACTCCGGGGACGTGATGCTGCTCGGCCTGTCGCCCTGGCCGCGCAACTCGGGGCTGCTGTCGCGCGTGGGCGTGCAGTTGCAGGCCTCTGCGTTCTTCGACCGGCTGACGGCGCGCGAGCAGATCCACACCTTCGGATCGCTCTACGGCGTCAAGGCGGCGGTGGCGGACACGTGGCTCGAACGGGTCGGTCTCACCGACAAGGCGGAGGCTCGCACCGAGAAGCTGTCCGGCGGTCAGCTGCAGCGACTGTCCATCGCGTGCGCGCTCGTGCACGAGCCCGAGGTGGTCTTTCTGGACGAGCCGACCGCCGCCCTCGATCCGCAGGCCCGGCGCAACCTGTGGGACCTGCTCGGCTCGCTCAACGACGACGGGCGCACGGTCGTGCTGACGACGCACTACATGGACGAGGCCGAGACCCTGTGCGACCGGGTCGCGATCATGGACCACGGCCACCTCCTCGAGCTCGACACACCGTCGGCCCTCGTGCGCGGCCTCGATGCGTCGGTGCGCATCAGTGTCGACGCGCAGGCCATCGCGGAGGCGGACGCCGGCGCGATCCCGGGTGTCGACGCGGTGTCGGTCGAGCCGGGCTCCATGGTCATGTCGACCCGCGCGCCCGCCGAGGTGCTCTTCGCGCTGGGACAGCGCCAGGCTCTGAGCGGGTTGCAGGTGAAGGGCGCCAACCTCGAGGACGTCTTCCTGGCGCTGACCGGGCGGGAGTACCGCGCATGAGCGCCTTCCGGAGCTTGTCGCAGGCGATGCTGAAGGGCTACCTGCGTGACCGGCAGGCCGTGTTCTTCTCAGTCTTCTTCCCGCTGATGTTCCTCGTCCTCTTCGGGGGTGTCTTCGCCAACCAGGGCCAGAGCAAGCTGTCGCTCATCGAGGTGGGTCCCGTGCCGCTCGTCGACACCCTCCCAGCCGATGCCAGGGCGGCCTTCGCCGACTCCTTCGAGGTGACGAAGTCCACCGACCTGAGCACGGCGCTCGCCTCGGTGAGGGACGGCGACACCGTCATTGCAGTCGAGCAGCAGGGTGACCAGCTGGTGGCGCACTACAGCGATGCCGACCCAGTGCAGTCAGCGGTCGCGCAGGGCATCCTGCAGTCCTTCGTCCAGACGGCGAACCTCGCCGCCTCAGGGCAACCGCCGACGTACTCCCTGGACACCCAGCGGGTCGAGGACAAGTCGTTGAAGACGATCCAGTTCGTGACGCCCGGGCTCCTCGGCTGGGCGATCGCGACGAGTGCGACCTTCGGGGCGGCGGCCACGTTGGTCGGGTGGCGCCGGACCAAGCTGCTTCGGCGCATCCGGCTCGCGCCGGTGTCGACGGCGTCGGTGGTGGCGGCGCGGATCGGAGTGACCATGATGATCGCGTTCGGGCAGATGGCGATCTTCATCGGGCTGGCGGTGGCGGCCTTCGGGCTCGAGCTCGATGGCTCCTGGTACATGGGCGTCCCGCTGCTCATCTGCGGCACGCTGTCGTTCATGTCCCTCGGCCTGCTTGCCGGGTCGATCTCGAAGACGGTCGAAGGGGCCACGTCGCTGGCCAACATCTTCGTGCTGCCCATGGCGTTCCTGTCCGGCTCCTTCTTCCCCCTCGACGGAGCCCCGCGCTGGCTGGACGTCATCTCACACGTCTTGCCCTTGCGCTATCTCAACGACGGCATGCTCGACGTGCTCGTCCGCGGCAGGGGCGCGGCCTCAGCCGTCCTGCCGATGGTCATCCTGCTCGGCTTCGCGGCCGTGGTGGTCGCGATCTCCAGTCGGTTCTTCACCTGGGAGTCCGAGTAGCCGAAGTGCACCACCTGGGAGCTGGGACCGTGTCACACCTCACCAGGTTGATCGTCCTGAAGCGCCCGCACGGCTTCGCTGCGGTTGCTGGCATTGAGCTTCCTCAGCACGTTCGAAACGTGCCGATCGACCGTGCGTGGAGAGATCACCAGCTCGGCGGCGATAGCCGCATTCGTCAGGCCACGGGCAAGCCCCTCCAGCACCTCCTGTTCGCGCACCGTGAGGCCCGCCGGATCCTGTCTTGTCGAGGCCCGTGGACCGCGCGGGATACGAGTCACACCGATGTCCCGCAGCCGAATCCTGGCCACCCGCGCAGCTGCCGAGGCACCGAGCGCGTCGAGGTGGTTCATCGCCTCGAGGAGCCGAGACTCCTCCGCCGAGTCGAGGAGGGCGACCGCGGCCTCGAACGGACAGCCGAGCCGGGCCCAGCAGGTCGCCGCGAGCACGGGGTCGCCGGCCAGGGTGGCCGAGTACGGTTCGGCCACCGCCAGACCGGTCGGGACGATCTGCCCCGCACGTCGGAGCCACACGGCGAGATCGCCTACGGCCCACTCGTGGCCCAGAGCCACCGCCAGCTCGAAGGTGCTGTGTAGCGCGGCCGGGTCGGAGATCGAGCCGTCACGCCACCACGCCGCCTCGGCGCGGGCGGCAGCGACCGGCCAGAGTCTCTGCAGGTCGGCTGTCTCGACGGCGAGATCCCATGCTTCCTCCAGCACCGGCTCGGCGGCCGGGTCGCCGCGGCGGCTTCGCAGCAGTCCCAACGTGGTCTGCGAGACGATGCGGGCGATCACGCTTGTCGACCGAGATGTGACCAGCTGTGCATCGTTGGCGGCGGCTTCCCAGCGTCCCCGGTCGAGGGCGACTCGCGCACGCCAGGCACGGGCGTACTCGCCGTTCCCGTCGAGGTCGCGGTCATCACACCAGGCGACGGCAGCCTCCAGCCAGGGTTCGGCCACGTCGTACCGCCGTATCTCACCGGCACCCGAGCCGAGGTTGACCATGGCGCTCGCGACGAGGTTGTCCTCGGCCGCTGTGTGAGCGAGCTCGAGGGCCTGCAGCAACGGTGCCTCGGCCCGGTCTGGTTCAGAGAACCAGAGCGCGGCTCCGATGGAGTTGTAGGCGCGCGAAAGCACAGCAGTCATGTCGAAGGGCGTGGCCAGGTCGACAGCGCGCTCGCCAGAGCTCACCGCCCCGGCGATGTCTCGCGCCAACATGCGGAGGCGGGACTGTTCGGCCAAGGCAACCGCGAGAGACCGACCGCCAACCGGTTCGAGCATCGTGACCGCGGCGTCGATCTGCTCCCGGGCTCTCAAGCCGTGCCCTGCGAGCCACAGATGGGTCGCGACGCGTGCCAGCGCCTCCCCTTGACGGCCGGGATCGTCCAGCTGTGCCCACAGGTCTGCTGCGGCCGCATAGGTCTCGCACGCTTCCTCGGCACGCCCGAAGACACCCAGGGCGGCGCCCCGTCCTTCGAGTGCCGACGCTCGCTCCTCGAGCGACCTGGTCGCGCTCGCCCCGAGAACATGGCTCCAATGCTCGGCTGCGGCACGATGCGCGCCTGCCGCCGCTGCCTGCTCGGCTGCGGCGCGGGAGTAACGATAGATCAGGTCCGGCTCTGCGGCCTGAACGGCGTGATGGGCAAGATCCGTGACGTCGAGGCCGAACGTTGCTGCCTCCTCGCGATCGGGAAGGATGTCAAGGAGCGTGGCATGCATCAGGCGCCGCCGCCGCGGATCGAGGGAGGACTCGAGGGCCAACCTGGCGATCTCGTGCCGGAAGCGGAGCCGTCCGCGTACGTCGTCCAGCAGTCCCGCGCCACGTGCCTCATCGATACCGCGGGCAGAGGATGTCAGCCGGGTCAGTAACGAGTCCGTGGCTCCGCGCGGCATCACCGACGCGGTCTCCAGCACCGTGCGAGAGGCGCTCGAAAGTGACGCGGCTCGGGCGATCACACTGTCGACGACCGTCGGCGGCACGAGTCCCTCACTGCCGGCGAGCACCTCGGTGACAAAAAACGGGTTTCCGCCGGTCACCCGCGTCAGCTCGTCGGGATCGAGCGAAGTTCCTTCGGCGAGACGGCGTACGGCAGCCGGCGACAGCAAGGGTGTCTCGATGCGTTGAGGACGGGAGGTGGCAACCCGCCCGAGGGCCGCCCGCAGGGGATGGTCGACACCAACCTCGTCGTCTCGGTAGGTCGCCACGAGCTGCAGCCGGAAATTCGCGGCGCGTCGCGCCAGGAAGACCATCGCATCGAGCGTGGCATCGTCCGCCCAGTGTGCGTCCTCGATGACGATCACGGTGGTGCGCTGTGCGGCCGTCCGGAGAATCGCGCGCGCGACATTCTGGGACGGCCCCATGGGAAGGTCGAGGTCCTCGGCGATGTCGAGCAAAGGGCCGAGCGTCCGCGGAGTCGTCAACGGATCACACAGCCCGAGCGCGAACACGGTGTCGCTCGCGAGGCTGGATCGGAAACTCCCCACGATCGTGCTCTTGCCAGCTCCCGCTTCACCGGTGACCAGCACAAATCGACCGTGGCCCGCATCAGCGGCGTCGAGGCCTTCCTGTAGCGCAGCCAGCTGACCCTCGCGCTCGAGCACGTCCACGGGCCGATGCTACTGAGCACAGGATCGGTCGGCGATTCGGTCGCCGCTGGGTGGGTACATCCCACCCATGACCGAGAGACCGCAAGACCTGGATCCGACGCTCGAGCAGGGGGACGTGGAGCGCGCTGAGCAGCTCGAGCGTGCCGACGTCGATCCCGAACAGGAACCGAACGCACCGAACCGCGAAGTCCGCACCGAGCGGGTCGGCCCGGGTGCGGATCCGACGGACCAGCCGGGTCCGCTCGACCCGGGACAGACCGAGCCGGACCTCGCTACGGGCACCGAGTCGTACGAGCGGCCTGGCCGCGACGGCAACTGGGACGCAGACACCGAGGACTGAGCCGGACCCCTGGCCCCTGGCACGTGCCAGCAGTCACGTGCCCTAGTCAAGGCGGCAGTTAGCGGTGGCGCCAGGGAACCACGTAGCCTGACCTCCGTGGCAGGACAGGACTTCTCCGACCGGATCAAGCAGCTCGACGCGACCCTCGGCAGCATCGAGCAGGTGCTCGACCTCGACGCCATGCGCGCGGAGATCGCAGACCTCGGCGAGCAGGTGGCGGCTCCGGATCTGTGGGACGACCAGGCGAACGCGCAGCGCGTGACCGGTCGGCTCTCGTTCCTCCAGGCTGAGCTTGAGCGCCTCACGGCCCTGCGGCAGCGGCTCGACGACGTGGAGATCCTCATCCAGCTTGCTGAGGAAGAAGCCGACGCCGCGTCGGTGACCGAGGCCGACACGGAGCTGCTCCGGCTCGCCAAGAGCATCGAGGCGCTCGAGGTCAGGACGCTGCTGGCTGGGGAGTACGACGAGCGCGACGCCCTCGTCAGCATCCGCTCCGGCGCCGGTGGAGTCGACGCGGCTGACTGGGCCGAGATGCTCATGCGGATGTACCTGCGCTGGGCTGAGCGCCACAAGTATCCGACCGAGGTGTACGAGATGTCGTACGCCGAAGAGGCCGGCATCAAGTCCGCCACTTTTGCGGTCAAGGCGCCGTACGCCTACGGGACCCTCAGCGTCGAGCAGGGCACGCACCGGCTCGTGCGCATCTCGCCGTTCGACAACCAGGGTCGTCGCCAGACCTCGTTCGCTGCCGTCGAGGTCGTGCCCGTGATCGAGCAGACCGACGAGATGGACATCCCGGAGGAAGAGATCAAGGTCGACGTCTACCGGTCGTCCGGCCCTGGCGGCCAGAGCGTGAACACGACCGACTCCGCGGTCCGGCTGACCCACCTGCCGACCGGTCTGGTCGTCGCAGTGCAGAACGAGAAGAGCCAGCTGCAGAACAAGAACACCGCCATGGTCATCCTCAAGGCGCGGCTGCTCGCGATGAAGCGCGCCGAGGAGAAGGCCAAGCTCGACGAGATGCGCGGCGACGTGCAGGCGTCGTGGGGTGACCAGATGCGCAACTACGTGCTCAACCCCTACCAGATGGTCAAGGACCTGCGCACCGAGCACGAGGAGGGCAACCCCACGGCCGTGCTCGACGGCGACATCGATGCCTTCATCGAGGCCGCCATCCGCTGGCGGCGCACCGCTCCCGCCGTCGGATAGTCGTCTGCGGGGACGCATTGACCAGAACGTCATCGGGTGGTCCGCGGCTCTTCACCAGTGGCGACTGGGCCTGGCGTCGGCGTGGGCCGACGGCACGAGCCAACCGGGCGTTCGGCGTACGCGAGAACATGCTTCGTCGGTTGGCAGGTGGGAGCGGTCATGCCTGGACCGATGGACGACGTGTCCTCAAACCCGTGGGCTGCGTCCCTGAGCACGCATGGGTGTGCGAGGTGTACGCCAGCTGGGACGCCCACGACGTGCGAGTGCCCGAGCCGGTCGTACCCCGCGGAGTCGGCGATGAGCGTTGGTCACTGGACGGTTGGGGAGCTCACGTGTTCGTGGCGGGACGCGATCTGGACCTGCGTCAGGAGCTCGCTCAGGTCAGGGAAGCCAGCGTGGCCTTCCACGCCGCCATCAAGCAGCTGGACCGCCCTGGCTTCATGGACCACCGTGACGACCCGTGGGCCTTCGGCGACCGCGTTGCCTGGGAAGGGGTCGAGCCCATCGGAGATGCAGCCACGCTCGATGTGATCGAGCAGCTGCGCGGTCACCTCGCCCCCGTCGCGGGCCACAGCCAGCCGATCCACGGCGACATCCTGCCGAACGTCCTGCTCGCGGACGGGTTGCCACCAGCCGTCATCGACTGGCCGCCCTATTTCCGGCCGGCGGGTTTGGCGACCGCCATCGCCGTGGCGGACGCCGTCACCCTTCGTGGTGAACCGTTGTCACTGCTCGGTGAGTGGGAGACCGGTGCGGACTGGCAGCAGCTGTTGGTTCGCGCATTGCTTTACCGGCTCGGCCCGACCGGCTTCTTCGCGTCGAGGAACAGCCTGCTGGGTAGTCTCGTCACTCACGTCGAGCGAGTTCGCCCGGTCGTCGACGCCGTCTTGGCTCTCTGACGGAGCCGTTAGCCATCGCACCGCTCCGGCTGCCGGATAGTCGTCTGCGTCGGAGGATGCCGTGCGGGCCTTCGATTCACGTGAGAAGGGGACCGGCATGGCCGGTCAGGCACATCCAGTCGCCACGATGCCGGACCCAGACCTGCGTCATCGGCATCCGGAACGTCGTGGGTACCTCTCCGTGGGCCCGCACGACGTCGATGGCTTCGGCATAGAGGACGGCCGTGTCGCCCGCGACCACGACGTCGGTGTCGAGGAGCTGTTGCGATCGCCAGACTGTCACGCCTTGAGTGTTGCGACGGATGTACTCCGCACGGTCGTACGTCTCACCACGGTGGGAGGTCCACCTGAAGTCCTCGTGCAGCAGGCGCAGGAGGGTCTCCCCATCGGCTTCGGCCAGCGCGGACGCCCGCGCTTCGGCGGCCCTGATGACCTGCTGAGCAACATCCATGGAGTCAGCCTGGCACGAAGGTTATCCGGGTCGGGGTTTGAGGCGTTGGTGGCGGATGGGTCTTCGCTGCGGGTCGATCCTGACCGGTGGGATGACGTCGGTGATGCCGTCGGGGGCGAGGGTGAGGTCCCATTCGCCTTGGTGGATGAGGTGGTGGTGGAAGCTGCAGAGGAGGCAGCCGTTGTCGATGTCGGTCGCTCCGCCCTGGCTCCACGGGAGGCGGTGGTGTGTCTCAGTCCAGGCTGGTGGGCGTTCGCAGCCGGGGAATACGCATCCTTGGTCGCGGGTGGCGAGCGCAGGGCGCTGGTAGCGGTCGAACAGTCGCCGGGTGGTTCCGAGGTCGAGGATCCTCGACTCACCCGGCCAGGACCATCGGGAGGATGCCGGCGTTGCAGGCCAGTCGTCGGGTCTCCCCGACCGAGAGGCTGCCGCCGGTGTCCAGGGTGGCTTCCCCGGCTCCGGCACGGAGCTTGGTTTCGTCGATGGTGACCACGATCGACGCGTTGGTCACGCCGTGCTGTGGGTGTCCGTCGGTGGGGAGGTGTTCGATGACCTCACACAGCGCCCGACCGAGCCGGTTGCCATACGGCAGGTCCTCGATCGTGGTCTCAGCCGGCGGATCAGTCGCTGCGGGGTCGGTGCCGGTGGCGACCCGTCGGGGTGAGGTGTGGGCTTCGAGGTGGTTGGTGAGCATGCCGAACACCAGGTTCGGCAACGCGAACCGGCCACGGGCGATCCCGTCGGCCCCGAGCTGGCCGGTGAACCAGGCTGAGGCCAGCGCCTTGCGTTCCTGGGCGGCAAGCTGCTGCTCCAACGTCTGGTCGACGGTGTCGGGGTCGACCACCTCGACCAGGTGGTTCGCTGCCACCTGCAGCTGGCTGGCCGACAGGGTCTTCGCACGCGCCAGCAGATCCTGCTGCGCTACCTCGACCCGGTCGGGGCCGACGGTCGGTGCGAGCCGGTTGACCGCAGCCGCGACCACCACACCTCGTTCGGCCGATACCGCCCCGGCGGCGACCGCACGACGCGTTGGTTCGGTGACACCGGTGCCGTGCAGCTGCCTGGCGGTCCTGACCGTGCGGGAGGCTTCCCTCGCCGACATCCGGTGGGCCGTCATCAGATGCGCACGGGTCGAGGTGGCACCGTAGCGGTGGGGCAGGTTGCGGTCGTCGGCTTCGGCGACCAGCCGGGCCACTACCTCATCAAGCGTCGCTTTGGCAGCCAACGCCTCACCGAGCCGGCAGTCCAGCCGCTTGTCGCCCAACGACCAGGTGGGGGTGTCGACCAGGTCGGCGAGGTCTCGACGCACGCCCGCGAAACCACGGCCGAAGGCATCGTCGATGCCCACGGTCGGTGGCGGTCCCTGCGTCGTACTCATGGGACAAACCTAGAACAGCTCACCGACACTTTCGGATCAGCGAGGAACACCGGAACCCATTATCCACAAGGGGTGTGAGGATTTTCGTGGCGACACACGCGGTACGTCGAACGACCCGCTGCTTCCGACTGGGAGGTTGTGCGGGGTCGCGAGCGTCTGTGACCTGCGTAACCTCCCAGTCGAGCCGGGTTTCGGAGCCGCGATCAAGGGGTACGCAGCACCACATGCCTGAACCCTCGAGCCCAAGCCGACAGACGCTGCTGTCGGTCTACCTCAACGACCACCTGACCGGCGCGTCAGGCGGCGTCGAGCTGTTCCGCCGTGCAGCCCCCACCCAGACCGACCCAGCGGCCCGATCAACGCTGCTCGCGATGGCCGACGAGGTGGCCGAGGACCGGCAGGCCTTGCTCGACCTCATGCGGCAGCTCGAGGTCAGCCCCCAGCAGCACCGGATCGCTCTCGGTTGGCTGGCCGAGAAGGTCGGACGGTTCAAGCCCAACGGCAGCCTGTTCTCGAGGACTCCGCTCACCGACCTGGTCGAGTTGGAGGCCATGCGGCTCGGAGTCGAGGGGAAGCTGGCCTGCTGGCAGGCGCTCGAGGTGGTGGCGGCGTACGACGATCGCATCGCCACGGACGAGATCCATGAGCTCAAGGCGCGGGCACGGCGCCAGCTGGAGGAGCTGGAGACCTTGCGGAAAGGCGCGGCCGAACGCGCGCTCACGGGCTAGGCCCGACCCTCGGGTGGCCGTATCTACACTGGGGATGGATCGCGGGTGACCGCGCTCCAGGAAGGCCACCATGCCATCACCCGTGCTGCCGACGCCTGCCATCACCGTCGACGGGCTCTTCAAGGACTACGGCGAGATCCACGCTGTCCGTGGCATCAACTTCTCCGTGCCTGAAGGCGAGATGTTCGGGTTCCTCGGCCCCAATGGCGCCGGCAAGTCGACGACGATCAAGATCCTCTGCACGTTGGCCGACCCGACCGCCGGCGAGGCGACGGTGGCCGGCTACGACGTCGTGAGGCAACGCTCGTTGGTCCGTCGCAGCATCGGCCTCGTGTTCCAGGAGCCGACACTCGACACCTACCTCACCGCCGAGCAGAACCTCAACTTCCACGGAGAGCTGTATGGCGTACCCCGGGCTGCGCTGAAGAAGCGTATCGACGCCGTCCTCGAGATGGTCGGGCTGGCGGACCGCCGCAGCGACAAGGTCCAGACCTACTCCGGCGGCATGAAACGGCGGCTCGAGATCGGCCGCGGACTCCTGCACTCGCCCAGGGTGCTCTTCCTCGACGAGCCCACCATCGGGCTCGACCCCCAGACTCGGGCCTCGATCTGGCAGTACGTCGCCCAGCTCCGCGAGGCCGAGGACATCACGGTCTTCATGACGACTCACTACATGGACGAGGCAGAGCACTGCGACCGGATGGCCATCATGAACGCGGGCGAGATCGCCGTCACCGACTCACCAGACGCCCTGAAGTCCAGCATCGGCAAGGACCGCGTCCAGTTCCGGACGGAGGACGACGAGCTCGCCATCACCCACCTGCGTGAGCGGTTCGGACTCGATGCGGGTATGCATGAGGGCTCGGTCACGGTCGGCGTGGCCGGTGGGGCGCAGTTCATCCCACGGCTGTTCAACGAGCTCGGCGTAACCATCACGACGGTCACGGTCACGCGTCCGAGCCTCGATGACGTCTTCATGACCTACACCGGCACCACCATCTCCGACGCTGAGCGCCCCAAGGCAGGCACCCGATGACGATTCCTGACCAGCAGACGTCGCCGACCGGCCCGCGCGACCCCGGCAGCCGCCTGGTCGCTCCGCGCATCGAGCTCTCCGCCGGCGGGTTCCGGCACGAGGTCCGTGCCACCACGGTGGTGTGGCGCCGAGAACTGATCCGGTTCGTCCAGGACCGGGCCCGGATGGTCGCGATGCTCCTGCAGCCGTTGCTTTTCCTGTTCGTCATGGGCACCGGACTTGGCAGCATCGTGCAGACCAACGACGCTGTCGACTTCAGGACGTTCCTGTTCCCGGGAGTGCTGGCGATGTCGGTCCTCTTCATGGCCGTGTTCGCCGGCATCTCGCTGGTCTGGGACCGCGAGTTCGGCTTCCTGCGCGAGATGCTCGTCGCGCCGATCTCCAAGGCCTCGATCATCATCGGCAAGTGCCTCGGAGGCGCGACGTCCGCGACGCTGCAGGCGTGCATCGTGCTGGCGCTCGGCGGACTCGTGGGTGTTCCCTACAACGTCGGACTGATCTTGACGCTCCTGCTCTGCCTGTTCCTGGGTTCGATGATGCTCACGTCGTTGGGCATCGTCCTCTCTGCCCGGATCAAGACGATCCAGGCCGCGATGCCGGTGACACAGATGCTGATCATGCCGATGATGTTCCTCAGCGGCACCTTGTTCCCGCTCGCCAATCTGCCTGGCTGGTTGTCCGTGCTCACGCGCCTCAACCCGCTCACCTACGCCGTCCAGCCGATGCGGACCGCGGTGTTCAACCACCTCGACATCGCTCCGCAGGTGCGAGCCCAGCTCGACCCTCCGATCACGTGGGGCGGCTGGGAAGTTCCCATGGCGGTCCAGCTCGGCCTGGTGGCGGTCGTCACACTCGCCCTCATCGCCATCGCCGTACGACTGTTCGATCGAACCGAGTAGCCCCCGCGATTGCGGGTCGGAGTGGCGCGCCGGTCAAGCCCTGCCGTGAACCTTCAGACACGTCACCTAGACTCTGGCCAGTGATCCGGTTCGAAAAAGTCACCAAGTCCTACGCCGGGCAGAGCCGCCCCGCGCTGGACAACATCGACGTCGACATCGAGAAGGGCGAGTTCGTCTTCCTCGTCGGCGCCTCAGGCTCTGGCAAGTCGACGTTCCTCCGGCTGATCCTGCGGGAAGCCAGCCCGACCTCCGGCCATGTCTTCGTCGCCGGCAAGGAGATCAACCGACTGGCCAGCTGGAAGGTCCCTGGGCTTCGCCGCCAGATCGGCACCGTTTTCCAGGACTTCCGTCTCCTCCCCAACAAGAACGTGTCCGAGAACGTCGGCTTCGCCCTTCAGGTGATCGGCAAGCCGAGGTCCGTGGTCAACAAGGTGGTCCCGGAGACCCTCGAGCTGGTCGGCCTCGAGAGCAAGGGTCACCGCATGCCGGACGAGCTCTCGGGTGGAGAGCAGCAGCGTGTCGCCATCGCCCGCGCATTCGTCAACCGTCCGATGATCCTCATCGCCGACGAGCCGACCGGAAACCTCGACCCCACGACCTCGGTCGGCATCATGAAGCTGCTCGACCGCATCAACCGCACCGGCACCACGGTCATGATGGCGACGCACGACTCCGGGATCGTGGACCAGATGCGCAAACGCGTGATCGAGCTGCAGGGCGGTCACGTCGTCCGCGACCAGGCCCGTGGTGTGTACGGGTACCAGTCCTGACCGCTGACCGCCAGCCAAGCCTCCCCCCAGAGAACTGGAAATTATGCAACTGAGATATGTCGCCTCTGAGCTCGGCAGTGGGCTGAAGCGCAACGTGTCGATGACGCTCGCCGTCATCCTGACGATCTGGATCTCCCTGACCCTGGTGGGCCTCGGCCTGCTCATCCGCTACCAGGTCGGCACGATCGAGAAGTACTTCGGCAGCCAGCTCGAGGTGCAGGTCGCCTTTTGCGCCAAGAACTCCAACTCGCCGAACTGCGTCAGCGGCCAGGCGACGAAGGAGCAAGAGGCAGCCGTCCTCAAGGTCATTGAGAACAGCCCGTACGTCGATTCGTACCGGTACCGCACGCGCCAGGAGGCGTTTGACGGTTTCCAGGCCACCCATACCGACTCGCAAGGCAACCCCGATGCCATCGGCTCGGAGATCAAGGTCTCCGACATGCCCACGGCGTACTGGGTCAAGCTCGCCAACCCCGACGACACCAAGGCTCTCGTCAGCTCGGTCCAGAACCTGCAGGGGGTCGAGCAGATCGTCGACCTCCGCGACCGGCTGGCTCCGATCTACACCACGCTCAACGTGCTGAAGTGGGGCGCTCTGGGCGCTGCCACTTCCCTCGTGCTGGCCGCCGTGCTTCAGGTGTCGAACACGATCCGACTGGCCGCGATGGCACGAAGACGCGAGATCGGGATCATGCGGCTCGTCGGCGCGTCCAGCATCTACATCCAGCTGCCGTTCGTCCTCGAGGTCGTCTTCTCCGCGATGATCGGGGCACTGCTTGCCTGTTCGTCGATCCTCGTGGTGATGCAGCTGTTCGTCCCGTGGCTGAAGGGTCAGCTGAAGATCTGGCCGTGGGTGGTCTGGGCCGATGCGACGAAGTCGATGTTGTTCATCATCGTGATCGCACTGATACTCGCCGTAATTCCGACCCTGCTGATGACGCGTAAATACCTCAAAGTGTGACCTCGACCGGTTACCGTCGATAGACAAGGTTCTCAGTTTATCGACGTGAGGTCCCCTGACTGTGCTCCAGTTCTTCCCCCGAGGACGCGCAGGACGGGTCCGAATCGGCATGACGATGATGCTCTCGGCATCACTGGTCACCGCTGCGTTCGCGGCTCCGTCCCCTGGCGTCGCGTCCGGCGACGACCACACGAAGCTGCATCACAAGAAGAATCGGCTCGACGACCGCATCAGCGCGAAGACGCAGGATCTCGATGAGATCTCCACCAAACTGTTGCACGCCCAGCAGCGGGTCGAGTCCGCCACGTCGGACCTGCGCGATGCCCGCGCGAGGTTCGACGACCTCAAACGACAAGCGGATGCCGCGGCAGTGCGCGACCGCGCGATGCAACACCTGTTGCACCTCGCCGTGATCCGCCTTCGCGACGCCGAGCGTGAGCTCAAGCACGGCACGGCAGAGGTACTGGCGCAGCGCGCGGAGCTGGCATCGGACGCGGTCGCGACCTACCAGACCGGCGGCACAGCCGTCATGAGTCTCGGCGTGGCCTTCGGCTCCGAATCGGCCCAACAGGTGGTCGACAACCTGCAGGCGTCGCAGATGGTGGTGGACAAGCAGGCGGCCACGTTGCAGCGGTTCGAGGCGACCAAGGTCCTGCTGACCCTCACCGAGCAGCGTGTCCAGGCGACCCGGGACGACGTCGCCAAGAAGCGTCAGGAGGCGGCTCAGATCCTGGCGACGAAGCTCTCGCTCAAGGACCAGGCCCGCGCCGCCAAGGAGGACGTGGCGAAGCGGCTCGACAAGCTTCGACACGCGAAGACGAAGATCGCCGAGGCCAAGGCGCGCGAGAAGCAGCGACTGGCCAAGCTCGAGCTGGAGCAGAAACGGGTCGAGAACAAGCTGCGCAAGATTGCGGAGGCGCGCGCCCGGCAGCACCAGCGCCAAAGCGGCAACTTCACCAATGACGGTGGTGGCTTCTTGAGCTACCCGGTGATGAACACCTACATCACGAGTCCCTACGGGATGCGCCTGCATCCGATCCTGCACGTGTGGAAGCTCCACGACGGCACCGACTTCCACGCGGACTGCGGTACGCCGGTCTACGCCGCCGCACCAGGCCGAATCCTGTCGGAGTACTACAACGAGGGATACGGCAACCGGATCATCCTCGACCACGGGTTCGTGCGCGGCGTCAGCCTGCAGACGTCGTACAACCACCTGACCTCGTTCGTCGCCCGCAGTGGCGAGCACGTCAAGCGAGGCCAGCTGATCGCGTACTCCGGGACCACCGGCTACTCGACGGCCTGCCACCTCCACTTCATGGTCTACGTCAACGGCTACACCGTGAACCCGGTCAGCTGGCTCTAGCGCTCGCGTCCTCGCGCGCAAACCGGTTCGACCAGGCCTGGGCGATGGGGGAGGATGGGCGCCATGGTCCAGGAGCGCGGGCAGAAGCTGATCGCCCAGAACAAGAAGGCGCGCTACGACTATCACATCGAGGACACCTTCGAGGCCGGGCTGGTGCTGACCGGGACCGAGGTGAAGTCGTTGCGGTCCGGTCGTGCGTCGCTTGTCGACGGCTATGCCGAGATCGTCGACGGAGAGGTGTGGCTGCATGGCGCGCACATCCCGGAGTACTCCCAGGGGACCTGGAACAACCATGCACCCCGTCGCAAGCGCAAGCTGCTGCTCAACCGGCACGAGATCGACAAGATGGAGCGCCGCGTCAACGAACGCGGACTCACCATCGTCCCGCTGAAGCTGTACTTCAAGGACGGCCGGGCCAAGGTCGAGATCGCGTTGGCCAAGGGCAAGAAGTCCTACGACAAGAGACAGACCATCGCCAAGCGCGATGCCGAGCGCGAAGCCACCCGCGAGCTCGGCCGTCAGGCCAAGGGCTTCTGAACCTCATCCTCAGGCGTACGGGCGTGCTGGCGTCTCGCACCGTTCGAGCCTAGAGTCGCGGCCATGAGCTCAGCCGCCGTGGCGGATGTCCGGGTCTTCGACGTTCCCCTGCCCGATGGCCGCACGCTGCACGGGTACGAGTCCGGTGATCCGGACGGGATCCTGGTCGTCTACCACCACGGCACGCCGACGTCGGGGGTACAGGCGACGTGGTGGGCCGAGGATGCCGTCAAGAAGGGCATCAGGCTGGTGTCGTATGACCGCGCCGGCTATGGCGGCTCCAGTCGGCACGAAGGTCGCTCCGTGGCCGACGTGGCCGCTGACGTCGCGGCCGTCGCTGACCACCTCGGAGCTGATCGGTTCTGCACCTGGGGCGAGTCCGGCGGCGGACCGCATGTGCTCGCGTGTGCGGCGCTGCTGCCGGAGCGCGTCATCGCGGCAGCCACGATCGCCTCGGCCGCGCCGTACGACGCCGAAGGCCTCGACTTCCTGGCAGGGATGGGGGAGCCCAACGTCGAGGAGTTCGGGGCGGCGCTCGAGGGTGAATCCGCGCTGCGCCCGCTCCTCGACGTGATGCGCCGAGAGACCCTGGCGGCCACCCCGGACCAGCTCACAGAGGTGCTCGACAGCCTGCTGCCCGACGTGGACAAGGCGGTGCTGACCGGTGAGCACGCCGAGTATCTCCACGCCTCGTTCGCGCAGTCACTGCTGCTTGGAGTCGACGGGTGGCTTGACGATGACCTGGCGTTCACCCAGAACTGGGGGTTCTCGCTGGCGGCGATCCGCGTACCGGTGCTGATCTGCCAGGGCGAAGAGGACCTGATGGTCCCCTTCGCGCACGGGGCGTGGCTGGCCGGTCAGGTGCCCGGAGCGGAGACGATGCTGCTCCCCGACGAGGGTCACATCAGCCTGGGCGAGAAGTTCGGCGAGGTCCACGACTGGTTGCTGTCACACCGCTGAGCCGCCCGAGCGAGCGCAGAGCCAGCGCCTGACCTGGGAATCTCCGGTGCGGTCTGTCCGTTCTACCCGGTAGCCTGAACCCGCAAGAACACCGCAACACCCGTACATACAACTCAAGAGGGGCTGATTGGTTTCGACTTTGGTCGTTGGAGCCAAGAGAAGCGAGCCGAGGACCCAGGGTTATCTCGTTAACGATCCTTGGAAACCTAATAAGTGCCAACGCTAAGCGCACTGACTTCGCTCTTGCTGCCTAAGCAGTAATCGAAGGGTCGGTCTGGAATTGCCTCCGGTCCAGTAACTGGCCTCACCAAGGAGGCTTGCTGCATCCACCCGGTCGCGGGGTGGGTGTGGGACATTCACAGCGACTGAGCCCGTCGGCAATGGGTCTGCACAAGTGCCGGGGCTGAGAAAAGCGTCAAGCAGAATACGCTCGTAGAAGACTTGGTTCTGCGTCAGAGGACCCGGGTTCGATTCCCGGCAGCTCCACCACCCAATTACCACGGGGTGTTCACGGTTATGAGCCGTGGATGCTCACGAAATTCGCGTCAAGCCGGTCCGGTGGGCCGGCTTGACGTCGTTTTGGGCGCGGTGGTAGCTTCCGGCTCGTCTCGAGAGCTGGCTTCGCGGAGGCTCGCGGCGGATGGGGTCAATAACCCTGAGGTCGCAGGTTCAAATTTTGTCCCAGCTACAAAGAGAAACAGCAGGTCAGAGCCGGGGGCTGTTCACCCGGTGGTTCCACCGCGGCGGGCTGATCGCAGGCTGGGCGGTCGGCATGACCGCAGCGCTGGTGCTGCTCTACCAGATCCCGAAGAAGGATGCCGCCGGAACCGTCTTGAAGGCGCACTTCGGCGGCTCCGGCTACCCGCTGTCGAACTTCGCAGTCGACACCCAGCTGTAGGTCTGGGCGGGCTTCATCACGATCATCTGAACCTGGTCGTCGCCGTCGTGGTCACGATGATCCTGCAGGCGATAAAGGTCTCCGCGGGCGTCGACCGCACCCAGCACTCCGACTACTTCGCCGAGCTGGGCGACCCGGACGTGAAGGAGATCGTCCCGGAGATCGCGGCGCCGGGCACCGGACACGCTTCGCTGACGGCCTTCTCCGAGGTCACGGTCACGGTTCGAGCGCCGACCATGCAACACACCGTCGGTCATACTCACGCACCCAAGACGCGCCGTTCTTAGCGGCCATCACGGCGATGGCGACGCCAGCGATTCGTGGCTTCTCTGCGCGCGATCAGTCTGTGGTAGCCCTGAGCCTGATGAGCTCAGCCGCCCGGCCTGCCGGCTCGTCGCCGGCAGCTTGGGCGTCCGATGCCCGTCACTGCGCCGCTCGCAGCGTGGCGGTGATCCGCGGATGGCCGTCGATCTCGCTCTGGTCGATGATCTGGACGTCGGCGAGGCCGACGATGTGCGCCAGCCGACGCAGACCCTCGATGGGAAAGCCCCAATAGAGGAAGTTATCGCGCGGATACACATCGCCTGGCCCGTGAACCTCGATCGCGGGGGTGTCTCCCGGCAGGCGCGAGCCGTAGGTCTCGAGCAGGACTTGGCCGCTCGGCGTCAGCACGTCGGCGAGCGTCTGTAGTAGCACGATCGGGTCGGTCACCCGGTGCAGGATTCCCAAGCAGAGCACAACGTCGAAGCGCTCACCGAGCTCGCGCACGTCAAAAGCGTCCATGCGGTGGTACTCGACGCGCGACGCGAGGAGCTCGGCGACAGCGCGGAAGCCGGCACCGCCCGGCAGCGTCACGCCGAAACGGGCGCGCACCCATTCGACGTATTGCTCGTTGTCGACCGCGACCACGCGGCGCGCACCCCGGAGCTCGGCCAGGAAGCTGTAGAAGCCGTCGAAGGCGCCGATGTCGAGCACGCTGCGCCCCGCGAGGCGGTCCGCGCGCATCACCGGTAGACGGTAGCCGTGGTCGCGTGCGATGCCAGGTGTGTAGATTCCGGGTGCCAGGGCGAAGGTGTGGAACCAGAGCGGAACCGAGTCGCGGACAATCTCGGCGCGCGCTGCCGACGCGCCGATGGCCAGCACGTCGGCGACCACCCGCTCGGCCTGCGACGTCTCGGGGATCGGCTCGGACGTGACACCGCTGGACTCCAACGCATCACCTCACTGGGCGTCAGCCTGCGTCGTCACTGCCCTCTGGCGTTGACGTACTCCGGCAGGTCGCCCGGTTGCGGCACGGTGGCCGTGGCTAGCAGTGTGCCGTATGCGTGGGTATCCGGGAAGCCGTCGCGCTTGACTCATTGGGTGGGTTGCCTCGTTCCTGCGCTCGGCGGTTGGGGGCGACGATGGAGCCGTAGAGTCTCGGGTGTGGAGACGCACAGCAAGTTGGGCACCGGTGACCGGGTCCCTGACTTCGTGATGCCCGGCCCCGCGGGATCGCTGGCCCTCTTCTACGCCCTTGCCGGTGGACGCCCCGTTACCCTGCTGCTCGGCCACCAGGGCGTCGAACAGCACAAAGAGATCGCCGACGCGTTGTCACACCGCGACGACGTTGAGGTGGTGCGTATCGACAGCGACCTCTCTGCCGAGGTTTTCGGTGTTCCGGCTGGCGCCTCGACGGCGGTCGTGCTCGACGCCAACCTCAGGGTCGTCGGCGAGGTGGGGTCGGCGCACCCGGCCGACGAGGTCGCCGCAATGCTCAACCTGTTGTTGCCCGTGCATCCGCCCGCACAGGTGAGAGATCAGGCGCCGGTGATGTTCGTGCCTCGGGTTCTCGACGCTGACGAGCGGTTGCAACTGATCGACCTGTTCCATCAGGAGGGTGAGGTTGAGACCGGGGTCGAACGCGCAGTTGCCGGGACAAGCGGCGAGGTGATCGACGACAGTTTCAAACGCCGTCGAGACCATGCGATTCACGACGCCGGGTTGCTGCGCGAGCTGTCAGCGTCGGTCGGGCGGCGGGTGATGCCAGAGATCCGGAAGGCGTTCGCGTTCCGCGCTACGCGTTTCGAGGGTTTCAAGATCGGCTGCTACGACGGCTCGACCGGCGGCTTCTTCCGTCCCCACCGCGACAACCTGTCGCCGTCGACGGCACACCGGGTGTTTGCGCTCACGCTGAACCTCAACGACGACTACACGGGGGGCGAGCTCCGCTTCCCTGAGTACGGCAACCAGCTCTACCGCCCCGATGCTGGCGCAGCACTCATCTTCTCCTGCTCGCACCTGCATGAGGTTCGCGACGTGACCGCTGGTCGACGTTTCGTCCTTCTCTCATTCCTGTACGGCGAGTCGGCCGCGTCTCCGCCACGCTGATCGCCAGGCTTCGCAGGCGGGCAGATCGCCACAGATCAGGTGTCTTGACTGCCGGACCATTCGAACATCAGCAACGTCGAGTCGTCGGTGGTCGCGACCGGTCCAGGAGCGAACCCAGCAGTCGCTCACCGAACCCCTCGGAACGATCGGCTCTCCCGGGGGAGCCGCGATCCGCGTGTTGCCCGTCCATGGTCTCAGCGTATTCCCGACCGCCAAGCCGCCGCATGGCGCTCGACCCGAGCAGCGGGACCAGACTTCTCGCCTCTGAGCGCACGCAGCATGTAGATTTAACACTCTGAGTGCGTCGTCCCGGACCCCGCCGACCCATCACATATCGATGGCCGGAGGTCTCGATGGTCACAAGGTCGCTTCCCAGAACGAGCCGCCTCGAAAGCCACACACGTCCGAGCAGTTCCTACACAGACCTTGCGAAAGTAATCCGCGAAAGCGGTCTTCTCCGTCGTCGCTACGCCTGGTACTGGGTCCGGATCGGGCTCACGGTCGGTGCGTTTCTGGCCGCCTGGGCCGCTGTCGTGCTGTTGGGGCCCTCGTGGTTCCAGCTGATCCCGGCGGCCGCTCTCGGTCTGCTCAGCGCACAGTTCGGCTTCCTCGGCCATGACGCGGCTCACCGGCAGATGTTCGTCTCGGCCGGCTGGAACGACTGGATGTCGCGGATCCTTTCGGCGGTGTTCGTCGGGCTTTGCCTGGGCTGGTGGAAGGGCAAGCACAATCTGCACCACGCAGCCCCCAACATGGAGGGCCGCGACCCGGACATCGGTCGCGGCGCTCTGGCCTTCACCCGCGACGCCGCCGCCGCCCGCGCGCCGGGCATCCAGACGTGGTTCCTGCGCCGCCAGGGTTGGCTCTTCTTCCCGCTCCTGACCCTTGAGGGCATGAACCTGCACTATGCCGGCCTCCGATACATCATCAAGGACCGGTCGGTCCCGCACCGCCGGGTCGAGATCGCACTTGTCATGACCCGCATCACTTCGTACGTCCTGGTCCTCGTGCTGATCATGCCGCTCGGTCTGGCGATCGCGTTCTTCGTCGTGCAACTGGCCGTGTTCGGTCTCTGTCTCGGCGGCTCCTTCGCGCCCAGCCACAAGGGAATGCCGATCGTTCCCAAGGACATGAAGATCGACTTCCTGCGCCGCCAAGTCATGATGTCGCGCAACGTCCGCGGAGGGCCCCTGGTCGACATCGCCATGGGCGGGCTGAACTACCAAATCGAGCACCACCTCTTCCCGAGCATGCCCCGACCCAACCTCCGCCTCGCCCAGCCGGCCGTCCGCGCATACTGCGCCGAGCAGGAGATCGTCTACACCGAGGCGGGCCTGTTCGAGTCCTATGGCATCGTCATCGACTACCTCAACAACGTCGGACTGCGGGCGAGAGGCCCCTTCGAATGCCCCCTTGCAGCCGCGCTGCGTTAGCGGCCCCTGAGCTCTCCCGACTTGTCAGAACGAGGTAGTGCTATACCGCGACCTGAGTCTGACAACTCGGGGCTAGCGGAGGGCGAGACGGTAGGGCGAGGACGTCTCGTCGCCGCTGACCTTGTCGTACGCCGGCTTGGTCAGCGGCTTCGCCGTGCCGTCGAGCTGGTGCTGGACGAGTCGCCATCCCTTGGGACCGAGCTCGGCGGAGACGTACGAGTCGTCGTTCAGCCAGGTCTCGTCGTTGGTCGAGCGCTGCAGGCGCGACTGGATCTTCCCGTTCGCGGCGGCGAGGACGAACTGCTCACCGTGGTAGGCGCCGTCCAGATACGGGTCGATCCCCAGCAGGTGTGAGCCGTCCGGGGAGAAGCGCAGCGTCGAGCTCTTGCAGGTCTCCCACGCGCGGTTGCCGGTGGAGACCTCAACCATGGCAGCGCACAACCCGGTCGGGTCCAGCTGCCGCTTGGTGGAGCCGGTGACGTACTTCCCGTCGGGCGAGACATCGGTGACGTCCAGGAGCTTCGTCGTCCAGCGACTGGCCTCGGTCTCGCTGGACGTGGCCCGCCAGATCTCGCTGGACCCGTTGCTGCGCTGGATGGCGACCAGGACAGAGCAGTCGTCCGCACAGTCGCCGACGATCACGAGGCCGCCGAGGTTGTCGCTCGTCAAACCACTTTCCGGGCCTCCGCCGATCGTGGGCAGTGTGGTCGGCTTGCTGGCGCCGCTGGTGAACACCTGCGGTTTCAGCTCCGGGTCGAGCCAGGCGAGCGCGGTCCGGTCCGGGTTGACCGTCAGAGCGGTCGAATAGGCCAGCGGGTAGGTCGTCACGGGTGCCCCGGAACGTGACGTGAAAACCAGTTGCGCGCCCGATCGGTCGGTTTCGGTGGTGAAGACCCAGCGGCCGTCCGCCAGATCGGTGAAAGCGGCTACCTGCCCATCGAGCCGCGGTCGGAAGGTCGAGCCGTCGGCGCGGTGCACGACCCCGTCGAGCAGGTAGGTCGGCCTCGTCTGCTCCGCAGGAGTCGGCTCGGAGTCGGGCGCATCGGTGCTCGTCTCCGTCGGGCTGGTGGGAGGTGTCGTCGTCAGGCCCGACGTCGGCCCGTTCGAGGCTGATGAGTCTGCCCCGCAGGCCGCCAGCGTCAGAGCGGCCACGACTGCACTCGCCGCCGCCAGGGCGACGGCAGCGGCGCGGGGGCCGGCGCCCTGGCGGCCGTGCTGGCCGCCGTGGTGACGGTTGGGGTGACTCATGAATGCCTCTTTCGCGGGATTTGGGTGCTTTCGCCAGACTCAGCCTCGCACGTGGCCGGTCAACGGTTGTGTGGAGGAGACGCGAGCAGGCGCTCTAAAGGTTGCAATCTGCCCAGTTCTGACGCTGAGCCCGGCGACAGATCGTCAAGTCCGGAACCCGTCAATCCCCAACTCTCGGGACTTCCGTTTCACCTCGCTCGGCCTACGGTCGCATGGACCTGCGAAACCCGAGGAGGACCGACATGATCAACCGCAACAGCGTGGGCGTACTGGGTATCACACTTCTGGTCGCCAGCGGACTGGCGTTGCCGGCTGGCGCCGTAGGTGCCTCGCCGCCTGGTCCGTCGAGAGCTGGGATCATCGTCTGGACCCACAGGACCCCGGCCGGCCCGGAACAGTTGCTGATCGCTGACGCGGACGGCAGCCACCAGCGCGCCCTGACGCCGGCCCTGCCGGACGCGGGGGACATCGACGCCCAGATCTCTCCGAACGGTCGGTGGATCGCCTACGAGCACGATGACCCCGTCAGCGGGACCATCCACCTGGTGCACCCCGACGGCAGTGATGACCACGTGTTCGACGTGGGCTGCTTCGATCCCTGCGCCGCGACCGGCAGTCCGACGTGGTTGTCGAACGATCGGCTGGCCTTCGTCCTCGTCAATGGTCCGTTCGACCCGGACACGGGTAACGCTGCCTCGGCCGTTCTCTGGTCGGCTCACGTCGACGGGAGCGAGATCAGGAGGCTTTCTCCACGCGGGATCGAGGGCGTCTACGAGGAGAACTACCTGCACGTGGCACGAGACCACAGCTACGTGACGTTCAGGCGAACTCGGAACAGCGACGGCGCCTCCGCACTGTTCCGCAGGTCCATCGACCGCTCGAGCCTTCAGCAGCTGACCCCGTGGGCGCTCCGCGCCGAGGTCAACGACCTGTCAACAGCGAGCTCGGGACCGACCAAGGACCTGATCGTCTTCGAGTCCTACGGCCGCGGTGATCCCGACGCCACCTTCGTCGACATCGCAACGGTGCCGGCCACGTGCCCCTCGCTGAGCGCCTGCACCGCGCAGATCCACTGGCTGACCGACAACGGTGCCACGGGTCGCCGCAATGCCAATCCGCAATGGTCGCCCAACGGCTCCAGCCTGGTGTTCACCGACAGGTCGAGCATCGACGAGCCGAACGTCGAGATCTGGACGATGCGGTACGGCGGCACCGAGCGACGGAAGATATCCACGTCGGTCGACTTCGACTACCGGCCCACGTGGGGCAGGAGCCTCGACAACGACTAGCCACCCTCACCACCAAGGATCCGAGTCTGACGTGGCCATGGCCGCGTGAACTCGGATCCTTACGGAAGGGAGCCGTCTTACTGCCACTGATTAGTTATTGCGTATTGCTTGCAATAGCGGCTGGGTCGCGCCTACGCTCGGAACAGGAGGCCGATCCACCCCGGCGAACAGTAAGGCGATCGATGACCACCCTCATGACGCGTCCCCCGGCGGCCTCGACAATGCCGGGCTCACGCTGGCAGCGCATCAAAGCCTCCCTCACGCCTGCTGAATGGCGGCGAGCCGCGGGGTTGTTCGCCGTCATCCTGGCACTTCATGTCATCGGCTTCGGGTTGCTCTTCGGTGCCGTCGTTCCCGCCGGCTTCGACCTCGGCAACGGAGCCGCCTACGGCGTGGGCATCGGCATCACGGCCTACACGCTTGGCATGCGGCACGCGTTCGACGCCGACCACATCGCGGCGATCGACAACACCACGCGCAAGCTGATGACCGACGGTCAGCGACCCCTGAGCGTGGGGTTCTTCTTCTCGCTGGGCCACTCGTCCATCGTGTTCATCCTGGCCGGACTCTTCGCGTGGGGTGTGAAGGGGCTCAGCGGGGAGGTCTCCAACGGCAACTCGATGCTGCACAACATGGCCAGCGTCATCGGCCCGAGCATCTCCGGTGTCTTCCTGCTGCTGATCGGACTGCTCAACCTGTTCATCCTGGTCGGCATCCTGAAGGTGTTCCGTCGGATGCGGCACGGGGAGTACGACGAGGAGTCCCTCGAGGACCAGCTCAACAACCGGGGGCTCATGAACCGCTTCTACGGCCGCGCGACGAACGCGATCAAGAAGCCCTGGCAGATGTATCCGCTGGGCATGCTGTTCGGACTGGGCTTCGACACCGCCACCGAGATCGCCCTGCTCGCCACAGCCGGCGCCGCGGCGGCCGGTGGTCTCCCGTGGTACGCGATCCTCTGCCTGCCGTTCCTGTTCGCTGCGGGAATGTCGCTGCTCGACACGATCGATGGCGCGTTCATGAACTTCGCCTACGGCTGGGCGTTCTCCAAGCCGGTGCGGAAGGTCTTCTACAACATCACGATCACGGCACTGTCGGTGGCCGTCGCCCTCATCATCGGCGTCATCGAGCTCGTGGCCGTGTTCGCCCACAAGCTCGGCATCGAGAACGGCGTCATCGGCTGGGTGGCAGGCCTTGACCTCAACTACGTCGGCTACACCATCGTCGGCGTGTTCGTCGTGACCTGGGTGCTCGCGCTGGTCATCTGGCGGTTCGGCCGCATCGAGGAGAAATGGACGGCCGGCCTGCAGCCGGCGACCGAGGTCGTCGACTAGGGGCATGGTCGGCCGCTTCGCCGCTTGTCTCGCGGTCACCACGTCGGTTGCCGTGACCGCCTGCGGAGCCTCGGGCGCCAGCCCTCACGAAGCGGCAGCGCCCACCGGTCAGGTAGCTACTGCTTCGCCGAGAGCCGTCGCGCCGAACCCGTTCGTGCTGGCCGCTGCCGGTGATATCGCCTGCCAGCCACCCTTCACCGTCCGCGCGGGCCATAGTCACCAGGCTGCGACGGCTGCCCTGATCAAGCGGCGCCACGCTGGCGGAGTCCTGGCCCTCGGCGACACCCGGTACCAGAGCGGAGCGCTGGCGCAGTACCGGGCGTCGTACCGCCTCAGCTGGGGCGCCTTCCGTGCGGTCACGTTGCCCGTCGTGGGCAACCACGAGTACGAGACGATGGGCGCCGCGGGGTACTTCCGCTACTTCGGCGCTCGCGCCCACCCACCCCACGGCTGGTATGCCGTCAACCGGGGTGGATGGCGGATCTACGTCCTGAACACCAACTGCTCCGAGGTCTCCTGCGCATGCGAGCGTCGGTGGCTCGAACGAGACCTGACCGCGCATCCCCACCGGTGTTCGCTGGCGGCGATGCACCATCCGCCCTTCTCCTCAGGTCCCCACGGTCCCAGCCCAGACGCGCAGCGCTTCTGGCCCACGCTCGACCGTCACCAGGTCGACCTGGCGTTGGCCGGCCACGACCGCGACTACGAGCGCTTCGCGCCGATGCATGACAATGGTCGCGTGCACCGGCAGGGAATCCGTTCATTTGTGGTCGGAACAGGCGGTGCCAGTCTTTACCCGCTCGGACCGACGCAGCACGGCACCCGCTACCGGTATGGAGGTGGTTTCGGGGCGCTGTTCCTCTCGTTGGGCGAGGGTCGGTACTCCAGGGAGTTCCGGACGGCCCACGGCACGGCCAAAGACCGCGGTTCGGCCGGCTGTATCCGCTGAACAGCCGATGGCAGGCTCATCCGTTACTTGGACCCTTAGGCGCAAATCACCCCTCCGGCGAGGAGTCTTGCCATAGTCTCGAGTCGTGACAGAGCGTGTACACACTGATCGCAGTGCGTCATGACACGCCGACCGATGAGCCCCGTCTTCGACGGGGCCGTGGTGGCTGTCGGTTTCGTGCTGGGCATCTTCGCGCTCGCGCATGAGCTGATCTTCTTCGACGTCGCCGACCCGAAGTACTTCCTGGCCGTTCCGCTGATCATGCTGATGGGCTGGTTCCCGATGCTGATCGGACGAGCCGGCGGCGGCATCGAGATCGGCCTGGAAGCCTGCGTCCTGATCTTCCTGGCCGTGGTGACCACCGCGGTGCAGACCGAGGCCGTCTGGTTCCTCGGCTGCGTGGGGTGTCAGCTGTTGGCCGACAAACGCGCGTCCACCAAGCTGTTCAACATCGGCATCGGAGCCTTGGCGGGCGGTATCGGCATCCTCGCGATCGAGATGGCGCGCTCCTCCACGCCGAGCACTCCCCGAGAACTGTTGGCCGCCGGCCTCGGGGCTGCCATCTACTTCGCCGTCGACTTCTCCGTCTCGGCGGTCTCGCTCAGTCTCGAGGAAGACCTCAGTATCTCGGCCGGGCTGCGACCGACCGGCGCACTGGGCGCCCTGGTGGCATTCTTGGGGATCGCCTCGCTCGGCTACCTCGCAGCGCTGGTCTTCCGTGATCTTCCGGAGTGGTCGGCGTTCCTGTTGGCCGTCCCGATTTCGACGATCCTGGTCGCCTCGCGTGCGCAGTCGCGCGGAAGTGAACATGCCCGGCGCCTGAAGATCCTGCTCGACACCGCCGTGCGGGTGCAGACCGTCTCGGACCGGGACGCTGTCATGGAGGCGCTCACCATCGGCGCCAGCGACCTTCTCCGCGACGAGCGGGTCCGCCTCCGCACCGAGCCTCCGAGCGGCACGGAAATCGGTGTGGCAGTCCATGGCAGCGGTGAGGAACTGTGGGTAGTCGGCCCGGCGCTGAACCGGGCTCGCTCCACGGCCGGGGACGACCGGCAAGGACTGACCGCTCTCGTCGCTGTTGCGGAAGATGCCTTTGCGCGCCTCCGGCTGAGTGAGGACATGGCCCATCTGGCGTGGCACGACCCGCTGACCGGTCTTCCGAACCGCTCCCTCTTCATGGACCGCGTCGAGCACGCCATGGAGATGCAGATCCGTCGCGGCGGTCAGCTCGCCGTGCTGTTCTGCGACCTCGACGGGTTCAAGCGGGTCAACGACCTGTTCGGCCATGCTGCCGGCGACGAGCTTCTCTATGAGGTGGGTGTCCGGATCAAGTCCACCGTGCGGACCACGGACACCGTCGCCCGTCTCGGTGGTGACGAGTTCGCCGTCCTGCTGGAAGAGGTCCAGCACCCTGACGACGTCGGGGCGTCGTGCGAGCGCATCCTGAGCGCGCTGAGGCGACGGATCGAGGTAGCCGGAGAGGCGGTGTCCGTCACCACGACCATCGGGGTGGCGCTGTCCAAGCCAGGCGACTCAGCCGACGCGTTGCTCAGCCAGGCCGACCTGGCGATGTACCACGCGAAGGGCCAGGGCAAGGACCGCTACGAGACCTACCGCCTCTCGTTTGGCGACGAACGACTGCAGCGCATCGAGCTCGTCGAGACCTTGCGCCGGGCCATCGAAACCAAGCACCTCGAGGTCTTCTACCAGCCCGTCGTCGACCTGCAGTCCGAGGCCATTCGCGGTGTCGAGGCGCTGGTCCGCTGGCGACGCGACGGCGTGCTGGTGCCGCCCGACCTGTTCATCCCGACCGCCGAGGACAGCGGACTGATCGTCGGACTCGGCGCCCTCGTCCTCGAGATGGTCGCCGAGGATGCGCCTCGGCTCCGTGCCGCCGCCGGACATCCACTCTCGATCGGGGTCAACATCTCCCCGCAGCAGCTGCACACACCGGCCTTCGAGCAACAGGTTCATCTCGCTCAGGAGGCGATGGGCGACACGCAACTCGTGCTCGAGCTCACCGAACGCGACTTCGTCAGCAACGACGAGGAGACTGTGGCCAGCATGAGCGCCCTCGCCGCGGCGGGCATCAACTTCGCCATCGATGACTTCGGCGTCGGCTTCTCGGCCATCGGATACCTGCAACGGCTTCCCGTGTCGATCCTCAAGGTCGACCGTTCCTTCCTGACGCACATCGAGGACGACCCCAAGGCGTGTTCCCTCGTGCGCTCGATGGTCGTGATGGGCGAGGCTCTCGGCCTCGACGTGGTGATCGAAGGCGTCGAGCGCGAAGGCCAGCTCCAGCACGTGATCGATCACGCAGGTGGCGCGATCGCCCAAGGGTTCTTCTTCGGGCGACCACTCCCCATCGATGAGGCGATCGAAGCGCTCTCTGCGTCACCGGCCGTCGAGATCGGGGCGGCTCGGCGCACGGTGCCCGCCGGTCCGCTCGCACCCGCCTGAGGGTCACAACCTCTGCAGCAGCGGGCGACAGAGACGGGCAACAGGCCTATCGGGCGATGATGGGTCCATGACAACGGGCCTGATCGTGAGTGGACTGGTGGCCGGGAGCGGGATGGGCTACGTCCTGTACCGCGGGCAGCTCTGTTTCCACTCGATGATCGCCGGTGCCCTCGAGGGCCGGCTCGGGCTCACCAAGGCATGGCTGCTGGCGGTAGCCCTCTCATCGGTCGGGTTGACCGTGCTTTTCGCGACCTCGCTCGGTGACGGACTCAACCGGGGACTGGCTTTCCGACCGGTCGGCAACATCGTCGGCGGAATCGTCATCGGAGTAGGAATGGTCGTCGCGCTCAGCTGTGCGTCCGGACTCTTCTACCGCCTGGGCTCGGGCATGGTGGGTGCGGGCGTCGGACTCGTCGGTTGGGCGCTCGGCGAGCTGACGGGCAGGCAGGTGGACCTTCCCGGGCCAACGGTCCTGAAGGGTGGAGCCAGAGCGACGATTCCCGACGTGCTCGGCGTCGACCGGCTCGTCGTGGCGCTGGTCTTCCTTGGTCTGGTCCTGCTGGTGTTGGTCTGGAAACGCGGCGGCGAGGCGACGGCCCACCGCTGGCAATGGGAGTGGCCGGGACTCGGCCTCGCTCTCGCCGTCGTGACGGTGGGCGGTTGGGCGCTGGCCGGTGCAGCCGGCGCTTCCTTCGGGCCGAGCACGGTCGGGGCCGTCGCCGGTGCGGCTTCAGCCGAACCGATGTGGTGGCTGACCGCCTTCCTGGCCGGGATCGTGGTGGGGGCGGCAGTCTGCGCTCGCTCTGTGTCGAGCTTCGACTTCCGCGGCGAACGCCCGCTGCGACTCGCCGGTCTCGCTGCGGGCGGGTCTCTCCTCGGGTTCGGCGGGTGGGTCGCGGGCGGCTGCAACCTCGGGCACGGACTGTCCGGCGCGGCGCAACTCAACGTCTCGTCCTGGGTGGTGGTCGCCGCGATCGTGCTGGGCGTTGCCGTCGCGACCCGGGTTCGGCGTGCCCTGACCTGAGCCCTGACGGGACCACGTGGCCTGAGCAGGTCGCGGCTTATTGTCCGGAATGACGAGTGATCCCGCCCACCCTCCCGACGAATTGTTCGGGAATGTCCGCTCGATGGTTTGGCCCTCGGACGTCACGTCGTTAACGTCGCCAGCCGTATCGCCCACAACTGAAGAGCGCGAGCGGCGCACGCCGAGTCCTACCCCGCGTCGCTCGTGACCCCTGTAGTCGAGAAGTCATCTCACGAGGGGTAGGAGTGGGGGAACCACGAATCCGCGCGCACGGCAACGACACCAGTGAGTGTCGACGGCGCGCTTGGGGTTAAGTCGCCATGTCCACGGACAAGGCAGGCCGGGCACCTTCGAGCCCGAACCCGACAGCTCACCTCGCAGGCGTGAGAAGGAGAACCTCCCCATGCCCGCATCCCATGCGCGGCGACGATTCCGCGTCGCCGCTCCTGTCCTGCTGCTCACTTCCGTGCTCGTTGCGGTCCTGATGGTCCTCACGAACGCCCAACCTGCCGACGCCTTCACCGCACAGGCCCGTTCACACCGCACCCACAAGGTCATCCACGGGCTCAAAGTGGCGAAGAACCAGGTCGGAGACCCCTACCGGTACGGAGCCGACGGCCCCAGCGCCTTCGACTGCTCCGGTCTCACCGAGTATGCGTTCAAGAAGGCCGGCCTCCGGCTCCCGCGCTCCTCGGACGCCCAGTACCGGCACGTCCGACACATCCGCAAGAACAACATCAAGCGCGGCGACCTGATGTTCTTCTTCAACAGCGGCGGCGTCTACCACGTCGGCCTCTACCTCGGTCGGGCCCGCGACGGTCGTGCACTCATGCTCCACGCGCCGTACCCGGGCAAGCGGGTGCACCGCGAGCGGGTCTGGACCAGCCATTGGCGCGCCGGCACGCTGCGGCTCCGCTGACCTGCGGGTCTGCCCCACGTGAGGGTGTTCCCGACGCTCGGCCCGCCCGTGAGGCGACCGTGAGTTCGGGTGATTCGCGACACCCTTACGGTGGGGGCTTCCCGGATCCCGCCCGTGCCTGCGTCACACTGGGGGCAATCCATTCGCTCGACCCTGAGGAATCGCTGCATGTCTGTACGCCGTCGTACGTTCGCCGCCGCCAGCACCCTGGTTGCGTTGTCTCTCGCCCTTGCGGCGTGTGGCGGCGACGACCAGAAGGCCGCGGCCTCCGATAGCACGCCGACTGAGTCCGTCAACACGGCGAACCCGCTCACGCTCAACGGGCAGTGGCCGTTGACGGGTGAGAAGCTGGACGGCAACCTCCCCGACCACCCCGTGTATGTCGTCAAGATCGACAACACGGGGGCCTCTGCGCCGCAGGTCGGGTTGGGCAAGGCGGACATGGTCGTCGAGGAGCTCGTCGAGGGTGGCTTGACCCGGCTGGCCGTCTTCTTCTACCAAGACATCCCGGACCGGGTCGGCCCCGTCCGGTCGATGCGGGCCTCGGACATCGGCATCGTCAAGCCGGTCAACGCGACGTTGATCGCCTCTGGTGGCGCGCGGCCGACCGTCCGTCGACTCGTCGGTGCCAAGATCCAGACCGAGACCGAGGGCGCGACCGGATTCAGTCGTGACAGCAGCCGCGCTGCGCCGTACAACCTCTTCATGGCGCTGCAGGACCAGGCCGACAAGCCGGCACCGCACTGGCACCAGCCGACCCACACCTACCTGCCCTTCGGACCCGCGGACTCTTTTTCGGGGACGATCCCGGTGAAGTCGATCACCGCCCAGTTCTCCGGTGGCCACACCACCTCCTGGTCCTGGAACGGCAAGCAGTGGACCCGACCCGGTTCCTATGCCGCCACCGGTGACGACTTCATGGCCGACAACGTGCTGCTGCTTCGCGTGAAGATCGGCGACGCCGGTTACCGCGATCCCGCCGGTAACCCGGTTCCCGAGACCGAGTTCGTCGGCAAGGGCGAGGGCGTCCTCGTGCACGGCGGCAAGGCCAAGAGCATCGTCTGGAGCAAGAAGATCAAGGGTGGACCGCTGCACCTGCGCACCAAGGCAGGCAAGAACGTGAAGGTGCCGGCGGGTCACACCTGGATCGAGCTCGTGCCGGCCGCTACCGGCAGCGTCACGCTCTCGAAGTAACGCTTACCGGCGGGGGGATCACCGACCGCCTTCGACTTTGCGATGATGGGCGCATGCCGTCCGTGCCGTCCGTCTCGTACTCCATCACTGTTCGTCTGGTCGTCCCCGCCGGCGGCACTGCCGTCAGCCAGCTGACCAACGTTGTCGAGAGCAGCGGGGGCGTGGTGACCGCTCTCGATGTCACTGCCTCCGGGGTGGATCAGCTCCGCATCGACGTCACCTGTGCGGCGCGGGACACCGACCACGCGGAACAGATCGTAGAGGCGCTGCGCGGGGTCGAGGGCGTCGACGTCCACAAGGTGTCCGACCGGACGTTCCTCATGCACCTCGGCGGCACGATCGAGATGGCCTCCAAGCACCCGATCCGCAACCGCGACGACCTGTCGATGGTCTACACCCCCGGGGTGGCCCGGGTCTGTTTGGCGATCGCCCGCAACCCGGAGGACGTGCGTCGGCTCACCGTCAAGCGCAACTCGGTGGCCGTGGTCACCGACGGGTCGGCCGTGCTCGGACTCGGCAATCTCGGGCCGTTCGCGGCACTGCCGGTGATGGAGGGCAAGGCCGCCCTGTTCAAGCGCTTCGCCGGTATCGACGCCTGGCCGCTGTGCCTCGACACCCAGGATGTCGACGAGATCGTTCGGACGGTCCAGCTGATCGCGCCCGTGTTCGCCGGAATCAACCTCGAGGACATCTCGGCTCCTCGCTGCTTCGAGATCGAAGCCCGGCTGCGTGAGCTGCTCGACATCCCGGTGTTCCACGACGACCAGCACGGGACGGCGATCGTCGTGCTGGCAGCGCTGACCAACGCGTTGAGGGTCGTGGGCAAGGCGCTGCCCGAGGTGCGCATCGTGATGTCGGGAGCGGGCGCTGCCGGTTCCGCGATCGTCCGACTGCTCGTCGAGGGAGGGGCCAAGGACATCGTCGTCGCCGACGTCGAGGGGGTGATCAGCTCGAGCCGCGAGGGGATGAACCCCTCGCTGATCTGGATCGCGCAGAACACCAACCTGGCGAGTTTCGAGGGAACGCTGAAAGAGGCGGTGCGAGGCGCCGACGTCTTCATCGGTGTCTCGGCACCGGACGTCCTCGACGGCGATGACGTGGCCGCGATGGCTGCCGGTTCGATCGTCTTCGCGTTGGCCAACCCGGACCCCGAAGTCGACCCGGCGGTGGCGCGACAACACGCAGCCGTCGTCGCCACCGGCCGCTCCGACTACCCCAACCAGATCAACAACGTGCTCGCGTTCCCGGGGGTCTTCCGCGGGCTCCTCGACGCGTCGGCGACCGCGATCGAGGATCCATTGCTCGTGGCGGCGGCGCAGGCGATCGCAGGAACGGTCCATGACGAGGAGCTCAACGCCAACTACATCATCCCCAGCGTCTTCAACGAAGAGGTGCACAAGGCGGTGGCCGCCGCCGTCAAGGACGCCGCCCAGCAGACAGGCGTCTGAGGTGGCGATCACGCGATGAGCTTCCACACCGGCCAGCTGCTGCTCGCCACGCCCCGGCTGGTCGATCCGAACTTCGCCCGATCCGTCATCTTCCTGCTCGACCACGACGAAGACGGGGCGCTGGGTGTCATCATCAACCGGCCGTCGCAGCTGTCGGTGGGTGCGGTTCTGCCTACCTGGTCGTCGGCGGTGACGGCGCCGCCGCTGCTGTTCAGCGGGGGCCCGGTCTCGCCTGAGTCCGCCCTGGCGGTCGGCCTGTCGCTGGGCGCGGGTCCCGGTGAGGGCTTCAAACGGCTCACCGGCGACGTCGGTCTCGTCGACCTCGACGCCGACCCCTCCCTGGTCCAGGCGGACCTGGTCGGGTTGCGGGTGTTCTCCGGGTACGCCGGCTGGGGTGCCGATCAGCTCGAGTCCGAGCTGTCCGAGGGCTCGTGGTACCTCGTCAACGCCGTGCCCCGGGATCTGCTCGACCCCGAACCCGAGGGGCTGTGGCGGGCGGTTCTGCGCCGCCAGACCGGCGAGCTCGCGTACGTGGCGACCTTCCCCGACGACCCCAGCCTGAACTGAGCCCCGCTGATCGAGCTTGTCGAGATCACCGGGGTCTCGACAAGCTCGACCGCCGGGCGGTCAGCAGGCGGCGTAGACGTACTGGCTGCTGCTCGGCCGGTGCAGGTCGCGGTCCCGGTAGATGACCGACCACCGGGCACCGTGCTGCCGACAGGCGCGCGTGAAGGCGGCGCGGCCGTCGTCGGAGTACTCGACCTCGATCACGTGGCGACCATAGGCACGGCGGTAGGCACCGCACTCGGCGTACTCCGAGCACTCCTCGGCCACCGCGAAGTCGAAACCCACGCTGGTCCTGGCGGCGCGACTGAGCCCGGCGAGGTTCTTCTGCGCGATCGCGAGCCCTGCCTGGTGTGCGCGCGCCGCGAGCAACCTGGCAAGCGCCAGGTTGTCCGAGCGGGTCAGCAGCCGGTGCGACCGCGTGAACGAGTCGAGGTTGTCCGGCTCGACCGCGCGGAAGCCGGCCGCGTGACACCCCGTGATCCACCGACCGATCACGCCCGCGATGCGCTGCCGGCGGGTCGTCGTGGAGGTGTTCAGCAGCACCTCGCCCGGCCAACCCGGGTCGTGCACGAGCGCTCCCTGTCGTCTCAGCAACAGGCCGGCATGGTGTCGCTTCCACCACTGAAGCCGACCAGGTTGGGTCTGATAGGCGTTGACGTAGCAGATCGAGAACGCCGACCGGGCCGGTGACTCCGTGCGATCTCGCGTCACGACCCGGGCACCGTGGGGAAGCGGATAGCTGCCGCCGAGCTGGTAGTCCGCCTTGGCGTTCACCGGCGGTGGCGTCACGGTTGCCGTCGGCGGTGCTGGAGCTAGGAGCAGTGCGACGCAGGCGAGCGCGACAGGTGCGAACATGCCGCTCATTCTCGTCCAGTGGCTGTCGGATGCAGACGAGAACGCCGTAAACTGCGCAGGTGAGCACCCAGCTGAGCCCAGGCGTCGAGACCGTCGAGGACCGACGCACCAAGGAGTCACTCGAAGAGGGCGACCATGACCGCTTCAGCCACTACGCGCCCAAGGACAAGCTGACCGAAGCCATGGTGATGGGCACCCCGATCAGGGCGTTGTGCGGCAAGATCTGGGTTCCCTCGCGGGACCCCAAGAAGTACCCGGTGTGCCCTGAGTGCAAGGAGATCTGGGAGTCACTGAGCCACGGCGACGACGGCGCCGGCAGTGACGACTGACCAGGCCGTCGCGCAGTGAGCCGCCTCGCACCGGGGGCGCTGGCACGGCGGGTGCTCGTCGGCGCACTCCTGCTGGGCGTTGCTCAACTCATGCAGGCACCCGTGGCCTCGGCCACCTACCCGCTGGGTGAGTACGACGAGTGCCGTGTCAGCCATCCGGACGCGCCGGATACCTCCGGTCCCTCCACGACACGGACAGCGGTAGCTGCGCAGCCGGCCGTGCCGGCCATTGACGTCCCCGTCTACGCCCACGTGCTGCGCAGCCGCATGCAGGGCAACGTGTCGACGCACCGGATCCGCCGCCAGATCACGATCCTGAACGGCGCGTACGCCGGTAAGCAGAGCTCCGCAGCCGCGCACTCGCCGTTCGTGTTCACGCTGGCGGGCATTGACCGGACCAAGAACGCGCGGTGGCTTCGGATGAACGAGGGCAGCGTCGCCGAAGGGCATGCCAAGAGGGCATTGCACCGGGGTGATCAGGGTGACCTCAACCTCTACATCGGTATGAACAAGTCCGGCAGCCTCGGGTGGGGAACCTCGCCCGGCGCGGTAAACCGCTCCCCGCGGATGGACGGGGTCGTGATCCGGCGGAGCAGCATGGCCGGTGGCCGTGGAGGCCACTACAGCGCCGGTGACGCCGCCGTGCACGAGACCGGTCACTGGCTGGGTCTGCTCCACACCTTCGCCGGGAAGTGCGGCAAGCGGGGTGACCTGGTCAGTGATACCCCCGCCGAGGCCCGTCCGTCGTACACGTGTCCGGTGCGACGCAACACCTGCACCGCACCTGGTCGCGACCCGGTGCACAACTTCATGGACTACTCGTACGACTCGTGCATGAACCAGTTCACGCCGGGCCAGGTCACGCGGATGCGCCAGCAGTGGTCCGACTTCCGGGCAGGTGGCAACTGATTGAACGCAACGCGCACGGCGGTGGTCGCTGGTCCCACCGCACCGGAGTACCGCGTGCTCTCCTTCGGAATCTTCGCGCTGATCGTGGGCATCGCCTTCGAGTTCATGGCCGTGGCCACCGCGCTGCCGGTCGCAGCGCGTGAGCTCGGCGGTCTCGGGCTCTATCCCTGGGCGCTGACCGGCTTCCTGGGCGCCGCGATGTTCGCCAACGGCATCGCAGGTGAGCTGTGTGACAGGCTCGGTCCGCGGCTGCCGCTGGCTGCGGGTGCGTCGGCCTTCGCCGTCGGTCTGGTGGTCTCGGGACTGAGCCGATCGATGCCGATGCTCATCGGTGGACGGATCGTTCAGGGACTGGGTGCCGGATTCACGATCGTCGCGGTCTACGTCGTGATCGGTCAGTGCTATCCCGAGGAGGTTCGTCCGCGCGTCATGACGCTGATCTCGACGGCCTGGGTGGTGCCGGCGGTCATCGGTCCGTTCATCGCGGGCGGGCTCACGGAGTACATCTCGTGGCGGTGGGCATTCCTGTCGCTCGTCCCGATGCTCCCGATCCCGATGTTCGCGGTCCTCAAGCGCCTGGGACCGACGGCTCCCACGAAGACCCGCCGACCGGGCCGGGTCCAGCTGGCCGCGTCGATGGCGGTCGGAGCGGGACTGCTCCAGTGGGCGGGGCTGTTGGCCGAGTCGTCGCGGTGGTGGTCTGCCGCGGTGACGGCAACAGCCGGTCTGGTCATGGTCGTCGTCGCCGCGCGGCGCCTGTTCCCGCCGGGCACGCTCCGCCTGGCCCGTGGTCTGCCCTCCGTGATCGCGTTCCGCGGGGTCACGGCCGGCGGGTTCTTCAGCTGCCAGGCCTTTGTTCCGCTCATGCTCGTCGAGCATCGCGGAGCAACGCCGACGATGGCCGGGCTGGCTGTCGCCGGTACGGCGCTGGGCTGGTCGACGGGCTCATGGTGGCAGGGGAGGCCCGGCCTGCGGACGCCGCGCACGTCACTGGTCCGCCGCGGATCCATCGTGACCACCATCGGCGTCGTCGTCACCGCGTCTGCGGCCGTCGCCACCGACGACGTGACCATTCCGGCCTGGCTGGCGGGCGTCGGCCTACTCCTGGGGGGACTCGGCATGGGATTGGCGATGGCCAGCAACGCAGTGCTGCTCTTCGAGTTCTCGCCGATTGCCGATCGAGGCGCCAACTCGGCTGCTATCCAGATGAGCGACTCGCTCGGCGGGCTGCTCGTGATCGGCGCAGCAGGGGTCGGCTACGCGATCTGGCGCGACTCCGTCGACCACAGTGCGCTGTTCCTCGGCATCTTCAGCCTGGCGACCCTGGTGATGCTGTTCTCCATCGTCGTGGCGTACCGCGTGCGCCCGCGTCCCACGTCGTGATCTCCGTCTCACGGGCTGGTCGATGTGACCAGACCATGATTCAGAACCGCCGCGCGTGGGCATGAAGAGGTAAGGCGTGGTGTTCGCCGCGGAGAAGGCCCCGCCCCACGGCGGCTCGTTGAGCCACCAGCGTGTCATGCCGGGCTTTCGGAGGGGAGGGCGGGAACGCCCTCCCCATCCGGTCGCTCAGGATGGTCCGACGCGCCGCGAGTTCTGGTGGCTGACGATCTCACGCGCCACCTCGGCAAGTTTGAGGTTCATGTCCTGAGACGTACGCCGCAGGATTGCGAAGGCGGCCTGGTCGTCGACCTGGTGGAACGCCATCAGCAGCCCGATCGCCTTTCCGATCTCTCGATTGCTCTCCAGACCGGCGCGTAGCGTCTCCGCATGGTGCTTCTCAGCTGCGGCCAGCAGCGCCACCGAGGCGAATGCCACGAGGAGCGCCGCTTGGTCCACGGACTGGTGGGTCAGTGCGCCAGGCTCGTCGGAGAAGAGGTTCAGGGCGCCGGCCTTGCCGTCGGCGTTGATCAGGCGGAAACCCGCCATGCCCCGAACCGGCGTCTCGGCCAGCACGCGGCGGGTGAGCTCGGGCCAGGGGGAGCCGTCCGTCAGGTCCGAGTCGACGTAGGCGGCCTCGTCCTCGATGGCATCGAGGCAAGGCCCATCTCCGATCTCGCGCTCGAAGGCGTCGATCCGCGAGGCGACCTCGTCACTGGCAGCCGCCGTCAGTGCCTTGCCGTGGCGCGTGAGCATCAGGCTCGCGTGGTCGCACCCGGTGACGAGCTCGGTCGCCGCCGAACAAATGGCAGCATAGATCGCGTCGAAGTCGTGGCCGACGTACACGATCTCGGCCAGCGACTGGAAAGCCGTGTCGGTGCTGTCGGGCTGGTACTGCGGCGGCCGTGCGAGGTCATCGGTCATGGCATGCGCCCCGCTGGAGCATGTGGCGCGCGTCCGTGGGGGCTGCCTCTCTGGTCGGTCCTCGAGCATGAGGAGGGCGGGGCAGTGTGGGGTGGGTCCTGCCGCCGGTCATTCTGCCACGGTGCGCGCATACCGTGGCTGGGCGGCGCCGACTGCCCCGCCCGAACCCGTGAGTCCGGCCGCGGAACGGACGAACGGCGACGTAGGCTTTGCCCCTCGTCCACCCCGCATCGAGAGGTTCCCGACTCCGCCGTGTCACGCCCCGCACCGCTGCCGCTGAGCCCGGCCTACCCTGACCGCGCCGCCTGGGGCACCGCCACCAGGCTGCGGGCCTGGCAGCAGGAGGCGTTGGAGAAGTACCTGTCGGCCCAGCACCGGGACTTCTTGGCGGTCGCGACGCCAGGGGCCGGCAAGACCACCTTCGCTCTCACGATCGCTGCCGAGCTCATGGACCGGCGCATCATCGACCGGATCACGGTCGTAGCGCCGACGGAGCACCTCAAGGTGCAGTGGGCCGAGGCCGCGGCCAAGGTCGGTCTGGCGATCGACCCGGCGTACTCACCGACGCAGGGCAAGACCAGCAAGGACTACGTCGGCGTCGCGGTGACGTATGCCGGAGTGGCAGTCAACCCGCTCGCCTTCAGGGTGCGCACCGAGCGGTTCCGGACCCTGGTCATCCTCGACGAGGTGCATCACGCCGGCGACGCGCTGACCTGGGGCGACGCCATCCGTGAGGCGTTCGAGCCCGCGACCCGTCGCCTCTCCCTGACCGGTACCCCGTTCCGGTCCGACATCGCCCCGATTCCGTTTGTCAGCTACGCGCCCGACGACGAGGGCGTTCCACGCAGCGCTGCGGACTACACGTACGGCTACGCCGAGGCGCTCGCCGACCACGTCGTGCGGCCCGTCCTGTTCATGGCGTACTCCGGTCAGCTCCAATGGCGGACCCGGGCCGGCGACGAGATCTCGGCCCGGCTCGGCGAACCCCTGACCAAGGACCAGACTGCCCAGGCACTGCGTACGGCGCTCGACGTCAGCGGCGCCTGGGTGCCGGCCGTGCTCGAGGCGGCAGACCGTCGCCTGAGCGAGGTGCGCCGGCACGTCCCCGACGCCGGCGGTCTGGTGATCGCCACCGACCAGGACTCGGCCCGCGCCTACGCGGCCCTGCTCGCCAGGATCAGTGGTGAGAAGCCGACCGTGGTGCTGTCGGACGAGAAGGCCTCCAGCAAGAAGATCTCCGCCTTCAGCGCCGGTGAGTCGCGGTGGATGGTTGCCGTCCGGATGGTGTCTGAGGGTGTCGACGTTCCGCGGGTCTGCGTCGGCGTCTACGCCACCACGACGGCGACCCCGTTGTTCTTCGCGCAGGCGATCGGGCGGTTCGTGCGTGCTCGGCGCCGGGGCGAGACCGCGTCGGTGTTCCTGCCGTCCGTGGCGCCGTTGCTCGGCCTCGCGGCCGGGATGGAGATCCAGCGCGACCATGTGCTCGGCCGGCCGATCCGCGACGAGGACGACATCTTCGCCGCGGAGGACGAGCTCTTGGCGCAGGCCCAGCAGGAGGCACCCACGCTGTCCGACGAGCAAGCCGGCTTCGCGGCCCTCTCCAGCCAGGCGTCGTTCGACCGGGTCGTCTTCGACGGCGGCGAGTTCGGACACGAGGGTCACGTCGCGGTAGGCAGTGACGAGGAGATGGACTTCCTGGGTATCCCCGGGCTGCTCGAGCCCGACCAGGTCCGCGATCTGTTGGCGCACCGGCAGTCCGAACGGGTGAAGGAGAACAAGCGCACGGGGCGGCACCGGGCGGCTGAGCAGTCCGCGCACGAGCGGCTTGCCGGGCTCCGCAAGGAGCTCAACGGACTCGTGGCCGCCTGGCACCACCGCTCCGGCTCCCCGCACGGGGTGATCCACGCCGAGCTCCGCCGCGCCTGCGGAGGGCCGCCGGCTGCAGTGGCGACCAGCGAGGAGCTCGTTCAGCGCATCGACACCCTGCGCGCGTGGGCGGCCAAGCGGCGTACCTGACGCGTCAGCCCTCGACGGCGGCTCCGACCAAGGGGAGGACGCGGTGGGGAATCTGGTCGGCCAGTGCGATCATCGTGGCCGACCGTTCGATCCCGGGGTACGCCACGACCTTGTCGAGCACGCGCTGCAGGTCGGTGTTGTCCCGTGCCACCACCCGGCACCACAGGTCGCCGGGGCCGGTCACTGTGTGGACCTCGAGCACCTCGGGGATCAGCTCCAGGTGGTCGCGCACCGGGTTGTGGCCGCCGCTCTGCCTGATCTCCAGCGTGACGAAAGCCGTGACCGGATAGCCGAGCGCGGCAGGGTCGAGTTCTGGCCCCCACGAGCGGACCACCCCGGAGGTCTCGAGCCGTTCGAGCCGAGCCTGGACCGTGCCACGGGCCACGCCGAGCCGCCGGGACGCCTCGAGCACGCCGATACGCGGCTCGTCCGCGAACAGCTGCACGAGCGCGGCGTCGAGCTGGTCGATCGCCATAGGAGCCTCCACATGGGGTCAGTTTGGCTGGTCAGGCTGTGCACAACCATACCCATTCCTGCGACACGCACTATGCAAGGTGATCACTCCTAGGTCGATCCCTTGCGCAGAATGCTTACCCAGACCATGATGCGTTGCATGAGCGAAACGCTGACCCCGCAAGAGCTTCAGGCCGACCTCACCCTCGAGCAGCTCAAGCAGCTCGTCGGCCTCGTCGAGTACGACGAGGACAAGGACCCGTTCCCGGTCACCGGCTGGGACGCCATCGTGTTCATCGTGGGCAACGCCACCCAGGTGGCCCACTACTACCAGTCCGCGTTCGGAATGGACCTCGTTGCCTACAGCGGACCCGAGACCGGCAACCGCGACCACAAGGCGTTCGTGCTCAAGAGCGGCTCATGCCGGTTCGTCGTCAAGGGTGGTGTCTCGCCGGACAGCCCGCTGCTCGACCACCACCGCGCGCACGGCGACGGCGTGAGCGACATCGCCCTCGAGGTGCCCGACGTCGACAAGTGCATCGCTCGGGCCCGTGAGATGGGTGCCACGATCGTGCAGGAGGTCGAGGACCTCAGCGACGAGCACGGCACCGTCCGCATCGCCGCGATCGCGGCGTACGGCGAGACCCGCCACACCCTGGTCGACCGTTCGCGCTACGACGGTCCGTACCTGCCCGGTTTCGTGCCGAGCACCACGACCGTCACGCGGCCAGACGGTGCGCCGAAGCGGTTGTTCCAGGCGCTCGACCACGTCGTCGGCAACGTCGAGCTCGGCAAGATGGACGAGTGGGTCGACTTCTACAACCGCGTGATGGGCTTCGTGAACATGGCCGAGTTCATCGGCGACGACATCGCCACCGACTACTCCGCGCTGATGAGCAAGGTCGTCGCCAACGGCAACCACCGGGTCAAGTTCCCGCTCAACGAGCCGGCCGTGGCGAAGAAGAAGAGCCAGATCGACGAGTTCCTCGAGTTCTACCAGGGCCCCGGTGCTCAGCACCTGGCGCTGGCGACCAACGACATCCTGGCCACCGTCGACGCGATGCGGGCCCAAGGCGTCGAGTTCCTCGCCACACCCGACTCTTACTACGAGGACCCGGAGCTGCGCGCGCGCATCGGTGAGGTCCGTACGTCGATCGAGGAGCTGCAGTCACGGGGCATCCTGGTCGACCGTGACGAGGACGGCTACCTGCTGCAGATCTTCACCCGGCCGATCGGCGACCGCCCCACGGTGTTCTTCGAGCTGATCGAGCGCCATGGGTCACTCGGCTTCGGCAAGGGCAACTTCAAGGCCCTGTTCGAGGCGATCGAGCGCGAGCAAGAAGCCCGCGGAAACCTCTGACATACCCACCCGCGAAGACCCCCAAGCGATTCCGGCCGGGGGTCTTCGCGTGTCAGGCGGGGCCGGGCTCCGGCGTCGAGCTCGTGCCGAGGAGCTCACCGGGCTTCGGCAGGGTCGCACCGGAGTCGGCGTAGTAGTCCTCGGGAGCGGTGTGGTCCGTTCCTTCAGGCGCCTTGGAGGCCCGCAGCAACAGCGTGAGCACGACTGCGACGATGATGTTGAGGAGCAGTGCGGTGAGCGCGATGTACACCTTGGTGTCGGTGAAGGGGAAGACCGCGAGCGAGCTGCCGAAGTGCCGCTCGCCGTTCGCGATGGGCGTGGGGGTGCCGTCGACCAGCTTCACCGAGACGTTCGGCACCTTCTGCTGGTACGACACGATGGTGCCGTAGACCATGCCGGCGGCCCAGCCGGCAAGCAGCGCCCACTTGTGGAACCACCGGGTGTACAGCCCGGCCACGATCGCCAGGAACGTCTGCAGGATCCAGACCCCTCCGAGCAGCTGCATGTTGATCGCGTTCTGCTTGTCGAGGCCGAGGACGAAGAGCAGCGCGCCGAACTTCACCACGAGCGACACGATCTTCGATGCCTGGGCCTCCTCGGCGTGGGTGGCGTCCTTCTTGATGAACTCCTTGTAGATGTTGCGGGTGAACAGGTTGGCGGCCGCGATGGCCATGATGGCCGAGGGGACCAGCGCGCCGATGGCGATCGCGGAGTAGGCGACGCCCGCGAACCAGCTCGGGAAGTTGTCGCGGAACAGGTGGGGCACGGCCAGCTGTGCGTTCGCCGTACCGTCCTGGCCGAACACCGACGTCTGGGCCGCGATGGCCGCGAACCCGAGCAGGGCGAGCAGACCGAGCAGCAGCGAGTACGCCGGCAGGATCGACGCGTTGCGGCGGATGGTGTTGCGGCTCTTCCCCGACAGCACCGCGGTCATCGAGTGCGGGTACATGAACAGCGCCAGCGCCGAGCCGAACGCCAGTGAGGCATACGCCCAGTAGCCGACCGGCCCGTTACCAGGCACGAAGATGCCGGTCGGGGCGCCGGTCGCGTTCGGGGTGTTCATCTTCTCCTTCGCCGCGCTGAACACGTCGCCGAAGCCGAAGTGCACGGCCACCCAGATGATCGCGACCACGATCACGAGGTAGATCAGCGTGTCCTTGATGAAGGCGATCAGCGCCGGTGCCCGCAGCCCGGACGAGTAGGTGAATGCTGCGAGCACGGCGAACGCGATGAACAGCGGCAGGTCACGGATGAACCAGCTGCCCTCTGCCCCCAGCCCGATCGTGTCGAGGACGGCCTCGATACCGACCAGCTGCAAGGCGATGTACGGCATCGTGGCGAGGATGCCGGTCACGGCGACGGCGAGCGACAGGCTGCGGGAGTCGTAGCGCCCGCGGATGAAGTCGGCCGGGGTCACGTAGCCCTTGGCGTGCGCCACCGACCACAGGCGCGGCATGAAGATGAAGATGAGCGGATAGACCACGATCGTGTAGGGCACGGCGAAGAACCCGCTGACGGCCCCGGTCGCGTACATGGCGGCCGGCACGGCGACGAACGTGTACGCCGTGTAGAGATCGCCGCCCAGCAGGAACCAGGTGGTGACTGTCCCGAAGCCGCGGCCACCGAGGCCCCACTCGTTCAGCGAGGCCATGTTCTCGGGGCGACGCCACTGGGCGGCGTAGAAGCCGCCGATCGTGACGACGACGAAGAAGAAGATCAGCACGCTCAGGGCGACGCCGTCGATGTTGGCGGCGAGCAGCTGCTGGTCATCCAGCACCGTGGTGTGGTCGCTCATCGCCCATCACCGCCGCGTGCCTTCTCGATGATCTTGAAGGCACTGAAGGTGAAACCGGAGGCGAGGAACACCCACGCGAACTGGTACCAGTAGAAGAACGGGAACCCCCACAGGGAGGGGTCCTCGCTCGCGTAGATGGGCACGATCATCAGTGCCAGGACGGGGATCGCGAGAAGAATCCCCGCGGTGACGAGTGTGGGCGTGGGCAGGCGGTGGCGGTCCGTGGACATCAGTCCTCCTGGGGTGGCAGGCAGGGTGTTCGTGTTGGCCGAAACCCGAACAGTCCGCCAACCTAGTCGCCTGGTGCCGGGTTCGCCACCGGTGCCCTGCCGGATCGGCGTCGTCGGCCGCCGTCGCGACGGCCCGAACCGTCGTATGGTGAAGAGATGAGGACAACTGCCGTTGTGGACAGCTCGGTCGTCATCGATGCGCTGAAGGGTGGTCTGCCCAGCGGTTCAGTCGTGATCGACGACGACGTGCTCCAGTCCTACAGCGTCGACCGGGCCATGTACTGCGCGGCCGGCAAGGCGCTCGCCCTGGTCCACGCCCGGTCGACCGAAGAGGTCCAGCACGTGATGCGGGTCGCTACCGAGCACCGGGTCCCGGTCGTCCCGCAGGGCGCCCGCAGCGGCTTGTCCGGGGCCGCGAACGCCGTCGACGGCTGCATCCTGCTGAGCCTGGAGAAGATGAACCAGGTGCTCGAGGTCGATGCTGCGAACCGCGTCGTGGTGACCCAGCCCGGGATCTACAACGCCGACCTGTCCCGCCGGGTGGCCGAGGACGGGCTCTTCTACCCGCCTGACCCGTCGAGCTGGGAGTTCTGCTCCATCGGGGGCAACGTGTCGACCAACTCCGGTGGCCTCTGCTGCGTCAAGTACGGGGTCACGACCGACTACGTCCTCGGGCTCGAAGTGGTGCTGGCCGACGGGCAGGTTCTGCGTACCGGCCGGCGCACCGTCAAGGGCGTCGCCGGGTATGACCTCACCCGGCTCTTCGTCGGGAGTGAGGGCACGCTCGGCGTCATCACCGAGATCACGCTGCTCCTGCGACCTGCCACGGAGCGCCCGCTCACGGTGGCCGCGGTCTACGACTCGGCTGCCACCGCCGCCGAGGCGGTCTCGCGAGTCGTGCGGTGCGGCGTGGTGCCGTCGCTGCTGGAGTTCATGGACAAGGTGAGCGTGCACGCCGTCAACGAAGCGTTCAACATGGGCATCGCCCCCGAGGCAGGCGCACTCGTGCTGGCACAGTCCGACGCCGGGGGAGAGCGCGCGGCCGACGAGATCGCCACGATCGCCAAGGTGCTCGAGGAGGCGGGAGCCATCGAGATCGCGGTGGCCGACGACCCGGCCGAGGGTGACCTGCTGCTCGCCGCCCGTCGTGAGGTGCTGACCGCCTTCGAGAAGCTCGGCACCACGATGATCGACGACGTGTGCGTCCCGCGCACCCGGCTGGCCGAGCTGGTCGAGCGGATCGAGCAGGTGTCGGCCGAGTGTGGGCTCACCATCGGCGTGGTCGGCCACGCCGGCGACGGGAACTTCCACCCGACGGTCGTCTTCGACGGCCAGGACGCCGACCAGGTGGCTCGGGCCAAGCAGGCGTTCGACGACATCATGGTGATCAGCCTCGAGCTCGGGGGCACGATCACCGGCGAGCACGGCGTGGGCGTGTTGAAGATGGCGCTGCTGGAGCGTGAGATCGGCGAGCTGTCGCTGCGCGTGCACCGCGACATCAAGAAGGCGCTCGACCCGCTCTCGATCCTCAACCCGGGCAAGGTCTTCGCGCTGGACCCCGCTGGTCTGGACTGATGCCGGCGTACGTCGCCTTCCTGCGCGCCGTGAACGTGGGCGGGCGGATGGTCAAGATGGCTGCGCTGCGCGAGCGCCTCGAGCAGAGCGGCTTCACCGAGGTCGAGACGTACATCGCGAGCGGGAACGTCAAGGTGGCCACGCGTCTCCGTACGCCGGCAGCGGTGGAGAAGCGGCTCGAGGCGCTGCTCCTCGAGTGGCTCGACTTCGATGTGCCGGCGCTCGTCCGGACTCCCGCCCAGCTCGCTGCCGTCCACACCACCGGAGCCGAGCTCGCGGCGCCGCTGGCAGGCAGCCCACGCCACTACGTGGCGTTTCTGCGTGATGAACCAGAGGCACGGGCGGCGTCGGAGCTGGAGACGTGGGACCAGCCGGACGAGCGCGCCGTGGTCGTCGGCCGCGAGGCTCATCTGTGGCTCGCGTCGGACCGTCCGAAGCTGACCAACACCCGGATGGAGAAGATCCTCGACACGGTCGGAACCGCCCGGGACTGGAAGACCGTGACCAAGCTGGCTGGCCTCTGGACCTGAGGGTCCGCGTCCGCGCTCGCGTGGCGGGCAGCCACGGACCTGGGTAGCGTGCCACTGTTCGCACCCGCTCACCCGTACCCAGGAGCGCGTCATGTTGCTGACCACTTATCAGCCGGACATCGAGTCGATCGGCGGTTCGCTCACCGCCTCGGCACTGGTCGCGGCCGTCCCTCTCGCCACCCTGTTCGTCATGCTCGGAGCGCTCCGCATCACGGCGTGGATCTCCGGCCTCGCGGCACTCGGAGCCGCCCTGTTGGTGGCCATCGCCGGTTTCGGTATGCCGGTCGACCAGGCCTTGCTGGCGGGGAGCCAGGGGGCAGCCTTCGGGTTCTTCCCGATCATGTGGATCGTCATCAACGCCATCTGGGTCTACAACATGACGGTCCAGACCGGCCACTTCGACGTGTTGCGACGCTCATTCGGCCGGGTCAGCGACGACATGCGGATCCAGGCGATCATCATTGCGTTCTGCTTCGGCGCGCTGCTGGAGGCGCTGGCCGGTTTCGGCACACCGGTTGCCATCACGAGCGTCATGCTGATCGCGCTGGGCTTCCAGCCGATCAAGGCGGCAACGCTCGCACTGGTGGCCAACACGGCCCCCGTCGCGTTCGGCGCGCTGGCCGTGCCGATCACGACGTTGAGCACGGTCACCGGCTTCCCCGTCGACACGCTCGGCGCGCTCGTCGGTCACCAGACACCGGTCCTTGCGCTGTTCGTACCGCTGGCCCTGGTCTTCATCGTCGACGGTCGCCGTGCGCTGCGGCAGGTATGGCTGCCCGCCCTCGTCTGCGGTTTCGCCTTCGCGGCCGCGCAGTGGCTGACGGCGACGTACTTCTCGGTGCCGCTCACCGACATCGTCGCAGCGCTCGTCGGCGCACTGGCAGTGGTGGTCCTCCTCCGCTTCTGGCAGCCGGCGGAGCCCTACCAGGAGGTCGAGACGATGGCCGTCTCCGGCGGCTCTGGCCGTGCGGCGGTGGTGGGTGGTGGCCCGACTGGCGGCGGCACCGACACCAAGACCGGGGCGCGTCCGGGGTCAACGATGACCGACGCGGGCAGTGAGGTCGCCAAGGCCTATGCGCCCTACCTTGTGATCATCGCCGTCTTCAGTCTCGTGCAGATCCCGGCCCTGAAGTCCGCCCTGGCGGACGCACCGTTCTTCACCAGCTTCCAGTGGCCCGGGCTGCACCTGCTCACCGCGGGCGGCGACCCCTCGTCGCTGCCTACATTCAACCTGAACTGGCTCGGTGCGGCGGGGACGCTGATGATCATCTCGGGGCTGATCACGATGCCGATCATCGGCATCTCGTTGCGAACCGCGGTGACTACGTACGTCAAGACCTACGTCCAGCTGGCCGCCGCGATCGTGACCGTGATGGCCGTGCTCGGCCTCGCCTACGTGATGAACTCGTCCGGGCAGACCACGTCGCTCGGCACCTGGATGGCGCAGACCGGCTCCGCCTTCGCGCTCCTGTCGCCCGTGCTGGGCTGGCTGGGCGTAGCGGTCACCGGTTCGGACACGTCGTCGAACTCGTTGTTCGGGGCGTTGCAGGTCACGGCGGCCGGTAAGACCGGGCTCGACCCGGCTCTGATGGCGGCGTCGAACTCCTCCGGCGGTGTCCTCGGCAAGATGATCTCCCCGCAGAATCTGGCCATCGCCGCGGCGGCGGTAGGGATGACCGGCCGCGAGGGCGACATCTTCCGGAAGGTCGTCGGCTGGAGCGTGCTGTTCCTGGCGGTCATGTGCGTGCTGGTCTACTTGCAGACGACGGTGCTGTCCTGGATGTTGCCCTAGCGGTGGGACGAGCCCGGGTTCAGACCACGTCGACTCCCGCGGCCGTCAGCTCATGGAGTGCGGCCTGCGTCGTCTCGGGGGCGACCCCGGCGACGTACTCGGTGAGCACGCGGGTGCGGAGTCCGGCCCGTTGGGCATCGAGAGCGGTGGCGCGCACGCAGTAGTCGGTCGCGATACCGACCACGTCGGCGGAGTCGACGTCGTGCGCCTGCAGCCAGTCCAGCAGCCGCCGTCCGTCCGGCGCCGTCCCCTCGAACCCGGAGTACGCCGCCTGGTACTCGCCCTTGAGGAAGATCGCGTGGAAGGGCTGCGGGTCGAGGTTGGGGTGGAACGCCGCCCCTTCGGTGCCGACCACACAGTGCGGCGGCCACGACTCGACGAAGTCGGGATCGTCGGAGAAATGCTCGCTGGGGTCGATGTGGTGGTCCCGGGTGGCGACGATGACGTCGTAGTCGCGGTCACGTTCGTCGGCCTCCTGCCACCGGTGCAGCAGGCCTCCGATTCTGAACGCCGCATCAGCACCGCCATGCACCGCGAGGCTGCCGCCCTCGCAGAAGTCGTTCTGCACGTCCACCACGATGAGTGCCCGCGTCATGCCCTGCTCCTCCCGCTCGACAACCCCACGCTAGCGGGCCTCGGTGGACGCTGGCACTACCGCTGGCCCTGGTACTCCGTGGAGATCGCAGCCTCGCCGCGGGACAGCTTGTGCGCATCGAGGGGCAGCTCGCCGACGGCAGCCGTATGGCGGTCTCGGGCCTCGTGCAGGGTCTCCCGGCCCACCACCTCGCCACCGCGGACCAGCGAGTGAAGCAGGGCGCGGTCGTCGCCGTCGTCGACGGGTGGCTGGCCGATCCCGACGACCTCTGACTGAGCCGTCCCGAGTGCGTCGCGTCGCCGCAGGGCCCACTTGCGTCCGCCGATGGAGATCTTGTCGGTGCTCTTCTTCGCCACGGGTCGTAGGGGCATCCCGTGAGCGGTCGAGTCGGCCCGGGCCACCAGCTTGTAGACGAAACCGCAGGTGGGATGGCCGGAACCGGTGACGAGAGACGTACCGACGCCGTAGCCGTCGACCGGCGCAGCCGCCAGCCCGGCGATCGCGTACTCGTCGAGGTCGCTGGTGACGATGATCCGCGTGTGGGTGGCCCCGAGGTCATCGAGCTGCTGGCGTACCTGGCGCGCCAGGGCGGCCAGATCACCCGAGTCCAGCCGGACAGCCCCCAGGTCAGGTCCCGCCACGTCGACGGCGAGCCGCACCGCCTCCGCCACGTCGTAGGTGTCCACGAGCAGGGTCGTGCGTGCGCCGAGTGACTGGACCTGCGCGGTGAACGCGTCACGCTCGGTGTCGTGCAGCAGAGTGAACGAGTGCGCGGCGGTCCCGGTGGTCGGAACGCCGTAGTCGAGCCCCGCCTGGACGTTGGAGGTCGCGTCGAACCCCGCGATGTACGCCGCGCGGGCACTCGCGACCGCCGCCCACTCATGAGTACGCCGCGAGCCCATCTCGATGCAGGGTCGCCCCTCCGCCGCTCCGACCATGCGGGAGGCCGCCGAGGCAACCGCGCTGTCGTGGTTGAGGATCGACAACAGCAGCGTCTCGAGCACGACCGCCTCGGCGAAGCTGGCCTCGACCACGAGCAGGGGGCTGCCGGCGAAGTACACGTCGCCCTCGCCGTACCCCCAGATGTCGCCGGTGAAGTGGTAGTTCGCCAGCCAGTCGAGGGTGGTGTCGTCGACCACGTGATGTTCGCGGAGGTAATCGAGCTGGGCCTCGGTGAACCGGAACGACTCCAGCGCGTCGAGCACACGTCCGGTCCCGGCCACGACCCCGTACCGGCGACCGCTGGGCAGCCGCCTCGCGAACAGCTCGAAGACGCTCGCACGCTGCGCGGTCCCGGAGCGGAGCGCAGCCTGGACCATCGTCAGTTCGTAGTGGTCTGTCAACAGACCGGTGGCGAGCATGCCGTCAGCGTAGTGGCGCCGAGGACGGCCGCCATGCCTGATCCCGTGGCTCTGAAACAATGGGGTGATGACCGCGACACCGGAGTCGACGACGATCGATCGTCCCGAGACCGAGGACGTCGTCATGCTCGAACCACCGTGGATCACCCTGGTGTGGGACGACCCGGTCAACCTGATGTCGTACGTGACGTTCGTGTTCGTCGACTACTTCCACTACTCCCGCAACAAGGCGCAGAAGCTGATGATGCAGGTGCACACAGATGGCAAGGCAGTGGTGGCGACCGGATCGCGCGAGGAGATGGAGCGCGACGTGCAGGCGATGCACTCCTACGGGCTGTGGGCCACGCTGCAGAAGACCGACGCATGAGCCTGTTCCGCAGCCGGCGCAAAGGCCGGGTGCTCGTCGAGCTGCCGCCGTACGCCGCGGGCCTGCTGGCCAACCTCACCCGACAGCTCATCGAGCTGCTGAGCGACGGCGAACCCACCGATGCGAGCCAGGACCCGCTCGAGGCGATGCTCGCCATGGACGGACCACGAGACGCGCCCGAGGACGCCGCGCTGCGCCGCCTCTTTCCGGATGCCCGGCGAGATGACGAGGAGGCGGCGGCGGAGTTCCGCCGTTTCACCGAGCGAAGTCTGCGCGACGGCAAGGTCCGCGATGCCACCGTCGTGCTGGCCTCGCTCGGCGGCGCCGACGCCGCGACCGAGGTGGATCCCGAGGTCGACCTGGAGTTCGAGCTCGACCGTGACCAGGTGCGCGCATGGCTGCGCTGCCTGACCGACCTCCGGCTGACGCTGGCCGAGCGGCTGGGCGTCACGGCCAACGACGACGCGTACTGGGACGCCCTCGAGGCCGACGACGAGCGCCTCCCCATCTACGAGATCTACGGATGGCTCGGCTACCTCCTCGAGTCCCTGTTGGACGCCGCGGGGAAGTGACCCCGCCCGGCGTCTCGACATACGGACAGGGCTCTCTCGGGTCGAGCCGGCTGAGCGGTCCCCCTACGCTGGTCTGGTGCTGAAGATCGGACGGGACATCTACGACCAGATCGTGGCGCACGCACGCCGTGACCACCCGGACGAGGCCTGCGGCATCGTGGCCGGTCCCGAGCAGGACGACGAGCCTCGCAGGTTCGTCCCGATGCTCAACGCCGCTCGCTCTCCGACGTTCTTCCAGTTCGACGCCACCGAGCAGCTCAAGGTGTGGCGGGAGCTCGACGACAACGACGAAGTCCCCGTGGTCATCTACCACTCGCACACCGCCACCGAGGCCTACCCGTCCCGTACCGACATCGGGCTGGCGGCCGAACCAGGGGCGCACTACGTCCTCGTGTCGACGCGTGAATCGGGTCACGAAGACGGCCCGGTGGAATTTCGCTCGTTCAGGATTGTTGAAGGAGTCGTCACCGAAGAAGAAGTCGAGGTCACCTGAATGGCAGTCGAAGTACGGATTCCCACGATCCTGCGCACCTACACCGATGGCGCCAAGGCAGTCGACGGGAGCGGCGAGACTCTCGCTGAGGTCATCGAGAGCGTCGAAGGCGGTCACCCCGGCATCAAGGACCGTCTCGTCGCGGACGGCGACCTGCGTCGCTTCATCAACATCTACGTCAACGACGAGGACGTCCGTTTCGTCGGTGGCCTGACCGCACCTGTCAGTGACGGCGACACCGTCGTCATCCTGCCGGCGGTCGCCGGCGGTCAGTAGCGCATCGATGCGGTTCGACTCCCTGCTCGACTCCGTCGGCGGTACGCCGCTCGTCGGCCTACCGGTGTTGTCGCCATCAGCTGACGTGCGCCTGTGGGCCAAGCTGGAGGACCAGAACCCGACGGGCTCGATCAAGGACCGCGCCGCCCTGCGGATGCTCGTCGAGGCAGAGAAGGACGGGCTGCTTTCCCCAGGCTGCACGATCCTCGAGCCCACGTCGGGCAACACCGGCATCTCCCTGGCGATGGTGGCCAAGCTGCGCGGCTATCAACTGGTCTGCGTGATGCCCGAGAACACCTCGATCGAGCGCCGCCAGCTTCTCCAGATGTGGGGAGCGAAGATCATCACCTCCCCGGCTGCCGGTGGGTCCAACGAAGCCGTTCGGGTGGCCAAGGCCGTCTCCGCTGATAACCCCGACTGGGTGATGCTCTACCAGTACGGCAACCCGGCCAACGCTGCTGCGCACGAGGATGGCACGGGACCGGAGATCCTGGCAGACCTGCCGTCGGTGACGCACGTGGTCGCCGGGCTCGGCACCACTGGCACTCTCATGGGGGTCGGGCGGTTCTTCCGGGCGCACAAGCCCGAGGTGCGGATCGTGGCCGCCGAGCCGCGCTACGGCGAGCTCGTCTATGGGCTGCGTAACCTCGATGAAGGCTTCGTGCCGGAGCTGTATGACGAGTCCCTCATCGACGCCAGGTTCTCGGTCGGCCCACGAGATGCCGTCCGGCGTACCCGGGAGCTCCTCGAGCACGAGGGCATCTTCGCCGGCATCTCGACCGGCGCGATCCTGCATGCAGCCCTGGCCCAGGCGGCGACATGTGTCAAGGCCGGCGTGCCTGCCGACATCGCGTTCGTGGTCTGCGACGGCGGCTGGAAGTACCTGTCCACCGGCGCGTACGAAGGCAGCCTCGACGAGGCCGAGGACCGCCTCGACGGCCAGCTCTGGGCCTGACACCTGCCCGAGATCCCGGTCGCGTGGCTCGCAACCTGAGACGAGTTCAGTTCTGGGAGGTAGGCTGACTCGCGATTGCCGGACACCACCCTTTCAGAGGCCAGTCGTGCGCGAAATCGTCGTCTTCAGCGGCAGTGCTCATCGTCAGCTCACCCGGGCGATCTGTGACTCGCTCGGCGTCCGGCCGTCTCCGGTCGAGATCAAGCGGTTCAGCAACGACTGTCTCCAGGTGCAGCTTCAGGCGAACTGTCGCCAGCGCGACGTCTATCTCGTCCAGCCGCTGGTACCGCCGACGCAGGAGCACCTCATGGAGCTCCTGCTGATGATCGACGCGGCCAAGGGTGCGTCAGCTGCTCAGATCACGGCGGTCATCCCGCACTACGCCTACGCGAGGTCCGACAAGAAGGACGCTTCCCGCATCTCACTCGGCGGGCGGCTGGTGGCCGACATGCTGGTCACGGCCGGAGTCGATCGCATCCTGACGATGACCCTGCACGCTCCGCAGGTGCACGGGTTCTTCTCCGTACCGGTCGACCACCTCACCGCGCTGGGGGTGCTCGCCGACCACTTCCGTGGCCGCGACCTCAGCGACACAGTCGTCGTCTCACCGGACCTCGGCAACGCCAAGACGGCGACTCAGTTCGCCCGCCTGCTCGGCCTGCCGGTCGCGGCCGGCAGCAAGCAACGGTTGGCCGACGACACCGTGATCATCGACGCCATCGTCGGTGACGTCACCGGCAAGCGGGTCATCGTCCTCGACGACGAGATCGCCACCGGCGGCTCGATCGTCGAGCTGCTCGACAAGCTGCGTGACCTCGGCTGCACCGAAGCTGCGGTCGCGTGCACGCACGGTCTGTTCGTCGGCAAGGCGGTCGACCGGCTGCGCGACCACCCTGCCATCAGCGAGGTGGTGACGACCGACACCGTTCCGGCCCCGAGCGGTTGGCCGGAGCTCAAGATCCGGTCGGTGGCCGAGCTCTTCGCCGAGGCGATCAGCCGGGTGCACGCCGGTGAGTCGGTGAGCTCCCTCTTCGACGGCGTCGACCCAGCGCATGGTCCGCCGCAGCCGACCCTGCCCTTCGACGAGCACGCGCTCGACTTCGTCTGAGACGTCGGGGACCCCGCCACGTGTGTTCTCAGTCGCAGGTTGCGGCGTGAGGGACACCGATGGCCGTACGCTCACAAGCGTGGCGGACGCTCCCATCGGGATTTTCGACTCCGGGTTCGGAGGTCTGACGGTCGCGCGCGCGGTCCTCGACCAGCTCCCGCACGAGCCGGTGCTGTACCTCGGTGACACCGCCCGACAACCCTACGGACCGAAACCGATCGGTGAGGTCCGCGAGTACGCCCTGGAGTGCCTGGACCATCTGGTCGACCACGGGGTCAAGGCTTTGGTGATCGCCTGCAACTCGGCGAGCGCCGCCGTGCTGCGAGACGCGCGGGAGCGTTACCCGGTGCCCGTCGTCGAGGTGATCTTCCCGGCGACGAGACGGGCCGTCGCGGCAACCCGCACCGGACAGGTCGGCGTCATCTGCACGGAGGCCACGAAACAGGCGATGGCGTATGACGACGCCTTCGCGGCGGCTCCCCAGGTCACCCTGACCACCCAGGCGTGCCCCCGGTTCGTCGAGTTCGTCGAGGCGGGGATCACCAGCGGGCCGGAGCTGCTCGAGGTCGCCCGCTCCTACCTCGAGCCGCTCGCTGCGCATGACGTCGACACCTTGGTGCTGGGGTGCACGCACTACCCGCTGCTCACCGGCGTCATCTCGTACGTGCTCGGTGACGACGTCACGCTCGTCTCCAGCGCTGAGGAGACCGCGAAGGACGTCTACGCCCTGCTCGTGCGCAACGGTCTCGAACGCGACGCGGGTCTGCCCGAACCCAGCCACCACTTCCTGACCACGGGTCGGCCGAGCGACTTCCGTGAGGTGGGTCGGCGGTTCCTCGGCCCCGAGCTCGATCTCGTCGACCAGTTTGCGTGGGTCGGCGCATGAAGCTGACCATCGTCGGGTGCGCCGGGTCGTTCCCGGGGCCGGACTCGGCCGCGTCCTGCTACCTCGTCGAGGCGGCGTACGAGGGCCGCACCTTCCGGTTGGTGCTCGACCTCGGGTCCGGGGCGCTCGGCCCGCTGCAGCAGCACGTGGGCCTCGACGAGGTCGATGCCGTGGCGTTGTCGCACCTGCACGCCGACCACTGCCTCGACCTGTGTGGGCTGTACGTCGTGAGCACCTACCACCCCGGCGGACCGCTGCCGATGATCCCGGTTTACGGGCCTGAGGGCACGGCCGCCCGCATGGCCCGTGCGTACGATCTGCCGGAGGCCGCGGGAATGGACGGGGCGTTCGATTTCCTGACCTACCCGGATACGCCGTTCGATCTCGGCCCGTTCCGCGTCGAGGTGGCCAGGGTGGACCACCCGGTGACGGCGTACGCCATCCGGGTCACCCACGAAGGACGCACGTTGGTGTACTCCGGTGATACCGGCCCCTGTACCGGGCTGGACGAGATCGCCAAGGGGTGCGACCTGTTGCTGGCCGAGGCGTCCTTCCTCGAGACGGCCACGGACAACCCACCGGGGCTTCACCTCACGGGCCGGGAGGCGGCGGAGGCGGCGCAGCGGGCCGGTGTCCGGCGGTTGGTGCTCACCCACATCCCGCCCTGGTACGACCGGGCCACCGTGCTCGCCGAGGCGGAGCCGTGTTTCGATGGGCCCCTCGCGCTGGCCGAGGCCGGCGCGTCGTACGACGTCTGACCGGATTGGGACACCTCGTCGTCCCCGCGAATTGCGGGAAGGTTCAGGTCGACACGCCGGACAAGGGATGACCTTTCCCGCAATTTCGGGCAGGCTGGTCGCCGACGTATCACGCACCGCCACCCCTGCTCCTCATTCGCACCCACCTCAGGAGCCTTCATGCGACGTCACGTCATCCGGTCCGTCCCCACGGCCCTCGCCGGGCTGGTCATCGGCCTACTCGTCAGCACCGGTCCAGTGGCGGCCTCGGCGCAGGCCGCCGAGACGTACTCAGCGCCTTTCCAGACCGCCATCAACGACCTTCCGGTGGCCACGGAGAACCGCACCGGCTACCAGCGCAGCAAGTTCCACCTCTGGATCGACGCCGACGGGGACGGGTGTGACACCCGCAAGGAGGTGCTGATCGCCGAGGCCGACGACCCGGTCACCGTTGGCTCCGGCTGCACGCTGACGGGCGGTCGCTGGTTCTCGTACTACGACCGGGTGTCCTGGACGGACTCGGGCCGCATCGACATCGACCACATGGTCCCGCTGGCCGAGGCTTGGGACTCCGGAGCGTCCGGCTGGACGAGCTCGCAACGTGAGTCGTATGCCAACGACCTCGGTGACTACCGCACCCTCGTGGGAGTCACCGACACGGTCAACCAGGCCAAGGGTGACCAGGACCCGACGACGTGGATGCCGACCTACGACAAGTGCCGGTACCTCCGTGAGTGGGTGGCGGTGAAGGTCCGGTGGCGGCTGACGATCGACTCGGCCGAGAGGACGGCTCTGCAGAACCAGTCAGCCGGCTGCACGAACTCCACCATCACGGTTACGCGCGCGATCTGATCGGGCGCGACAGTCACCTGAGCAGTTCACTTCTGCAGAACGGGACTGGACAACAGCCACCGATGGCCGAACGGGTCGACCATCCAGGCGTTACGCAGTCCGTAACCGTCGTACGGGTCCCGGTCTCGACGGGCTCCGGCCGCCTCGGCAGCCGCTAGCACACGGTCCGCGTCGTCCACGTGCAGGACCAGGCTGACTGCGGTCTCACCCGGTGTCGGCGCCACCACGCCGATCTCCGGGTGCGCGTCGGACAGGTAGAAGACGCCGGCGCCGACGCGGATCTCGCTGTGGCCGATGCGACCGTCAGGCATCACGATCGCTTCGCCGACGAGCTGCGCATCGAAGACCTGCTCGTACCACGCGAGGGCCGCCCGCGCATCGAGCACGGACAGGTAAGGGATGGCCGCGGGTCGGGGGCCCGCAGACGGTTCCGCTGCGGTCAGGTCGGTGGCATCAGTCAGGTCGGACATCGCAACTCCTCGGGGTAGGCGAAGCGCACGGATGAGATCGGTGCGCAGCTGTGCGGCAAACGCGGGTGACGGAGCCACGGGGAGAAGCGGCAACGTCAGGGCCGACCACGGATCCTTGCGGGGCGACGTCATCGCGATGCTCCTTCCTGTGGCTCGATGGTGCAGTAACGCCGGCGGAACGACTGGCGGGCCCGGACGAGGAGTCCCTCGGTGGCGTGCAGCGACTTGCCCAGGAGCTCTGCTACCTCGGTGACAGATAGGTCGTCGACGTACCGCAAGGTCAGTGCGAGTCGGTGCTGCGGTGCAAGTTGCTCGAGCACGACCCCCGCGGTCAGCCGGTCGATCTGAGCGTCCCAGGGGTCATCGCTGGTCCGGGCGCTCGGGCTCGTGGGGTCGACCGTGGCTCGCTCGAGCCGAGCGTGCTCGCGGCCGGTGCCGCGCCAGTGGTCGGCGAGCTTGTGCCGGGCGACCCCGACCAACCAGGCGACGGTCACGTCGGCGGGGACCGGCCGTCGGACGGCGTCCACGGCGGCCAGGAACGTCTCGGCAGTCAGGTCCTCGGCGAGGGTCTGGTCACCGCCGCGGGTGACGAGGTAGCCGAACACCACCGGGAGGGCCTCGTCGTACAGATCGAGCAGCGCACGGCTGCGCTGACCGACCTCCCCGTGATGACCCACACCTCATCATCGTCACGAGGCGGCCATTTCCGACGGTCTCGGCGCGATTTTTCTTTCGTGGGCGTCGGAGCGGGGTGGCTGACCCTCGTCGCGACGGCCTGCCTTGGCCCTGGGTAGGGTCGCGGGCATGACCCGAGCAGACGGCCGCGCCGCCGACGAACTCCGCCCGATCACGATCACCCGCGGGTGGCTGGACCACGCCGCCGGCTCGGTGCTCGTCGAGTTCGGCAAGACGCGAGTGCTCTGTGCCGCCAGCGCCTCGACCGGCGTACCCAGGTGGCGCAAGGACAGCGGACTGGGATGGGTGACGGCGGAGTACGCCATGCTGCCGAGCTCGACGCACACGCGTTCGGCCCGTGAGTCGGTCAAGGGACGCATCGGCGGTCGTACGCACGAGATCTCGCGGCTGATCGGCCGGTCGCTGCGCGGCATCATCGACTACAAGGCGCTGGGCGAGAACACCATCGTGCTCGACTGCGACGTGTTGCAGGCCGACGGGGGGACCCGGACGGCGGCCATCACGGGAGCCTACGTCGCCTTGGCGGACGCGGTGGCACACCTGCGCGGCGAGGGTGCACTGAGCGGGGAGCCACTGACGGGCTCAGTGGCGGCGGTGTCGGTCGGCATCATCGACGGTGAACCGCGGCTGGACCTGCCTTATGAGGAGGACGTGCGCGCCGAGACCGACATGAACGTGGTGATGACGGGGGACGGCTCGTTCGTCGAGGTGCAGGGGACGGCGGAGGGTCAGGCGTTCGACCGCACCATGCTCGACGCGCTGCTGGACCTCGCGGTCAAGGGTTGTGCCGACCTGACCCGACTGCAGAACGAGGCACTCTCGTCGTGAGCCAGGTGTTCCTCGCCTCCCGGAACCCGAAGAAGCTCGAGGAGCTGCGCCGGATCTTGTCCGAGCTCGTGCCCGGCGTCGAGGTGCTTGGCCTGGACGACGTCACGCCGTACGACGAGCCGGCCGAGACCGAGCCCACGTTCGAGGGCAACGCCTTGCTCAAGGCGCGCGCCGGCGTCGCGGCCACGGGGCTGCCGTCCCTCGCGGACGACAGCGGACTGTGCGTCGATGCGCTCAACGAGATGCCCGGGGTGCTGTCCGCCCGCTGGGCCGGAGTGAAGAAGGACGACGCAGCCAACAACGCGTTGCTGCTGGAACAGCTCGCCGACGTGCCGGAGGAGCGCCGGGGCGCGGAGTTCCGGTGTGCTGTGGCGTTCTGCCGGCCGGGCGGGGTCGAGGACGTGGCGTTCGGCCAGATGCGGGGCTCGATCATCCGGGAGCAGCGGGGGAGCGGTGGGTTCGGGTATGACGTCGTGTTCGTGCCTGAGGGCCACGAGGTGACGAGCGCGGAGATGACAGCGGTGCAGAAGGACGCGATCTCGCACCGAGGCAGGTCGCTGCGCGCGGTGGCCCCGCTGGTGGCCGCGGCCCTGGCCTGACGGGGTCGTGGACTGTTGCGCCGACTGGGCTGGGCGGGTCGACTGGGCTGGGCGGGTCGACGTACACCGGTCTGTTGTAGGGCCGGCTGCGTCGGCGTACGCCGGTCTGTTGTAGGGCCGGTGGGAGTTGAACCCACACTGTCACGGACCTAAACCGTGTGCCTCTGCCGTTGGGCTACGGCCCCTTGGTCGCCATCCTACGAAGCCCGGTCCGTCGACCCGACCAAACCCAACCCCGGCGTCACCCCTACCCCCACCTGTGGCCAAGGCACGTACCCAGTCCTGGCCGCACGTTTGCCTAGTGAACAAGCCACCTGGCTTGTTCACTAGGCAAACGTGCGGCGGGGACAGGGTGTCTGCCTAGACGGAGAGCTCGCGGCGCAGCTTCTGCACGTGGCCGGTGGCCTTGACGTTGTACATGGCCTTCTCGATGACGCCGCTCTCATCGATGACGAAGGTCGAACGGATCACTCCGATGACCGTCTTGCCGTACAGCTGCTTCTCGCCGTACGCACCGTAGGCGTCGAGCACGCGCTTGTCGGGGTCGGACAGCAACGGGAACGTCAGGTTGTCGTGGGCGCGGAACTCTGCCAGCTTCTCGGGCGAGTCCGGCGACAAGCCGATGACCGAGTATCCCGCGGCCGCCAGCGGCTCCAGCGAGTCGCGGAAGTCGCACGCCTGCGTCGTGCACCCCGCCGTCATCGCCGTCGGGTAGACGTAGAGGATCACCTTGCTGCCACGGAAGTCCGCCAGGCTCACCTTCGCGCCGGTGTCGTCGGGCAAGGTGAAGTCGGGGGCTGGTTCGCCCACCTCGAGCCGGGTCATCGCATCCTCCTTAGCGCAGGTTCGGTGCTGCATCTCCCCATCAGCCGGAGGACTCCACGCAGCGTCTGTCGTACTCCGATCCTGCCACGACCGTGTCGCTCTGCCGACAGGTGTTCGACGACGAACGGACCTGCTCCCCTGCGAGGCATGCGGCGCTGCCTCGTGCAAGACTTGGCGAGCACACCGACCCGCAGGAGGACACGTGAGTGCGACCGCACGGACACCAGACGAGATCGCGGCTGAGATCGCCGAGACCCGCAACCGGTTGGCCGGCACGATCGATCAGCTCGCCCACCGGGTCCAGCCGAAGACGATTGCCGAGCGGCAGGTCAGCAGTACGCTCGCATCGTTCCGCAACAGCGACGGATCGCTCAACAAGGGCAAGGTCCTGAAGATGCTCGGCGTCGCCGTCGGTGTCGTGGCGACGATCGTGGCGATTCGCAAGATCGTCGGCTGAGTGGCTGCTTGATGGCTCGCACGCCTGTTCCCGCCGACGACAAGCTCCCGGTCCGCATGCTGCACGACCGCGTTCTCGTCTCCCTCGATGCGGAAGCCGGTGAGCGCCGCTCCTCGGCGGGCATCGTGATCCCGGCCACCGCTGTCATGGGTCGCCGCCTCGCCTGGGCGCGGGTCGCCGGCGTTGGCGCGAACGTCCGGACGGTCGAGGTCGGCGACCGCGTGCTCTTCGATCCCGAGGACAAGGCCGAGGTGGAGGTGCGCGGCGAGGAGTTCGTGCTCCTGCGCGAGCGAGACTTGCACGCGGTCGCGTCCGAGCGGCTCGAGGACGGCCAGACCGGCCTGTACCTCTAGCGGTCCCCGCGGCGTGCAGTCGCGTCCGGACGGATCAGAGCAAGCCGTTCAGAACTGCACGGTCGGCGGCTGCTGGATCGCACCGAGATCGGACACCTCGAAGTATTCGCGTTCGGAAAACCCGAGCTGGTGCGCGAACAGGTTGGCCGGGAATGTCTGGATTTTGGTGTTGAGGACGCGCACCGCGCCGTTGTAGTGGCTGCGACTCGATGCAATCGTGTCCTCGGTCCCCGAAAGCTGCCACTGCAAGGCCTGGAAGTTCTCACTGGCGCGCAGGTCCGGATAGGCCTCCGCCACCGCGAACAGCGACTTCAGCGCCGACTGCAACGGGCCATCGGCCACGCCGGTGGCCTTCGGGCCCTGCTCGAGGGCTCCGAGCATCCGCGATCGGGCTGCCGTGACGTTCTCGAAGACCTCGCGCTCGTGCGTCGCGTATCCCTGCACCGTCTCGACAAGGTTCGGAATGAGGTCCGCGCGCCGCTTGAGCGCGACGGTGATGTCGCTCCAGCTCGCTTCGGCGCTGGTCCGTGCCCGGATCAGCGCGTTGTACGTCGACCAGACGAAGGCCGCGACGAGCAACAGCGCGATGATGAGGATGACGAGCCAAAACATGGGGTCCCCCGAGGTCGACAGGCGTGGTTGGCAGCACCTTAGCCAATGACCAGGCTCGACTGGGGGAGTTCGGCGGGTAGGTCACGCATCGGCGCCGCTCTGGGCGCCGGCTCGACGGGATCAGCCCCGCAGGCCTGCCATCCAGGACTCCACATCGTCCGCCGTGCGAGCGAGGGCGGCGGACAAGTTACGGCAGCCGTTCTCGGTGACGACGACGTCGTCCTCGATGCGGATCCCGATGCCGCGCAGTGACTCCGGCACGAGCAGGTCGCTGCTCTGGAAGTACAAGCCCGGCTCGACCGTGAGCACCATGCCGGGCTCGAGCTTGCCGTCGTTGTAGTTCTCGCGGCGAGCGGCCGCGCAGTCGTGGACATCGAGTCCCAGCATGTGCCCCGTGCCGTGCAGCGTCCACCGGCGGTAGACGCCAGAGTCGGGGTCGAGCGCCTCGTCGGCCGACACGGGCAGGATGCCCATGTCGTGGAGCCCGTGCGCGAGCACGCCCATCGCTGCGACGTGGAACTCCTTGTACGACGCGCCGGGTCGCACCGCCGCCATACCCGCCTCCTGCGCGGCCAGCACGAGCTCGTACAGATGCCGCTGGTCGGAGGTGAACGTCGTGTCGATCGGCAGCGTCCGCGTGACGTCGGCGGTGTACAACGATCGGTTCTCGACGCCCATGTCGAGCAGGACCAGCTCACCGGGCGTGATCGGGCCGCTGTTATCGATCCAGTGCAAGGTGGTCGCGTGGGGGCCTCCGGCGGCGATGCTTTCGTATCCGACGTCGTTGCCGTTGGCGCGGCCGCGCCGCCAGAACGTGCCCTCGATCCACCGCTCGCCGTACCGCAGCACGTTGTCCCACTCGCGGACGCAGTCCTCGAAACCGAGAATGGTCGAGTCGACGGCGTCTTGGAGCTGCTCGACCTCCCAGGAATCCTTGACCAGGCGCATCTCGGACAGATGTGTGCCGAGCTCTCGGTCGGCGGCGCCGTCGTCCTGGACGGGGACCAGCGCATCGACGTCCGGGTCGACGCCGCGCAGGACGCGAGCGCGTCCGCCCGACAGCACCTTCGGCAAGTCGAAGAGGTGCCGGCAGGGGAGGTCGAAGATCTCGGTGGCCTCGGTCAACGACAGCCGCCGCCCTGCCCAGGCTTCGCCGTAGCGTCCGTCGCGCCAGAACGCCTCGTCCGTCTTGGGGTGGCGGGGCCGGAAGAACAAGGTGGCCTCGCCGTCCTCCATGACGAGCACGGCGTCGGACGTCTGATTGCCGCACAAGTAGACATGGGCTGTCTCGGCGCGGAACCGGTAGTCGGTGTCATTGGCGCGTGGCTTGAGGGGTCCGGCGGGAACGACGAGGCGCTCCCCGGGGAAACGCTCGGCAAGCTTGGTGCGCCTCTGAGCCGCCCAGGAAGCCACCGGCAACCGTTCGGCCGGGTCGTCTTCATCGGACCAGCCGCTCGCCATGAACGCCACCAGCGCGTCGGTAGCCGGCACGGGGTAGCTGGCTGGCTGGAAACGGTCGGACACGTGTGCTCCTTAGGCCGCGGGCAAGGGGCTGGCTGCTGGACTGGTGCCTGGGTGTCCCCGAGTGCCGTCTTTTTCATTATCCACCCGTCCGTATACACCCGTCTGCAGGCTTAGCAGCCGGATGGCCAGCACGACGGCCGCAGCGTTGATCCCGACGTGCACGAGCACGAAGACGTGCGGCAGGTCGAACGCCAGCAGGGCGCCGGCCACGAGGGGTCCGATAGCGCTGATTCCCGTACGCAGGGCGGCGAGCGCGCCCAGGGTCGTCCCGACCATGCCCTCCGGCGCCACCGCAGCGGTGAGCGGGCTCAGGATCGGGGCGTACATGGTCTCGCCGACCGCGAAGATGGCGAACGCCACCACGAACATCACGCCGGCCACCTCCGCCGACGTGAACAGCGCGGCCTCGAGCAACAGCCAGCTGCCGACCCAGATCGCTCCCACGACCGCCAGCAGCCCGGCGCCCTGGTGGTCACCGGTGAGCCGTACGACGAGCCACTGGAGACCGACGATGACCAGACAGTTCACCGCCGCGGCGGCGCCGACGATCCGGGGTTCGACCGCCAATGACTGTAGGGCGAACGCCGGCAGTCCGGTCTCGAACTGCGCGTAGAACCCCGCGGCCAGCGCGATGGACACCAGGCCGAGCAGCCGGACCTGGCGGTTACCGGCGAGGTGACGGTAGGTGTGCCAACCGTCGAGCTCCGACGTCAACGCGTCTCCGGAGGGAGCGATGACGGTGTCGTCGGATGGCGCCGATCGTGCGGCGGCGCTGAGGAATGATGCCGATACGGCGAACCCGAGTGCGGCCGCGCCGAACGCCGGCCACATGCCCGTCGGGGTGTCGAGGTCGATGACGAGACCGGCGGCGAACGCCCCGACGGCCATGCCGAGCGCCATGCTCGTGAACTGGTAGGCGAAGACGGCCCGCCGCTCGGTCGGCGGTACGGACTCGAGCACCAACACCTGGGTCGCGGGAGCTGCGGCTGTCACCGCTGCGCCAAAGACGAACATCGCAGCCAGGAAGGAGGCGGGGGAGGCCGCGAAGCCCATCGCGAGGCAGGAGAGACCGGCCAGCAGTTCCAGCTGGACCGCCAGTCGCCCGGCTGAGAGGCGATCGGCAAGCCGGCCGGCGAGCGGAGCGGCAATCACCGCGCCGATGCAGAACAAGGTGCCGGCCAACATGCCGGTCGAGGCGCCCCAGTGGCGGGCGTCCACGACGTAGGCGTACTGGAACGGGAGGATGGTTCCCCAGCCGAGGCTCCCGGTGAAGGAGGCGGCGGTGATGAGCCTGGTGCGACCCATGGTGTGACCTTCGACTTTCTCGTGGGGACGAGACCCAGACGGTATCTTCGATTTCGAACTCTTGCCAAACGAAGAGTTTACCTTTCAAATCGCAGAGTTCGAAATCAAAGTATGTGATGTGGCACACTGCCTGCCATGGCAGGTACGCCGACGCGCGGTTCCCGGGCCGCTGAGGCGATCAGGCAGGATGTCGCGACGTACGTGGCTGCCGGGGCCGACGAGTCCGTTCAGCGCGTGATCAGCAACGTGCACGGTCTGGCCCGCCGCCTGAACCAGTGGTATGACCGGCAGCTCGCCGACCTGGATGTCTCGACGGGGGAGTGGGCGGTGCTGAGCAAGCTCGCCCGCGACGGGGCCGAGCGCGGGCTAAGTCCGAGTGTGCTGGCGGATGCGGCCAATGTCGCGCCTTCGTCGATGACGCATCGGTTGGACCGGATGGCCGAGCGTGGGCTCGTCTCGCGGTCCACCGACCCCCAGAACCGGGTCCGCGTGCTGGTGTCGCTCACCGAGGAGGGGTGGCGGTTGTTCCGCGACGCGATCCGCGAATCCGACATGGTTGAGTCCGACGTCCTGGGCCCGCTGTCGCGTACCGAGCGGGATCAGTTGGCGGACCTGCTCGACGTGGTCATCGAGAGCCTCGACCGGCTGGATCCCTGACTTTCCGCATTCGCCTTACATAAAGTAGTGAATCAGTCACTATTGGTGATCATGTCTGCCGTGCTCGCCCCCGCTTCCGCAGTGGCCGCGCGTCCGTACCGGCGGACCCCGGTGCCGAGCGGGTACGCCAGGCATCTCATGAACCGGATGTCCTGGGGCTTCTCGCCGGCCACTTTCGACCAGTTGCGCCACGACGGCGGTGCGATGGCGTGGTTCCACCGCCAGCTCCAGCCGTCGTCGATCCCCGACCCGCGCATGCGGTCGGTCGACGCCTGGTGGCCCGACCGCATGCTGGGGGCCAACCAGAAGTGGCAGCACGTCTTCGCCGGAGACAAGTCCGCCTGGGAGTATGCCGTCGACCTGGCGAACTGGAGTCTGCTGCGCCGCACCAGCTCGACGCGCCAGCTGCAGGAAGTGATGGCCGACTTCTGGTCCAACCACTTCCACGTGCCGGCGATCCACGACCTCGCCTGGTCCTACCGCAACCAGTACGACGCGATGCTGCGGCAGATGGCTCTCGGACGCTTCGACGAACTGCTGGTGGCCGCCAGCCTGCACCCGTCGATGCGGCTGTACCTGAGCAACTTCGAGTCCACGAAGGACGCACCGAACGAGAACCAGGGCCGGGAGCTGCTCGAGCTGCACACCGTCGGTCGCGACGCCGGCTACAGCGAGGACATGGTCAAGGACTCGGCGCGCATCCTGACGGGGTACACCGTGGCGGTCTGGCAGGACTGGCACGCGTACTACGACAAGTCCCGGCACGCCACGGGGCGGGTCAAGGTGCTGGGGTTCAGCCACGCCAACGCTCAGCAGGACGGCCGGAAGGTCGCCGAGGAGTACCTGTACTACCTGGCCCACCATCCGGCGACCGCCCGCACTGTCGCGACCAAGCTCGCCCTGCGCTTCGTCTCCGACGATCCGTCGCCGCACCTGATCAACCACCTCGCCAAGCGGTTCCGTGCCAGTGGTACGGACATCTCTGCCACACTGCGCGCACTCGTTGCGCACCCGGAGTTCGCCGCGTCCAAGGGTGCCAAGGTCCGCAACCCGATCGAGGACTTCGTCGCCACCGTGCGCGTCCTCGGCGTGCACGCGCGCAAACCGACGGCGTCGGGAGGACAGTTCGCGCGTAGCCAGATCTGGATGTGTCAGGGCCAGTACCCCTTCCAGTGGCCGCGACCCGATGGACTCCCGCAGCACAGCGCGGCCTGGGCGTCGGCCAGTCGCATTCTCAACTCCCTGGACATGCACTACTCCCTGTCGGGTGGCTGGATGGGCGAGAAGGGCTCGGTCAGCTACCGCAGCCGCAAGTCCTGGTTGCCCACTGACCGGCTGCGCTTCGACGCCTTCGTCGACCACCTGTGCCGGGTCCTGCTCGGTCGCGGCTCGACCGACCGGCTGGTGACAGCGGCCTGTCAGGCGACCGGCTGTCGCCGTGGCGAGATGGTCGACGACCAGCATCAGCTCGTGAGCTGGATGATGCCCCGTCTCCTCACCGCCATCCTCGACACCCCGGAGCACCTGAGCCGATGAAGCCCCTGAGCTCCGCAGATCCGGCCCACGACGTTGCTCTCGTCGGCTCCGATGCCGGACTCGCGCATGAGTCCTGTCGGGAGTTCCACCGGGCCGAGACGGTCTCGCGTCGCCGGGTGCTGGCGGGTCTGGCCGGCGGTGTGGGACTCGGTATGGCGCACTCGATCTTCGGTGGTGTGTTCCGACAAGCGGTCTTCGGGGCTACGACCGGCAACAACGTCGTCGTGGTGATCAGTCTGCGCGGTGGTGTCGACGGGATGAGCGTCGTGGTCCCCCACGGAGACCCCGCGTACGTGACCCTGCGAAAGTCGATCGCCGTGCCCGTCAGCAGCCTGCTGGCCGCCGACAGCATGTTCGGTCTGCATCCACACCTCGAGCCTCTCCTCCCGTTCTGGCAGACGAACCGGATGGCCGCGGTCCACGCGACCGGACTCGCAGTGCCGAACCGCTCGCACTTCTCGGCGATGGAGGAGGTCGAGGACGCCGATCCCGGCTCGAGCGTGCGTCGGGGCTGGATCAACCGCGCCATCGGTCTGGACGGCGACAGCTTCCCCGCCGAGGCAGTGCAGTTCGGTTCCACGATCGTGCCGACCGCGATGACCGGTCCGGCGCCGGTGCTCGCTACCCAGAGCATGAAGGATCTCGTGCTCGCCGGGGCGAACCCGAAGTGGGACGACGCCACCTGGCAGGCCCGTCGACGCACACAGCTCGACACGATCTGGGGGCGAGGTGGCGGTGTCCTCGGTCCGGCTGCTCGTGCGGCACTGACCACGGTGGATCAGCTGGCCCCGACGGCGCGGCAGACCTACGTCCCGCACAACGGAGCGACCTATCCGACCGACTGGCGAGCGCGTGATCTCGGTGAGGCGCTTGCGAGCACGGCCCAGCTCATTCGTGCCGACGTCGGGACCGAGGTCGTCGCCATCGACTACGGGAGCTGGGACATGCACACCGATCTCGGCACGCTGGACTGGGGCGACATGCAGTCGATGCTCACCGGCTTCTCATCGGCCCTGGCTGCATTCCTGACCGACGTGGCCGATCTGGGCAACAGGGTCACGGTCGTGACGATCAGCGAGTTCGGCCGGCGCGCGGCGGTGAACGGAGGCGGGGGTCTCGATCACGGTTGGGGCAACATGATGCTGCTCGCCGGTGGCGGTGTGCGGGGCGGCCAGTACTACGGAACCTGGCCCGGCCTGGACGCGAGCAGTCTGGCCGACGGGGACCTGGCGGTCACGACCGACTATCGCAACGTCCTGGGCGAGGTGGTCGTCAGCCGGCTGAACCGTTCGGTGACAGGAGTCTTCCCCGGCTTGAGCTATGACCCCCTCGGAATCATGACGACGCTATGACCACCGGGTGACCCTGGCGCACGACACCGCGAGCCGGGTCGTGTCGCTACGGTAGGTTCACCTCGTCATGTTTGAGGAGTCTCTGTCGATCACGCGGCTCGTCGTGATCCTGGCGGTTGCTGTCGTCCGACCGCGCCGCGTTCCCGAGGTCGTCGTTGCCGTTCCCGCTGCCGCATTGGTGTGGTCGACGGGACTCGTCACCTCGTCGGCGGTCGAAGCCGAGCTCGACCGCCTGTTGCCGGTGCTGGTGGATCGATGCGCTGTTCCCGGCCGGTGACGGGTTCGGAGCCCTGCTGGTCATGGCGGTGATCGCCGGGGGGCTGGCCAACGTGGTCAACAACCTGCCCGCGCTGTTGATCCTGCTTGCACCGGCCACCGCCATCAGCCCGTTGGCGGTGCTCGCCGTGCTCATCGGGGTGAACATCGGGCCGAACCTCACCTATGTCGACTCGCTTGCGACGCTGCTGTGGCGCCGCGTCCTGCGTGAGCGGGGCCTTGAGCCATCGCTACGTCGATTCACAGCGCTGGGACTGCTGACCATGCCGCCGCCATCGTCGTCGCGGTGGGGTCACTATGGACGACGGCCAGGCTGTTGCTGTTCATCTGACGCCTCCCTCGGTCGCGTTGGCGCCCCGGGACCGTCCGTAGACTGCAGCCGTGGAGCTCATCCGGGTGCAGCGCTGGGTCGCCTCGGCGCTGACCCTGACGACGGCCTTCGTCTGGGCGAGCGGGATGGTCGCCGGGGCGCTGCTCACCATCGACCAGAGTCGCACGGGAGCGCAGATCGGCATCTTGGTGATGGCGGCGATCGTGGGGACCGCCGCCATCGTCGGCGTCCGCTTCATCAACCAGCTGTTTTGGCTCACTCCCTGGCTCTTGTGCGGGGTGCTGCCCACCGCGATCGGGACGTTCGTGCTGGTACGGCGCTGATGTCCAGGTCGGTCAGGTGCTGGTCGGCCAGGCCGGCTTGCTCAGCCGGATCCAGCCGGCATTCGGGACCGAGTCCTGGCAGGTCACCGGGTAGCCACCCTGCCGTCCGCAGAGCGTGTGCGGTGCATCCGCGTGGAAGTTGCTGGTCCAGAAGTAGGACCGGGCTCCCACCAGTCGTCGTGGGCCACTGATCGTGAACGTGTGAGCATCGGCCCGCGAGACACGGACGTCGTGGATCACCTCCCGGGTGGCGTTGGAGATCAGCTCGGCCACGATGTGGCCGTCCCGCTTCGAGACGGTCACGTTCATCTCCGAGCCGCGTTCGCCGTCGCGATTGAGCTCGAGCACGAACGTGCGCCACCGGCGGTCGAGCCGCGCGTCGACCCACGAGGGCAGCGTCGTCACGGTGTAGCTCATCCACACGTGGTCGCGGTCGGCCTCGCTGACGACGTGCTGCACCGACGCGATGTCGAAACGGCCGTCAACATCGTCGGGATCTGTGACTGTCGTGGTGGTGGTGACGCCGGCCGCGGAGACGTGGTGGGCGTGGTGGGCGTGCCTGGGAGCGAGCCGACCATCGGCGGAGGCGGCCTGGATGCCGGCAAGCGCCGGCGTCATACCGGCGAGGACGAGGAGGCAGCCGGCGACGACGACCGTGCCTCGCGGGTGGCGTCGGGTGCGAAAGGACGGGAGGGACAGGCGGGCAAGCGTCATGAGGTCAGCCGTTCGTCACGAGGCCGCCAACGGTTGGCAGCGATGGCCGACGCTAGAGATGCGGGACACCGAGACGAGCGGGTCCGCTGGAGCTGTGGGAAAGCGCCCGCCGACGTTCGACCTGTGAACTAGATGTCCTGGTCTGCAGAGGCGGTTGTCAGCCGTTGTGCTGGCGGAGCGAGCGGTGGTGCAGCAGGTCGGCCACGTTGGACTCGTCGGAGCTGAGGACCGCGGTGAGCTGGTTGTTGTCCCAGAAGGCCCGGAAGTCTTCGGAGGGCAGGGGACGAGCAGTCAGGAAGCCCTGCATGAGCGGACAGCCGAGCTGGACCAGCATCCGACGCTGCGAGTCGGTCTCGACGCCTTCGGCGACGATGCGGATACCGAGTGCGGACGACATCCGGATGACAGCGCTGGCGATCTCGCGGTCGACCGGGTCGGTGACGAGACCCTCGATGAACGTGCGGTCCAGCTTGACGACGTCGATCGCGAACTTCTTCAGGTAGGACAGCGACGAGTAGCCCGTGCCGAAGTCGTCGATGGCGACCCGCACCCCCAAGTCGTGCAAGGCGTCGAGGGTCGCGCGCGTCGACGACGTGTCGGTCATCAGGACGGTCTCGGTGATCTCGAGCGTGAGCTGCGATGCCGGGAGGCCGGTGGACTCCAGCGTGGCCGCGACGTCCTCGGGGAGGCGGTGCTGAGCAAACTGGAGGGCAGACAGGTTGACGGCCACGCTCAGCGCGCGGCGCTCCGGGTGCTCGACGGTCCACTCCTGCATCTGGCGGCAGGCTTCCTCGAGCACCCAACGACCCATCGGCACGATCAGACCGGTCTCCTCGGCGATCGGTACGAACTGGATCGGCGAAAGCATCCCGCGCTTGGGCGACCTCCACCGCACGAGCGCCTCGACCCCGATGATCTCGGAGCCGTCAGTGGTCACAATCGGCTGGTAGTGCAGCTCGAGCTCGTTCTCGTCGAGACCCTGTCGCAGACTGACCTCGAGATCGAGGCGGGCACGGGTCTCGTCAACGGACGCGTCGGTCGAGACGCAGTAGCAGTTGCGGCCGGCTGCCTTGGCGGCGTACGCAGCGGCATCCACCATGGCCAGCGTCTCGTCGCGGCCCTGGCCCTCGCGCGTGAGCCCGACACCGATCGACGCCGACATGAAGATGTGGTGCGAGTCGACGTCGAACGGCTCCTGCAGGATGTGGAGCAGCCGCTCGGCAACCCTGGTCATGGTGTCGAGATCGTTGGCGTCCTCGATGAGGATCACGAATTCGTCACCGGAGAGCCGCGCCACGGAGTCTGCGGGGGAGAGGCCGCTCAGCAAACGGTTGGACACCTGGATCAGCAGCTTGTCGCCGATGAGGTGGCCGTACGAGTCGTTGACCAGCTTGAAGCGGTCGAGGTCGAGGAAGAGCAGACCGTGGTTGAGCCCCGAGGTCCCGGTACGCGCCATCGCGTGGTCGAGCCGCTCGAGCAGCAGCCGACGGTTCGGGAGACCGGTGAGCTCGTCGTGGAGGGCCCGCCGGGTCAGCTCGTCCTGGAAGGCACGTCGTTCGGTGACGTCACGAAGCACCAGCACCGCGCCGACGTGGGCGCCCTCGGCGCGCAGCGGCGTGATGCTGTAGGCGATGTCGAGGGTGTCGCCGTCTGGCGGCCCCAGCGTGCCATCGGCGTCCTGGGTCATGACCTGCTTGGCCACCATGCTGGGGAAGTCGATCGGCTTGCGGCGGTGGCGCAGGGTGAGCTTGTCCTGGATCGGAAGCCCGATCAGGTCGTCCGCGTCGGTGGCGTTGAGCATCTGCACGGCCGCTGGGTTGACGAACGTGATCTTCGCGCTCATGTCGAGGGCGATGACGCCTTCGCTCTGGGAGTTCGTGATCGTGCGCAGTCGCGCGATGACCTCGGCGCTGCGCAGCACGTCGCCGGCTACCCCGGCGAGGGCGAGCAGAGCGGCGCGGTCGCGGTCGTCCCACTGGTCGATGCCGCGACGGTGACTGACGCGAAGGCGCTGACCACGCACCAGCGGCGCACTGTAGGAGTGGAGTGGATCCGACTCCTCGTCGGACACCACCTCGGCCTCTCCTGCGCCGAGCACCTCTTTGGCTGCGCTGATCAGGTCACTCTTGACCAGCTCGGGATCGGTGTGGGCGCGCAACGACGCGATCGCTTGCTGGAGCAGCTCAGCCTGGCGGCGCGCACTCAACTCGCTGACGCTCAGTGCGTAGGCCCGGGCGACGAAGATGACCAGACCGACGATCAGCACCGCAGACAACGGCGCTGCGCCTACGGAGATCGCCGCGACGCCGCCGAGCGTGACAGCCCCCAGCCACGACGGCACGATGTCGATGATGGAACGCAGCAGCGGGACCGGGGACTTGCCGCTGTCGTAGGCGACCACGAGCCGGACACACACGACTGTGACGCCGGTGACGGCGATACCGCCCGCCATGCCGATCACCGCATCGCGGAAGCCGGGATGCGGCCCCAACGTGCCACCCAGCCCCCGCACCAGCCAGATGGCCACCGCGGTCGCGAGGACCATCTGGCCCAGGTTGAAGATCGTCTTCATCGGTCCGCGCTTGGCCGCGAAGCTCCCCGCGAGCGAGCCGACGCTCGCGACGACGAGGCTTTGCCAGGGGGAGACCATGAGCAGCACCGGGACGAACAGCACCTCGTCGAGGTTGATGCTCTCGATGTGGCTGCTGGCCTTGACGCTGCGTTGTGGGCGCATGTGGAGAGCGACCAGGGCACCGGCCAGGACCAGGGCTGCGCGACTGCCGTTCTCGACCGAGACCGCCGGGTACCACGCAAGAACAGTGGCAGCGGCGACCATGGCCAGACCCAGCAACAGCGCGGTGGCCATGTGCAGGCCCCGCGCTGTTGCTGGCTTGTGGAAGGGTGTCACGCCGCTGGTCCCTTCAGGGCACCAGCGGCGTGAGTCACCTCAGGTTTACTCCCAGGCTGTGGTCTTGCCAGAGGTCCGCTTGCCATGGAACTCCCAGGCCGTGGTCTTGCCGGCCGTAGAGTGGTGACGAGCTTCCCAGGCAGTGGTCTTGCCTGCGTTGGAGTGGTGACTACGGCTTTCCCAAGCCGTTGTCTTTCCGCCCCATGCTTCGGAAGAAGCGCCGAACGACAGCGCACCAACCGCAGCGATGGCAACGGAGGACACGAGAATCTTGCGCACAGAGACGTTGAACATGAGGGGATCCTTGCTGTGAGGATGAACGCACGACACCGCGTCGCGCGCACACTCATAGCATGGCAGCAGTTCACCTGGATTACCTGTCCTCGTGAAGCAAATAAATGGTGCCGCAGCCCGGTCTCTCCCGTTCTGCGGTGAAAAGTCCGCCAACTGTGGAGAGATATGCCCACAGAGGCTGATCGATCCTATGAAGTTCTTACGTTGCAGCGGTGCCGGTCCTGGAAGTCGTGCGTCTCTTCACGACAGCTCCAGGTCAACCCGGTCCATCCTCCTAGCCCTCTGTTGCGAATCCCATACTGACAGCGACGGGTCAACGATCGAGAGGCCTTCGGGTTACAACCATCCGATTGGTCCTACCTGCCCTCATCCGTTCGGATGACCCTCCGTCACGGAGCGTGTAACCCACAATGACCATTGCACAATGATCATTGCGTAACTACGGTGTGGTGATGCCGGATGTCACGCAGCGTCGCGCCGATATCACCAAGATCGCGGCCATTCACCATCCGCTGCGTCGGCAGTTGCTCGAGTTGCTCGGCGCTACCGGCCCGGCCACGGCCTCCCAGCTGGCGGCCCGGACCGGGCAGCTGGTCGGCAACGTCAGCTACCACCTCAAGATGCTGGCGAAGGCCGACCTGATCGAGGAGGCTGCCGAGCTGGCCCGCGACCGTCGCGAGCGGTGGTGGCGGCAGGTGCCCTTGTCGCTGCGCTGGTCGGTGGTCGACCCGCCCGGCGCAGGTGCAGGGGATCTGGTCGCGGCGGCAGCGGAGCAGCAGAACCTGTCCCACCACGTCGATCGCGTTTACCAGTGGTTCGAGACGCGCGCGAGCTACGACGCGGACTGGACGCGGGCGGCGTACGCGACGGAGTCCTGGCTGCAGCTCACGCCAGAGGAACTGGTCGAGCTGACCGAGCGGCTCGGCGACCTGATCACCGAGTTCAGGCGCAGCATCGACGAGAACGACGGGCAGCCGCGGGAGTCGGTCTACTTCTTCGCCCATGCTGTGCCGGCGCGCCCCTGAGCCGTGCGCCGCACAACGGGCACATCAGTCAACGCGGCGGAGGCGCTTCCGTTCCGTCGTCAGGGTTCCCGGCCCCGTCAACGTTGCCCTGCCGGGTCGCGGGATCGAGCGCGTCCGCCTGGGTCAGGTGCTCCTCGACGCCGGAGCGGGCCTCGTCCACGTGTGACTCCTGCTGGACTGCGGCGGTCTCGAGCCGCTGCGCTTCTGCAGCTTTTGCCTCCGCCTCCGCCTGGGCCTGGCGAGCGCGCGCCTGCAACTCGTCGGCCTTGGCGGCCTGCTGGTCGATGACCGCAGACTGCTCGACAGCCTCGGCGCGCATGGTGGCAGCGGTCGCCGCTCGCTGCTGCTCCATACGCTTGCGGGTCGCCTGAGCCAGCACGGCGACGGCGACGATGACGAGCAGCACGATGACGATCAGTACAACCCAGCCTGTTCCGGACATGGGGCCTCCTTAGGTCCGGGAGGCAGGTGCCCACGTGGACCGAGTTCAAACGCACGGCTCGTGACCGTATGGAGGCCGCGTGGAGGAAGTTTCGTCTGTTTCGCGGGTGCCCTGCGCTCAGGCTGCAGGGAAGTGAAAACGGACCTGATGGCCGCGGATCGTGCCGGTCGCGCTGGCTCGCGCGTGGCGAGCCTGGTCGTTCCACCGCAGCCGCAGGTGCGCGGGCGCCGTGCCTGAACCCGTCACGGTCACCCGGGCCAGCACCAGACCTGACCGGCGGTGCCAGGTCATCGTCCCCGAGACCGAGATGTCCTTGACCCAGCGCACCCGGTGCAGTTGCCATCGCACGACGGGGTGTGGAGCCCCGAACCAGCCCCCGTGCACGATGAACCGGCCGCCCTGGAGTCCGACGCCCTGGTTTCCGTACATCGACCACCACCGCGCCAGCACGTCTGCGGTGGTGGCCGCGGCGACCCGTGCGGTGCGCACTCGCGGACCGTCCCAGCCTGTGCCGGCGGCCCGGCGTACAAATCGGTCGACCAGCCGGTTCGCGTGATACCGGGAGGCGCAGGCGGTGTCACGAGCGTCGCGATGTCGCACGAACCTGCGGACGAGCACTGACGCACAGGCGTCGAAGTCCACCAGAGCGCTCACGTGGGTGGTGTTCGCGGTCTCGACGAACGTGGAGTTCGGGAAGGCGTCCGCAGTGGCACGCGCGCCTTCCGGAGACGTCAGCGAGTCGAGCTCACCGTCGAGCACGAGCGTCGGCACGTTCGGGTACGCCGCGTGCGGTGGCACCGGATGCACCCACCGGCTCGGGGCGGGCCAGCGCAGACAGTCGTCGAAGTAGCCGTACGGCGACGACACCCACTCTCCGGTCCGGAAGGGGCCGAACAGGCCGGCGCGGTCACGGTGCAGCCGCGCGGTCGCCCGATGGAACTGACGAGAGCGGACTCGGACGGGAGCCGTGACGTCGTAGGCCTGCGGATAGTCGTTGCACGCCACGGCCACATACAGACCTTCGGAGTAGGACGCGACCGGCCCGGCTCCGCCGACGTAGGCGACCTCCCTGCCCAGTCGGAGCAACGGCCTCGTATAGGGGTGGGGAGCCAACGCCGCGCGGGTTGCTGCGTCGAGCTCGCGATAGATGGTCGGTGTCGTGGCTGCGCCGGTGAGGAGGTCGATGAGCGTGTTGACAGTGACGCGCGTACGTTTCGGGACCCCGTCCGCGTTCGGCGCCACTCCGGAGATGGGGTGGTGGCGCAGCCGCTGCACCAACCGCGCGAGCCGGTGCATCGGGCGACCGGGCCGAGCCGCACAGTCGGGGCTGCGTCGGCACGCCATCGTGAACGCATGCCGGATGGCGCGATTGGTGTCGGAGTACCACGGGTCTGTCCCGCCGACGAAGTACGCCGCGTCGAGCATCAGGGTGCGCACGCGTTCCGGGTGCCGGACGGTGAACGTCTGGCCGAAGAACGTCCCGTAGGAGTCGCCGTACAGGTCGACCTTGCCGATGCCGAGCTTGTCGAGCACGGCCGCGAGGTCGTCGGCCGCGAAGGCGCTGCCGTACAGGTCCGAGGTGGCGCCGAGGTGGGCTCCGCAGGCAGCGATCGCACGGTTGCGGTTGCCCTGGTAGGACTGCAGCTTCGGGCAGCGGATCGGGTCGGACTTCCCGGTCCCCCGGTTGTCGACGAGCAGGAGCGAGCGGCGGCCCAACAGGGGCCGGAAGAGGTCGAGGTAGTAGCTGCGACTGTCGGTCGTCGAATAGCCCGGTCCACCCTCGGTGGCCACGATCGTCCCCAGGGGAGGCCCGGACCGGTCGGTGGGCAGGTACAGCTCGTAGGCGATGCCGATCTTCGTCGAGCCGGGACCCCCCGCCGGGTCGAGCCGGCGCATGACCTGGCCACATCGGGCAGTCCCGCGTCGGCAGGGGTGACCCGGCGGCGCGGCGATGGGGTGGACCAGAGGGATGGCCCGTGCGGGTGCAGGCGCTGCGTGGGCGCTCGTGGGGACGGCCGAACCGACCGGTAGCGCCAGCGCCATAGCCAGCACCGCTGTGGTCGACGAACGAACGAGTCTCTCCATCGCTACACCTCGAGTCGTGGGGCCGATGGCGAGCATGCTGCTAGCGCGCGGAGAGACCCGTCAAGAGCGGGGTGCAGAAGTTCCGACGCGCGAGGCGAAGGTCAGGCGGTGATCTCGCGGGTCGGCAGCAGTCCTTCGTGCCTGCCGACCAGGACTGCGGCGCCGACGGTGACGAGGACGGCGAGACCATTGATCGTCAGGACGGAGGCGCCCTTCACGACCACGAACGTGTGGAGGCTCTGCGACTGCAGCAGCCAGAGCGTCCCGCCGGCCTTGGCGACACAGAGCACACCCCACATCAGCGTGAGGCGCTGGAACAGCTGACGGATGCGCGGCCGTTGGGCCAGCTCGTCGTTCATCGGGTAGAAGTCGCCTGCCATCCGAGCCACGATCGGTCGCGTGGTCGCGAGCGACAGGATGAAGGCAGAGCCCAGCATGAAGTCCGTGGCTACCGGCTGCAGGAAGTAGAGAAACGTGTTGCCACTCGCCAACGCGATGGCCGTCTTCAGGGTCATCACGGACGCGGCCAGGACGAGCAGTCCCGACCTGCGCCGCCGAGTCACGAGCTGCCAGCCGATGGCGCTGTAAGACCAGAGCAGAGCGGTGATCAGTGCGGCCGTGACGCCGAACCGGAACAGGACGAAGGTGAACAGCGCAGCCGGCATCACGCAGGCGAGCCACAGATTGACGCCGACGCGCTTGAGGATGGCCTTGATCTGCGGGGCGTGCGGGCAGTGCGGGGCGTCCACATGAGCGTCGACGTGGGCGAGTGGTCTCTCGAGGATCGCCGGTTGGGTCACGAGTCGGGCCTGTCCGCCGCTGCCAGTGCGAGCGGCTGTCGGGTGTCACACCGAAGACAGGGGGCTGGTGCGTAGTGGTCCAGAACCGTGAAGACCTCGGTATGTCGACTTTAGACCCGGCCCCTGTGGAGGGACTGAGAATCCTCAGTCATCGGCCCGAAAGGACGAGTCGGCCGTCGGCCGTCGGTCGCTCGGCCCTCATCCGGTGCGTCAACCCAGCCTCAGGTGAGCAGGTAGACACGGGACTCCCACGGCTGCAACGTCGACACGGACGTTGGGTCGCCGTGGGTAGCGAGGACGAGGCGAGCTTCCTCCAGATCGGGCAGGGTCGCCGTATCGACCGACGCACCGAGAGACGAACAGTTCGCGACCACGACGACCACCTGGTCGTCCAACGAGCGAGAGAAGGCCCACACCTGTTCATCGTCCGCCAGCAGGAGCTCGAAGCGACCATGCACGACGACCGCATGCGTGTGCCGCAGCTCGATCAGCCGGCGGTAGTGGTGGAACACCGAGTCCGGATCCCGGACCGCAGCTACGGCGTTGATCGTGGCGCTGTTGGCGTTGACGGGTAGCCAGGGCTCACCGGCCGTGAAGCCGCCGTGCTCCGAGTCGTCCCACTGCATCGGGGTGCGGGCGTTGTCGCGGCTTTTGGCAGCCAGCGACACCAATGCCGCCTCCACGTCGAGTCCTTGGCTGCGCACGTCGCTGATGTGGTTGAGCGACTCGATGTCGCGGTACTGCTCGATCGCGGTGAAGCCGGCGTTGGTCATGCCGAGCTCTTCACCCTGGTAGATGTACGGCGTTCCCTTGTGCAGGTGGAGGACTGTGGCCAGGGTCTTGGCCGAGTTGACCCGGTGTTGGGGGCTGTCGTCACCGAACCTCGACACCACACGGGGCTGGTCGTGGTTGTCCCAGTACAGCGAGTTCCACCCCACGGCTTCGAGTCCGCGCTGCCAGGTGGCCAGGTTCTCCTTCAGCACCTGGAGCGGGAGGTCGGCCAGCGCCCACTTGCCGAGACCCGGCTGCTCGTCCAGACCGACGTGCTCGAACGTGAAGACCATGGACACCTCGCTGCGGCGCGGGTCAGTGACCTCGCGAGCCAGGTCGACGGTGCTTCCCGGCATCTCTCCCACGGTGAGCAGGTGGCGTTCGGTGAGCCCGACCTCGCGGTTCATCTCCTGGAGGAACTCGTGCAGGCGCGGCCCGTTGGCGACGGCCTGGGAGATGGGACCGTACTGGCGGCCGTCGGGCACCGGCAGCTCGGGCAGCGTCGGGTCCTTGGAGATGAGGTTGATGACGTCCATCCGGAAGCCGTCGACTCCGCGGTCGACCCACCGGCGCATCATCGCGTAGACAGCCTCGCGGACCGCGGGGTTCTCCCAGTTGAGGTCCGGCTGCTTACGGCTGAAGACGTGCAGGAAGTACTCGCCACTACTGTCGTCGTACTCCCAGGCCGAGCCCGAGAACACCGACTCCCAGTTCGTCGGCTCGGCACCCAGCCTTCCGGGGTCGTGGCCGGATCGCGGCGGGCGCCACCAGTACCAGTCCCGTCGAGGAGAGGCGGGGTCGCGTGACTCGACGAACCAGGGGTGCTCGTCGGAGGTGTGATTGACCACGAGGTCCATGACAACTCGGATGCCACGCTCGTGGCATCCGGCGATCAGCTCGTCGAGGTCATCCAGCGTGCCGAACACAGGATCGACGTCCTCGTAATCACTGATGTCGTAGCCGTTGTCATCCATCGGTGACCGGTAGACCGGCGACAGCCAGAGCACGTCGACGCCGAGCGACTGTAGATGATCGAGCCGCGAGGTGATTCCGGCGAGGTCGCCGATACCGTCACCGTTGCTGTCCATGAAGGAGCGCGGATAGATCTGGTAGACAACGGCCGACTTCCACCAGTCAGGCGACGGCCTCAGCTCCACGGTCACGCGCAGACCCTACCGAGAGCGGAAAAGTCTGACGAACGACGAGTTCACCGGGTTACGCTGCCACAGCTGTCGAGGACGACGGCCGGGAGGCATCGCGATGACCGAGCAAGCACCGATGAGGGACGCCGCCTGGCGAGGTGTGGATGAGGGGTGGGGGCGGCGCGCCGTCGACTTCGCGACGCTGAGTGAGCCGGCGAACTGTCGGGAGTACCTCTCTCTTCACCACCACCTCGGTGTGCGCCAGGGCGACCGACTGCTCGACGTCGCATGCGGCGCGGGCCTGGCCGTTGAGCTGGCCGGCGCCCGAGGAGCCACGTGTGCTGGCATCGATGCCTCGTCGCGGTTGATCGCGGTCGCCAGCGATCGGAGTCCCGGGGCTGACCTGCGCGTCGGTGACATGCATGCACTCCCGTGGGGCGACGCCAGCTTTGACGTGGTCACGAGCTTTCGCGGCATCTGGGGTACGACGTCGGAGGCGCTGGGCGAGGTGCATCGTGTCCTCGCGCCAGGCGGACGGCTCGGCATCTCCGTCTGGGGTCACATCAAGGCATCGTCCGGCGCCTGGGCCTTGCGGCCGTTCACCCTGGCGAACCCAGAGAAGGTGGCCAACCAGGCGGCCATGGTGGCACTGGGTCGTCCGGGCGTCGGAGAGGAGCTGTTGACTCGCTGGGGCTTCGAGGGCATCGAGCGGATCGAGATCCCGTTCGTGTGGGAGTTTCCCGATCCCGAGACCTATGCCCGGGCGCTTGCGTCGACGGGGCCGGCGTACGAGGCCATCCAGACCGTGGGCGAGGACGCGTTCGCGCGCTCCGCGGAAGAGGTGGCGCGGGAACGCCTGCGCGACGGGTTGCCCTTGCGTGCTGAGATCAACGTCGTCGGCTATCTCGCCCGCAAGCCGGTCGAGGCGGCCTCGTCGCCCTTCGGTTTCCTGTCTGTGCCCGTCACGTCGCACGAGGTTCAGTCCCTGTACGACGAGGACGTCGAGGAGCTCGGCTACGTCATGAACTCGTCCAAGCTGTGGGCCCACCAGCCGGCCGTGCAGGAGGGAATGTTCGACGTGATGGGTCAGGCGGTCCGTCTGGGCGGCCTCGGCTTCCGCCAGCGAGGCATCCTCGTCACGGCCTGCGCATCCGCCCTGGGTGACTCGTACTGTTCGCTCGCGTGGGGCAACAAGCTCGCGAAAGAGGCTAACGCGGCTCTTGCCGGTTCGGTGTTGGCGGGGAGCGATGGGGAGCTGGACGACTCGGAACGCGCACTGGCCGGGTGGGCACGGCAGGTCGCGAGGGACCCCAACGGGACAACAGCCGCCGACGTACAGACGCTACGGGACGCGGGTTTCGACGACGCGCAGATCTTCGCCATCACGGTGTTCGTAGCCATGCGGCTCGCGTTCTCGACCGTCAACGATGCGTTGGGGGTTGCCCCCGATCAGGTGCTGGCTGACACCGTTCCGGCCGAGGTGCGCGCGGCAGTCACGTTCGGCCGGCGCCCCGCTGGGCCGGGCACCGCCGCCGACTAGAGCGCACCCTGCGCGCGACGCCCGACGAGCGACATTCGCTCTGGTGCAACACCCCCAGGGAAATACGCTCACGCGGCGCGGGGGACGTTTCGAACCGGAGGTGTCTCGTGAGAAGCAGTGTGGTGCTCGTTCCGCTGGTGGCCACGACGGGGCTGTGCGCGACGGCCGCGGACGTTGCGGCTGCGCCCGCTGCCGCGCCGGCCAAGCGGCCGTGACGATCGAGGCACAGGGCAGGGACCTGTCCGGAACGGTGCAGAGCCCGAGGCCGCGCAGATGCGCCAACAACCGCACGGTGATCGTCATCAAGCAGAAGGGCACACGCGGCGGTGGCGACGACACCCGGTTCGCAAACCCACACCGCTTCTCTCGAGGGCGGTGTCTGTCGGTGGTCGGGCTCCCCTCTCTGTAGCACCGACCTGGGACTTCGACAGGCCCGATCAAAGGGGATCGGGCCTGTCGCATAGGCGTCACGGACAGCAGCTGCAGTGCACGTCCGGGTTCCACATCATGAACCGCCCGGCCGGGTTGTCCTTCCAGATCCAGGCGTGCAACGAGTAGAAGGCAGGCAGGCCGTACCGGTTACCGGCGTGGGTCAGGTTGAAACGTTGGCCGTACAGCCACGGACGGTGGGCGTTCGCACCATGTGCCTTCTCCCAGTCCTGCTTCAGCACGACATACTCCAGCGCGACGAGCCGGCGGTGGCCGTTCTCTCTCGCGTAGACGAGGGCCTCGGGGTGCTTGAGTGACACGCGAGGTGTCCCGACCAGGTCGACGTTGACGAAGTGGATGCCCATCCCGCCCTTCCCCGGCTTGGAGATGCAGGCAATGCCGGCCGAGTCCTTGAGCAGGCCGTAGCCAGCCTTCTTGGCGTTGACGAACGAGCGGTACTGCCTCGTCGCGGCGCGGGCGGCGGTCACCGGGTTGGGCCGCGTCGCCTTGCTGAGTGCCGTGGCGGGTGCCTGGCTGGGCGCCAGGAACGGTCTCACGAGGCCGATGGACGAGAGGTCCGACGCGGCGGAGCCGGACGTCGCCGACTGCGCCGCCGGCGGCAGCAACAGCGCGGCGCCGGCCAGCAACGTGACGATGAGCGACCGACGCATCAGGATCCTTCCTTGACCTCGAAGACCTCCTCGGCGACGAGACCGTGTGCCTCGCGGTGCACGGTCGTGGAGGCGTCGGCCGACGGGGCCTCGACGAGGCAGAAGATCTTGCCTTCTTCCTCGTCGACCCAGTAGCGCAGGTAGCGCACGTCGTACTTGTTCTGGATCTGCAGGTCGGCCATGTGGGCCTTCGCGACGTCGTCGACGGTGACGGGTCCTCCGAGACTGTGAACGTCCATGTAGAGCGGCATTGGTTCCTCCTCAGTTGGTCATGCGGACACCAGCAACACTGGTCCGCGGACCGCCAGAGGGAATCGGAAACGACTACCCAGTTTGCGTGCCGGGTTACCTATCTTGCGGCGACAACCAGTCCGCGGCGAGCCGCCTCCGCGGCAGCGACCTTGCGGGAGGGGACGCCGAGCTTGGCGAGCACGGCGGACACATGGTGGTCGACCGTCTTCACCGACACGACGAGCTGCGCGGAGATCTCGTCGTTGGTGAGTCCGGAGCACAGGAGCTCCAGCACTTGCTGCTCGCGTCGGGTCAGACCGGCAGGGTGCGCCTTGGTGGTCGCACGCATGCCTGTCGGTACGGATCTCAGGCCCAGGCGACGCATCTTGGCGCGCACCACCCGGGCAGTGGCGGTGGCTCCCAGCGATTCGAGCCGGTCCAGCGACTCGCGCAGCAGTGCCTCGTCATCGGATCCCGCCAGGGCCAGGGCGGCGTCGAATGGGAGACCGTGTGCGGCCCAACGCTCAGCCGCGTTGCGGTGGTCTCCGCTCACCTCGACGGCGAAGGGCTCGGTGACGACCGGCGTCTTCGGGTCCCGGCCGGTGATCCGGTAACGCCACATGCCCACCGAGCTCTGGATGATCGTCGCAAGCGTGCCGGCCGCGTCCGCCGCGATCCGGAGGTCGTCGACTGCTTCGTCCACGCGGTCCTCGAGCCAGCACGCCTCGGCGCGCGCCAGCCGGCTGGCCACGGTGTACTCCGGTTGACCCAGACTGTCCGCCAGGACGATGGCCTCGTCCAGTGCCTCCCAGAGACCGGGAGCGCCGCGCCGCGCCCTCACCAGGGCAATGCTGATCAGTGGGTTGAGCCGGTTGACCGGTGACAGGGTGGAACCTTCCAGCAGGAAGGCGACCAGTGTCTCGGCCTCGTCCCACCGGCCCAGGCGCTCGAGAGCATGCGCGCGTTCGCCGCGAAGACAGTTCGCGAAGGCGTGCAGGTCGCGCTCGTCGCAGAACGCCACCCCCTCGACGTACACACTCTCGCCCTGGGCGAGCAACATCCACTCGTTGCACAGGCTGTACAGGTTCGCGTAGGCCCTGCCGGTCGGCTCCTCGAGCCCGGCTTCCTTGGCGATCTCGAGCGAGCGCCGCAGGGGCTGCTCCCATTCACCGTCGAGCCCGGACGACGAGCAGGCTTCGGTGTTGAGAGCGTCGCTGAGGAGCGCGCTCAGCCCCAGCGTGCTGCCCAGCTCCTGCGCTCGCCTCGCCAGTCGGATCGAGTCGTCGTAGCGGGCGTCCCCCATGTGCCGACCGGCCAAGGTGGCGTACGCCCAGGCCAGCTCCTCGCTGGGTCCGAGAGGTTCGAGGGTGTCGAGTGCGGCACGCGCCGTGCCTGCTGCCTCGTCGCCGCGGCAGAGGCGCCACATGATGTTGGAAAGACGTCGCAGGCTGTCGCCCTCGCGATGGCGGTCACCGAGCTTGCGCCAGCGGCGCAGTGCATCCTCGCGGGCACGCGCGGCGTCCTCCCAGCGGTCGAGCACAGCAAGCTCCGTCGACCAGGCGTCGTAGAGCGATGCCAAGGCTCGCTCGTCGGTGCAGGTAGCACGCAGTGCTCGTTCGTACTGCGCCGCGGCCTCACGGTGCGCCCCGAGCCCGGCGGAGCGGCGGGCGGCGGCGGGTGCGTGGACGAGCACCAGCGCGTCGTCGGCGGAGCCTTCGGCATGGTAGGCAAGTCTCGCGTCGTCGTCGTCCTCCCTCACCAGGAGCTCGTCGAGGATGGCTCGATGCGCAGCGATTGCGCGATGTGGTGGTATTGCCGACTGGACGGCCATCCGGGCGATCTCGTGCCGGAAGCGGAGTCGGTCGCCGTCACCGATCAAGGCCCCCGAGGCGACGATCTCGTCGATGGACGCCGCGGTCGCGTCCACCACGGCGTGAAGGAAGTCCGGCCGTACCCGACCTCCTACCAACGAGGCGACGTCGAGGACGTGTCGGGCATCCCGGCTCAACGGGGCGACCCGGGCGAGCACCGCGTCCCGGACGGAACCGGGAAGCTCACCGGACGACGCTTGTAATGCTTCGGAGACGTAGAAGGGGTTGCCTCCCGTCAGGCGGTGCAGTGCGCCCACCTCGACGTCGGTACCGGCAGCAAGCTCCGCGACGGCGGTGAACGACAACGGCGGGAGACTGAGCCTACGGGTGGTGCGCTGCATGGACAGCTCCCCCAGCGCGATGCGCAAGGGGTCGTCGGCGGCGAGGCTGTCGTCGCGGTACGTCACCAGTACCAAGGCGCGAGCATCGCGAACCCGGCGGCCGACGAATCGGAGCAGGTCGAGGGTCGCCTCGTCTGCCCAGTGCACGTCCTCGATCGCGAGGACCGTCAGCCCGCCTGGACCGATGAGCTCCTTGAGCAGCGCGGCGAACAACTGGTCCCGGGGTGCCTGGTTATCGCACAACGCGCCGAGCTCGCCGCCGAGCTGACGTGCGATGTCGAGCAGCGGTGCGAGTGGGCGGGGCGTGAAGAGGCCGTCGCAAGCACCGGCGTACCAGCGCGAGTCGACCAGCTCGCTGTCGAGCTGGTCGAGCAGCGAGGACTTGCCGACCCCGGCTTCTCCCGCGATCAGGACAAGCCGGCCTTCGCCGCTCCTGGCCTCGACGGCGTACTCCATCAGGGAGGAGAGGTGAGATGCCCGCTCCAGAAGGCGCATAAAGGGGATTGTCCGCCGACGGAGCGGCCGCGTCCATGCTGGTGTCCGAATCGGTGGAAATTGCGGTTCGGAGTCGTCCGGTGCCGTGGCGGGCCGGAGTGGCTGAAATCTTTCTGGGCTGCGTTGACACGGTCGCGTTCGCGGAGCAATGTGGCCGTGTTCGCGTACTGATCCTGGTCACGGACACACAACTCGAGCCTCCCAGAACGCTTTCGGGCGCACCCCTGGTCGCACGTCAGCCTCGCCGTCTCCGGTCTGGACAGATCGACTCGTTCCACACCGCACATGTCCAGACAAGAGCATGGGAGATGCAGAAGATGACCACGACCAGCAGGGGCGCAGCCCAACTGCACGACCACATGAACGGCTCCGTCATCGGACCGGATGACCCCGCGTACGACGAGGCGCGCAAGGTCTGGAACGCCGACATCGACTCGAGACCCGCGGCGATCGCGCACTGTGAGTCCGAGGCGGACGTCCAGGCCGCGGTCACCTACGCCGTCCAGGAGGGCCTCGAGATCGCTGTGCGATCGGGTGCGCACAGCATGTCCGGCAAGAGTGTCGTGGACGACGGTCTGGTCATCGACCTGAGCGAGCTGAACCAGGTCACGGTCGACCCGAGCGCCAAGCGGGCCCGGGTCGGTGGCGGTGCTTTGCTCGGTGACCTCGACGCCGCCACCCAGGAGCACGGGCTCGCCGCCCCGGCCGGACTGGTCAGCCACACCGGGGTCGCCGGGCTCACCCTCGGCGGTGGCATGGGCTGGCTGACGCGTCGGGCAGGACTCACCATCGACAACCTGGTCTCGGCACGGGTGGTGACCGCCGATGGTCAGGTACACCGAGCAGCCGAGGACGAGAACCCTGACTTGTTCTGGGCCATCCGTGGCGGTGGTGGCAACTTCGGCATCGTCACGGAGTTCGAGTTCCGGCTGCACGAAGTGGGCCCGATGGTGTCGTTCGCGATGCTCTTCTGGGAGCTCGACAAGGGTCCTGAGCTGCTGCGACTGGCGCGCGACACCATGGCGACCTTGCCCATGGATCTGAACATGCTCATCGGAGCCCTGAACGCACCTCCGGCACCCTTCGTCCCGGAACATCTTCAGGGCGCGCCCGGCTACGTGGTGATCGTCGTGGGCTTCGGACACCCCGACAGTCATGCTGGGGCGGTGGCGGGGCTGCGCGACCAACTGGCCCCGGCCTTCGAGTTCGTCACCCCCATGCCCTACGTCGGACTCCAGCAATTGCTCGACGAGGCCAACGCGTGGGGTTTCCACTGCTACGACAAGGGCTGCTACGTCGACGACCTGTCCGACGACGTCATCGGCGCGCTGGTCGAGCAGATGCCGAAGAAGAGCTCGCCGCTGTCGCTCGTTCTCTTCTACCGTCTCGACGGCGCGTTCTGCGATGTGGCCGAGGACGCGACGGCGTTCGGGGGCGGTCGCAGCCCGCGTTATGCGGTGTTCATGATCGCGGTCTGCCCGACGCCAGAACTGCTCGGGGCCGACCGTGCGTGGGTCCGCCAGACGTACGACGCGATGCGGCCGTTCTCCACCGGAGCAGAGGCCTATGTCAACGGCCTCACCGATTTCGACGACGACATCGTGCGTGCTGCCTACGGCTCGAAGTACGGCCGACTCAGCGAGGTCAAAGCGACCTACGACCCGGACAACGTCTTCCACCGGAACGCCAACATCACGCCGGCCGCGAAGGCCTGAAACCACATCCTGTCGATGTCCGCCGCTGGTGATCCAGCGGCGGACATCGTTGTTTTCAAGGGCCTTCGCGTTGGCGACCGATCCGACATTGACGCAGGAAATCTCACTTTCAGTTGTGGTCTGATCACGCGCAGATCGCTTTCGATGACCACTGCATGACGCACTCATGACAGTTCTGTCATTGAGGACAAGACGCCTTGCATGCCATGGAGAGTCGTGAACGACCCAGGACTCCTGGACCTGCCGGGAAGGTGAATCAGATGCGCAGATCGTCGACGTCTCTCACGACCACGAGCACGAGCTCGAAGCAGCGCGTGGGACGCCATGCCGCCAAGAAGTCTGTTTGGCGACGAATGGGGACCGCGTTCGTGGCCCTGATCATGCCGGTCACCACGCTGGTGACGCTGCCGGTGTTGTTCTCGCCGGCCGAGGCCGCGACGACGAACAACCTCTCGGTCAACGTGGTCGTTGCCCGCGACGAGTCGCGCGCCCCGGGTGGTCCCGTGTCCAAGGGCGACCCGATTCCCAACTTCCGGTGGATGGTCAACGTCGACGACACCGGCACCACCGACCAGCGCAACCCTGCTCCCGGGTCCGGTTGCGCCGCGACCGATCCTGGCTACCCGGCCAACTGCCGGTGGCAGTCCATCGACGAGCCTTCTGGGTGGGCACCGATCTATGCCCAGGGCAACCAGGACGACCTTCCGCTTCTGAACGTGCCGGATGGCCGCTACCTGATCTCGGTGCTGTCCGACGGCTTCAAGATCGACGGCGCGCACTTCTGCGTCGACAACGCACCGCCGGCCGAGCCGGGGTGTGTCAACCCGATCGCTGGACCCGTCACGGTGAGCATGCAGCCTGACCCGCTGCCGGACGCCACCCTGCGCGGCCACGTCTTCGAGGACAACGCGCAGACGAACGGAACCCTCGACGCCAACGAGGCCCCGCTCGCCGGCTTCCAGGCGCAGGTCAACGACACCCTGGGTGAGATCAGCACGGACGTGTACGGCAACCCGCTCTGCACCACCTACATCGGTGAGAACCCCGACACGCACGTCATCGACCCGAACGAGCTGGACGCCGACGGCGTACCTGTCGTGGACAAGATCGGCGGGAAGTGCCTCAGCGACAACACCGGAATGCTGACCGTTCCGCACCTGGGCACCAACCGCTACACACTCTCGGCGGTTCCCCCGCAGGGCGCCAAGTGGATCCAGACCACGACGCTCGAGGGCAACCACGACTACGACGCCTGGATGATCGAAGGCGACACCGGCTTCGACCAGACGTTCACCCATGGTGGTGAGCCGATCCCGCTCCCGATCTTCGGCTACGTCCAGGAACTGCACAACCATGCGCCGCTGGACGGCAGCGCTGCCGGTCACATCAAGGGCTCCGTGGTCGGGATCAAGACCTACACGCCCCCCAAGGGTGGCGACTTCGACTTCTGGGGTGGCAACACCGGCACCAAGGTGGGCGCGGCCATCGACAAACCCTGGTTGTCGCTGACGGACCTCCAGCTCGGTGACCAGGCGGTGTGGATCGGCCAGGGCAACCCGGACGGTACCTTCGACATCTCCGGCGTGCCGGACGGCGACTACAACCTGACGTGGTGGGACGAACCGCAGGACTACAACGTCAACTTCATCAACGTCACCGTCAGCAACGGACAGACCGTCAACATGGGCAAGCTGCCGCTCAACGGTTGGTGGACGGTGTTCGACGGCTACGTCTTCAACGACACGAACCGGAACGGTGTCAAGGACCCCGGTGAGAAGGGCATCCCGAACTTCACGCTGACCATGCGCCAGCGCCAGAACACCCTGCTCGACCGCGGTACGCCGACGGCCGTCACGGACGCAGACGGCTACTACAAGTTCGACAACGGCTACCCGTGGGGTGAGTGGCTCGTCGAAGAGGCCTACAACGACTCCTACTACACGACAGGTGTCACCTACCAGGCCGACAACCAGCCGCAGCCGACCACGATCAAGGGCGCCGGCGTCGACGTCAGCGTGCTGCCCATCATCGGCCTCAGCGGCCGGATGGACTGGGGCGTGCACGCCTACGACCCGACGGGTAGCAACGGCATCGACCCGCAGAACGGCGGCATCGTCGGCACGGTCAGCTATGACACGACCCGCAACGAGCTCGACCCGCAGTTCGCAGCGACCGAGGACTGGCAGCCGGGCATCTCCGGTGTTCCGGTGGAGCTGTACGACACCGTTCCCTGTGGCACCAACGTCGGCACCGCGTGCGACGCGAACGACCAGTACGAGCTGGCTTCGGACGGCTCCTATGCCCGAGGCCCGCTGCTCAACACGTATCTCTCGGAGTCGTGGCAGCGGCCGCAGGGTTGCACGGCTCGCGACGTGGATGGCAACCCGCTCGTCCACATGGCCGACAACCCGTCGAACTACGACGAGAACGTGCTGGTCCCCAACCAGGAGACCGACGGCGAGTGCATCTCCAGCTTCATGCAGGGGATCCAGTACGGTCCCTACCCCACCGACCAGGGCACGCCAGACGCCAACTTCGGCGCTGCGGTCAACGGCAACTACGGATTCGGCGACGGCTGCTTCAACGGGACACTCGACGCGACCGACGTGGAGAACCCGATCTGTGTCGGCGGTGACTTCACGCCGCTGGGCTCGGGTGACTACCTGGTCCACATCGCCATCCCCGACGACGCGACCGGCAACCCGATGTACGACGTCACCCAGGAAGAGGACATCAACATCGCCCGCGGCGACCAGATCATTCCGCAGGTTCCGCCGCCGGCCTGCGCCGGCGCGCTGCACACCGTGGACCTGGCCAACGACGGGACGGACAACTACCCGCCCGTGGTCGGCGACGGTGGCGTCACCAACGACGTCCCCGCCGGCGTGACGGTGCCTGCATCGACACCGGTGGAGAACCCGCCGTTCGTCGACATGGGCGGCACGCCTTACGAGGGCATGCCCAAGCCGATGTGTGACACCAAGCTCGTGCGGGTCAACAACGGCAAGTCGATCGTGCCGATCTTCAACATCTTCACCGACGTGCCCGTGCCGGCTCGCCTGCGTGCCGTCATCATCGACGACCTGCAGTTCACCAACGACCCCCGCTCGATCATGTTCGGCGAGAAGAAGGGCCTGGCGTTCGCTCCCGTCGGCTTCTACGACTTCAACAACAAGCTGGAGTACACCGCCGAGACCGACTTCAACGGGATCTACGACGTGCTGATGCCGTCCACCGACCACATCAGCTGTCCGACGCCGTCGGGTGTCTGCGCCAACATGTACCGGGTCGTGGCCAACGACCCAGGTATCCCTGGCCAGCTCAACCCCAACTACAACCCGCGGTTCGCCACCCACGCTGCGGGCGGCGAGGCCATCCCCGGCATGATGACGTTCGCCGACCTCGCGCCGACGCAGGTCGGGTTGACCGTCGAGAGCCCGTCGACCGGTGTCTCCCAAGCCATCACCTGTCCGCTCGAGCCGACGACGCCACAGCTGCTGGCTGTGTCGCAGCCGTATGTGAACGGCAGCGGCTCGTTCAACATCCAGGGCACTGGCTTCGGTGCCACGAAGGGCAACGGCAAGGTCACCCTCGACGGGACGACCGTCTTGCCGACGACCTCGTGGAACAACACCTCGATCGACGTGACCGTGCCTGCCGGCACGGCGGTCGGCGCCCACCAGCTGGAGATCACGGGTGACAACGGCCAGACCACCGTCAACGGCCTGACCTTCCACGTTCGGGGCGGCAGCTACATGCCCAACCTGTACGAGGTCGGTCCCACCAAGACGTACCACCTGATCCAGGACGCCCTGGATGCGGCGCTCGCGAGCCCCGGAAACGACCTCGTCGTCGTGTACCCCGGCGCTCCGGACCCGAGCAACCCGCGTATCAACCCACGCGGTGAGTACTACGAGAACCTGATCATGGCGTCGCCGGTCAAGCTGCAAGGTGTCGGCCCGGGTGGATTCCAGGGCACCACCTACGTGCCCGGCTCGGGGATCGACGCGAGTGCGTTCGGTACCGACAACGACGTGGCCACCGCCTGGTACAACAAGGTCGGCGCGCTGACCTGGAGCGGTAACCAGAACGTCAACGACGGTGCGGGCATCTACGTGCTGGCCTCGGAGAACTCGACGAACGCCGCCAACACGGCTCGTCAGTTCACGAACACGTTCAAGGCCAGTATCGACGGGTTCGACATCCGCGGTGGTCGGCAGGACGGCTTCCCGGGCAACATCAACGACCTGACGGGCGGCTCGACCGGTCTGCCTCCGACGATCGTGACGCAGGGTGGAGCCATCTTCGCCAACGCGTACGCCCGCAACCTGCAGATCACCAACAACGTGGTGCAGAACAACGCCAGCGGTTACGGCACGATCCGGATCGGCACGCCTGACCTGGCCGCACCGGACACGAACCAGCACAACGAGAACGTGCGGATCGCAGACAACCGGATCATCACCAACGGCGGTACGAACCTCGCTGGTGGTATCGGTCTCTACGCGGGCTCGGACAACTACGAGGTCACGCAGAACGACATCTGTGGCAACTTCTCGCTGGAGTACGGCGGCGGTATGACCGTCTACGGTCGTAGCCCGAACGGGAAGATCCACCACAACCGGGTCTACTACAACATGTCCAACGACGAGGGCGGCGGCATCATGATCGCCGGCCAGCTCGCGGCGACGCCGAGTGACCTGTCACCCGGTTCCGGTCCGGTGGACATCTACGCCAACCAGATCCAGGCCAACCTCGCCAACGATGACGGCGGCGGTATCCGCTTCCTCATGGCCGCTGGCGGTCCCAACGGCATGGACCCGATGAACGTGTACAACAACACGATCACCAACAACGTGTCGACCCACGAAGGCGGTGGCGTCAGCCTCAACGATGCTCCGAACGTGCGGGTCTACAACAACACGATCGTGAAGAACCTCACGACCGCGACCGCGGTGACCTCCAACGGTCTGCCCGCTCCCGCTGGTCTGTCGAGCTCGGCCAACAGCGACCTGCTGCAGGCTGTGCTGCCGGGTGGTTCGCCCACGTTCAGCAAGCCGTTGCTGTTCAACAACATCTTCTGGGACAACCGGGCCGGCACCCGTGCCGGGTTGACGGTGCACGGCATCGGCATCGCCGGTGACCCCACGCCGATCGACGAGTGGGATCTGGGAGTTGCCGACCGGACGGATGCGCTGACCCCGACCGACTCGGTGATCCAGCAGGACCCGAACGGGCTGCACAACTACGCTGCGGACCCGTCCAACTCCAACGTGGACCCGGGCTTCGCCGGACCCGCGTACGACCTCTCGGTGTCGTTCTCGACGTGGCGGCAGAACCCGGCGTTCGTGGACGCGACGCTCGTGACCAGCGAGGTGCCGCCCAACCTCATGGGCAACTACCACCTCGGTGCGTGCCCGGGCTCGTCCGCCTGCAACAAGGGCGCAGCCAGCTCGGGCGGCGTCAACGCGCCGGCTACGGACATCGACAACCAGGCCAGGCCGGCTCTGGGCGGATTCGATGCTGGCTCCGACGAGTGGTACGCCACGGTGACGCCTCCGCCGCCGCCGTCGACGTCAGACCTGTACTTCTCGACGGTCGGGAACACCAACCCGCCCGGCGTCACGGGCGCAGCTGACGACGCTGACCTCTACAAGTGGAACGGCTCGGTGTTCAGCCGGGAATGGGATGCGACGGCATTCGGTTTGCCGGCTAGCGCCAACGTGGACGGTTTCTCCCGCGTGGACGCAACCCACTTCTACATGTCCTTCACGGGCACGGTGAACGTGCCGGGCCTGGGCAACGTCCAGGACGAGGACGTGGTCTACAACAACGCTGGAACGTGGTCGATGTTCTTCGACGGCAGCACACACGGGGTCGGTGGAGCTGTGGACATCGGTGCCACCAGCGTGGTCGGTACGACGTTGTACTTCTCCACCAACAACGCCGCCGTGCCACCGGGTGCGGGTGCCGCCACCTCCGGCGACAACTCCGACGTCTACCGCTGGAACGGAGGCAACTCATTCACCCGGATGGTCGACGCCAGCGCGGCGCCGTTCAACCTGCCGAACTCCGGCTCGTTCACCGGGACGACCAACCCGAATGTGGACGGCTTGATCTACGTCGACCCGACGCACTTCTACATGTCGTTCAGCAACACGAACACGACGGTGCCAGGGTTGGGGTCGGTGCAGGACGAGGACGTGCTGTACTTCAACGGCAGCGCCTGGACCGTGTCCTTCGACGGCACGTCTCACGGTCTGACGTCGGACAACCTCGACATCGACGCGATCTCGTTCGCGAGTGGTGCCTTGGCCCCGCCACCACCGCCGCCGCCGCCGCCGGCAGTGCCGCTGTACTTCTCGACTTCGGGCAGCACAAACCCGCCCGGGGTCGGAGGAACTGCTGACAACTCGGATATCTACTACTGGTCCGGTGCGACGTTCACCCGGCAGGTCGACGCGACCACGCTCGGCGTTCCTGCAAGCGCGAACGTGGACGGCTTCGACCGGGTCGACAACACGCACTTCTACATGTCCTTCAGCAACGCCAACACGGCGCTACCGGGGCTGGGGAACGTGCAGGACGAGGACGTCGTCTACTACAACAACGGCGTGTGGTCGGTGTACTTCGACGGGACGGCGCACGGTATGACCGCCGCCAACCAGGACCTCGACGCCATCAGCATCATCAGCGGAACCCTGTACTTCTCCACGCTGGGTAACACAAACCCGGCTGGGGTATCAGGGACTGCTGACGACGCCGACATCTACAGCTGGAACGGCACGTCGTATGCCCGGGTCTGGGATGCGACCGCGAACGGGTTCGCAGCTGCGGCCAACACCGACGGGTTCGTGCGAGTCGACGCCACGCACTTCTACTTGTCGTTCAGCCTGCCCAACACGGCGGTTCCGGTGATCGGAAACGTCCAAGACGAGGACGTCGTCTACTACGACGGCTCCGGCTGGTCGGTCTACTTCGACGGCACGATCAACGGCCTCAACTCCGGCAACCTCGATGTGGATGCCTTCGATGTCCCCTAACCGCGATCACAACGGCCCTACGAAGGGATCAGGTGACCCCATGAGCCACCTCGCAACCAACCCCGGGAACGACTCCACGGGCCTCGAGGTGAGCGGCCTCCGGTCAGGCTTTGACCGGAGGCGGTTCCTCCAGCTGGCCGGCGGTGCCGCAGCCGCGTGCACCTTCACGTGGGCCGGCAAGGTGCTCGTGCCGGAGCCGGCATCGGGCGTCGCAGGAGTCCCGGACCTTTACCTGGGTGGAACAGACGGCTGGATCCACCTGCCGACGAGTCCGGCGATCCCGCCTTTCCACCCGGACAACCTGGCCCCGAACCTGATGACGACGTACATCTTCGGCTTCCGCAACGTGACGAAGTTCTTCAGCGGCCCCAGTGCCAACACGACGCTGCTCCACAACCAGAAGAACCACGCGCAGCACTCGGCGCCGTTGTTCTGGGTCGACCAGTTCAACCCGGCCAGCCCGAAGGACTTCAACGTCGGGCTGACCAACCTCGGGCTGGCGCTGCGGCCGGACCTCTTCGACGCGCACACGCTGCACTGGCACGGGTTCCGCAACGTCATCCCGTTCTTCGACGGGGAACCGACCGGTTCGGTCTCGGTGCCGAGTGGACGCCAGTTCGTCTACGCCTACCGTCCACGTGACCCAGGCACGTACATGTACCACTGCCACGTCGAGGACGTGGAGCACGTGCACATGGGCATGACCGGGCTCGTGTTCGTCCGGCCGTTGCAGAACGGCACGACCTACCTGGGGTTCGACAAGTTCATGTACAACGATGGGGACGGCTCGACGGGCTACGACCGCGAGTTCGCGATGTTCCTCTCGGAGGTGTGGGCGGAGGCGCACTGGGCCGACGCACACATCCAACTTCCGGAGTGGAGCGACTACCGGGCGGACTTCGCCCTGCTGAACGGTCGCGTCTACCCGGACACGATCGAACCGAACGCGCCGACCGATGGACCCTCGGTCAACGCGATCGACTTCGAGACCGACGCCGATGGCTACCTGGTCCCGCCCCCCGGCGCCGGCAACGCGAAGCTTCAGAACCAGCCCCAGTCCTCGCTGGTCACGTGCAACGAGGGCGAGCGTGTCGCACTGCGCTTTGCCAATCTGGGTTTCCGCGAACAGGCGATGACGATCACCGGGATCCGGATGAAGGTCGTCGGCCGCGACGCCACCCCCATGGTGGGTCGCAACGGCACCGGCGACACGTCCTACGAGACCGACACCCTCAACATCGGTCCCGGAGAGAGCTACGACGTGGTGTTCACCGCGCCGGACTACCAGGGCCCGGGTGCCTACGACACCTACATGCTCTACAACCGCAACTTCCTGCGTAGCAACAACCTGGCTCCTGGCGGCTTCGGCGGTCAGGCGACCGAGATCCATGTGTACCCCGGGCTCACCGTCGGTACGCAGAACTTCCCGAACGACTGGGCCATCTGATCGCCATGACGAGATTGGGCACTGCCATGAAAGCGAAGACCTCCCGCCGCCGCGGCCGGACGATGCTCATCGTCGGAGCGATGGCACTCTCGGCCGCCGCGGCCACGCTCACCGGTGGCGCGCCGGCCACTGCCGACACCGCACCACGAGTCGGGATCGTCTGCACGGAGGGCGTGGGCGGGGTTGCCAATCAGCCGATCTTCAACCTCACCACGAAGACGGGCTACATCAGCCTTCCCGACGGCAACACGGCGTTCATGTGGGGCTACTCGAACGGCTCCGACGGGTTCCAGCACCCCGGCCCGGTGCTGTGCGTGCACGAGGGTGACAACGTCACCGTGATCCTGCACAACTCGTTCGCCGACGATGACGTGTCCATCATGTTCCCCGGCCAGGACGACGTCATGGCCGACGGGGCGCCCGCCCACCGTGAGCTCAACGGCAGCGGACGTGTCACCTCACTGACCAACACCGCTCCTGCCGGCGGCGGGACCGTCACCTACAGCTTCGTGGCGGGCAAGCCCGGCACGTACCTCTACGAGTCAGGCACCAACCCGGAGACACAGGTGCACATGGGTCTCTTCGGAGCCCTGATCGTGCGGCCGGCGCTGGGCGATGCCTACGCCTACGACAGCGCTGACAGCCAGTTCACCCCGAACGAGGAGTTCATGGTGCTGCTGTCGGAGATCGACCCCTACCAGCACCAGGCGGTCCAGGCGGGCAAGACATTCAACATGAACAACTACCACCCACGCTACTGGCTGATCAACGGCCGCGGCTTCCCCGACAGCATCGCCGACAACGGCGCGTCCTGGCTGCCGACCCAGCCGTACGGCTCGCTGGCGCAGGTCCAGGAGTGGCACCCCGGCATGCAGCCCGGGCTGGCTCGCTACCTGAACGTCGGCACCGAGGACTACCCGTTCCACCCGCACGGCAACAACGGCCGTGTCATCGGGCGGGACGGCCACGAGCTCAAGGGCCCGGGCAACCAGGACCTGTCCTTCGAGAAGTTCGCGATCAACATCGGTCCCGGCCAGACGTGGGACGTGCTCTTCAAGTGGTACGACGCCGAGGGTTACAGCCCGTCGAACCCGGTGCCGGTGACGGTGCCGAACCTGGCCAACTCGGTGATCGGTGCCTTCTACAGCGGTAGCCCCTACCTGGGCACCAAAGAGGTGCTTCCTGCCGGGACGGCCTCACTGAACCAGTGCGGCGAGTACTACATCATCTCGCACAACCACGCACTGTTCCAGATCACCTCCTGGGGCGCCACGATGACCGGGCCGATCACGTACATGCGGATCGACCCGCCCACGCCCAACAACTGCGGAAACTGAGAGAGACGGGCAGAACCATGACTCGACTGACGCTGAAGAGGGTAGCCACCTCTCTCCTGACCGGTGGGATGATCGCCGCGCTGGCAGTCGTCGCGACGCCGGCCGGGCCCGCCTCCGCCGCCACGGTCTCGCTCGACCTGTACGCCGTCTCGGGCAGCATGTCGCTGCCCGTCCCGGCCGGCAGCACGACCGTGAACGTGTTGGGCTACAACACCAGCAACTCCCCGGTGACCACGCCGGGTGGTCCGACGCTGACCGTGGCGCAAGGCGACGATGTCACGATCACGCTGCACAACCAGCTGTCGGAGCAGTCCGGTCTCCTCATCAACGGGCAGGGCATGATTCCCGACCTGAGCGGTGTCGCGGCCGGTGGCACCAAGAACTACACGTTCACCGCCGAGCGGCCGGGCACCTACCTCTATGAGGCAAGCCTGCTCCCGAACGCCCAGCACCAGGTGGCGATGGGTCTCTACGGAGCGCTGGTCGTCACGCCGACCGCCGGCACCGGGCAGGCCTACGCCGATGCCAGCACAGCGTTCGACGACTCTTTCGTCATGCTGCTCAGCGAAATCGACCCGATCCTCAACAACGCGGCCAACCCGGCTGCCTTCGACATGCGCAAGTACCACCCCCGGTACTTCCTCATCAATGGTCAGGTGTACCCCGACATCGCACCGTTCGAGACCAACGGCAACAGCAATGTGCTGCTGCGGTACGTCAACGCCGGAGTCGACTACCACTCCCTGGGCGTGCTCGGCGCCCGTCAGGACGTCATCGCCCTCGACGGCAACCCGCTCGAGTTCTCGCGCGAGTACGTCGCCGAGACGTTCGGCCCCGGCCAGACCGCGGACGCCATCGTGAGGGCGCCGTCGTCCGACCAGGACGCTTTCCTGTCGCTCTACGACGCGAACTTGTCCTTCCACAACACCAACACCGTCGGCATCGGCGGCATGCTCACGGCGCTGCACGCAGTCGCGGACACAGCCAGCCCAGGCGACCACTTCGGCCCGGCGACGCGCGACGTGGCCCTCGCTCTCAACGGCACGCTGACCGCGACGATCGACGACACCGCCAACGGCGGCTCGGCCGTCACGGAGGCTGAGTACTACATCGATGACGTCACCGGAGGCACGGGAACGCCGATGACGGGCACCTTCGGTTCCCCGACCGCGAACGTCACGGCCTCGTCAGTGACGGTTCCCTCTGGCGACCACGTCGTGTATGTGCGCGGACGTGACGCCAACACCTGGGGGCCGTTCAGCTCGGTGCTGGTCAATGGCGGCGACGCCGGCGGCCCGACCACCAGCGGAGTCGTCCTGACGCCGGCGATCACCAACAACCTTCGGACCACAGGTATCGACGTGACCGCGACCGCTGACGACCGGACGACCGGTGGCTCCAACATCATGGATGGTGAGTACTCCATCGGAGCCACGGCAGCGTCTGCCGGCACAGGCACGCAAATGCTGCCGAACCTCGACGCCCCGGTCGCGAGCCTGGACGCCACGATCCCGAACACGGTGATCAATGGCTTGCCCGAGGGCAACAACTCGGTGTGGGTCCGGAGCCGCGACGCCCAAGGCAACTGGGGTGACGCGGAGTTCGCCAACCTGATCATGGACAAGACTGCTCCGACCACCGCAGGTGTGACGGTCGACCCGACCCCGAACAACGGCACGCTTCCGGTCAACCCGGGCTGGCCGTTCGTGCGAGTGACGGCAAGTGTGACCGACCCGCTCGGTGGCGACGTCAACAGCGCCATCAAGGGCGCTGAGCTCTTCATCGACACCGTCGGTGCCAACGGCACGGGTATCGGCATGGTTGCCCTGGACGGGGTCTTCAACTCCACGTCCGAGACCGCCTACGCGGACATCCCCCTGGCCACCGTGCAGCAGCTGAGCAACGGCAGCCACACCATGTACGTCCATGCCAAGGATGTCGCCGGTAACTGGGGCCTGACGGCAACAGGGACCCTGGTGGTGGACAAGGCTGCGCCGACGGTCAGCGCCGTCAGCGCGTCTCCCAACCCGACGGCCGGCGCGACCACCGTCGCGCTCACCGCCACCGGCAACGACGCCGGCACCTCGGTGACGAGGGCCGAGTGGTTCATCGGGACCGACCCGGGCTACGGCAACGCGAACGCGATGACCGTGAGCGGTGCGGGTCCGTGGAACCTCGCTGCCACGGTCAACGTCGGCGCCATGAGCGAGGGCATGTACACGGTCAAGGTGCGAGCCAAGGACGCCGCAGGCAACTGGGGAGCCACCGCGAGCACGGTACTGACCGTGTCCCACCCGCTGTTCTACTCGACCCTGGGCAACACGAACCCGCCCGGTGTCACGGGGACTGCGGACGACTCGGACATCTACAACTGGGACGGCGCTGCCCACAGCCGGGCGATCGACATGTCCACGGCCCCACGAAGCGTGGCTACGGGTGCCAATCTCGACGGCTATGACCGGGTCACGCCCACCACGTTCTACGCGTCCTTCACGGGCAACGTGACCCTGACCGGGATCACCGGGACCGTGCAGGACGACGACGTGGTGTTCTTCAACGGCAGCACCTGGGTGATGTACTTCGACGCGAGCACTCATGGATTCCCGACCAACAACGGGAACTACGATCTCGACGCGATCAGCATCGGTGGCGGAAGCCTGTACTTCTCGACCGTGGGCAACGTGAACCCGCCCGGAGTCACAGGAGCTGCAGACGACGCCGACATCTACCGCTGGAACGGTGGCTCGTCCTACACCAGGGTCTGGGACGCGTCGGCCAACGGCCTCGCTGCTGCCGCTGACGTCGATGGCCTGGTGTGGGTCGATGCGACTCACCTCTTCCTGTCCTTCAACGCGAACAACACCGCGGTTCCAGGACTGGGCAACCAGCAGGACGAGGACGTCGTGTACGACAACGGCGGCAGCTGGTCGACGTACTTCGACGGGACTGCCCACGGTCTGGGGACCTCGGGCAACCTCGATATCGATGCCTTCGACCTCCCGTAACAACTGGCTCCGGCCGGCCTGCATCACCAACGGTGCAGGCCGGCTCTCGGAAGGAGACGCACCCACATGACCACTGACACCTTGCCTCGCGTGAGCGAGGAGCCGCCCGCGGCCGAGAAGACTCCGAACCGACGCCGCCGCTGGGTCGTGATCGTCCTTGCCGTGCTGTTGGTGGCCGGTGTCGGGGCGCGGATCTGGTGGCCGAGCCATCCGGCCGACATCCGCGACGGGACCACGGCAGTCAACGTCCAGGGGATGGCAGCCCACTACGGCATCGACGTGTCCTTGATCGGCGTGACGGCCGCCGGCGGGCTCATCGAGCTCCGCTACCAGGTCGTGGACCCGGACAAGGCGAGCCCGATCATCCACGACCCGGCGCTCTCTCCGGCGCTCGTGGTCGAGGACAGCGGCGCCACGCTGCGGATGGCGTCACCCCCGCACCATCACACAGGCCTACGGCTGGGCGGCACCTACTTCTTCCTCATGGCCAACGCCAACAACGCCATCCATGCCGGTGATCTGGTGACCTTGGTGATCGGAGATGTCCGGCTCGAACACATCCGGGCCCAAGGATGACCCTGGCCCCCTCGCCGAGCAGGCGCCGCCGGTGGGCGGTGCTGTTCGGCGCGCTGGCGCTCGTGCTGCTCGGCGCGTCGCCGGCGGCGGCCCACAGTGAGCTGGAGCGCTCGGACCCCGCCAACGGCGGCATGGTCTCCGTCGGGCGAACCGAGCTCACGTTGTACTTCACCCAGACGATCGACTCCGGCGCGAGCACGTTCAACCTGCACACGCTCGACGGGGTCGAGACAACGGTCGAGGTGTCGACCTCCGAGGCGGACGGGGGAGAGGTCGTCACGATCACGACGCCTCCGCTGCAGCGGGCGACGTACGTCATGGACTGGCGTGTCCTCTCCCTCGAGGACGGGCATGCCTCCCGTGGCTCGGTCCTGTTCGGTGTTGGTGTGCGCCCCGTCGTCGTTCCTGCGTCGGGAGTCAGCCTGCCGGAAACCCGGGCGCTCGTGCTGCGGTGGCTGGACCTGCTGGCGATCCTGCTGGCCATCGGTGCCGTCGCCGTGTCCGGACGCGTCCTGGGAGCGATGGGTGAGTCCGGGAAGGCGCCACGTCGCCGCGCCCGGGTGATCGCGGCGATCTCCGCGAGCGCTGCGGTCGTCACCGGAGTGCTGATGGCGTTCGAAAGCACGCGGTCCTCCGACGTCTCGACGGCTGCCTGGATCGACACGACGTGGACCACCCTGACCTCCACACCCTGGGGGTACCTGTGGCTGGCGCGTGAGATCGCCCTGGCCATCGCCGCTGTCGCGTTGGCCGTGTGGGCCATCCGTCGACGTCCGCCGGGTCTCGTGGTCAAGGTCGGCTTCGTCGCTCTGATGGCAGCGGTCTGGCTCGAGGGCTGGGCCGGCCACGCGGCTGCCCTGCCCAGCCGAACCCTGCCGGCGATCTTCGTCGCCGCCGTGCACATCGTCGCCGCAGGAGTCTGGGCCGGTGGACTCATCGCGCTCGCGCTCTGCCTCATGTCGCTGGGCCGTCGGGACCCGCAGCGCAGGGGTCCGATCCTGACCTCGGCCTGGCGCGCCTTCAGCCCGATGGCCGCACTGGCCGCGGTTGTCCTGCTCGCGTCCGGACTCATCGAGACCGGCCTGCACGTCACCGGACTGCACTCGATCTTCTCGACGTTGTGGGGCGGCGTCCTGATGGCGAAGGTCGCACTCCTCGCGCTGGCTCTCGGGTTCGCCGGGATCAACACGCTGCTGGTCAACCCGGCAATCGCCGGTTGGTTCGGCCGGGTTCTCCGCCGCCGGTCCGGTTGGGTTCCGGTGCCGCCGCGGCGCTTCCGTTTCGTGCTCGGTCTCGAGGCGCTCGTGCTGATCGGGGCCGTGGCAGCTGCGGGGCTGCTCACCTCGGTGCCCACTGCCCGTGAGGTCGACACCGCCGAAAAGCCCAGTGCGCCATACGTGTCCAACGTCGACGGCCTGTTCGTCACGTTCGAGGAACTGCCGTCCGGTCCTGACGAGAGCCGGCTGATCGTCAAAGCGAGTCAGGTCACCCTGCCCGCTCCGGGGGCCATCAACGGTGCCGACGTCAGGCTGGTCGGGCCTGATGGGAAGGCGACGGCTGTCCCCTTGAAGCGGTTCGAGATCGGCCGCTACGAGGGAGTCACCACCAAGCCTGAGCCAGGGGCATGGCAGGCCACGGTCAGCGTGCACCGAGCCGGTGCTGCCGACGCGGTCATGCCGGTGAGCTGGACTGTCGATCCTCCACAGGGAGACGTCATCCGGCCCATGGAGCTGATCACGACGGGGCTGGCCCTGGTCCTGCTCAGCGGCACGGCCGCTGTCGTGGTGATCGTCCGACGCAGGCGCCAATCCGCACCTCCCTCGATCCCGCAGGTCCGGGAGAAGGCGGACAGTTACTCGTGAGAAGAACCCTGATCGTCACGGCAGTGGCAGCCCTGCTGCTGTCATTGCTCACAGCGACCGCTGGGGCGATGGACGAGCCGACGGCGAGGACGGGCAAGATCGGGCCGGCCGTCGAGAACCTGCTGGCGGGCCTCGCCCCCGGCGAGATGACCACCGTCGTCCTGACCATGCGCGAGCAAGCGGATCCGTCGTCCATCAAGGCCCCCTCTCGGCGTCTGCGTGTCCAGCGCATCGTCAACGACCTACGGTCGACATCGAAGTCGTCGCAGCGCTCGATCCACGCCCTTCTCAGGACACGGACCGCGCAGGGCCAGGTGGCCGGGACCCAACGGCTCTGGATCTCCAACGCGGTCTCCGTGACCGCCACTGCCCGGGTCATCCGCGAGCTGGCCGTCCGGTCGGATGTCGCGAGCGTCAGCCCCGACGTCATACCGGTGGTTCCCACCGCCGGCACGCCGGAGCCGAACGTGGAGGCGGTCAAGGCCCCACCACGCTGGGATCTCGGCCAGACCGGGCAAGGGGTCGTCGTCGCCAACCTGGACAGCGGTGTCGACGTCTCACATCCGGACCTGGCCGGCCGGTGGCGCGGGGGCACGAACGGCTGGTACGACCCGTACGGTCAACACCCCACGACCCCCACGGACCTGTCGGGCCACGGCACGGCCACGATGGGCGTCATGGTCGGTGGCGACGCCGGCGGCACCTCGATCGGGATGGCACCCGGCGCGACCTGGATCGCGGCCAAGATCTTCAACGACAGCGGCACCGCAACGACCACCGCGATCCACCAGGCCTTCCAATGGGTGCTCGACCCGGACGGCGACCCGAGCACCAACGACGCGCCACGGGTGGTCAACGGTTCCTGGTCCATCGGGTCCGGTCCCGGTTGCGATCTGACCTTCCAGCCTGACCTCCAGGCGCTGCGGGCGGCCGGGATCCTGCCGGTCTTCGCGGCGGGCAACTTCGGCTCGGGCGCCTCGTCGAGCGTGAGCCCGGCCAACTACCCCGAGGCTTTGTCGGTCGGCGCCATCAGCAGCACCAACTTGATCTACTCGAGCAGCAGCCGCGGACCCTCCACCTGCGGGGGACGGACGCGCGTGTTCCCGGATGCCGTCGCCCCAGGAGTCAACATCCGCTCGACGGATCGCTACGGCAACTACCAGACGCTGAGCGGCACGTCGATGGCGGCGCCACACGCGGCGGGCGCACTCGCCTTGCTCCTCGGAGCTCACCCCGGACTGACAGCAGACCAGCAGCAGGCGGCTCTGATCGGCACCGCCGTCGACCTCGGTGTCGCCGGTCCGGACAACTCGTACGGCAACGGCCGGATCGACGCTCAGGCCGCCGACGCCTCAGTCGCCACCCAGCCCGATACGACGGGGCCGACGACGAGTTCGGTCGCTGTCACGCCGTCCGTGACGGATGGCGCTGCCCCGAACGGGGTCCAGATCTCCGCCACCGCGGATGACTCGTCCGCCGGTGGATCTGCCATCGCCGCAGCCGAGTACTTCGTGGACAGCGTGGGGCCGGACGGGTCGGGAAGCGCCCTGACAGTCGCGACGGCGGGTCCTGTCAGCGGTCTCAACGCGTCGATCCCGGCCACCACGGTGAACGCCCTCTCCGACGGAGTCCACCCGGTCTGGGTCCACAGCAAGGACGCCGCCGGCAACTGGGGTTCTGCCGTGAGCGCCCTCTTGACGGTCAGCCGCCCGCAGCTCTACCTCTCGACCTTGGGCAACGTCAACCCTCCCGGAGTAAGCGGTACCGGAGACGACGCCGACATCTATCGCTGGTCGGGTGGCGTCTTCACCCGTGACTACGACGCGTCAGCTGTGGGCCTCCCGGGGGTGGCCGACATCGACGGCTACGACCGGGTGAGCGCGACACAGTTCTATGCGTCCTTCACCGCCGCCTCCACCAAGCTGCCCGGACTGGGAACCGTTCAGGACGAAGATGTCGTGTACTTCGACGGCACCCACTGGTCGATGTACTTCGACGGGACGGCGAAGGGGCTCACCGCGTCCGCTCAGGACCTGGACGCGATCAGCATCGTGAGCGGAACGCTCTACTTCTCCACGGTCGGTAACACGGCGGTGCCTGGTGTCACCGGGACACCCGACAACGCCGACATCTACAGCTGGAGCGGCTCGTCGTTCGCCCGGGTCTGGGATGCGACCGCCAACGGGCTCGTGGGCGCGGCCAACGTCAACGGCTTCGTCCGCGTCGATGCCACCCACTTCTACCTGTCGTTCATCTCGACGACCACGAAGGTGCCCGGTCTGGGGTTGGTGGACGACGAGGACGTCGTGTACTTCGACAGCTCGGGCTGGTCGGTCTACTTCGACGGGACCGCGCACGGGCTGGGTGTCTCGCCGGACCTCGACGTGGACGCCTTCGACATCGGCTAGCAGCTGTCGGCGATCGCTTCCCCCGACGATCCAACCCCCTCGGCGATCGAGCTGCCCCGACGATCGAGCTTGTCGAGATCACTTTCCCCTTGATCTCGACAAGCTCGATCAGCGGGCTGTTCGCGTCGAGCCCTTCGACCGGCGCAGGGCAGGCGTGTCGAGACTCGCAGAAACCCTTGTGGATAAGGCGAAACTCTCTTGGCACGGTCGGACATGTCGGGTAGAATCGAACACATGTTCGACACCGACTTCGATGTTCTCGACGAGATAGCGACCCTGTCGTTCGTCGAGACCGCCCGCGCTGCCGCGGACCGGGCCGAGGTCGACATCCTGCACGCCGCCGCGCACTGGGCTGACCTGCACGGTGAGCTCGCCCGCGCGACCAGTCCGCTGCTGCCCGGGTCGGAGAAGCTGGTCCGGTTCGGTGGTGACGGGACCCCTGCGGTGGCGGAGTTCGCGCCGGCCGAGCTCGGCGTCGTCCTGGGCACCTCGTCGTCGGCTGCGGAGCGGCTGGTCGGGGACGCGCTGGACCTGCGGCACCGTCTTCCGCAGGCTTTGGGCCAGGATCGTGGCTGGTGAGGTGAAGCCGTGGATCGGTCGCAGGTGCGCCGAGGCCACTCGCCACCTGGCTGTGGAGACCGTGGCGGTGGTGGACCGCCGGATCGCCAGATATGCCCACTCCTTGTCGTGGGGTCGGATCGAAGCGATCATCGCCGCGTGCTGGTTGGAGTGTGACCCTGAGGCCGCGGCTGAGGCCGACGCGGCGGCGCAGGCGTCGTTGGGGGTGTGGGTCAAGGACCAGCCTTCCGAGCCTGGCACCGGCGAGATCTTCATCCGGGCCGAGGCGCCGGACGCGATCTGGTTCGACGCCACCGTCGACCGCACCGCTGACGGGCTCGGTCTGCTCGGTGATCCCCGGTCCAAGGACGCCCGCCGGGCCGCGGCGGTCGGGATCCTGGCCCGGCCCCAGGCCACCCTGGACCTCTTCGCTGAGGTGGCCGAGGCGACCGGGCAGCCGACACCGGAGACGGCCAGATCTCCCCGGGCGGACACCCGGCCGGACGTGACGTTGTATGTCCACCTCACCGACGAAGCGCTGGTCACCGGTCAAGGAGTAGCCAGGGTCGAGGGCAGCGGACCGGTCACCGTGGACCGGGTCCGGTCCTGGCTCGGCCACGCCAACGTCGTGGTGAAGCCCGTCATCGACCTCAACGACCAGGTGCCGGTGGATGCGTATGAGATCCCCGACCGGATCCGCGAAGCGGTGCACCTGGCCATCCCGGTCGACTGCTTCCCCTACGCCACCTCCACCCGCCGTACCGGCGACATCGACCACACCATCGCCTTCGTCAAACCCGACGAGGGTGGGCCACCGGGCCAGACCGGACTCGGCAAGCTCGGCCCCATCACCCGGTTCCACCACCGGGTCAAGACCCACGGTGACTGGCACGTCGCCCAACCCTTCACCGGCGTGTTCGTGTGGCGCACCCCCCACGGCCGCTATCTCCTGGTCGACCACACCGGGACCCACCGGGCGCTCCCGGCTGCACCGCCAATGCCGGCTGCCTGAACACTCCCGATCAGAGGCTCGGCGACCCGGTCAGCCGGGTTCGCGGACGGGGCCGTACAGAGCGTTCGGGTGCCCGGTCATCAGGGCCCAGTACCGGTCGCCATACGACCAGTGCCACCACTCGGTCGGGTAGTTCACCAGGCCTGCTCCCGACAGGGCCGCCGCCAACAGATCCCGATGATGACGCGCGTCCTTAAAGATGTTGTCGGCAGCGAAGCAGCACGCCCCTCGCTGCCTCCGGACTGGCGTTGAGCGCAGTTCCCATGTCGACTACCTGGTCCGATCCGTCGGCCATCGTGAGGTCAATCGCGGCGCCACTGACATGAGGTGCGACCTGAGGCGGCGACACGTACTTGCTGGCGAGCTGGAGGCTGGTGGCACTGTCCAGGCTCGGATCGGTCTTCTCCACCTGGTCCCGGTAGCTGGAGAAGTAGTGCTCCTGCAGGTCGTACGGCCGATGCCCCTCGACCAGCAGCAACCGATAGCCGGCAGGAAGCTGCTCCTGAGCGGCCAGCATGCGCTCCAACACCCGCTGCGCAGCAGCCCGTAAGCGCCGCTGGGCGTTTCCTCAGCGCGCCGAGCGCGAGCTCCGGCACGTCGCGGACGTCCACGAGCTCGTCGTCGATCTCCCGGACCGGGATCTCGGCCACCCGCAGGTCCCCCATGAACACGATGTCGACTGGAGTCTGCTGGACCATCAGGCCGATGCTCCTCAGCTCGCAGGGACTGTCGAAGTTTCGGGGTTCTGTGGGATGCCACCGCCTGCAAGGGTGGAGCCATGGACACGAAGACCGCCATGCCGACAGCCACCGGAGTCACCGACGAGCGCCTCGCAGGGCTGCGGAGGTGGAATCTCGGCCTCACGGCGCTCCACCTGGCGCAGGCACTCGTCATCATCTTCCTGTCGGGCAGCTTCGCCATCACCGTGACCTCCTCCATCCCCGAGGGCCCGCCCGGCAGCGCCGTACCGGCACCGGACTCGCTCTTCGACGTCCGCATCGGCGCAGCGGTGGCCGTCTTCCTGGGCCTCGCTGCGCTCGACCACCTGCTGACGGCGACGGTCTTCCGCGGCACCTACGAGCGTGACCTCAGACGCGGCATCAACCGGTTCCGCTGGGTCGAGTACTCGGTCAGCGCGACGATCATGATCATCCTGATCAGCTTCTACTCCGGGATCACCAGCATCAACGCGGTCATCGCCGTCGTCGGCGCCAACGTGGGCATGATTCTCTTCGGGTGGCTGCAGGAGCGGATGAACCCGCCTGGTCGAAGCTCGACCACGATGCTGCCGTTCTGGTTCGGGACGATCGTCGGCATCACACCGTGGATCTCGATCGTGTTCAACGTCGTCGGTTCCGAGACCGTGCCGGGCTTCGTCTACGGGATCATCGTCACGCAGGCGATCCTGTTCTTCAGCTTCGGGCTCAACCAGTGGCTCCAGTACCGCGAGGTGGGGCGCTGGGTGGATTACGCGTACGGCGAGAAGGCCTACCTCGTGCTGAGTCTCGTGGCCAAGTCACTGCTGGCCTGGCAGATCTTCGGCGGTTCTCTCGCCGGCTGACGCAGATCCTCTCCCCGGAGTCAGTCCACCTCGTCCGGCAACGCGGACAGCTCGACCAGCACCTCGTCGAGAGGCTTGCGCTCGATGTCGGGCACCTCGGCGTCTACGGCCGGGTAGCCGACGGGGATCACGACGTACGGCCGTTCGTGTGACGGGCGATCAAGCACCTCGTTGACCCAGCGCATCGGGGACGGCGTGTGCGTGAGCGTCGCGAGGCCGGCCTGGTGCAAGGCCGCAAGCAGGAGCCCGACGGCGATACCGACGGACTCTTTGACGTAGTACGGCCGTGGGCTCGTGTCGCTGCGATGGACCTCGAAGACGACGATGACCACGGGGGCAACCTCGAGGAACGGCTTGTGCCAGTCGGTGCCGAGTGGCTCCAGGGCGGACCGCCACTCCTCGGACACGCGGCCTTCGTAGAACCGCCGCTCCTCTTCCTCGGCGCCCTCGCGCAGCAGTCGTTTGCGGTGCGGATCGGTGACGACGACGAACCGCCAGGGCTGCAGGTTCGCTCCGCTCGGCGCGGTGGCAGCGGCGCGGATCGCATGGCGGATCACGTCCAGCGGAACGGGGGCGGGCGTGAAGTCGCGGATGGTCCGGCGCCCGGCCATCGTGTCCGCGAACCCGGCGGCGATGTCCACCGCCTCCGCCGGTTCGAAGGTGGGGAGGACCGGTGCAGGCACGGTCCGGTGCCGGGGCGAGCAGCTCATGCCCGGATCCGGACGCGGGTCACACGAGGCGGAGGAACGACGTCAGCCACCGGGCTGCCTCTCCGCCCTCGGTCAGCGCCAGTTCGACGGCGCCGTGCACATCGAGGTCAGCGAGCAGCCGACCGACGACGCCCGCCACCGCTTCCGCGCCACCGGTGCCGGTGCCGGTGCCGGCCGCCGCGTGCAGGGCTTCCAGCCGTTGGCTCGTGGCCACGAGCTCGCCGGCGTCGTACTCCCAGTCTGCGCTCCAGGGTCGATCGAGCAGATGCAGGCGGACGACCGCCGGCGAGTGCTCAGCCAGCACCTCGTCGACGAGCACCAGGTTGCCCGTGGACTTCGCCATCTTGTGCCCGTTGTCGTGGACGGTGCCGACGTGCATCTGACGGCGTGCGAACGGTGTCACGTGCGACACGCACTCGACCATGGCGGACTGGTAGGCGTGGTGTGGAAAGGCGAGGTCGTGACCGCCTACGAGCACGTCGACGCTCGAGCCATGGATGGACAGCGACATCGCTGCACACTCCGCGTGCCAGCCGGGGCGACCCCATCCCCACGGGCTCGGCCAGGCAGGTTCGTGCTCGTCGGAGGTTCGCCACACGGGGACGTCGAGGGGATGCTCCTTGCGGGAGTCGTCCGGGTCGTCGCCGTGCTGCCTGCTCAGCGCGAGCGCCTCCGCCATCGCGAGTCCGGTGTCGGCGAGGACGTCGTCGGCGCGGAAGTAGACCTGCCCCTCGCGCTCGTAACCCGCTCCGGAGTCGAGCATTCCCTGGCCGAGCTGCTGCACCGCCGCGATGTGGTGCCGCGCGCGGGGGGAGTGGTCGGGGTTCTTGATCTGCAGCTGTTGCATGTTCTGGTCGAAGAGGAACTCCTGGGTCAGCGCGAACTGGTCGTACGGCGTGCCCCGCTCGTCGGCGGCGTGGGTCAGGACGTCGTCCACGTCCGTCACGTTGCGACAGGTGGAGGTGTGCACGCCGGTCAGCTGGACGACGGCGGCCAACAGGTCAGCCCAGACGAACGTCGCGGCGTGACCGAGGTGGGTGACGTCGTACGGCGTGATGCCACAGACGTAGATCCGGGCGGTTCCGACGACCGGAAGACCTGCCCGGTTCAGGACGAGCCGGGGCGGTCGGGCGGTGGGCTCGCTCGTGACGCGCCCCGCCATTCCGATGACGCCGGAGCCCGGGGTGCCGTGGATGCCCATAGCGGGGATGATCTCAGGGCTGTTGGCCAAAGGAAAGCAGCGGTCTCGCCCCACCGACCTGGATGCCACTTGTTCGGGAGAATTCGGTCGTGACCGCGAACCGGTCCCCGCGCACCAACGTGTGCCGCCATTCGACCGGCATCCCCTCGCTGCAGCCGAGTCGGTCGAGGGCCAGGGCGGCCGCGTCCGCAGGCATGTGCAGCAGGGCCTGCTCGGCCTTGGACGGGACGACAGCACGGATGTGCTCGCTTCCACCGGACACGCGTACGCCGCACCGCTCTGCGAGCTCGGCGTACAAGGCGGTGTTGGTGAAGTCGGCGTCGAGCAGGGGGGTCGCGACGCGAGCCGGCAGCCAGACGCGGTCGAGGGCGAGTGGCTCACCGTCGGCGAGGCGCAGCCGTTCGAGGAACACCAGTGGTGCCGCTGCCTCAAGGCCCAGCCGGTCGGCGACCACCGCGTCGGCCCGGGTGTCGAGGACGCGGACCACGCTCTCCTGGCGCTGTCCGGACGCGGTTACGGCGGCGAACAGGCTGTAGACCGTGCCGATGGGCTGGGCGAACTCCGTGGTTGCGGTGACTCTCGGCGGCCGTCCGCGCTCGGCGGTGACGACGCCTTGCTCCCGCATCCGACGAAGCGCTTCGCGCACCGTATGGCGGCTGACTTCGTACTCAGCGACCAGCGCGTGCTCACCGGGAAAGGCGGACGTGAACTCGCCGCGCTCGAGGCGGCGCTGGAGGTCTGCATGGACCTGCGACCACAGCGGTAAGGAGCTGGTCCGGTCGACGGCTCGCGGACCGACGGGCGGCAGGTGGTTCACAGCGGCTCCCCTTGCGAGAGGCGGTCCCCGGTCGTATCGTGCCTCATAATGTACGGTCATTTGTAAGGCGCAATCAAGTCGACCCGACGGAGGATGACGACGACATGGGCCAGCTCCACGTAGAAGTGATCGAGACCAGCGACCTGGGCGACCGCAGTTATGTCGCCCACGACGGGCAGTCCGCTGTGGTCATCGACCCGCAGCGTGATCTCGACCGGGTCGAGGCCGTGCTCGACAAGCTCGGAGCGCGGTGCGTGATGGTGCTCGAAACGCACATCCACAACGACTACGTCTCCGGGGGACTCGAGCTGGCGAAACAACACGACGCGACCTATGTCGTCTCCGGCGCCGATCAGGTGCAGTTCGACCGACGCGCGGTGGCCGACGGCGACGAGCTCGATGCGGGCTCGCTTCGCATCCAGGTCGTCTCGACTCCTGGCCACACCGACACCCACCTCGCCTATGTCATCAGCGACGACACGGATGCGCCGGCGGCTGTGTTCACCGGCGGCTCGTTGCTGTTCGGCAGCGTCGGCCGCACCGACCTGGTCGACGAAGCGCGCACTGACGAGCTCACCCGCGCGCAATTCCACTCAGCCCGTCGACTGGCCGAGCTGCTGGCCGACGACGCCGCCGTGTACCCGACGCACGGATTCGGCAGCTTCTGCTCGTCCGGCTCGTCCGCCGGTGGTGAGAGCAGCACGATCGGTGAGGAAAAGGCGCGTAATGACGCCTTGGTCGAGGATGACGAGGACACGTTCGTCGAGCGTCTCGTCGCCGGCCTCACCGCCTACCCCAGCTACTACGCACACATGGGCGCACGCAACCGTGAAGGCGGCGGGCCGATCGACCTGTCGCCACCGCAACCCGTCGACGCCGACGAGCTGCACAAGCGCATCGCGGCCGGTGACTGGGTTGTCGACCTGAGGGACAAGACGGCGTATGCCGGAGGGCACATCGGCGGCACGGTCGGGATCGCCCTCAGCGAGCAGTTCTCCACGTACCTGGGCTGGCTGATCCCGTGGGGGACGCCCCTGACGCTGATCGGCGAGAGTCCTGAGCAGGTCGCTGACGCCCAGCGACAGCTCGTGCGGATCGGCATCGACCGTCCGGACGGGGCGGCGGCCGGTGACGTGGCCGCTCTCGCCGGCGAGGCCGAGCTCCGGTCCTATCCCAGCGTCGCCTTCGCGGAGCTGAAGCGCGAGAAGGAGTCCGGCGAAGGCCCTTCGGTGCTCGACGTCCGGCGTACGGACGAGTGGGACGACGGCCACATTCCCGGCGCCGTCAACATCCCGATCCACGCACTCATCGAGCGGCTCGACGAGGTCCCTGCCGGACCCGTGTGGGTGCACTGCGCCAGCGGCTATCGCGCCTCGATCGCGGCCAGCCTGCTCGATCGGGCAGGACATGACATCGTGTTGGTCGACGAGGACTACGACAAGGCTGTCGAGCAAGGACTCACAACCCAACAGGGCTGACCCACCGGAGCTGACCAACCAGAGCTGACCAACCAGAGCTGACCCAGCTGCTTCCCGCGCACCCACCCGAAGGGCGTCTATCCGTCACCACAGCACCACCCGTCGCAACCCGCCGAGAGGATGACCGCATGACTACTGCCACGTTGACTGCGCCTGACCTACAGAGCCGGCTTGGAACGGACGCTCTGCGCCTGCTGGACGTGCGAACGCCGGGGGAGTTCGAGAGCACGCGGATCCCGGGGTCCTACAACGTCCCGCTGCCGGTGCTCTCGCGCTATGCGGAGCAACTGGCCGAACAGTCCAAGGTTCCTCTCGTCGTGCTGTGTCAGACCGGCGCGCGGTCCCGGCAGGCGGCTGAGGTCCTCGCCCCCCACGGCATCGAGCCACTCGTTCTCGAAGGTGGGATCGCCGCCTGGCAGTCCGGCGGCGGGCAGATCGAGGAGGGCGATCCCAAGTGGAGCCTCGAACGGCAGGTGCGCCTGACCGCCGGGGGTATCGTCCTCGGCAGCATCGTGGTCAGCACGGTCGTCCCGCGCGCCAAGTACCTGGCCGGTGCCATCGGTGGGGGTCTGTTCTTCGCCGCTGTGAGCAACACCTGTCTGATGGGTGACATGCTGGGCAAGCTGCCCTACAACCGTGGCAGCCGGGCCGAGGTCGAAGCCGCCGTCGACGAGCTCAACCGCACGGCCTGACAGCGTGAGGTACGGGTTTGCGATCGACCAGCGCACGTGCATCGGCTGCCACGCCTGCACGGTCGCGTGCAAGACCGAGCATCAGGTCCCGCTCGGGCAGTTCCGCACCTGGGTGAAGTACGTCGACCAGGGTGAGTACCCGTCGACGACCCGCGACTTCGGCGTGATGCGGTGCAACCACTGCACGGATGCGCCCTGCGTCAAGGTGTGTCCGACACAGGCGCTGTTCAAGCGCGACGACGGGATCGTCGACTTCGACAGCGACCGCTGCATCGGCTGCAAGGCCTGCATGCAGGGCTGCCCCTACGACGCCATCTACATCGACGCCGACACCAACACCGCTGCCAAGTGCAACTTCTGCGCGCATCGCGTCGACGAGGGCCTCGAGCCTGCCTGTGTCGTGGTCTGTCCGACCGAGTCGATCTGGGTCGGTGACCTCGACGACCCGACGAGCGAGATCGCCAAGCTCGTGGCCACGCACGACACCGCTGTGCGCGCTCCGGAGCAGAACACCGGCCCGAACGTGTTCTACCTCGGCGCCGACCGTGCCGTCCTCGAGCCGTTGAACGCGCCTCCGGACGACACCTACATCTGGGCACAGCCGGACGCCCATCGCCGTGACGTCGCTACCGACCTCGCCGTCGACCCGGTCACCCGGGCCCGCACCACCCTCAACACGGCGCACCCGCGGCCCTGGGGCTGGCGGGTGACGACCTACCTCTGGACCAAGGCGTTCGGTGGTGGTGCGCTGCTGATCGCGGCGCTCGCGTTGGTGCTCGGCATCGACCTCGGCGACCTGGGCACCATCGTGGCTCCGGCGGTCGCGGTGGTCGGAGTCGCCGTGACCGGGGCCCTCCTGGTGTGGGACCTGAAGCGTCCCGAGCGGTTCCTCTACATCTTCCTCAAGCCCAACCCGACCTCGTGGCTGTTCTGGGGGTCGGTGGTGCTGGCGGTGTATTCGGGACTGGCCGGCTTGTGGCTGCTCGCAGGGCTGTTCGACCAGACCTCCCTGATCAACGTGATCGCGGGCCCGGCAGCGTTGGCCGGGTTCATGACCGCCGCGTACACCGGTCTGCTGTTCGGACAGGCCGAGGGACGTGACCTCTGGCAGTCTCCGCTCCTGTTCTGGCACCTGGCCGTGCAGGCGGTCATGGTGGGTGCCGGTGCTCTCATCCTGTTGCTGCCCGTCGTCGACGTCTCGGCCTCGGGCGAACAGCTGCTCACGCGAGCGCTGGTGATAGGCACGGCGGGGCACCTGGCGATGCTGGCCGTCGAGTTCGGCGGTCGCCATGCCACCCGCGGCGCCGCGGCGGCAGCGCACATGATCACGCGCGGCCGGTACGCGCAAACGTTCTGGTTCGGAGCCGTCGCGGTCGCGGGCCTTGCGCTCGTGCTGGCGGCCTTCGACTGGAACGGCTCGGTCTCGGCGGCGGCTGCGCTGGCAGCCGTGCTCGTCCATCCCGCCCTCCTGGCCTACGAAAGCGTGTTCGTCCGCGCCGGCCAGGACGTCCCTCTGTCATGACCCGCTCCTAACGGTGGCGTCGAACAGCCACTCCTTCCGAGAGGAATCACCATGAGCGTCGAGGACGCCCACGCGTCGCGCCCCGACTCCGACCTGCCGGGGTTACGGACGAGGTGGGGACTGCGCAACTACCCACCGGTCAGCGACTGGGATCACCACGTGGAGCACGACGCCCGGGCGCACCCGCGGAAGGTGCCGCACGAGTACATGCTGGTGCCGACGACCTGCTTCAACTGCGAGTCGGCGTGCGGCCTCCTCGCGTACGTCGACAAGGAGGACCTCTCCATCCGCAAGGTGGAGGGCAACCCGGCCCACCCCGGCTCGCGGGGCCGCAACTGCGCCAAGGGACCAGCCACGATCAACCAGATCGACGACCCGGAGCGGATCCTGCACCCGCTACGCCGCAAGGGCGCCCGGGGTGGTGGCGAGTGGGAGCAGATCTCGTGGGACGAGGCGCTCGACGACATCGCGGGCCGGATCCGTCGGGCGATCCAGGAGGACCGTCACGACGAGGTGATGTATCACGTGGGGCGCCCCGGCGAGGACGGCTTCGCCGAACGGTTCCTGCTCGCCTGGGGCGTCGACGGCCACAACACCCACACGAACATCTGCTCGGCCGGCGCCCGGCTGGGGCTGTCCTTGTGGGGCGGCTATGACCGGCCTTCGCCCGACCATGCCAATGCCAACGTCATCCTGCTCCTGTCGAGTCATCTCGAGACGGGCCACTACTTCAACCCGCACGCCCAGCGCATCATGGAGGGCAAGGCGCAGGGCGCCAAGCTGGTCGTGGTCGATCCGAGACTCTCCAACACGGCCTCGCACGCCGACCTGTGGATGACGCCCTGGCCCGGCAGCGAGGCGGCGATGCTGCTGGCGGTGGCGTCGTACGTGCTGCGCACCCGCACGATCGACACGGCGTACCTCAAGCGATGGACCAACTGGCAGACCTACCTGACCGAGCTCCATCCCGACGCCGAGGTGGACTTCGAGGTCTTCCTCGACCGGCTGACCGCGGACTACGCGGACTACACCTTCGAGTTCGCGGCGCAGGAGGCGCAGATCCCGGTCGAGCAGGTCGAGGAGCTGGCGCACGTCGTGGCACGGTCCGAGGGCCGCTTGTCCGCGCATGTGTGGCGATCTGCCGCGGCCGGCAACTATGGCGGCTGGATGGTGGCACGTGCCTTGTTCTTCCTCGTCGTACTGACGGGGAGTGTCGGCACCAAGGGCGGCACGAGCCCCAACGGGTGGGACAAGTTCATTCCGCACGGCCCCGACATGCCCGGTGGACACGATCGCTGGAACGAGCTGATCTGGCCGCGGGAATACCCACTGGCCACCAACGAGCTGTCGATGCTGCTGCCCCACTTCCTCAAAGACGGACGCGGCCGGCTCGACGTCTACTTCTCCCGCGTCTACAACCCGATCTGGACCAACCCCGACGGCTTCAGCTGGATGGAGGCTCTCACTGACGAGGACCAGGTCGGCTGCCATGTCGCGCTGACGCCGACCTGGTCGGAGACCGCGGAGTTCGCCGACTACGTGCTGCCGATGGGTCACTCGACCGAACGGCACGACACGCATTCGTACGAGACGCACGCAGGCAAGTGGCTCGGCTTCCGGCAGCCCGTCCGGCGTGTCGCCATGGAGAAGATGGGACGCGAGTTCAGCGACACCCGCGACGTCAACCCCGGCGAGGTGTGGGAGGAGAACGAGTTCTGGTTCGAGCTGTCCTGGCGGATCGACCCCGATGGCGCCCTGGGCATCCGCAAGTACTTCGAGTCGCCGTACCGTCCTGGTGAGAAGGTCACCGTGGACGAGTACTACCGCTACATCTTCGAGAACAACGTGCCGGGGCTTCCCGCGAAGGCGGCCGAGCTCGGTCTGACGCCCCTGGAGTACATGCGCAAGTTCGGGGTGGTCGAAGTCGAGTCGGACGTCTACCGCGTCGACGAGCGTGCCCTGACCGAGGCCGAGACCGAGGGCGCTGTCCCCGACGAGCAAGGCGTCCTGCGCAAGCCGGTGACGCTGGAGACCCAGGTGCCGCTGGTCGGCGAGGCGGGAGCCGTCGGCGTCGTACACGAAGACGGCGACCCGACCTTCGGATGGCTGACACCGTCCCGCAAGCTCGAGATCTACTCCACCTCGATGCGCGACTGGGGTTGGCCAGAGCACGCGACCCCGGGCTACATCGAGTCGCACGTGAGTCGGCGCAAGATCGACATCGAAGCGGGTGAGCTCGTGCTCGTCCCGACCTTCCGGTTGCCCACGCTGATCCACACCCGCTCAGGCAACGCCAAATATCTCAACGAGCTGAGCAACTCGCACCCCATGTGGCTGAACAGCCAGGACGCGGCGCGGCACGGCGTGAACACCGGTGACCTCGTCCGCGTCAACACGCGCATCGGGTACTTCGTCGCCCGCGTATGGTCCACCGAGGCCATCCGCCCCGGTGTCTGCGCGTTGTCCCACCACATGGGCCGGTGGCGGCTGCGTGACGACGAGGGAAGTCGCTGGGTGACGGGTCGCGTCGACCTGAGCCATCCGGACGGTGACGCCAGCTGGTTCCTTCGGTACGCGACCGGCGTCGGGTCGTTCGAGTCGGTCGACCCCGACAGCGGCCGCATCTACTGGGACGACCCCGGTGTCCACCAGAACCTCACGTTCCCGGTCCAGCCCGATCCCTGGTCGGGCATGCACTGCTGGCTCCAGCAGATCCGGCTCGAGAAGGCGCACGAGGGCGACGAGTACGGTGATGTGTACGTCGACACGTCGCTGTCCAGGCAGGTCTACGAGGAGTGGTTGGCGCACACGCGTGCCACGCTCGGACCAGACAACCAGCGCCGGCCGGAGTTCATGATGCGTCCGGTCATGCCCAAGCGTTCCGCTTACCGCGTGCAGGAGACGTCATGACCGCCGACATCTCGCCGCCGTCTCGGTGGAAGCCGGTGTCCGGACGATCGGGCCAGGCCCGTCGGCAACGCCGCGACACGATTGCGGCGGTGGTGCGCGGCGTGGTCGAACCACAGATGGCGCTGACGGTGGCTGAGCTCGACCTGCTCGACGACGTGGAGATCTCGTCGAGAGGCTCGGTCACCGTGACGATGCGCGTGCTGGTGCGGGATCCGGTCGATAGCGCAGCGCTGCTCGGCGCCGTGCGCCACGCCGTGCAGCTGGCCGAGCCGGACGTCGATCTCAGGATCGAGGAGACCGTGCTCGACGAGCGTCGCCGCATCGCCGTGGGACAGCTGCTGCGCTCGCGTGCCGAGGCCTCGAGGCTCGGCAGCCGGCGTCAGGTCTACGCGATCGCGTCGGGCAAGGGCGGCGTCGGAAAGTCGACGGTCACCGCCAACCTCGCTGTGGCGCTGGCCCAGCAGGGTCGCCGGGTCGGCATTCTCGACGCGGACGTGTGGGGCTACTCGATCCCGCGCCTGATGGGCGTGCGCCGGCCACCGGTGGCCGTCGCCGGGATGATGCTGCCGGTGCCTGCGCACGGCGTGCAGTTGATGAGTGTCGGCTTCTTCGTCGAGGACGACGAGCCCGTGTTGTGGCGTGGCCCGATGCTGCACAAGGCGATCGAGCAGTTCACGCAGGATGTCGCCTGGGGCGAGCTCGACGTCCTCCTGGTCGATCTGCCGCCGGGCACCGGTGATGTCCAGATGTCGCTGCTCGAGCAGCTGCCGGAGGCTGCCTTCGTGGTCGTGACCACGCCGCAGGCTGCTGCGGTCGAGGTGGCGGCCCGGGTGGGTCGGATGGCGCTCGACGCCCGCCTCCCCGTGGCCGGGGTCGTGGAGAACATGGCGGCGGTCGCGTGCGGTTGTTGCGGTGCCACGACGGACGTGTTCGGCAGCGACGGGGGAGCGGACCTCGCTGCTCGTCTCGGTGCGCCGGTGCTCGGCAGCATCCCGCTCGACGCCGCGACCCGCATCGCGGGGGACGTCGGTACGCCGGTGGTCCTGTCCGGATCCGACTCACCGGCCGCTCAGGTCTTCTCCAGGATCGCCGTGGACCTGCCCGTGGTGAAGCGCAGTCTCCTCGGTCGTTCTCTTCCCCTGAGTGTGGTCTGAGTCCGGAACCCTGAGACGGGGACGGTCGGGACGAGGGTCGGGTCAGGGCTGCGCCCGATGGCACGCGCAGCCTGACCAGGCACAGTAGAGGTGTCGGGCAGATCGCCGCGGACATCGTGATGAAGGAAGTGCAAAACCATGAACGACATTCGCCAGAGCTTCGCCCAGCAGGGGCTGGTTCGCGTACGGCAGGGGCGAGTCCTCGGCGGAGTCTGCACTGGCCTCGGCCGACGCTTCAACCTCACGCCGTGGACCGCGCGTCTGCTGTTCGTGCTGCTGCTCATGGTCATCCCCGGCAGCCAGATCCTCGTCTATCCCATCCTGTGGATCCTGATGCCGTCCGAGGAAACCGTCGCCGCCTCGCCAGCACAGGCTCCCTACCCCAGCGGCGCTTGACCGTGGGCCGCCGGCAATCCCATGGTTGATGGTGAGGGTGGTCCGTACCGTCGCATGCCATGGGGATAGAACTGCGGCCACTCACAGAGCTGGACGTCGTCGCACACTGCGAAGGTGAGGACGACCTGATTGTGCGCTGGCTCACAGGCGGCTACGGGACGGTGGAAGGCACGACCGCTTACTTCGCGAGAGCACCCTCTATCCGTCCCCGAATGGTCTGCCGAAAACCTCCTGCCGGAACTCGAGGCCATGTTGGCCGGTGATCCCGACGCCATCCGTCGCACCTTCAGAGTTGTCAACCGCGAGGTCCGGACTTGGGATGCAGCTCATCGGCGGCGGCTCGGACCGCGAGCGCTTCGCTGATCCGCGTGTCGAGCCGCTTGTCGTCCAACGACCAGGTCGGGGTGTCGACCAGGTCGGCGAGGTCACGACACACGCCCGCGAACGTCCGGCCGAAGGCATCGTCGATGCCTACGGTCGGTGGCGGCTCCTGCGTCGTACTCATAGGACAGACCTAGAACCGACCACCGATTCTTTCGGATCAGCGACCGACGCCAGAACCCGTTATCCACAAAGGGATTCCGAGAACTCTTGCTGCTCGATGGGGGTGACGCACAGACTGAGAGGTTGTGCAGGATCTCGAGGCGTTCCGACCTGCACAACCTCCCAGCAAAGCCCCGCCGGGTTAGTGAGCACCCCGGCTAGACCGCACTGACCGGCGGAAGCTCCCACTCGTCGTCGCTCGTGCGCAGGATGGCCAGACTCACCATGGCGAAGCCGAGGGCGTTGAGCACCCACGCTGCTGCATCCAGGGGCGCACTGCCCAGGATGACGAAGGCCACGAAGTGACCGGGCTGCGACACGGCGGTCGCCACAGCGGCCCAGCGCGGCACGAGGTTGCTCCGCCACAGGGCCACCCCAAGGAACACCGTGCCGAGGACGTGGCCCACGACGAAGACACCGAGCGCGACGCCCACCGACGGGTGCAGGTGGTCGAAGAGCGTCGCGATGGTGGAGGAGTCGAGCTTCGCGTCCGCGCCGCTCCACAGCAGCACGTCCGCAGACACCATCCACGGGAGTGCGAGATACCCGGCGCAGACCAACGTCAGCCCGATGGTCGTCGAGACCGGTGCTCGCGACCGCGTGACCCGCGCGACGGCGAGCACACCGGGAAGCAGCGTCAGTACGCCGATGAACGCCGCCCACAGCACGACCGACTGTGTCCCCTGGTGGTTGAGGACGTCGGTGGCGGTCCCCTTGCTGTCGCTCGCGTGGTAGTAGGGCAGCACCAGCCGGACCAGTGCAATCGCCAAGGGACCGATCGGGAGGATGAGGGCGGCTGCCCAGCGCGAAGCCGTGCGGAGGTCGCGGGGGCCTGGTTGCTCCGTGTTGTGTCGGGTTGCAGTCATCGAGGTGGTCATCGGTGCTCCTTCGATACGGGAGGGACTCACCCCAGCGTCATGGCTGCACCACTCGGCAGCCAGGGTCGCGGATCCCGCCCAGCGGGAGGGGCTCCCGGCTTGTCGGGAACCGGATCCCGCCCAAACCTCGCTGCATCCGGCCACACTGATCTCGTGACCACGATGGGAGCGGCGCTGCCGGCCGCCGCCGACCCGCGGCGCCGCATCGAGGCGCTGTGGTGGCTCGGCTCGGGCATGGCGTCGGTGTTGACGGCAGCTGCTGTCGTGCTGGCGCTCATCGCGAGCTGGAGCTGGCACGATGCTCTGGACGCCTTCGTGGTGAGCAACATCGTGATCGGAACGTCCTTCGCCGCGTGCGGCAGCGTCATCCTGAGATACCGCCCCGCCAACCTGACCGGGCTCCTCTTCCTCCTGGCAGGCCTCAGCCACCTGTTGAGCGCCGCCGCAGCGCCGGCAGCAGACGTCCTGCACCAGCAGGGTGCTCCGCAGGTGGTCGTCCGCGTCGTCATGGCTGTCTTCGCGTGGTCGTGGCCCTGGTCGATCGCTCTCTTCATCCCGCTGGGGCTGCTGCTCTTCCCCGACGGACGCCTGCCCAGCCCGTCCTGGCGGCCGGTCGCCTACCTCCTCGTTGCGACGGCGCCACTGTTCGTGTGCTCGGCCGGGTTGGACCCGACACCGGCCAACCCCGGTCTACCCCCGAACATCGTCGCGCTCAGCACGCACGGCTACACCGCCCTCGACCCGTTGTGGGCGCTTGCCGAGGTGCGCACTCTGCTCGCACTGCTGGCCGCCCTCGTCGCACTCGGCCTCCGCTACCGGCGCGGCGACGACAGCGAACGGCGTCAGCTCTCGTGGCTGCTGCTGGCCGGTTCCACGATGTTGCTCCTCATCGTGCCGTGGAGCCTTGTCGCCGGTACGCCCGTCGTGGTCCTGTTCAGCATCCCGCTGGTCCCGGTCGCGGTGACGGTGGCCATCGTGCGTCACCAGCTCCTGGACATCCGCGTTCTCGTGCCGCGGGTGTTGGCCTGGCTGCTGCTCAGCGCCCTCGTCCTCGGGTGCTACAGCGCCGCGATCGCTGGGCTCGACCTCGCGGTGAGTGCCCGGACCCGGCGGTCGACGCTGATCACGGTGGCCCTCGTCCTGCTCGGAGCGTGGCTGCTGCCACGCGTGCAGGCGCTCGTCGACCGGTCCATGTACGGCGATCGTCGCCATCCCGATCGGATCGCCACCTCGGTCGGTGAGCGACTGGTCGCCGACGATGCGGGCGGTCTCGAGTCCGTGGCCGATGCCGTCCGGCGGGCCCTGAAGCTTCCTTACGTCGCGCTGGAGACCTCGACGGAGGTCGTGGCAACGGCCGGCAGCGCCGACCACCTGACCTTGCATCGGGAGGGCCTTCGGTACCGGGGTGAGCTGGTCGGTGCGATCGTCGTAGGCCTGCGCGCGGGTGAGCGAAGCCTGGCGGCGGCCGATGAGGCAGTCCTGCGGCCACTGGCGGCTCCCGTCGCGGCGGCGCTGAGAGCGACCGAGCTCAGCCGCGAGCTCCAACGATCGCGCGCGATGATCATCACCGCTCGGGAGGAGGAGCGGCGCCGACTCCGGCACGACCTGCATGACGGGCTCGGCCCCGCGCTGACCGGGATCGGGCTCTCGGCAGACGCCGCTGCCAACTTTCTCCGCACCGATCCGACCCGGGTCGAGGCGATCCTCGGGGGGCTCCGGCGGGACGCTGACGACACCCTGGCCGAGGTACACCGGATCCTCGAGAACCTCGCGCCGAGCGTCGTCGACGAGCTCGGACTCGTCGCAGCGCTGGAGCTCCGGGCCCGACAACTCTCCCTTCCTGCAGACGGGCGGCCGCCGCTGAAGGTTCGCGTGCTGGCGCCTCCCGTTCTCCCTCCGATGCCCGCCGCGGTGGAGATCGCCGCGTTCCGCACGGCAGTCGAGGCGCTGACGAACATCGCTCGGCACGCTGATGCGATGCTGGCCGAGGTGCAGCTTCAGATCGACGGCTCCACGTTGACGCTCTGCATCCGTGACGACGGTCCGCACCGAGAACCGTGGAGGGAGGGCATCGGGCTGGAGGGCATGCGGGGCCGGGCTCTCGAGCTCGGCGGCACCTGCCAGGCAGGCGCGGGAGTCGACGGGGGCCGAGTCGTGCTCCACCTGCCGCTGAGGGGATCGTGAGTCAGATGCGTGTTGTCGTGGCCGACGATCATCCGATCGTGCGTCGAGGGCTCTGCGACCTGCTCGAGTCGCTGACCGACGTCGAGGTGGTTGCGGTGGCCGCTGACGGCGACCAGGCAGTTCGGGAGGTCGTCACGCTGCGGCCGGACGTCGTACTCCTCGACCTGCAGATGCCAGGTCTGAGCGGAGCGGACGCCATTCGCGAGCTGTCCCGGTTGGCACCGGCCACCGCTGTGCTGGTGTTGACGATGTTCAACGACGACGAGACCGTGCTCGAGGCGATCCGCGCAGGCGCTCGTGGCTATCTCGTCAAGGGAGCTCAGCAAGACGAGATCGAGCGCTCGTTGCGAGCGGTCGCCGAAGGCCAGGTCATCTTCGGCAGCGACGTCGCCGACCGAGTGGTCGGCGCCGTCACACGGCCCGCGTCCGCCGATCCCTTTCCCGAGCTGTCGGCGCGAGAGACCGAGATCCTCGACCTGGTCGCGGGTGGGTTGTCGAATGCGGTCATCGGACAGCGGCTCGGTCTCGCCACGAAGACCATCGCCAACAACGTCTCTGCAATCTTCGTGAAGCTCGGGGTCAGCGATCGACCGGCAGCGATCGTGTGTGCCCGGGATCGTGGGCTCGGCAGGAGCTGACGTCAGGGCCCGCCACCCAGCTGCGGCTTCGCCATCAGCGCAGGATGGTTCACCTCAGCATGATTCAGCGCACGATGATGAAGGCCGCGACGACGCAGAGCATCCCGATCATGGCCACCAGGCCGACGAGGGGAGCCACCACCACGGGGTTGTCGCCTCGCTGGAGGGCGCGCACCACGAAGCGGTACCGAAGCGGTGCGAGTACGCCGACGACGGCAAGCGCCAACAGCAGCGTCAACCCGCCGGCCAGGATCTCGAACCGACTGTCAGCCTTCTCCCCGGCGTGGAAGAGCAGAGCCCCGATGGCTGCGATCGAGAAGCCCGACCTCTCCCAAGCCAGCGCGGTCCGTTCGGCTGCGGCGACGGTGCTGAACAGCTCGTCGTCGTCCGCATCGCTGGCATACCACCGCGAGGTCATCGTCAACCGCCGAGTACGGCAAGCAGGAGGATCAGCAGTGCGCAGCCGGCGACTCCCGCGGCGACGACGCGGAGCAAGGACGGTGGTGGCAACGGCTGTTGGGTGCGCAGGGCGCGCTCGGTGGCCTCCCAGCGGCGCAGGCTGACGACCGCGACGGCAGCCGCCAGGCACAGCAGCACCGCGCCGACGACGTCGCGCGACCACGATGGGCCGAAGTCGTCGGGCAGGAGGGTCAGGGCTGCCACCCCGCCTGCGACCAGTGCGAGAGAGGTACGGATCCAGGCAAGGAAGGTGCGTTCGTTGGCCAGGCTGAACCGGTAATCCGGGTCGTCGCCGACATCACGGATCCTGCTCTTGCGCACCTGGACATCCTTTCGTGGGCTCATCGCGACCAGAAATGTACGGTCATTTCCCGTCCCTACTATGCCAGACCTTGCCCCGCCTGGCAGCGTCGGTCACCCAGCGGCACCGATGACCCAGCGATGTGCCGATGAGCTCATCGCAGGCGCACCGACCTCAGAAGCAAGGTTCTCCCCATTCGTCGGGCACACCCCTAGGATGACCAAAATCGGGGTCATGTCATACGCGCGATGGGCGGTCCGACAGTGCGAACGGAGCTCAACACGGCGCTGTGGCCGGGCCTTCGTACCGCCGAGTCGATGTCGAGCGCTACCGCCTACCGAAGGCTGCGCGGCTGATGGCGACAAGCGCGTCTGCGCGCTCTCTGGTCGTACGGCAGGCCCTGCGGAACTCCCGCCTCAGACGGGTCCTTGCTGCCTTCCTGATCTTCAACATCGCCGAATGGGCCAACTGGATCGCCCTGATCGTGTGGGCGTACGACCGCGGCGGGGTCCGTGGAGCGAGCGGCATCGCGCTGGCCCAGCTGGTTCCGTCCGCCCTGCTGGCCTCTCCGACGGCCGCCCTGTCGGGGCTCGTTTCCAAGTCCCGCGCGCTGGCGCTCGGTTACCTGACGCAGCTGGTGACGTTCCTGCTGGTCGGTGTCGCGCTCGTCGTCGACGCTCCCGTCGCCGTCGTGGTGGGCTTCGCCGCGGTCGCGGCGGTGTCGATCACGCTGACGCGGCCGGTCCACCTCGCGGTGCTGCCAGAGATCTCGGAGACGACGGGAGATCTCACTGCAGGCAACGCTGCCTCGGGGGCGCTCGAAGCTTTGGCGATCTTCGTCGGACCGCTGTTCAGCGGAATCGTCGTGGTGACGCTGGGTCCCGGCGGGGTCTTCTTCATCATGGGAGCGCTCTCGCTCGTCTCGGTGTTGGGGACCATGACGCTCAAGACCGCAGCGCCACTCCGCCTTCCTTCGACCGATGACCAGACCAGGCGGCAAAGCCCGCTGAAGGAGGTTCTTCGAGATCCGGCAGCCCGGCTGCTGTGCGCCATGGTCGCGGCAGAGAACGTGCTGGTGGGGATGATGGACATCTTGTTGGCCGTGCTCGCTCTCGACCTGCTGATGATGTCGGACGCGGGACCCGGCGTGCTGTCCTCGGCGATCGGCTTGGGTGGAGTCCTGGGCGCCGGCTTCACGTTTGTCCTCATCGGGCGCGATCGGTTGGCGCCGGCCCTGCTGCTGGGCGCTCTGGCGGCGGGTCTGCCGCTGGCCTTGGCCGGCTGGTCGAAGTCTGCTGCCGTCGCTGTGGTGTTGGTCGCCGCGTGCGGAGCCGGCAAGCTGTTCTTCGACGTTGCTTCCCGGACCTTCGCCCAACGGCTGCTTCCCGACCGACTGCTGACCGCGCTTTTCGGCCTGCAGGAGACCGTGATGATGGCCGGCCTTGCGGTCGGTGCGCTGGCCGCGCCCGTGCTGGTGGAGCTGGTCAGCCCCCGCGGTTCATTCCTGTTCGCCGGTCTGTTCCTGCCCGTCGTCGCGCTTGCGTCGTACGGACTGTTGCGTCGGCTGGACGCGGAGGCGACCGTGCCGATCGACGTGTTCGAGCTCCTGAGAGCCGTCCCCATCCTGGCGGTGCTGGCCCCGCGGATCGTCGAGCGAATGGCACGCGATGCAGTACCGGTGACGGTGTCCCCCGGCGAAGCAGTGGTCCAGGAAGGGGACGTCGGGCAGCACTTCTACATCGTGGCTGCAGGAAACGTGCGCGTGAGCCGAGGCGAGGTGCAGATCCGCGAGCTCGGCCCCGGTTCGTGGTTCGGTGAGCTCGCCCTGCTCCGCCAGGTGCCTCGAACTGCCACCGTGACGGCGCTGACCGAGGTCTCCATGTGGGCCGTCGACCGCGATTCGTTCCTCGCATCGGTGGCCGTGACACCTCACTCCGTGCAGGTGGCCGACGACCACGCCCGCAAGCACTACCAGTAAACGACCCGGCACACGCTCAGTTCGACGGCGCCGCGACCTCTTCGCCTCGTTGCAGCTGTCCCATCGCGTCGATCATCTGCACGAACTGCTCCGCATCTGGTGGCATGAACGGCTCTGCGTCCGGGACGGTCTCCAACACCGCGATGAACTCCTCCAGCGACGCACCGCTCGCCGCGGGGAGGTGCGACGAGAAGATCCGGCTCGGCTTGATCTGACGGACCCGGTCGAGCACCGCGTTGAAGGCGGGGCGGTCGGCGATGTGCAACCACGGTGAGTCGGAGGTGGCCCAGGCGAGCATTCCGCCGGCGAGCGCCTCCGGGGGCACGTCCGCGGCATCCTGGGTTGCCTCGGGGATGATGGCCCCGAAAGCGTCGACGCTGAACAGGGCACCGGTCGACTGGTCGAGCAGACCTGTGGACATCGGGTTGTCGAACAAGGGTGGTGCCACAGCCGTCAGAGTCCGGTCGCCCACGTGGATCTCGTCACCGACCCGGATCGCGTGCACCCGGTCCATCGGCACCTGCCACCACGTCGACATGCGCAGTGCACTGAAGGCGTGTGTGACCAGCTTGGCGTTGGGTGCCAGCTGCATGATCTTCTCGATGCCGCCGGTGTGGTCGGCGTCATCGTGGGTCAACCACACCCACTTGAGGCTCTGGAGGTCGACGACTGAGCTGACGGCGTCGACGAACTCGTCGCTGTCGTACCCGATCCCTCCGTCGATGAGCACGGGCTCTTCAGCCATGAGGAGGTAGGCGTTGATCGGGAGCACCCCGACGCCCGGCAGCGGCAGATTTGCCGGAAACACATGAACGTCGGGCGCGGCTTGATATGGGGCATCCATGGTGGCCTCGGTTCGGTCTCGGGGCTGAAAGGCTTGAAACTACGCCCTCTGCTCTGGCTCGACAATCACCCAGAAGGGTGGCTTTTCGTCAGCTCTTGATGACCGTCAACGCCGTCTTGCCTGCCGACTCGTACTGGTCCGTCAGGAGGTAGTGCACGACGTACTTGCCCGGAGGAAGTGGCCAGGGCTTGCCCTGTGCGGAGTCATCGAGCGCCATCGATCCGCTGACCGACGGGGGCAGTGCCCCGGAGTCGTGCCCGCCGGTGTAGCCCCACAGCAGGTAGTTGTCCTTGTTCGGGTCCGCGGCCGAGGCACGATAGACGCCGATCCAGTCCCACCGGTTGGCCGGTCCGTTGTCCCAGGTGACCTGGATCGGATCACCGACCGCATACCTCTTTCGGTCCGTGTCGATCGTGACCTGTGCATCCCTCGCTCGCACCCAGAACTGGTTACGCGCGATCTCCTTGCCACTCGTGTCGAGCAGCGCGATGTCGTAGCCGGCGGGTGCGAGATCGGCCGTGCTCAGCTCGAGGGTGCCGGAGGAATCGTTCACAGAGTGCGATTCGACCGCTGCGGATGGGTCGCCACCCGCTGGGAGGACGGCGATGCTCGACGCCGAGCCGGGTGCCTTGTAGTACACCGTGAAGTCCTCCCCGGCGGTGAGCATGCGCCGGTCGAGCGACACGTTCGTCGGGAGCTCCACGGGCGTGAGGTCCACCTCGGACAAGACGGCTCGGTGGTCGGAGGTCCAGGTGTCGAACGCCACTTCGACGTTAGCGGTGCCGGTCTTGCCCACGAGTCGGCTGTCCGTCGTCGTGACCGGACCGCCGGCGTAGACGTAGTCGATCCGATCGCCTTCGCTTCCTTTCCCGGAGACCGCCTTGCCCCACGTCACTCCGGGGTTCGCGACCGGGTCGGGATGGGTTTCCCGGAACGTGTCGGTGAACCCGATGTCGAAGAGGGCTTCGCTGACCGGCCAGGGAACCGGGTCCGTGACGCCCTCATGCGCTCCCACGGTCTCGGCGGTGTAGTCGAGGCTGGACGGTTCGTTGAAGTCGCCCGTGAGCAGGACCGGGTACCCGGATGCTGCCAGAACCCCCAGTTGCGGCAGCTGGATCTGCAGGGACGATGTCCGCACCTCGTTCTCCGACGCGAGGACGTCGGCGACGGGGATGCCTTTCGCCAGCAGCTTGGGGCCGAAGGCGACGTAGTCCAGGTGAGTGTTGAAGAACGCCACGGCGTACCCCGGCTGAACCTCGATGAACGCGTAGAGCCCGTCTCCCCCGGACGGCTCGAGGATCGGGTACTTCGACAGCAGTTGGAGGCCGACGTTGTAGTACGGGTACCCGGTCCTCTTCGCGATCTCCGGGAGCCGGTTGTACGACTCGAGCACGCCCACGACGTCGGCATCCAGGGACCGGATCACCTTGTCGGTGGAGGCGTTGCCGCCGTACTCGATGTTGTAAACGAGCACGTTGAACGTCATCGGTTCGCCGGTGGAGAGCGCCATGCTCGTGGCGGCGGTGTCAGGCGGGGTGTCGGATGGGGTATCGCTGGTCGAGCTGTCGGAGGTGCACCCGACGGCGATCCCCATCGTCACCAGGCAGATCGCTGTCGTGAACAGCCGGGCGGCGCTTCGTCGAGGGCGCATCTCTGGAGCCTAGCGCCTGATTGAATGACCAGTCAGCCCCCCTGTGGCAGTTGTGTCAGTAGGATCGACGATGTCGGACAAGTCTCGTGGGGAGAGCCGTGGACCGAGAGCAGCTGGTCACCGATCTCGTCGCCGCCGACCCGCAGCCGGGTGACCTCGTGTACGTCGAGCGGCGAGGAGACGACTACCGCTGGGAGCGCGCCGGTGGTAGCGGAGCCATGGGTGCCGACGGCGCGGATGCCTGGATCTTCTATGCGTGGCAGCGCGAGCTGGGGGATCCCTGCGCTGCACGCGTGATGGTCGACGACCTGTTGGCCGAGATGGAGTCGATGACCGGCTGCGGTGATGACCGGTGTCGCTGGTCTCTTGACCAACCGTGGCCGATGGGGCACTGAGGCTCCGCGGTGGTCTACCTCATCACTCCCGCCGACCGCGCCGCCTTCAAGCGGTGCCGGCGGCAATGGGACTTCGGAGCATCGGCCCGCAGGCGTCTCCGCCCGGTGCACAGTTCGGCTCCTGACCTGGCTCGTGCCCTGCGCGACGCGTTGGCGGTCTACTACTTCCCGGGCATGTGGGACTGGGACTCCGCCATCGTCCTGCCGTTGGTGAGCAAAGGCCTCGACAAAGCGCTCGCCCAGCAGCAGACGGAGCAGGCGGCAGAGGCCGCCGCACCGGTCGGGCCGGCCGCGTGGGAGGAGGTGCACGATCAGGCTCACGCCCTGCTGAAGCGATACCTCGGCTGGGCACCTCAGGTCGACCAGTTCTCGCCGATCAGAGTGGCCACCGACTTCGACGCGCTGGTCACCGACCCGGACGACCCCGAGCGGGGGCTCACGACCCCCGGCGGTGAGGCGATCCACTACGCGGGTCGGATCGACCTGCTCGTGATCGACGAGCACGATCGGTACTGGGTCATGCGTCATCTCGTCACGTCTGGACCGTTCCCGCCCACTGAGCAGTTGCTGCTGGAGGAGGAGCAGGTGAGCGCCTGCTGGGGGTGGTCGCGCTTCTACGACGGCATGGAGGTTGCCGGGACGATCTACAACGAGCTGATGACTGCAGTCGACGTCGCGACGCCGGACGCCCTTGCCCCGCCACTTGCGGACCATCCGCGTGGGGGCATTCCGCAGAACGAGCCGAGTGGCGGTGGCCGCGGCGTCTCGTCGCTACGCCGGATGTATGTGAAAGGGCGTGAGGAGGAGTCCTACGAGCGCGTGCGTCAGACAGAGGGGCCCGGTTTCCGTCGCACGATCATCCGGCGGGGCCGAGACGAGGTGAACGACGCCGGTCGGCGTATCGCCGAAGAGGCGTTGGAGATGGTCCGTGCAGGGGTGAACACGTATCCGAATCCAGGTCCGGAGCATTGCCCTGCCTGCGCGTTCGTGGCACCGTGCCTTGCGCTGAACCGCGGTCGCGATGCCGAGCCGCTACTCGCCGAGGGCTACCGTCAACGACCTGTGGTCGAGCTCGAGGTCGGTCGGTTGGGCGGAACTCCCCATGGCGTAGGACGTGGCTGGGTCCCGCCGTCCCGCGCCGACGGCTGAGGGTTCGGCCATCGAGCTCAGTCGCCGTACGGCTCGGAGGATGCCACCTCGAAGATCGTCGCCTCCGGTTCACCGGCCATCATCTCGGGGAACATCGCCATCACACGGCCTACCTCGGGTAGTGACTCCTGGCGGTCGAGCGCTGCCCGGTCTTCGAAGACTTCGGTGGCGATGATCACGTTCGGGTCGGTCAGGTCCTGGCCGATGTCGAAAGAGACCACACCGTCGACTGTGCGACTCGGCGCTACGACCTGCTCGAACGCTTTGATGGCGTCATCGCGACGTTCCGGACGGCACGTCACCTTGAATCGAACGACGATCATGAGTTCATCCATCTCCTCAAACCGGGGCGGCTGGGATCGGTGAGGTGCGAGCAGGGAGCCAGCACCTCCGAGCTTGTGACGAGAAGGTACTACCGGCGTCCAGACCCGCAGGCTGATACTGAGCCATGGGCGACTGCTGCGACGACGACGGGTACGACGTCGTCTTCGGGGACCGGTTCGTCAAGAGGGTGGCGCGGAGGTACCGGCGGCGCGGCCTGACCAAGACGTCGAGCCTGATGGTCGATTACCTGTGCGCCAAAGGGATCGAGGGTGCCAGCATCCTCGAGATCGGTGGCGGCATCGGGGAGGTCCAGGTCGAGCTGTTGCGCCGCGGCGCTGCGCGGGTGACGAATCTGGAGATCTCGAAGGGCTACGAGCAGGAGGCTGGGCGGCTGCTCGAGAAGTCGGGGTTCCGGGAGCGGGTCACCCGACGCCTGGTGAACATTGCTGCGACACCGGATCAGGTCGAGCCGGCGGACGTCGTCGTGCTGCACCGCGTCGTGTGTTGCTACCCGGACTACGAGGGGCTGCTTTCAGCGGCCGGCCGTCATGCTAGCCGTCTCCTGGTCTTCAGCCACCCGCCGCGGAACCTCTTCGTTCTGGCTGACTTCGGGGCCGAGAACCTCATGCGCTGGGCCAAGCGAGACTCGTTTCGCACGTTCGTCCATTCACCTGAGGCCATGGTCGACGTGTTGCGCTCTACCGGCCTGACGACTCGGTACCGGCATCGCGGACCGTCGTGGAACATCGTCGGCCTGGAGCGTGAACCTGGCTGAGTCGTCAGCCCGTCGTACGCGGCCAGGTCGCCTCGACGAGCCGCGTCGCCTCCGCCAGCGACAACCCGCTTCGACGGGCTGCGGTGGTGAAGCTCTGCGCAGCTGTCCGCGCCACGGCCGCGACGTTGCCGTCGTCGTCGAGAGCTGCGCTGCTGATGAACGTGCCACGACGCCCCTGGGTGGAGATGATGCCGTCGGCCTCGAGCTCACGGTAGGCGCGCGCCACCGTGTTCGCGGCGAGGCCGAGGTCTGCCGCCAATTGTCGGACCGTGGGCAGCTTCTGTCCCGGCGCCAGCTCACCCGTCACGGTCATGGCAGCGATCTGGGTGCGCAGCTGCTCGAACGGCGGCACCGCACTGTCGGGGTCGATGCGCAGGAGAGTCATGCGGCCTGCTGCTCTGCGCTGAGGCGACGGGCCACCGGCGCGGGGTTGAGACGACCGCGCACCGAGTAGCCGAGGAGCAGGGTCGAGAAGTAGATGGCCGCATACGCTCCTACGAGCCACCAGGGCCGCCCTGGCAGCAGAGCCACGACCACGACAGCAGGCCCGATCGCCGAGATCCCAGTGAAGTACAGGTCTGACAGCCCGCGGGCCAGCGTGATGTCGGCAACGATGAGCTCGCCTCGATCGTGCGCAGGGCGCGGTGCGGCCAGAAGGCGGCTCTGCAGGAGTAGCGCGGCGCTTGGCGGAACCGCGAGTAGACCACCCACGAGCGCGAGACCGACGGCGGTCGAGTTGTCTACTGGAAGGTTCACGACCCCCGCCAGGCGGCTGACCCATACCGCGACGCTGAGCCATCCGAGCAGTGCCAAGCCGATCTCGAGACCGATCTGTCGGACGTGGAGATAGTCGGTCATCCCATGGGGCTGCAGGGCGCTCACGCGTACTCCGTGGCGCCCAGCACTAAGCGACGCCCTGGCAGTGAGCGCCTGCCCGACTGCACTCCCGAAGACGCCGCCCACCATGCACAGCACACCGAAGAAGCCGGACCCCGTTCGGCTATCCGACAGCGCCGCCGACAGGAGCGCCAGCCCGAACAAGACTCCGCTGCCGATGGCACCGCCAACGGCACCCCACGTCTGACGCCGTCGTAGGTGAACGGCCAGTCGGTCGCGAATGTGGTCATCGGCCACAACCTCGGCGCCCTCGAGTAGTTGCTCAAGCTCCTTGTCGCGGCCCGCCTGGCTCGGAAACCACATCGAGATCAACAACCAGAACAGGCCGACCAACGCAGTCCCGGCGATGATGAGACTGGCCTGTCTGGTGATGTCTCCATCCACGACTTCCCCTTTTGTCACTACCTTTGTAGCATACGTTTCGCTACAGAGGGAACCATGAGCGCCAGGTCTGCCGCGCTTTGCGCAGACCGCCCTTACTCGTCGCGGAGGAGCTCGGTTGGGTCAAGGCGGTTGACGAGTCGTGAGGCCGCAACGGCCGAGACGATCGTGGCGACCACGACCAGCCCGATCGGGATGAGCGTCGCCGCCAAGGGCAGCGCATAGTGCGGGGTGAGTACGAAGAGCGGACGAAGCACCGTGACGAAGTAGTAGCCCATCGCCCCGCCGACCAAGAGCCCTACCAGCACGCCGGCCACCGTAACGGTGCCGGCTTCGTAGGCGATGAGGAGCCGGATCGTGCGTGGCCCCAGACCCTGTGCGCGGAGCGTGACGTACTCACGCCTCCGTTGGAGGAGCAGACCGAACACGAAAATGGCGATAGCGACCACGGCCATGGCCAGCGCGAAACCCGAGTCGAGGCGCACGAGACCGGAAATGTTCAGTGCAGCCAGGCTGGACTTGTCCCGGCCGAGGGTAGTCGATCGCGTGTCGATCTGGAGATGTTCGAGAGCGCCCGGCCCCGTGCGCAGCGACGTCACGGCATCCTTGAGGCCTGCGTCGTCCGTGCCGACTGCGGATGCCAGGAAGAAGTCTGGAGCCTTCGTGGAAACCGCCGCTTGGTGCCGGTGGATCGACATCACCGCGTCAGCGCCGTCGGGAAAGCCCGGCAAGCGTTCGAACAGACCCGTGATGTGGAGCGAGACCTCGACCTGTTGACTGGTCGCCCGGACGAGCAGGACGCGGAGTGTGTCTCCGACCTGGGCCTTGAGGAACGCCGCCATGTCTTGGCTCACCAGAATCGCTTTCGGGTCTTCCTGGAGGGTGCTGAGCTCCGCTTTGGCGTCGCCCGACAGGAACTCTGCGTCGCTCACCGGAGCAACGGATGCGTACGTGTCCGGATCGATCGCTGCCAGGTTGGCCGGGTCGGACGTTCGGGCGCTCTGGAGGATGACGTTGCTGGCGCTGTAGATCACTGGACTGGCGGCGTCAACACCGTCGGTCCGGAACAGATTCGCGTCATCCACGCCGTACGTCCGATGGGACGTCGGGCTTGGAGTGATGCGGATGTCGGAGCCGGTGGCGAACCGCGCGTCGGTCGTCTTGGCAGCGTCGTAAGAGTACGTGAACCCAGCCAGACTGATCGCGAGTGCGACGATCAGCGAAACCACGATTGCGCCGTTGGCGATGGACCACGGTCTCCGGCCGATGCTGAACCGGTAGAGGCTGCGCAAGGGGGGACCCACGATCGCGCTGGATCGGGGCTGACTCCGCGCGAGTAGGTTTCCGCAGAGTCGCGCGCCGAGCAAGCTCCCGCTGAGCCACACCGCGACCGGTAGCACGAGCAGCCAGAGGTTGAGGTGGACGGCCCGGCCAAAATACACAGATCCGGCTGTTCCGTCGAAGGCATGTGCGTGCAAGGCCACCGTGGTGCCGATGATGACTATGACCAGACCGATGACGTCGAACTTGAAGCGACGCCACAGGGGTGCTCGTGAGGTGAAGCGCGCTCGGTCCTCGTTGATCTCGCGCTCGATGGAGCGGCGACCAGTGACGTACAGGGCAGCTCCGGTAGCCAGGAAGCCGCCGAATGTGCCGATCAGGGAAGATCCCACGAGGCTTGTCGTACTGGCTCTACTCAACGACTGCTGACCCAGGACGGCCACGGCCGCCAGATAACCCAGAGCGAGGCCGACGGCAGATCCTGCGGCCGTGAGCGCCGCCGTTCGCAGCGCCAGCATGCGAAGGAGATACCGTCGGCTGGCCCCCCGGATCCTGAGTATTGCGTGCTCGCGGCGTTGCCCTTCAGCAAGCACACTGCCCGCGTAGGCAGCGAGCATGGCTGCGAGGAGGGCGCCGGGTACGCCCAGGAAGATGAACAGCCGTTTGGCCGCAGCGGCGTCCGCGGTGGCCACGGACAATGTGTTGGAGATGTTGTCCAGCAGGTAGTCCTGGTGGGCTGCGACGCCCTGAACTGCTGCGGCGACCCGTTGAACTTGTCCGAGCGCGGTAGCGGGATCGGACGCTAGGAGATCGCGATCCAACGTGATGTCGACCTCCCGCACGGGGGGACTCTTGAGTCTGGCTCCGCGTGTGGTGGCGGCTCGCTCAAAGGCCGGCAGGACCCTGTCGGCGAAGGTCGCCGGCGAGACGACGATCGAGTTGGGGGTGTAGATGAACGTCTCGAGGTCGCCGCCTCGACGGCTGGAGAAGAGAGACCTCGCCTGGCTCAGGTCGGCGAGTCCGCTCACGGGCACCGCGAGCCTCGAACCGTCGGGCAAGGTCACGGTGACCCGGTCGCCGATGGTGACGCCAAGAGACCTGGCAGCCTCTACGCTCAGCACGCCGCCGTCAGCGGTGAGCGCACCGCGAACGATCGTCACCGTCTTGTCGCGCTGGGCATACTCCGCGTCGAAGCCGAGAATCTTGGCGGTACCGGTGATCACCGACGAGTTGCCGGCCAGCGTGCCGGGGCCGAGGTCGGCGAAGGCCAGCTGGCTTGCGTGGGCAACCCCGTTGACCCCGCTGATGAGCCGGGCGAGCTCGTCGAGCGGCACCGTCGATTGTGTGTTTGCCGGTATCGGCGTCACGGACTCGCGGCTGGAGTAGGTCGACGTCACCGTACTGTCGCCCAGGGTGGTGTCGGACCCCGCTTCGACGAGATAGGACAGGTGCTGCACTCCGCCGGCGGGCACCGTGCCGAGATTCAGGCCGGTCAGGCCCGGCCCCTGACCGAAGGGGTTGCCGCTTCCGGACATGGGCGCCCCATCACGTCGTGCGGAACCCGGTATGAAGCGAAGGTCAGCACCGGGCAGCGAACGTACGGTCACCTCGTTCGCTGCCACCTCGCTGATGTTTCGAATGTCGAGGACGACACGGGTTTGCTGACCTGCCGAGATGGCAGTCGGACCGTCGAACGTCTGATCCAGTCTGAGTAAGCCTCCCACCCGCTGAGTGACGATCCGTTGCATGTCGATGGCCAGTGGTGCCACAGCCCGCTGCGTCATCGATGCCGAGAGTCCGTCGACGAAGAAGAGGACACCGCAGAAGAGACCTACACCCATCGTGACGCCGACCATCGTCGAGAGGGTGCGGCGAGGGTTGCGGATGAGATCGGCGAAGACGTACCTAACCAACATGCGGGGCCTCCCGCGGCAGTTTGACCTCGGACAGATGGACGACCCGAGACAGACGGCTGGCAACCTGCGGGTCATGCGTGACGAGGACGAGCGTTGATCCGAGCTCAGTGTGCATGTCGACGAGAAGCTCGATCACCTTTCGTGCGCTGGCATCGTCAAGGGCCCCTGTCGGTTCGTCCGCAAGGATCACGGCTGGTCGGTGGATGATGGCGCGGGCGACGGCGACGCGCTGCCGCTGTCCTCCCGACAGCTGGTCCGGGAAGCGCCCGGAAAGGGCTCCGAGCCCGAGATGATCGAGGACCACGGCAGGATCCTCCGGCCGTTCTCCCGCGGTGTTGTCGCGGCAGATCGCCAGCTGAAGCCCCACGTTTTCCTCGACCGTGAGGTGCGGCAGCAGGTTGTCGGTCTGGTACACCATGCCGAGTGACCGACGGCGGAAGGTCACCCGGTCCCGTTCGGGAAGGTCCGAGATGGTGTCGCCGCCGATGCGCACGTTGCCTTCTGTCGGCACGGCGAGCCCCGCCAGCAGACCGAGCAGCGTCGACTTCCCGCACCCGCTCGGCCCCATCACCGCCACGCTGGTGCCCCCGCGAACGACGAGCTCTGAGCACTCGAGCGCGCGGACGGTGCCCTTCGAGCTGCTGTGATCGACGACAACGTTGCTCACGACGATGTCGTTGGGGAGGGCGTGAACCTCCTCGGCTGTGGCGTTCATCGGAGGTGAACTCGGTGGTCAATCAATGCGTACCGCTGGTCGGCCCGATCAGCGATCGCCAGGTCGTGGGTGACGTACAGCACGGCAAAGTCGGCGGTCAGAACGTCATCTATGACCGACGTCGCCGTCTCGGCGTCGAGGGCGGCCACAACTTCGTCGGCCAGCAAGAGGGCTGGATCGTTTGCCATGGACACCGCGAGTGCTACTCGCTGAGCTTCCCCGCCGGAAAGCTGCCGCGGGTAGTGACCTGCCCGGTGCGCTACTCCGAAGCGGTCGAGAAGCTCCATGGCTCGGGCTCGGGCGGAGCCTCGCCGTTGCGGCGTGGCGAAAGCCAGCGCGAGGCCGACGTTCTCGCGAGCGTTGAGGAACGGGATCAGATTGTCAGATTGCAGCGCGATCCCGATCCGGTTCGCCCGCACCCGGGCACGAGCCTGGTCGTCGAGGTTCGCGGTAGGCTCCGCGCCGATCTCGATGGTGCCCTGATCCGGGCGGAGCAACCCGGCGATCAGCAGGAGCAACGTGGACTTGCCGGCCCCTGACGGCCCGATCAGGCTGGCCTTCTCGCCAGGCAGGATGGTGAGATCGACTCCGCTCAGGACGAACTCGCCGCTGCTCGGGCTGCTGTATGACTTCGAGACTCCTCGGAGCCGCACGGTTGGCGTCGCAGCCTCCACGCTTTTCACGCGGGCGGTCACGGTGCTCGCACCGCCTTCGGCGCTGATCCGTAGACCTTCGGTGATGTCTTCCGTGCATGTGCCTCGAGCCTCAGCACCGTCTGACTGGCCTCCGCAAGGCCCTGCGGGCTCAAGTGGATGAAGTTGAGGAGTTGGAAGGTGTCCTGGTGCAAGCTGGCGTCGAGCGGGACGTTGTCGATCACGCCGATACCGGGCGCGTAGTACTTGTTCTCATTGTCCGGTGCTCCGACGTTGCCTTCCTGAACCACCCGGACGTTGTCGTAGCACCCGAAGGGTACGCATGTCCGGATCCCCACTTGGACTGGCTGTCCAACCGAGGGTTTCTCGTCTGGTGCGGCTCCGATGAACCAACGGGGTGTGCTCATGGTGACCTTGGCGGGCGCGAGGATGCCGGGTGAGGCGTCGGCGGCGCCGAGCCAGGCGCCATCGGTATTGGTGTACCGGCCGCCTTGGTAGTTCTCGGTGTACCCGCCAAGGATCCAGACGTTGCCGAACTTGTCGAGAGCCATGTAGTCCATTCCCACCTGGGAGACGTCGCTGGAGTCAGTCGACTCGTCGAGCATGGCGACCGTCGGCACTCCGTCGATGACGCGGATCACGTCGGTCATCGTCGTGGTGATCTCGTGGGGAACCACCCGTGAACCGACCTCAGTCGTGCCGCCGCGGACCCACTGCAGACCAGGTTCAAGAGGGTGGTAGGAGTTCGTGTTCAGAGTCGGGTCGACGAAGTTCGCCGGATCGAGCTCGAGTTTGGTGCCCTCGTCGTTGGGGTCCGGAGTGGGCGTGCTGGGCTGAGGTGATCCGCTGCACGCCGCGACAAGGCTCAGGGCGGCTGCAGCGAAGAAGGCGCGGACCGGCCAGCTCAACCCGCGCAGCGATCGTGGGCTCATGTGCGCTCTCACTTCTCAGGGGGTCACGCCATCGTGACTGCAAAGTGCTGTGGGTTACCTGAGAGAGCGTCGGGGCAACCTGTTCAGTGGTCAGCTGCGCGCTGGAGGTGCGGCCAGCCTGGTCAGGGAGTCTTGGATGGCATCCAGCTGACTACTGAGGTTGGCAATGTCGGCTTTCGTCGCGCTTTGGTCAGCCTCCTTCAGCGTCAGCAACAGCTGACCACCGGGTTCCAGTCGGCCATCTTCGACCTCGCTGATCCCGTCGCCGTTCTGCATGCGGACGGCGTGCTCGAGCTCTTGCGGTCGCAGCGCCAGTCGGCGCAGGGCACGGCGTACCAGGTGTCCGTTGTCGATGATCGTCGTCGCTTCGCCTTCGATCAGGTGGGCGAGGCGGTCGCTGCGCGCCATACCGTGGTTGAGCGCGGCGTTGAGCGCCACCAGCGTGACTGCTCCGACGACGCCACCGACCAGGCTGTTGTCGGACCCGATGATGGCGTTCTGGACGACGTTCGACAGCAACAGGAGCACGGTGAGGTCGAGCGTGTTGAGGTTGGCCAGGCCCCGCTTTCCGGCGACCCGGAAGATGAGCACGATCGCGGCGTAGACGAGCACTGTTCGCAGGATCTTCTCGATGATGGGGATCTGGATGACGAACATGTCGTGCCACATGGGCTCTCCTGGGGGTCGAGCGATCGTGGAGGTTGCCCGTTCACGGTAGGCGCCGACCCGCGCGACAAGCAGCACATCCGCAACAGCTGCGAACGCGTCACAGAGGCCGTGGCGGGCCCTACGCAAGCTGATGGTGGAGGACCAACTTCTCGGTATGACGAGCATCTCGAAAGACTGCGGGATGCGACTGATTGCCATGACGCCGAGCGTTTGGCGTCCCACTTCGCTGATGCCTACGAGCGTTTCACCTGTGCACCCGGGCCGGGACGGGGGACGTGCCCAAGTGCTGGCCAACTGGTCGTCCGTGTTCCAAGGAGAGCCCGACTTTCCTCGGAGCTGATTGCATCAACGGTGGATGGCGAGACGGAGTGGGGTGAGCGGGACTGGCGATGATGCGGTTGGCGGTGTCGAGCACTGCCATGTCGACGGTGATGGATATCTGCACGGCGCTAGCCCTGCTCGCGCCCGCGTCGCTTGTCAGGCCATTGCCGTGAACTGTCAGCCGTGGGCATACGGTTCGGCGAGAAGCCGTACCTGTCGGGAAGACACCTGCGCGTCGGGCTAGGAGCTGAGGATGCGGTCGAGCTCGGCCATCACGACTTCCGGGTGCTCCAGGTCGATGTCGTGGGAAGACCGAACCGGCACCAGCCGACCCTGCGGAAAGCGGTCAGTGGGTAGCTGCCGGCCCCTTCCGGCGCCCCCCGAGCGCTGGTGACGACGACACCGCAGGTCTTCCTCAGGGAGTGACGAAGGCCGCTCGCCAGGAGAGGCGAACGGCCAGGTCAGGGGTGGTGCGCCATCAGGGACTCGAACCCCGAACCCGCTGATTAAGAGTCAGCTGCTCTGCCAATTGAGCTAATGGCGCCGAAGCGGGTGCAACCTTATCAGCGGACACCACTCGGCCTAAAATCGAGCCGTGACCAGCCAGGACGTACCCCGAGAGCACGACGAGGCCGCTGCTGAAGGGGTCACGGAAACCATCCGTCGGATCTGCCTCGCGTTGCCGGAGGTCGAGGAGCGGCTCAGCCACGGCACACCGACCTTCTTCGTACGCGGCAAGAAGACCTTCGTCACCGTGTGGACGCATGGCCACCATGACCATGACTTCGCGCACCTGTGGTGTGCCGCCCCGCCCGGCGTTCAGCAGGAGCTGGTCTCGAGTGAGCCCGACCGGTTCTTCCGGCCGCCGTACGTGGGCCACCGGGGCTGGCTCGGTCTGCGCCTGGACGGTCGCGTTGACCCGGACGAACTGGCCGAGATCTGCCAGGACGCCTACCGGACCGTCGCGCCCGCCACCCTGGTCAAGCAGCTCGACACCTGACCGGACACCCCCAACCCCCCGTTCCTGGGCCCGAGAAGCCGGCAAACGGGGGGGTGGGGGTGTCCGGAGGGCTCAGGCCTCGGCGGCCTTGCGGTCGCGGATGATCTGCTGGCTCGCCAGCTTGCCGGGCGCGCCCATCACACAGCCACCCGGATGCGTGCCGGACCCGCACTGGTAGTAGCCGTCGATCGGCGTGCGGTACTGGCTCCAGCCCGGCGCCGGACGGAAGAAGTACATCTGTGGGGCGAAGAACTCACCCGCGAAGATGTTTCCTTCGGTCAGTCCGACCACCCGCTCGATGTCCAGCGGCGTGACGATCTCGCGCTGCAGCACCAAGTCGCCGAAGCCGGGGAAGAACGACTCCAACGTGGCCTGCACGGTGTCGCCGAACTTCTCGCGCTCGGTGTCCCAGTCGCTGCCCTTGAGGTGGTACGGGGCGTACTGCACGAAGCACGACATGACGTGCTTGCCGGGAGGTGCCATGTCCGGGTCGACGATGGACTGGATGGCGCAGTCGATGTAGGGACGCTTGCTGTACCAGCCGTACTTCGCGTCGTCGAAGGCTCGCTCGAGGTACTCCATCGACGGTCCGATGTTGGTGAAGCCGCGGTACTGGTCGGAACGGTCGCCGAGGGCTGGATACTTGGGCAGCCCGTCCAGTGCGAAGTTGACCTTGGCGGACGTGCCCTGGAACTTCATCCGGTTGATGTTCTCGACCAGCTCACTCGGTAGCTCGCGAGGCTCGACGAGTTGCGTGAACGTACGCCGCGGGTCGAGTGCGCTGACGACGATGTCCGCGCTGAACTCGGTGCCGTCCTCGAGGGCGACGCCGACCGCCTTGCCGTCCTTGGTGATGACGTTCGCGACAGGGGAGTCGAGCAGGATCTCAGCGCCGTAGGCCTGCGCCGCACGGGCGAGCACCTGGGTGAAGCCGCCGTTGCCGCCCTTGTGGAAGGCCCACGCGCCGAAGTGACCGTCGTGCTCACCGAGGGAGTGGTAGAGCAACACGAGGCCGGAGCCCTGTGACATCGGCCCGACCTTGGTGCCGATGATCCCCGACGACGCGATGTAGCCCTTGAGGATGTCACTTTCGAAATAGTCGTCGAGGAAGTCGGCCGCGCTGCCGGTGAGCAGCCGCACGGTGTCGTGCATGACCTTCTGCTCGACTCCGGAGAGGTGCGCGACGAGCTCGGCCACTCCGGCCAGGTCCTCGGGGGACTTGCCGAACAGGTTCGGCGGCACCTTGTCGAGCAGCGGCTTGACGACCTGACAGACACGCTCGACGTCGTACTCGTAGCGGTCCATCGCGTCGGCGTCATGGGGCGAGTGCCGCATGATCTCCTTGATGTTCTCGTCCCGGTCCTGACCGAGCAGCAGGTAGTCACCGTTTTCCATCGGCGCGAAGGACGACGGCATCAAGATCGGCATGAAGCCGTGCTTGACGAGGTCGAGCTCATGAATGATGTCGGGCCGCAGCAGGCTCAGGGCGTAGGAGAACGTCGTGAAGTGGAAGCCTGGCCGCAGCTCCTCAGTGATCGCGGCGCCACCCACGAAGGGGCGGCGCTCGATGATCAGCACCTTGAGGCCGGACTTGGCCAGGTAGGCACCGTTGGTGAGGCCGTTGTGGCCGCCGCCGACGACGATCGCGTCGTAGGTCTTGGTCTTGGTCGCCATGTCAGGCCGTCTTCCGCTCGGGTTTGAACAAGGGCAGCCGAGCCACGTCCGCCGCCACCGTCTCGTAGTGGTGGTTGATGGTGAGCTCGAGGTTGACGCGAGATCCCACCGCTGCCAGATCCGGACGGACCCGCGCCATCGCGATGTGGCGCTGCAGCACGGGGGAGTACATGAGGGAGGTGGCGTAGCCGATCCGCTCGCCGTTGTCGTCGTACAACATGGACTCGTAGTCGAGGGGGGTCTCGTCCTTCGGCGGGATCAGCCCGGCGTTGCGGTAGAGCTGGTCGTAGTCCTGCCAGTCGATGAGGAGGCCAACGCTGGCCCAGCGGGACGTCTTGTCGGCGAGCTCGTGCCGGATCGCGTTGCGGCCGATGAAGGGGCGGTCGTCTGCATCGATGCCCTTGAGCATCCAGCCGAAGCCGAGCTCCTTGGGCGTCACCCGCTCGTGGTCGGTGAAGGCGAAGCGGCTGGACGAGAACTCCACGTTGATGAGCACCAGCCCGGCCTCGATGCGCGTCATCAGCAGCGCCTCCTCGCCGAACGGGATGAAGCCATGACCCTCGCCGGCCTCCATCACGTCGTCGAGCATGCCGAGAGCGTCGTCTGCGCCGACCCGGATTTCGAAGCCCAGGTCGCCGGTGTAGCCGGTGCGCGAGATCGTCACCGGGGCCGAGCCGATCTTGGCCTGCGTGTGGTCGAAGAACCCGAGATCGTTGACCTCAGGAGCCAGCTTGCCCAGGATCTCGCGCGACCGAGGACCCTGGACCGCGAGCATCGCGTACTCCTCGGTGGCGTCCTCGATCTGCACGTCGAGCCGCCCGACCAGGTCGCGGAGGTACCCGACATTGGGCTCGGCCGCCGTGAGCAGGAACTCGGTGTCGGAGTGGCGGAAGACCACGCCGTCCTCGAGCACGAAGCCGCGGTCGTCGCACCAGAGCGTGTACTGCGCCTTGCCCGGCCGGCACAGCCGGATGTCGCGGGTCATGACCCCGCCGAGGAACTTCTCCGCGTCCTTGCCGCGGATCCAGTACTTGTACAGCGGGGAGGTGTCGAAGAACCCGGCGCTGTTGCGCACCGCGAAGTACTCATGCTTGGCCGCGTGGTCGTAGCGCAGGGCCGAGAGGTAGCCGGACCAGTGACCCCACAGTCCGGTGGTGTTGAGCTCGCTCAAGCGGGGGTGGAACGGAGTTGTCTTGATCACGGTATGGCTCCCATCGCCGAATGCTCGTGCGTACGCCGACAGGCATGCAGAGCAATGTCAGCCTAGAACCTTGTTGGACGCTTGCGCAATAGTCCACACTGGACAACATGGCGATTCGGATGAGCCCGAACCAGCGCCGCGAAGCGATCGTCGACGCCGCGCTGCAGGTCATGCTGCGCCGCGGGATGGCTGCCACGACCGTGCGTGACGTCGCCGACGAGATGGGCAGCTCCAGTGGTCTGGTCCATCACTACTTCGCCTCGATGGACGAGCTGCTGGCCGCAGCGTTCGAGCAGGCCGCCACGCTCGATCTCAACGCCACCGCGGCGTCGATGCGCGGTTGCACCGATCCGGTCGATCAGATGCGCAGCTTCTTCGCCACCTATATCCGCGCCGAGCAGGACTGGGCGTTTCAGCTGTGGCTGGACGCGTGGGCCGAGGCGAGCCGTCGGCCCGCGGTCCGGGCCACGTCCCAACGGCTCAACGTCGCCTGGCAGCGACTGTTGGCCGGGGTGATCGAGGAGGGAGTGCGCACGGGCGACTTCGTGTGCGACGACCCTGACGGCGCGGCTTGGCGGATCCTGTCGCTGCTCGACGGACTGGCGCTGCAGACGGTGGCCCATCGGGTCGACCTGGACCGCGGCGCGGTGCTGCGGTGGTCGGTGGCCCACGCCGAGAGCGAACTTGGACTCAAAAAAGGGTCGCTCGGGGCTACCGGGAAGGTTTAGTGTTCAACTAGTGTTGACGCTAGGTGAATGCTTGCCCTGACCTGAGGAGTCTGCAATGCCTGCTGTGACCGTCGACGACCTGACCGTGCTGCCCCGCGTGCCCGTCCGGTCTCCCGGCACCGTCGTCCGGCCGGTTGTGTCGGTCACCACTGGACCCCAAGGGTTCGAGGGGGAGGGTTTCCCGGTCCGTCGCGCCTTCGCGGGCGTCGACCTGGCCCTGCTCGACCCGTTCGTCCACATGGACCAGATGGGCGAGGTGGAGTACGCACCGGGTGAGCCCAAGGGAACTCCTTGGCACCCACACCGCGGTTTCGAGACCGTGACCTACATGCTCGACGGCGTCTTCGACCACCAGGACAACCACGGCGGTGGCGGCACGATCAGCAACGGCGACACCCAATGGATGACCGCCGGTGGTGGGATCCTGCACATCGAGAAGCCGCCGGAGTGGCTTGTCAAGGCCGGCGGGCTCTTCCACGGCATCCAGCTCTGGGTCAACCTGCCGCGGTCGCAGAAGTGGGTCGACCCGCGCTACCAGGACTTGCGCGGCGGCGACGTCGGCCTCGTGACGACGCCCGACGCTGGCGCCTTGGTCCGTGTCATTGCCGGTGAGGTGGCCGGGGTGGCCGGGCCTGGCTCGACGTACACGCCGATGACGATGGTGCACGCCACGCTGGCTGCCGGGGCCGACCTGACGCTGCCGTGGCGCCCGGAGTTCAATGCCCTCGTGTACGTGCTGGCCGGCCGCGGGACGGTCGGCGAGAGGCGCCAGCCCATCGAGACAGGACAGCTGGCCGTGCTCGGGGCCGGCGACGAGATCGAAGTCGCCGCATCGACCCACCAGGAGACCCGCTCGCCCTCGCTGGACGTGATCGTGCTGGGTGGGCGGCCGATCCGCGAGCCCGTCGCGTGGGGCGGCCCGTTCGTGATGAACACTCGTGCGGAAGTCATGCAGGCGTTCGAGGACTTCCAGCAGGGTCGGCTCGGCCAGATCCCCTCGGTGCACGGCCTCGGAACCGACATCACCACCTCGCAGAACTGACCGGCCTCGACAGCGGCCGCAGCCTCGACCGGACCGGGCTGCGGCCGTATTGTTGTGCCCCGCTTGGCTCGTGACACTAATTTCCCCGTACCCTCAGCCTCGGAAGAGCTCCTAGATCCACCCGATGCCGGATGGCCCGGATCGAGCACCCAGCAAGGGGGACGTTGAGATGGCGGCAGGACGACGGGGTCGTCCCTATCAGGTGCCCGAGGACACGACGTCCTTGCGTGGCGGTGCCGTCAACGTCGATGCCCGCGTCGGCTGGCTGCTGCTGATGTCGCGGCTGCATCATCAGGACCCCGACCTTGCCCTGGGTGACCAGTTCAACGCTGCCCTGCGCGAGGTGGGCCTTCAGGCGGACCGCAGTGCCGTCAGCCGCTGGGAGTCGGGCAAGGTCACGCCGCGGTACTCCGTTCTCGTGGCCTACGAGCAGGCACTCGGGCTGCGGGCCGGCCAGCTCACGAGTGTCGTCAACGCGCTGCGGCGCGCGCTCGGTGGAGAGGGGCTCCCGGCCTGGATGCCCATCCTCGACTCTCGCTCGGACGGCTTCCACGAGCGCTTGGACGGGTTGTTCGACGCGATCCTCGACGGGCCGGCCACCGGCCCGGAGTGGACCGCGCTCGGCCACCACGTCGCCGCCACCAACGGCATGTACGTCCACGGCGACGTCTGGGACGCCCTGTCCCGCAAGCTCATCAACCAGATGGCCCGCAGCGTCGGGGTCGCCTACCTGCAACGGCTCGAAGCCGTCCGGCTCCTGCTCGAGCACCGGGTGGCGCACCCGTGGCTGCTCAAGGCTGTGGGCGACTTTCTCGACGACGACGCGGTCCAGATCATCAACGACCCGATGGGGGTGTTGGAGATCTCACCGGCGCCGGTGGCAGCGGAGGTGATCCTCGACCGGCTTCTGCGCACCAAGTCGGACGACGTCTTCGGCGCAGCCGTCGACGCCGCAGCGATCAAGATCCAGGACGACTTCTATGGACCCGAGGACGTTCGCCGCATCGAGCAGGTGGTGCTGGCCAAGCTGGCCGGCCCGAATGCCACGGCCAGCGGTCTCGAGGAGCTGATCAACGCGCTACCGGAGGATTCACAGGCGCGGTTGCTCGCCAGCTCCAAGGGCATCACCGGCCACAACGAGCTCGCCGAGGTGGCCGCTCACGGCGAGCGGTTCAGCCCCGACACGACCCGCCGCGTCTCGCAACGGATCGCGGACGGCATTCGTGCCCAGCTGCCGGCGAGCCGTCTGTACGACGACGACAAGATGACGCCGCGCCTCATCCGGGAGGCTTTGTTCTCGGCGCTGAACACGCGGATGCACTTCTCGAGCATCGCGCTCGTCGGCAGCCCATTCCGGCCGTACCTCGCTGCTGTCCTCGCCGATGAGATCGGCACAGCGGGTCTCGAGGATCCGCTGGCACCCCGGTTCGCGCGGCTGCTGCGGTACGTCGCCGGGCCGGCTCAGGAAGAGGTCCTGCTCGGCTGGCTTCCGGACGCACCCGCTCAGGTCGCCCGCGACATGGCATTGACGCTCGGTCATCTACCGAGTGACCGACCCCTGGACGTCATGGTGCCGCTGATCAAGGGGGACCGGTCGGTCCTGGATCGCGCGTTGCTCTACGGGCTCGGCATGCGGCAGGCCACCGAGCTGTCGCTGGTCGCCGACGACGCCACACAACCCGAGCACGTCCGGGCGGCGGCCAAGTGGTGGCAGCGGCAAGGCGGCGCTGTCCGCGTGTGAGAAGGGCAGCCCCCGTGGGAGCTGCTCGTCAGCCGATCGACGGGTTGCCGGGCGGTTGTTCGCCGTCAGGCACGGCTTCGTCGTCGCCCGGCCGGTCCCCGTCACCGAGGTCGGTGTCTTCGCTGGCAAGCGGGTTGTCCGGGCCGGGCCGGAGATCCTCGGGCAGCTGTCTGTCGTCGATACCTTCGGTGTGGGAGGCGCTGCTGCCGTCGTCATCCGTCTGCGCGTTGTCGACGGGTTCGCTGGGTGAGGTCGTCATGTGCTCACTCGTACCCCACTCGGGGAAGGTGATGCAGGACTCACGTCCCCGAGTGGGGTCGAGCACAGACTCGCCCCCCCGCTGACTTCGTAACGGGAGGGCGTCTGATCGCGGCGACAGGGGCGCCACGACTGGTCTCAGTGTTGCCCCACCGGCCATGCCCCAAACCGCGCCGGGCCGAAGATGGTCCGAGGTGACCATGAGTCATGGACCGAAGTGACTAGGTCGGAACGCCCAGCTGATCCAGGTTGTCGCGTCTGTCCGGCCCCCACGTGTACGACGCTGACCGACCCTCACGATGTCGCGTATCTCTGACGACAGGCGACGACATCGCCATGCCGTGGCACCGTCGCAACGGTTGTCGGTGTGCAATGGTTAGGATGATGATCATGACCGCTGCCAAGAGCCGTGCGCTGCCGGTTCGTGACGACGAGACCCTGCTTCGGGCCAGCAAGGTGATCTCCGCAGCCGTCGCGCACTCGTTGGCTGCCGTGGACGAGCAGGTCTCGGTCCCCGGGCTACGCGTGCTCGTGATGCTGCACGACAAGGGGGCGATGAACCTCACCGGCGTCGCTGACGGGCTTGGGGTCAACGCTTCGAGCGCCAGCCGTACCTGCGACCGACTCGTGCTGGCGAAGTTGTTGGACCGTCGTGACGCTGCCAGCGACCGAAGGCATGTCGCTCTGACGCTGACCCCGCGCGGTCATCGATTCGTCGAGGATGTCCTGGCGGAGCGACAGGCGGTCTTGACCAGCGTGGTCGACGCGATGCCCCCGGCTGCGCAGAAGTCGCTGATGGCGGGGCTCAAGGCTTTTGTGTCGGCCGCCGAGTCGAAGTCCGACAATCCGCAGCTGGCCGACTCGACCGGACTGCTTCTCCGGTGGGTGGTCTGACGGTCCTCGGCAGACATCAGTTGCTTCAAAGGGCCGGATTCGTTCCTTGTCCGGCTGGCTGGGCAGCCGGTGAGATGAGGGGAACTGCCGCTGGGCCTACGAAGGCTCGATGAGTCGACCGCTCCCACGCCGCTCGGCGTCCCGCGCCCGGGCCGCCTCGCGGACGAGGTGGTCCCGCTCGGCCAGGTTGGTAGCCCGACGTGCGGCCGCAGCGTAGGCCGTGGCGGCGGCGGGCAGGTCTCCGTCCAGCTCGTGCAGGTAACCTCGGACGGCGTGCCAGCGGTGCCGCTCGCCGATCGCGTCGCGCAGCCGGTCTGTCTCCCGCAACCCGGCGCCGGCGCCGAGGACATGGCCGACGGCAACCGCACGGCCGAGCACCGCTGCGGGATCCTGTCGCACCGGGTCGACGGTGAGGGCGACGAGATCGTCGTACCAGGCAAGGATCTGGGGCCAGTCGGTTTCCTCGGCGCTTGCCGCATCGTCGTGCAGAGCAGTGATGGCGGCCTCGATCTGGTAGCGGCCGGGGCGCTGAGCTGCCAACGCCGCCTGCAGGACGCGCACGCCCTCGGCGATCTCGCGGGCGTCCCACTGGCCGCGGTCCTGCCGGTCCAGCGTGACGATCCGGCCCTCGGGGTCGAACCGCGCCGGGTGGCGGGCGTGGTTGAGGAGCATCAGTGCGAGCAGCCCGCGTGCCTCCGGTTCCTCGGTGGCGAGCGTGAGCTGGCGGGCGAGCCTGATGGCCTCACGGGCCAGGTCGACCCGGTTGGCGTGGCCGGCCGTGTAGATGAGGTAGAGCACCCGGAGGACGACGGCGAGGTCGCCCGGCTGGTCGAGGCGGCGCCCTTGAAGGGCACGTTTGGCCCGGCTGATCCGCTGCGCCATCGTCGCCTCCGGGACGTAGAAGGCGTCGGCGATCTCGCGGGTGGTCAGGCCCCCGACAGCGCGCAGGGTCACCGCCACCTGGGAGGTGGGCGAGAGCTCGGGATGGCAGCAACAGAAGAGCAGGAAGAGGGTGTCATCGCCTTCCTGGGTGGTAGGTGGCCCTGACTCGGCGTACATCGCCTCCTCGCGTCGTTGACGGGCGGCCCTGCTGCGGTAGGCGTCGACGAGCCGCCGGGTAGCCACCGTGGTCAGCCACGCGCGCGGGTCGCGCGGGGGATGCTTCGGCCACACGCGGAGCGCCTCCAGCAGCGCCTCCTGCAGGGCGTCCTCGGCGGCATCGAAGCTCTCGCCCCGCCGGACCATGCCCGCGAGCACCCGAGGGACGAGGGCACGCAGGGCGCCCTCGTCCACTCCTCGGGTGGGATCGCCGATCACACCGGGTCGGTCGTCCGGGGGGGCTCCCACATGACCTCCCGGACGTCGATCCACTCGTACAGCGGCTCACCGCGCGGGCCTGGTTCGGACGAGACATAAGCCGCTATCTCGAGCGCGCGCTCGTGCGAGTCGACGTCGATCATGTACCAGCCCGCCACGAGATCGCTGGTCTCGGGCAGCGGGCCGTCGGTGGTGACCGGGGCGGCGTCCGGGCCGCCGTAACGCACCCAGGTGCGCGCCGGCGTCAGCGCCTGCGCGTCGACGAACTCGCCGTTCTCCTCGAGCAGCTCGGTGACGTGCCGGAGGAAGGCCATGTGCGCCTCCACGTCCTCGGGGTCCCACTGGTCCATTGCGGGGAAGGGGTGGTGCGGCTCCGGGCCGCCGCGGTAGTGCTTGAGGAGCAGGTACTTCGGCATGGTGGTCTCCTGATGTCGTGGGCCGCGCCCTTCGTGGCCCTCATGTGATGAGCGGAGCCGGTCAGAGTTTCTCGACATGAAATCACTCGGCAGTTCGCGATGCCGGCCCCGGAGTGTGACCTGAGCGCGCAGGACGCGCAGGGCCGGTGCTCCCTGATCAGGGAGCACCGGCCCGAAGCTTGTCCCTGACCTGCGGGGACGTGGGGTGAGTGACGGGACTTGAACCCGCGACATCCGCGACCACAACGCGGCGCTCTACCAGCTGAGCTACACCCACCATGTCGCTGCTTGCACCCCTCGGGGGCGTCAGCAGCGAGAAGAGAGTGTACCTGTTCTGAGGGGCCGCTCAATCCACCGGGGGAGTAGGGGAGGTGAGGGAGCCACCATGACGTACGGCGAGCTCTTTGGCGGCCTCGGAGTCGGGCCCTGGTGAGGGGACGAAGACCGCCGCCCGGTAGTAGCGGAGCTCCTCGATGCTCTCCTGGATGTCGGCCAGCGCGCGGTGGTTGCCACCTTTGGCCGGGGCGGCAAAGTACGCGCGCGGGAACCAACGCCGGGCCAGCTCCTTGATCGAGGAGACGTCCACGATGCGGTAGTGGAGGTAGCGCTCCAGCTGCGGCATGTCGCGGGTCAGGAACAGGCGGTCGGTTCCGACGGTGTTACCGGCCAACGGAGCCTTGTTGGGTTCAGGGACGTGCTCGCGCACGTAGTCGAGCACGGCCTTCTCGGCAGTGGCGAGGTCGACGCCGCCGTCGAGCTCGTCGAGCAGGCCCGACTTCGTGTGCATGGTTCGAACGACGTCGTTCATCTGCTCCAGGGCAGCTGCGCCCGGTTTGATGACGATGTCGATGCCGTCGCCGAGCACGTTGAGCTCGAAGTCGGTCACCAGGGCGGCAACCTCGATGAGCGCATCGGCCCCCAGATCGAGCCCGGTCATCTCACAATCGATCCACACCAGCTTGTCGTTCACGTCCGACACCCTACGTGGACGCGCCGCCTGAGCGTAGGTTGGTCTGCACGAAGGCGGGTACGGGAGCCCCATGACGAGCTCACCCGACGCCGCACCACATCATGGACTCGCGGATGATGGTCCCGCGGTTGACCACACCCGACCGACCGACACCGACTCCGCGACGGTCGAGGCCGTCGGCAGGATCAGCGAGGCCCTCGAAACGGCGGAACGCGCCCGCGGCCACCTGTACAGCTTCCACCAGCTGACGGGGTCCGCCGATCTGGCCCTGGGTGACGCCGTTGACCAGCTGCGTCAGGCCGGGCACCCGGAGCTGGCTGACCGGATCCAGACCGAGCTCATCGGCATGAATGTCCTCCCCGGCCGGTGGACCTTCCAGATCGTCGAGGAGTACGACGACGGCTACTACGCCGTGTTCACCGCCTTCGAGAAGCTGGCGCGCGACGAGCTCCTCCAAGGCCGTCGGCACGTGTTCGAGGCGGAGATGAAGGAGGCCCGGCGCACCCACGGCCGGCCGGGCCACGAGGCGCGGCCCTGACGGCCGGCTTACCGGCTCAGCCGGCAGCCTTGCGCTGGCGTCGTTCGGCGAGTCGGAGCTGGGTGATCCGGACCGTGCCCACGAGCAGAACGACGGCGGCCCCGGCGGCAGCCGAGGCGAGCAGGGTCACCGCAAGCGGAAGGCTGAAGTCCCAGCCCAGGAAGGACACGTTGGCGTCCTGCGTGTTCTGCGCGATGAAGATCACCAGGAACACCACCAGCACGACACCGACCGTGACGGCTGTCCAAACGCCCTTCGGCGGACCACCCGGCGCGGCGGTGCTGGTGCCCGTGTCGTCGGATCCGGCGTCGGCTCGGTCAGATCGCCTCGTCATATGAGCGCCTCTCGCTAGCCCCCAGCTCATCACCCAGTGTAGTCAGGGGCCGTCAATTCAGGCAGGAACCTTTGTGTTTCGCACGCGGGCGACCTAGGGTCGCGACAACCCCCAGAACGTCGATCATCATGGTCACGTCGGTGCAGAGAGGACACGGTGGCGGTACTACGCGCAACGACGCCGAGGATCATGACGGGCCTGCTGGCGGCAGTGCTCGGCCTGGGGTTGGTGAGCGGCCCCGTGTCTGCGGTCTACCCGAATGACCCCTCGCCCCAGTCCTGGACCCCGCCTGGTCCCGTGCACGCTGTGCTGGCGACGGCGAAGCGGGTCTACGTCGCCGGCGAGACCTCGTCCGGTGGTGGCGTCATCGCGGCGCTCAAGGCATCGAGCGGAAAACTCCTCTGGAAGGTCGCGACCGACGCCGACGTCAGAGCGCTCGCCGTCTCCAAGAACGGCCGGCGCCTGTTCGCCGGCGGTCTGTTCCAGACCGTCGACGGCACCCAGCACAAGCGTCTCGTCGCGCTCACGTCCTGGAACGGCTCGGTCATCGGCTCCTGGAACCCCTCGACGAGTGGCGCGGTCCTCGACGTGTTGGTCGTCGGGAAGAAGCTGTACATCGGGGGGAGCTTCGACTCGATCGGACAGCACCAGCAGCGCGGTCTGGCTGCGGTCAACGCCGGCACCGGTCAACGCATCAGGGCGTTCAAGGCCCGGGTCAACCTGAACGTGACGTCGCTGGCCAGGAGCGGCAAGAACCTGATCGTCGCGGGCAGGTTCGTCCGGGTGAACGGCAAGCTCCGGGCCTCGCTGGCGGCGGTCAGCCTCAACAAGGGGAAGCTCACGCCCTGGACGCCGGTACGGGTCTGCGCCACCTGCACGACCTACTGGGATGTCGTCGTCGATGACGCTCGGGCGTACGTGGCCTCGTCCGGTCCTGGCGGGAATGTCGGTGCCTACAACCTCGCGACGGGCAACCGTGCGTGGCCCGTCGTGCATGCCGACGGAGACGTGCAGGCGCTGGCCATCGGGCCTGACGGACTGCTGTATCTCGGTGGCCACTTCAACCAGTTCGTCGGCGACAAGTCCCGCCGGACGCAGCTGGCGGCAGTCCGGCGCACCACTGGCAAGGTCAACGGAAAGTTCCACCCGCGGGTGTACACGCCGTACCCCGGGGTGCGGGCGTTGGCCGCGACTTCGTCGAGGCTGTATGCCGGTGGCAGCTTCACCGGGGTGCGGTCGCAGGGGACGAACAACAACCAGCCCTACCTGGCCATGTTCGGGCCGAGCCTTCACCGCGGGCGGTGAGTACTCACCGCGCTGGACCTGCTGGCCCTGCACAACTGCCAGCAGGCCCAGCGGGCGCGGGTGTGGGCGCTCCGCATCGACCCGGCTTCGCACGCGATCACCGGCAACTCCAACGCCAACCCCAGACGCGATCCTGGCGGCAAGCGCTGCCTTATGAGCCGAGCTCGGAGCACGTCGGAGTGGTCTCGGCCTCGCTTCCGCCGGCGCGACGTTGGCCGACACGATCACCACGACCGCGCCGGTCAGAGATCCCATCACCTGCAAGAACACCGAAGGTGTGACGTCACCCGAGACCCAGCAGAGCTGTCGCAGTACACGCGGGACCTCTACACGGTCGCGGACACGAAGACGCCGCTGCGCTACTGGTTCCTGCCCTGGTCGTGACGAGGGAAAGGTCGCGCTGACCCGAGAAGTAGGTGCGCCCGGCAGGATTCGAACCTGCGACCGGCGGATTAGAAGTCCGCTGCTCTATCCAGCTGAGCTACGAGCGCGGGGATCGGAACTTACATCGGGTTAAACCTCGGGATAACAGCCGTGAGATTTGAGCCCATGTCTCTCCCGATCATCCAGGGAACAGTATGTCGGACTCGCCCGTCTGTTCGACGTGTGGGCGCGCGCCACAGGATCTCCCGGTAGCCGAGCGACCTCTGCGCGCCGTCGGAGTGCCGCACCGCGCGGGACCAGGAGGACATCGCAGGGCCCATCCATGTCGTTACGACCGCAGGAAGTGTGGCCTCGGTGTCGTGAAGGCCCCGTACGCCGATGCCGCAGTCGAGCGCAAGCCCCTCGCGATGTTCACGCAGGAGGGCTACACGCGTGATGCTGTGAAGTGGGCAGACAAGGCCGGCGTCGCGCTGTACTGCCTGTGGGGCGAGGACTACCAGATCCGGGCAGCCCCTCCCTCGTCGATGCCCACCGGCCAGCGAGAGCGAGCGAAGGGTCCGACGGAGTCCGACGCCGATGTCGTGTAGGGATCGCGGCAACGCGGCTGATCTCGGAGCCAACACCTCGCTCCACTGAGGAGTCGGCCAGCCGCCAAGCACCGGTCCTCAAGGCGCCCGGATGCGCCCGGATGTCAGGCCCCGCTGTCAGGTTGACCATCGGTGGGGGTTTCGACGATCTCGCGCAGGGTGGCGAGGTGGTCGTTGAAGGCGGTGCGGCCTTCGGGGGTGAGTTTGAGCCAGGTGCGGGGCCATTTGCCGACGTGGCCTTTGCGGATCGTGATGTAGCCGGCTTGTTCGAGGGTCGAGGCTTGGCGGGACAGCAGCGAGTCGCTGACCTGCAGGGTGTCGCGCAGGAACCGGAACTCCAGCTCGTCGGCTTGGGCTAGGCCGGCGAGTATCGAGAAGCGCACAGGCTGGTGAACCAGGTCATCGAGGCGCGCCCGCGGGTGGGCGGTCACGCGCCGCGCCCGAGCCGCCGCGCCCACAGCAGTGTGGGAGCTGCCCCCACGATGGCCCCGAAGGTGAAGGAGAAGCCGATGGTGCCGTCAAGCAGGCTCCCGAGAGAGAACAAGACTGCGGCGCTCCAGAGCCCGAGCGCCCACTCCAACCACATCGGGGTTCTCCGCGCCCGCACCTGGCGCCACCGGCGCAGGTAGGGGAGATTGGTGCCCACCGTGACGGCAACCGCGACCACCACGAGTGTCACTCCCAGCAGGCCGGCCACCCCACCCGAGTTGTCGTTGAGATCAATGGCCAGCCCGAAGAGCAGCAGCGTGAGACCCATCGCCACGTAGACCGGAAACTCCTGCGGGGCCCGGGCCCGTACGGCGGACTCGATCTCTCCTGCGTCTTTCAGCATGGCTTCCGCCTCATGCTTCTTCGGTTCCATTGTCGTACATCCCTTCCGTTGAAGTACTTGACGATAAGGAAACTACTTGCCGGGCGATCTGTCAAGGCCTTGGTTCAGGGAGGAAATCTCTCGAGCACGAGGCTTCTGAGCAGCCTGTCGCGGCGCCGGTCCAGGCGACGCTGCACCTGGTCAGTGCATATCGCACAGCCGCGTTGTTGCCGCCCCAGCTGATTCGGATTCGAGCGAACGTAGCGGCTGGCCGAACGGGAGGCGTGGCGGTGACTGAAGAGGTATCGGGAACACCATGCAGAGCCGGGGCCGCTCACCATCGCGGCCGGTCCCACAGACGTAGCCGCGCCGGAATCAGTGCTGCTGCGGTGGGCCGGTCAGTACGCAGCTGATTCGGAACGGAGCCGTGGTGCAGACCGGCTCGCCACCGCAATCCTGTTCCGAGACGAAAGGTGCCAGACAAAAAGGGACACCGGACGAAAGCAGGGGACCTTCGGCCGGTGTCTCCTTCTCATGGTGCACCAACACGCCTCATCTGTCACAGAATTGGTCTAACTTTGCCTCCGGCGAGTCTGCCTCGGCCCACCCGCTGCATGCCCATGGAGCTGGCGCGAGAGCCCGGACTGGACCGCCGCGTAGCCTGATGCAGTGACCATCGCCGACGGGACGCTGACAGAACGCGCACCGGCCGCGTCAGAACCAGCCGACCAGCGCGTGCGGCGTCGCGTCGGCACGGTCATCGCCGGCGTCACCGGTGTCATCGTGTGCTCGATCCTGATCGGTGCGCTCTACCAGGACCTCCACCAGGCCATGGGCTGGCGGGCCTTCCGCTGGGCCCTGTTGTTCGCCCTCGTGCCGGTGTTTCCCCTGGCGGCTGTCCTCGTCTGGCTGGACCGATTCCGTCCTGAGCCGGCAGCACTGTTGGCCGTGGCGCTGCTCTGGGGCGCGCTCGCAGCGGCGTACGGATCGCTGAAGCTCAACGGCTGGCTGACCCAGCAGATCGGCGACGTGTACGGCGCGACCCCGCGGGCCGCCGTGTTCGTGGCCCCGTGGGTAGAGGAGATCGCCAAGGGCGCGATCGTCTTCGTCCTGGTGCTCTGGCGTCGTCACGACTTCAACGCGGTGGCGGCGGGAGTCGTGTACGCCGGTCTGGCCGGGATCGGGTTCGCGTTCACCGAGAACATCGTCTACTACGGCCAGGTCTTCGAGAACGTCGTCCGGTCCGGGGCCGCGAACGGCCAGGCGCTCGATGCCGTGCAGGAGCTGTTCCGGTGGCGCGGACTCGCGGCGCCCTTCGTACACCCCATGTTCACGATGATGACCGGCCTGGGCATCGGCATCGCCGTCCGCTACCGGCACGTCGGCGTGCGGATCCTGGCTCCGGTCGCGGGCTTCTGCGCCGCCGTATTGCTTCACATGGGCTACAACGCGCTCGCGTCGTTCGTACCCAGGGGCAATCTGACGGCGGTCTACGTCCCGATCCTGTTGCCCACCCTGGTGGCCGTGCTCGCCATTGTCTCCGTGGCCCGGCGCCACGAACGGCGCATGGTGACCGCGCGACTCCACGACTACACCTCGTTCGGGTGGCTCCGACCCGAACACATCGATTTCATCGGTGGCCGGACCGGCCGTCGCCTGGCGCGCGCGCACGCGCGCCAGTTCGGCAAGCCGGAGCTACGCCGGGTGCGCGAGTTCCAGCGGACGGGTGTCGACCTCGGGTTGCTGCGCGACCGGATGGTGCGGGGGGTCGCCGGTGCCGCCGAGCTGCCGCGTGAACGACAGCTGATCGAGGCGATGCGTGACTTCCGCGGTCGTGTCATGCTGCCCGGCATCTCCGAAACTCCGGTGGACCGACCTAGCGGTGCACCATCCAGCTGGTGAGCGCACGACCCAACCTCGACTTACGCTTTAGACTTTCCCCGACGCACAACGTCACGACGACCCCCAGCGACAGGAGAGCGCGTGAGTGACCTCGGGCCGCCCACCGAGCTCCTCGGAGTGCTGATCCGGTTGCGGCAGGTTCTCGTCGACCATGCCCTGCCCTTCGAGGCCGGCGACGCAGAGCCCGCCCGCAACGAGCGTCAGGCCATGATCAAGCAGCTCGACGACTACGTCATCCCGCGACTGGTCCAGCTCGAGGCGCCACTTCTGACCGTCGTCGGCGGGTCCACCGGCGCCGGCAAGTCCACGCTGGTCAACTCCCTCGTCGGCCGCCGTGTCAGCGAACCGGGCATCCTCCGACCCACCACGCGGTCACCGGTGCTGGTCCACAACCCCGAGGACGCGCGCTGGTTCGGTACCGACCGGCTGCTGCCTGAGCTCGTCCGTACCGATCGACCCACGCGTGACCACGGGGCGCTCCAGCTGGTGGCCGCGCCCGAGCTCCCTCCCGGTCTCGCCTTGCTCGACGCGCCGGACGTCGACTCGGTCGAGGAGCGCAACCGCGAGCTGGCGGCACAGCTGCTTGCCGCGGGCGACCTGTGGCTGTTCGTCACGTCGGCGGCCCGGTACGCCGACCAGGTGCCCTGGGAGTTCCTCAAGGAGGCTGCGAGTCGCAGCGCTGCCGTCGCCATCGTGCTCGACCGGACGAACAGCACCGCCGTGCGTGAGGTCAGCAGCCACCTGGCCCGCATGCTGACCTCTCGCGGCCTCGGTGACTCGCCCTTGTTCACTGTTGCGGAGTCACCGGTCGACGAGGACGGGCTCTTGCCCGCGTCCACGGTGGCTCCGATCCGGGCTTGGCTCGACGCGCTGGCGGTCGACAGCGATGCCCGTTCCGTCGTCGTACGCAAGACGCTCGACGGGACCATCCGCTCGTTCGGTCACCGCACCCGTCTCGTGGCGGCGGCGCTGGTCACGCAGGAGCAGATCACAGCACAGCTGCGCGGTGACGCGATGACGGCCTATGCCGACCAGCTGGCCGCCGTCGACGCCGCCACCCAGGACGGCACGTTGCTCCGCGGCGAGGTGCTGACACGCTGGCAGGAGTTCGTCGGCACGGGCGAACTGACCCGGAGCCTGGAGGACCGCGTGGGCCGCCTCCGCGACCGGGTGCTCAACGTGGCCCGCGGCAAGCCCCAGCCCGCGCAGAAGCTCACCGTGGCGGTCGAATCGGGGCTCGAGACGTTGATCATCGAGCATGCCGAGTCCGCCGCCGAACGCGCCGCCCTCGCATGGCAGTCGCTGCCCGCGGGTCAGCGGCTGCTGGAATCAGCGGCGGGCGACATCGACCGGGCGTCACGTGACCTGCGGGCCAAGGCCGAGCGCGCCATCCGCGACTGGCAGACCGCGGTGCTCGACATGGTGCGCACGGAAGGCAGTGACCGACGGGCCTCTGCCAGGTTCTTGGCCTATGGCGTCAACGGTCTCGGCGTCGCGCTGATGATCACGGTCTTCACGTCGACGGCCGGCCTCACGGGAGCCGAGATCGGGATCCTCGGCGGCACCGCCGCAGTCGGTCAGAAGATCCTCGAGGCGGTGTTCGGTGACCAAGCAGTCCGGCGGCTGGCAGAAAAGGCGCGCCAGGACCTCCACCGACGCGTCGAGCTGCTGTGGATGCAGGAGCTGCAACGGTTCCTCGCCGTCCTCGACACGGCGGCGGTTGCGCCTGACGGGGCTGACCTGGTCCGCGCACTGTCGCGGCAGGTCGACGACATGCGTTGGGCAGGCACGCAGGCATGAGCACTGTGGTCGAGACGTTGCGGCGGGTCGTGGGCCGGCCCGCTGACGTGGTCGAGCGTCTCGACGGGCTCGAGCGTGCCGTCTCGGCTGCGCGCGGACGCCTCGACGACGCGCTCGTCGACGCCGGCGCCGAGGTGGTCGAACGGGCCACCGCCCGACTCCGCCTGTCGGGCGACCACACGGTGGTCGCGATCGCCGGCGCCACAGGCTCGGGAAAGTCGTCGATCTTCAACAACATCTGCGGTCTGGATCTCGCCGCCGTCGGCGTGAAGCGCCCCACGACCTCGTGGGCGCTGGCTTGCGCGTGGGGTCCCGACGGTGCGGCGGACATCCTCGACTGGCTCGGCATCCCGCCGCGGCACCAGATCAGCCGCGTCGGACTCCTCGACGAGACGGCCGAAGACCGTGATCTGAGCGGTCTCGTGCTCCTCGACCTTCCCGACCACGACTCCACCGAGGTGTCGCATCACCTCGAGGTCCAGCGGCTGGTCAGCTACGCCGACGTCTTCATCTGGGTGCTCGACCCACAGAAGTACGCCGACGCGGCGATCCATGACCGCTTCCTCAAGCCCCTGAGCACCCACGCCGACGTCATGATGGTGGTGTTCAACCACATCGACGAGATCCCGGCTGATCAGCTCGAACCCGCTCTCGGCGACGTACGCAGACTCCTCACGGCTGACGGGCTCGCGAAGGTTCCGCTGTTCGCCACGTCGGCCACCCGGGGCGATGGGATCGACGTCCTCCGGGCTGCCCTGGTGGAGCGGGTCGCGCAGAAGAAGTACGCGCGGGAGCGGTTGACCGCCGACGTGAAGGCGGCGGCCGCCCGGATCGCCGAGCAGACGGGCGATGGGCAGCCCGGCGACCTGTCCGGCGCGGCACGGGAGGAGCTCGTCGACGCCTGTGCCGACGCCGCCGGCGTACCGGCGCTGGTCGACGCGGTCGAGACGGCATCACTGTTGCGGGCACGGGCCGCCACCGGATGGCCTCTGACGAAGTGGCTCGTCCGGTTCAAGCCTGACCCGCAGCGGAGGCTGCACGTCGCAGTGGCGGCAGCTGTTCGGCCCAGCCGGATGACCCGGGCCGAGCGCAACCGCATGATCCGAGGCCGACTGCCGGCTCCGTCCCCCGTGCAGCGCGCCCGGGTAGACGCCGCCGTCCGGGCTGTTGCCGACTCGGTGGCCGACGGGATGGCCAAGCCGTGGGTCTCCGCCGTGCGCGCGGCGTCGATGTCGCGGCTCGACGAGGTGGCCACCACGCTCGACACGGCAGTCGCGGCGACCGATCTCGGCGTACGGCGAGACCCGTTCTGGTGGCGGGCCGGGCGTGCCCTGCAGTGGCTGCTGTTCGTGGTGGCGGTGGTGGGTGGTCTCTGGCTCGGGACCCTGGCCGTGTTCGCGTTCCTCCAACTGCCCGAGCCTGGACGTCTCAACCGCTGGGGTGTCCCCGTGCCGACCTTGATGCTGTACGGCGGGGCCGCCGTGGGTGCGGGGTTCGCAGCGCTGAGCCGGTACGCCGCGCGGATCTCGGCGAAACGGCGCGCCGCCCGTGCGCGGGCGCGACTGCGGGCCGCGATCCGCGAGGTCATCGACCAGCTCATCGTCGAGCCGATGCGCAACGAGGTCGACGCCTACACCCGCTGTCGCGACGGGGTCTGGGTCTCCCTGCGGCGCTAGCCGGGTGTGCCCCATGGGGCCGCGTTGTTAGGTGATGTCGGCGGCCAGCTGTTGATAGGCGGGCTGGAGCTCTTGCCACCGAGCCCGCGCGTCGCAGCGTTCGCGGCCGGCGAGGTAGGCGGCGAGATCCTCGACGTGGATCTGGTCTCCTGCGCCGTAGGCGGCGATCTGCTCCAGGGGCAGGCCGCGGTCCTCGATGACCAGGATGGTGTGGTCGCCGTCGGCGGTGAGCATCGCATCGACCACGCCGTTCGGTTCGTCGGGCGATGTGGTCAGAATCCTGAGCCGATTGGGGGGCTCGCACAGATCCACGCGACACGTGCCCTCCCATCCGCTGGCGAAGTAGCGGGCGCGGAACTCACCGCCCACGCGCAGATCACCTTCGACCTCACCGAGCCAGCGTGCGAGCCTGCGAGGGTCGGTGAGGGCTGACCACAGGTCGTCCAGGTCGGTGGCGAACCGGTCCTCCAGTCGTACGATGCCTGTGCCGTCGGCTGCTCGCAGCGTGCCTAGAGTGCGCACGCTGCCAGGTGTGTTGGTGGTCATCGGGTGCTCCTTCGTGCACGCTTGCCGCGTGCGATCTCGGTGAGCGGCTGTGAGCGGAGAGAGTAGACCCGTCGTTGTGCTTCTTGGCGAACCTCGACCAGCCCCGCTTCCCGCAGCACCCGCAGGTGACGCGAGACGCCCGGGCGGGCGATCGGGAGGAGCGCTGCCAGTTCACCCGCGGTCGCAGGGCCGTCGGCAAGCGTCTCCAGCATGGTCCGTCGGCTGTCGTCCGCAAGGGCTCTGAGTGCGGCTCCCATGACCGGTATGTGTACCAGATCAGTTACGTACCCGTCAAGGTACATAACCCGGCTTGAGTGCGCAGTCGCCTGTTTCCCCAGGCGCAGGGTGTCACGGCGGCAGTCCACAGTGCGGCTCGGCTCGGGGTCGGCTCTCGGCCTGCGGTGGGCAGGGTGGCCTCCTGGACTTCGAACGACAGGAGCAGCCATGACCGAGACCGTTCTGCACGTCGTCGGGCACGTCGGCACCGACGTCGACCATCGGAAGGTCGGCGAAGGCACTGACTTGAGTACGTTCCGACTGGCGACGACCCCTCGCCGGTGGGACCGGGCACAGCGTGCGTACGTCGATGGCACCACCACGTGGTTCACCGTCCAATGTTGGCGCGGCCTGGCGGCGCACGTCCGGGACTCGATCCGCCGCGGTGACCCGGTGCTCGTGATCGGCCGGCTCAAGACCGAGGAGTGGACCAAGGACGACGTGCGCAACTCTCGGATCATCTTGGAGGCGACGAGCGTCGGGCATGACCTCACCCGCGGGGTCAGCGCCTTCCGCAAGGCGCCCCGGCCGGTCGAGGTCGCGAGCGACGATTCGCGTGAGGTGCGGCAGGCGCTCGAGGAGATCGAGCGTGTCGAGCCGGTGGGTTATGACGATGACACCGACCCTGACGAGGGGCTCGCAGCCGTGTCGTGAGAGCAGCCGCGTATCGGGCGCTCCGGGCAGCGACGGACCGGAGGTGGATTGGGACGAGCCACCTGGGTCGTCGTAGGCTTGCCGATCATGGCTGATTACGTCTTCACCTTGCGCAACGTGCGAAAAGCACACGGCGACAAGGTCGTCCTCGACAACGTCACGCTGTCGTTCCTGCACGGCGCCAAGATCGGCGTCGTCGGCCCCAACGGCACCGGTAAGTCCACGCTGCTGAAGATCATGGCCGGGCTCGAGCACGCCTCCAACGGTGATGCGATCCTCGACCCGGGCGCCACCGTCGGCATGCTCCAGCAGGAGCCGCCGCTGACGGAGGGGAAGACGGTCCTCGACAACGTCGAGGAGGCCGTCCACGAGATCAAGGGCAAGCTCGACCGCTACAACGAGATCTCCGTCGAGCTCGCCGACCCGGACGCCGACTACGACAAGCTGCTGGCCGAGATGGGTGACCTGCAGACTGATCTCGACCACGCGAACGCCTGGGACCTCGACTCCCGGCTCGACCAGGCCATGGACGCACTGCGGTGCCCGCCGCCCGACACGATCGTCGACACGCTCTCCGGAGGAGAACGCCGTCGGGTCGCGCTGTGCAAGCTGCTGTTGCAGCAGCCGTCGCTGCTCCTGCTCGACGAGCCCACCAACCACCTCGACGCCGAGTCGGTTCAGTGGCTCGAGGGTCACCTGGCGTCGTACCCCGGTGCCGTGCTGGCCGTCACCCACGACCGCTACTTCCTCGACAACGTGGCGGAGTGGATCCTCGAGCTCGACCGTGGCAAGACGCACCCGTACGAAGGCAACTACTCGACGTACCTCGAGACGAAGAAGCAGCGCCTGCAGATCGAGGGCCAAAAAGACGCGAAGCGGGCCAAGATGCTCGAGCGTGAGCTCGACTGGGTGCGCTCGAACCCGAAGGCTCGGCAGGCCAAGAGCAAGTCGCGTCTGGCGCGCTACGAGGAGATGGCGGCCGAGGCGGACCGCAACCGCAAGGTCGACCTCAGTGAGATCAACATCCCCGCTGGGCCGCGCCTGGGTGACGTCGTGCTGGAGGCGCGTGGCCTGGGGAAGTCCTTCGGTGACCGGGTGCTGATGCACGATCTCGACTTCACCCTGCCGCGCGCCGGCATCGTCGGCGTCATCGGTCCGAACGGCGTCGGCAAGACGACGCTGTTCCGGATGATCATCGGCGAGGAGAAGCCCACCGACGGTGACCTCAAGGTCGGCCAGACCGTCAAGATCTCGTACGTCGACCAGAGTCGTGGCCAGATCGACCCGAACAAGAACGTGTGGGAGGTCGTTTCGGACGGACTCGACTTCATCAAGGTCGCCAACTTCGAGATGCCGAGCCGTGCGTACATCGCGTCGTTCGGGTTCAAGGGTCCCGACCAGCAGAAGAAGGCGGGCGTGCTCTCCGGTGGGGAGCGCAACCGGCTCAACCTCGCGCTCACCCTCAAGCTGGGCGGCAACATGCTGCTGCTCGACGAGCCGACCAACGATCTCGACGTCGAGACCCTGCAGTCACTCGAGGACGCCTTGCTGGAGTTCCCGGGTTGCGCGGTCATCACGTCCCACGACCGGTGGTTCCTCGACCGCACGGCGACTCACATCCTTGCCTGGGAAGGCACGGACGACGACGAGGGCACGTGGTTCTGGTTCGAGGGGAACTTCGAGGCTTACGAAGCGAACAAGATCGAGCGCCTGGGCGCGGAGGCGGCACGGCCCCACCGCGTCACCCACCGGCGTTTGACGCGCGACTGACCGCGCGCGTCGGCGAACGGCGGTCCGCCCCGGGTCAGCCGGGCGGAGTGAGGATCGGGTCGCGCAGCCCCGATTCGAGGGCCTCCACCACGATGCCGAAAGCTCGGCCGATGGCTTCGAGGTCCTTGGGGTCGACGACGTCGATCAGGGCAGCCCGCACGGACTCGACATGGACCGGCGCCGCGTCCACCAACAGCGCACCGCCCTTGTCGGTGAGCGCCGCCAGCACGCCTCGGCCGTCAGTCGCGCACTGACGGCGCTCGACCAAGCCCTCGCGTTCCATCCTGGCCACGGTGTGGGTGATGCGGCTGCGAGAGTTCTTGACCGCGTCGGCGATCTCCGCCATCCGCAACATGCGGTCCGGCGCTTCGGACAATCGCACCAGAATCTCGTATTCTGGAAGCGATAGGTCGTGGCTCTCACGCAGGTCGCGGTCGAGGCGCTCCATGAGCAGGGTCGTCCCGACGATGTAGGCCCGCCACGCGCGTTGCTGGTTCGAGTCCAGCCACCGAGTCGTCATACGAAGATCGTAGCCCCGGAATAGTTAACTCTTCAACTATGTTGTAGGGTGTGTCTGACGTTGAAAATTCAACCAATCAAGGATGGCATCTCATGACCACCACACTTCTTCCGCAGTTCGACGGCCTCACCTCCGGCGCCTGGGTGATCGACCCGACTCACTCCGAGGTCGGTTTCACTGTCCGTCACCTGATGAGCAAGGTTCGCGGCCAGTTCCGTACGTTCGAGGGCACACTGGCCATTTCCGACAACCCTCTCGAGTCGTCGGTCACGGCGACCATTGACCTCAGCTCCGTCGACACCCGGAACGACGACCGCGACAACCACTTGCGCTCCAGCGACTTCTTCTCCGTCGAGAGCAACCCGACGATGACCTTCAGCAGCACCCAGATCTCGGTCGACGGTGACCACATCGTGGCCAGCGGCGACCTGACCATCAATGGCGTCACCAAGCCCGTGAACCTCGCCGTCGATTACCTCGGCGGCGGCTCCGACCCCTGGGGCGGCCTGCGCGTGGGCTTCGAGGCGACCACGACGCTCTCCCGCAAGGAGTGGGGGATCGACTTCAACATCCCGCTGGAGGGCGACAGGCTCATGATCGGCGACAAGATCACCGTCGTCCTGGCCGTCGAGGCCGTTCTGCAGTCCTGACGGGCGCTCGGCGACCCGCGGGTCAACCCCGGAACCCGCGGGTCAACCCCGGAACCCGCGGGTCAACCCCGGAACCCGCGGGTCAACACCCCAGAACGCGCGGGTCGACACCCCAGAACGCGCGGGTCGACATCCCGGAACCCGCGGGTCAACACCCCGGAACCCGCGGGTCAACGAAGGCGTTCGACGATCATCGCCATGCCTTGGCCGCCACCGACGCACATCGTGATGAGGCCGGTGGTCTTGTCATGGAAGTCCAGCGAGTTGAGCATGGTGGCTTGCAGGCGGGCGCCTGTCATCCCGAACGGGTGACCCACGGCGATGGCGCCGCCGTTGACGTTGAGCTTGTCGATGTCGATCCCGAGGTCCTGGTATGACGGGACGACCTGCGCGGCGAACGCTTCGTTGATCTCGACCAGGTCGATGTCGTCCATCGTCATCCCGGCGCGAATCAGGGCCTGCCGGCTCGCCTCGACCGGGCCCAGGCCCATGATCTCCGGCGACAGCGCCGTCACACCCGTCGACACGATGCGGGCCAGCGGTGTGATGCCGAGCTCGGCGGCTTTCGTGTCGCTCATGATCACCACGGCTGCGGCCCCGTCGTTGAGGGCGCAGCAGTTTCCCGCCGTTACGAGACCGTCCGGTCGGAACACCGGCTTCAGCTGCGACACCGCCTCATAGGTCACCCCGGCCCGGGGGCCGTCATCCTGGCTGACCACGGTGCCGTCGGGTGTCGTGACCGGGACGATCTCGCGCTCCCAGAAGCCGGCAGCGATCGCCTTCTCGGCGAGATTCTGGCTCCTCACCCCGAACTCGTCGAGCTCTTGCCGGCCGATTCCGCGCGACTGCGCGAGGTTCTCGGCGGTCTGACCCATCGCGATGTAGATGTCCGGGACAGCGTCGTCACCGCGGGGGTCGTGCCACCGCTCGCCACCGCCCTCCGCCGTCTCCTTGCTGCGTTGCATGGCCTCGCCGAACAGGGGGTTCCTGGTGTCGGGGTGGCTGTCGGAGCTGCCTTTCACGAACCGGGACACCGTCTCGACACCTGCCGACACGAAGACGTCACCCTCGCCCGCCTTGATCGCGTGGAAGGCCATGCGGGAGGTCTGCACGCTGGACGAGCAGTAGCGGGTCAGCGTGGTGCCGGGCAGGTGGTCGTAGCCGAGCAGCACCGCCACCACGCGCGCCAGGTTGAAGCCCTGCTCTCCGCCGGGCAGCCCACAGCCGAGCATGAGGTCGTCGATCTCGGCCGGGTCGAGCTCGGGCACCTTCTGCAAGGCGGCCGAGACCATGGAGGCGGCCAGGTCGTCGGGGCGTAGATCGACCAGTGAACCCTTGCCGGCACGTCCGATGGGGGAGCGGGCGGTCGCGACGATGACGGCTTCGGGCATGAGGGCCTCCGGTCTCAGCGGGCTCGTCTGGCTGTGGTTCGCGGTCCCGGTACGGGCCGGGTAGCCCGCCGTCCGGCGCTTTGCGAAGATGAACCGTGACCAGACACGTGTTCAACCTCAAGCCTAGGTGGTCAGACCTCGACGCCTACAACCACGTGAACAACGTGACGTGGCTGGAGTACCTGCAAGAGGCACGGGTGGACATGTTGTTCGTGCATGCGCCCGCACGTGGGGCCGAGGGTCTCGCCCAGGGCGTCCTGGTCGTACGTGCTGAGATCGACTACCGACGCCCGATGGTGTTCCGCCAGGAGCCCTACCCCATCGAGATGTGGGTCTCGAAGGTCGGCGGCGCCTCCTTCACGGTCAGCTACGAGATCGCGGAGCCGGGACCCGAAGGCAAGCGCATCCTCTACGGCCGGGCCTCCACCGTGCTCGCTCCGGTGGACATGGAGACGGGAGCACCCCGACGGCTCAACGACGTCGAGCGCGCTGTGCTCAACAAGTTCATGGCCGACGCCGGAGTCGTCTGACCCCGCTCCCGCGTCAGAGCAGCGACGGCCCGCCGGCCGGCGGCGGCTCGTCCTCGAAGGTATTCACGAGGAAGTGCGCGGCCCGGGAGACGTACTCCCAGAACTGCTGCTGGTGCTCAGGAGACATGCCCGACTCGCCGATCGCCGCGTGCATGTGCGTCAGCCACCGGTCGCGCGCCGTCGGAGTGACGGCGAAGGGCGCGTGCCGCATCCCGAGGCGCGGGTGACCCCGCGTGTCGGAGTATGTCGTGGGGCCGCCCCAGTACTGCTCGAGGAACATCCGGAACCGCTCAGCGGCCGGCCCCAGGTCTTCTTCGGGGTACAACGGTCGCAAGATTGGGTCGGCGGCAACTCCGGCATAGAATCGGTCGACGAGCCGCACGAACGTGTCGTGGCCGCCGACGGCGTCGTAGAAGGACTGTTCGGTCTGCTCAGATGCCGTCACCGCACCATTGTGTCAAGCGCCCGTTGAGCATCGGCAACCTGCCGTGCCACGAGTGACGTCCTCTCACATTCTCGCGCAGCACTTCATGACCCTGGAGGTCAGCATGGCCACGACCCGCACCGCCAACGCCCACTGGGAAGGCACCCTCTTCGAGGGTGCTGGGACCGTCTCCCTGGACTCGTCCAACCTCGGAACGTTCGACGTCACCTGGGCGGCGCGCACCGAGACGCCGGAAGGCCGCACCAGCCCCGAGGAGCTCATCGCCGCAGCACACTCCTCGTGCTTCAACATGCAGCTCTCCAACGTGCTCGCCGGTGGCGGCAACCCTGCCCAGGAGCTCGACACCAAGGCGGAGGTCGACTTCGTGCCCGGTAAGGGCATCACCGAGATCAGACTCACGGTCCGAGCCCGTGTCGAGGGGCTCAGCGATGACAAGTTCGTCGCTGCCGCCGAGGACGCCAAGGCCAACTGCCCGGTCTCGCAGGCGTTGAAGGCGACGGCGATCACGCTCGACGCCGCCCTCAAGCAGGACTAGTCGCCGTCGCTGCCGCGGGGGCTCGCCTCCGCGGCAGCGGTCTGGCTGGGATCGCCGGGGCGACCGCTGCGGTGCCAGACCACGCGCTGGGCGAAGGGGATCTCGACACCTTCGGCGTCGAACCGGTCCTTGATCCGTTCACGCATCTCACGCGCCACCGACCACTGCTGCAGCGGCGCTGTCTTGAGCACGACCCGGACCACGACGGCGTCAGCGTCCCACCGCTCGACGCCCCAGACCTCGGGTTCCTCGAGGATGTCGCCGCGGTACTCCGGGTCCTCCCACAGGTCGTGTGCCACCTCGCGCAAAAGCTCCCTGATGCGGGCCAGGTTCTCGGAGAAGGCCACCGGGATGTCGAGCACCGTACGTGCCCAGTTCTGGCTCATGTTGCCGACGGCCAGGATCTCGCCGTTACGGACATACCAGACGGTGCCGTTGACGTCGCGGATGCGGGTGACGCGCAGCCCGACAGCCTCTACGATGCCACTCGCGGTGCCCAGGTTGACCGAATCCCCGACGCCGTACTGGTCCTCGAGGATCATGAAGATGCCGCTCAGAAAGTCCTTGACCAGGCTCTGCGCCCCGAATCCGAGTGCGACCCCGATGATGCCCGCACTCGCGATGAGCGGCGCGATGTTGTAGCCGAGCTGGGCCACCGCCATGAACACCACGATCGTCATCACGACGCCCGTCGTGACGCTCTTGAGCATGCCGCCCATCGTCTCGGTGCGTTGCTGGCGCCGTTCGGCGAGCGCAACGTTGTGCTCGAGGAACATCTGTGGCACGCGTCCGCGCGCGATCACGCCGGGGACGGTGGCCTCGGCGGCCCGCTTGGCCAGCCGGTCGACCGCGCGGTGCACGAGCCAGCGCACGACGACACCGATGGCGATGAGCGTGAGGATCGCCGCCGGCTTGGCGATCAGCCAGTTGGACGCCGTTGCCAGCCACTCGCTTCCGGTGACCTTCGCCACGTAGCGACAGAGGTCGTCGCCGGTGTCACAGGCATCAGTTGCAGCCACGGTGATCCTTCGTCGTTCAGGGGGCGATCCGGGCAGTCACTCCGAGGTGACACCACTAGACCGTACAAGAGTCCTCGACCGAGGCAGTCGGCCGCGGTCGGAGTCGGGTCGGTCGGGTTCACACAGTAATGTGTGCGCCGTGACCCTCGCTGAAATCACCGACAGCTGGAACGACCCGAACCCGATGTCGCCGCTGCACGCCCTGCTCTTCTTCGGCGGCATCACGCTGGCGATCATCGTGGGCATCACCTTGCTCGTGATGGCCCCGTCGTTGGCGAAGGGTCCCCGCTACCGTCCCAGCCAGCAGTGGGAGGCAGAGTCGGAGTGGTTCGGCGCTCCGGGCGTCGAGGGCACCGACCGCGAGCAGCGGGCGATCGCCTCCGCACAGACGCCGACGGACAAGCCCCGTGACGACGTAGGAGGAGCCAGTGCCAGCTGGTGACGCGTTCACGGCCCTACAGAGGCAGGAGATCGCCAAAGCCATCGTCGACGCCGAGCGGGTCTCCGGCCGGACGTTCTCAGTGCACGTCGGCGCCTCTGAGGCTGACCCGCGAACGTACGCCGAACGGCTGCATGCGGAGCTGCGCGACCCGCCCACGAGCGTGCTGATCCACGTCGACCCGGCGGCTCACGTGCTCGAGATCGTCACGGGCTCACACGTCCGCCGCAGCCTGACAAACCATCAGGCGGCGCTGGCAGCGATCAACATGCAGTCGGCCTTCGCCACCGGCGATCTCACCCGTGGCCTCATGGCCGGGCTTCAGCAGCTCGGTGCGCTGGCCACGCCGGTGCGGTCGCTCCACACCGACACGCCGTGACCGTCCCCGTCGACGAGGGAAGCGCTGGGTCGCGTCTCAGCCCTGCCGGTCGCGAGCCTGGGCTGCGAGCGCACGCTTGACGTCATCACGGTTTTCCGTCACCAGCCGACGTGCAGCCGGGTTGGCCTTGGTCGTCGCCAGCCACGCATCGGTCGTGTCGAGCATCTCCTGCGACGCCAGTGCCGAGGGGTACATCGCGCCCAGGATCGTCGATGCGACGTGGACTCCCCGCTGCTCCCAGATGCTCTCCGCGACCTCCAGGTAGCGGGGGAGGTACTCCCGCAACACCTCGGCCTGGCCGGGCTGATTGAAGCTGAGCGCGATGCTGCGCAGCGTCTCGTTGGCGATGTCGAGGTTCTCGACCGCCTCGCGCCAGGCGTGCGCCTTCGCCTCGGCGGTCGGCATGGCAGCCCTGGCCGCAGCGGCGTACTCCTGGCCGGAGATCGTCATGTCGCGGTCGAGCTCGGCATCGACGGCGTCCTCGTCGGCACGCCCCTCACGGGCGAGGCCGTGCAGGAGCTGCCAGCGCAGGTCGGTGTCGACCGAGAGGCCCTCAAGAGTGCGGGAGCCGTCGAGAAGGCCGGTGATCAGGTCGAGTGCCTCATCGTGCCGCGCTGCCTGGGCGAGCCCGCGCACGAACGCCAGCTGCTGGTCGCTCGCGGGCTTGGCGGCATGCACGAGCGCGAGCAGTCCGGCCTCCCAGCGGGAGCCGACTTCGGTCCGGTTCTCGGGTGCGGTGAACTCGTCGACCGCCTGGCCGGTGCGCGCCACGAGCGAGCGCACGGCGAACAGGTCGGTCTCGATGGGCATGCCGCGCAGGACGAGGTCGACCCAGTCGCTGGCCCGCATCTCGGCGTCGCGCGTCATGTCCCAGGCGGCACTCCACGACAGGGCCCGGGGCAGCGACTCGTTGAACGTGTCGATGTGCTCCACGATCGTCGCGAGCGAGCGGTCATCGAGCCGCACCTTGGCGTAGGTCAGGTCGCCGTCGTTGAGCAGGACGAGGTCGGGCTGTTTCTGACCGACCAGGGCAGGGATCTCGGTCTCGCTGCCGGCGACGTCGATCTCGATCCGGGAGCGGCACACGAGCCCGGGCTCGGCCAGGTCGTAGAGGCCGACGGCCAGCCGGTGGCGGCGCAGCGTCGGGTGCTCCGGTTGCGCCGACTGCTCGACGTAGAACGACGTGAAGGCGCCGTCGGCGTCCACCTCGAATCGGGGGCGGACGATGTTGACCCCGGACGTCTGCAGCCACTCCTTGGTCCACGAGCCGAGCTCGCGACCGGACGTCTCCTCCAGTGCCTTCATGAGGTCGTCCAGCTCAGTGTTGCCGTAGGCGTGGCGCTGGAAGTAGACGCGGAGCCCGGCGAAGAACTCGTCCTGGCCCACCCAGGCCACGAGCTGTCGCAGGGCGGAGGCGCCCTTGGCGTAGGTGATGCCGTCGAAGTTGACCTCGACGGCTTCGAGGTCGAAGTTGTCCGCCGCGATCGGGTGGGTGGACGGCAGCTGGTCCTGGCGGTAGGCCCAGGTCTTGCGGGCGTTGCAGAAGTTGGTCCACGACTCGTCGTACTGGGTGGCCTCGGCAGCGGCCTGATGTGACGCCCACTCGGCGAACGACTCGTTGAGCCACAGGTCGTCCCACCACTTCATCGTGACGAGGTCGCCGAACCACATGTGGGCCATCTCGTGGAGGATCGTGTTGGCCCGGCCCTCATAGGCTGCCCGGGTCTGGCGGCTGCGGTAGATGTACTCGTCGCGGAAGGTCACACAGCCGGCGTTCTCCATCGCGCCCATGTTGTACTCCGGCACGAACAGCTGGTCGTACTTTCCGAAGGGGTAGGCCATGTCGAAGCGGTCCTCGAAGTACGCGAAGCCCTGCTTCGTGACCTCGAAGATGTCGTCGGCGTCGAGGTGCCGAAGGAGCGACTCGCGCAGGAAGATGCCAAGCGGGATCTCGCCGCGCTTGCCGCGGTAGGTGTCGCGGACCACGGCGTACTCACCGGCCACGAGCGCGGTGATGTAGGTGGACATGCGCTTGGTCGGCTCGAAGTGCCACACGGACTTCCCGAGCCCGAGGTCCTCCGGTTCGGGCGTGGGCGAGTTGGAGACCACCTGCCAGTGGGAGGGAGCCGTCACGTGGAAGACGAACTCGCTCTTGAGGTCGGGCTGCTCGAACGTGGTGTAGACGCGGCGGGCGTCCGGCACCTCGAACTGGGTGTAGAGATAGACGAGCTTGTCGGCGGGGTCGACGAAACGGTGCAGGCCCTCGCCGGTGTGGCTGTAGCGGCACTCGGCGACCACGCGGAGCTCGTTGTCGGCCTGCAGGTCGTCGAGCGGGATGCGGCTGTCGACGTATGCCGCCGGGTCGATCATCCGACCGTTCAAGGTGATCTCGTGCACCTGTGCGCCCACCAGGTCGGCGAACGTCGCTGCGCCGGGCTCACGGCAGGAGAAGCGGATCACCGTGGTCGATCCGAACGTGGTGTCTGACGTGGTCAGGTCGAGCGTGATGTCATACGTCGAAACATGGAGGAGACGCGCACGCTCGGCGGCTTCGTCCCGAGTGAGATTGATCCCAGGCATGGGGGCAATCTTTGCATGACGGATGGGGAATGAAGAATCGGGCGTGGCAGTTGCAACCAAGTTGAGAGAACTCCCTCGAGCCCCCACCCGGGCCGGGTTACCCGTAGAGCTGAGGAGACTCATGTCGACCGCACCAGCGACAGCCACCACCACCGCAAATCGCTCGCGCGAACAGACCCCCGTCGACTTCTGGTTCGACCCGGCCTGTCCGTGGGCATGGATCACCTCCCGTTGGATCAAGGAGGCGGAGAAGGTGCGCGACATCGTCGTCTCCTGGCACGTGATGAGCCTCGCGGTGCTCAACGAAGACAAGCAAGACGTCAGCGATGGCTACCAGTCCTTCCTGGCCTCCGCCCTCGGCCCGGTGCGCGTCCTCGAGGCGGCTCTGGACCGCCACGGCGAGAAGGATCCGGACGTTCTCGACCGGCTCTACACCGAGCTGGGAACCCGCTTCCACGACGAGGGTCGCGAGCGGGACGTCGCCACGATCGCGGAGGCGCTCACAGCCGCGGGTCTCGACGTCGATCTCGTCGACGCGCTGGACTCCACCGAGTTCGACGATGCGGTGCGCAAGTCGCATCAAGCCGCCGTGGACCAGGTGGGCGACGACGTCGGTACGCCCGTCATCGCCACTGAGGGGTCTGCGTTCTTCGGTCCGGTCGTGACGCCGATCCCGCGAGGCGAGGATGCCGGCCGGCTCTGGGACGGGTTTCGTCTGCTGGGGAGCGTCGAGGGTTTCTACGAGCTGAAACGGTCCCGCCTCGTGGGCCCGACGTTCGACTGACGCCGATGCTGCATCCACAGGCTGAGCGCGCGATGGCGCTCTGGACGCTGGACCCGAGGCCAGGCGAGCCGGGGTTCGACCTCGAGGTGCGCAGAGCGCAGGCGCTCGCCGTAGCCCGTCTCGACGAACGCGAGCAGGTCGACACCGTGGTCGAGGTGGATGCGGACGGCGTCCCCTGCCGGCTGTACCGCCCACGGCCCGGGGCCCCTCTCCTGGTAGCGCTGCACGGGGGTGGCTGGGTGCTCGGCGAGCTCGACACCCACGACGCGCACTGGCGTCGGGTGGCCAACCGAACCGGCTGGGCGGTGCTTGCTGTCGACTACCGCCGGGCGCCCGAGCACGTTTACCCGGCGGCAAGCGAAGACGTTGACGCTGTGCTCGCCTGGTTCGGCGACCAGGGTGGAGCACTCGACGTCGACACGTCGCGTGTCGCTGTGGTCGGTGACAGCGCCGGAGGGCAGCTGGCTCTGGTGGCTGCCCGCCGCAATCCGGGACTCGCCGCGATCGGCCTCGTCTATCCCTGTGTGGATCCCCGAGGTGCCCAGCCGTCGTACCGCACCGAGACGGGCGGGCTGACCGCGGCAGAGATGGACTGGTACTGGCAGCGCTTCACCGGTTCCGACCTGTCGAACGAGGAGCTGCATCCGCTGACGGCCGACCTGCGGGGCCTGCCACCCACGCTGGTGCTGACCGCTGAGCACGACCCATTGCGTGACGAGGGTGAGCGGTTGGCCGAGCGGCTCGCGGCAGCGCAGGTCCCGGTGACCGCTGTGCGTTTCCTGGGCATGATCCACGGCTTCTGGCGTTGGCCGGAGCTCTTCGATGCCTCAGACGTCGCGGTCGGACAGCTTGCCGGGTTCCTGGACGGAGTGGTCCGGGCGACCGGGCGCGCGGCTCGATGACGCAGTCCGAGCACCTTGCTGGCGCGGGCGGCCCGTCTGACAGGATCGGCGCCATGCGTGTTCATCTGGGCTCGGACCACGCCGGGCTCGAGCTGAAGGACCACCTCGTCGCCTGGCTCTCCGACCATGGTCACGCGCCGGTCGACCACGGCCCCTACGAATACGACGCCGAGGACGACTACCCCCCGTTCTGTCTGCGGGCGGCGCAGTCCGTCGTGGACGACCCCGGCAGCCTCGGCATCGTGATCGGCGGTTCGGGCAACGGCGAGCAGATCGCGGCCAACAAGGTGCGTGGCGTTCGCGCTGCGTTGGCCTGGTCCGACGAGACGGCCGAGCTCGCCCGCCTGCACAACGACGCCAACGTGGTGTCGGTGGGGGCGCGGATGCATCCGGTCGAGGAGGCGACCAGGTTCGTCGAGGTGTTTCTCAGCACGGCGTTCACCGGCGAGGAGCGGCACGTACGCCGCATCGGTCTGCTTTCCGGCTACGAAGCCACCGGAGTGCTCCCGCCCACCCCGGTCACCGACCAGGGCAGCCCGACGAGCGACCCCACCCTCTGATGCCGGAGGGGCACACGCTTTTTCGGCTTGCTGCGGACCTGAGCAGCGCCTTCGGTGGTCAGGTCGTCGAAGTGACGAGCCCGCAGGGCAGGTTCCGTGACGAAGCCGCCCTGCTCGACGGCCGTGCGCTCGAGATCGCCGAGTCCGCCGGCAAGCACCTCTTCGTACGCTTCGACCTGGGGCCGGACGCTGCCGACGACGCGGGTGCGTTGACGATTCTGCACATCCACCTCGGGCTGATCGGCGCTTTCACGATCGAGGACGGGCCCGCGCCGCCGGCCGTCGGCGCGGTTCGGGTGCGCATCGTCGGCGCGGCAGCCTACGCGGACCTGCGCGGCGCCATCACGTGTGAGCTGGTGTCGGAGAACACGATGCGGACCCTCCTCGCCAAGCTCGGACCCGACCCGCTGCGGGCCGACGCCGACCCGGACAAGGCGTTCCATCGCATCCACAAGAGCAGGAAGTCGATCGGGGCCCTGCTCATGCAGCAAGATGTTCTCGCCGGCGTCGGAAACGTCTACCGGGCCGAAGCGCTGTTCAGGGCTCGGCTGAACCCGCTCACGCCCGGGGTCAAGGTGACGCGGCGTCGCTGGGACGCGATCTGGGCTGACCTCGTCGATCTGATGGAGTACGGCGTACAGACCGGTCGCATCGACACGGTCCGCCCGGAGCACGAGCCCGAGGCGATGGGCCGGGACGCGCGCGTGGACGACCACGGCGGAGAGGTCTACGTCTACCGCCGCCACGGACAGGCCTGCTTCGTCTGCGGATCGGTCGTCAAGACGAAGGTCCTGGAGGGCCGCAACCTGTTCTGGTGCCCGACCTGCCAGCGCCGCCGATGACACGCATGGACGAGCCAGGCCTGCTGACGCGGTCCCGGCGGAGCCTGCCCACCACCTTCGGGGTTCAGGTCCGTGAAACCTACCGGTTAGTTACTGTCTGACCGTGGCAAGCACCCCACGAGCCGTTCGACTGACGCGGAGCCCGCTTGCGCGGGTGGTCCGCCGCGTCCGCGGTGCCGTCGCTCGTGCCTTGCGAGAGGCCGAGACCGCCTGGTTGGTGCTTCTCAGCACGGTGTCGGTACTCAACACGCTGTTGCTCGCCGCCATCCCTGACTGGTGGCCGCTGACCGGTTTCGTGCTTCCGGTCGTGCTGTCAGTGCGCGTGCTGTCGCTCGGCCGCTTGCTGCTTCTCTACGTCGTCGTCGTCGGCTCCGTGACTGCCTCGCTACTTTTCGTCGATCCCCTGACGAAGCTCCGATTCGGCGCTCTCTGCGTGATCGCACTCGTGATGCTGCTGGTCCTCTGGTATGCCCGGGACCGGCAGCGACTGGGGGTCGCATCGACGCGGGGAGAGTCGATGCTGATCGACCTGCGCGACCGGCTCGCCAGCCAGAGCCAGCTGCCGGCATTGCCCAGGTCGTGGTACGCCGAGGCGGTGATGCGGTCGGCCGGGGGAGCGTCGTTCGCCGGCGACTTCATCGTGGCGGCCAAGTCACTCGACGGAGACATCCTCGAGGTGGCCGTCGTCGACGTCTCGGGCAAGGGGGTCAGCGCCGGGTCGCGCGCGCTGCTGCTGTCCGGTGCCTTCGGTGGACTGCTCGGCTCGCTGGCCCAGGAGCAGTTCCTGCCGGCAGCCAACGAGTACCTGATGCGGCAGGAGTGGAGCGAGGGTTTCGCCACGGCCGTGCATCTGTCGATCAACCTGCGCAACGGCGTGTTCGAGGTGCGGACGGCGGGCCATCCGCCGGCGCTGCAGTTCCACGCGGGCTCGGGACGGTGGGCGGTGCACTGGACCGACGGGCCGGTGCTGGGCGTCGTGAGCGGGGCCGACTTCACGGCACATCGGGGTCGTATGATGCCCGGCGATGCGCTGCTGTTGTACACCGACGGCCTGGTCGAGACCCCCAAGCAGGACATCACCTACGGGATCGACAAGCTGCTCGGTGAAGCCGAACGACTCGTCCAGCACGGCTTCATGCACGGTGCCGACCAGCTCGTCGCCAGCGTCGAGTCCGAGGGCGACGACCGCGCACTTCTGCTCCTGCACCGCCGCTGATGCAGACACGCTCGACCGTGTGTGGTCAGCTGAGGCAGAACTCGTTGCCTTCGGGGTCGGCCAACGTGATCCACGTGTGCGGTCCTTGCCGGCCGTGATGGAGCACCGCGGCTCCGCGGTCGGTGAGTCGCGACACCGCCGACTCGAGGTCGGCACCAGCGAGGCGTACGTCGAGGTGTAAGCGGTTCTTGACCGTCTTGGCCTCGGGCACCTGCTGGAAGAGGATCCGGGCCCCGGGCCTGGCATCGGGGTCGGGGTGCCGGATGGCCGCGCCGGTCTTCCACACGAGGACACCCCGGTGCGTGCCGGTGTCGTCATCGGTGGCGTGACCCTGGGCGATCATGTCGCGGATGAAGCCCTCGTCGGAGGGCTCGACCTCCCAGCCGAGGGCGTCGGCCCACCAGTCGGCGAGCGTGTGCGGATCGGTGGAGTCGAACGTGACCTGGAAGTTCAGTGCCATGGGAGGAAACCTAGTCAGCCACGCCGACAAACCAGGGTCAGCGCACGGTCAGCCGCGGGCGAGCGCACCCATGGGGTCCCAGGCGGGCAGCACGACGGGCTCCTGGTCGAGTGCCTCCTGCAGGTCGGCCGGCAACGCCGAGCGCCGAACGGCAACCTCGAAGACGTGCTCACCGAACCAGTTGTCGTTCATGGTCCAGAAGCCCTTGTCCGCCTTGTCGGTGCCCCAGCTGTTCTCGACCCGCCAGCGCCGCGGAGCCTCGACCCCGCCCGGTCCGGTCACGACATCGACGCCGGTGAAGAGCATGGCGTGGGTCATCAGGGTGTCGTGGTGCAGCAGGCGGTCGGACTTGTCCAGGGACAGGTCGACGTCGTACACGGCCTCGTAGTCGAACAGGCGCTCGTCCCAGTACCCGAGCTCCATGTGGGCCATCTTGCCGGTGTCGCATCCGAACCAGACCGGCTCGCCGTCACGTAGCGCCGCCATGCTGAGGTCGCGGATGAGCTGCATCGAGACGTTGAGGTAGACCACCGGCGGCTCGCCCACGACGTTGCCGAGGTACTCCACGGTGTAGGTGCGGCCTACCTCGCTGGACTCACGGGGGTCGTGGACGATGGAGACATAGTCGTCGAGGGGAAGGCCGGCGTACTTCTGGGCGAACTCCTGCGGTGACACGGCGTCGTCGCGGTGGAAGACCTTCTCCTTGTCGTTCCACTGCCACTGCACGGTGGTCGGTGGCGTACCGAGGTGGATGCAGAGGACGCGGTGCATCGCCTCGACGGCGCTCAGCTTGACTTCGCGGAGCTGTTCCTGAGACGCACCGTTGGCTGCCTGCTGGCGGAGGTCGCGAGCGGCGCGGCGGAGGAGCTCGCTGATCGTGCGGTTCATGCTGGACGTCTTGGAGGACGAGTGGGTCTCGGGCATGGCAGCCTTCGGGACCAGTCCGTGCTTACGGATCAGCGCGACGAACATGTTCCACTGCCCGCCGTCCTCGGCAGGGTTCGCGAGCAGGTGGGCGACCGTGCGGTCGTCGACCTCACGGTCGGCGGTCTCGATGATCGCCTCCAGCCAGAAGTTCGCCTTCTCGAGCTTGTCCCAGTACAGAAGGTAGTTCTGGGAGAACTCGAAGTCCTTGATGTCCATCGCCTTGGCGGCGCCCGCGCGCAGCAAGTTGAGACCGGCGAAGAGCCAGCAGCGACCGCTCTGCTTCTGGTTGGTGGCCTCCCAGTCGTCGAGGAGCGTGGACATCGATGTCGCCATCCGGGTGACCACGGAGCGGTCCAGTGCGATGTCCTCGAGACTCGTCGTGGTGACGGCGTTCTGAGCCAGCCGATAGGCGGCGTTGGACTCGAACTGCTTGGCGAATCGCTCCAGGTCGTCAGCGTTCAGTGCACGGTTGGTGTTGCTCGTCATCGTCGTCCTTGTCCCTCGTCGACTGTTGCTGATCTGTCCGTGGTGCCCTTTTGGTGGCGGATCCTCAGGCAGAGCCTACGCCCCGGCCGCCCTTGTTCGGAGTCATGCTGGGCAGTCGGTGGTGCCTCTCCAGGAGATTATCCGACACCTCGCCGGACGTGCGCAGTTCTCGTCACAGGTCGGGCGCGACCTCTCGGGTTCGACCTGTGCGGTCACGGAGCAGTCTTACGCAACGGTGACGTTCTCGACCGCAACCGGCTTCCGCGGCATGAGAGACCTAGGCTGAGGGAGTTACACCTCTGACGGAGGGACGGCAATGACGACACAGGTCGACCGCGGCGATGCCGCGACAGATCCGGCCCTGGACTCGCGCAGCACGAAGCTGCTGCTTGCCTTCCTCCGGATCGGCGTCGCGATCTTGTGGATCGAGAACGTCGGGTGGAAGGCGCCGCCCAATTTCGGATCGCTGCGAAAGTTCACGAACTACGCTGTCGACTACCCCGTGGTCCGACCGTTCACCTGGGTCGTCGAACACCTGGTGCTCCCGAACTTCACCTTCTTCGCCTGGATGACCCTCCTGCTGGAGGCGTCGATCGGGGCGTTCCTGCTCATCGGTCTGGCCACGAGGTTCTGGGCACTCGTGGGGATGGGCCAGACCCTGGCCATCACGATGTCGGTTCTGAACGCACCGCACGAGTGGGAGTGGTCGTACTACCTGATGTTCCTCGCCCACGCAGCGCTGCTCGCGACGGCCGCCGGCCGCTACTACGGTCTCGACTCCGTGATGCGACCGATCTGGCGCACGTCCGACAGTCGCCTGTCACGCGCTCTGATGAGGGTGTCATGACTGGCGTGACGCGTCACTCGCTCGATCGGGCGGCCACCGTCCTCGGTGCCGGCGGTGTCGCCAGCCTGGTCTTCTCCCTGACCACGAGCTCGAACAACAACTTCGTCAAGGTCACCGGGCCGGCGCTGCTGGTCTTTCCCCTGCTGGGCCTGGTCGCGTTGGCGGGCGGCCTGGCGGCGCGACGGCAGGTTGTCGTCGTCGCCGGTGCTGCCTATGTGGTGGCCGGGCTCCTTCAGCTGGCTCAGTTCGGCCGGTCGACGAACTGGCTCGAGGGCAACGGTTCGACCTTCGCACTCCTCACCTCCCTCGGGATCGGCCTGCTCGTGGTCGGGCTGGCTCCGCGCGACGATGGGGAACAGCACCCACGGATCCGAGGTGAGTGAGCCAGCTGGGAGCCATGTGTCCGACTACCTGGACCACATCTTCTCGAGGCTGCCATCGGCGATGGGAACCAGAGACATCGAGCCGGCGCACCGGCGCGCGATCAGCGGGCTTCGTAGATGAGGTCGCCCTCGACATACGTCGAGACGACCCGCGTGTGGGCGATGTCCTCCGGCGGCGCCGTGAAGGGGTCGTGGTCGAGGATGGCGAGGTCAGCGAACTGACCGACGTCGAGCCGGCCGGTGACGTCGTCCTGATGGTTCACGTAGGCACTCCCGGCGGTGTAGGCGGTCATCGCCTCCGCCAACGAGATCCGGTTGTGTGCGTACAAGGGCTCGTTGTCGGTGCCGGGCGCCACGCGGTTGACGGCAACGTGGATGCCTTGCAGCGGGTCCGGGCTGCTGACCGACCAGTCACTCCCGGCCGCGACCCGCGCACCGCTGCGCAGCAGGTCACCGAACGGGTACTGCCATGAGGCGCGCCGATCGCCCAGGAACGGGATCGTCAGCTCGTCCATCTGGGGCTCGTGGGCCGCCCACAACGGCTGGATGTTGGCCACCGCGCCGAGTTGTGCGAATCGAGGGATGTCCTCGGGGTGCACGACCTGGAGGTGCGCCAGGTGATGGCGTCCGTCAGTCGGCCCGTTGGCGGCGCGTGCTGCCTCGATCGCGTCGAGGGCCTCCCGGACGGCACGGTCACCCAGCGCATGGAAGTGCACCTGGAACCCCTCCGCGTCGAGGCGGGTGACGTGGTCACGAAGCGCCATCGGATCCACGAAGCTGAGCCCGACGTTCTCGCTGGTGTGCCCGCTGCCGTCGAGGTAGGGCTCGAGCATGCCGGCGGTGAAGTTCTCGGCCACGCCGTCCTGCATGATCTTCACGCTGGTGGCGGAGAAGCGGCCCTCTCGTCCGCGGGCCCTGCGTTCGATGAGCTCCGGGATCTGGTCGGCACCGCGGTCACGTTCCCACCACAGGGCGCCGATCACGCGCGCCTTCAGCTGACCGGACCGCGCTGCCTCGACGTAGGTGGGCAGGATGTCCGAACCGCCGAAGAGGCCGCCGACCGCGGCGTCCTGCCACGACGTGATGCCGAGCGAGAGCAGCACTTCCTGCCCCTTGAGCAGCCCGGCCAGCAGCTCGCCAGCGCTCGTCTCGGGGAGTAGCCGTCCCACCAGCGCCTCAGCGCCCTCGTGCAGGGTGCCTGACGGAGTTCCCTCGGGGTCCCTCTCGATGCGGCCGTCGGCGGGATCGCGCGTCGAGGCATCGACACCCGCGAGCTCGAGCGCCTTCGTGTTCACCCACGTGCCGTGGCCGTCCCTGTTGGTCAGGTAGACGGGGCGGTCGCTCACCACGGAGTCCAATGCCGTGCGAGTCGGAGTGCCCCCAGGGAAGAACTCCATCGACCAGCCGCCGCCGACGATCCACGCCTCGTCGGGATGGCTGGCGGCGTACGCGGCCACGATGTCGAGGCATTGCTGAGCCGAGGTAGTGCCGTGCAGCTCGCACCGGAGCATCGCCAGTCCACCCATCACCGGATGGACATGGGCGTCCTGGAAGCCGGGGATGAGCAACTGTCCGGTCAGGTCGACGACCTCGGTGACCGCGGAGGTCAGGTGGCGGAGCTCGCCGGGAGCCGCCACGGCCGCGATGCAGCCCTCGAGAACGGCCAGGTCGGCACGCACGGACGAAGCCGCGCCCGGATGGAACACGGATCCACCGACGAAGAGCGTGTCGATCGTGTCCCTCATACATTCCTCCCGCAGCGACGTCGGCGGCGCGTTGCCCTGGCCTGTCGGGAGCGTACTGCGAGGCGGCACGCTCCCGAGACTGCCCGCCGTCGACTCCACGCATGCCCGGTCCACGAACAGGTGCAACGGCCCTTGTCCGCGGCGTGGCAGCCGCCATCATGGAGACATGTCATGGAAGTCGATGGGTCCGCTTGGAGTGGTGGTCGTGATGATCGCGGCCGGAACCGCGGTTGCGCGTCGACTCGGTTACCGACGGGGAGGCCGGGTCACCGTCCGGTGCCGGCAGGGCCACCTGTTCACGACCATCTGCGTGCCCGGGGCGTCGTTCAAGAGTGTCCGGCTGGGGTGGTTCAGGCTGCAGCGCTGTCCGGTGGGCAACCACTGGAGCCTCGTGGTCCCCGTCCGCGAGGCCGAGCTGCCGGAGACGGAGCGCGCCGCCGCCGCGGCGCAACCCCGACATCCGAATCCCCTGAGATCCGCTCAAGCGGCGGGCTGACGGTAGATGGCGACCGCGAGGCAGAACGACCAGAGGATCTCGACCGGGGTCGCGAAGCCGCCGAGCTGGGCCAACGCAGCGATCATGCTGATCGCGCCGCAGACCAGTCCCACGTATCCGACCCAGCGACCGAGTGCCTGAGTGCGCAGCACGAGCACGGACACCGCGAGCATGCACAGGGCCAGCACCGTCGTTCCCGAAACCCCGAGCAACGTGTAGTTGAGCGCGGTGGCCAGCCGAAGCACGTCAACGCCTGGCAGCGGCTCGTTCATGACGTCCACGAGGTGGCTGACCACCGCGCGGGCGGCTCCTGTCACCAGCCAGACCGCGGTCACGGCGGCCCCCATGGAGCGCGCGAAGGCCAACCACTGTGGCGCCTTCGCTGCTCGGCTCAGCGTGCGGAGGTGGTTCAGGACGATCGGCAAGAAGATGGCGGCAGCGATGGCCGACATCCCGGAGATGAGACCCGACTTGCGGTTGCCCGACTGCTGCCACCACTGCAGGAGCTCGGCGTCCGTCGGCTCGTGCGGAACGTCGACGCTGGCCACCGTCATGAAGAGAGCGATTCCGAACAGCACGGCCGCGATGGCCGCAACGGTGCGGGCCGAGGACGATGTGCGGGTGGCGACGTCGGTGGGGGGGCGGGTTTGCGTGGCAGACATGGTGAGCTCCTTGTGGTGTGGAGGACTGTCAGTCCAGCGTCGCGGCATGACGGCGACGACGCGACGGAGCAGGCACCGGTCTTCGAATCAGGGCTGACCCTGAGTGCTCAGGGGTCCTGGCCTGCCACGATGGGCGAATGAGGCCGAAGGCACGCGTGCTGGGCAGGGCATTGACGTGGCCCTTGGCGCCTGGGCTGCTGGTAGCCCCCGGCGTCCTGCTCGGCTCTCGAGACGCTTCAGCCGGGCCACTCCTCAGTGCAGGTGATGTCCCCTTCCTCGTCGCGACGGTCGCATGCTGGCTGGTCGGTGTGGTGCTGACGGGGCGGGCCGTCGGCCAGCCGGCCGGCTGGGCCTTCCTCGGTCTCGGGACCGCCCTGGCGTGGAGCGGTTGGTGCGATACGTACGCCGAGCGCGCGCTGACCTCGCGTTCTGACCTGCCAGCCGGGGCCTTGTGGGCGACGTTGGGGGACACGAGCTACGTGTGGTGGTTCGTGTTCCTGGCGTTGGCCTTGCAGTTCACCCCCGCCGATCAGGTGGCGCGCACCCGATTTCGGCGCAGGCTGCCCGCGATCACGATCGCAGCGGGGGTCGGGTACCAGGGAGGAGCTCTCCTTCGGTCGACTGCACTGGGCTCGCCCTACGACCGCCTCCGCAGTCCCTGGGCGGTCGAGTCGCTCAGCGGGCCGGTGGCGGTCGTGGCGTCGGGCTCCATCATCGTCACAGGTCTGTGCCTGATCGCGTCTGCGGTCGGACTGGTCCGTAGCTGGCGTCGTGCACAGGGCGAGCTTCGACAGCAGTTGTTGTGGCTCGTGGCCGGCGCACTGCCCCTGGCGCCGTGCGTCGTTGCGTCCTTCGCGGTTTCGTACGCGGGTCACGACGACGCGGCGGGTTACCTCATGAGTGCGGCGATCGTGGCACTGGCGGCCGGAGCAGCACTGTCGGTGCTGCGGTACCGGCTGTACGACGTCGAGCGAGTGGTGACGGACTCCGCCGCCTACGCCCTGGCGTCGGCGTCGGTCATCGTGATCTTCCTTGTCGTCGTCGTGGTCATCAGCAGGACCACACCGATCGACCCGGGCTCACAGGTCCCGACGATCCTGGCGACCCTGGCTGGTGCCGGGGCGGCGCGGATCTCCTACGTCTGGAGTCGCCGGGCGGTCGGGCGCCGGGTCAACCGCACAGAGTTCGACGCGGTCGAGACCGTCCGAAACGGTTTGGCCGAGGTGGCGCCGGACCTCGACCAGCTGCTCGTTCGGGCGCTGCACGACCCCACGGCACGCGTGCTCTACCCGACTGAAGCTGATGCCTGGGTGACCTCTGACGGGCGGGGAGTCATCCCTGCCCTCGGTGCCGTCGACGTGAGTCGGCACGGTCAACTAACCGCCAGGATCGAATTCGACAGCCAGCTCACCGATCGCCGCGTGGTCGACTCGGTCGCGCGCGAGGCGGCGGCAGAGATCGACAACGTGGCCCTGCGAGCGCAGCTTGCTCAGCAGCTGGAGCTGATCAGCGAGTCCAGGTCGAGGCTTGCCCGCGCGCAGCTCGAGGAGCGAGGGCGGATCGAGCGTGACCTGCACGACGGCGCCCAGCAGCGACTGCTGGCGATCGCCCTCCAGCTCCAGTCGGCTCAGGTCAACGGGCGTCCCGACGTGCTTCGCGCGGAGATCGACCGCGCGGTGGCCGACCTCGGCCTCACCGTCCAGGAGCTGCGAGACCTCGCCGCGGGTCTTCATCCGGCCGCCCTCACCGGTGGTGGCCTCCTGGCGGCTGTGGTCGATCTGGCCGGCCGGATCCCGCTGACCATCACCTATGACGTGGTGGATGAGCGACTTCCGTCTGGCGTCGAGGGCGCCGCCTGGTTCGTCATCTCCGAGGCGGTCGCGAACGCCGTCAAGCACGCCGGTGTCGACGAGGTGGCTATCGCCGTCCGGGCCGTGCCAGCCGGCATACACGTGGCGGTGGCCGACTGCGGGGTGGGGGACGCCCAACCGCAGGGCCGAGGGTTGCAGGGTCTTGCGGATCGGGTCGCGGCCATGGACGGGAAGCTGCAGGTCCGCGAGAACCAGCCGCACGGGACGATCATCGAGGCGACCCTGCCATGCGTGTCGTGATCGCCGACGACTCAGCCCTCCTGCGGGAGGGCCTTGCTCGGTTGCTCACGGAATCGGGCGTCGAGGTGTGCGCGACCGTGGCCGATGCGTCGGCGCTCGCTGAGGCTGTCCGGGCGCACCGTCCCGACGTCGCCGTCGTCGACATCCGGATGCCGCCGACATTCACTCACGAGGGCGCCGCCGCTGCCATCGAACTGCGGGCGACCTATCCGGATCTCGGCATCCTGCTGTTGTCGCAAGCGGTCGAGACGCACTTCGCCGCCCAGCTGCTCGAGCGGCACGCGGCACATTTCGGCTACCTGCTCAAGGACCGTGTCGTGGACGTGGCGGTGCTCACGCAGGCGCTGGACACGGTCGCTGCGGGTGGCACCGTGCTCGACCCGCACATCGTCAGAAGTCTGATGCGGGCTCATGACCACCGCAGCCCGGTGCACGCGCTGTCCGACCGAGAACGCGACGTGCTCACGTTGATCGCGGAGGGCAGGTCGAACGCCGCCATCGCCCAACGCCTCGTGGTCTCGATCAAGACAGTCGAGAGCCACATCGCGAACATCTTCAGCAAGCTCGGGCTGCACGACGAACCCACCGACCATCGGCGCGTGCTTGCCGTGCTCGAGGCGCTCCGCCATGTGGACGGTGGCCAGTCCGGCTAGGACTCGCACCGGCCGCCGCCCAACCATCCCGTTCGGAGCAGAAGTCCCGTCGAACGAGACCTAAGCCCCTTCTGTCCGGGCGATCGGACCGCGCAGGCTGGAACCTGGCCGTCCGTGCGGATCGGCCGCAGGAGGCGATCGTGATGGTGCAGCAACCGATGGTGCGTCCCGTTGTCGTGGGCGTGGACGGCAGCAGGGCAGCGCTCCGCGCCTGTGAGTACGCGGCCGTGGCGGCAGCGGAGCTGGGATGCGGTCTGCGCCTGATCCACGCCTTCCGACCGCTCCCTGAAGCGACGGCAGACGAGTCCTTTGCGGCAGCCGCGATGAAGGACGACGGCTACCGGATCCTGCGCGAGGCGGCCCAGTATCTGCGCCGACGCACGGATGCACCGATCGACGTCGTCCTGACTGAAGGCAGACCGTCTGGCGTTCTCGCGGAAGCGTCTCGCGGAGCCAGCGTCATCGCCGTGGGACGACGCACGTTGCCCGATGTCGACGAACCTCAGCCCAGCAGTCTGGTGCTGGGGCTCGTCCCCACGGCCACGTGTCCAGTCGTGGTCGTGCCGCCCGATGTGACGTCAGGCGGAACGACCACGGTCGTCGTCGGGATCGCCGAGTCTCAGCACTCCCACGAGGCCCTGCGCTTCGCGTTCGTCGTGGCGGCTCGGCGTAAGTCGCGCGTCATCCTGGTTCGCGCCTGGCCGATCCACGGCCCGGAAGGCCACGGCCCCTGGTTCCTGCGCGACCAGGAGGCCAACGAGATCCTCGACGTGGCCGTGGCCGACCTGATCACGGCGTACCCGGACGTGCCCGTCGAACGCGTGGTCGAGAGTGGGTGGCCGGTCGATGCGCTGCTCCGGCACGCAACGGACGCCGCGCTGCTCGTGGTGGGGAACGCGGCTCACGACGACCCCGATGCGGTCGGGGACGTGACCCGCCAGCTGGTCGCGAGGGCGCAGGTTCCGGTCGCGGTGGTGCGCCATCACGCTCACCACGAGCGGGCCACCACCGCCGGGTCATCCGGGGGGGAGCGGTCAGCCGTGCCCGGCGGTTCGTAGGCCGAAGCCGAACCGGAACAGTGGGTTGTAGTGACGGTCGCCGACGTTGATGGGCTCCTGCGCGACCGACCGGGGCCATGACACGGGCAGGCGACCCGTGAAGGGGCGCTTGCCGAAGAGCGTGTCCGCGACGCCGGCTCCTTCGCTGCCCGGAAGCCACCCAGCGACGAGCGCATCGATCCGCGCAACTCGTTCCGGTGCGATGACGAGGGGGCGACCGGACACGATGACGACGACGCAGGACGATGCCCGTGCGCAGACATCGTCGACGGCGTGCCTGTCGGCGGCCGAGAGCTTCATGGTCTTCTCCGGGCGAGGTACCCCGTTGTCGCCCGGGTCGTATGCCCAGCGCGGTCCGTTGACGTCGCCGAAGCCTTCGGCGTACGGCGTCTCACCGACCACGACGATGCCGACGGAGTTGGTGGGCACCGGCGTTGACGCGTCCTCGCTGTAGGTGACGTCGGCTCCGGGTCCGGCGGCAGCCTTGACTCCGTCGAGGATGGTCGTGCCGGGGAACGTGTTGGTCGAGCCGCCTTGCCAGGTCAGCGTCCAGCCGCCGGCCTGGTTCCCGATGTTGTCGGCGTTGGACCCGGCCACGTAGATCGACTGCGGCGCGTCGAGGGGGAGTGTTGCGTGCTGGTTCTTCAGCAGGACCTGCGATTCCGCGACGGCCCGTCGGGCAACGGCTCGATGGGCAGGGCTCCCGATGTCGTCGATGTGACGCCGATCGGTGAACGGGTGCTCGAACAACCCGAGCTCGAACTTCGCCGCGAGGATGCGTGAGACGGCGTCATCGATGCGCCGCATCGACACCTGACCGGAGTGGACCTCGTCGATCAGCGTGGTGATGAAATCCTGGTAGGAGTTCGGCTCCATGAACATGTCGATGCCGGCGTTGACGCCTGTGCGCACCTGGCTTGACCAGTCGCCAGGAATCTGGTGAATGCCTTCCCAGTCGCTGACCACGATCCCGTGGAACCTCATCGCGTGCTTGAGGACTCCGGTGATGAGCTGGCGGTTGGCATGCATCTTGATCGGGTTGCCGACACCGTCGCCCTTCCAGTCGACACTGGAGTACGACGGCATGACCGAGCCGACGTCGTGGACGCGTACGGCGGGCCGATACGGGGCGAGGGCCAGGCGCGCGAACTCATGACGGGTGACGATGTCGATGCCCTGGTCGATCGGGTAGTCCCCGCTGCCGGTGCCGTAGCGAGTGAGCCCGTCGCCGGCGAAGTGCTTGGCCGTCGCGAGGACATGGTCGGGGTCGTCCAGCTTGCCGGGTCGCCCCTGAAGTCCGTCGATGATGGTCTCCATCCGCGCTACCAGGCGGGGTGACTCGCCGAAGCTCTCGTAGGTACGTCCCCATCGGTCATCGCGCGCCACGCAGATGCAGGGCGCGAACGCCCACTGCGGTCCGGTCGCGCGCGTCTCCTCGGCCGTGATGTGCCCGATCTGCTCGACCAGCCGTGGGTCGCGGGTGGCGCCGAGGCCGATGTTGTGCGGGAAGACGGTGGCCCCCTGGAGGTTGCCGTGTCCGTGGACGGAGTCGACGCCGTACAGCAACGGGATGCCGAGCCGGGTGTCGAGGGCGGCGCGCTGGAACCTGTCGACCATGTCGGCCCAGGCCTGTGGAGTGTTGCCGGGCGGGGTGGAGCCGCCGCCGGACAGGAGGCTCCCGAGCTTCCACGTCGTGATCGGCGTCGCGGCGTCGAACACCTGGAAGCGCTCGGTCTGGGTCATCTGCCCGACCTTTTCCTCGAGGGTCATCCGGGAGAGCAGGTCAGCCACGCGCTCCCTGACCGGGAGGTCGGGATTCCGGTACGCCGGCGGCGCCGGCTGCGCCGAGTGCTGCGCCGGCCCCGACGGAGGTGTGTCGGCCGAGGCGACGGTCCTGTCTGTCACCACCAGGCCGGTGCTCGACACGGCCAGGGCCGTCAGGGCGAGCAAGACGCGGCCTCGGGACAAGAAGGGGCGAGCCAGCTGAACGGTCATGTGTACCTCCGCCAGGTGCGCGACGTCTGCGGCCGTGGTCTTGGAGCGCGCGGACGTCGGAGTGGGTGCGATCGACTCCGACGTTATCGATCCGGATACTTCACCGCATCTGGGGCGAACCGCTCCCCGGTTGGGACGCTCTTGCATGGGTGTCAGGTCCCGCGCTGCCAAAACGTTCCAACCGCGTCGCGAACTGCTTCGACGGGTCCTGCGGGGTCGGCTGCGTGTGAACTGGGCAAAGGTGGAGCGGGTGACCGGGATCGAACCGGCATGGCCAGCTTGGAAGGCTGGGGCTCTACCATTGAGCTACACCCGCGTGCGCCGCGCGGCATACCCGGCGCGGCGTCTATGGTGCCATGGCGTGACCTGACCGGGCGAATTCGGGCCTGCAGTCGACGGTTCGGGATGCCAACGCACCCAACCTGCTGAGACGATTTCGGCGTGACCGTGCTCGTACGACGTGCTGGCCCCGACGACGTGCCCCGGCTGGCCCGCATCAACGTCGACACCTGGCGGACTGCGTATGCCGGCATCGTCCCAGCGGCGTACCTCGACGGACTCGACGTGCACGACTTCGAGAACCGATGGCAGGAGCGGCTGACAGCGGACCGTCCGGGTATCTCGTCCTGGGTGGCTGAGGTGGATGGCCACGTCGCCGCTTACGCGATCGTCGGCCCCTACCGACCGCAGCAGGACGCCGACCCCACCGAGGACGTGACCGCGTGGGGCGAGGTGTACGCGCTCTACACGGAGGCGAAGTCGCAGGGGCGCGGAGCCGGGGGAGCGGTACAGGACGTGGCTCTTGACTGGTTGCGCGATCACGGCTCCCGTCACGCGGCCCTGTGGGTGCTGCGCGCCAACGAGCGCAGCCGACGCTGGTACGCCGCGCACGGCTGGCGAGCGGACGGAACCACCAGCCACTGGGACGATGCGGGGACGCCGCTGGAAGAGATGCGGCTGGTCCGCAACCTCGGACCGGTCTGACGCCTGACCCGCCGGCCGGTCGGAGGACGTGGGTCGATGGCCTAGACTCATGCGGCGTTCAGTCGAGCCGTACCGGCCCGCTGACACCGGGGCGTAGCGTAGTGGCTAGCGCGCCTGCTTTGGGAGCAGGAGATCGCAGGTTCGAGTCCTGTCGCCCCGACACACCTTCGCGTCTTCGCGGTTGGAACGTTCTTGCTGTCCCAAGAAGGATTCGGCCGCAAGAACGTTCCAACCGTGGAGGAGTGGCGGCACTCGCGTCACCTCCGTCACAGGAGACGCGGACGATTTCACGCCCGGCAAACGCCCCGATAGGCTGGCCGTCTGCCTCAGCAGACCGCCCGCGCCCTGGCATGGCCGCATCCGGGCGCTGTCCCCGCCGTATCACCCCACGTATCAAGGAGAAACGCCTGTGAAGACCGCCGTCGAGACATTGAACCCGACGCGGGTCAAGCTCACCGTCGAGGTGCCCTTCGAGGAGCTCAAGCCGAGCCTCGACGCGGCCTACAAGAAGATCGCGCAGCAGATCAACATCCCCGGCTTCCGCAAGGGGAAGGTTCCCGCGATGGTCATCGACCAACGGGTCGGCCGCGAAGCCGTGATCGGTGAGGCCGTCAACGAGGCGCTGCCGCAGCTGTACTTCCAGGCGCTGCAGGACAACAACATCGTTCCCCTCAGCCAGCCCGAGCTCGAGGTCGGCGACGTCGAGGACGGCAAGGACCTCACGTTCGTCGCCGAGCTCGACACCAAGCCCGAGATCACGCTGCCGGAGTACAACGGCATCGAGGTCGAGGTCGAGGACATCTCGATCGGTGACGACGAGGTCGACGAGCAGCTGGAGAGCCTCCGCGAGCGGTTCGGCAGCCTCAACCCGGTCGAGCGCGCAGCAGGTCAGGACGACTTCGTGACGATCGACCTGTCCGCTGCCAAGGACGACGAGGCCATCGAGGAGGCCCAGGCGACCGGCATGAGCTACCAGGTCGGCCGCGGCACCATGCTCGAAGGTCTCGACGATGCTCTGATGGGCATGTCCGCCGGCGACGAGGCGACGTTCGAGTCGACCCTCGTCGGTGGCGAGTTCAAGGATCAGAGCGTCGACGTCACCGTCAAGGTCACCGCCGTCAAGGAGCAGGAGCTTCCCGAGCTCGACGACGACTTCGCCCAGCAGGCCTCCGAGTTCGACTCGATGGACGAGCTGCGTGCCGACCTCCGTGACCGGCTGACCCGCAACGGCCGGCTCGAGCAGGCCGGCGCCGCACGTGACGCCGTGCTCGAGAAGCTGCTCACGATGGTCGAGATCCCGCTGCCCGACGCCGCCGTCGCCGACGAGCTGCAGTCCCGCCGCGACTCGATCGAGCAGCAGCTCGCCTACGCCGGCATGACCGAGGCCGACTACCTCGAGTCCGAGGGCCAGACCGAGGACGAGTTCGCCGCCGACCTCGACAAGAGAGTCCGCGACGCGATGGCGGCGCAGTTCATCCTCGACGAGATCGCCACAGCGGAAGCGCTCGGCGTCGACGAGGGCGAGCTCACCCAGCACCTGTTGCGTCGGGCGCAGCAGTCGGGCCAGAGCCCCGAGGAGTACATCAAGCACATCATGGAGCACAACCACGTGCCCGAGATGGTCTCCGAGGTACGCCGCGGGAAGGCTCTCGCCCACATCGTCGAGGCGGCCACCGTCAAGGACGCCTCCGGCAACGTCGTCGAGCTCAAGACCCTGCAGCCCGACGGCACCTACGCCGATCCCGAGGAACTGGCCGCTCAGGCCGAAGCCGCGGCTCAGGCGCAGGCGGCAGCCGCTGCGCCGTCCACCGATGCGGCCGCCGACGTGGTCGCCACCAGCGACTACCTGGTCGCCGCCGACGACGAGGCGAAGTAGACCCGTCCCAACTCAGCCTGTGGCTGAAGGTCCGCGCGATGTGTCGCCCGGACCTTCAGCCACAGGTCTCTGTGGGGGTTGTCGCGCCATGGTCAGCGCGAGCCGGTGACCCGTCACCACCACGATCAGCCAGGCCGAGCCGAGCGTCCAGCCCACGAGCACATCGGTGAGCCAGTGGTGCCCGAGGTACACCCGGCTCAGTCCCATGGCCACAGCCAGTACCCCGGCGACGGCCGTCACGGTGATCCGCCAGCCACGTGACTCGACGCGGCAGCTGATCAGGTAGGCAATGAGCAGGAGGATGACCCAGCTGTTGAGGGTGTGGCCGCTCGGGAACGAGGGTGACGTCTCGAACGGCGCCACGGCGAACCGCTGCGGCGGCCGGGCGCGGTCGATGCTCTGTTTGCCGATCACGGTCAACAGCACCGAGCCACCCGCCGCGACGGCCATCAGCAGGATCGGCGTCCACCGCCGCCACCACAGGGCCAGCGCCACTGCAGCCACGCTGGCGATGACGGGCATGATCACCGTCCCGCCCAGGTGCGTGTAGTAGGTGACCGCGGTGTCGAGCCCCCCGCTTCGGCGGGCGACCATCCAGTCCAGCACCGGCCGGTCCAACCCGGCCACGCCCCCCTTGTCGGTGACGCTCTCGTAGATCTGGGCACTCAACACGGTGAAGACCCCGGCGACCAGAACACCGAGCCCTGCCGTCACCAGCAGCACGACAACCGGGATCGACCGATCGTCGAGCCACCGTCGAGATCCGGCGACCGCCTTCGCCGTGATCCGGACAGCGCCCCGACCGGCGGCGCTGGGCCATGCCGTCAGGTCGCGGTGACCGATACGCGAGGTCTGGTCGTCCTGGCGCTGGTCGTCGGGCGCGTCGTCCATGGCTCTCCTCGGTCCGAGCCGCCGACCAGTGGGCAGCGGATGTCGGAGTACCACGTGACCCTACCTACGATCGCAGCCGCCGCTGTCGTACGACAATCTGTGAACCAGGCTGAAGAGGAGACCGATGGACAGCGTGTGGTACGCCAGCTACGGCTCGAACCTGTCCTGGGCCCGCTTCCGGTGCTACCTGAGGGGAGGGCGGCCCGACGGAGCCGCCAGGGTCCTGCCGGGAGCCCGCAACAGGGCCGACCCGACTGGCGACCAGCCGATCCTGCTCGACGGTGCAGTCAGCTTCGCCTGGGAGTCACCCACCTGGGGCGGCGGCATCGCGTTCTACGACCCTGACGGGGAGGGCAGGACGTACGGCCGGGCCTACCAGCTCACGCTCGAGCAGTTCGCCGACGTGGCAAGTCAGGAGATGCACCGCGAGCCCAGCGGCGATCCGTTCGACCTGATCGCGCTCGCCTCGACCGGCAGCCTGGAGCTGGGCCCGGGCCGCTACGAGACCCTGCACGTGGTGGGAGAGATCGACGAGGTCCCGGTGGTGACATTCTCGTCCCACCCTTCCGACGAGCTCACGCTCAACGCGCCGCGTCCGGCCTACGTCACGATGATGGCCCGTGGGCTGGCCGAGGCTCACGGGCTCGACGGCGTCGCGATCATCGATTACCTGCTCGCCAGGCCGGGTTGTCACCCGAGCTGGACGCGGGACGATCTCGCCGACGTCGTGAGGGCGGCGCTCGGCGTGTGAACCGTCCGGATGCGCGCCCTGCCGGTGGATCGAATCGTCAGCAGCTTCGATCACAACGCCTGCGAGCGTGCGGCGCGCGCGGTGGCCTCGAGCAGGTTCGGCAGATCGTGCGGATTGACCACCGGCGAGGCGGACCGCTGGTTGGGTACACGGGTCCGCACGGCCAGGCGGCCGTCAGTCGTCAGCCCGACCTGAGCGGAGGGTCCGGCCGCCTGCTGAGCGATCTCCAGACCGCGCACGACCTTGACCTTGAGACTGACTCCGACCGAACTGGTCACCCAGCTCTCACTGTCGGGTCGCACGATGCTGCGTGAGGCGGTGGCGATGGCGATGTCGGCACCCTCGAATCGGCCCCAGATCGTGTCGGACACGTCAGCGCCGAGCCCCCGGCTGAGGCCGAGCGGGTCGCCTGCGCTGTAGCGCAAGCCGAGCGTCTTGGCGACTCGAGCCATGGCGTTGCGCCGCATGCGTTTGCGCATGGCGAGCACGGCCACGACCGCCGCAAACGCGACGACCAGGACCGTGGGGATGAGCCAACCGTTCGTCATGGTTCTTGCATGGTGACGTGGTGCAGACCGTCTCGCAAGGACACGCGGTTCACGTCACCACACCGTGAGACGTCAGTGACAGAAAGCGACTGAAATAACGGATTTCTGGGCCTGTGCGCGACTCATCGGACAAAAAGTGCGCGCCCCTTTTTGGGCATTCGTCTGGGACTCTTGCCGACGGGTCATGCGCCCCGGTGGACTCGATCTTCGGCCAGTCGCGCCCCTACTCCGGGGGGAGCAGCACGGTTTGACTCGGATGGCCGTCGCGGAGCAAGTCCTCGAGCAGGTGGCCCAGGCGTCTCGGGGAGAACGTCGTGTACGCCGGGTCGTCGACACGCTGCTCGTCGTACAGCCGCTGCGCGTGCTGGATCTCGTCGTAGCGCCACCACCGCATGCCGTCGAGCTTCTCGGCCCGGAGCTCGGCCTCGGTGAAGGTGGGGCGCGGATCGAACGGCTCGACCGTCAGCCAGAAGAAGGTGTCCTGCTGCCCGTCCCAGCGCGTCATCGGGAACACGTGCTCCTTCCACCACACGGCCGGTCCGGTGTCGTCGATGACCAGCCCGATCTCCTCACGCAGCTCGCGCATCAGCCCTTGCTCGACCGTCTCACCAGGATCGATGCCTCCGCCCGGACACGCCCACACTCCGGTGGGGAGGTTGTCGGGGCCGAAGTCGAAGTGCACGAGCAGGACCCGGTGGTCGGAGTCCATCACGATCGCCCGCGCTGCAGGCCGGATGCGTAGCCCGTGGGGAGCGGGCCCGGCGGCCGCCGGTCTCAGGCGGAACAGCGGGTCGTCGGATCTCTCGGACACCCTCGGCATTCTAGGTGGGCACCGGGGCCGGAGTGCGCCCACAGCGAACACGGCCCGATCTCCCGTGGCTTCGCCCGTCGTGACCGCTAGTGTCGACGACGTGACTTCCACTGACTCGATCCAGATGAACGGGGCCAACGGTTCTGCGGGCCTCGATGACCACATCTACCAGCGGCTGCTGAAGGAGCGCATCGTCTTCCTCGGCTCCGAGGTCAAGGACCAGAACGCGAACGCGATCTGTGCGCAGATGCTGCTGCTGAACGCCGAGGACCCGGACGCCGACATCTTCCTCTACATCAACTCACCAGGTGGCTCGGTCGACTCCGGCATGGCGATCTACGACACCATGCAGTTCATCTCCAACGACGTGGCCACCGTCGGGATGGGTCTGGCGGCCTCCATGGGGCAGTTCCTGCTCTGTGCCGGCGCCAAGGGCAAGCGTTACGCGCTGCCGCACTCGCGGATCATGATGCACCAGCCCTCGGGCGGCATGGGTGGCTCCGCCTCCGACATCAAGATCCAGGCCGAGCAGTCGCTCTACATCAAGAAGGTCCTCTTCGACCTGATCAGCTCGCACACCGGGCAGCCGCTCGACCAGGTGGAGCAGGACGCCGACCGCGACCGTTGGTTCACCGCCGAGCAGGCAAAGGAGTACGGCTTCATCGACCACGTCGTGGCTCAGGGCGCAGAGGTCGGCACCGGCGGCAAACAGGGTGGCCCGAAGGGCTTCGAATGAGCCAGTCGCCGTCCCACCCCGCCCCTGTCGTCCCTCTCCGAGGAGCCACCCACATGACCACCGACCCGCAGGTGCCGCTGCACCAGCAGACTGCCCCCCGAGCCGAGTACTTCATCCCGCAGTGGGAGGAGCGCACGTCCTACGGCGTACGACGCATCGATCCGTTCGCCAAGCTGTTCGAGGACCGCATCATCTTCCTCGGTACGCCGATCAGCGACGACATCGCGAACGCCGTGATGGCTCAGCTCCTCTGTCTCCAGCAGATGGACCCCGACCGCGACATCAGCATCTACATCAACTCACCCGGCGGCTCCTTCACCGCCCTCACCGCGATCTATGACACGGTGCGCTACCTCAAACCCGACGTGCAGACCGTCTGCCTCGGTCAGGCCGCCTCCGCTGCGGCGGTGCTGCTGGCCGCCGGCACCAAGGGCAAGCGGATGGCGCTGCCGAACAGCCGCATCCTGATCCACCAGCCGTACACCGAGGGCACCTACGGTCAGGCCAGTGACATCGAGATCCAGGCCAACGAGATCCTGCGGATGCGTTCGTTGCTCGAGCAGATGATCGCTGACAACACGGGCAAGTCCATCGAAGAGGTCAGCCGGGACATCGAACGCGACAAGATCCTGACCGCCGAGCAGGCGATCGAATACGGTTTGATCGATCAGATCCTGGAGTCACAGAAGACGACACCGACACCCGTCTGAGCCGTTCTACCCGTTGTTGACGGTCCCGACAGGTACGGTCAACATGGACAACAGGCCAGGGTGCGCAGTGCACCCGATCCGAAGCGAAGGGAGACGTCGCACGTGGCACGGATTGGTGACGGTGGCGACCTGCTGAAGTGCTCGTTCTGCGGAAAGAGTCAGAAGCAGGTCAAGAAGCTCATCGCCGGCCCCGGCGTCTACATCTGCGACGAGTGCATCGACCTGTGCAACGAGATCATCGAGGAAGAGCTGTCCGAGGGCAGTGAGCTCGGTCTCGAGGAGCTGCCCAAGCCCCGCGAGATCTACGAGTTCCTCAACGGTTACGTCATCGGCCAGGACGCGGCGAAGAAGTCCCTCGCCGTAGCGGTCTACAACCACTACAAGCGTGTGCAGGCCGGTGTCGGGTCCGCGATGACCGGCCGCGGCAAAGAAGAAGCCGTCGAGCTGGCCAAGTCCAACATCTTGATGATCGGGCCGACCGGCTGCGGCAAGACCTACCTCGCGCAGACCCTCGCCCGGATGCTCAACGTCCCGTTCGCGATCGCGGACGCCACCGCTCTGACCGAGGCGGGCTACGTCGGTGAGGACGTCGAGAACATCCTGCTCAAGCTGATCCAGGCGGCCGACTACGACGTCAAGAAGGCCGAGACCGGCATCATCTACATCGACGAGGTCGACAAGGTCGCTCGCAAGTCCGAAAACCCGTCGATCACGCGCGACGTCTCCGGCGAAGGGGTGCAGCAGGCGCTGCTCAAGATCCTCGAGGGCACGACGGCTTCGGTGCCCCCGCAGGGTGGGCGCAAGCACCCTCACCAGGAGTTCATCCAGATCGACACGACGAACATCCTGTTCATCGTGGGCGGGGCGTTCGCCGGGCTCGAGCACATCGTCGAGCAACGCGCCGGCAAGAAGTCGCTCGGCTTCAGCAACGACCTCAAGGCACGCAGCACGGACTCCGACATCGACTCCCTGTATGCCGACGTCCGACCGGAGGACTTGCTCAAGTTCGGTCTGATCCCCGAGTTCGTCGGACGCCTCCCCGTGATCGCCACGGTCGACAAGCTGCAGGAAGACGACCTGATCCGCATCCTCAACGAGCCGCGCAACGCGTTGACGAAGCAGTACCAGAAGCTCTTCGAGCTCGACAACGTCGACCTCGAGTTCACCCAGGACGCCGTAGAGGCGATCGCCGCTCAGGCGATGCTGCGGGGCACCGGAGCACGTGGCCTCCGCGCGATCCTCGAAGAAGTGCTCCTCAACGTCATGTACGACGTGCCGTCCCGCGAGGACGTGGCCAAGGTCGTCGTGACCGGCGAGGTCGTCTCCGACAACGTCAACCCGACCCTGGTTCCGCGCGAAGAGCCGGCCAAGAAGAAGAAGTCCGCCTAGTCCGCCTAGTCGTCCGTCGGTGCCGCTGCGCTGCGATCCGCGTGCGCCAGAGTCGCTGCGCCAGTCGATGCGGCTTCCGGTGCGGCTTCCGGTGCGGAGGACAGGGCACGCGACCCCGGCAGCGCGAGCGAGAACGTGCTGCCGTTCGGTGGCGCGCTGTCGACCCACACGCGCCCGCTGTGGGCCAACGCCACTTCCAGGCAGATCGCCAGCCCGAGCCCGCTACCTGAGATCGCCCGCCCCCGGGCCGCGTCGACCCGGTAGAAACGGTCGAACAGCCGATCGCGCTCCTCGGCCGGGATGCCGGGACCTTCGTCCGTCACCGACACCCCCACCTCGTCGCCGGTCCGCCAGGTCCAGGCGCGCACGGTGCCGCCGACCGGCGAGAACTTGACGGCGTTCTCGAGCAGGTTGATCACGGCCTGGTTGATGCGTTGGACGTCTGCACGGGCGACCACGGGCTCCCCGTCGATGAGCACGGTCAGGTTCTTCGCGGTGGCGAGAGGTTCCAACTGACGTGCGGCATCCTCGACGGCCGCTCGGAGCCCGATGGGTTTCGTCAGAAGGCCGAGCTTCCCCTCGTCTGCCTCGGCGAGGGTGAGCAGGTTGTCCACCGTGCGGCTCATCCGCTCCACCTCTTCGCGGGTGCTCTCCAGCACTTGGCGCGCGTCGTCGGAGAGCTCGTCCGTGCGGAGGCTGACCTGGATCTCTGCCCGCATGACCGCAAGCGGCGTACGAAGCTCGTGCGAGGCATCCGCCACCAGGCGGCGCTTCGCGGACACGCCGTGCTCGATGCGGTCGAGCATGTCGTTCAGCGTCACCGCCAGCTGGCCGATCTCGTCGTGAACGGTGGGGACGGCGACCCGATCCGCGAGCCGCCCAGCTCCGATCTCCTTCGCGTCTGACGTCATCCGCTCGACCGGCCGCATGGCTTTGTAGGCGAGCCAGTACGCGACGGCTCCGGTGGCGATCAGGGCGACCGGCCCGGCGATCAGCAGCAGCAGCAGCGCTCGCTCCACGGCCTCGTCCACCGGCGTGAGGCTCTCCGCCACCACCAGGTAGTGCAGCTCGTCGCGCAGCGTGAAGGCTGTGACCCCGACCCGGTAGCGCTCGCCTCCGTCGCCGAAGTCGGCAGTGAACGTCGTCGAGGCATCGGTCAAGGCAGCCGCGCGTTCTTGTTCCGTGGCCAGCGGGCCACCTTCCGCCGCGGGACCGTAGCTCATCAGGACCTCGCCGCTCGGGCTCAGCACCTGCGCTGCAGCGGCCCGGTGAGTCATCGCTGCCCGCGCCACACCAGCGAAGTCCTCCATGAACTCGGGGGAGTTGATCGGCTCGGACGGTGGGGTGTCCGCATTCTCCGCGCGCACGGCCCGGACCAGCGTTCCCGACATCGCCTGGATCTCACCGTCGACCTGGTTCTGCAGGTCACTTCTGAGCTGCCAGACCACGAAGCCACCCAGCACGGCGATGATCACGGCCAGCAGCGCCGCGTACCAGGCGGTCAGCCGGATCCGGATCGGAAGCCTCACGGCGCCTCCAGCACGAAACCTTTGCCGCGGACGGTCCGGATGAGCCGGCGGCCCCGGGGACGCTCGAGCTTCTTGCGCAGGAACCCGACATAGACGTCGGCGATGTTCGCAGCGCCCGCGAAATCCGCATCCCACACAGCAGCGACCAGCTCGGCCCGCGTGACCAGCTCATTGGGGCGGCGGGCGAGCACTTCGAGCACGTCGAACTCGCGCGCGGTCAGCTCGATCTGTCGTCCGCCGCGTGTGACGATGCGCGTGGAGGCATCCAGATGAAGCTCCCCGACCTTGACGAGGGAGGTGTGTCGGGTCGGTCCCCGTCGCGTCAGCACGCGGAGCCTGGCGAGCAGTTCGCCGAAGTCGAAGGGTTTGACCAGGTAGTCGTCGGCGCCGGAGTCCAACCCCTGGATCCGGTCATTGACATCGGTGCGTGCGGTCAGCATCAGCACGGGTGCCCACCGCTCCTCGCGGCGCAGCGCTGCACAGACATCGAAGCCGTCCATCACGGGCAGCATCACGTCGAGCACGATCGCGTCGTAATCCGTCTCGGTGGCGCGGCTGAGCCCGTCGTCGCCGCTGGTGGAGACATCGACGTCGTACCCCTCCTGGTCGAGCCCTCGCTGGAGGGCACGCAGAAGCTTCGTGTCGTCTTCTACTACGAGCACACGCATTGTGTCTTCATGGTGACACATTTGGGGGCTTGACACCCGGGAGATCGACAGGCACCCTCAAGTTGCAAGATTAAAGAAAACATAAAGACCAATTCAAGAGTTTCTGAATCTCCTGGCTGCGCGCCCCGGTCGAGGAACACCGACGAGGGAAGGCCATGAGATGACTTGGCTCATTGGGTGGGCGCTGCGCTTCAGACTGTTGATCGTCGCAGTAGCGGTGGGGGTGATGGCGACAGGGTTCGTCCTGTTGCAGCGGGCGTCAGTGGACGTACTGCCCGAGTTCAGCCCGACGTACGCCGAGATCCAGACCGAGGCGCTGGGTCTGTCGGCCGAAGAGGTCGAGCAGCTCATCACGGTTCCGTTGGAGGCAGACCTGCTCAACGGCGTCGAGGGCGTCGAGGTGATCCGGTCTGAGTCGCTGCCCGGGCTCTCCTCCATCACGATGGTCTTCGTTCCCGGTACGGACGTCTACCGCGGCCGGCAGCTGATCGAAGAGCGGCTCACGCAGGCGCACGCGCTGCCGAACGTGTCCAAGCCCCCGACGCTGCTGCAGCCGATGTCGTCCTCCAACCGCGTCCTCATGATCGGGATGTCGTCAGACGAGCTGAACGAGATCCAGCAGTCGGTGATTGCCCGCTGGACGGTGCGGCCCAGGTTGATGGGTGTCGAGGGCGTTGCCAACGTGGCCGTCTGGGGCATGCGTGACCAGCAGCTGCAGGTCCAGGTGGATCCCGAACGCCTTCGTGAGCATGGCGTGACGCTCGGCCAGGTCATCGAGACGGCCGGGAACGCCCAGGTGGTGTCTCCCCTCAGCTTCTTGGAGGCTTCGACACCTGGTACGGGCGGCTACGTCGAGACGCCGCAGCAACGGTTGCAGGTGCGCCACCTCATCGAGAAGATCGCGGACCCCGAAGAGCTCGGCAAGGTGCCGGTCCACGGCACCGGCGGTCGGCTTCGCCTGTCGCAGGTGGCCGACGTCGTGGTGGGTCACCAACCCCTGATCGGCGACGCCATCGTCAACGGCGGGCCGGGCGTCATGCTCGTCGTCGAGAAGCTTCCCGATGCGAGCACAGCGGCGGTCACCGAACGGGTGGAGGACGCGCTCGAGACGTTGCAGCCAGGCCTCACCACACTGTCCATGGACACGTCGGTCTTCCGGCCGGTCGCCTACATCGAGGACTCGCTGCGCAACCTGGGAATCGGACTGCTCATCGGCGGTGGCCTGATGCTGCTCGCCCTGGCGGCCATCCGTCACCGCTGGCGGTCGCTGGCCATCGTCGCGGTCACGGTGCCGTTGGCCATGGTGGCGGCGGCGCTCGCGCTGTACCTGATGGGGCAGTCGTTCAACGCGATCACGCTGGCGGGGCTCGCCGCAGCGGTCGTGATCGTCGTTGATACGGCCGTCGTCCCCACGGACCTGATTCATCGACGGCTGCGTGATCCGGACCGGCGCGGCTCCGATGCAGGCGTCGCCGCGGTGGTGCGCCAGACCATCGGCGAGGTTCACCGACCACTGACGTATGCGACTGTGATCGTGCTGCTGGCGGTGGTGCCCGTCGCCGTCATGGCAGGGCGTCCTGGCGCGTTCTTCGCCCCACTGGTCTGGGGGTACGTGCTTGCGGTCCTGGCCGCCATGCTCGTTGCCCTGACGGTGACGCCGGCGCTCGCTGTCCTCCTGTTCTCGCCGACCCTGCCCACACGGGAGCCGACCGCGGCCGGTCGGGCGTTGCAGCGGGCTGACCAAAAGGTTCGCGCCCGCTACCTGGCTGCGCTGCGTTCGTTCAGCAGCCGGCTTCGTATCGCGCTGGTCGCAACGCTGGCCATCGCCATCGTCGGTCTGGGGGCGTTGCCCTTCCTCGGCACCTCCCTCATCCCCACGTTCCATGACCCGAACATCCTGGTGCGACTGGATGCCTCGCCCGGTACCTCCAACCCGCGGATGACCGAGATCACGACAGACGTGACCAAGAAGCTCCGAGCTGTACCTGGCGTCGCGAATGTCGGGGCGCACGTCGGACGATCGGTGACCGGTGATCGCCTCATCAACGTGAACTCGAGCGATGTCTGGGTGGCGCTGAAGTCGGACGCCGACTTCGACGGCACGATGGACGCGATCCGCGACACGCTGGCCGCGACACGCGGCGTCGAACACGAAGTCGTCACGTACTCGGCCCAGAAGATCCGCGACGTCGGTGCGGTTCGGTCGGGTGCCAACGACGTGACCGGTGACGGCCTGAGCCTGCTCACGGGTCTCAGCCAGCCCGTCGTCGTGCGGCTGTTCGGACAGGACCCGGACATCCTCCGGCGCGAAGCGCAGCGGGTCCAGCAGATGATCGCCGACATCGACGGCGTCGTGGACCCCACCGTCGAACTGCCGGCAACCCAGCCGACGGTCGAGATCGAGGTCGACCTCGAGAAGGCCCAGGGATTCGGTGTCACCCCGGGTGACATCCGACGTGCCGAGGCCACGCTGTTGCAGGGGATCCAGGTCGGCAGCGTCTTCGAGGAGCAGAAGGTCTTCGACGTCGTCGTCCAGGGTGCGCCCGTCACGCGCGGCAGTGTCAGCGACATCGAGAACCTGCTGATCGACCGCCCCGGCGGCGGCTACCTCCGGCTCGGTCAGGTTGCCGACGTCCGGGTCGTCGACACCGCATCGGTGATCAAGCGGGACGCCGTTTCCCGCCGCCTGGATGTCCAAGCCGGAGTCAGCGGGCGAAGTGTGGACTCCGTCCTGTCCGAGATCGATGAGCGCCTCGCCGAGCTGTCCTTCCCGCTGGAGTACCACGCGGAGGTCATGCGCGGCACCACAGGTGACGAGGTCGGGTACGGTCGCGTGATCGGGTTTGCGGTGGGCGCACTGATCGCAGTCTTCCTGCTGCTGCAGGCCGTCTTCAGGAGCTGGCGGCTGGCGTCGCTCGTCCTGGTCCTCATCCCGGTTTCTCTGGTCGGAGCCGTCGTCGCGACCCTGTTCATGGGAGCCGACGTCACGCTGGGCACGCTGGTCGGACTGCTCGCCGTCTTCGGCCTGGCCGTGCGAGCCAATCTGCTCCTGATCGAGGAGATCAGGTGGCGTGAGCGGGACTTCAGCGACGACTCGTGGACCGACAAGGTGCTGCGAGGTGCTCGCGCCCGGCTGGGCTCAGTAGGGGCCTCGGCCGCAGCTCTGACCTTCCTCGCGCTTCCCTTCGTCGTCCTGGGTACGCGTCCCGGTCTCGAGGTGTTGCACCCGATGGCAGTGACCCTGATCGGCGGTCTGGTGACCACGGCGTTCGTGACACTCTTCGTCCTTCCGTCGCTCTACCTGCATGTGATGGTGGCCGAGGAGCGTGCCGAGCCCGACGAGCGAACGCCGTCCGAACCGGCAAGCACTGTTGAGGAGCCGCGCATCATGCAGCAGCGAGGCTCGGGGTACGTCGTCAGTCGCACCGAGATCGCGGAGTCGTGACATGGTGGCCAACCCAGGTGCGCGCCGACTCATCGGTGTCGCACTGATCGTCCCGCTTCTCGTCGTGAGCCTCGTCGGGTGCAAGGAGGTCGAGACCACCAAGGCGGCCGGCTACCAACCGGTGACCCTGGCCGAGTCGGACGACGGTGGTGTCGTGGTGACGTTCACCCAAGAGGGTGCTGACCGGCTCGGCCTGCAGACGGCATCGGTCCGCCGTCAGGGACGTGACCTGGTGGTGCCGTACGCAGCGTTGATCTACGACCCGACAGGCGCTGCCTGGGTCTACCGCGCGGATGGTGGGCTCACGTATCAGCGGGTCGAGGTCGTGGTCGACCGGGCGGTCGGCGACCATGCGTACCTCTCGGATGGTCTGGACGACGGTGCGGAAGTCGTCACGGTCGGTTCGACCGAGGTCTATGGCGCCGAGCTCGGCATCGATGGGAGCCACTGACGTGATCGACCTGGACAGCCGTGAGAGCCGAGAGCTCGGGACTGGGTGCGCAAGCACGCGACAGAGGGGGCAGCGATGATGCGCTGGATGGTGGGCAAGAGCCTGGAGTTCCGGTGGCTCGTGATCTTTGCCGCGACCGCCGCGATGGTGTTCGGCGCGGCGCAGGTCCAGCAGACCAAGGTCGATGTCTTCCCGGAGTTTGCACCTCCACGGGTGGAGATCCAGACCATCGCCCTCGGCAACTCGTCCAACGAGGTCGAGCAGCTGATCACCGTCCCGATCGAGGAGCAGCTGAACGGTATCGAGGGTCTCGACGAGATGCGCTCCAAGTCGGTTGCCCAGCTGTCGTCGATCACGTTGATCTTCGAGCGCGGGACGGATGAGCTGCGCGCGAGGCAACTGGTCTCCGAGCGGATCAGCCAGATCACCGCGACGCTGCCGACCTGGGCGAGCCCTCCGTTCATGATGCCGGCACTCTCGGCAACGAGCCGGATCATGAAGATCGGCATGACCTCCGACACGCACGACCTGATCGACCTGTCGACGATCGCCTACTGGAAGATCAGGTCCCGGTTGCTCAGGGTGCCCGGCGTCGCCCAGGTGGCGATCTGGGGGGAGAGGCTGCCACAGCGGCACGTCCAGGTCGACCCGAAGCTGCTCGACAAGCACGACGTCACGCTGCAACAGGTGATGGACTCCGCCGCCAACGCGCTCGACGCCGGCTTGCTGAAGTACTCCGACGGTGCCGTCGTGGGCACCGGCGGGTTCGTCGAGTCCGGGGACGACCGCTTCAACATCCGTCTGGTGCAGCCCATCACCGGTCCCGAACAGCTGGCGGCGGTCCCGGTGGTGGAGCGCAACGGAAAGACCATCCGGCTCGCCGACATCGGCAACGTGGTGGTGGACTCCGGCCCCATCTGGGGGGATGCGGTCATCGACGACGGGCCGGGTCTCATGCTCGTCGTCCAGAAGTTCCGCGGCGCCAACACGATGGAGGTGACGCGCGGCGTCGAAGACGCGATGGCGGCGATGGCTCCGGGGCTGCCCGACATCACCATCGACACGACGATCTTCCGGCCCGCGACCTTCATCGAGCAGTCGATCGACAACCTGACGCGGGCGCTGCTCATCGGCGTGCTGCTGGTGATCCTGATCATCGTCGCGTTCCTGTTCGAGTGGCGTACCGCCTTCATCAGTCTCATCGCGATCCCGCTGTCGCTCGTGTCGGCGGTCCTGGTGCTCGACCTGACCGGGTCAACGGTCAACGTGATGATCCTCGCCGGTCTCGTCGTGGCCATCGGGGTCGTGGTCGACGACGCCATCATCGACGTGGAAAACATCGTCAGACGGTTGAGACAAGCCCGTGCCGAAGGTCGGAAGGTGTCCACGTTCAGCGTCGTCCTGAACGCCTCTGTCGAAGTGCGCACGGCGATCACCTACGCCACGGTGATCAACATCATCGCCGTCGTGCCGGTGTTCTTCCTCGAGGGGCTTTCGGGTTCGTTCTTCCGTCCGCTGGCGCTCTCCTACGGCCTCGCGGTGCTGGTCTCGATGGTGGTTGCGCTGACGTTGACGCCGGCGCTCTGCCTCGTGATGCTGTCGCGTGGGCGGCTGGTGCTGCGGGAGTCTCCGCTGCTGCGCGTGCTGAAGCGCGGATACCGCGGCATGCTCACACCGCTGATGCGTCAACCTGCGCCCGCGATGGCCATGGCTCTGGTGTTGTCGGTCGCCGGCCTGGCGGCGTTCCCGACGTTGGGCAACCAGCTGCTGCCCAACTTCAAGGAACGCGACTTCCTCATGCACTGGCTGTCCCAGCCAGGCACTTCCGTGGGGGAGGAGACCCGTATCTCGGTCCGGGCCTGCAAGGACCTGCAGGAGATCCCTGGGGTTCGCAACTGCGGATCTCACATCGGACAGGCCCTGCTCGCCGATGAGGTGTATGGCGTCGACTTCGGTGAGAACTGGATCAGTGTCGACAAGTCCGTGGACTATGACGACACGCTCGCTGCCGTGCAGCGCACCGTCGACGGGTACCCCGGCATCTATCGCGACGTGCAGACCTACCTGCGCGAGCGGATCAAGGAGGTGCTGACCGGCACCAGTGAGTCCATCGTGGTGCGGATCTACGGTCCCGACCTCGCGGTCCTGCGGGAGAAGGCCCACGAGATCGAGGCCGTCATCGCCGATGTCGACGGTGTGATCGACGCCCACGCGTCCATGCAGACCGACCTGCCGCACATCGTCGTCGAGCCCAACCTGAAGGCCGCCAGGGAGTTCGGACTCACGCCTGGCGATATCCGTCGACAGGCCGCCACCATGATCGCCGGTGAGGAAGTCAGCGACATCTACTCCGGCGGCCGTGCGTATGACGTCCATGTGACGGCCATCCCGTCGGCACGAGACAGCGTCACCGACGTGGAGAACCTCAGGATCGACACGCCCGACGGGCGGCGCATCCGCCTGTCCGACGTAGCCGACGTCCGGGTGGCTCCGACGCCCAACGCGATCGAGCGCGAGCACCAGTCGCGCCGCATCGACGTCGGCGCGAACGTCCTGGGCCGTGACCTCGCGTCTGTTGTCGACGACGTCGAGGACAAGGTGGCCGGCGTGACGTTCCCGCAGGAGTACCACGCCGAGGTGCTGGGGGAGTCCACGGAGCTCAACGCTGCGCAGGACAAGTTGTTCCTGTTCGGTGCGCTGGCCCTGCTGGCGATCCTGCTTCTGCTGCACGCCGCCTTCGGGAGCTTCCGTCTTGCGTTGCTGACGTTCCTGTTGCTCCCGATGGCGCTCGTCGGGGGCGTCCTCGCGGCCTTCATGACCGGCGGGATCCTCTCGCTTGGTTCGCTGGTGGGATTCCTGGCGGTGTTCGGCATCGCAGCAAGGAACGGGATCCTCATGATCAGCCACTTCGAACGGCTCCAGCGTGAGGACGGCATCCCCTTCGGTCCTGAGCTCGTGCTCCGGGGTGCCAGTGAACGGTTGGCACCGATCATGATGACCGCACTGGCGACCGGTCTGGCCCTGGTTCCGCTGGCTGTGGCCGGTAGCATTCCCGGCCACGAGATCGAGCACCCCATGGCGGTCGTGATCCTGGGCGGCCTGCTCACCGCGACACTGCTCAACCTGTTCGTGCTGCCGTCCTTGTACCTGCGGTTCGGGCGCGCCCGCCGGGACCGGACCCCCGAGCCCGCGCTGAGCTAGGGGACAGGAGCCTCGGGTGGGGCGGCGGTCAGCGCGCGAGCGCGCGGACCGCCGCTCCGAAGGCCGGTGGCACCAGCCGCGCGCCGGGAACGATGAGCCGCGCCGTCACCCGGTGGTTGCGTGTCCACAGCAGCGACTCGGTGATCCAGCGGTAGCGACGGCTCACGCGAAGCCAGGTCTTCTCGTACGCCGCGGGATCGTCGGCGGTCACGGCCTCGACGAGGACGCGGGCCGAGGCAAGTCCGACCGCGATGCCCTCCCCGGTCAGCGCGTCGACGTAGCCGGCGGCATCACCGACCAGCAGCACTCGGCCGGCGGTCCGGGCGCGGCTGCGCTGGCGGAGCGGGCCGGCCCCGCGGGTAGTCGTTGCCGGGTCTCGGCCGCCGCCCAGACGTGACGCGAGCTCCGGGAAGGCCGCGAGCTGTTCCTCGAAAGGCTCGCGGCGGCTCGTGAGCAGTGCCAGGCCGACCAGCCGGTCGCCGACCGGTGTCACGTAGGCCTCCAGGTCACGGCCCCAATGCACCTCGACGAGGTCGGTCCAGGGCGGAACGGCGAAATGGCGGCGAAGACCGAATCGGGGTCGGGTGGCGGGCGGCAGGGCCAGCCCGCTCAACCGGCGTACTGCCGAGTGGAGACCGTCGGCGCCGACCAGGTAAGTGGCGCGCTGGCCCCCGGCGCGCACCGAGTCGGCGTCCTGGTCGATCGTGTCGACCGTCGCCTGCACGATCTCGATGCCGCGGTCGATGACCGCGTGGGCGAGGGACGCCTGCAACGCCGTACGCCGGACTCCGAGTCCGGGGCCGTTGGTGAAGCTGGCCTGCGCGGACCGGGAACCGTGCACGTACCGGATGCCGCGGAAGGGGTGACCTTCGGGCATCACGTCGAGCTCGTGCAGAGCCTTGACGGCGCCGGGCATCAGTCCCTCGCCGCAGGCCTTGTCGACGGGTGATGAGCGCGACTCGACGACGACGACTGACAGGCCGGCGCGGTCTGCGTACAACGCGGTGGCGAGCCCGACCGGACCACCGCCCACCACGATGAGGTCACGCATGCGCCGCCTCGGGAGCCGCCGTGGCCAACGCGGCGTTCTCGACGCGGATCCGTACGGTCAGCAACGCGGCATTGATCACGGTGAAAGTCAGGGCAGTGACCCAGGCCGTGTGGACCAGCGGCAGCGCGACACCTTCGAGCACGACCGCGACGTAGTTGGGGTGGCGGACCCATCGGTACGGCCCGCCGCTCACCAGGGGGCGGGACGGAGCGACGATGACCCGGGTGTTCCACTGCTCGCCCAGCGTCACGATGCACCACCACCGCAGCGCCATCGCCACCACCACCAGGGCCAGCATCGGCCAGCCGAGGAGCGGGAGGAAGGGCCGGTCGGCCATGGTCGGTTCGACAAGGCAGCCGGCCAGCAGGGCGGCGTGCAACACCACCATGACCGGATAGTGGCCGGCGCCGTACTCCACGCCACCGCTCGCTCGCATCGTTTTCGCGTGCCGGGTGGAGATGACGAGCTCAGCGAGCCGTTCGACGCAGACAGCCAGGACGAGGATCTGGTAAACCGTCATGCCTGATCCGCCGCACGGGGTCGTGTCACCATCGCAGCAGGACCAGCTCGGAGCAGAAACCTGGCCCCATGGCCAGCAGAAGCCCCGGCGATCCCTTCGGCGGGTCCGCCTGGTCGAGCGTGTCACGCAACACGTGCAGGACCGACGAGGACGACAGGTTGCCGATCCGGTCAAGGGACCGCCAGGTCAGGGCCAGCTCGTCCTGGTCGAGACCGAGCGAGTCACGCATGGCGTCGAGCACCTTGGGACCGCCGGGATGGGCCACCCAGGCGGTCACGTCGTCGACGGAGAGGTCGTGTGACTTCAGGAACTGTCGGACATCCTCGCCGAGGTACTCCGTGACCAGGTCAGGGACCTCGGCGCCGAGCACGATCTTGAGTCCTGAGCCGCTGATGTCCCACCCCATCGCGCGCTGGGTGTCGGGATAGAGATGCGCCACGCTGTCGACGATCGCGGGACCTTGCTCGGGCCGGTCGTCGCCCACGGCCACGACGGCCGCCGCGCCGTCGCCGAAGAGGCCGCTCGCGACCAGGTTGGCCGTGGACGGGTCGTCGCGCTGGACGGTCAGCGAGCACAGCTCGACGGAGAGCAGGACGCCGACGGCCCCTGGGTCGCCACGCAGCAGGTCGTGGAGACGCGCCAGGCCGGAGGCCCCGGCAACGCAGCCGAGACCGAACAACGGGATGCGACGGACGTCGGGGCGAAGCCCGATGACGGTCGCGATGCGGGCTTCGATGGAGGGGACGGCCGCCCCCGTCACGGTGGTGGAGATGACGTAGTCGACTTCGTCGGGCCGCATCCCGGCCTCGTCGAGTGCTCCCAGGATCGCCTGGCTGCCCAGCCCGACGGCGACCTCGATGAAAGCGTCGTTGGCGGCGCCGAACCCGTCAAGCTCGGGGTAGCGGTCGATCGGCAGTGCCAGGTGACGCGTCGTGACGGAGGCGCTCCGGTGCAGCCGGCGAAGGAGTCCGTGTTTGGTGGCGGTTGCCGCGGTGCCCGTACCGAGGCAGTAGTCGGCGAACCGCTCGGTGATCTCGGTCTGGCTGTAGACGTGCTCGGGGAGGACAGGGTGCACGGCCGCGATCCGAGTCATGCGGTCGAGCCTACGTGGCGTCGTCGTCGGCGGCCTCCGGTGTGGGGTCGCGGATCAACGCACGGAGAAGCGACGCTCGCCACGGGGAGGCTCTTCGTCGACGTCGACCGCGCGCACGACGGCGGACGGCGGGCCGGTCCGACACCAGACGATCAGGCGCTCTACGGCCTCAGGGGATCCCTCGAAGACCGCGAGCACGCTGCCGTCCGGTTCGTTGGAGACCCAGCCGGTGACGCCGGACTCGTGGGCCTGCTGGCGGCAACTGTCGCGGTAGAAGACGCCTTGGACACGACCGCGTACGACGACGCGGCGTCGGATCACGTTCTCCTCCATGATCACGACCCTAGGCCTCCAGAGATACCGCCAACTCCACGTGAACGTGGAGAACAGGCCCAGAACCGCCCACGGGACCTGCCGTCAGGAGGGGGCGGGTGACAATGCTTGGGCCTGCGGAGAGAAGGCGTGGATCAGCTCTTCGAGGATCGCCTGGTCGCCTTCGACGCGCACGCCGTCACGGCGCCCCTCGATGACGAGGTAGTAGAAGCTGGTCGGGTCAGCCTCGACGAGCAGATCCAGCTCGTCGACGATGCCGGTCACCACCTCGCCCCCGACGAGCGACGCCTCGTCCGCTCCGATACGGAAGCCGATGCGAGCCCGCGGAGACACCGGTGAGAGGCCGAGGTCGAGCGCATGCTGGAGCCAGTTGTCGTCGAGGGCCTCGGCCGGTGGTGGCCCGATGAGCCGGGCGCCGAAGCGGGCGAGCTCGTGGAGCACCGGGCGCAGGAGTCGACCCTCATCGGTCAGCTCGTACACGGTGGAGGCGGCCGGGGGCGGGAGTCGGCGCTTCTCGATGAGCCCATTCGTCTCGAGCTCCTTGAGGCGGGCGGCCAGCACATTGGTGCCGATCCCGGGGAGGCTGTCGACGAGGTCTGTGTACCGCTTCGGGCCGTAGAAGAGCTCGCGTACCACCAGGAGGGTCCAGCGTTCGCCGACCAGCCCCAGCGAGTGGGCGATCGGGCAGTACTGGTCGTAGGTCTTCATTACTTCCCAGTCTGCATCGAGCACTACAGGATTGCAAATTAACTGCTTGTGTTTTAAAAGTACCGGCTGTAACTTCGGAAGTCTTCGCTCTTCAAGAGAAAGTTTCAAGCCATGATCACCTCGCCTCACCTCAAGTGGTTCGGACTGGCGTTGCTCAGCGCGGTGCAGTTCATGGTGGTGCTCGATGTCGCCATCGTGAACGTCGCACTGCCCTCCATCCAGACGGACCTGAACTTCTCCCAGGCCAACCTCCAATGGGTCATCAGCGCCTATGCATTGGTCTTCGGCGGTTTCCTTCTGCTCGGCGGGCGGACCGCCGACATCCTCGGCCGACGGCGGGTCTTCGTCGCCGGCATCCTTGTCTTCACCCTCGGCTCACTCCTGTGTGGGCTCGCCTGGTCGGAGCCTTCGCTGATCGGGTCACGCGCCATCCAGGGGCTCGGAGCCGCGGCGATCTCGCCGGCCGCGCTGTCGATCCTGATGACGTCCTTCAATGAGGGCCGCGACCGCAACATCGCGCTGGGCGTCTGGGGTGCCGTGGGTGGCTTCGGTGCGGCGGCGGGAGTCCTGCTCGGCGGCGTGCTCACCGACTCGCTGTCGTGGGAGTGGATCTTCTTCGTCAACATCCCTGTCGGGCTGGTCGCACTCGGACTGATCCCCGTGCTGCTCAGCGAGAGCCGGGACTCCCGCGTGCGTGGCTTCGACACACTCGGCGCGGCCTTGATCACCGCGGGTCTCAGCACGTTGGTGCTCGCGATCACCCAGGGCAACGAATGGGGTTGGGGCGCCGCGCGGACGTTGGCGACCTTCGCGGCCGCGGCCGCTCTCCTGGTGGGCTTCGTACGCCGGGAGAGCGGCGTCACCGAGCCCTTGATGCGGTTCGGAATCCTGCGGACTCGCACGGTGCTCGGCGCCAACGTGGCCGGGTTCATCCTGGGCACGGCGCTGTTCTCCATGTTCCTGATGCTGACGCTGTACATGCAAGAGGTGCTCGGCTACTCGGCCATGAAGACCGGATTCGCGTACCTGGCGGTCGCCGGCACATCGATCATCTGGGCGAACGTCGCTGCCGTCCTGGTCGGTCGAGTCGGCGTTCGGCCGTTGATCGCCACCGGGATGGCATTGCTGTCGGCGGGGTTGCTGTGGTTCACCCGGATCGACGTCGGCGACTCCTACGCCACGGCGCTTCTCCCGGGCTTCCTGGTCGTGGCGCTCGGCATGGCGCTGTGCTTCGTGCCGATCTCGATCGCCGCTCTGGCCGGGGTACGCCAGGAGGAGGCCGGACTCGCCTCCGGCCTGATCAACACCTCACAGCAGATCGGGGGCGCCGTCGGTATCGCGCTGCTGTCGTCCATCGCCATTTCGGCGACCAACGACAAGCTCGGCTCGGGGGTCCAGGTCCCGGACGCACTGGTGTCCGGCTTCCAGGCGGCGTTCTGGGCCGGAGCAGTCATCGCGGCCGTCGGCTTCGTGGCGGCACTGGTCCTGGTGCGCGACGAGGAGCTGGCAGCCATCACGTTGCCGGAGGAGCCGGAGCCCGTGCTCGACGCAGTCTGACGGGCCGACGTCGACGGTCGTGCCGGCGTGGGCGCTGCGAGGCGAACGTCCATGCCGGCACGGCGGTCACGTGGCCGGGGAGGGGACCAGCTCGGCGGTGACGACGAGACGATCGTCGTCACCGTCGCGTGGCGTCAGGACGACGTCGCCGACGATGCGGCCCGCGGCCTTGAGGTCGCCCAGGCCGCGCTCGACGAGAGCGAGGCGGGCGGCCGGTCCGGTGATCGTGGCGGCGGAGACCTCGGTGCGCATCGACACCTTCGCAGTCGACTTCGCGCCGCGGATGCCGGCCAGCGCCTCGGCCACGGCTACGAGCAGGTCGGGGTCCTGCGGGACGCTGGGCAGGTCGTCATCCTGCACGGGCCATGAGGCGCGGTGGATCGAGCCCGCGTTCGACCACGACCACACCTCCTCGGTGACATACGGGAGGAAGGGCGCCAGCAGCCTGAGCTGCACGGACAGGGCCGCAGTGAGAGCGACCCGGGCCGAGTTGGCCGCGTTGTCACCACGACCGCCGTACGCTCGCTCCTTCACGAGCTCGAGGTAGTCGTCGCAGAACGTCCAGAAGAACTTCTCGGTAGTCTCGAGCGCGGAGGTGTAGTCGTAGGCATCGAAGGCGCGGGTGGCCTCCTTGATGACCTGGCGGAGGCGCCGGATCATCGCGAGGTCGACGGGGTCGGTGATACTCATCGTGTCGCCGTGCCCCGCACCCATGCTGAGCACGAACTTCGACGCGTTCAGCACCTTCATCGCCAGCCGGCGGCCGACCTTCATCTGCGATTCGTCGAACGGGGAGTCGAGTCCCGGCCGGGACATCGCAGCCCGCCAGCGAACGGCGTCGGAGCCGTACTTGTCGAGGATGTCGACTGGAACGACGGCGTTGCCCTTGGACTTGGACATCTTCTTGCGGTCCGGGTCGACGACAAAGCCGGAGATCATGCAGTGCGACCACGGAATCGTGTGGTTCTCGAGATGCGCTCGCACGACACGTGAGAACAGCCAGGTACGGATGATCTCGTGCGCTTGCGTGTTGAGATCCATCGGGAAGACGCGCTTGAACAGGTCGTTGTCGTCCTCCCAGCGGCCGGCGATGTGGGGGGTCAGCGACGAGGTCGCCCACGTGTCCATGATGTCGGGGTCGCCGACGAACCCGCCGGGCTGGCCGCGCTGTGACTCGTCGTAGCCGTCCGGCACGTCCGTTGACGGGTCGACGGGGAGCCGCTCCTCGGTCGCGAGCAGCATCTCGTCGTGCAGCACCTCACCGTCGTCGTCGAGGCGGTACCAGACCGGGAACGTCACTCCCGAGAAACGCTGCCGCGAGATCAGCCAGTCGCCGTTGAGGTTGTCGGCCCAGTTGGTGAACCGGTGCTGCATGAACTCCGGCACCCAGGTGATCTGGTCTCCGCGCTCGATCAGCTCGCGCTGCAGCGCCTCGTCGCGACCGCCGTTGGTGATGTACCACTGGCGGCTGGCCACGATCTCGAGCGGCTTGTCGCCGTTCTCGTAGAAGTTCGCCATCCGCATCGTGGGCGTCGGCTCGCCCCCCAGATCGCCGGACTCGCGCAGCATCGACACCATGGCCTCGCGCGCGCTGAACACGGTCTTGCCGGTGAGCTCGGCGTACGCCGCCTGCCCGGCCTCGTCCGTGACCCACGCAGGGGTGTCGCGCAGGACCCGACCGTCTCGGCCGATGATCACCCGTACCGGGAGCTGCAGCTCGCGCCACCACTGCACGTCGGTCAGGTCACCGAACGTGCAACACATCGCGATGCCGGCGCCCTTGTCGGGCTCGGCCGCCGGGTGAGCCACCACCGGGAGCTCGACGCCGAAGACGGGGGAGCGCACGGTCGTGCCGAACAGCGGCTGGTAGCGCTCGTCGTCGGGGTGTGCGATGAGGGCGACGCAGGCGGCGATCAGCTCCGGGCGGGTGGTCTCGATGTGGATCGGTCCATCGTCGCCGTGGAAGGCGATGCGGTGGTAGTGCCCGGGATACTCGCGCGCCTCGAGCTCGGCCTGTGCCACCGCCGTCTGGAACGTCACGTCCCACAACGTCGGGGCCTCGGCCTTGTAGGCCTCACCGCGGGCCAGGTTGCGCAGGAAGGCGCGCTGCGACGCGGCCTGCGACACCGGCCCGATCGTGGTGTAGGCCTGGCTCCAGTCGACCGAGAGCCCGAGCTGGCGCCAGATCGACTCAAACGTCTTCTCGTCGATCTTGACGAGCTCCTCGCAGAGCTCGACGAAGTTGGGCCGGCTCACGTGAACCTGCTTCTTCGGATCGGGGTCGTCCGGCGGCGTGAAGTCGGGGTCGTACGGCAGCGTGGGGTCGCAGCGGACGCCGTAGTAGTTCTGCACGCGGCGCTCGGTGGGCAGTCCGTTGTCGTCCCAGCCCATCGGGTAGAAGACCTCTTTGCCGCGCATGCGCTGGAAGCGCGCGATCAGGTCGGTGTGGGTGTAGGAGAAGACGTGGCCGACATGCAGTGAACCGGACGCCGTCGGGGGAGGCGTGTCGATCGAGTAGATCTCGTCGCGGGTCTTGCTCCGGTCGAAGGCGTAGATCTGCTGGTCTTCCCAGATCTGCGACCACTTGGCTTCGAGACCCTCCAGTGCCGGACGCTCCGGTACGGCGGCCGCGGTCGATGCGGCCGGCGTGTCTGGAGCGTTCGGGTGGAGTGTGTCAGTCATAGCCGGAAATCTTACGGGGCAAGCGAACGGCATCGCGAACCCATTCCCAACTCGACATTGTTCTAGTACGATGCAAACTATGCTGATCCGCGTCGACCCCGACAGCCCGATCGGGCTCGCCGAGCAGATCGCCGGTCAGATCCGGGGGGCGCTGGTGGCCGGTGAGATCGAAGCGGGGGAGCGGCTGCCGCCGGCTCGTGAGCTGGCCGCCGGTCTCGACGTCAACATGCACACCGTGCTGCGGGCGTACTCCGCACTGCGCGACGAGGGCCTGATCGACCTGAGACGCGGTCGCGGTGCCCAGGTGCGGGCCGGCATCGACCTCGGCGTCACCGAGCTCGAGCAACAGATCGACGAGCTGTTGCGGTCTGCCGGACGTCTCGGCATGTCACGCGACCAGCTGGCCGCACGGATCAAAGGGGGGCCGGCATGACCGACGATGTTCAGCGTTCGAGGCTGTTGATAGCTCTGATGCTGATGGCCGCCGCACCGGTAACCGTGGCGCTCACGTATATCTTCGTCCGCGGCACCCTGCCGGATCGCATCCCCCACGACCCGAGCCTGTGGTCGACGATGTCGTCTCCCGAACGGCCAGCATCAGTGGCGTTGTCCGGACTCGTTTGGGGCGTCGTCGCGATCGGTGCTGTGATCACGATGTATCTAGCAGGTTTCAAAGCCAGTGCGGGTTATCCGTGGATGGCGGGCGCGACATTTGTGTCGTGGGTCATGGCAGCGCCGGTCGTGGCGACGCTGATCGCGTCGAGTGGTGCATCCAGCTACCAGGCCGCCGTCGGCAGATATTGGGCTTTTCCGATCGAGATGCTGCTCCTGCTGACCACGGGCTCTTACGTGTACAGCATGATCCGAACTGTCCCGATCCACGACAGCGACCTGCCGACGCCGAGCTCATCCCTGGACCTGACGGACTCCGAGCGTGCCGTGTGGAGCGGAACCGCAGGTTCGGGGCCTACGTTTGTGCTGGCCATGCTGGTGTTGGCCGTGTCCGCGGCCCTGACGCTGGTGTGGCCGGTTCTCGTGATCGCCGTGCTCTTTGCCTTCGGAGCGGCCGAGACGAGCATGGTCCGAGTGCGAATCGATGGCAACGGTGTGCATCCACGATTCCGATGGCTGAGGTCCCGAGCCCGAGACATTCCTCTCGTCGCCATCGCCTCGGCGGAGACGACCAATCACCTCACCGCCTGGCAGGAATTCCGCCGCATTGATTGGGACAAGGGCAATCCCGACGTCACGCAGTACCGTGTACGGCCCGGGCCGGCGCTGTCGCTCGCGTTGCACAGCGGCAAGCGCCGCTCGATCTCCCTCGACCACGCTGACGAGGCTGCAGACGTCGTCAACGCGTTGGTCGCCCGCCATCGGCGCCTGGCGGACGCTACTCCGGCGGCTGCAGAGCCCGGACAGGCGCGTCGATAGACTTCCCAGCACGATGCCCACCTCCCCTGAATCGTCGGCAGCAGCCGATGTCGACGAGTTGTACCGCGACGTCGAACGCGCCATGCTCGACCGCTGGCCCGAGACCAAGCTCGACCCCTCCCTCGACCGGATCGCCGCGCTCTGTGACCTGCTCGGCCAGCCGCAACGCGCCTACCCCGTCATCCAGCTCACCGGCACCAACGGCAAGACCACCACGGCGCGGATGGTCGACACGCTCGTCCGTGGGCTCGGACTGCGCACGGGCCGGTTCACCAGCCCGCACGTGGAGTCGATGACCGAGCGCATCAGCATCGACGGTGAGCCGCTGAGCAAGCAGCGGTTCGCCGAGGTCTACGACGAGGTGCTCCCGTACGCCGCGATCATCGACCGCTCCGGCGGGATCTCGATGTCGTTCTTCGAGCTGGTGACCGCGATGGCCTTCGCCGCTTTCGCCGATGCCCCGGTGGACGTCGGGGTCATCGAGGTCGGCATGGGCGGCACCTGGGACGCAACCAACGTCGCCGACGCGGCCGTCGGCATCATCACGCCGATCGGCGTCGACCACGAGCGGTACCTCGGTGACACGCCTGCCGACATCGCGGTCGAAAAGGCCGGCATCCTCAAGTCCGGCACGGTCGGCATCATCGCGCAGCAACCCGTGGAGGCAGCCGAAGTGCTGATGCGTCACGCCGCTCAGGTCGGGGCCACGGTGGCCCGCGAGGGGCTCGAGTTCGGCGTACGGGACCGGGTGCCCGGCGTGGGCGGCCAGATGGTCACCTTCCAGGGCCTTCGGGCGACGTACGACGAGGTGTTTCTGCCGCTGCACGGCGCCCATCAGGCACACAACGCGGCCTGTGCGCTGGCCGCAGTCGAGTCCTTTGCCGGCGGGGCAGGCGGCGAGGGTGGCCTGGACATCGAGCTCGTGCGGCAGGCTTTTGCGCAGGTCACCTCCCCGGGTCGGCTCGAGATCGTACGCCGCTCACCCACGGTCGTGCTCGACTCGGCGCACAACCCGCACGGCGCCCGTGCGAGCGCCGAAGCCGTGCAGGAGGCGTTCGTCTTCAGCCCGCTCATCGGGGTGGTCGGCGTCATGGCCGACAAGGACGTCGAAGGGGTACTCGAAGCCTACGAGCCCGTAATGTCGCACATCATCTGCACGCAGAACTCCACGTCGAGGGCCATGCCCGCCGAGACGTTGGCCGACATCGCCCGCGGCATCTTCGGAGCGGACCGGGTCGACGTACAGACCCAGCTCGACGACGCCATCGAGGCCGGAATCGGGATGGCGGAGGACTCCGGCGGTGACGGGTTCGCGCTCGGCGGCGGAGGTGTCCTCGTCACAGGCTCGGTCATCACTGCCGGTGAGGCACGCACCCTGTTGGGTGGCGGTCGCTGATGCGGTCGCCGCGCCGGATGATGTGCGCGTCCGTGCTCGGGTTCGAATGCGTCGCGCTCGGTCTCATGACGCCCGTGCTGATCACCGTCGAGGACGTCTCGACGGGCGTCGCGGTCGCGACCGGCGTCGGGCTGGCGGTGTCGGCCCTGGTTGTCGCAGGTCTGCTGCGGTTCGAGTGGGCGTACTACCTCGGCTTTGCGATCCAGGTTGCAGCGCTCGCCACGGGGTTCCTGCTGCCGGCCATGATCGTGCTCGGTCTCGTCTTCGGGGCCTTGTGGACCACGGCGTACGTGCTCGGCCGCAAGATCGAGGCCCAGCAGGCCGGGTTTGCCTCCGGCTCGACCGGCCGCTGAGACGTCGAAGGTCGAGTACGCCGGCTGGGTTCGCGCTGGTTAGGCTGCACGCCATGACTCAGCGTTCTCTCGTCCTGCTCAAGCCCGACACGGTCCGACGCGGACTGGTGGGGCAGGTGCTCTCGCGGTTCGAGTCCAAGGGTCTGACGCTCGTGGCCATGGACCTGCGCAGCATCACGGGAGAGCAGGCCGACCAGCACTACGCCGAGCACGTCGACAAGGACTTCTACCCGCCGCTGCGCGCCTTCGTGACGAGTGGTCCGATGGTCGCGCTCGTGGTCGAGGGCGACGAGGCCGTGGAGGTCGTGCGCGCTCTGAACGGTGCGACCGACGGCCGCAAGGCGGCTCCCGGAACTATTCGTGGCGACTGGTCACTGTCCAACCGTGAGAACCTCGTCCACGGCTCCGACTCGCCCGAGTCCGCCACCCGCGAGATCGCCCTCTGGTTCCCGCACCTCTGACCCTCGTTGAGCCGCGGGTTGTGGTCTGTTGAGCCGCGGGTTGTGGTCTGTTGAGCCGCGGGTTGTGGTCTGTTGAGCCGCGGGTTGTGGTCTGTTGAGCCGTGAGTTGTGGTCCGTTGAGCCGTGAGTTGTGGCTCAGCCGTTCAGAGGAGTCGCCGCGACAGCCTCGACCTCGACGAGCTGATCGGGATAACCCAGTACAGACACACCCAGCAGCGTGCTCGGTGCGTCGTGCTCGCCGAAGTACGCCGCGACCTCCTGCCAGACAGCCACCAGGTCAGCGCGCGAGGACGAAGCGACATACACCGTGGTCCTGAGAACGTCTGCGAGGACCGCTCCTGAATCCCGCAGAGCCAGATCGAGGTTCTGAAAAGTACGACGGGCCTGCGCCACGAAGTCACCGGGCGCAACGGTGTTGCCCGCTGCATCGAGGGGGCAGGCGCCGGCGGTGAACACGATGCGTGACCTGGTGTCCACTGCGGAGGCGTAGGCGTATCCGACCCGATCGGTGAGGCCAGGGCTTCGAAGAAGTTGCACGGCGAGGGCTCAGAACGAGGCACGTGCACACCTTAGGCGGACCCAGCTGATCTCGGCCACCGCTCAAGCACCACCAGAACTCACCGCTCAACACAGCTCACGGTTCAACGGGCCAGAACTCACGGTTCAGCGGGCGACAACCCGCGGTTCAACGGGCCACAACCCGCGGCTCAACGGCTGGGGCGGTTGGGGACAAAGTTACGGTCGCGTCGAAGTGTCTCCCTCATCTGGGGGACCGGTCGACCTAGCCTGAACTCGCGGTGGCGACAGCCTCCGAGCTCGGGTGTCCCTCAAGGACGGTCCGGTGCGCGGTGGCCGTCTGGACGACGAGGGAGCGGAAGGGACCGGCAACCCGATGGCAAGCAACATCATCGGCCGCGACATGGCGGTCGATCTCGGTACCGCCAACACGCTCGTCTACGTCCGCGGCCGCGGGGTCATGCTCAACGAGCCGTCAGTCGTGGCCATGAATGCTCAGACTCGCGAGATCCTCGCCGTCGGCGCGGAGGCCAAGCGGATGATCGGGCGTACGCCGGACAGCATCACGGCGATCCGGCCGCTCAAGGACGGCGTCATCGCCGACTTCGAGGCCACCGAACAGATGCTCCGCTTCTTCATCCGCCGGGTCCATCGGCGCCGCTCCTTCGCCAAGCCCCGACTGGTCGTCTGCGTGCCGTCCGGCATCACACCGGTCGAGCAGCGCGCCGTCAAGGAGGCCGGCTACCAGGCCGGCGCCCGCCGCGTCTACATCATCGAGGAACCCATGGCCGCCGCGATCGGCGCCGGGCTCCCAGTGCACGAAGCCACCGGCAACATGGTCGTCGACATCGGCGGCGGCACCACCGAGGTGGCGGTCATCAGCCTGGGCGGCATCGTCACGAGCCGCTCGATCCGCACCGCAGGTGACGACCTCGACCAGGCGATCATCACGTGGATGAAGAAGGAGTACTCCCTCATGCTGGGGGAGCGCACCGCCGAGGAGATCAAGATCGCCCTCGGCTCAGCCTTCCCGCTGCCCGACGAGCCCGAGGCCGAGATCCGTGGTCGCGACATGGTCAGCGGGCTGCCCCGCAACGTCGTCATCTCGTCCGCAGAGGTTCGCCAGGCGGTCGAGGAGCCCGTGCACGCGATCATCGACGCAGTCCGTTCCACGCTCGACCAGACCCCGCCGGAGCTCGCGGGCGACATCATGGACCGCGGCATCGTGCTCACCGGAGGCGGCGCCCTGCTCCGCGGGCTCGACGAGCGACTCCGTCACGAGACGGGTATGCCGATCCACGTGGCCGACGGTCCGCTCGACTCGGTCGCGCTCGGCGCCGGCAAGTGTGTCGAGGAGTTCGAAGCCCTGCAACAGGTGCTCGTCTCCGAACCGAGGCGCTGACCGTGTCTCCCGATCCCGGTCGGTCGCGGACTCTGCTCGGCCTGCTGCTCCTCGCCTCGGTCACGATCATCACGCTCGACGCCCGCCATGAGACCGAGGCGTCGCCGGTCGACCCCCTGCGGACCGCTGTCGGCTCCGTGCTCGGCCCGGTCGAGCGCACCGCGACCGATGCGTTGCGACCGTTCACCAACATCCCCGACCACTTCCGGACAGTCGACGGTCTGCGCGGCGACAACGCCGCACTGACCGCGGCCAACAAGGAACTCACGCTCCAGCTCCGGGCTGCGCAGGCCAACCAACACCGGTCCAGCGAGGTGGCCGGTATCTCGGCACTCGCCGACACCTCGGGCTTCGACGTCGTACCAGCCCAAGTGATCGGCTTCGGCTCGGCTCAGTCCTTCTCACGTACCGTCACGATCGACGCCGGTACGGCGGACGGGGTGATGCCCGACCTCACCGTCATCAACGCCGACGGCCTGGTCGGCCGCGTCCTCGAGGCCACGAGCAGCACCGCCACCGTGTTGCTGATCGTCGACCGCAAGTCGACGGTCGGCGGCCGGCTCGGCGAGTCCATGGAGCTCGGGTTCCTCGACGGTGACGGGAGCCTGTCCGGTGACGGATCCCTGGACCTGAGCCTCGTCGACCACACCACATCCCCGAAGGTGGGCGACGAGGTCGTCAGCTGGGGTTCCCGCAACAACGCGCCGTACGTCGCCGGGGTCCCCATCGGGCGCGTCGTGAGCGTCCACTCGTCGCCGGCGGAGCTGACCGAGACCGCGACAGTCGACCCGTACGTCGACTACTCCGCCCTCGACGTGGTGGCCGTGGTCACCCAGGCTCCGCATCGATCCACGGACCAGGCCCGGGGTGTCGTGGACACCTCCGCCGGCACCGCCGCCGGCGGAGGTGGCCGATGAACGCCGGCCTCCGCCTCGTCGCGGTGGCGGCGCTCGTCATCCTCACCGTCACGCTGCAGATCAGCACGTTCAGTCACTTCGCGATCGACGGTGTCGTGCCCGACCTGGCTCTGCTGCTGGTCATCGCGGCTGCCTTGGTCCGCGGACCCGACTACGCCGCGCTGGTCGGCTTCTGCGCCGGGATGGTGCTCGACCTGGCTCCGCCCGCCGACCACACGGCCGGGCGGTGGGCACTCTCGCTCGTGATCGTCGGCTACCTGACCGGGCTGGTCAAAGGCGAGACGACCAACGCCCTCAGCACGATCGTGACCGTAGCCGCCGGCGCGTTCATCGGTACGTCGGTCTTCGCCCTGACCGGCTTGGTCCTGCAGGACCCAGGAGTGTCGGTGGGAACCGCACTCGAGGTGGTGCCGATCGCCGTGCTGTACGACGTGGTGCTGACGCCATTGGTCGTCCCGCTGGTGCTGATCCTGTTCCGCCGCCTCGAACCGGTGGAGCGCTGGTGAGCAGCGCGGAGACCCCATGCTGAAGACCCGGTCCCGGCTCCGCCTGCTCGTCGTGCAGGTGATGGTGCTGTCGCTCTTCATCACGCTGTTCGCGCGCCTCTGGTACATCCAGGTGGTCGGTGGCGAGGGTTACCAGGCGGCCGCGCAGGACAATGCGGTCCGCGACATCGAGATGCCGGCGCCGCGTGGTCTGATCGTCGACGCGATGGGCCGTCCGCTGGTCGCCAACCGCACCTCCTGGGTCGTCACCGTCGACCGTGATGTGCTCCAGAGGCTCGGCGACGCGACCAGCCACGCGGTGCTCGCGCGACTGGCCAACCGGTTGGGCCTGACACAGAACGAGCTCGAGCGGCGTACGAGGACGTGTGGTGAGGACGGCGCTGCGAAACCCCCGCTGTGCTGGAACGGGTCGCCGTACGAACCGGTGCCGGTCGCCGAGGACGTCACGCAGTCACTGGCCGCCAGCATCCTCGAGCAGAGCGAGGACTATCCGGGCATCACGGCGGCGCCCAGCAAGGTGCGGGCCTACCCGTCGCCATTCGGCATCAACGCCGCTCAGGTGCTCGGCTACATCTCGCCCATCACCGAGCAGGAACTGACCAAGGCCGAGAACAGTGGCGACTCCACGGTCAGCCCGCTGTCGCTGGTGGGGCGCTCCGGGCTCGAGTCGGAGTACGACAGGTATCTGCGCGGCAGGACCGGCGTGCAGAAGGTCGCGGTGGACTCGATGGGGCGGGTGCTGGGGTACGACGGTCGGGTCGCACCCAAGCCGGGCGACACGCTCGTGACGAGCATCGACGCGAAGGTGCAGGCCGTGGCCGAACACGAACTGCAGCGCTCGATCACGGTGGCCCGGCAGACCATCGACCCGGTGACGAACCGCAAGTACGTCGCCGACTCGGGCTCGGTCGTCGTGCTGGACGCGCAGAACGGGCGGGTGGTCGCGATGGCCAGCTACCCGACGTATGACCCGGACCTGTGGGTGGGCGGGATCTCGTCGGGTGACCTGGAGCGGTTGTACAGCGCAGCTGCGAACACACCGCTGCTGAGTCGGCCGATGCAGGGCCTCTTCGCACCCGGTTCGACGTTCAAACCGTTCACGACCGCCGGCGCGCTGACGCACGGCTACACCACCAGCGACCGGCTGGACTGCTCGTCGAGCCTGACCGTCGGTAGCCGCGTGTTCAAGAACTACGAGTCCGCGGCGTACGGTCCGCTCACCTTCGCCCAGGCGCTACAGCTGAGCTGTGACACCTTCTTCTACCGGATCGCGTACGCGAAGTGGCTCGCGTCGGGGGCGAACGACAGCAACGTCCACATCAAGGACGACCTCGTCGAGAACGCCCAGTCCTTCGGCTTCGGCAGCAAGACCGGCATCGACCTCCCGGGCGAGGTGAGCGGGCGAATCGCCGACCGCAAGTGGAAGCTGGCCTACTGGAAGGCCAACAAGGACTACTACTGCAAGCTGGGCAAGAAGCCGGGCTCGGACTTCCTGCACGTGTTCGCCCGCGAGTTCTGTACCGACGGCTACCGCTACCGCGCCGGTGATGCCGTCAACTTCGCAATCGGGCAGGGCGACACCGTCCTCACCCCGCTACAGCTCGCAGTCGCCTACGCCGCGATCTCCAACGGCGGCACGCTCTGGGAGCCCCGCGTCGCCAAGGCCGTGGTCAACGCGAAAGGTCACGTGATCAGGCGGATCCCGCCCAAGGCCAAGGGGCACGTGCCGGTTCCCACCAAGGACCTGCGCTACATCGACCGGGCGCTCCTCGGCACGGCCAAGGTCGGCACGATGGCCTGGAAGATGGTCGGCTTCCCGCTCGACAAGGTGCACGTGAGGTCCAAGACCGGCACGGCCGAGGTCTACGGCAAACAGACCACCTCCTGGGTCGCCAGCTACGACAAGCGGTACGTCGTCATCATGCAGATCTCCCAAGGAGGCACGGGATCGGGCACCTCTGGCGACTCGGTCCGCAGGATCTGGGAAGCGCTGTACGGCGTGCACGGCGAGAAGGTCGACATCGCCAAGGCCGCGGAGCCGGGCGCGAAGCCGCCGGTCGGACTGCCGGTCTTCCGCAAGGACGGCGAGATCACGCCACCGATCCTTCGGGCGCCCGGCCGTCGGTATGACGTACGACCGGGCCGGTCGACGCAGGCCTCGACTGCTGCACCGGCGCGCCGAGACCGCGGCGGTCCGCCATGGTGATGACGGCTCCGGTCGCGACGAGCCGGACCTCCCGCCGGATCAACGTCACCGAGCGGCGGTCGACGTGGCGCCGGCTCGACTGGGCGCTGGTGACCTCGGCGGCGGCGTTGCTGGTGATCGGCACGATGCTCGTCTGGTCCGCGACCGCCGGCAACGAGGCGCTCACGGCGGGGGACCCGACGGCGTACGTGTCGAAGCACGCGATGAACGTCGCGATCGGCCTCGCGCTCGCGTTCCTGATCGCCGCCACGGACCATCGGTGGGTGCGGATCTGGGCGCCGCTCGTGTATGCCGGTGCTGTCATCGGGCTGGCGTTGGTGCTGTCGCCGGTCGGCGCCGTGATCAACGGGTCGCGCTCGTGGATCCTGATCGGCGGCATGTCGATCCAGCCGGCCGAGTTCGCCAAGCTCGGCGTCGTGGTGGGGCTTGCGCTGGTGCTGGCCGAGAAGACGGAGTACCGCAGAGGACTGTTGCAGTTGCGCGACCGCGATGTGGTAGCTGCGCTGCTGATCGTGGCGATCCCGGCGGCGCTGATCATGGCGCAGCCCGACCTGGGCACGATGCTGGTGCTGACGGTGACCGTGTTCGGCTTGTTGGCGGTGGCCGGGACGCCTAAGCGCTGGCTGTTCGGGATGGCGGGAGCGGCGCTGCTGGCGGCGTTCGCTGCCGTCCAGCTCGGTGTGCTGAAGGGCTACCAGCTGCTGCGGTTCGAGGCGTTCATCGACCCGACCCTCGACCCGCGCGGCGCCGGCTACAACACGACTCAGGCCCGGATCGCGATCGGCAACGGAGGACTGTTCGGGCAGGGGCTGTTCCACGGGTCGCAGACGCAGTCCGGTTTCGTGCCCGAGCAGCACACCGACTTCGTCTTCACGGTCGCGGGGGAGGAGCTGGGGCTGGTCGGGGCGGGCGCGATCATCGCGCTCTACCTCGTGCTGCTGTGGAGGGCGGTGCGGATCGCCTCCCTGGCCGACGACATGTTCGGTCGGCTGGCGGGCGCCGGCATCGTGTGCTGGTTCGGCTTCCAGGCGTTCCAGAACATCGGCATGTGTCTGGGCATCATGCCGGTGACCGGTGTCCCGCTGCCGCTCGTGTCGTATGGCGGCACCTCGATGTTCGCCTCGCTCATGGCGATCGGGCTGTTGCTCAACATCCACCTGCGGACCGAACGCTCGCTCGGCCTCGGCGTGGTCCTCCGCGGCCGTATCGCCCGCTCGCGCCGCATCTAAGTGGCCGTTGGCGTTTGCCTAGTTCACAAGCCAGGTGGCTTGTGCACAAGGCAAACGTGGCTTGGGTAGTGGGTATCTGCCTCGCGGACTGCTCCCCCATGGGTGGCACTCGCCTCCTGTACGTCTGACGACACTCGTACCCTGAAGGTCTCATCCGGCGTACGACGAGAGGGCACGGCCATGGCACAACGCAAGATCGGGGTCCTCGGCACCGGCAACGTGGGCCAGACCCTGAGCCGACGCATCGCCGGACTGGGGTATGACGTCATGGTTGGAGCGCGTTCGCGTGACTCCGAGAGCCTGGCCGCCTTCGCCGATATGACGGGCGTGCTGACCGGATCGTTCGCCGACGCTGCCGCCTTCGGCGACCTGGTGGTCAACGCGACCAACGGGCAGCGCTCGCTCGACGCACTCGACCTGGCCGGCGCGGACAACCTGGCTGGCAAACCACTGCTCGACGTGTCGAACGACCTCGAGCCCGTCGAGGGCGGGTTCCCCAAACCGGTCGCCACCAGTGACAGCTCGGTCGGCCAGCGCATCCAGACGGCCTTCCCCGACGCCCACGTGGTCAAAGCGCTCAACACGATGAACTGCAATGTCATGGTCGAGCCGACCAGCGTCCCAGGCGACCATGTCGTGTTCCTGAGCGGCGACGACCTCCAAGCCAAGGACGCCATCGTGTCTCTTCTGTCTGACTTCGGCTGGCGACATGAGCAGGTCATCGACCTCGGCGGCATCGACACCGCCCCCGCCGTCGAGATGCTCATGGCCCTGTGGCTGCGGGTGCTGGCCGCCCGCGGCATGAATCCGCGGTTCAACTGGGCAATCCACGCCGGCGCCTGAGCCGCTCGCCCGATTCCACCGTGACACCCGCCGGTTTTGAAGACCCGGACCCCGCCTGCGTACCCTGAGGTGTTGTCCCCCCACCACCTGGAGTCTGCCGCCACATGCCTGTCGAGTCCGTCTTCGCGAAGCTCGAGCCGCTGCTGCCGACCGTGCAGAAGCCGATCCAGTACGTCGGCGGTGAGCTCAACTCGACCCTGAAGGACTGGGATTCCGCCTCGGTGCGTTGGGCGCTGATGTACCCCGACGCCTACGAAGTCGGGCTACCCAACCAGGGTGTGCAGATCCTCTACGAGATCCTCAACGAGCGCGACTGGATCCTGGCCGAACGCACGTATGCCGTGTTCGCCGACATGGAGCAGGTCATGCGCGAGCACGGCATCCCGCAGTTCACCGTCGACGGACACCGTCCGGTGGGCGAGTTCGACGTACTCGGCCTGTCGTTCGCCACCGAGCTCGGCTACACCAACATGTTGACGGCGCTCGACCTGGCCGGGATACCGCTGAGAGGCGCTGACCGCGACGACAGTCATCCGATCGTGCTGGCCGGCGGGCACTCGGCGTTCAACCCCGAGCCGATCGCCGACTTCATCGACGCCGCAGTGCTCGGCGACGGTGAGGAGATCGTGCTTGCGATCAGCGACCTGATCCGCGAGTGGAAGGACGAGGGGAGCCCCGGTGGTCGCGACGAGGTGCTGATGCGGCTGGCCAAGTCCGGTGGTGTCTACGTCCCGAGGTTCTACGACGTCGACTACCTTCCCGACGGACGGATCAAGCGGGTCGTGCCCAACCGGTCCGGAGTCCCGTGGCGTGTCCACAAGCACACGCTCATGGATCTCGACCAGTGGCCCTACCCCCGCAAGCCACTCGTCCCGCTCGCCGAGACCGTCCACGAGCGGTACTCCGTGGAGATCTTCCGCGGCTGCACGCGGGGTTGCCGGTTCTGCCAAGCCGGGATGATCACCCGCCCGGTCCGGGAACGTTCGATCAAGACCATCGGCGACATGGTGCAGAACGGCATCGAGAAGTCCGGTTTCGAGGAGGTCGGCCTGCTCTCACTGTCGAGCGCGGACCACAGCGAGATCGCCGAAGTCGCCAAGGGACTCGCAGACCGGTACGACGGCACGAACGTGTCGCTGTCGCTGCCGTCCACCCGGGTCGACGCGTTCAACATCACGCTGGCCAACGAGTTCTCACGCAACGGTCGTCGCTCCGGGCTGACGTTCGCCCCGGAGGGCGGGTCCGAACGGCTCCGCAAGGTCATCAACAAGATGGTGTCCGAGGAAGACCTGATCCGGACGGTCTCGGCAGCGTACTCCCACGGCTGGCGGCAGGTGAAGCTGTACTTCATGTGCGGCCTCCCGACCGAGACCGACGAGGACGTCCTCGAGATCGCCGACCTCGCGAAGAAGGTCATCGCCGTCGGTCGCGAGGTGTCCGGGAAGCGCGACATCCGCTGCACCGTGTCAATCGGCGGGTTCGTGCCGAAGCCGCACACGCCGTTCCAGTGGGCGTCGCAGCTCGACCACGAGACCACAGACTCCAGGCTGCAGAAGCTGCGCGACAACGTCCGCGCCGACAAGCAGTACGGCCGCGCGATCGGCTTCCGCTACCACGACGGAAAGCCGGGAATCATCGAGGGGCTGCTGTCTCGCGGTGACCGACGGGTCGGCCGCATCATCGAGGAGGTCTGGCGCGACGGCGGTCGGTTCGACGGCTGGAGCGAGCACTTCTCGTACGACCGCTGGGTGGCGGCCTGCGATCGCGCGCTGGCGGCTGAGCCCGTCGACCTCGACTGGTTCACCGTGCGCGAGCGCGAGTACTCCGAGGTGCTGCCCTGGGACCACCTCGACTCCGGGCTCGACCGCGACTGGCTCTGGGAGGACTGGCAGGACGCGCTCAACCCTGACCCGGTCGAGGTGGAGGACTGCCGGTGGACGCCGTGCTTCGACTGCGGTGTGTGCCCCGAGATGGGCACCGAGATCCAGATAGGCCCCACCGGCTACCAGCTGCTGCCGCTGTCCGTCGTCTGAACCCGCCGGTCGGCCCACGAGGTTGTCCGATGCGGTCAGTACGGTACGGCCATGAGAACCAGAGATCTTGTGTTGCGCTTCATCTCGACGCTGGACGCGCGTGACTGGGAAAGTTGGATCGACACGATGCAGCCAGAGGTCGTGTACGAGGTCCCTCAGACCCATGAACGCATCCGAGGACGCGACACCTACCTCCAGTTCAACCGCGAGTTCCCGGGCGACTGGCATCTCCGACCGCACGTCGTGATCGCCGACGACGAGAACGGCGTCGGCTGGTTTCGCTGGCGGGTGGGCGACCAGCCTGAAGAGGACGCGATGGCGTTCTTCACCTTCCGCGACGGCTTGATCAGTTCTGTCACCGACTTCTGGCCCGAGTCGTACGACCCGCCCGCTGGCCGCGAGCACCTGGTCGAACGCTGGTGAGCCTGCGCATCAGGACCGCGAGGCATGAGGACTCGGCGGCAGTGGCCTCGCTGCGGCGCGCGTGGACCGAGGAGCAAGCCGGCGAGCCGATCGACGATGACGGGTTCGACGCCGAGTTCGACGCCTGGTTCACCCGGGAGGCCGACCAGCGAGTGACCTGGCTCGCCGAGGAGGGCGAGGCGCCGGTCGGCATGCTCAACATGCTGGTCTTCACTCGGATGCCGCGACCGCGGAGCGCCAGCGAGCGTCGACCGAAGAAGTGGGGCTACGTCGCGAACTTCTACGTCCATGCGACGTGGCGCAACGACGGTGTCGGCCGGATGCTGCTCGATGAAGCCGGGGAGTACGCCGACGACCACGGCTTCGCCCGGATCGTGTTGAGCCCGAGTGAGCTCTCGATCCCGCTGTATGCCCGCGCCGGCTTCGTGCCGGCCACCTCGCTCATGATCAGGCACGTCTCCGCCGACGAGCGGCCGGTCGAGCGGCATACTCGCTGACGGCAGGGGCGCGCCGGTACACCGGCCACCGTGGCCACGGCCCGAACACAGCGTGGTTGCAACGCATCTCGCTTCTCGCATTTCGCGACCTCGCCACGGCGACTGGCCCAGGCACTTCTGTTGCTCCCAAGGGACGTTTGCCTAGTTCACAAGCCAGGTGGCTTGTGAACTAGGCAAACGCGCGAGGGTCACGTGGGCAGGGGGGTCGGGGTGGGGAGATCGAGTTCGTCCTCGAGGAAGCGGGACTTGGACACGAGAATGCCGGCGACGGCCTGCGGAATCAGCAGCGCGACGAGCACCACGAGCGGGACCGTCCACCCGCCGGTGACGCCGTACACCGCACCCATCATGAACGGCCCGATCGCGGCCAGCAGATAGCCGACGCTCTGTGTGAAGCCGGACAACGCGGCGGTCCCGTCGCTCGTCCTGGAACGCAGTCCGATCAACGTCAGGGCGAGCGGGAACATGCCCGTCCCGATGCCGATGAGCAAGGCCCAGGCCAACGCGCCGGCGGACGGCCACAGGATGAGTCCCAGGTAGCCCACGGCATAGCTGGCGCACAGCGACAGGATGAGCGGTGCCTGGTTCGTCAGGCGAACCGCGACCGACGGCAGGACGAACGAGATCGGGATGGAGATCGCGGTCGACGTGCCCAGCAGCAGCCCCGCCGTCTGGGCGGAGAAGCCCGCGTCACGGAAGATCTGCGGCAGCCAGCCGAAGACGGCGTACGCCTGCATGGACTGGGCGCCGAAGAAGATCGCCATCGCCCACGCCAGCGGGGAGCGGGCCGTCTCCCGGGCACTGATGCCCCGGCTCCGCCCGCCCTCAGGTCTCACGTCGTGTCGCAGCAGCGCCAGCCACGGCAGGGCCGCCACCAGCGCTGTGGCGGCCCACAGCGCCAGTCCCCAGCGCCACGAACCCAGTCCGTCCGCGACCGGCACGGTGAGCACCGAGGCCAGGGTGAGCCCCACTGAGAGGGCCGTCGTGTAGATCGCCGTGACGAAACCGATCCGGTCCGGGAAGTGCAGCTTGACCAGCGAGGGGAGCAGCACGTTCGCTGTCGCCATGCCGGCCAGTGCCGGGATGGTCGCCGCGACGAACAGGGCCGAGGAGTCGACGGTCGAGCGCCCCGACAGGGCCAGCGCAGTGAGCACCAGCGAGCCGAGCATCACCCGATGCATCCCGAATCGGCGACCGACCCAGGGCGCGAGGCCGCCGAACCCGGCGAAGCACAGGACCGGCAGCGTCGTCACGATGCCCGCCGTGGTCGTTCCCATGGACAGCCCCGACCGGATCTCGTCGAGCACCGGCCCCACGCTGACGGCCGGTGGTCGCAGGTTCACGGCCAGCACGGTGAGCCCGATGAGGAGGAGGAGCTGCTCAGCTCGTCGCGTGATCACGATCCCTGATTCTGGACGCGCCCGGCGCCGACTGGTCCGCCGGGGAGTTCAGGCGCGTGAGCGAACTGCGTAGTACCGGCTCGCGTCCGGCCGGTACAGGTACCACAGCGCTCCGATCGCGATGGCGAGGTTGAGCACAGTGAACAGCACCGACAGCGGAGTGCCGTTGCCGGCGACCAGTGTCAGCAGGGAAAGCAGGATGTTGAACGCGCCCAGGACTGTGGCCGTGGTTCGGGCCCATCTCTTGCCCTTGCCGTTGGTGCGGGCCATCCACAACCACAGGCCGATCCCGATGAGGCCGAAGACCACCACTGAGATGAAGTAGGCCGTGAACGCGGTGTCGAGCTCAGACTGGGTGTAGGTGGTGTCGGACTTCTGGAGCTGGCTGCGGATGTCGTCCTTCAGCGCCCCGACGAAGATCAGCGTGGCGACCAGGTAGATCGCGCTGAGACCCGCGCCGGCGCGCATGAGCATGACAGCCGTCCGGATCGACGGCGGCTGTTCGGTCGGCGGGGCCACGGCGTCGTGCTCCCGGTTCGCCGCGTCCTGCGGGTACGGCTGGAACTGCTCCGGGTACGGCGGCTGCTCCGGGGGCTGATCGGTCACCCGCAGATCCTAGAGCACCGTTCAAGGGAGGTCTCGAACCGTTGCGTGGCAAGATCTGAGAGGTTACTCTCGAAAGATGTCTCTCACAAATCGTATGGGCGATGTCGAGATCACCGATCCGCGCACCATGCGCGCTTTGTCCCATCCGGTACGCCTGGCGATCCTGAGCCGGCTGCAGCGGCACGGCCCCGCCTCGGCCACGCAGCTGAGCCCGCACGTCGAGGCCACGCCCTCGGTCACGAGCTGGCACCTGCGTCACCTGGCGCAGTTCGGTCTCATCACCGAAGCGGAGAGCCCCGACCACCGACAGCGCTACTGGCAGGCGGTGTCGCGCGGCTTCCGCTTCGAGATGCCCGACGATGCCGCGGGCCGCGCGGCCGGCCACGAGCTCAGGGACGCGCTGCACGCCGCCAACCTGCAGCAGATCGTCACCTGGTCGCAGCAGACAGCACCGCACCTCGACGCGACCTGGGACCGGGTCGCGGGAGCGTCCAACACCGGAGTCGACGTCACAGCGACGGAGGCCGCCGACATCATCGACCAGATCGAGGAGATCCTCGTGCCGTACGTCACCCGTGCGGATGCGGACCTGCCACCGGGTGCCCGCCCGATGCGGTTTCTCCGGTACTACATGCCTGCGGTCGATGATGTCGACTGAGCGCGAGACCGCGGTCAGCTCTTCAGGTCGAGACGAAGCGCCCCCGCCATCCGTGTGGCGCAACCCGCGGTTCCGGCGCTTCTGGTACGGCCACTCGGTCTCCCAGTTCGGCGACCGCGTCTCCGAGCTTGCCCTGCCCCTCATCGCGGTGGTGGTCCTGCACGCCACCCCCGGCGAAGTCGGCGTTCTGACGGCCGCGGTGTGGATGCCGAGCCTGTTGTCGATCGTCGTCGGGAGCTGGGCCGACCACCACCTGCACAAGCGTCGGATCCTCGTGTACGCCGACCTGGCGCGCGCGCTGGTGCTCGTGACCGTGCCGGTGGCGTACGCGTTCGACGTCCTCACGCTGCCGCTGCTCTTCGCCGTGGCGCTCGCCTCGGGGCTCGGTCAGGTCTTCTTCAACACGTCCTACCCGCCGTTCTTCGTGAGCCTGGTCCAGCGGCGCGAGTACGTCGATGCCAATGCCAAGCTCAGCATCAGCCGGTCTGCCTCGTTCATCGCGGGTCCCGCGGCCGGCGGAGCGTTGATCCAGGTCCTGACGGCGCCGGTAGCCCTGCTCGCCGACGCAGTCTCCTTCCTGTACTCCGCCTGGGTCATCGGCCGGCTCGACGTCGTTGACCGGCCCGTGGACCCGTCGGCTGGTGAGTCCTGGCGACGGCGCGTGGCCAAGGGCGCCCGGTTCGTGCTCGGCAACCGCTACCTCCGCGCGGGTCTCGGCTGCTCGACCACGATCAACTTCTTCACGTTCATGTCCTTCGCCCTGCTGGTGTTGTTTGCGAGCCGCGAGCTCGGCCTGTCTGCCGGCGTGATCGGCGCAGTCTTCGGCGTGGGATCGGTCGGTGGACTGCTCGGTGCCGCGGTGGCGCCGCGGTTGTCGAGGCGCTTCGGCGTCGGGCCGATGGTGGTGGTGGGCGCGGTGCTCTTCCCGGCGCCACTGGCCCTGATCGCCCTCGCGGGGGGTGGCTACTGGTTGTCGGCGTTGGTCCTCGCTGCGGCGGAGTTCCTGTCAGCCTTCGGCGTGATGGTCTTCGACATCAACCTCAACTCCATCCAGGCGTCCATCACCCCGGACGGGATGCGTAGTCGGGTCGCTGGGGCGTACACCACCGTCAACTACGGCTGCCGCCCACTCGGGGCATTGCTCGGTGGCGTGCTCGGCAGCACGATCGGGCTGCGCGAGACGTTCGTGCTGGCCGCGGTCGGCGGCGCGCTCAGCGTCGTGTTCCTGGTCGGCTCACCCATTCCGGAGGTGTGGACGGTCGACGACCTGCAACCGGCGTCTGCGTAGCGTCCGGTTACCGTCCGGCGGCCTGGCGCGGATATCGTCGCCGGGTGCGCGAGCAACCCGAACAGCAACCTCCTCCGGTGCAGAAGCTCCGCATCCGGTACGCGAAGCGGGGACGGTTGCGCTTCACCAGCCACCGCGACTTCGGGCGCGCGTTCGAGCGCGCGGTGAGCAGGGCTCGGCTGCCGATTGCCTATTCGTCGGGCTTCAACCCGCATCCGCGTATCTCCTACGCCAACGCGTCGCCCACCGGGGCCGCCAGTGAGGCCGAGTACCTCGAGATCGGGGTCACCCGTGCCTGCGACCCCAACGACGTACGCCGAGCGCTGGATGAGGCGATGCCGGACGGTCTCGACATCCTCGACGTGGTGGTTGCCGCACCCGGTGCGCTGGCCGACAGGCTCGAGGCGGGGGAGTGGACCGTCGCGCTTCCCGGCGTCAGCGAAGCCAGCGCCGCCGAGGCGGTCGAGCAGTTCCTGGCGCGTGATGCCGTCCAGGTCGAGCGGATGACGAAGAAGGGGGTCCGCAGCTTCGACTGCCGGGCCGCTGTCGTGGCGCTGTCGACGCGTGGCGGCGAGTACGACGGGCAGGAGTGTGCGATACTGGCCCTGGTTGTACGGCATGGAACACCAGCCGTGCGACCCGACGACATCCTCGCCGGGCTCCGTGAGATCGCTGGCCTCGTCGCACCGGTTCCGCCTCTGCAGACCCGGATTGCGCAGGGTCCACTCGACACCCAGTCCGGCCGCGTGGATGATCCGTTCGGTCACGATCGCGACGCCGCCGCAGTACCGGGCGACGACCGCTGAACGGTCGGACGATCACCACGTGCCATCACCGGCGGACGTCGTCGCCGCCTCGGTAACAGGCAGGTCGCGTCGCGACCCGCACACGACCGAGACGCCATCGCAAGCTTGCGCTGCGACGCGGTCGAGACGACCACGGCACAGCGACCGAACCGCCTCCGCGCGGCGCTCAGCGCCCGGAGGCACCTGAGGAGCGCACGTGCTCAACGAAGAATCCACCACCACGTCTGAACCCACGGCATCTGCCGGCGAACCGGCCGCAGACTCCGGATCGGGGTCGCAGACGGCCAAGAAGGCGCCGGCCAAACGAGCCGCAGCGAAGAAGACCGTGAAGAAGGCCACCAAGAAGGCGGCCGAGTCGAAGGCTGACGCCGCTGGTCTCTCCGCCGATGCCGGCGGTGCTGCCGCGGAGCCGAAGACGACGGCCAAGAAGCCGGCGAAGAAGGCCACCAAGAAGTCCAGCAAGAAGGCGGCGACCGACGGAGCGACGGACGGGTCCACCCCCCAGTCCCAGGCCGGTGCGACGCTCGAGCCCGGCGTCGGCCAGTCGACGGTCAGCGCGCTCAGCATGCCGCTGTTCAAGGCCCCCGACCCGGAGGCAGCCACACCCCGCAAACGGGCCACCAAGAGGGCCGCGGAGCAGCCGACCGAGACGGCCGACACCACCAGTGACGAGGCGTCCGGGCCGAGCGCCGAGCGGTCGGACGACCAGGGCGACGAGGGTGGCTCCAACCGCCGACGTCGCTCCCGGGGTGGGCGCAATCGACGCAAGTCCGGCGGCGAGACCGAGCCGGACGGCGCCGCGACCAAGGACGGCAGCGACACCAAGTCCGACACCAAGTCCGACAGCAAGTCCGACAGCAAGGCCGACAGCAAGGCCGACAGCAAGTCCGACAGCAAGGCCGACGAGCAGGCTGACGACACGGCCGGCGACGACGGCGGTACCTCCCGCCGTCGCCGACGCAGGCGCCGCAGCGGCGAGGACGCGGGCGACGACTCCGCAGGCACCACCACCCGGGTCCGGCAACCGCGCGCCAAGAAGGAGACGATCACCTCCGTCGAGGGGTCGACCCGGATCGAGGCCAAGAAGCAGCGGCGACGCGAAGGCCGGGAGGCCGGACGGAGACGCCCGCCGATCCTGAGCGAGTCGGAGTTCCTGGCCCGCCGCGAGTCCGTCGAACGCGTGATGGCCATCCGCCAGCGTGGCGAGGTCACCCAGATCGCCGTACTCGAGGACAACATCCTGGTCGAGCACTACGTGGCGCTGGAGTCGCAGAGCTCGATCATCGGCAACGTCTACCTCGGTCGCGTCCAGAACGTGCTGCCGAGCATGGAGGCCGCGTTCATCGACATCGGCAAGGGCCGCAACGCGGTGCTGTACGCCGGTGAGGTCAACTGGGACCTCCGCGACGACCGCAACCAGCCGCGTCGCATCGAGAACGCGCTCAAGCCCGGCCAGTCCGTGCTCGTGCAGGTCAGCAAGGACCCGATCGGCCACAAGGGCGCCCGCCTGACCAGCCAGATCAGCCTTCCCGGCCGCTACCTCGTGTACGTCCCGGGCGGCGGCACCAGCGGCATCAGCCGCAAGCTGCCCGATACCGAGCGCAACCGGCTGAAGAACCTGCTCAAGGACATCCTTCCCGATGAAGCCGGCGTCATCATCCGCACGGCGGCCGAAGGTGCCAGCGAGGATGAGCTGACGCGCGACGTCACCCGCCTCACAGCACGTTGGGGGGACATCGAGAAGAAGTCCACGAACGGCCAGGCCCCGCAGCTGTTGTACGCCGAGCCCGACACCACGCTGAGGGTCGTCCGTGACCTGTTCACCGAGGACTTCGCCAGGCTCGTCATCTCCGGCGACGACGCCTGGGACATGGTCGACGGCTACGTGCAGCACGTGGCGCCCGACCTGATCGAACGCCTCGAGCGGTTCGAGGGTGACGGTGACGTCTTCTCGAGCTACCGGATCGACGAGCAGATCGCGAAGGCCCTCGAGCGCAAGGTCTGGCTGCCCTCCGGTGGATCACTGGTCATCGACCGTACCGAAGCCATGACCGTCGTCGACGTCAACACCGGCAAGTTCACCGGCTCCGGAGGCAACCTCGAGGAGACCGTCACCAAGAACAACCTCGAGGCAGCCGAGGAGATCGTCCGGCAGCTCCGGCTCCGCGACATCGGCGGCATCATCGTCATCGACTTCATCGACATGGTGCTCGAGAACAACCGCGACCTCGTGCTGCGCCGGCTCGTCGAGTGCCTCGGCCGCGACCGCACCCGTCACCAGGTCGCCGAGGTCACCTCGCTCGGCCTCATCCAGATGACGCGCAAGCGCATCAGCACCGGTCTGCTCGAAGCGTTCAGCCACGCGTGTGAGCACTGCCAGGGCCGCGGCGTGGTCATCGAAGGCGAGCCGGTCGGCGCCCGCCAGGACGACCATCAGCAGGGATCGAACGGTTCCCGCGGTGGCTCCAAGCGGTCGAGCAACCGTCGTCGCGGCGGCAAGCGTGGCAGTGACGACAACGGTCACGACCACAGCCACGAGCAGGACAAGAGTCAGGCGCAGGCGGCCGGCGGCGACGCTCACGACCAGAGTGACACCGCCGACAGTCCCGCTCAGGCTGATGAGGGTCGTCGGGCCGCGCACCCGACGTCGAGCGGCAACGGCGCCCAGGCCACCGACAGGGGTTCGGAGCCGGCCGCCGCTTCGGCCGAGCCGGCACCCAGTCGGACCGACGACGGAGCCGACCACCCACGCGAGCGGCACGAGGGCGCACCGGAAGCCGGTGCCAACGGCTCCGGGCGCGATCAGGTGACGTCTGGATCTGACCGAGCACCGGCCGACGAGTCCGCGCAGGACGCCCCTGCTGACACCTCTGCTGACACCTCTGCCCCCGCTCCGCGTGGCCGTCGTCGCCGGCGGGCCTCACGGCCGACAGGCGCTCCGGAGGCGGGAAGCCCGGCCATGGCGGTCGTGGCGGTCGGTGGGTCGGACGAGGAGTAGCGGACCGCAGCCCACCGTTTTGACCGCAGTAGGGTCCGATCCGTAGACTTGGCCCTCGGCGTGCCGCGGCATGCCCGTCCATCCGGACGCCTCGTGCCCCCGGGCGCAGGGACCGGCTCGCCGTACCTCTCGGGTAACACCCCGACGGTGCGGGCGGCGCCGACCCACACAGAGTTTTTCAGCGAAGTTCGACGTCCTACCGAAGAGAGCGAGTCCAGGCGTGTACGCGATCGTGCGCAGTGGCGGCCAGCAGCAGAAGGTCGCTGTCGGCGACGTCATCCAGATCGACAAGGTGTCGACGGCGCCGGGTGAGAGCCTGTCATTGCCGGCCGTGCTGGTCGTCGACGGTGAGACCGTGACGTCCGACGCCGACGCGCTTTCGAAGGTCGACGTCCAGGCTGAGGTTCTCGGTGCCACCAAGGGCCCCAAGATCCACATCCTCAAGTACAAGAACAAGACCGGGTACCGCAAGCGCCAGGGTCACCGGCAGCACTACACGCAGGTGAAGGTCACCGCCATCAACACTGCGTCCGGCTCCACGAAGTCTTCCAAGTAACCGAGGCGAGGTTCAGTCATGGCACACAAGAAGGGCGCGGCCTCCACCAAGAACGGCCGCGACAGCAACGCACAGCGCCTCGGCGTCAAGCGGTTCGGCGGTCAGCTCGTCAACGCGGGCGAGATCATCGTCCGCCAGCGCGGCACGCACTTCCACCCCGGCACTGGTGTCGGTCGCGGTGGCGACGACACGCTGTTCGCCCTCATCGGTGGCAACGTCGAGTTCGGCACGCGGCGTGGTCGTCGCGTCGTCAACATCGTTCCAGCGGCGGACTGACTCCCCCGTACGACACATGAGGGGCGTGCCGCGGGAGCGGACGCCCCTCGTCGCACTTCCCAGCCGTCCTTCCGCGAATTGCGGGAAAGTGCAGGCGTCGACCGGCGTGTCGACCTGAGCTTTCCCGCACTTCGCGGCGTGGGACCGAGACCGGAGGAGGCAGGTCGTGGCCATACCCACGTTCGTCGACCGTGTCGTCCTGCATGTCGCGGGCGGCAAGGGTGGCAACGGCGTCGCGTCGGTGCACCGGGAGAAGTTCAAACCGCTCGGTGGTCCCGACGGTGGCAACGGTGGTCATGGCGGCGACGTGATCCTGCGCGTCGACCCCGACGTCACCACGCTGGTCGACTACTACCACGAGGCCCATCGGTCGGGCACCAACGGCAAGCAGGGCATGGGCGACAACCGCGCCGGCGGCAACGGGTCCTCGCTCGTCCTGTCCGTCCCTGACGGCACGATCGTCTCCTCGCAGTCCGGAGACGTGTTGGCCGACCTGGTCGGAGCCGGCACCGAGCTGGTCATCGCCGCAGGTGGACGCGGCGGACTCGGGAATGCCGCCCTGGCCAGCAAGGCGCGCAAGGCGCCCGGCTTCGCGCTCCTCGGCGAGTCGGGCGAGTCGCGCACCGTGGTCCTCGAGCTCAAGGTGGTCGCTGACGTCGGACTCGTCGGCTACCCCTCGGCCGGCAAGTCCAGCCTGATCGCGTCGATCTCTCGGGCTCGTCCGAAGATCGCCGACTATCCGTTCACGACCCTGGTGCCCAACCTCGGCGTCGTCACCGCCGGCGACGTCACCTACACGGTCGCCGACGTGCCCGGCCTGATCGAGGGAGCGAGCGAGGGACGTGGGCTCGGCCACGACTTCCTGCGACACATCGAGCGCTGCGCAGCGCTCCTGCACGTGATCGACTGCGCCACCCTCGAACCCGGGCGTGACCCGCTCAGCGACCTCGACGTCATGGAGGCCGAGCTGGCGGCGTACGGCGGTCTCGAAGACCGACCGCGCCTGGTTGCCCTCAACAAGATCGACGTCCCCGACGCGCGGGAGCTCGCCGACATGGTGCGCCCGGAGCTCGAGAAGAGGGGCCTCGATGTCTTCGAGATCTCCGCCGCCTCGCATGAGGGTCTGCGCGAGCTCACCTACGCGATGGGTGAGCTGGTGGCCTCCTCGCGGTCGGTCCGCGGCGATGTCGCGCCGAAACGCATCGTGCTGCGTCCCGTTGGTGACGCCGATGATGAGTTCACCATCCGTCAGGTCGACGGCGCCTGGCACGTGCGCGGTGAGAAGCCGCAGCGTTGGATCAAGCAGACCGACTTCGGCAACGACGAAGCCGTCGGCTACCTCGCCGACCGGCTCAACCGGCTTGGCGTCGAGGAGAAGCTGCTCGCGCTGGGCGCGCAGGTCGGCGACGACGTGGTGATCGGCGATGACGACAACGCGGTCGTGTTCGAGTTCGACCCCCAGGTCCAGGCCGGCGCCGAGACGCTCCTGGGCCGACGTGGTCAGGACCTGCGGCTCGAAGGTCGCTGAACCGTGTCGTCGTACGGCGTCGAGGCGATGGCCGGTGCGCGTCGTGTGGTCGTCAAGATCGGTTCGTCCTCACTGACCACCTCGGCCGGCGGCATCGACGACGCCCGGCTGCGGTCGCTGGTCGACGCACTGGCCGTACGCCGCCTGGCCGGTCTCGAGATCGTGCTGGTCTCGTCGGGCGCGATCGCGGCCGGTCTGGCGCCGCTCGGCCTGCGCACACGGCCGCGTGACCTGGCCCGCCAGCAGGCAGCGGCCAGCGTGGGGCAGGGCCTGCTCATGCACCGCTACACGGCGGCGTTCGAGGACCACGGCATCCGCGTTGGGCAGGTGTTGCTGACGGTCGACGACGTAACCCGGCGAGCGCACTACCGCAACGCCTACCGCACCTTCGCGAAGCTGCTCGAGCTCGGCGTGCTGCCCATCGTCAACGAAAACGACACCGTGGCGACCTCCGAGATCAGGTTCGGCGACAACGACCGGCTTGCGGCGCTCGCCTCCCACCTGGTCCACGCGGATGCGCTCGTGCTGCTGTCGGACGTCGATGCGGTCTACGACCGGCACCCGGGTCATCCCGAGGCGAGGCCGCTCGACGTCGTACGCGGCGAGGACGAGCTGGCCCACGTCGACGTGGCGGCGGTGGGTGCCTTCGGAACCGGTGGGATGGCAACCAAGCTGGAGGCCGCCCGGATCGCCACCGGAGCGGGCATACCTGCTGTTGTCGGACATGCCGACGACGTGGCGCGGGTGCTCGAAGGCGAGGTCGGCACGTGGTTCGCGCCGACCGGCAAGAAGCGCTCCACCCGACAGCTGTGGCTCGCACACGCCACCGAGGCCAACGGTGAGCTCGTGCTCGACGCCGGTGCCGTGCGTGCCGTGACCACCCGGGGAACCTCGTTGCTGCCGGCGGGCGTCGTCGCGGTGCGTGGGACGTTCGTGGCCGGCGACCCGGTCGACCTGGTCGACGAGGAGGGCCTGCCCGTGGCGCGCGGCCTGGTGAACTACGACTCAGGGGAGATTCCGGTACTTTTGGGGCGTACGACGTCTGAGTTGGCAGCATCGCTGGGCGAGTCCTACGAGCGAGAACTGGTTCATCGCGACGACCTGGTCCTGGTGCGGCGTTCCTGACGCGCAGCGCCGCCCCAGATACGCCGAGTTAGCCAAATCGCGTGCACCGAGGCGCGCGGAACGGCAGACTTGATGGGCACCCGACCCCCTCCGGCCAGGAGTCTTCGTGACCCTCCCCATTCGCCTGTGGCACGTCACTGTGACCGTTGCCGGTGAACCGCACCCGCTCTCTGAGACCCATGACGCGCTGACGCGGCTGGTCCAGGAGCGCCCCTTCCTGTCCTCGTTGCGCTACGACGCCGACCGCGCCGAGCTCAGCTACTGGGAGGAGGGCGAGGAGATGGTGGACGCGGCCTCGCTCGCGCTCCGCCTGTGGAACGAGCACCGCGAGTCCGCCGACCTGCCGCCGTGGAAGGTGGTGGGGCTGGAGGTCGTCGAGCAGGAGACCTACCTGGCCCGCAACGTGGTCACCCCCCTCGCGACCGCCGACGCCAGCCCCCGCCGCTTCACTCGTTGAGCCGTGAGTTGTGGCCCCTTGAGCCGTGAGTTGTGGCCCCTTGAGCCGTGAGTTGTAGCGCCGAACGAGCCCTCGTGGTTGCTGAGACATTTCCTGCCGGCCTGGCCTGGCGCCGTACCCTTGAGATCATGAGCCAAGCCGACGTACACGCTGCGGCCGAGCGAGCCCGCGAGGCATCGCAGGTCCTGGCGACGGCGACCCGGGCGGACAAGGACACCGCCCTCAGCTCCATGGCGGCGGCACTCGACACGCATGTCGACGACATCCTGGCCGCCAACGAAGAAGATGTGGCCGCCCAGACTTCGGCGGGTACGCCGGAGGCCATGATCGACCGACTCCGCCTGACGCCGGACCGCATCACGGGGATGGCGAACGGCCTGCGCGACCTGGTGACGCTTCCCGATCCGGTCGGGGAGGTGATCCGCGGCTCGACCCTCGCCAACGGGCTCGAACTGCGGCAGCTCCGGGTGCCGTTCGGGGTCGTCGCCATGATCTACGAGGGTCGGCCCAACGTCACCGCCGACGCCGCTGGGATCTGTCTCAAGAGCGGTAACGCCGTCCTGCTGCGCGGTTCGTCATCGGCACGGGCGTCCAACGCCGCTATCGTCTCCGCGTTGCGCGAGGCCGTCGAGGAGTTCGGCCTGCCGGCTGACGCGATCCAGCTCGTCACGGGCGATCGCGACGACGTCGGCCATCTGATGCAGGCCCGCGGCCTCGTCGACGTGATCATCCCGCGCGGCGGCGCCGGACTCATCGAGCGCGTCGTGACCGGCTCGACCGTCCCCGTCATCGAGACCGGGGTGGGCAACTGCCACGTGTACGTCGATGCCGACGCCGATCTCGACATGGCCGAACGGATCGTCGTCAACGCCAAGGTCCATCGTCCGAGCGTGTGCAATGCCGCCGAGTCGCTGCTCGTCCATGCCGCGGTGGCCGACGAGTTCGTCCCCCGCATCGTCAAGGCGCTCGCCGGCGAGGGCGTCACCGTGCACGGTGACGAGGGGGTACGGCGCGCCAGCCCGGACGTCATACCCGCGACAGAGGAGGACTTCGGGGCGGAGTACCTGTCGCTCGACCTGTCGGCAGCGGTGGTCGGATCACTCGATGAGGCAGTCGCGCACATTCGTCGTTACGGCACGGGGCATACCGAGGCGATCGTGACGCGCTCGCAGGAGGCGGCTCGACGGTTCATTGCGGCCGTCGACGCGGCCGCAGTGGTGGTCAACGCCTCGACGCGGTTCACGGACGGTAGCGAGTTCGGCTTCGGCGCCGAGATCGGCATCTCGACCCAGAAGCTGCACGCACGCGGACCGATGGGCCTGCAGGAGATGACGTCGACGAAGTACGTCGTCACCGGCGACGGTCAGATCCGGTCCTGACGCACGACGAACCGTGCCACAGCGACTCAGCGGTACGCCGATGACTTCGGCCGCCGAACTGCGTCATACGGTCATGACGACGACACCAGGGCAGGCGACCCGACAATGACTCGATCGACAGCGGGGACCCCGGGTGCTCCCACGATGAGCGAGAATCGCGGCGTGGAAGCCTCGACCTTCGATGACGAACATACGTTCACCGAAGCCGCGGATCGACACCGACGTGAGCTGCATGTGCACTGCTACCGGATGGTGGGCAACTTCGAAGAGGCCGAGGACCTGGTCCAAGAGACGTTGCTGCGTGCCTGGCGGTCGAGGGCTGCTTTCGACCGGACCACGGCGTCCGGGGCACGGGGCAACTTCCGTGCCTGGCTGTATCGGATCGCGACCAACGCCTGCCTCGACGCGATGCGCGCTTCGTCGAGCCGACGGGTGACGTCGTTCGACTCCTTTGCGGAGGTGCCGTGGCTGCAGCCGTACCCCGACAGGTTGCTGGACGAGTTGGTCACCGAGAACGAGCCCGAGGCCGCCGCGTTGTCCCGGGAGACGATCGAGCTCGGCTACGTTGCACTGATCCAGCTCCTGCCGGCGAGACAGCGGGCCGCGCTTGTGCTGCGAGACGTGCTGGGCTGGTCGGCGGCGGAGACGGCCAACCTGTTGGACATGTCGGTGGCGGCGGCCAACAGTGCGCTGCAACGGGCCCGCGCGACGTTGCAACAGAACCCGCTCGAACGGGACAGTGCCGGGCACGTGTGGGAGCCCACCGAGGACGAGAAGCGGCTGCTCGAGGGCTTCATCGACGCCCACCAGCGTGCTGACTTCGCGGCTTCGATAGCGCTGATGCACGACGACATCCGTGTGACGATGCCGCCGAACCCGATGGTGTACGACGGCGTGGCGGCGATGCGCGGTCTCCTGGAGACGGCCTTCGGTGCCGACGGCATGGGGGAGTGGCGTCTGGTGCCGGCGTGGGCGAACCGTCAGCCGGCCGCGCTGAGCTATCTACGTCGTCCGGGCGACGCGGAGTTCCGGGCGTTCAAGCTCGACGTTCTGCGTTGCGTCGACGGAAAGGTCAGGGAGGTCACGACCTTCGACGGCCGCCTGTGTGCCGCCTTCGGCCTCCCCGAGATCCTCCCCATCCCGAGTCGACCCCTCTGGCCCTAGACGTTTGCCTAGTTCACAAGCCAACTGGCTTGTGAACTAGGCAAATCTGCCTGGGGGACACCGGGTTTGCCTCGGCGACGTGCGCCTCAGTCGCCAGTGACGCCGTCAGCCAGCTCGCGCAGGATGTCGAGGTGACCGTTGTGCCGGGCGTTCTCCTCGATGAGGTGGCTGATGATCCACCGCAGGGTCGGCCGCTCGCCAGTATTCAGTTCCCTGGCTGCCAGCTCGTCGAGGTCATGCTCGGAGATGATTGCATCGCTCCTGGCCCGTTGCTCGTCGTACGCCGCGAGAGTCTGCTCGATCGGCGTGGCAGCGCCCAGCGAGAACTCCCTGTCGGGCTCATCCTCCGTCCAAGGACCGGTGTCGGGGCCGCCCAGGAAGTGGTACTCGATCCAGGAGTTCTCGACCCAGCGGAGGTGGCTGACCACACCGCCGATCGACATGAGCGGGGACGTGGGCAACGGGGTGGCACCGACGCTCCCTGCCGACAACGCCTCGCACTTGACCCGCACGGTGTCGCGTGTGTAGTCGAAGAAGGTGAGCAGGGTGGTGCGCTCGTCCCACGATGTGGGCACGTCGGTTCGCGTCATCGCGGAGCAGTCTTGTCCCTGTCGATCGGCTTGTCCATGAATTTTCGCTGCGAAAAGCCGGGCAGAAGAGGAGTCCCCGAGGCGGATGTGCTGTTCCCAAGGGAGCTTTGCCTGGCTCACAAGCCAGCTGGCTTGTGAACTAGGCAAACGCGGACGGCCAGGGAGGCAGGCAGGTGGCGCGGTGCGCGGTGAGGTGGGGCAACCGATAGCCTGGGGGCATGGCACTGATCTCGCTGGCGGCTGAAGAGAAGCTGCGCGACCTCCCGGCTTCGCCGATCGTGATCGGGCTCGTCGCCTTCGGCGTCCTGCTCGTCCTGATGGCAGGTCTGCTGATGTTCGGCAAAGGCCGGCCTCATTCCTGATGGCCCCGCGTTGATGGATGTGCCCTGATGGACCAGCGCCCCCGCCGAGTGGGGGTGATGGGTGGCACGTTCGACCCGATCCACCACGGTCACCTCGTGGCAGCGTCGGAGGTCCAGGCCTGGTTCGACCTGGACGAGGTGGTCTTCGTCCCGACGGGCCAGCCGTGGCAGAAGTCCGACCGGGAGGTCTCCGCCGCCGAGGACCGCTACCTCATGACAGTGATCGCCACCGCGTCAAACCCTCACTTCTCGGTCTCGCGCGTCGATGTCGACCGCGATGGACCGACGTACACGATCGACACGTTGCGCGACCTCCACGCGTCCAGGCCGGGAGCCGAACTCTTCTTCATCACCGGCGCCGACGCACTGGCGCAGATCCTGACCTGGCACGACGCCGAGCAGGTCTTCGAGCTCGCCCAGTTCGTCGGTTGCACCCGACCGGGTACGACGATCGACGACTCGACGCTCGCCGGCCTCCCCACTGACCGGGTCACGATCCTCGAGATCCCCGCGTTGGCGATCTCGTCCACAGAGTGCCGTGCCCGCGCCCACAAGGGCGAGCCGGTCTGGTACCTCGTCCCCGACGGAGTCGTGCAGTACATCGCCAAGCGCGGCCTCTACCAACCACCCAGCGAGCCCGCGGCCCCCGCGTCCGGAGCCACCGAGCCAACGACCAGCTCCACGACATTCGCACCCCGCACGTCCCCCGCAACCCAAGGAAACCCGTGACCGCAACCGAGCGGGCCGTCGAGCTCGTCGTCATCGCCGCCGAGGCGGCCTCCGACAAACTAGCCCAGAACATCATCGCCTTCGACGTCTCCGACCAGCTCGTCATCACCGACGCGTTCGTCCTCTGCTCGGCGCCGAACGACCGGCAGGTCAAGTCGATCGTCGATGAGATCGAGGACCGGCTGCGCGCGGTCGGTGCCAAGCCGATCCGTCGTGAGGGCGAGCGCGACGGGCGTTGGGTCCTCATCGACTACGGCGAGATCGTCGTGCACGTCCAGCACGACGAGGAGCGCGCCTACTACTCCCTCGAGCGGATCTGGCGTGACTGCCCGGCCATCTCCCTGCCCGACTCGGTCACCAACGGACAGAGCATCGCCTCGGCCGACACCGGCCAGACGCCAACGCCTTCGTCGACGACGTGATCGGGCTCTCCGCCGAGGGACACGAGGTACGCCGACTGGTGCTGTGGCGGCACGGCCGGACCGAATGGAACAAGGTCGGTCGGGCCCAGGGCCATGCCGACGTCCCGCTCGACGACCTGGGGGAGGTGCAGGCGCAACGCGCGGCGGCACTCCTCGCGACGTACCGACCGGCGTTCGTCTGGTCCAGCGACCTGTTGCGCGCGCGGCAGACGGCGACCGAGCTGATCGCCCTCACCGGGCTGGAGCTGGTGCTCGAGCGGCGGCTGCGTGAGTATGACGTCGGGGCGCGTCAGGGGATGACCCGCGACGAGTTCCAGGCCGCGTTCCCCGACCTGTTCGCCCGCTACCTCGCCGGCGAGGACGAGGTGCAGATCCCGGACGCTGAGGTGACGGCGGACGTCCGCACCCGGATGCTGGCCGTGCTCGAGGACGCCACGAAGGCGGTCGGACTGGGGGAGACCGGAGTTCTCGTCGGACACGGCGCCTCGTTGCGCACCGGCGTGCTGGCCTTCTTCGGCGTCGAAGTGGAGGGCGACGACAGCACCCCGGCCGGACGTCGTCGCGAGATGCTCGCGGGCATGGCCAACTGTGCGTGGACCGTGCTCGAGCAGCATCCGTCGTACGGCTGGCAGATCGTCGACTACAACGCGCAGAACCTGCCCGAAGCAGTGTCCCTGGACGACTCCCCGCTGGCGCACTGACCCCCGCGAATTGCGGGGAGGTGCATGCCGCGGGCGGCGTGTCGCCCTGCACTTCCCCGCAATTCGCGGAGAGGCGGGGAGGCGGGGAGGCGGGGAAGGGTGGGCCGCAGGCTAGACGAGCGCCGACAGCCCACGCTTGGCGAGCTGATCGGCGATCACGATCCGTTGGATCTCGCTGGCGCCCTCCCAGATGCGCTCGACCCGGAGCTCGCGCGCGAACCGCTCGGCCACGTTCTCGCGCATGTAACCGCGACCACCGAAGATCTGCACCGCGCGGTCCGCGACCCGGCCGGCCATCTCCGAGGCGTAGAGCTTGATCATCGAGCAACGTGCGTGCGCGACCTTACGATCGATCCCGTCATCGATCGAGCGGGCGGTCTCGTAGACCATCGAGCGCGCCGCGAACAGCTCAGTCAGACTGTCGGCCACCATCGCCTGGACGAGCTGGCGGGAGTACAGGGGTTGGCCGCCCACCATGCGCTCCTGGGCGAATGCCGTCACCTCCGACACCAACCGTTCGGCCGCGCCCAGGCACCGAGCCGCGATCATCAGTCGCTCGAAGCGGAACCACTCATAGGAGAACGCCATGCCGTCCCCTTCGCCACCGACCAGGTGGGAGGAGGGCACCCGGACGTCCTCGAACGCCACGATCGGGTGGTGATGCGCGATCGTGTGGGTGTACTCCGGAGTCCGCACCACGCGCATGCCGGGCGTCGGGATGTCGACCACGAAGAGCGCGTGCTCACCGGCGTGGCCGCCGTCGGTCAGGATCCCCTGGAAGAAGACGTACGCCGCTTCGTTGTACGACGTCACGTGCCACTTCTCACCGTTGAGCACGTACTCGTCGTCGTCGCGGCGGGCGGTGGCCTCGAGAGCGGCCACGTCCGATCCGGCGTCGGCCTCGGTGATGGCGTAGCACTCCGCCATGTCACCGCGCACCGTCGGGATCAGCCAGCGGTCACGCTGGTAGTCACTCGCCACCTCGGCCCACCAGGCGGGCGGCGTCCCCATCACCCACGCCAATGCGTTGGTGACCCGTCCGGCCTGTTCCTGGACGAGAACTTGCTGCATGGTCGTGCAGCCCTGGCCGCCGACCGAGGTCGGCATGTTCGTCGCGAAGAGACCGAGCTTGATCGCCCGGGCGCGCTGTTCCTCGACCATGCCCTCGGCCAGCTCGCCATGGTTCAACTCTGCCTCCACCTCGAACGGGATGAGCTCGTCGGTGAAGGCTCGCGCCGTCGCCTGGAGGGTGAGGTCGGCGTCTGACAACCCGTACATGGCACCTCGGTCTCATGGGTCGGCGGGCCATTCCTGGATGGCTTGACTGACTGTTCAGTCTATGCCAGCGTTGGGTGCTGTGACCAGCACGAGCGGACTGCCGAGCTCCGCGGACGCCGTGGTGGTCGGCGGCGGCACGATCGGCGCGTGGTGCGCCTGGTTCCTGCGCCGAGCGGGTCTCGACGTGGTGTTGCTCGAGGCTGAGACGTTGGGCAAGGGGGCCAGCTCACGGGCGGCCGGCATGGTGCGGGCACAGGGCGGTACCGAGACCGCGGTCCGACTCGGCATGTACGCCCAAGACTTCTATCGCACCCAGCGAGAGCTCCTTCCGCTGGACTCCGGCTTCGTCGAGCAGGGCTACTTCATGCCCTGCTTCGGGGCTGACGACGTGGTGGTCGCCAAGGACCGCATTGCCATGCAGCAGGGGCTCGGTCTCGACGTGCGCTGGGTCGAACCGGCCGAGGTCGACGCCATGAACCCGGCGATGGCCCAGGGCATGACGCTCGGAGCGTCGTACGCCGCCCACGACGGCTACATCGACCCACCGACCAACGTGCTGGCCTACACCGCCGCCCTGGTCACCTCAGGCGTTCGTGTGCACGAGCGAACGACATTCACCGGGGTCACCGTCCGGCAGGGAGCGGTGACGTCGGTACGCACATCGGCGGGCGAGATCGCCACCGGGCGGGTCGTGCTGACCGGTGGGCCAACCCTGGCCGCTGTCGGTCGAAGCGTTGGTGCGCGGATTCCCTCCGGCGGTGCTCGTCACCAGGTGGTGGTAACCGAGGACCATCCTGACCTGGCGCCGGAGCGACTCCCGATGGTCTTCGACGTGGCGTCCGGGATCTACTGGCGTCCGGAGGAGGGCGGCCTCATGTGGGGTATGAGCAACCCTGCGGAGTCGCCGGGCGTCGCGCACGAGTTCGACTGGGCGTACTACGAGCAGGTCCGCCGACGCATCACCGCTCTGCTGCCCGTGACCGAGCACCTCGGGTTACGGCGCGTCTGGGCGGCGACCATCGACTTCACCCCCGACCACCTGCCGATCCTGGGTCCGGTGATCACCCCTGACGGACCGGTGTCCGGCACGACCGTTGCGGCAGCCGGCGGACACGGAATGATGTGGGGGCCGGGTGTCAGCAGGGCCGCAGCCGACCTCGCGCTCACCGGCGCGACCGACGTCGTCGACACGACCGACCTGGGCCTCGACCGCTTCGACGAGAACGGCCGGAGCAGGTTGCAGGCCGACCCGATCGCCCTGCCTTTCCCCGACGTGGTCGAGGAAGCCGTGACCAGCTGACTCAGCCGGTCGAGCGACCTACGACGAGACAGTCCACTGCCACCGCATCCGTCTCCCCACAGATCAACGGGTTGACGTCGAGTGCCTCGAGCGAGTCCCCCAGCTCGAGCGCCAGCTGGCCCACCGCCACGACGGCCCGCTCCACAGCAGCGCGATCCACGTGCGGCTGTCCACGGACACCGCGGAGCAGCGCCGGCAGGGCAGGCAGCCCGTCGAGCACAGCGGCAGCCATGGACCTCGACAGGGGTGGCAGGGCGACCTGGCGCTGGGCGAGCACCTCGACGAGCGTGCCCCCGATCGCGACGACGACGAGTGGACCGAGCAGCGGGTCGCGGACCAGGCCGAGCGCGAGCTCGACCCCACCTTCGACCTGTGGCTGCATCACCACGTTCGGCCCCAGCCGCTTCGTGACCTCGTCGTATGCGCGCGAGACAGCGGCATCGTCGAGCAGCCCGACCCGTACGCCGTCGACGTCGCTGCGGTGCTGGATGCCGGCCGCGTCGGTCTTGAGCACCACCGGAAAGCCCAACGTCCCGGCGGCGTCGCGAGCTTCCTCTGCGGTCGCCGCCGGGATCGAGCGGGTGACCGTGATGGCGTAGTCATGCAACAGCTCGAGACTCGTGCGTGCGTCCAGGTCACCGGTTGCGAGTCGTGCGCGCCAGTCGGCGCGACGTGCCTCGTTCACCACGAGCGGGGGACGGCTCGCCACCGGCACTGCCTGGTCGAAGAGGTGGCGAAGAGCTCGCAGGCCTGACTCCGTCCCTTCGAGGACGGGTACGCCGAGTCCGCGAAGGCGAGAGGCCTGCTGTTGGTCGAGGGCGGCTGCCACGTTGGACAGCACCACCACCGGCTTGGTCGTCGCGTCCAGCAGGGTCTGGATCGCCAGTGGGTACGAGTCGTCGCCGTCGTACTCCTCGACCAGATCGAGGCCGACGCCGACCACGCCCACACCCTCGTCGTCGGCCAACGCGCCCAGACAGGTCTCGAACAGTCGCTGAGTCTCGGCGCCGCGGCCCCAGACGTCAAGCGGGTTCGTCGGTACCAGGCCGGGGTCGAGGACCGTGGCGATTCGCTGTTGCGTGGTGGGGGAGAGTTCCGCGAAGGTGACCCCGAGGGCATCGGCGCGGTCGGCGATCAGGGCCCGCTCGCCGCCGGAGTCGTGCACGGTCGCCAGCGTGCGCGGTGCGCCGGGCCGTACCCGCCTGCCGATGGCGAACAGCTCGAGTGTGTCCACCAGCTCGTCCAGGCTGTCGACCCGGTGGACGCCGTACGCCGAGAACAACGACTCCCACGCTGCGTCGTCTCCGGCGATCGCACCCGAGTGAGCTGCGACGAGAGACCGTCCTGTCGGAGAGCCTCCGGCTGTAAGGGCGACCACCGGGATGTCGAGCCCGGCGGCGCGGGCGAGCCCGGCCTGGAACCGATCGGGGTCCCGCATGGTCTCGGCGAACAGCCCTACAACCCGGGTTTCCTCCAGACCAAGGGCATAGTCGAGGTAGTCCGCCGTCGTCGTGACCAGCTCCTGCCCGGCCGAGACCGCTACGGAGAGGTCGAGTCGCCGATGCGTTCGCAACAGCGCGGAGAAGATCGACCCCGAGTGCGTCACGAAGGCCACGCCGCCCGGAGTCAGCGGGAACCGCTCGACGTACCCGATCGCCCGGACGCCACGTGCAACGTTGATGTAACCCATGCCGCCACCCCCGCACAGCGCCATCCCCGCCTCGCCGGCGATCGACGCCAGCTCCGGACCGAGCCCGTGGGCGCTGCCGAAGATGAGACCGGCGCCGTCGCCTCGTCGCGCCGCCTGGCGAAGCTGTTCGGCGAGCACACCATCGGGGACGCCGAGGACGACGAGGTCCACCGGCTCGGCGAGGTCGATGAGCGAAGGGACGCAGGCATGGCCGTGCACGGACGGGTAGTTGGGGTTGACCAGCGAGACCCGTGGCCTCGACGGACTGCGCAGGATCTCCGTCGTCATCCGGTCACCGAACGAGCCCGGGCGCTCGCTGGCGCCCACGACCGCGATCGAGCGAGGCTCCAGGAGCTGGCGGAGGCGTGCGGTTCGGTCAGTAGCCACGGGTGCTCGTTGCGCCGACTCGGACGTCGCACTGCGAGATGGTCATCCGGCGGCACCTCTCGGCAGAAGCTACGATGCTGACTGACTGTTCAGTCTAAGTAAGTGATAGCGTTTTCGACAAGGTTCCGCCGACGTGAGAGGTCCCATGGCAGCCAGGAGCGACGAGAACGGGTCGGGCGGCGAGATCGTCGACCGGCGTCGGGAACAGATGCTGCACGCCGCTGCCGAGATCATCGCGGAGCGGGGTTTCTCCGAGACGCGCATCGCCGACGTGGCTCGGCGAGTCGGTGCCTCGCCGGCCCTGGTCATCTACTACTTCGGCACCAAGGACGACCTGCTCACCGAAGCGCTTCGCTACTCGGAGGACCGCTTCTACATCGTCTGCGCCGAGATGCTGGCCAGTACGACGTCGCTGCGTGACCGGCTCGAAGGCCTGGTCCGGTTGACCTGTGTGCCGGACGGGGACGACCAGATCCCCGGTGCGTGGGGACTGTGGTTCGACCTCTGGTCGCAGGCGTTCCGTCACCCGCTGGTCGCCAAGGACCGGCTCGAGCTCGAACGACGTTGGAGGTCGACCATCGAGGGGGTCGTGGCCGACGGCATCAAAGCAGGCGAGATCAAGAAGGTCGACGCCGAGGACTTCGCGATCACCTGGGCAGTCCTGCTCGACGGCCTGTCGATCCAGGTAGCTCTCGACGACCCGATCGTCGACAGCGAACGCGCTTTCGGCATCGCCATGACGTTCGCCGAGCAGGCGCTCGACCTCGCGCCACCGAAGATTCCCGCCCGGCAGACCAAGAAGCCGGCGCGAGCCAAGGCGCGACGCTAGACGCTGCTGCCTTCGGCGAGCTCCTCTTCAGCCGACGCCGCATCGCCCGACTCTGCATCAGGCGGGAGCAGCCGCACTGCGCTGGTCGAGATCCGCACGGTGACGTCCCGGCCCTCGTGCAGCCACTCCTGCAGCTCACCATGGACGTTGGGCAGCTCGGCGATGACCAGGCAGCTGCCGACTCGCACGTTGACATGCGTGTGGGCCCCCATGAACACGAGGTGCTCGACCCGCGCCGAGTAGACGTTTGCGTCCAGTGTCGACCGGACGTCCTCCGGCGGGCTGATCTCCACCCGCTCCGGTCGGACGGCGAGGCTGACCGTCTGTCCGGGCGTGACCGTGGCCGTCGTACTGGCCTCGACGTCGAGATCGCCGATGCGGCAACGTGCACTGCCGGCATGGATCTCGGTCACCTGGGCCTCGTAGAGGTTGGCTGTGCCGAGGAAGCCTGCGACGTACGCCGTCGCCGGCTGGGAGTAGACCTCGCTCGGCGTGCCCAGCTGCTCGACCTTGCCGTTGCGGATCACCGCCAGCCGGTCGGACATCGTCATAGCCTCTTCCTGGTCGTGCGTGACGTACACGAAGGTCGTCTGCACGCGACGCTGCAGGAGCCGCAGCTCGAGCTGGAGCTGCTTGCGGAGCTTGGCGTCGAGGGCGCCGAGCGGTTCGTCGAGGAGCAGCACCGTGGGCTCGAGGATCAGCGCGCGGGCGAGGGCGACCCGCTGTTGCTGGCCGCCGGAGAGCTGGTGTGGCTTGCGCTTGGCGTACTCCGACATCTCGACGAGGTCGAGCGCTGCGCCGATGCGGCGCTGGGACTCGGCACTGTCGACCTTGTGGTAGCGGAGGCCGAATCCGACGTTGTCCGCCACCGTGAGGAACGGGAACAAGGCGTACGACTGGAAAACCGTGTTGACCGGCCGCTTGTGTGGCGGCGACTCGACCAGGTCGACTCCGTCGAGCAGGATGTGACCCTCGTCCGGTCGCTCGAAACCAGCGACCATGCGCAGCGTCGTCGTCTTGCCGCAGCCTGAGGCGCCGAGCAGGGAGAAGAACTCCCCGGCGCCGATCTCCAGGCTCAGCCGGTCCACGGCCACCGCCTCGTCGAACCGCTTGACGAGGTTCTTGATGCTCAGCTGGCCGAGTCCGGTCATCGCGTCATCCTTCGTCCGGAGCGTTGACCAGCCGATCCGCCAGGGTGGCGACGTTCGTGACGAACCGGTCGACGTCTTCGTTCGTGTGCTGGACGGAGATCAACCATTGCTCGATCTTGCCCCATGGCGGGAGGAACACGCCGCCGTTGTGTTGAACCAACCAGTGCGCGTGGCCGTAGCGGTCGTCGACGGTGAGGAAGTCGCGCAGGTTCCGGGTGGGCTCGGCCAGGAACGTGATGCACCCCTTCGCCCCTGCCGTGGTGACGTGCCAGGGCAGCTGGTGCTGCTCGATGACCGCCTCGATACCGGCCGTCATCCGGCCGCGCAGGGTCGCAATGTGCTCGTACGCCGCATCGTCCATGATCTCGGTCAGCGTGGCGCGTGCCGCTGCCATGGCCAGGGGATTGCCGTTGAACGTGCCGACCTGCTCGTAGCGTCCGTCGGCAATGAGAGCCATGACCTCGTCCGTGCCGCCGATCGCGGCGGTCGAGATGCCACCGCCGACCGCCTTGGCCAGGCAGATCAGGTCCGGCCGCACGCCGTGGAGTCGCGTGACGCCACCGGAGCCGACCGTGAGCCCGGTCTTCACCTCGTCGAACGTCAGGAGGGCACCGTGCGCGTGCAAAAGGTTGCGCAGGCCGGCGAGATAGCCAGGGTCGGGGTGGATGATTCCGGCGTTCATCATGATCGGCTCGACGATCATGCCCGCGATCTGGCCGGGGTGTGCGGTCAGGACCCGCTCGACGGCGGCGAGGTCGTTGAACCCCACGACACAGACGAGGTCACGGATCTGGTGGGGGATACCGCTGTTGCCGGCGACGTTGAAGGGGGCGTCGACGGGGCCGACCTCTTCCGCCTCGGGAAGCACGGAGACCTGCACCGAGTCGTGGTGACCGTGGTAGCACCCCTCGACCTTGATGATGAGGTCGCGCTCGGTGTACGCCCGCATCAGGTGGACAGCGTCCATCGTCGCTTCGGTGCCGGAGTTGGCGAAGCGCCACTGGGGGAGTCCGAAGCGTGAGGCGAGGTTCTCGGCGACGATCACCGCGTCCTCGGTGGGCTGGGCGAAGTGCGTCCCCAGCCGGACCCGTGCGCTGACCGCGGCCACGATCGCCGGGTGAGCGTGACCGACCAGGTTGACGCCATACCCGCCGTGGAAGTCGCTGTACTCGCAACCGTCCACATCGAAGATGCGCGGGCCGTGCCCGTGGCTCATCCAAACGGCTTGTGGCTCGGCGATCTGCCAGTTGGAGGTCGCCCCACCGGGCAGGACATGCATGGCCCGCGCGGCTGCCTCGTGGCTCCGTGGTTGACGATCGACGAAGACCTTGGTCTCTTCGGCAATGACGTCGTCGAGTGCCGAACTGCGGATGGTGTGCGTCGTCGACGCGCTCACGGAAACTCCTCGTAGTGGTTGGGAACGATGCGGTTACAGTCGTTCCTCATGTCGTTGACTGATCGTTCAGTCTATGCGACGGTGATGAGAAGGGACAAGGACTCGAGACGGCAAGGAGTGTTGGCATGGCTCCGATGAGACGCTCGAACAGACCGTCAGATCCTGCTTTCTTCGCACAAGCTTCGCTGAGCCGACAGCTCAGCCGACGGACCCTCCTGAAGGCAGCCCTGGCGGGGATCGCCGCGCCCGGGGTCGCTGGGCTTCTCTCCGCCTGCGGCTCCAGCAACAGCGCGTCGTCACCGGGCGGCGCCAAGGAGACCATCCCGGCACCGGACAACCCGGTGAAGTGGCCGATCAGCACGAAGAACCCCCCGATCAAGTCGGGCCTGATGCCGGAGAAGGGCAGCAAGCTCCGGATCTACAACTACGCCGACTACCTGGCACCTGGAGTCATCAAGGCGTTCGAGACAGAGTTCGGCGTCGACGTCCGGGTATCGACGTTCAACGATGCGGACGAGGCGCTGAACAAGGTCGCGTCCGGCGATCTCGGGTTCGACCTCTACCTACCGAGCTACGACTCGCTGGGCCGGCTCGTGCAGGCCGACCTGCTCCGCCCGTTGAACCACGACTACATCCCGAACATCGACAACCTGTGGCCAGTGTTTCTCGATCCCTGGTACGACCAGGGCTGGGAGTACTCGGTTCCGTACACCGTCTACACCACGGGGATCGGGTGGCGGACGGACATGATCTCGGAGGACATTGCCGCCCGCGCCAACCCGTACGACGTGTTCTGGGATCCGCAGTACAAGGGGAAGCTCGCCGTGATCGACGACTTCCACACCACCATGGGCATGGTGCTGCTTCGTGATGGCATCTACGACATCAACACGACCAATCCCGACGAGATAGCGCTGATGCGCGAGGATCTTCTCGCCTTGAACAAGCAGACCAAGCCGAGCGTGACTGTCTCGATGTACACCGACCTGCCGGCTGGGCAGTTCGGGCTGTCGGAGATGTGGTCCGGCGACATCGTCAACGCGCAGTACTACCTGCCGAAGGGTCAGTCGTCCGACATCCTGCGCTACTGGTTCCCGGAAGACGGCCGTGGCATGGTCGACAACGACCTGATGGTGGTGCTGGCACAAGGCCAGAACCCGGTCGCGGCGCACCATTTCATCAACTACCTGCTCGACGACGCGAACTCCATCAAGAACTTCGGGTTCACCGGCTACCAGCCCCCGTTGAAGAGCATTTCGCCGGAGTTGATGGTGAGCGACGGCTACATCCCGGCGAACCTCAAGAGCGCGACCGTGCTGGAGAGCTACTTCACCGACGGTGTCCGTCTGCTCCAGCTGCCGGCCGCGACAGACATCGAGTGGCACCAGATCTGGCAGGAGTTCAAGGCCGGTGGCTGAGCGGGGCCGTGGGCCTCGGTCGGGACGACTGTGGCCCCTCCTCGCGTTGCCAGGCACGGTATGGCTGGCTGTCTTCTTCGTTGCCCCGATGTACTTGGTGCTGGCGATCCTGTTCGGCGGTGTCGATCCGATCCTCCGGCAGCCCGTACCGATCTGGAACCCGGTCCAGTGGGACACCACCCAGTTCCGCTTCGTCCTGGATCGCATCGTCGGGCAGAACGCCTTCTTCGGTCCGGCTCTGCTGCGGACGCTCGTCTATGTCACGATCGCCAGCCTGCTCTGCCTGCTGATCGCGTATCCCGTGGCCTACTACACGGCGCGGTTCGCCGGGCGATACCGCGGACTCCTGCTGGCTGCGCTCATCGCGCCGTTCTGGATCTCCTACATGATGCGGCTGCTGGCCTGGGTCAATCTGCTGCAGACCGAGGGGCTGCTCAACAAGGCGCTCAGCTTCGGCGGCATCTTCGACGTCCACACGAGCTGGCTGTCCGGTCGACCCTCCACAGTGATCCTGGGTCTTGTCTACGGCTATGTGCCGTACATGATCCTGCCGTTGTATGCCGGGCTCGACCGTATCCCGAAGGCCACGCTCGAGGCGGCGCGTGACCTCGGCGCCAGCCGCTTCGAGACGTTCCGCCGCGTGACCTGGCCGCTGAGCCGGCAGGCCGTGGTGGTGTCGGTGTTGGTCACGACACTGCCGATGCTGGGCGACTACTTCACCAATGACCTGCTCTCCGGATCACCCGAGACGTCGATGGTGGGGAACCTGATCAACAACTCCGTCCTCACGCCGGGGCAGACGGGGCAGGCGGGCGCCTTCGTGCTGTTGATCCTGCTGGTGTCGATCGTGCCGATGGTGATGTATGTCCGGGCCGGTCGCAACGCCGAGGATGTGAAGTCGTGACGGCCGCCCTCACCGGTGGTGGAGCTCGACCGGCGGCACGTGGAGTCCGTGGCTGGTGGCGCGACCCCTGGCGCAAGCCGCGCATCCTGCTGGTCGTGACGCTGCTCTATGTCGCATGGTCACTGCTCCCCGTGCTCATCGCGGTGCTGTTCTCGTTCAATGCAGGTCGCTCACGAACCACCTGGCAAGGCTTCTCGACGCGCTGGTACTACGGCGACGACCTGCGCTCGGTCTGGAGCGATGCCAGCCTGCACACCGCCCTCACCCACACGCTCTGGCTCGGCGTCCTCGTCACGGCGATCACCATCCCTCTCGGGGTGGCGATGGCGCTGGGTCTGGACCGGTGGCGAGGACGGATCCCGGCCGGCGCCAACCTTGCGGTGCTGGTCTCGTTCGTGCTGCCGGAGATCCTGCTGGCGGTGTCCCTGCTCTTCGTGGCCACGGTGTTGTCCACTCCGCTGCACCTGGGCACCTGGGGGCAGGTGGTCGGCCTCGTGACCTACCAGCTGTCCTACCCGGTGGTCATCGTGCGCAGCCGGCTCCTCACGATCGGGCGCGACTACGAAGAGGCGGCGATCGACCTCGGCGCCTCGCCCGCCGGTGCGTTGCGCCGGGTGCTGCTCAAGATGCTGCTGCCGGCGATCTTCGCGAGCACCGTGCTGGTCTTCGCCGACGTCATCGACGACTTCGTCATCGTGCGCTACCTGTCCGGTGACTCGTCGACGGAACCCGTCTCCGTCAAGGTCTACAACAGCGCCCGCGCGGCTCCGACACCCGCGCTCAACGCCTTGACGACGCTGCTGCTGCTGGCATCCCTGCTGTCCGTCGTGATCGGATATGCCGTCTATCGGCGCCTCACGAGGGGTGAGCGCGGGACGCGCTCTCTCGATGTCTTCACCGGGGAAGCCTGAGCCTCCGGATGTTTACGCGCCCCCGGGTGCTGGCGTAGTCTGACTGTATGTTCAATCAGAGACTGACGCCTGCTCCCATGGACCAGGGCGACCTCGCCCTGTCGCTCAAGCCCTTCGGTTCGAGCCGGATGCTGCCCAAGGCGGCCTACGTCGACGCCGACGTGCTCGCGTGGGAGCGACAGCACGTCTTCTCCGATTGGATCTGTATCGGTCGCGCCTCTGACGTGCCCGAGCCGCGCACCTCCAAAGCCTTCGACCTGGGGGAGTCCGGTGTCCTGGTCGTCCGTGGCGAGGATGGCGTACTACGGGCGTTCGAGAACGCCTGCCGACACCGGGGTCACGAGCTCCTCCCGTGCGGTTCGACCGCCCAGCCGCGTCTGATCATGTGCCCGTACCACGCCTGGACGTACGAGCTCGACGGGTCGCTGAAGAACGCTCCGCACTTCAAGGACCACGGCGACTTCGACAAGGCCGACTTCGGCTTGTTCTCGATGCCCGTCACCGAGTGGCACGGCTGGCTGTTCGTCGACCCGAGCGGCCAGGCGGGCTCCTTTGCCGACCACGTGGGGGAGCTCGAGGACGTCGTCACCCACTATGACGGCGCCACGCTCAAGACCCCTGTCACCCACACGTACGACGTCGCCGCCAACTGGAAGGTGATCGTCGAGAACTACCAGGAGTGCTACCACTGCTCGATGATCCACCCGGAGCTGTGCAAGGTGAGCCCGCCGACGAGTGGTGAGAACATTGACCGCAAGGGTTCCTGGGTCGGTGGCTGGATGGATCTGCGCGAAGGCGCAGAGACCATGTCGCTGGACGGCAAGAGCGGCGGTGCGATGATGGCCCGCCTCGATGAAGAGGAGCAGCACACCGTGATGTACATCGCGGTGCTCCCCAACCTGCTGATCAGCCTGCACCCGGACTACGTGATGAGCCACCTGCTCGTCCCGATCACCCCGGATCTGACGCGGATCTCCTGCTCGTGGTCGTTCCCGGCCGAGGTCGTCGACGCCGAGGGTTTCGACGCGTCGTACGCGGTGGACTTCTGGGACCTGACCAACAAGCAGGACTGGAACGCCTGTGAGGGCGTGCAGCGGGGGATCAAGGCCCCGAGCTTCACTCCCGGACCGCTCGCACCGGAGGAGGACGGGGTCTACCACTTCGTCAGCCTGATGGCGCGGATGTATGCCGGGGAGTCTCCGGAGTGACCCTCGGCTGAGCCGGTACCTCGATTTCGCGATGCCGACACGGGCCCGCTAAACTCGTCGGGCCCACCAGGGTTCCGGCTCGGCCGAACCCTGCGGGCGCACCGCACAGCGGGGCTATGGCGCAGTTGGTAGCGCGCCTCCATGGCATGGAGGAGGTCAGGGGTTCGAATCCCCTTAGCTCCACTCAGCAGTATGACTGGCGAACATCAATCTTTCGCATGCCTGTTCGGCCCAGCGCCTTCTTCAACGCAGCAGACAAGGGCGTTTCTCAGCGGTTGTCACCGGTGCCGCCGAGGACGGCTCGGCGCTGCCGATCGGCGAGTTTGTCAACATTCCGCTGTGCGATGTCATCGAGGGAGAGACCCAAGAAGTTCGCCAGGACCGCGGTGTACCAAAGCACGTCGCCGAGTTCGGCGGCCATGTCGTCGCGGTCGAGCTGAGCGAGGTCGCTGTTGTGGTCGCGGACGAGTTTCTTGACCTTCTCGGCGATTTCGCCCGCCTCACCAACCAAGCCGAGCACTAGGTGCATGAACTCGTCTGGCGCATCCGTCTCGCGGGCTGTGCGTAGCGCGGCACGCTGGTAGTCGTCGCAATCCATTGCGCCACCGTAGCGATCGCTCGTTCACCCATCGAAGCCAAGGTGTCCCACTGGATTGACGTTCGAAATGCGGGCGCCTTCGACGCCGACAGACTCGTGCTGGCAGCGTCTGGTCGTCGCCGAGCCATGGAGTGCGAAGTTCGAAGCCGGCTCGCGCGTCAGCCGGCGGCGAGCTCGCTGGCAGTGAGCAACCGCTGCCCTATCGTGCGCGCCGCCTCTTGAAGCTCGGGACACCTCACGATCCGGTAGGACGCCGGGATGCGGGCCAGCTGCTCGGCGTACCAGCTGGGGTTGCTCGTGCTGCCGACCAGCCGGGCCGTCTGTGGATCGACCGCTTCGAGTCGTCCGATGGCTCGCGGAATACACCGCGCCACGGTACGGAACGGCGCGTCGATGACGACTTCGACGTCGTACTCCCAGCCGACGGCGAGGTGCTCCTCGAGCACGGTGACCGGGTCGAGGTCGGTGGGCATGGTGAAGCCGGCATCGAGCTCTTCGACGTCGCGGACCCGGTCGACCCGGTACGCCCGTCGCGCCCCCGCGGGGTAGGTCTGGCACAGCAGGTACCACCGGCCGTGTCGCACGACGACGGCCCAGGGTTCGACCTCGGCGGACCACTCCGACCCAGCCTCCGAGCGATAGTCGAGGCGTACGCGCCGGCGGTTCGAACAGGCCTGCACGAGCGCCGTCGTGGTGGCCGGATCGGGCCGGGCGGCGGAGCGGTCAGGTGCCGGCGCCGTATGGCGGCGGACCGCATCGGCCTGCGCGGCCACCGGCTCCGGGAGAGCCCGCACGATCTTCGCCAGCGCGCTGCCGACCAGGTCGGTGGGATCGCTCGCGGCGTGGTGGCCGTCGAGCACGGCCATGACCAGGCCGAGGGCCTCTGCAGCGCTGAACGTGAGCGGTGGCAGCCGCAGGCCGCGGCCCAACCGGTAGCCGCCATAGGGGCCACGCACGGAGTCGATAGGGATCTCGGCCTCGCGGAGGATCCCGACGTACCGTCGGGCCGCCCGCTCCGAGACGCCGAGCTTGTCGGCGAGCCGGTCTGCGGTGATGCCGGGACTGCTCTGGATCAGCTCCAGCGCCAGCAGCGCACGTGCTGCCGGACTCGCGTCAGGTTTCACCGCATGCCTCCCTCAATCCGGTGGTCGAACGTCCGGAATGGAGCCTAGCGTCGCAGCCATGGCCGACACCCGCCGATCTTGTCGCACCAGCCACCGGCCCTCCATGCCTATCGTGTGGGCATGAACCTGCTGTTCAGCGGCCCGGTGTGGTTCTGGAAGGGGCCGGCGCCCTGGCACTTCGTGACCGTGCCTGAGGACGAGTGCGGCGAGCTGGAAGCCACCTCGGCCTTCGTCACCTACGGCTGGGGCATGATCCCGGTCTCCGCTCAGGTCGGGGCCACCGCGTGGAAGACGGCGCTGTTCCCCAAGGACGGTCGGTACATCGTGCCGGTGAAGACCTCGGTGCGGCAGGCCGAAGGCATCGAGGTCGGCGACGTCGTCACCGTCCGGCTGGACGTCGACGTCTGACCTGCCCTCTCGCCGCTGACTCAGTCGACACAGAGGCAGAACGGGTGCCCGGCCGGGTCGAGGAACACCCGGAAGGTCGTGCCGGGTTGATGCGTGTGCTTGGTTGCGCCCAACTCGACCACGGCCGCTTCGCCGGCGTCGAGGTCGTCGACGACCACGTCGACATGCATCTGCTGCGGCACCTCCTGCCCCGGCCAGTCCGGTGCTGAGTAGTCCGCCACCTGCTGGAAGCAGATGCACTGACCGTAGTCGGCGCGGACCTCGGCCCAGGCGGGTTCGATCTTGACGTCCCAGTCCAGCAGGGCGCCGTAGAACGTCGCGAGCGCGCCTGCGTCGGGGCAGTCGAGGACGAAGCTTGGGTAACGTGCGATAGCCATGGCCGGCACGCTACCCGCGACCACCGACAGCCGCAGGTCGGTCGGCGTGGCTGCGGCGTCGGCTCAGCGGATTATCAATTGCGGGAATGTGCACGGTCGTACCGGCGTGTCAGGCTGCACTTCCCCGCAATTCTCCGAGGAGTGGTTGGGTGGGTATGACGGGATGGGATCTCAACGAGGAGACTGCATGAGCGATCAGGACAACCGCGAGCGGGCGGCCATGCAGGAGCTGTTGCGGGATGCGTTCGCGCGGATCCGCGAGCTCGTCGCCGACGTCTGTGACGGGTTGACGCGAGACGGGGCCGCTTACCGGCCGGCTCCGGATGCGAACTCGATCGGTTGGCTGGTCTGGCACCTGACCCGCATCCAGGACGACCACCTGTGCGGCATCACCGGAGCGCAACAGGTATGGACGGCAGACGGTTGGTGTGAACGGTTCGGCCTGCCCTTCGAGCCCGCGGCGCACGGCTACGGCCACAGCCCAGCCGACGTGGGCAAGGTCCGCGTCGAGCCGGAACTGCTCGACCGCTACCACGCCGCAGTGCACCAGCAGGCTCTCGCCTACATCGGCACCGTCGACGCCGACGAGCTGACGCGGGTGGTCGACGACGCCTGGGACCCACCGGTGACCGCAAGTGTCCGGCTGGTCAGCGTCCTGGGCGATTGCTTCCAGCATGCCGGGCAGGCGGCGTACATCCGCGGTCTCCTGCCGACCACCTGACCCCCCCGCGAATTGCGGGACAGTGGAGGTCCGGACCGGCGTGTCGCACTGAACCTTCCCGCAATTGCGGGGGAGAGGCGGGGTCAGGCCGTCGGGGACTCGGCCGGCTCCTTCGTCCGGGTCAGCAGCGACAAGGCTGTCGCGGGGAAGACGAGCACCGAGACCAGCCCGGCGCACACCAGGGCGGCGGCGGTCACCGGCCGCATGAGCCCGGTCAGGACGCCGATCTGGGTAGCCGTGACGATGAAGGGGAGGGACGTCGCCTGCAGCAGCCCGGCCGCTATCGTCGGCAGCCCGCCCAGCCGACGCAGGTAGAGCAGGGCCGGCAGGCCGCGTACGGCGAGCAGCGCCAACAGGAACACCGGAACCCGGGCCAGCGCCGACGGGCTCGCGGCGAGCTCGGTGATGTCGAGACGTACGCCGCTGGACACGAAGAACACCGGGATCACGAACCCGTAGCCGATCGCCTCGAGCTTCGCCCGGAAGTTCGGGTGCGAGGTCGACTCGCGGTCGAGCAGCCCGACCGCGGCTCCGGCCATGAAGGCCCCGAGGATGCTCTCCAGCCCGAAGCGCTCGGCCAGCACCACGAACGCGATGAGGAGCGTCACGGCAGCGCGGACCCGGATCTCCGCGGTGCTGTCCTGCAGGCGAAGCACGACATCGGTGAGCCGCATCGACCGTCCTGTGAGCGAGATCGACACGGCCGTGACGACGACCAAGGTGGCGAACAGCCCGAGAAGGATCAGCTTGCTGCCGGTGCTCGAGTCCGACGAGGAGAACAGCAGCGACAGCATCAGCACGGCGGCGAAGTCGGCGACCGAGGAGGCGGCGATCGTTGTCTGGCCTACGGGACTGTCGACGTGGCCGGCGTCCTTGAGCAGGGGGACGACGAGACCGAGTGACGTCGCGGACAGGCAGATCGCCAGCAGCAGCGGACTCTTGAGCCAGCCGGCTGCGTCGAACCCCACTCCGGCCCCGAAGCCGATCATCAGCGTCAGCCCGTAGCCGACGACCGCTCCGCGCAGCACAGGTCCACGCAGAGCGCGGACGTCGATCTCGAGCCCGGCCAGGAACAGCAGGAACGCCAGGCCGAGCAGTGAGACGATCTCGACCACGAGGTCGACCTCGACCCAGCCCAGGCCAGCGGGTCCGACGACGATGCCGAGCACGATCTCGAGCACCACCGCAGGCACCCGCAGACGCGGCACGAAACCGAGACTCAGCGGGGCGAGCACCGCGATCGCCAGGATGATGAGCAGGTTGACGAAGTCGGTCTCAGGCACGGTCGCTCCTCGGCGGGGTGTCGGAGAACAGTCCGAAAACTTGCGGCGGTGTTACACCGCTACCGGAACGGTCCGTCCGTCTCCGAGCCTGCAGTGTCACGCCAGCCGCGGAACGCGGCGAGCAGCTGGTCGCGTACCGGCTCGTCCAGCGTCTCAGGCGGCAGACTGCCCAACGCCGAGACCGTCGCGCGGAACTGAGCGAGGTAGATCTCACAGCCGGGGCACGAGGTCGCATGCAGGACGAAGCGCGCCTCCGTGTCCCGGTCGAGCGCTCCGTCGAGGTAGTCCGTGATGAGCTCGACGAGCTCAGCGCACGTCAGGTCGGCAGGTGTCCGGGACGGGGTCATGTCGCGGTCCTCCAGTGCGATGCCTGACCGAAGTGGTTCTCCAGCAGCGTCCGCACCGCAGCTCGGCCGCGATGCAGGATGACGCGCTGGTTGGCCGGCGAGAGTCCCAGCAGCTCGCAGACCTCATCAGCGGCGAAGCCCTCGATGTCGCGCATCGTCACGACGAGCCGCTGCCGGGCGGGCAATGAACGGATGGCAGCGGCGATCGTGAGCCGCAGCTCGCTGCGGACGAGCTCGGACTCCGGGGTGGTGAGTTCCGGCCAGGGTGCCGGCGGCGTACGCCAGTGGCCGGGGTAGTCGTCGTCTGCTCCTCGGAACCGATGAGGCGGGAGGGTTCCCACCGCGTCCTCACCGAGCAACGGGCGTACGACGACGCGGCTCTCGCGGGTGCCCGTCGTCTTGGCGATGTTGGACAGGATGCGGAACACCCACGTCTTCAGCGATGAGCGGCCTTCGAAGCCGTGGGCGCCGCGCAGCACCGCGAGCCAGGTCTCCTGGACGACGTCAGCGGCGGACTCCTGGCTGTGCACGTAGCCACGCGCGAGCTTCAGCATCGTCGGGGCCCAGGCGTCGACAAGCCGGCTGAAGATCTCCTCGTCCCCGGCGCGTAGTCCAGCCAGGAGCGTCGCGTCGTCCGGCAGACCGGTCGCGCGCCCGGCGGGGCGTGGTGCGATGCGACCCGGCTGGGGGCTGTCCATCTCGCACCTCCCCGTGGGGCCTCGGAGCCACCGTAGACCCGATCGGCCACCGGGGGCGATGGACCGTTCGGACAAGATGTCGGGCCAGGTCAGGCTCACAAGAGCTCTACGTCCTGCTCGACGCAGAGCAGCGCCGGCCCGTCCGCCGACAGCCAGTCCGCGAAGGCGTCCTCGAGCTCGGCGCGCCGCTCGACGCGAATGCCCGTGGCGCCGCACAGGGCCGCATAGGCCGCCCAGTCGGGGTTGTGCAGCGAGGTGTGCCACACCGGGAAGTGAGCGGCCAGCTGCTCCTTGCCGATCTTGCCCAGCGCGTGGTTGTCGAGCAGCAGATGCTTGATGGGGATGCCGTACTTGACGGCGGTCGTCAGCTCGGCGGCGTACTGGGCGAACCCGCCGTCTCCGGTCACGGCGATGATCGGACGGTCCGGCGCCGCCGCCCAAGCGCCCAGGGCGGCGGGGTAGCCGAATCCGATCGACCCGAGGTAGCCCGACATCAGCACGGGTTGTCCCTTCGACTCGAGGTAACGGCCCAGGGAGTAGGCGTGGTTGCCGACGTCGACGGTCACGACGGCGTCAGCAGGCAGGTGCCGCGAGAGGGCATCGAAGACCGCGGCCGCCGAGACACCCTGCCCACGGTCGTCGTCGACGCGGCGCTGCTTCTCGGCCCGCCACAGAGCCCACCGCGCGGCGACGTCCGCGGTCTGGTCCTCCGCTTCCGGGTGGTCACCGAGACCGGCAGACACCTCGGTCAGCACGAGCCGGGCGTCGCCGAGCACGGAGGCCGTCACCGTGTGGAAGCGGCCGACGGCCTGCGGACGGTCGTCGATCTGCACGATCGGCTTGTACGACGCGACGCCGGTGTGGTTCGAGAAGGACGCCCCGACGACGATCAGCAGGTCGGACTCGTTCATCAGCCAGCTCGCCACCGGGGTGCCGCTGCGCCCGAGCACGCCGGCGCCAAGCGGATGAGTGTCCGGCACGAGTCCCTTGGCCTTGAACGTGGTCAGCACCGGTGCGTGCAGGCGTTCGGCGAGCGAGGTCAGGTCGGCTTCGGCGCCACGCGCACCATGTCCGGCGATGATCACGGGTCGCCTGGCCGACCGGATCAGGTCGAGGGCGGCGTGGACGGACTCCCGGCCGGGGCGGACGCGGAGGTCGGCATAGCGTCCGGTCGGCGCGCCAACCTCCTCCTCGCTGGATTGTTCCTGGACCTCGTCCGGCAGCACGAGATGCGCGACGCCGCGTCCGTCGGTGGCGTGTTTGACGGCTAACGCGGCCAGCTCGGCGTGGTCGCTGCCGGAGAGCACGGTCGTGGTCGTCACGGCAACGTCGCGGAAGACGGCGCTCAGGTCCACGTCCTGGAAGGCGCCTCTTCCCAGCACACTGGACGGGACCTGGCCCGAGATCGCCACCACGGGTGCGCCGTCGAGCTTGGCGTCGTACAGGCCGGTGAGCAGGTTGGTCGAACCTGGTCCGGCGATCGCGAAGCAGGCGGCGGGGCGACCGGTGAGCTTGCCATACGCGCTCGCAGCGAAGGCGGCCGCGCCCTCGTGCCGGATACCGATGTAGGTGAGGTCGCCGCGCTCCTCGGCCCTGCGCATCGCGTCGGCGAACCCGAGGTTGGAGTGCCCGACCATGCCGAAGACGTGCGTGATCCCGTGCGCGACGAGGGTCTCGACCATGACGTCGGAGACTGTGCGGACCTGGGTCGGTCGCTCCGGAAGCTGCACGTAGAGACCGTCGTCCCGGTCGTCGACGGCGAAGGCGGCGACTGCGTCGGTGAATCCCTCCGGAGGTCTACCCGTTGTGGGGTCGTAGTCGTAGCCGTGCCACGGGCAGCGCAGCCAGCCGTTCTCGATCGAGCCTTCGCCGACCGGTCCGCCTTGATGGGGACACCGGTTCTCCAGTGCGCCGAGCACACCACCGCACCGGGTGAGCGCGACGCTGTTCCCGTCCACGACGACGCTGCGCACGCGGCCCTCGTCGGGCACGTCGACGGGATCGACCCGGTGCCATCGGCCGCTTCGTCCGGTCATCGTGGTCGGGTCCGGCGGATTCGTGGGGTCGGCGGGTTTCACGGGGGTGGTCATCTGTAACGCCTCCTGCTCGAGCGAGACCATTGCATCGCGAAGAACAGTCATGGGAAGCGCCACCGCGTTACACGCGTGGAGGCATCCGTGACACACCGGGGCGCTCGGCCTCATCACGAAGGAGTACGCCATGAACGACCTCGCAGACGCATCGACAGAGAGCCTCGAACGCACTCGACGGTCGCTGCACGCGATTGCCGAGCTGGTCATGGCGGGACCGCAGTTCGACCGTAGCCAGAGCATCGAGCTGCGCGTCTGCGAAGGTGGCTTCACGACCAGCCGGGACCCCGACCTCCGCATCGACGGCGACACGCTGGTCGCCGGTCGCCGGCGAATCGAGCTGCACGGGCGGTCAGTGGCGGAGGTGGCTGCTGATGCCGGGGTGTCCGTCCGGCCGCTGCGCGACGTGTATGCCGTCGGGCCCGATCTCGGACCGGCCGACCGGCTCGAGCTCGACTCGGCGGCGGCCCGTCAGATCTCTCGCGCCTTCGAACTCGGCGACCGGGCCATGCAGACGGTGGCACCGGATCGTCCGCGGGTGCTGTGGCCGGAGCACTTCGATGTGGGAATGGACCGCGACGAGGTCAACTACGGGGTGTCTCCCGGCGACGGGTTCTGCCCCGAGCCCTACGCGTATGTCGGCCCGTGGGCCTTCTCGGGGCGGGCCGCGACCGACCCCGCGGACGCTGCGTTCTGGAACGCACCTTTCGGAGCCTCCCGCACGATCCGCGCCCTCGGCGACGAGGCCGGCGTGCTGGCCTTCTTCGAGGAAGGGATGCACCGCGCCTGACCGCCGCAGCGGTTCGCGGTCACAGGCCGGCCAGCGCCTCCGCGACGGAAGTGTTCCCGCCGACGACCTCGAACTGCTTGCCGATGGTCGAGTCGTCCCGCAGGGCGGCGTGCACCACGGCCGCGACGTCGGCGCGTGGGATCTGCGCCCTGTCGACGTGCTCGGCGGCCGTGACCTTGCCGGTGGGCGGGTCGTCGGTGAGGCTGCCGGGCCTGATGACCGTCCAGTCGAGTCCGCTGCCGCGCACGAACTCGTCGGCCGCCGCCTTGGCCTGCAGGTAGACCTTCATGACATTCGGCTCACCGTTGCTGTCGGAGTCGTTCATCGTGTCGGCCCGTTCGGTGCCGATCGAGGAGATGACGATCAGGCGGCGTACGCCGGCGCGCTCGCACGCGTTGGCGAGCAGGATCGCGCCGCCGAAGTCGACGGTCTTCTTGCGTTCGACGCCGCTGTCGGGTCCGGCCCCGGCGGCGAACACGGCCGCGTCGGCTCCGGCCAGGATGTCGGCCAGGGTCTCCACCGTGTCGGACTCGAGGTCGACGACGGCCGTCTCAGCGCCGGCAGCGGCGAGGTCATCCGCGTGGTCGGCGTTCCGGACGAGCCCGACCGGTTGGTCGCCGTGCTCGGCCAGCAGCCGCTCGAGATGCAGGGCGATCTGACCGTGTCCACCGGCGATGACGATGCGCATGCGTGCTCCTTGGCTGGGGGTCGGCTGAGGGTTCGGCTGGGCGATCTACCTGATCTGTTCAGCGTGCTGGGTAGGAAACCGGCACACAAGTCGGGTCCGCGCGCGACGGGTGCCCCGCCGCGGCCTAGGCGAAGCCCTCGATCGGGTGGGGGATGTACGGCGCCTCGAGCGCCGCCACCTCCTCGTCGGTGAGCTGCAGGTCCAGCGCAGCCACCGCGTCCTGGAGGTGGTGCGGCTTGGTCGCGCCCACGATGGGCGCCGACACGGGGGCGCGGCCGGCGACCCAGGCAAGCGCGACCTGAGCGCGCGGAACGCTGCGTTGCTCGGCGATCTGCGCGACCGCCTCGACGATCTGTCGGTCGCTGTCGACCGACTGGGTGTACAGCGACTTGAGCACCTCGTCCTGTCCGGACCGGGCAGTGTCCTCGTCCCACGGGCGCGTCAGCCGACCCCGTGCCAGCGGGCTCCACGGGATGACCCCGATACCCATGTCCTCGCACAGGGGAAGCATCTCCCGCTCTTCCTCGCGGTTGAGGAGGTTGTAGTGGTTCTGCATCGTCGCGAACCCAGTCCAGCCGTTGAGGGCCGAGGTGTACAGCGCCTTGGAGAACTGCCAGGCGTACATCGACGAGGCGCCGATGTGCAGCGCCTTGCCCGCCTTCACCACGTCGTGCAAGGCCTCGAGGGTCTCCTCGATCGGCACCTCGTAGTCCCAGCGGTGGATCTGGTAGAGGTCGACGTATTCGGTGCCGAGACGTCGCAGCGAGTGGTCGATCTCGGCCATGATCGCCTTGCGGGACAGTCCGGCGCCGTTGGGCCCCGGCCGCATCCGCATGTACACCTTGGTGGCGATGACGACCTCGTCACGGTTCGCGAAGTCCCGCAGCGCGCGACCGACGATCTCCTCGCTGGTCCCGTCGGAGTACATGTTGGCGGTGTCGAAGAAGTTGATACCGAGCTCGAGGGCCTGCTTGATGAAGGGTCGGCTGTCCTCCTCGGGGAGGGTCCAGGGATGGGTACCTCGTTCGGGTGTGCCGTAGCTCATGCAGCCCAGTGCCACCCGAGACACGTCGAGGCCGGTCGAGCCGAGCTTGATGTGATCCATCCGCTTCCTCCTGGTGGTTGCGCGCGGTGGCATGTGGGCGGTCTCACTCTCTCAAACGCGTTTCCGGCTTGGGCCTGCGGCCGACGGGTCGATAGCCTGAGGGGGTGCCTGATCCGGCACGACAACCCGCAATCGTCCCGGCGTCCTCGTATGACGCCCTTCTCGTGTTGGAAATGGATTCATGTCTGATGAGCGTCGCAAGCTCGAGCTGAGCCCCGCCCAGATCATCGGCGGTGCGCTGGCTGCGGCTTCGGCTGCGGTCGCCTCCTCGTGGCTCGGCCTTGCGGGCACCGTCATCGGTGCGGTCATCGTGAGCCTGGTGGCCTCGATCGGCGGCGCCCTCTACACCCACTCCCTGCGGCGCAGCACCACTGTGATCCGGCAGACGCTGCCGGTGGTCCCGATGCGCAGCCTGCGCTCCGGCAGGGCCGACCTGTCCGGAGCCACGGCGGTGCTCCCGGCCGTCAGCCCGCGCCCGCAGCCCGAGCCGCTACCGGCCGCCAGCAAGCTGCCGGCACGAGTCGGCATCGCCTGGCGCGCCGTCGCAGTCTCGGCGGTCGCCAGTCTCGTCCTCGCTGCGGTCGCGCTGACCGGTTTCGAGCTCGTGGTCGGCAAGTCGGCCTCGTCGTTGGCCGGTGGTGGTGGCGGCAGCACTCCTACGATCGTCGAGATCGTGAAGGGCGGCGGCACGAACTCGTCGACCGACCCCGCCCCTGGCTCGGACGGCGGGTCGGACAGTCCCACCGGCAGCACGACACCGGCGCCGACCAGTACCACGTCGCCGACCCCCGCATCACCCACGCCGACGAGCCCGGCGCCGCTTCCGACGCCTACGCCGGCACCGACCCCGACCCCGAGCCCGACCTCTCCGACCCCGACGTCGTAACGTAGAGCAGTCGGGGGAACCCGCTGCGTTCCGGGCGCGTCTCACCGTCAACTGACGAAGGAGCCTGCTCGGATGTTTCCTCGCTCAACCCCTCGCGCCGGCCTCAGCGCCGTGCTGGGTCTCTGTCTCTCTCTGGTCGCCCTCGTCGCCTGTGGAGGTGGACAGACAGCTGGCGGACTGGGGCCGGACTCCGGCGCCGGAGGCACGCTCCTCGAGTCGAAGCTGGCCTGGTCCGCAGCCGCGCCCTCGGTCGACTTCACCGACACGGCGGACGGACTGAGGCGTCTCGGGTACGACCTGTCGACGCAGCTCCCGGCCGACACCGGTCAGGGCGGTAACCAGGTGTTCTCGCCGGCCAGCCTGGCCATCGCCTTCGCGATGCTGCGCGAAGGAGCCGGCCCCGCGAGTGCCGCCGAGATCGACAAGGTCATCGGGTTGCCGGCCGATCGCCAGGCGGCGTACAACGCGCTGCTGCACGAGCTGGCCACCGTGGGTGGCGGTGACAAGCTCGAGGTGAACGACGCGCTGTTCCTCGACCCGGCACTCGCAGTCAGATCGCCGTACCTCGACGCCATCAAGTGGTGGTACGGCGCCGGCCTCCATCAGACGAAGTTCCCCGAGCCGGCGCTGAGCGACATCAACGGTTGGGTCAAGGCGCAGACGCACGGGCGCATCCCGCGGCTGCTCGACCAGCTGGACCCATCAGCCGTGTTCGCCCTCGTCAACACGATCTATCTGAACGCCAAGTGGGAGATCCCGTTCGATCCCACCGAGACGAAGTCGCTGCCGTTCACGACCGCGGCCGGGGGCACCGTGACGGTGAAGATGATGCACCGACAGACGCGGTACGACTATGCAGCCGGCGACGGCTGGCAGGCCGTGCGGCTGCCGTATGCCGGTGGCGACCTGTCGATGTGGGTGCTCGTCCCAGTCGCCAACACTGATCCGAAAGGTCTCCTGGCGCCGGGCATCCTGTCCACCGCTCTGAAGAACGCAACGACGACGAGTGTCGAGCTGAGCCTGCCGCACTGGAACACCGAGACGACGGCCGACCTCACCGACGTTCTTGGCCGGCTCGGTCTGCGGAAGACGTATGCGACAGGGCAGTTCCCGGGGATCACCCCGGACCCGTCGTTCTTCATCTCGCAGGTGGTCCAGCAGGCGAACATCACCGTCGGCGAGAAGGGCACCGTCGCCGCCGCGGCGAGCGCCATCGTCGGGGAGACGTCAGCCCCGGTCCCGGCGCAGATCCACGTGGACGCCGACCACCCGTTCGCCTACGCGATCGTGCATGACGCCTCGGGGGTGCCGCTGTTCGAAGGTGTCGTCGGCGACCCATCGCACAAGTAGCCCCACGATTTCCGCTGGTCGAGCCTGTCCATGCTGATCGAGCTTGTCGAGATCGAGAGGTCTCGACAGGCTCGGCGGCCATGGATCCGGCCGGGGTCACCCTGGCGGCCCGCCGACAACGTGCTCGCGCGGCTGAGCGCGGCTGCGGTACGCTGGTGCCATGCAGAAGTTCCTGCTCCTTAGATCGCCGCGCTGATCACCGGTCCACCTCAGCGCGGCTGCCCCTCATGCTTGAGGGGCTTTTTTGTGCCCCGATGAGACCTGTCGCGGTGCACGATCGCCGGCAGGTCCGACCGACCAGCCCGGCAGCTGACCGGCCCGTCCTTTCGAGCAGGAAACCCCCGCACAGGAGAGCAGCCATGAGCGAGCAGACCGACCAGACCGTCGATCCGTCCGAGCCCGCCGCGTACGACGTCGACGCAGTCCAGACCAAGTGGCTGAAGATCTGGGCCGAGCTCGACCCGTTCAAGGTCCGCGACGACGACAGCGCCGAGCGTCGCTACCTGCTGGACATGTACCCCTACCCGTCCGGCGACCTGCACATGGGTCACGCCGAGGCTTGGGCTATCGCCGACGTGATCGCGCGCTGGTGGTTCCAGCAGGGCTATGACGTCCTGCACCCAGTCGGGTGGGACTCGTTCGGGCTGCCGGCGGAGAACGCCGCCATCAAGCGCAACGTCAACCCGGCGATCTGGACCGACGCCAACATCGAGACGCAGGCCGAGTCGTTCCGGCGGTACGCGGTCAGCTTCGACTGGTCCACGCGACTGCACACGCACGACCCGTCGTACTACAAGTGGACGCAATGGCTGTTCCTGAAGCTGTACGAGCACGACCTGGCCTACCGCAAGGACTCCCCGGTCAACTGGTGCCCGAACGACCAGACCGTGCTGGCCAACGAGCAGGTCGTAGGTGGTCACTGTGAGCGTTGCGGTGCCCAGGTGACCAAGCGCAACCTGACGCAGTGGTACTTCCGGACGACCGCGTTCAACCAGCGGTTGCTGGACGACATGGCGGCACTGGAGGGCAAGTGGCCCGACCGCGTCCTGGCGATGCAGCGGAACTGGATCGGTCGCTCGGAGGGCGCCTACGTCGACTTCGCGATCGAGGGCCGCGACGAGCCGGTGCGGGTGTTCACCACCCGGCCCGACACGCTGTTCGGTGCGACGTTCTTCGTCGTGGCAGCCGACGCCCCCCTGGCGGCCGAGCTGGTCACCGACGCGCAACGCGAGGCGTTCGAGCAGTACCTGGCCGAGGTGCGACGGACGACCGAGATCGAGCGCCTGTCCGAGGGACGAGACAAGACCGGCGTGTTCCTGGGCGTGCACGCGACCAACCCGGTCACCGGCGGACGCATCCCCGTGTACGCGGCGGACTACGTGCTGGCCGACTACGGCACGGGCGCGATCATGGCCGTGCCCGGCCAGGACCAACGTGACTGGGACTTCGCGACGAAGTTCGGGCTGCCGATCGTCCGCACGGTCGAGCCGAGCGCCGACTTCGACGGGGAGGCGTACGTCGGAGCGGGCCCGGCCATCAACTCCGCCAACGAGGAGATCAGCCTGGACGGCTTGGACGTCGACGAGGCGAAGACGCGGATCATCGACTGGCTGGAGTCGAAGGGCACCGGTACGCGCACCGTCATCTACCGCCTGCGGGACTGGCTGATCAGCCGGCAGCGCTACTGGGGACCGCCGATCCCGATCGTCTACTGTCCGGTCGATGGTCAGGTGCCGGTGCCCGTGGATCAGCTGCCGGTCGTGCTGCCGGAGCTGCAGGACGTCGACATGCAGCCCAAGGGCGTGTCGCCGTTGGCGTCCGCGACCGACTGGGTCGCCGTGTCGTGTCCGCGGTGCGGCGGCCCGGCCCGGCGCGACACCGACACGATGGACACCTTCGTCGACTCCTGTTGGTACTTCCTGCGCTACCCGACGCCGAACGACGACACCCAGCCGTTCGACGTCGAGGCGGTCCGCCGCTGGGGCCCGGTCGACCAGTACGTCGGCGGGGTCGAGCACGCGATCCTGCACCTGCTGTACTCGCGCTTCGTCACCAAGGCCCTGCACGACATGGGTTATCTGGACTTCATCGAGCCGTTCACGGCGCTGATCAACCAGGGCGAGGTCATCAACGAGGGCAAGGGGATGAGCAAGTCGCTGGGCAACGGCGTCGACCTGGGCGAGCAGATCGAGCAGTTCGGCGTCGACGCGATCCGGTTGACGATGGTGTTCGCCGGTCCGCCCGAGGACGACAAGGACTGGGCCACCCTGTCGCCCGGCGGGTCGCTGCGTTTCCTGCAGCGCGCGTGGCGACTGTCCGGTGACGTCACCAGTGAGCCCGGCACCGACCCGGCGGGAGGTGACGAGGGGTTGCGCAAGATCACCCACACGGTGATCCACGACGCGACCCAGCTTCTGGAGATCCAGCGGTTCAACGTCGTGATCGCCCGGGTGATGGAGCTGGTCAACGCCACCCGTAAGGCGATCGACTCCGGCTGCGGCCCGGCCGACCCCGCCGTGCGCGAGGCGGTCGAGACCGTCACGATCGTGCTGAGCCTGGTCGCGCCGTACGCGGCAGAGGAGATGTGGGAGCGGCTGGGGCACCAGCCGACGGTCTCCCATGCCGGCTGGCCGGTCGCCGATCCGACGCTGCTGGTGGTCGACTCGGTCACCTGCGTGGTTCAGGTCCAGGGCAAGGTGCGCGCCCGGCTGGAGGTGTCGCCGGACGTGTCCGAGTCCGAGTTGGAGGCGCTGGCGCGTGCCGACGAGAACGTGGTTCGGGCGATCGGTGACGCGGCGATCCGCAAGGTGATCGTGCGCGCCCCCAAGCTGGTCAACTTCGTCACCACCTGACCCGAGGGCCGTAGCGCCCCTGGCCGTAGGCGTTTGCCTTGTTCACAAGCCAGTTTGCTTGTGAACAAGGCAAACGCGGCTCGGGGAGTGGGTGCTTGCCTCGCTGACTCTTGGTTCGGACGTCGAGGTACGCCGCACAGCCGACGGGACGCCGCCGCCCGTGAGTTTACGAGCCGGTAATCTCCCTCCATGAGCCGCGCTGCTGCCCTCGTCTCCGACTCCACGTCGGTCGGTCCGGAGCTCGCCGCGCGGCTCGACGTCACCGTCGTACCTCTGCAGGTCGTGATCGGGTCCACGGCGTATGACGAGGGAGGTGCGGCCACCCCCGACGACGTGGCCGCCGCCCTGGAGGCCCGCCAGCCGGTGTCGACGAGCCGCCCCGCCCCGGAGGCGTTCCTGCGGGTCTACGAGCGGGCAGCCAAGAACGGCGCTGAGGCGGTCGTCTCGATCCATCTCTCCGGTGAGGTCTCGGGCACGGTCGAGTCGGCAGAGCTGGCCGCGCGGGACGCCCCGATCCCGGTGCATGTCGTCGACAGCCGCCACCTCGGGATGGGCACCGGCTTCGCCGTAGCAGCCGCGGCGGCCGCCCTCGATGGTGGCGACTCGGCCGAGCAGGCGGCAGCCGCAGCCCGGGACCGCGCCCGCGCCACGACCGCCCTGTTCTATGTCGACACGCTCGAGTTCCTCCGCCGTGGTGGCCGGGTCGGGGCAGCCGCAGCACTCGTGGGGTCGGCGCTGGCGGTGAAGCCCCTGCTCGAGATCAAGGACGGCACGATCCTCCCGCTCGAAAAGGTCCGCACGGCGGCTCGGGCGCTGGCGCGGCTCGAGGAGTTGGCCGTGGTCGCCGCAGGTGACCGCGACGTCGACCTCGCTGTGTCGCACCTCGCCAGCCCTGCCAAGGCCAGCGACCTCGCCGAACGGCTCCGCATCCGAATTCCTCGGGTCGGCGAGCTCGTCGTCAACCAGGTCGGAGCCGTCATCGGCGCCCACGTCGGACCCGGCATGCTCGCGGTCGTCATCGCACCACGCTGAGCGTCCACAGGTCCCGCGACGTCCGGCGGGTGTCCACAGGACACCGATCGACAGTGTCGCGCGCAGCTCGAACTTTCTAACGTGGCGCCATGTTGGGACGACGGACCACCCGTGACAGCGATGCGGCAGCGGTAGCGCGGCGTCGGCTGGCGGCGATCGCTGCTGAGTTCGATCGCGGTCCGCGGACCGACGCGGGCAGTTCGTCGGCGTCCCCGCCGGCTGTGCGGCCCACGCCCCTCCCCGAGCGTGCCGGTTTCGAAGGCGGCCGACACCGTGGAGAGATGGGGGCGTGGGAGTGGGGGCGCCGACGGCTGACCGCCCAGCACGTCGCGGTTGTGGCCGTGCTGATCGCGGTCCTCGTTGCCGCGGCCGCGTGGTGGGCGCTACGGGCGGCCCCTGACGTCCGCAGCGTCCCGCTCACGAACGCGTCTCTGAGTGCGCCCGCCCTGACCGCGACGCCCCCGGGCCTGGGCACGCCGCCGGCTTCGACCCCCTCCGGCGGCGTGCCCGCCGCGACCACGGGCGGACCTCTGCTGGTCGTCGACGTGGCCGGGAAGGTGCGACATCCGGGGATCGTCGAGCTTGCGCCGGGTTCGCGCGTCGTCGATGCCCTTGTGGCGGCGGGAGGTGTGCGCCCCGGCGTCGATACCGCGGCGCTCAACCTCGCCCGCCTTCTCCTCGATGGTGAGCAGATCGTTGTCGGGCTGGCCGTCCCCGCCGTCGGGCCACCTGCCGTCGGGTCACCCTCGGAGACCGCGCCGATCAGCGTCGACATCAACACCGCCACTCAGACAGAGCTGGAAACCTTGCCGGGCATCGGCCCGGTGACCGCGACGGCGATCATCGACTGGCGCACGGAGAACGGAGCGTTCACCACTGTCGATGACCTGCTCGATGTCTCCGGCATCGGTGACGCGACCCTCGCTGACCTCGAGCCGTACGTCCATGTATGACGCGCGAGCCGCTCGACCTGCGGCTCGCGCCGAGTGCCCTCGGCGTCTGGGTGGCCGCCGCGGTGGGGCTGGGCTGGACCCCGGGTCACGCGATGGTGGGCGGGGCCCTGCTGCTCGCCTGCGCCGCGGCGGTCGCCTGGTTCGGGGGCCGCCGCGACGGTCCGGCCGCCTCGTCCGGTCCACCGACGTCGGACGGCCCGGCGGGCACGGCTCGTCGTCGTCGACCGAGCCGTTCAGCGGTGCTTGCCGTCCTGGTGGCCGCGGCCGCCGGCTTCGCCGTCGCTGGTCTGCGTACGTCGGCTATCGGGGCCGGCCCCATTCACGACCTGGCCGTCCGGCAGTCCCGCGTCAGCGTCGAGGCGGTCCTGACGAGCGACCCGGTCAGCCGCCCCAGCACGTTCGCGCCCTACACACTGGCGCGGGTCCGGGTCATCACCGTCGAGTCCCACGGCCTTGTCACCCGGGTGCGGTCACCCGTGCTGGTCATCGCAGACGACTCCTGGCTCCACCTCCGGCTGGGCGAGCAGGTGCATGCGAGCGGCCACCTCAGCCCGGCGCTGGGGTCTGACCTGGCGGCCGTCCTCAGGGCCGATCCGCGTCCGCAGGTGACGCGACCCGCGTCGTGGGTGCAGCGAGGCGTCGGCGCCGTGCGCGACGGTCTGCTCGAGGCCGCCTCACCACTCCCGGCCACCGAGCGGGCCCTGGTCCCGGCCCTCGTCGACGGCGACGACTCCGCCATGCCCTCTGATGCGGTGCAGGACTTCAAGACGACCGGTTTGACCCATCTGCTCGCCGTCAGCGGGTCCAACCTCACGCTGGTGCTCGCATTCGTGCTGGTCGTCGCCCGGTATGCCGGCGTTCGCGGTCGGTGGACCAGCCTGGTCGGCGCAGGCGCGGTCGTGTTCTTCGTCCTGCTCGCCCGGCCTCAGCCCAGTGTGCTGCGCGCTGCCGCGATGGGCGTCGTGGCGCTGGCCGGGCTGTCCTCAGGGGCACGCGGTCGCGGGACGCGTGCGCTGTGCGTAGCGGTGGTCGGCCTCCTGCTCCTTGATCCGGAGCTGGCTCGCTCGGTCGGTTTCCTGCTGTCCACGACGGCGACCGCGGGCATCCTGCTCCTCGCCCCCAGCTGGCGGGACAGCCTGGCGCGATGGCTCCCCAGGGCGCTCGCCGAGGCGGTGGCCGTGCCGTTGGCTGCCCAGCTCGCCTGCACGCCGGTGATCGCCGCGATCTCGGGCCAGGTCTCCCTCGTAGCGGTGTTCGCCAACGTGCTGGCAGCGCCCGCGGTCGGACCGGCGACCGTCTGCGGCCTGGTCGCGGGTCTAGTGGCCCTCGTCAACGATCCGGCTGCGCATCTGGCCGGACGGTTGGCCGGCATACCGGCGTGGTGGATCGTCTGGACGGCCCGCCACTGCGCGGCGTACACCGGGGCCAGCCTCGGTTGGCCGGTCGGTCCCGTCGCTCTCGCGGCGCTGACAGTGGTCTGCCTCGCGGTGGTGCTGGTGCTGCCGCGCGTTCTGGGGAGCCCGGTGACAGCCGTCGCCAGCAGCGTCCTCCTGGTACTTGTCGTACTGCACCCACTCGGCCGACCGGGCTGGCCGCCGGGAGGCTGGGTGATGGTGATGTGCGACGTCGGCCAGGGCGACGGCATGGTGCTCAACGCCGGTGGCGGCACTGCGGTTGTCGTCGACAGCGGCCCCGACCCCGTCGCCATGGACCACTGTCTCGACCTGCTGGGAGTACGCCGCATCGCCCTCGTCGTCCTCACGCATTTCCACGCCGATCACGTCGACGGCCTGCCCGGTGTCCTCGACGGCCGCCAGGTCGCCGAGATCGAGATCAGCCCGCTGCGCGATCCACCCGACGGGGCGGCGGCGGTCGAGCGCTGGGCAGCCGACGCGGGCGTTCCGGTGACCGTGGCGACCGTGGGCGAGACCCGTAGCGTGGGCGAACTCACCTGGACCGTCCTCGGACCCGTCACGATCCCGTCCCCGGACGGCAGCAGCTCCGAGGGATCCGGTCCCAACAACGCGTCGGTGGTGATGCTGCTCCAGACCCACGGACACCGGTTCCTCCTCAGCGGCGACGCCGAGCCCGAGGAAGAGGACGACATCCTGGCCGAGCAGGTCGATCTCGGCGTGGACGTGTTCAAGGTGGCGCACCACGGTTCGGCCAACCAGGACCCGGACTTCGTTCTGGGCACCGGGGCCCGGCTGGCCCTGATCTCCGTCGGCGCCGACAACGACTACGGTCATCCCAACGCGCAGACCCTCGCCCTGCTCGACGACCTGGGCGCCATCACCTACCGCACCGACCAGGACGGCGACATCGCCGTCGTCGACAGGGCCGGACAGCTCGCCGTCGCCACCGACCACTGAGGGCTGGTCACTCCGTCTGCTGAGCGGCCGCCGCCGCTCGGATCTCCCGCTCGCGGACGGCGTGCTCGTCCGTGCGTGCGTCGTAGGACCAGAAGTCACGCAGCCACGCCGCGGTCATGGCCACCCCGGCCACACAGAGGATGCCGCCGGAGGTGATCGAACCACGCACCGACCACACGTCTGCAACCAGACCGGCTCTGGTCTGACCGCCGAGCGGCCCGAGCGAGTACGACAACATCTCGATCCCGGCGAGCCGACCCCGCATGGAGTCAGGGATCGTCTGGTGCCAGACGGTCGAGCGGAAGATGGCGCTGACGCAGTCCGCGGCCCCGGCCACCATCAGAAACAGCAGGACCAGCCAGATCTGGGGAGAGACGCCGGCGAGGGCCACGGCAGCGCCCCACACCGTCGCAGCCAGCACGATCGCGCGGCCGTGCCGATCGACACGCGACGTCCACCCGGACAGCAGCGTCGCGAGCAGGCTGCCCGCGGTGCCCGCTGTGTAGAGCAGCCCGAGGGTCGATGGTTCGGCGAAGACGTCCTGCGCCAACGCGGGGAACAGCACCGTCGGCATGGCCATGAACATCGCGACGATGTCGATGACGTAGGTGCCGAGCAGGTCGCGACGTCCGAGCGCGTAGCGGATGCCCTCGACGATTCCGGCGAGGCTCGGTGGCGTGCCCTCGTCGAGCGGCGGATAGGGCCGCATGGCAGCGAACAGCGACGTCGCGACCACCAGGCCAACGACATCGATGAGGAAGCACCACGGCACCCCGATGGTGGCGATCAGGACGCCACCGATGGCCGGCCCCACCAGGACACCAGCGTCCATACCCACGCCCGCGACGGCCACCGCGGCCGTGAGCTGTTGGTGCTTGACGGTGCGGGGGATCAAGGCCTCGCGCGATGGCCTCTGAAGCGCCTGCGCTGCGGACAATAACGCGCCGAGGACATACAACGGCCAGACATGGGGGTCGGGCAGGAACGCGTTGAGCATCAAGCACGCGGTCAGCGCGATCTGGGCGAGGCCGGTGGTGACCAGCATGGCGCGGCGGTCGACGTGGTCCGCCAGGGCGCCGCCCCACAGGCCGAAGACCACCAGCGGTACCAGTTCGACGGCGCCGAGGAGGCCGACCGCGAGGTTGGATCCCGTGAGGCGGTAGAGCTGGTAAGGCACCGCGACGTACGAGACCATCGCGCCGAGGTAGAAAACAGTCCCGGCCCAGAACAGCAGGCGAAAGTCGCGGCTCTCACGCAGGGGGGTCGTGTCGAGGCGCAGCCTCGCGAGCCGCTCCTTCCAGGTCACGGTGAAGATCGTGGCAGAGCGGCACGTTCACAGCCACGGCTTTTCCCTCAGCTCCGCCACCCGTTGTCCCCGCGAATTGCGGGAAGGCGCAGGCTCCGACCGGCGAGTCGGCGTGCCCTTTCCCGCAATTCGCGGGGAGACGTCCGGGCCAGCACTCGGCCGGGTCGTCGTTGCTCCGTGGCATGCTGTCGCCATCATGGCTAAGCAGAAGGCGGCCGACGTCCTCGGCACGACCACGTTGATCACCGGCACCAACGAGTTCATCGCCGAGCGCGCGATCGCCGACCTCAAGGCCATGGTCAAGGTCGCGGACAGCGACGCCGATCTCTCCGAGCTCGAGGCTGGCCAGCTGGGCGTCGGCGCGCTCGCCGAGATCGCCAGCCCCTCGTTGTTCGCGCAGATCCGCTGTGTCGTCGTACGCCGGCTCGAGGACCTGCCCGAAGACGCCGTCGGCCCGTTGGTCGAGTACGTCGGACAGCCGGCTGGAGATGTCGCGCTCGTGCTGCACCACACGGGAGGGGTCAAGGGCAAGGCCGTCCTCGACAAGCTGCGCAAGCAAGGGGTCACCGAGGTCAAGGCACAGGGGCCGAAGAAGTTCGAGCTTCCGGGCTGGGTGCAGACCGAGTTCCGCAGCCACGGCAAGAAGATCGAGAAGGACGGCGCCACCGCACTCGTCGACGCGCTCGGTGAGGACATGCGGGCCCTGGCCGGGGCGGCGAGCCAGCTGGCGACCGACTTCCCCGACGACACGGTCACCGCGCAGACGGTCCGCGCCTACTTCGGCGGCCGGGCCGACGTCAAGGGCTTCGCAGTCGCCGACGCCGCCATCGAGGGCAAGACGACCGAGGCGATGGAGCAGCTGCGCTGGGCGTTCAACGGTCGGGTGGCTCACGTCCTGATCACGAGCGCCTTCGCCAGCGGGCTGCGTGCCATCGCGCGCTACCAGGCGGCTCCGCGCGGGCTCCGGGAGGGTGATCTGGCCCGCGAGGTCGGCGTACCCCCGTGGAAGCTGCGCTCGATCGGGGCGCAGTCCCGCGGGTGGTCCTCACGGGGGCTGGCGCAGGCGATCCAGGCTGCTGCTCAGGCCGACGCTGACGTCAAGGGCGCTGGCGGCGACCCCTCCTGGACCTGTGAGCGGCTGGTCATCTCGGTGCTCCGGGCGCGCGCCCTGCACTGACGGACTGTGTCCCAATCAGTGGACGATGTCGGGCCCGCTCATACGCACGCTCGTGCCGGACAGTGCCAGGTGCGGTCGCTTGTTCCCAGACTCAGCTGTCGCGCACGTCCACGACTACGCGGGCGGGGTTGGCGAGCGCGAAGGCGCGGAAAGGCCGCTTGGCACCGGTCAGACCGATGAACGCTTGCTGATCACCCTCGAAGACGCCCCCGGGCACGATCTCGGCGATCCCTCGGGTGCCGGTGCCGGGGAGTCGTGTGGCGCTGTCACCGTACGGCGCGATGCCGATGTCGTCGGGATATCCCATTCCGCGCAGGAAGACCTGGAGGTACACCTTGCCCTTGAGCCTCACCGGCTCGCCGGACCCGTCGTAGCGGGGCCAGGTCGTGTACTCCACACGCCAGCCCGGGGTCCCGGTGCCGCCCAGGTCGAAGACGACGCGGTCGAAGCCCAGATGATGCGCGACCCGAACGCCGGTCAGCCCGAGCACGTTGCCGGAGCCCTGTCCACCGTCGTCGGCGGACGTGTCTGCCAAGAAGGGCGGGGTGCTCGCCCGAGGACTGGCGGTGCTGCTCGGCTGCGGCGTCCCTGTGGTGGGCGCGATCGAGGTCGTCGGCGCAATCGTCGGATCGGCGTTGTCGGTCGAGTGATCGCTGCAGCCAGTGACGCCGACCAGCAACGCTAGGACGAGCAGTGCGGGTGCTGCTGCGGTGCTGCGCATGCGGTGCCTCCATCTCGATCTTGCTCCGGAAGTGTGACGCGCCAGCTCGCTGGAAAAGTTGCACCATGCCGGGACAGCGATGCCCACGTCGAGCCCGCTCAGGAGCCATGAGAGTGCGTCTGAGCGAGCCCGACATCGTCCCACCGAAGAGGGACACGCCCCGTTAGGTGCCGCACCCGGAAGCCGGACGGGTCCCGTGGAATGCTCTGTCGCATGCCCTGCCTGGCGGCAGGTCACGTTCACGCTGATGGTTGGCCATTGCAGGACATACAGTCGGTGCGCAACAGATACCTTCCATGGCGGATGAGATCAGGGGGAGACAGGTGGCGACTGGTGGCTTCTCGTCAGGACGACTGATTCGGCTCCAGGACGTGCTGAAGCGTCAGGTCGAGTCCGGCTTCGCCCCCGGCATGATGGCTGTCCTTGCCAGGCACGGCGATGTCCACGTCGAGGCCACGGGCACTCTTGCGTTCGAGGGCGCCGGGTCGACGACGCCGATGGCGCCCGACACGATCGTTCGCATGTCCTCGATGACGAAGCCGATCGTCGCCGCGTGTGCGATGACGCTCGTCGAGGACTGCACGCTCCGCCTCGACGACCCGGTCGATGAGCTCCTGCCTGAGCTGACCGACATGACCGTGCTCGCCGAGCCCGACGGGCCGCTGGAGGACACCGTCCCAGCTGAACGCGCGATCACGCTGCGGGACCTGCTCACCTTCACCCTCGGCACCGGCATGGTTCCAGCCGAGCCAGGAACGATCCCGATCGCCGACGCGCTCGATGCGCTCCATGCGCTCGACCCTCCGCCGGCGCCGGACGAGTGGATCCGCCGGCTCGGCACGCTTCCGCTCGTCCACCAGCCGGGTGAACGCTGGATGTACGACCTCGGTGCAGACGTGCTGGTCGTGCTCATCGCACGCGCCGCCGGCACGTCCTTCGGGCAGGCGTTGCGCGAGCGGATCTGCGAACCACTGGGAATGACCGACACCGCATTCAGCGTGACCTCCGAGCGCATCAGCCGGTTCGCAACCGCGTACGAGGCCGACGACTCGGCGAGCAAGGTCATCGTCGAAGACGGACCCGACGGGCACTGGAGCGGGCCGCCGACGTTCGAATCAGGCGGCGGCGGACTGGTCTCGACCGCTGGAGACTACCTCGCGTTCGGCTCCGCCCTGCTGGCCGGCGGGACCCACCGTGGTGAGCGAGTGCTCTCCCGGCCGTCGGTGACGCTGATGACCAGCGACCAGCTGACCCCGGCGCAGAAGGCGGTCTCCGGGTTCTGGCCGGGGTACTTCGACACCATGGGCTGGGGTTTCGGGATGTCGGTCCTCACCCGCCGCACACACCTCGGCCCTTCGGTCGGGAGCTACGGATGGAACGGCTTCTACGGCACCGCGTGGTTCAACGATCCCGCCGAGGACCTGACGACGATCTTCGTCATGCAGCGGGCGCACGCGGGTGACCAGAGGCTGCCGATGTGGCGCGACCTCTGGACCGCTGTGTACCAAGCGATCGACGACTGACCCCAGGGCGGAGACCCAAGCGGCGGTCGACACGCGGCGAGTGATCGGCCATCCCTTCCCGCGCCAACGCGCTGGCCCTGCCAGCCATGACAACCGAAATGCACTCTCATGTGAGGGCGCACGTCGTCAGCGTTGAGGAGGCCCACGGGTCGAGGAGGCGGTGAGCGACGGGGCCCGTTTCGTATCTGTCGCGATTGGCGGTCCGGGTCATCGGGAGGTCAGTCCGCAGTGGCCGGTGCCCCGCCGAAGAACGCGCCCTCGACCGTCGACGGCCAGACGCAGAGGAGTCGGCCGCCCTCGGGCCCGGTGCGGAACCCGTGCACCGCGCCTGGCGGAATGAATACGAAAGTGCCGGGCCCGATTCCCTCTGCGGGATCGGCATCGGTGTAAAACGTGTACGTGCCCTCGAGGACGTAGAACGCTTCTGCTTCGTCGTGGGTGTGCGGCGGGTTGTCGAAGTTGGGGTCTTGCCACGCCTCTCCGAGGGCCCAATGCCCACCGGTCTCGGTGCGAGATGCCTTGCGAATGATTCGCGCCTGGAGGCCACCCATCGGCAGGATGATGCGGTCGCCATCATCGGGCCCACGCAGGAGCACCTTCGGTGCCTCTGGTCTGGACATCGTTGCCCTCGTTTCGCGGAAGGGAGCGCCAACTCACCACAAGCATCGTTCCAGTTGACCCGAGAATTGAACACTTGTGCAGCGCCTCGGGATCCCTCGCCCAGCCGTCGACGGGTACTGAGGGACGAAATTCGGGTGTACGGATCTGGCGGTGTCCGCGCGCGGCTCGTGCCATGTGTCGAGGCCAGCGAACACGGAATCACACCGTCAGTGTTGTGCTGGCCGACTCGATCTAGGCAGTGTCTAGCCGTGCGGTTCACGCTGGACAAAAATACCTTCCGAAACCCTTGTGGATAACGGGTTCTGGCGTTCCTCGCTGATCCGAAAGTGTCGGTGGACTGTTCTAGGTTTGTCCTATGAGTATGGCGCAGGGACCGCCACCGACCGTAGGCGTCGACGATGCCTACGGCCGCACTTTCGCGGGAGTGCGTCGTGAGTTGGCCGAGCTGGTCGACACACCTACCTGGTCGTTAGATGACAACCGGCTCGACACGCGGATCAGTGAGGCACTCGCGGTCCGGGCCGCGACCGATGAATTGATCGCCCGGCTGGTGGCCGAGGCCGACGACCGTAACCTGCCCCACCGCTACGGCGCGTCCTCCACCCGGGCGCACCTGATGACCGCGCACCGGATGTCGGCCGGTGAAGCCTCCCGGACCGTGCGGACGTCCAAGCAGCTGCACGGCACCGGTGTCACCGAGCCAACCCGTCGCGCGGTCGCTGCCGGTGCGGTGTCGGCCGAACAAGGGGTGGTGGTCGCGGCCGCGATCAACCTGCTCTCACCCACGGTTGGACCCGACCGGGTCGAGGTAGCGCAGAAGGATCTGCTGGCCCATGCGCGGACCCTGTCGTTCAGCCAGCTGCAGGTCGCGGCGAACCATCTCGTCGAGGTCGTCGACCCCGACACCGTCGACCAGACCCTCGAACAGCAGCTCGCCGCCCAGGAACGCAAGGCGCTGGCAGCGGCCTGGTTCACCGGCCAGTTCGGGGCCGACGGGATCGCCCGTGGCCGGTTCGCGTTGCCGAACCTGGTCTTCGGGATGCTCAGAAGGCACCTCGAAGCCCACACCGCACCCCGCCGGGTCACCACCAACACCACCCCGATCGCTGAAACGACCCTGGAGGACCTGCCCTACGGCAACCGGCTCGGCCACGCGTTGTGCGAGCTGATCGAACACCTCCCCACCGACGGACACCCCCAGCACGGGGTCAGCAACGCCACGATCGTGGTCACCGTCGACGAAACCAAGCTCCAGGCCGGAGCCGGGGAAGCGATCTTGGACACCGGTGGCGCGATCTCGGTCGGGGAGACCCGACGACTGGCCTGCAACGCCGGCATCCTCCCCATCGTCATGGCGGGTGAGTCCAAGATCCTCGACCTCGGCACCACCCGCCGCCTCTTCGACCGCCACCAACGCATGGCGCTCGCCACCCGCGACCAAGGCTGTGTCTTCCCCGGCTGCGAACGCCCACCCGCCTGGTGCGAAGCACATCACCGCATCCCGTGGAGCGAGGGCGGAGCCACGGACATCGACAACGGGTGTCTGCTGTGCAGCTTCCACCACCACCTGATCCACCAAGGCGAATGGGACCTCACCCTCGCCCTGGACGGCATCACCGAGGTCATCCCACCTCCACGCATCGACACGCAGCGGAGACCCATCCGCCACCAGCGCTTCAAACCCCGACCCGGATAACCAGGTGGCGTCGCCTGGGTGTGATTCAGTCTTCTGACGATGAGGCTGGCAGTTCAGCGCGCTCTGACTGGGTGTGCCCCTCTTGAGAGCCGAGCAGAAGGTGTTCTCCGACGTGCACGGGGCGCTCGTGCTGCACATCCCTGGCCCGGGAACCGACGAATACCAAGCCACTATCGAGGGCGCTTACTCTGCGATCAGTCCGGCGCAGTTCTCACGCAGGTTGATGCCGCTGTCCGCGCGCGGGTCGTGCCGCGTGTCGAGGCCAGCGAAGAGGGACACACCCCGAGACCCTTTGGACTCAGCGGACTGGGGCCCGTCCACGCCCCGCCGAGGTCCGGACATGCAAAGACGGGCTGACCCGATCCAGATCAACCCGTCGTTCGCGGTGCTCCGACCGCCGTCCCACCTGCAGGAGGCGAGCCGCCGGTGCGGAGGAGGTCAGAGAGAGGCGGCCTTCTTGGAGATGGCCGACTTCTTGTTCGCTGCCTGGTTCTTGTGGATGACCCCGGCCGACACGGCCTTGTCGAGGCGGCGGTTGGCGGCCTGGGCCAGCTCAGCCGCCTGGTCCTTGTCGCCGGTGTCGGCGGCCTCACGGAAGCGACGGATCGACGTCTTCAGCGCGGACTTGACCGACTTGTTGCGCTCGTGCGCAGCGTCGTTCTGCTTGTTGCGCTTGATCTGGGACTTGATGTTGGCCACGGGGTAATGCCTCTTGTTCGACGTTGGGTTGGATCGGTGATCGCCTCGAGCGTCAGCACGGAGATGCCTGCTGAGCGCGTCGGGACGCGACCGCCAAGATTACCAGCGGCGCGGAGGGGCGGCCAAATCGTCCTGGTGCGAAGATGCTCGCCATGATGCCAGGTGCCCTGTCCTCCTCCGAGCTGGTCGAAGCCGCCCTGGACCGCGTCGAGACCGTCGACCCCCTGACCAACGCGGTGTGCACGCTCGACCCGACAGCCCTCGAGACGGCCGCAACCCGCGACGCCGACGCTGTCGACGGCCGCTCCCGCGGACCGCTGCACGGCCTGCCCATCCTGGTGAAGGACAACATCGACACAGCCGGGCTGTCCACCACGGCCGGATCGCTCGCGCTGGCCGAGATACCCCCGCCTGCGGAGGATGCACCGCTGGTCCAGCGTCTGCGCGAGGCGGGCATGGTCGTGCTCGGCAAGACGAACCTCAGCGAGTGGGCCAACCTGCGCGACGAGCGCTCCACCTCGGGCTGGAGCGCGTACGGCGGACTGACCCGCAACCCCTACGGGCTGAACCGGTCCGCGGGCGGTTCGTCGTCAGGCAGCGGCGCCGCCGTCGCGGCGGGCCTCACGCGGTATGCCGTCGGAACCGAGACGGACGGTTCGATCACGTGTCCTGCCGCGTTCAACGGATGTGTCGGGCTCAAGCCGACCGTGGGGCTCGTCCCGACCACCGGCGTCGTGCCCATCTCGTCGTCGCAGGACTCTCCGGGGCCGCTCACCGCCACCGTGGCCGAGGCGGCAGCGTTGCTCGGTGTGCTCACCGGTGCCGGCCCTGACCGCTATCGACCCGTCGACGGTGGTCTGCGCGGCAAGCGGATCGGTGTACCCCGCAAGGTGTTCTGGGGCTACAGCCCCCAGGCCGACGCCGTGGTCGAGGAGGCGTTGTCGGTGCTCTCGGGAGCCGGCGCCGAGATCGTCGACGGCACCGATCTCGAGTCGATGGTCGACTACGGCTTCGACGACGAGCTGGTGGTGCTGCTCGCCGAGTTCAACGTCGTGCTGGCCACGTACCTCGCCACCCGGGCCGGCGACGGTCCGAAGAGCATGGCCGACGTAGTCGCGTTCAACCGCGAGCACGCCGACACCGAGCTGGCCTGGTTCGGACAGTCGTTCCTCGAACAGGCACTGACCGCACCCGGGCCGGACTCCCCGGAGTACGCCGAGGCCCGGGCGAAGTGTCTCCGAGCCGGCCGCGACGACGGGATCGACGCCGTCCTCCGAGCGCACCGGCTGGACGCCTTCGTCACCCCGGCGTACGCACCCGCGATCCCGATCGACCTCGTCAACGACGAGCTGCATCACGGGTCGTGCACCCAGCCGACGGCGATGGCCGGGTACCCGATCCTCACGGTGCCGGCCGGACTCTCGCACGGTCTCCCCGTGGGCGTCTCGTTCTGGGGGACCGGTCACAGCGAGGAGACGCTGGTGAACATCGGCCACGGGTACGAGCGGGCCCGCGACGCCGCCGGGGGAGCACTGCCGCCGCCGACGTTCCCGCAGTTCGTCTGACGCTCCGACCTTCTGGCCGCGAACCACTGGTCAGCCGAGGCGGGACATGAGGGCCATCGCGTCGTACGGCGCACGCACCTTCGCGTCGTTGTCGAAGTAGACGTAGGTGTCGAGACCGTCGTCGCGCCAACGGCGGACGCGCTCGGCCCAGGTGTCCAGGGCCTCGTCGGTGTAGCCGCTGACGTAGAGCTCGTCGGCGCCGTGGAGCCGGACGTAGACGAAGTCCGACGTCACCGCGTCGAGCATCGGCCAGCGTCCTGCCGCGTCGGCCACCACCGCCGCGACATCGTGTGCTCTGAGCAGGTCGGTGAACCGCTCGGTCACGAAGCTGTCGTGGCGGACCTCGAGCGTGTGCCGGATCGGCTGGTCGACCGACGTGGACGTCAGGACACGGTCGTCGGTGAGCCGGTCGTCGTGCTGCCCGGCCAGCGCCGCCGCGGCCGCTGTCGTGCGGGGCAGCGTCTCGAAGAACCGGACCAGCCGTTCCTCGTCGTAGCCCAGGGTCGGCGGCAGCTGCCACAGCACCGGCCCGAGCTTGCGGCCGAGCGCCAGCACGCCGGAGGCGAAGAAGTTGGCCAGCGGGGCCTCGGGGTCGCCCAGCTTCTTGAGGTGGGTGATGAAACGGCCACCTTTGACCGCGAAGACGAAGCCGTCGGGCGTCTCGTCGTGCCAGCGCTGGAAGCTGTCCGGCCGTTGCAGCGCGTAGAACGTGCCGTTGATCTCGATCGAGCTGAGGTGCTCGGCGGCATACTCGAGCTCGCGACGGTGGGGGAGCCCCTTCGGATAGAACGTGCTGCGCCAGGCCGGGTAGACCCAGCCGGAGATCCCGATCCGGGCCTCGGTCAAGACGGTCGGGGGAACGACGAGCCGACCACCGCGTCCCAGGCCCGGTCGGGCAGCAACGCACGCTGGCTCATGAACAACCGGGCCGATGCGGTGACGGGGTAGCGGGTGCGGGGTCGGCGGGCGGTCACGGCCTTCTCGACCGCCTTCGCTACCGCCTCAGGGCCACCGCCCAGCTTGCCGATCGCACCCTCGTAGGCGCTGGCCGTGCTGGCGGACACGGCGGCGTTGAACTCGGCGTAGGGGCCGTCGTCCTGGGCGACAGAGTCCACCGCGGTCTCGGCGAAGTTGGTGCGGATCAGGCCGGGCTCGATGATCGAGACGTCGACACCGAAGTCCCTGACCTCGAAGCGCAGCACGTCGGAGATCGCCTCGACGGCGTACTTGGTGGCGTGGTAGGCCCCGCCACCGGGGAACGTCAGTCGGCCGCCCATCGAGCTCATGTTGACGATGCGGCCCCGTCCGGACCGGCGCATGCCCGGCAGGACGAGCTGGCACATCCGCACCAGCCCGAACACGTTGGTCTCGAACTGGCGGCGCAGGTCGTCGGCCGACACGGTCTCGAGGGCGCCGCTCTGGCTGTAGCCGGCGTTGTTGACCAGGGCGCCGACCGATCCGGTTGCCTCTTCGACGGCCGCCACGGCGGCGGCCATCGACTCCTCGTCGGTCACGTCGAGGCTCAACGTCGTACACCCCAGCTCACCGAGGTCGGCGATCGAGTCCAATCGGCGCGCGGTGGCGAAGACCGTGAGCTCCGGTCGGGCTGCCAGCCGGATGGCGGTGGCTCGTCCGATACCCGTCGAGCACCCGGTGATCAGCACGGACGAGCGGGCGTTGGGGGAGGTCATGCGCCCAAGCGTGCCACGACGGAACGGGGCGGACTCGGGCGCAGTCGGGCAGACTGCGACGGTGGCCGCACCCACCCGTTCAGCCCGCAAGGTCGGCGTCGAGGAAGAGCTGATGCTCGTCGACCCCGACACCGGACGGCTGCGGGCTGTCTCGCACCGGGCCGTCTCCGCCCACCGCGAGAAGACGGAGTCACCCGGCCACGACGGGCGGGAGCTGGTGGAGCAGGAGCTGTTCCTGCAACAGCTCGAGACCGGCACCGCGCCCTGTGTCGACATCGCCGAGCTCATGGCCGAGGTGAGGCGGTGCCGGCGAGCGGCTTCGGAGTCGTCGCACACGGCAGGGGCTGACCTGGTCGCGGTGGCGACGCCGGTGCTGGGGGGCCAGGACCGGGAGGTGACGCCCAAGGCCCGTTACCAACGGATCGTCGAGGGGTTCGGCGAGATCGGCCGACAGGGCTCGGTGTGCGGCATGCATGTGCACGTCGACGTGGCCGACGACGAGGAGGCAGTGCGGGTGATCGACCGCCTGCGCCCGTGGCTGCCGGTGTTGCGCGCGCTCAGCGTCAACTCGCCTTACTGGTACGGCGGGGACACCGGCTACGCGAGCTGGCGCAGCCAGGTCTGGGGTCGCTGGCCGAGTGCGGGTCCCACCGAGCCGTACGGCGACCTGGCCGGCTACCGGCGCGCCACCAAAGCCGTCATCGCGTCCGGTGCGGCACTGGATCACGGGATGCTCTATCTCGACGCGCGGCCGTCTGAGTCCTATCCGACAGTTGAGCTGCGGGTCTTCGACGTGGTGACCGAGATCGCGGACATCGGACTGTTGGCCGCCCTGTCCCGGGCCCTCGTGGACACGCTTGCGCCGGCAGATGAGCCAGCGCCGTCGCCGTGGCGTACCGACCTGGTCCGTGCCGCCCACTGGCGCGCCTCGCGTGACGGTCTGACCCGCGAGCTGCTCCACCCGTTGACCGGCGAGCTCGCGCCGGCCCGTGTGGTCCTCGAGACCGTGATCGAGCACTGCCACGGCTCCCTGGACGCGAGCGGCGACCTGGATCTGGTCGAGGAATCGACGGAGGCGTTGCTGGCGCGCGGCACCGGCGCCACCCGGCAGCGTGCTGTCGCCGAGCGTTCGGGTCCTGATGTCGCCCCTGCCGCCGTCGTCGCTGACCTGCGCGAGCGCTTCACTGCATCGCTTGATGATCCGTCGGACTGAGGTGCTTGCCGGGTTCACGCGAGAAGATTTTCGCGTCCGCGATGAGTTCGAGGACGGTGGCCGGTCAGAACAGGTGAGCCCAGTGCCCCGTGACCGAGAAGAGGATTCCCATGTTCACCGACTCACCGGCCTTCAGCGGGTTCGCCGTCGACGACGTCGTCGCCGCTCGTCGCTTCTACAGCGAGGTCCTCGGCGTTCCCGTCACCGAGGAGTACGGCCTGCTGAAGCTCCAGCTCGCCGGTGACACGACCGTGCTGGTCTACCCCAAGGACGACCATGTCCCGGCGGCGTTCACCGTGCTGAACTTCCCTGTGGACGACGTCGAGTCCGCCGTGGACAGCCTGCGCTCCAAGGGCGTCGCCACGGTGCGCTACCCCGGCTTCCCCCAGGACGACAAGGACATCATGCGGGGGAACGGTCCGGACATCGCCTGGTTCACCGATCCGGCCGGAAATATCCTTTCGGTGGTGGCGGCGTGAGCCTTACAGTGACCCCGATGAGCCAGGACACCCAGACGGAGCACGCGCCGGCCGCCACGGTCTCGACGGAGGACTTTCCCCAGCTGACCGACCCGTATCGCCGGGAGCTACTGGCTCACTGCTACCGCATGATGGGCTCGGTCCACGACGCCGAAGACCTGGTGCAGGAGACCTACCTTCGGGCCTGGCGCAGCTACCACAAGTTCGAGAACCGCTCGTCCCTGCGGACCTGGCTCTACCGGATCGCGACCAACGCCTGCCTGACCGCCCTTGACGGCAAGGCGCGGCGCCCGCTGCCGACGGGGCTCGGTCAGCCGAGCAGCGGCCCGGACGCGCCCCTCGTCGAGCAGGGCGAGGTTCCGTGGCTCGAACCGGCCCCCGACGTGTTGTTCGCCGACGACCCTCACGACCCGGCCTCGGTCGTGACCTCTCGCGAGAGCATCCGGCTGGCCCTCATCGCCGCGTTGCAGCACCTACCGCCGAGGCAGCGTGCTGTCCTCGTACTCCGTGACGTCCTGCGCTGGAAGGCGGCCGAGGTGGCCGAGGCGCTCGAGACCTCGACGGCAGCCGTCAACAGCATTCTGCAGCGAGCCCATGCGCAGCTGGCCAAGGCGAACCTCACTGAGGACTCCATCGTCGAGCCGGAGTCAGCCGAGCAGCGTGCTCTGCTCGATCGCTGGGTCGACGCGTTCTGGGAGAAGGACATCGAGACGATCGCGTCGATGTTCAGCGACGACGCGGTATGGGAGATGCCGCCGTTCACCGGCTGGTACCAGGGCCGCGAGGCGATCAGCCGGCTCATCGACCGCCAGTGCCCGGGCCAGACGCACGACATGCGGTTGGTGCCGACCAGCGCCAACGGCCAGCCGGCTTTCGGTCTCTACATGCGCAGTGAAGACGGCACGTTCGAGCCGTTCCACCTGCAGGTGCTCACGATCGGGCGCTCGGGCGTCAGCCACGTGGCCGCGTTCTTCGATGTCGGCCTCTTCGCGCGGTTCGGGTTGCCGCCGAGGCTGCCGGCTGACGCCGCCTGACGGACGACCGTCATGGCGGGGGACCTCTCGGTGTCGCAGCCGCTGCCGCCACTGCCCGACGCCCTCGAGCTGCTCGAGCGTGCGGTGTCGTACGCGCGGCTGTCGCTGCAGTGGGTGGTGCCGGCTGCGCTGGGCAACCCCACGCCGTGCAGCAGCTGGGATCTCGCACAGCTGCTCGTGCACATGGACGATTCCTTACGTGCCTTGCAGGCCGCGGCCGACGTCGGGCGGGTGACGATGACGCCGGCGGCGCCGGACGACCCTGACCACCCAGTGGTGAGCCTGAAGTGGCGTGCGTGTGCCCTGCTGGGCGCCTGGAGCGCGAATGACGGCGCGGAGCTCGTCTCGGTGGCCGGGAGCCCGCTTGCCGCCCAGACCCTGGTGGCGGCGGGCGCGCTCGAGATCGCCGTGCACGGGTGGGACGTGGCACGCGCCTGCGGCGACGAGCTGCCGATCCCGGGAGCGCTTGCCCAGGCGCTGCTGCCCCTCCTTCCACACGTGGTCGCCGAGCCGGACCGTGGCACGCGCTTCGCGCAGGTCGTGGCCGTCCCGCCCTGGGCCTCCACCGGGGACCGGCTGGTCGCTGCGCTGGGCCGCGATCCCTGGTGCTCGGCCTCCGGCTGACCCACCGGACACCCCATGTCCCCCGTTTCGAGCCGGCTGCACGCCTGAAACGGGGGACAGGAGGTGTCTGGTCAGAGGGAGAGCCGCCGGCGGACGCCGGTCAGGCACCGCGCCCCGAGTTCCGCCCGGAAGGTCGGCAGGTTCGGCAGCCCAGGCGGCGCCGGCAAGCCGCTCGCCAGGACGGCATACAGGCCGACCGACGCGAGCAGGCGGGTCACGGCGCGCTGCTCGGCGTCGTCGAGACCGGCTCGGGAGAGCAGGTCGTCGAACAGGTCTGTCTCCGCCCACTCCACAGCGAGCACGAAGACATCGGCCCACCACGGTCCCCGGCGTGCAACTCCCCAGTCGAGCATCACCACCTGATGGTCGCGGTGCCGGACGAGGAGGTTGTCGTGCCGGATGTCCCAGTGGCACAGCGTCTCTCCGTCGACCGGGTCGCCGTCGCGCACGAAGGACCGCAGTTCGTCCTGCCGGTCGAGGGCCCAGGCCGGCAACAACCGGAGCAGCTCGGTCGGCGGGTCGGCCAGCATCCGGCGCTGGTGGTTGTCCATGAAGTCGGCCACGGACTCGGTGTCGAGCCCGCTCGGCGCAGGGGTCAGCTCACGACTCTGGGCGAGCACTGCGGTGAGAGTGGCGTCGACCATGGCAGGGTCGTCCCAGTCGGGGTGGTCGCCGTCGATGTCCTCGAGCAGGATCGCGAGCCAGTTCCCGTCGTCGTACGACGCGAGCAGATCGGCACGGTACGGCGCGGGTCCGATCCGGCCGAGCACGGCGACCTCGTTGCGGAAGTGCGACGGGGTGTCGGGGTTGATGTCGGCGCTGACCGCCTTGACGAAGCCGCGTGACCCGTCGGCGGTGACGACAGTCGCCGCCACCGCCGGGCTCATGCCTCCGGTCCGTGGGATCACGGTGGTCACCGGGGACCGCAGCTGCTCGTCGACCCAGGCGCGCACGTGCGGCGGCATCTCGGCGTACGGCGTACGGACGCCGGCCAGCCGTTTCGGATCTCCCTGCGAAGGTGTCACCGGACCGCTCCGGCTGGGTGGCTCAGGCGCTTGGCCAACCAGCCACGGGTGGCCTCGGCGTACCACGCCTGGTGGTCGCGCAGATGTGGCGAGAAGGCGGGGACCTCGTCCTCCATGCGCGTGGTGAAGTACAGCCAGAGATTGGCGAGCCACGAGTCGATCGAGCGCGGATCCAGGTCGCGCGTCAAGGGGTGCTCGGCGATGATGCGGTCGGTGTCGACGCCGTCTCCGAAGGCCGCGATGAGCACCGTCACGAGGTCGAGCCAGGGCGCTGCCAGCATCGGCCAGTTCCAGTCGCAGATCCAGACCTCGCCGTCGGCGTCGAGCAGCAGGTTGTCGTCGCGCATGTCGAGATGGACCACTGCCGTGCCGCGACAGTGCTCCGTCGAGTCCTCGGCAAGGCTGATCACCGTCTCGAGCCAGGGGCTGTCCCCGTCTCGCTCGTGGACCCGGTCGATCCAGCCGCGGAACTCGCCGAAGGCGGCGGCGAACGGCTCGAGGTCGAGCCCCAACGGTGCCGAGGCGAGCGCTTCCGCGGTCTCGGTCAGCCGGTCGGTCACCAGGCGCAGCTCGTCGGCCAGCCAGGGACGCCTTGGGGGACGGCCGGCGATGTAGGGAAATCCGAGCACGACCCAGTCGTCGTCGCCGTGTCGCAGTTCCAGCGTCCAGAGGAGGGGGACGGCGCCTGCGCCGGGTGGCAGCAGTCTCAGGTTGCGCGCTTCGACCCGGTACGCCGCACTGAGCGCCCAGCCGTGCAGGCGATCGTCGGCTGTCGATGCCGCCTTGGCGAAGATGGTCTGCCCGTTCGCCAGGTCGAGGCGGGACGCGAAGCCGGGGGTGAACCCCGTGCCGGTCGTGGTCGCGGAGACGACGTCGGATCCGGCAGCCTCGGCGATGGCGAGCCGGACCGAGTCGGGAACCGTGTCCCACTGCCGGCGACGCGCTGTCGCCCGGACGGGCACGGCAACCCCGGAAGGCAGCCTGACCTGGTCGTTCTCCCAGGTGGATCCGCCGGTGCCGGTGCGAGTGCCTTCCATGCCGCCTCATTGTTCAGGACATGGTGTCCCGGACTCCACTGGGTTTGCGCCGGGACCGGGGCCGGACGAAGGGCAAAGAATCGGCTCAGCAGCCGGTGCGAAGGCATCAATGTTCTCGTGGCGTCTGACATGATACGGACATGGAAGTTGGGGACCGGTTTGCGACGGGGGGAGGCGCCCTGGCTGGCCAGGCTCCCCAGGCGGCCCTGGTGTTGCAGCGCGCACAAGAAGTTGCCGAACAGCTGTCCGAGCAGGCTGAGCGAGAGACCCGTCGCGCCACCGACGAAGCCCAGCGGCTCGAGGCCGAGGCCACCCAATTGCGCTCCGAGGCCATGGCCTTGCGCGCCGAGGCGACCCAGCTGAAGGAGCAGGCCGAGGCTGCGCGTCTCGACGCCGCCTCCGAGGCCGGACGACTGGTCCGGGACGCCGGCGAACAGTCCGCCATGCTCATCAAGGCCGCCGGCGAGGAGCGCGAGCAGATCCTCGCCGGCGTCCGCGACCAGGCCGCGCAGATTCTCGACAGCGCGAACGCCGAGGCCGACCAGGCCCGTGAGGAAGCCACCCTCTTCCGCGCCGAAGCCAGGGCTGAGGTGGACGAGGCGCTGATGGCGTCCCGGCGTGAACAGGCCGAGGCCAACGCCCGCCTCGAAGAAATGGAGCAGAACCGCTTCGCCGAGGCCGACCGGGCGGCGCGCGCCCACCTCGACGCGGCGATCGCCGAGGCCGCTCAGGTGCGTGAGAAGGCGACCGCCGCATCCGAGTCGATCCTCGCCGAGGCCCGTGCCCAGGCCGCGAAGCTGGTCAAGGAAGAAGAGGGCCGACAGGCCTTCGCCACTGCCGAGGTCGAACGCCTGCTGGCCGAGACCCGCGCCGACGTGGAGCGTGAGCTCGCCGCTGCGGCCGAGCAGATGGAGTGGACGAAGCGCACAGTCGAGGCGCTGTTGGGGACGGCCGAGCAGGAGGCCGCGCACATCGTGGCGGCGGGTCACGGGCAGGCGGCTCGCCACCTGACGGCCATCCACCGGCGGGTCCGGACGATCATGCACGCTCTCGCCCAACGGTTGGCGGCGCAGGCCGAGGAGGCCCGCCGCGAGAACGACGAGCTGCACGTGCGTGCCCTCGGCACGATGTCCCAGGCGGAGTCCGACGCCGAGCGGCTGCGGGCCGAGGCCGGTCACCACGCACTCGAGATCAGGGCGGCGGCACAGAAGGTCAGCGACGACGCCGACATCCGGGCCGAAGCCCGCATCGCGGAGGCCGAAGCAGGCGCCCGGATGCTGCGGGAACAGGTGGCCACCGAGGTGGTCCGCGCCCAGCGTGAGACGCAGGAGCTGCTGGCGCACAGCCGTGAGCAGGCGCGCCGCATCACCGAGGAGGCGGCCCAGGAGGCCGATCGACTTCGGGAGCGGGCACGTGCCATGCTCGATGAAGCCCGCGCCGAAGTGACGTCGCTGACGCAGCGACGCGACGACATCGTGCACGAGCTCGGTGAGGTGTCCGGTGTGATCGCCGCGCTCGCCGTACCGACCGCAGGACTGGGAACACCGAACGCTAATGTTCGCCAACGCACCCGAAGCGATCACGTCGAGTCAGCAGGTGAGACCCCGGCGGACTCGATGGCCGATGACGGTGCGCGCCACGACGACCGCTTCGACCGTTCGAGGATGGGTGAGAGTGATGAACGCAGGTAGTGAGCAGTTCCGGCAGGTACTGCGAGGCTACGAACCCTCCGAAGTCGACCGACGGCTGGAGGAATTCACGCGTGCCGAGCAGGTCTCTCGCGCCCACATCCAGGAGCTCACCGACCGGCTCCACCAGGTGGAGCAGACCAACGGCGAGCTCGTCCAGCAGCTCGAGCATGGCCAGGTGTCGGACAAGCCGGCGTACGAGGAGCTGGGTAGCCGGATCGGGCAGATGCTGTCCCTGGCCGACGAAGAGGCGACCGAGCTTCGCTCCAGCGCCAAGGACGAGGCCGACGCCTTCCAGCACGCCGCTCACCAGGCAGCCGAGCGGATCCGCACCGATGCCGACAAGTACGCCGAGCACCGCCGCGGCACCGCCGACGCCGAGGCGGAATCCGTACTCAAGGCGGCTCGTCGCCAGGCCGAGGAGCTGCTCGACGGAGCTGACCGCGACGCGTCCGCGCGCCGCCAGGAAGCCGAAGCCGTCTACGAGACACAGCGAGCCAAGGCAGCGGCGGCGGCTGCCGACTTCGAGATGACGCTCGCCCAGCGGCGCGAGTCGGCAGAGAACGAGTTCACCCAGCAGCTGAGCGCCTCGCACGAGCAGCTCGCGACGATGGAGGCGCAGGTCGAGCAGGCCCGCGGCGAGGTCGACAAGCAGCGCGCTGACGCCGAAGTGCAGGCGCGTCGTCTGCTCGAGGACGCTGAGGCGCGCGCCGCCACGATGGTGGCGCAGGCGCAGGCACACGCCGACCGCATCCGCACCGAGTCGGAGCGGGAGCTCACGGCGGCCACGCAGCGGCGTGACAGCATCAACGCCCAGCTCAGCAACGTCCGCCAGATGCTGGCCACCTTGTCGGGGGCCGCCCCCAGTGGTCTGCTGTTCGGGCTCGCCGAGGAAGGCAAGCCTGCTCCCGCCTCAGCCGGCGTCGATGCGGCTCCGGCGGTGGCGCAGGCCGCCGAACCGGACGTGGACGTGCCGGAGGCCGCCGCCGAGACCGACGGCGACGGGGACGAGCAGGGCTAGTACCCAGCCGTCCCGGCTGGCGCGACTGGTCGCGACCCACCGACCGATGGGTGACCGGCACGAGCCGGTCGCCCGGCGTGGGATGATGGGGATGCCTCGGCACTTGCTGCGTCCGCCGCACGCGAGGCATCGTCCCGCAACCGACCTCGTCGGGTTCCTCCGGATCCGACCGCGCTGGTCCGCTCACCGAACGGAAGATCTCCCGCCCCGTGGCCAACCCGTCCAAGCCGCTCATGTCTGCGCCGCAGCCCGGCCAGACCGATCCGTCGATCCTGCGGAACTTCTGCATCATCGCCCACATCGACCACGGCAAGTCGACGTTGGCGGACCGGATGCTGCAGCTCACCGGAGTGGTGGACGCCCGTCATGCGCGAGCGCAGTACCTCGACCGGATGGACATCGAGCGCGAGCGTGGGATCACGATCAAGAGCCAGGCGGTGCGGTTGCCGTGGACTGCGAGCCAGGGACCGGACACCGGCACTCAGTACGTCCTCAACATGATCGACACTCCCGGTCACGTCGACTTCACCTACGAGGTCAGCCGCTCGCTCGAAGCCTGTGAGGGCGCCGTGCTGCTCGTCGACGCGGCGCAGGGGATCGAGGCACAGACGCTCGCCAACCTCTATCTCGCGCTCGAGGCCGACCTCGACGTCATTCCCGTCCTCAACAAGATCGACCTGCCGAACGCGCAGCCCGACAAGTACGCCGCTGAGCTCGCGCACATCATCGGCTGCGACGCCGACGACGTGCTTCGGGTCTCGGCCAAGACCGGTGAGGGCGTCGAGGAGCTGCTCAACGAGATCGTGGCCACGGTGCCGGCGCCGGTCGGCAACGCCGACGCGCCGCCCCGGGCGCTCATCTTCGACTCCGTCTACGACACCTACCGGGGCGTCATCACCTACGTCCGGGTCGTGGACGGCAAGCTCAGCCACCGCGACCGGATCAAGATGATGTCGACCGGGGCCGTGCACGAGATGCTCGAGGTCGGCGTGATCTCGCCCGAACCGCGCAAAGAGGCCGAGCTGGGCGTCGGCGAGGTCGGTTACCTGATCACGGGCGTCAAGGAGGTCCGCCAGTCCCGGGTGGGCGACACAGTCACCTCGGCGGTCCGCGGCGCGACCGAGGCTCTTGGCGGGTACCGGCACCCCAACCCGATGGTCTACTCCGGGCTCTACCCGATCGACGGCGACGACTACCCGACGCTGCGCGACGCCCTCGACAAGCTGCAGCTCAACGACGCGGCGCTGATGTACGAGCCCGAGACCTCCGGTGCGCTGGGCTTCGGCTTCCGCTGCGGGTTCCTGGGGTTGCTGCACATGGAGATCGTGCGCGAGCGGCTCGAGCGCGAGTTCAACCTCGACCTGATCTCGACCGCGCCGAACGTCGTCTACCGCGTCGTCATGGAGGACGGCTCGGAGGTCACCGTCACCAACCCGAGCGAGTATCCGGGCGAGGGCAAGATCGCATCGGTGTTCGAGCCGGTCGTGCGTGCCACGATCCTCAGCCCCTCGGACTACATCGGCGTGATCATGGACCTCTGCCAGACCCGGCGGGGGGCCATGCAGGGCATGGAGTACCTGTCCGCAGACCGGGTCGAGCTGCGCTACACGCTCCCGCTCGCCGAGATCGTCTTCGACTTCTTCGACGCGCTGAAGTCGCGCACCAAGGGCTACGCGTCGCTCGACTACGAACCCATCGACGAGCAGGCCAGCGACCTCGTGAAGGTGGACGTGCTGCTGCATGGTGACCCCGTCGACGCGTTCTCGGCGATCGTGCACCGCGACGCGGCCTACGCGTACGGCGTCGGGCTGACCGAGAAGCTCAAGGAGCTGATCCCGCGCCAGCAGTTCGAGGTGCCGATCCAGGCGGCCATCGGTGCGCGGGTGATCGCGCGGGAGACGATCCGCGCCATCCGCAAGGACGTGCTGGCCAAGTGCTACGGCGGCGACATCACCCGTAAGCGCAAGCTGCTGGAGAAGCAGAAGGAAGGCAAGAAGCGGATGAAGATGGTGGGCCGCGTCGAGGTGCCGCAGGAGGCGTTCATCGCCGCGCTCAACACCTCCGAGTCAGCCGACAAGGCCAAGAAGTAGTCAGGTGACGAGCGGAGTCGAGCTCCCTCCGGAGCTCCTCTTGTACGCCGAGCGGGGTCCGGAGTGGGCAGCCTGGGTCGACGCATTGCCACGGCTCGTCCGCGATGTGCTCGACGAGTGGCTGCTCACCGTCGACGGTCCGCCCTGGCACGGCTTCTGTGCGCTCGTCGTCCCTGTGACCACGGCCGACGGCACCCAGGCGGTGGCGAAGTTCTCCTGGATGCACGAGGAGCAGGAGCACGAGCACCTGGCTCTGCAGGCCTGGAAGGGCGATGGGATCGTTCGGCTCTACCGTGCCGATCCGGCCCGCGGCGTGATGCTGCTCGAGCGGCTCGACGGCGACACCACGCTCGAGACGGTCGAAGCGGTTGAGGCCTGCGAGATCACGGCCGCGTTCTACCCTCGGTTGCACATCCCGGCGCTGCCGCAGCTGAGGACGCTGTCGTCGTACATCGCACGTTGGACCACCGACCTGAGGCGGCTCGACGTGACGGCACCCATCCCGCGCCGCTTGGTCGAACAGGCGATCTCGCTCGGCGACGACTTCGGGGCCGATCCCGGGACTGACGGTACGATGATCCACGGCGATCTGCACTACGAGAACGTCCTCGCGGCTGACCGCGAGCCCTGGCTGGTGATCGACCCGAAGCCGATGTCCGGCGACCCGCACTACGAAGTGGCGCCGCTGCTCTGGAACCGCTTCGACGAGATGGGTGCGGGTGGCCAGCTGCGCGACGAGATCCGCCGGCGCTTCCACGCCGTGGTCGACACCGCGATGCTCGACGAAGACCGCGCCCGTGACTGGGTCGTCGTACGAATGGTCCACAACGCGATGTGGTGCATCGAGGACGACCCGCAGGGGTTCGACGCCGAGGGGCAGGCGTACCTGACGATGTGCATCACGCTCGCCAAGGCGGTGCAGGAATGAGCCAGCAGTTCACCTATGCGCACGAGGTGGCAGTCCGGTTGGGTGCGGGTGGGGACCCGGCAGCGGTGGGCGCCGCGGTGACGGTCGGTCTCTGCGGGCACTGGGAGCACGAGCCCCCATGTCGCTGGCCGCACCACACCGAGGCGGTCCCCGACGGCCTTGCCCATCGCGTCAGGGTTGACTTCGACTGCGCTCCGGACGAGGAGGCCGACGTACGACGGCTGATCGTCTCCGCGCTGGCGTCCGGGAGCCTGACCGTACCTGGGAAGCCGACCACCAGGTGGGAACTGATCGCCCAGGAGTGAGACCGCCTACCACCGCGAGCTGCGGGAAAGCGCAGGTCATCGGTGGTGTGTCGCCCTTCACATTCCCGCAATGGCGGGGAGGCGATGCAAAGGAAACCGGTCGGCTCCGGTAGTGTTGACCTCGTTGGCCCGCACAGTTCTGCCTCGGGCCACCCTGTTTCTTCGCACCGAGCCCGCCCAGACATTGGTCGGGGGGCCTCGACTTCAAGACTCAGTCGTCACACCGACCACGCGCCGCTGGGCACGGAATGCCCTGCATTCCAGCGCCCGCGCCGGGCAGGACGACCTTTCTCACGTTCGGAGTATCCCGGCGGGCGCCTGCCTGCCGCACTACACATGACTACAACTCTCAATCCACCCACCGCTGCGACCACTGAAGTCACTTCAGCCACTCCAGCTCCGTCCGCCGACGGCTTTGCCGCTCTGGGCGTCTCACCCCGGCTCGCCGCCGCGCTGTTCCGGGCCGGCATCTCGAGCCCGTTCCCGATCCAGACGGCCACGCTGCCTGACTCGCTCGCCGGCCGCGACGTGCTCGGCCGCGGCCGTACCGGCTCTGGCAAGACCTACGCTTTCGCGATCCCGGTCCTGGAGCGGCTGGCCACCGACGGCGGCCAGCGCGCACCCGGGCGGCCTCGTGCCCTGATCCTCGCGCCGACCCGCGAGCTGGCCAGCCAGATCGACGCGACGCTCGCCCCGCTGGCGAAGGCGCTCAACCTCCGCACCCTCACCGTCTTCGGCGGAGTCGGCGCGGGACCGCAGATCAGCGCGCTGCGCACCGGCGTCGACATCGTCGTGGCTTGCCCGGGCCGGCTCGCCGACCACCTGCAGAGCGGCCACGTCAAGCTCGACCGGGTCGCCATCACGGTGCTGGACGAGGCCGACCACATGGCCGACCTCGGCTTCCTCCCCGTCGTACGCCGGCTGCTCGACCAGACGCCGCGCGAGGGCCAGCGACTGCTCTTCTCCGCCACGCTGGACGGGGCCGTCGACGTGCTCGTCAAGCGGTTCATGCACAACCCCGTCACCCACAGCGTCGACTCGGCGCAGTCGCCGGTCACCGCCATGGACCACCACGTGCTGCACATCGCGCACGAGACCCGGGTGCCCGTCCTGGTCGACCTGGTGAGCGCACCGGGCCGCACGCTCGTGTTCACCCGTACCAAGCACGGCGCGAAGATGCTGGCGCGCAAGCTCACCGCCGCCGGTGCGCCGGCCGTGGAGCTGCACGGCAACCTGTCTCAGGGCGCCAGGACCCGCAACCTCGCAGCCTTCTCCGACGGTACGGCGCCGACGCTGGTCGCCACCGACATCGCGGCTCGCGGCATCCACGTCGACGACATCGCCCTGGTCATCCACGCCGACCCGCCGGTCGAGCACAAGGCCTACCTGCATCGCTCCGGTCGCACGGCACGGGCCGGCAACTCCGGCACAGTCGTCACCCTGATGACCGACGCGCAGGTCCGCGACGTGCGCGACCTGACCCGTAGGGCCGGCATCAAGCCGACCATCACCAAGCTCGGTGCAGGCCACCCGTTGCTCGCCGAGATCGCTCCGGGCGAGCGGACGCTCGTGACCCCGGCCCCGGCTTCTGCCGGGCAGTCGGGTCGTGGAGATGGCGGCGGCGGCCGGGGGCCGCGCCGCTCGGGCGGTGGCGGAAACCGTCGTACGTCGAACCGTTCGACCGGCGGCTCCTCCCAGCGTGGCGCGGGGCGTTCGTCGTCCCGCCGCGAGGGCGGGTCGTCACATGGCCAGTCGACCAACGGCAACCGATCCGGATCGGGCAGCGCCGCGGCGTTCTCGTCCGGTGCGGGTGGCCGCCGCGGTCGCCGCTGACCAGCACTTTCCTGACGAACAGGTCCGGTGATCGGGGGCGAGCCCGGTGATCGAGCCTGTCGAGATCCACGCGCGGTCGTCCTTCCCTCGAGCAGGGAGGGGCGGCCGTTTCGCGTGTCCGGTGGGGTCGACGACGGAGGCGGCCGGTCGCGGGTCCGATGTCTCCGAAACCGCTTCATATCCGGGTATCGGTTCTAGAGTGCCCTCATGAGCAGGGGGCAGCACGCGTGGGGCACGCCGACACGTCGGCGTGCCCCACGCCGACTGTCCCGCGGTGTCGGCGTCTGTCTTGCGATGCTGTCGATGACGATCACCGCGGCGTGCACGGGTGGAACCGTCGTTTCCCGCACCGGATCGACGCTCTCGACCGGAACCGAGTCGGAGCGCGAAGCGGCCGCAGTGCTGGAACTCGCGATGCGGTCCCTGACTCGCACGGCCTCGGTTCGGTTGGACATCCGCTTCGCGGGCCAGGGCCATCACATCCGAAACATCACGTACTCCGCTGCCGACCGTGGTTGGCAGGACATCAGGGTCGATGACCTGCACGCCTGGGTGCGGGTCGTCGGGGGAAGGACGTTTGCGCGGGGCGACCGTGCCACGCTCACCGGCTACTTCAGTCTTTCGGACAGCACGGCGCAGCGGCTCAGGAACCGCTGGTACTTGCTGCTGTCCGGAGACCCCGGTTTCGGCGCGGTGACATCCGGGGTCAAGCTGCCGAGCCTCATCGCCAAGGTTCGCACGCTGCTGCCGGTCGAGCCGCTGCACGCCGTCAAGCCGACCGTGCGGAACGGTGTGCGCGTCACGGGCGTCCGCGGATCAGTGCCCGATTCCCCCGTGGGCTCGGAGTCGGCCGCGACGCTGTGGGTGTCCGCGGACGGCCGTTCGCTTCCGGTGGAGCTCGACCTGGACGACTTTGCGTCGAAGCTGCACATCGCGGTCGACTTCGATCACTGGGGCGACCCGGTCCGGGTCGTGGCGCCGAGAGGTGCCGTCCGGCTGGCTGCGCTGCCACCCGTCACCGTCGACAGCTGACCCCCCACCGAGTTGTCAGAACCCAGTAGCCCTCTAGCGCTACTGGGTACTGACAAGTCGGTGAGTTTGGGCGCGGCCGACCGTCATACCTGGTGACGCGCCATGATCGACACTGACGACCGAGCAGAGGAGCCCCACATGTCCACGATCACGCCTTTCCTGTGGTTCGACACCCAGGCAGAGGAGGCGGCGAACTTCTACGTCTCCCTGTTCAAGAACTCCGAGATCACCGGCGTCACTCGGTACGGCGACGCGGGGCCTGGCGCGACCGGCTCGGTGATGACCGTGTCGTTCGCGCTCGACGGCTCGCCCTTCACGGCCATCAACGGGGGACCGGCACACGCAGAGTTCAACAAGGCGATCTCGTTCCAGATCGACTGTGCCGACCAGGCCGAGGTCGACCACTTCTGGGACGCCTTCGCTGAGGGCGGCCAGGAAGATGCCTGCGGGTGGGTGCAAGACCGTTTCGGCCTGTCGTGGCAGGTCATTCCGCGCCAGCTCTACGCCTGCCTGGGCGGCGACGACCCCGAGGGCGCCCAGCGCGCGATGCAAGCGATGCTCGGCATGAAGAAGCTGGTCGTCGCCGACCTCGAGGACGCCTACGCCGGCTGACCCCACCGACCTGTCAGAAGTTCGGAGGTCTGTAGCCGCCCCCACTTCTGACAAGTCGGGTGGGAGGATGGGGGTATGACGGCGCGGTTGCTCTCGATCAACGTGGGGACTCCCGTGGACGCCGAGTGGGCCGGGTCCCTTCGGCGTACAGCGATCATCAAGCACGCCGTCACCGGACCGGTCCGGGTCGGAGAGCTGGGCGTCGAGGGTGACCAGGTCGCCGACACCAAGGACCATGGCGGCACCTACCAGGCCGTCTACGCCTTCGCCCGTGAGGACATCGACGTCTGGGTCGAGCGCCTGGGCCGGGAGATCCCCAACGGCCAGTTCGGCGAGAACCTCACCACGAGCGGCATCGACGTCAACGCGGCGCTGATCGGCGAGCAGTGGCGGATCGGCAGCACGCTCCTGCAGGTGGCCGAGGTGCGCATCCCGTGCAGCGTCTTCAAAGGCTGGATGGGGCTGTCGGGCTATGACGAGACCGCCTGGGTCAAGCGCTTCACGATCGAAGGACGCCCCGGGCCTTACCTGCAGGTGGTCGAGCCCGGCGAGATCACGACCGGTGACGAGATCGAGGTCGTCCACCGCCCCGACCACGACATCACCGTCGCGTTGATGTTCCGGGCCTTCACGACCGAGCGAGAATTGCTCCCGCGGCTGCTCGAGGCCGGTGACGCGATGCCGCCGAAACCGCGCGCGGCAGCCGAGAGGTACGTGTCCGGCGTATGACGCGATGGTCCACGGTGGCCGGTGCCGCCTCTGGAGACGACTACCAGCAACAGTTCAACGCCCTCGCCGCGAGCGGCAAGCACATGCACGGTGAGGCGGACTTCGTCTCCTCGCTCGTTGATACCGGTGCTCGGATCCTGGACGCCGGCTGCGGCACGGGACGGGTCGGCATCGAGCTCGCGCGACGGGGTCATGAGGTGGTCGGCGCCGACTGCGAGGCCTCGATGCTGGCCACGGCGACGCGAGCTGCCCCGGATGTGCCCTGGCTGCTCCGAGACCTCTCCGCTCTCGATCCCGACGACGCCGAGCTGGGCGGACCGTTCGACCTGGTCGTGATGGCGGGCAACGTGGTCCCGCTGCTCGCCGAGGGCTCCGAGGAGGAGGCGATCGCCCGGGTGGCGGCCACCTTGCGGGCGGGTGGCTGGCTGGTGGCCGGCTTCGGGCTGGACGCCGCGCACTTACCGCTGGACCACGCGCCCGTGACGCTGTCGGAGTACGACGCCTGGTGTCACGCGCACGGGCTCGAGAGCGCTGGACGCTTCGGCACCTGGGACCGCGATCCGTACGTGGAGGACGAGGGGTACGCCGTGAGCGTCCATCGTCGGACGACATGAGCAGACGCGGTGTCGGCCTACCGATCGGTAGCAAACTGTTCTACGGTGCTGTTCATGGCTGACCCCTCTGGAGCTTTGGCGACCCTGGAAACCCGTCCGGACTCGGTGGGGCGGATGTTCTTCGACCGCGTCGCCGCCACCCCGGACCGCGAGGCTTACCGCTACCCGAGCGGCGACGGTTGGACGTCGATGACCTGGGGCGAGGCGGGGGAGCGGGTCACGACGCTGGCCGCCGGGCTCATCGCGCTGGGCGTCGAGCCCGAGCAGCGCGTCGCGATCGCCTCCGGCACCCGTTACGAGTGGATCCTGGCCGACCTCGCAATCATGTCGGCCGGCGCCGCCACCACCACCGTCTACCCGTCGAGCATCTCCGAGGACGTCGCCTACATCCTCGGCGACTCCGACTCGCACGTGGTCTTCGCCGAGGACGACGTCCAGATCGCCAAGCTGCGCGAGCGGCGCGCCGACCTGCCGGCACTGACCAAGGTCGTGACGTTCGACGGCAGCGCGGACGACGACTGGGTCATCACCCTGGCCGACCTCGAGGAGCTGGGCGCCGACCTGCTGGCGAAGCAGAGCGACGTGGTGAGCGACCGGATCGATGCCACCACGCCCGACAACCTGGCCACCCTGATCTACACCTCTGGCACGACCGGCCGCCCCAAGGGAGTGCGGCTGCGGCACTCGGCGTGGACCTATGAGGGGTACGCCGTCGACGCGGTCGACATCCTCTCGCCCGACGACCTGCAGTTCCTGTGGCTGCCGCTCGCGCACTCCTTCGGCAAGGTGCTGCTCTCGGCGCAGCTGGCGATCGGGTTCTCGACAGCGGTCGACGGCACGGTCGAGAAGATCATCGACAACCTGGCAGTGATCAAGCCGACGTTCATGGGAGCTGCACCGCGCATCTTCGAGAAGGCGCACGCCCGCGTCAACACGATGGCCGCGGACGAGGGCGGCGTGAAGAAGATGATCTTCGACCAGGCTTTCCGCGTCGGCGTGGAGGTGTCGCGCCGAAGGCTCGCCGGCAAGTCCGTGCCACCGCATCTGTCGTTGCAGCACGCGCTCTTCGATCGGCTCGTGTTCGCAAAGATCCGGCAGCGCTTCGGCGGTCGGCTGCGGTTCTTCGTGTCAGGAGCGGCGGCGCTCAACCGGGACATCGCCGAATGGTTCGACGCCGCCGGCATCCTCATCCTCGAGGGCTACGGCCTCACCGAGACGTCGGCCGGCACCTGCGTCAACCGCCCGACGGCGTACAAGATCGGGACCGTGGGGATGCCGTTCGACGGCACCCAGATCAAGATCGCCGATGACGGTGAGCTCCTCATCAAGGGCCCCGGCGTGATGGACGGTTACCACAACAACCAGCAGGCGACCGACGAGACACTTCAGGACGGGTGGTTCCACACCGGCGACATCGGGGAGATCGACGACGCCGGGTTCGTGCGCATCACCGACCGCAAGAAGGACCTCTTCAAGACGTCGGGCGGCAAGTACGTCGCGCCGCAGATCATCGAGGGACAGTTCAAGGCGGTGTGCCCGTACGCGAGCCAGTTCGTCGTGCACGGCAACGAGCGCAACTTCGTCTCGGCGATCATCACCCTCGACGGGGAGGCCATCGAGGGCTGGGCCGCGCAGCACGGGCTAGGCGGCAAGTCGTACGCCGAGATCGTGACGTCCGAGGCGGCGCAGGAGATGGTGCAACGCTACGTCGACCAGCTCAACCTCAGGCTCAACCGCTGGGAGCAGATCAAGCGGTTCATCCTGCTCGATCGTGACCTGTCCGTCGAGGAGGGCGAGATCACGCCGAGCATGAAGGTCAAGCGCAAGGTCGTCGAGGAGCACCACAAGGACGAGCTCGACGCGCTCTACACCTGATCTCTGGTTGGCCGGTCGGGTGGCTGACCCGCCCAGGTCCCAGCGCTTCCTCCCCCGCGAATTGCGGGAAGGTGCAGGCGTCGGACGGCGTGTCGGCCTCCGCTTTCCCGCAATTCGCGGGCGGTCGGGTGGCTGAGAGGATAGGCCGGTGCCCTCCGCTCTCCCTGCCGGTGACCCCGCGCCCGTCGACGGCGCGCTGCCGGCGGCCGCCCTGGCCGGACTGGCGAGCCGGCCCTTCGGCTTCTACGTGCACGTGCCGTTCTGCACGGTGCGCTGCGGCTACTGCGACTTCAACACCTACACCGCGGCCGAGCTCGGCGACGTGCGTGGCGCCTCGCGGTCGACGTACGCCGAAGCAGCGATCGACGAGATCCGACTGGCGCGGCGGGTGCTCGGCGACGTCGATGTTCCGGTCGAGACGGTCTTCTTCGGTGGTGGTACGCCGACGCTGCTGCCGCCGGGAGACCTGGTGGCCGTGGTGGAGGCGATTCGCTCGGAGTTCGGGCTGGCTGATGACGCCGAGGTGACGACCGAGTCGAACCCGGACAGCGTCACCGCCGACGACCTCGCGGTGTTGCGGGCTGGCGGGGTGAACCGGGTGTCCTTCGGGATGCAGTCGGCGGTGGCGTCCGTGCTGGCGGTGCTCGACCGGACTCACGACCCGGCGCGCGTGCCTTTGGTGGTCGAGTGGGCTCGAGCTGCCGGGTTCGACCAAGTCAGTCTCGACCTGATCTACGGCGCACCGGGGGAGTCGCTGGCCGACTGGCAGGAGAGCGTCGATGCGGTGCTGGCGCTCCAGCCGGACCACGTGTCGGCGTACGCGCTGATCGTGGAGGAAGGGACAGCGCTGGCGCGACGGGTCTCGCGCGGCGAGGTGGCGATGCCGGACGACGACGACCTGGCCGACAAGTACGAGCTGGCTGACACGAAGCTGGCCGCCGCAGGCTACGGCTGGTACGAGGTGTCGAACTGGGCGCGGTCGTCGACTGCCTGGTGTCGCCACAACCTGGGCTACTGGACCGGCGCCGACTGGTGGGGTGTCGGGCCCGGCGCGCACTCGCACGTCGGTGGGGTGCGGTGGTGGAACGTCAAGCATCCGACGCCGTATGCCGAGCGGATCGCGGCCGGGGTGAGTCCCGCGGCCGCGCGGGAAGTGTTGGCCTCCGAGACGCGTCGCGTGGAGCGGGTGTTGCTCGAGACCCGGCTGGTGACCGGCCTGCCGCTCGAGGTGTTGGATGCCGCCGGGCGCGCGGCCCTGCCTGGCGTGGTGGCCGATGATCTCGCCCAGGTGGTCGAGGCAGCCGAGGTGGTCGAGGCAGCCGAGGTGGTCGAGGCAGCCGAGGTGGTCGAGGCAGCCGAGGTGGTCGAGGTGGCCGAGGTGGTCGAGGTGGCCGAGGTGGCCGAGGTGGCCGGGGTGCCCGACCTGTCAGAACCGGGTCGCCCTATAGCCCTACTGGGTTCTGACAACTCGGATGAGGAGCGCCTGGTGCTGACGCGACGCGGCCGCCTCCTCGCCGACGCCGTCGTCCGCACCCTCCTCCCGTAGCCGTTGAGCCGCGGGTTGTGGTCCCTTGAACCGTGAGTTGTGGCTCGTTGAGCCGTGAATTGTGGTCTCTTGAGCCGCGGGTTGTGGCTGCTTGAACCGTGAGTTGTGGTCTCTTGAGCCGCGGGTTGTGGCTCGTTGAGTCGCGGGTTGTGGCTGGTTGGTCCGTCAGTTGGTGACGAAGTCGATGAGCTCCTCCACGCGGCCGAGCAGCGAAGGCTCGAGATCGGCATACGAATTGACCCTCGACAAGATGTGTTTCCACGCGCGCGCGATGTCGGCCTGGTCGCGATGTGGCCAACCGAGCTGCTGGCAGACCCCGTGCTTCCACGACATGGTGCGCGGAACGGTCGGCCACGCCCGTATGCCGAGCCGCTCCGGCTTCACGGCTGCCCAGACGTCGACGTACGGGTGGCCGACGACGAGCACATGCTTGGCGAGCGGACCCTTCGCAATCGCGGCCGCGATCTTGCTCTCTTTGGACCCGGCGACGAGGTGGTCGACGAGGACACCGACGCGTCGCTCGGGTCCGGGCTGGAAGTCTCGGAGGTGGTCGGAAAGATCGTCGACACCCTCGAGGTACTCGACCACCACGCCTTCGACGCGCAAGTCGTCGCCCCAGACACGCTCGACGAGCTCGGCGTCGTGCCGGCCCTCGACGTAGATGCGGCTGGCGCGAGCAACGCGCGCCTTCGTGCCGGGTACGGCGACCGAGCCCGACGCCGTGCGAGTCGGCCTGGTCGGGGCGTTGCGAGGCGGGGCACTCAGGATCACGGGGCGGCCTTCGAGCAGGAAGCCCGGGCCGAGAGGAAAGGTGCGTCGTTTGCCACGCCGGTCCTCGAGCTCGACGGTGTCAAGATCCCGGTCGACGCGGACGATCTCGCCACACCAGTCCGTGGTCACCTCTTCGACGACCAGGCCCAGGTCGGCCTCGATGGGAGTCGAACGACCGCGCTTGGGGGTGCGCCAATCGGACTGCAGGACGTCGGCGCCGTACCGGTCGAAGGACATGCCTGCACGCTAGTCAGGGGGCTGCGTTGCGACGCGGTGCAACGCCGTACGCCGGCTCAACGGGCCACAGTCCGCGGTTCGACGGGCCACAGTCCGCGGTTCGACGGGCCACAGTCCGCGGTTCAACGGGCCGCAGTCCGCGGTTCAACGGGCCACAGTCCGCGGTTCAACGAGGAGGGGGGTCAGGTGAGGAGGTTGAGGGGTGGTTGGGCGGGGGTGGCTTGCGCGGAGATCCGGTGGGGGTCCGGCCTGCCGGCGGCCACTGCGGCGGCGGACTCGGCGGCCAGCTGGGCGTAGCCACGCGCCACCGCGTCGACGAGGCGACTCGCCTTCCACGGCCACCCATCGCCGCCGGCCGACAACGCGTCGGCCTCGGGCACCCCCTGCCCGTACAGCGACCGGATCAGCTCGGCGATGTCGGACACGTCCGCCCGCTGGTCCTGCACGAACGTCCGCTCGACCGGTATCCCGTGCCCCGGCACCACCACGGACTCAGCCGAGAGCATCCCGATCACCAGGTCGAGCGTGCCCGGCCACTCCAGCGGGAAGCAGTCACCGCCGAACGCCGGCGGCGCCGACTGCTCGATGAGGTCTCCGGCAAAGACCACGTCGACGTCGGGGACCCGGATCACGATGTCGCCGTCGGTGTGACCCCGCCCCGGATAGGCGAGCTCCACGAACCGATCGCCCAGGTCGATCGCCGCGACGGACGAGAACGTCTTGTCCGGCAGCCTGTACTCCGTCTCGAGCAACGCCTGCATCAGCTCGGCGGTATACCACGGTTCGTCCGGGTCCAACGACGGGTCGGCTCGGATCGCGTCCTTGATGCGGTCACCGGCTGCGACCATCCCGCTGGCGGCGTTCTCGTGGGCGTAGATCGTCGCTCCTTCGAACGCCAGGTTGCCCATCGCGTGGTCGAAGTGCTCATGGGTGTTGACGACCCATCGGATCGGCAGGTCAGGCGCCAACCGGCGTACGTCGTCGCGCAGCTCCACCCCGTGCAGGTACGCCGCCCGGGTGTCGACCACTAGCAGCCCGTCAGATCCGTGGACGACGCCGATCGTGGTGTCCCACTGTGGATAACGCCCCGCGAACACCCCCGCAGCCACCTCGACGAACCCGCCGCCGGACTCATACGTCATACGCGCACACTAGCCGCCGCCATCCAGCCCCGAGGCTAGTAGGATTGGCACTCACGGAACTTGAGTGCCAGAGACGGACTGCCAGAGACGACGACGGCCGACGACCAGCCAGCGACAGCGGAGGTGTGCATGCTCGACGACCGCAAGCTCGACGTCCTGCGTGCGATCGTCGAGGACTACGTCCGCACTCAGGAGCCCGTCGGGTCCAAGACCCTGGTCGAGCGCCACAGTCTCGGCGTCTCCCCAGCCACCGTTCGCAACGACATGGCGGTGCTCGAGGAGGAGGGGTTCATCACCCAGCCGCACACCAGCGCCGGCCGCATCCCGACCGACAAGGGCTACCGGCTGTTCGTCGACAAGCTCACCAGCCTCAAGCCGCTGACCGGTGCTGAGAAGCGTGCGATCGCGACGTTCCTGCAGGGTGCGGTCGACCTCGACGACGTCGTGCACCGCAGCGTTCGGCTGCTCGCCCAGCTCACCCAGCAGGTCGCGATCGTGCAGTACCCCACGTTGTCGCGCTCGACCGTGCGCCATGTCGAAGTCGTCATGCTGACCAGCGATCGGCTGCTGCTCGTCCTCATCACCAGCAGCGGCCGCGTCGAACAGCGCGTCATCGAGCTGCCCCGTCCGCTCGACGACGAGACCGTCGCGGAGCTGCGCGCCCGGCTCAACACCGCCGTCGTCGGGCAGCCACTGACCGATGCGGCCGCCCGAGTTACCTCCCTGCCCGAGGCGTTCCACCGCGACGACAAGGCCATCGTCACCCAGGTCGTGGCGGCGTTCGCCGGTGCAGTCGCCGACGAACGGTCCGACGAGAAGGTTGCGATCGGCGGCACGGCCAACCTGGTGCGCTTCGGTGAGGACTTCGACCGCTCGATCAAGCCGTTGCTCGAGGCGCTCGAGGAGCACGTGGTGCTGCTCCGCTTGTTGGGTGAGGCCACCAGCCCCAGCCTCGTGACGGTGCGGATCGGGCATGAGGTGCCCCACGCGCAGCTGGCAGCGACGTCGGTGGTCGCGACGTCATACGGCCCCGACGCGCACCCGCTCGCGACCTTGGGGGTGGTCGGCCCGACCCGCATGGACTATCCGGGCTCGATGGCGGCCGTCAACGCCGTCGCCCGGTACGTCAGCCAGATCCTGTCCGACGCCTGACCGCCACGATGATGATGACCCCCAGCCCGAGCCGCAGCACGGCCACGCACCCCAACCCGACCACCAACCGCACTCAACGAATGTCGGAGCATGTCGACTGATCTGTATGACGTCCTCGGAGTCTCCCGCGACGCAAGTCCTGAGGAGATCAAGAAGGCGTACCGCAAACTGGCCCGCGAGCTGCACCCCGACGTCAACCCTGACGCCGCTCACCAGGAGCGCTTCAAGGAGGTGACGCGGGCGTACGACGTGCTGAGCGACCCCAAGAAGCGCGAGATGTACGACCTCGGCGGCGACCCGTTGTCTGCTGCCGGCGCGCAGGGGTTCGGCCAGGGGTTCTCGTTCACCGACATCATGGACGCGTTCTTCGGCCAGAGTGCCGGCTCGCGTGGCCCGCGGCCTCGCTCTCGTCGAGGCCAGGATGCGCTGATCCGGCTGCAGCTCGAGCTGGGGGAGGCGGCGTTCGGGGTCTCGAAGGAGCTCAAGGTCGACACCGCGGTCACCTGCACGCTGTGCCACGGGGCGGGCACCTCGGCGGGCACGTCGCCGACGGGCTGTACGACCTGTGGCGGCCGCGGTGAGATCAGCCACGTCCAGCGCTCGTTCCTCGGTGAGGTGCGCACGATGCGGCCGTGCCCGACCTGCCGCGGTTTCGGCACGGTTATCCTGAACCCCTGCTCTGAGTGCTCCGGCGACGGCCGCGTCCGGTCACGCCGGGCGATCAACGTCACGATCCCGGCCGGTGTCGACACCGGCACGCGGGTCCAGCTGTCCGGCGAGGGCGAGGTCGGCCCGGGCGGCGGTCCCGCGGGGGATCTCTACATCGAGATCGACGTCGCCCAGCATGCTGTGTTCAACCGCCGCGGCGAAGACCTGCTGTGCACGATCACCCTGCCGATGACGGCGGCTGCGCTCGGGACGACGGTCGAGCTGCCCACTCTCGAGGCTGATGTGGTCGCCCTGGAGGGCTCTGAGGTCGAGCGTTCGATCGACCTCGAGATCAGGCCCGGTATCCAGTCCGGCGAGCAGCTCGTGATGCGCGGGCGCGGCGTGCCTCGGCTGCGCGGCACCGGCCGCGGCGACCTCATCACGACCGTGGTCGTCGAGACGCCGACCCGCCTCGACCGCGAGCAGACCGAGCTGATCAAGCAGCTGGCTTCGCTGCGCGACGAGGAGAACCCGGTCGCCGCTGTCGAGGAGAACCGCCACAAGGGCATGTTCGGGCGCTTCCGCGACGCGTTCGGCGGCAGCCGCTGACCCGCTGCCGTCGATGAGGTCGGTGCCATCGATGCCGTTGATGGGAGGGTGGCGGGTATGACGCTGCCGGTCTTCGTCGTCGACACCGACGCCCTCGCGGGTGACGTGGTCGAGCTGGCTGGTGACGAGGGGCGTCACGCGGTCGTCGTACGCCGCCTCCGGGTCGGCGAACACCTGGTCCTGACCGACGGTCGGGGTCAGGCGGCTGATTGCGAGGTGACGACGCTGGGCAAGGCGTCGCTCCACGCGAAGGTCGTCGTACGCCGAGTGATCGCCCGGGCCGTACCCCAGCTGATCGTCGTCCAGGCGATCCCCAAGGGCGACCACGCCGAGCGCGCCGTCGACCTGCTCACAGAGATCGGCGCAGACGTCATCGTGCCGTGGGCGGCCGCCCGCAACGTGGTCTCGTGGAAGGGCGACCGGGCCGCCAAGGCCTTGCAACGTTGGCGTTCGACCGCTGTGGCGGCCGCCAAGCAGTCGCGGCGACTGTGGTTCCCGGAGGTGCGCGACGTGCACTCCACCGCTGACGTGCTCGAGCTGATGGCCGGGGCGGCGGCGTCCTTCGTGCTGCACGAGACGGCCCGGGCTCCGCTGGCCGTGGTCCCGATGCCGGAGGACCTCACTGATGGGGTGGTGCTCGTGGTCGGGCCTGAGGGCGGGGTCACCGACGAGGAGCTGGCGGCGTTCGCAAGAGCAGGGGCCGAACCTGTGCGGCTCGGCCCCGAGGTGCTGCGTTCGTCGTCGGCGGGTCTGGCGGCTGCGGCCGTCATACTTTCTCGCAGCCGCTGGCCCTGAACCGAGTTGTCAGAACCCAGTAGGCCTGGAGCGCTACTGGGTTCTGACAAGCGGGTCAGCTGACGGTGAACGTCTTGTCGTCGACGTTGCCGGGCTTGCCGTTCTGCGCGCTGTACTCGAGGCAGCGGATCGTGTATGTCCCCGGGTCCAGGGTGCCGAGGTCGATGGACGCTTGCGCCCACTGCCCCATCGTGGTGGTCACGAAGCCCTCGTCGACCTTCGCGCCGGTGGCGTCGAGCAGCTGCCAGTTGACGTTGCCCTCGAAGACGTTGCCGGAGACGATCACCGACACCGGGTTGGTCAACGTCTGGCCGTCGGTCACGTTGTCGATCGAGATCCAGGCGCGGGTCTCGTCGTCCGAGGCCAGCTTGATGGGGAGCTGCACGCCGAAGACGTCGGCCAGCTTCACACCGTTGTACGTAATGGTCCCCGTATCGCCCGGCTGACCTCCGGCATTGCGGAAGAGTGCCTGGACCGCCATCGAGGCTTGCTCGGCGGTGTACGGACTGCCGGCCTGATCAAGTGCCCCGACCGGGCCGCTCAGTGAAATGTGGGCGCCCGCGATCTCGGTCGCTACGAGGCCGCTTGGCCAGCCAGTGCTGTAGTCGGAGTCGGCGGGCTTACCGCTCAGGAACTCTTTCACCGACAGCGGTTCAGTCGCCGAGCCCGGCATTGGCTCGACGCTGTGTCGTTCAGTGACGAGACGGTAGCCGTTGCCGGCGGCGCCGAGATAGGTCACAGTGACGTTTACAGGGGGGTTCTGCACCGCCGAGGTAGCGGTCGGCTTGCCGGTCGAGGCGGGGCCTCCGGACGAGTCCTGCGTGTGGTCGCCGAGCACGGCCACGCCGACCAGGACGGCGGCGGTCGCGGCGGCTGCGCCGACACCGGCGTAGATCCAGGGACGGCGTGGGTGGCTGGGCGTCTGTGTGCGCTGCTGGATCTCGTGCAGTGCGGATGGGTCGGTCTGGACCATGGCGGCCTCCTCGTTCAGGGCTTGTGACAGCAGCTCGGCCGTGCGGTCGCGGTTGCGGCCGTCGCCGGTGGGCGTCGGGTTGTCGGTGCTCATCGGTGCTCCTCCAGCGTCGTACGGAGCGTGGACATGCCCCGGTGTGCGTGACTCTTGACGGCGCCCGGGCTGATACCCAAGGTGTCGGCAATCTGGGCTTCGGTGAGGTCGCTGTAGTAGCGCAGCACCAGGACCTCGCGTTGTCGGGTCGGCAAGTTGTGGAGAGCCGCCATGACCTCTGCTCTGGTGTGGGCGGCCATCGCGTGAGACTCCGCGCTGGCCGCGTCCTCGGGTCGGTGCGGGGTGTGCTTGGCGACGACCAGGTGATGGCGGTGCGCCGAGCGCGCCCGGTTGACCACGGTGCGGCGTAGGTAGCCCAGCGCCTTGTCGGGATCGCGCAGCCGACGCCACTTGTCGTGCATCGCCACGAACGCGTCCTGCACGATCTCCTCGGCCTCCCCGCTGTGGCGGACCAGGAGGGCGGCAAGGCGGACGAGCGAGGTGTAGTGCGCGGCGTACAACTGCGTGACGGCGTCGCCGGCGTCCCAGCGGCTCTCTGCCACTGTCGCCCCTCTCCACGACGGGGTCGTGTCGCGGCGGCCGGTGCGCCCGACCAGCTCACGTCGTCCCGATAAGGTCGTCATACCGTAGACACGCGTCGTACGGCGTTCTGGTTGACACGGTCGAGTCCAGTTTCGGCGTACGACGTCGGGGCGCGCGGTACCAACACGGCTTCGCTGCTGGCGCAAGAGCTAACTCAAGACTCAGCAACACGCGGTTCAACAGGCCACAACACGCGGTTCAACGGGCCACAACACGCGGTTCAACAGGCCAACAACCTGCGGTTCAACACCCAACAACCTGCGGTTCAACACCCAACAATCCGCGGCTCAACACCCAACAACCCGCGGTTCAACGAAGAAGGAGGTGGGGGACGGATGGACGGTTGCTTGTTTTGCGGGATCGTCAGGGGAGATGTGCCGAGTGACCTGGTGGCGGAGACCGATCAGGTGATGGCGTTCCGCGACATCGACCCGCAGGCGCCGACGCATATCCTGGTCATCCCGAAGGTCCACATCGAGACCCTCCCGGAGCTGGCCGAGTCACATCCAGACCAGGCCCTCGCTGTCCTCACGATGGCCCGCCAGGTGGCGATCGATGACGGGGTCGGAGGCGGGTACCGCCTCGCCTGCAACAACGGCGCTCCCGCTCAACAGAGTGTGTTCCACGCCCACATCCACGTCCTCGGCGGCCGACCGTTCACCTGGCCCCCCGGCTGATCCCCGGGGCTGCCCCGCGAAGTGCGGGAAGGCGCAGGCGGCATACGGCGTGTCGGCCTGAACTTTCCCGCAAATGTCGGAAAGGCCCGGTCGTCCGAACAGGCCGTATCCCGCATATGCGGTGAAGCGCCCCACCTCGAACCCGTAGCATGGACGCCACGATGACCCAACCGCAGTTGCCACGACATGTGATCGTGATTCCCCCGAGCGTTCCCGTCGTGTCCGTGCTCGGCCCCAGTGACGAGTTCCTCACCATCATCGAGCGCGAGTTCCGCGCCGAGGTCGCCGTGCGCGGCAACGAGATCAGCCTGCTCGGCGACCGGGGCGAGGTCGCCCTCATCGAGCGCCTCATCGACGAGCTGGTCACCATGGTGCGCACCGGCCAGGGCCTCACCGCCGAGACCGTCGAACGCGTCATCGGCATGCTCCGCGCCGAGACCGAGGAACGCCCCGCCGACGTCCTCACCCTCAACATCCTCAGCAATCGCGGCCGCACGATCCGCCCCAAGACGCTCAACCAGAAGCGGTACGTCGACGCCATCGACAAGCACACGGTCATCTTCAGCATCGGGCCGGCCGGCACCGGCAAGACCTACCTCGCCATGGCCAAGGCCGTGCAGGCACTCCAGGCCAAGCAGGTCAACCGCATCATCCTGACCCGACCTGCCGTCGAGGCCGGCGAGCGCCTCGGCTACCTCCCGGGCACGTTGAGCGAGAAGATCGACCCCTACCTGCGACCGCTGTACGACGCCTTGCACGACATGCTCGACCCGGAGTCGATCCCCAAGCTGATGACCGCCGGCACCATCGAGGTGGCGCCCCTGGCGTACATGCGTGGACGCACTCTCAACGACGCGTTCATCATTCTCGACGAGGCGCAGAACACCTCGCCGGAGCAGATGAAGATGTTCCTGACGCGCCTGGGCTTCGGCTCCAAGATGGTCGTCACCGGAGACGTCACCCAGGTCGACCTGCCCGCCGGCACCAAGAGCGGGCTCCGTGTGGTGCAGGACATCCTCGAGGGCATCAAGGACATCAGCTTCAACCGCCTGACCGCGCAGGATGTCGTACGACATCGCCTGGTCGGCAAGATCGTCGGCGCCTACGACAGCTACGAATCTCAGCAACAGCCCGGCCGCCCCCATGGACCGACGTCGGTGATCGAGGGCCGATGAGCGTCGAGGTGCTCAACGAGTCGGGCATGGAGCTCGATATCGCCGAGTTCGCCAGGCTGGCCCGGTTCACCATGAGCCGGATGCGGGTCCATCCCGAGGCCGAGCTGTGCGTGCGGCTCGTCGACGAGCCGACCATCACCGAATACAACGAACGCTGGATGGACAAGACCGGCCCGACCGACGTGCTGTCGTTCCCGATGGACGAGCTGCGACCCGGCTCCGAGTCCGAGTCCGGCGACGAGGGCATTCTCGGCGACATGCTGTTGTGCCCGCAGTACGCTGCAGCCCAGGCGCCGACGTACTCGCGTACGGTCGACGACGAGCTGCACCTGCTGACGATCCACGGCATCCTGCATCTCCTCGGCTACGACCATGCCGACCCCGATGAGGAGCGTGAGATGTTCGCCCTGCAGGCCCGTCTGCTCGCCGAGTGGCTCGGCGTCAAGAGCGGTGACCACGTCGAATGACGTCCAATCATCTGTCCCTCGTCGCGATGGCTGCGGTCCTCGTGGTGCTCGCAGGGTTGCTGGCCAGCACCGATGCCGCGATCTCGACGATCTCGAAGGTCCGCGCCGAGGAGCTCGCGCGCGACGGTCGTCGCGGCGCCCATCACCTGGTCGAGATCCTGCGTGATGCTCCGCGTTTCCTCAACACGGCACTGTTCCTGCGCATCCTCTGCGAGACCTCGGCCACCGTCCTCGTCACGCTGGTCATCGTCGACCTGCTCAACCCCACCTGGATTCAGGTCGTCCTCGCGGCCGGCGTCATGATCGTGACGTCGTACATCGCGATCGGGGTCGGCCCCCGCACCGTCGGTCGTCAGCACGCCGAACGCGTGGGTCTGCTGGCGGCGCGGCCCATCTCGATGCTCACCGCAGTCCTCGGCCCGATTCCGCAGCTGCTGATCATGATCGGTAATGCGATCACACCCGGCCGCGGATTCCGTGAAGGGCCGTTCGCCACCGAGGCCGAGCTGCGCGAGCTCGTCGACCTGGCCGAACAGTCGCGGGTCATCGAGTCCGACGAGAGCCGGATGATCCACTCGGTCTTCGAGCTTGGCGACACGATTGTGCGCGAGGTCATGGTGCCGCGCACCGACATGGTGTTCATCGAGCGCTACAAGACGCTGCGCCAGATGATGTCGCTGGCGCTGCGCAGCGGCTTCTCGCGCGTCCCGGTGGTGGGGGAGGACCTCGACGACATCGTCGGGATCGCCTACCTCAAGGACGTCACGAAGCGGGTGTTCGACCGGCACGAGGCTGAGACGACCGAGCGCATCGAGACCGTCATGCGCCCCTGCATCTACGTGCCCGACACCAAGCCGGCCAACGAGCTGATGCGTGACATGCAGGCCAAGCGGACCCACGTCGCGATCGTCGTCGACGAGTACGGCGGTACGTCCGGCCTCGTCACGATCGAGGACCTGCTCGAGGAGATCGTCGGCGAGATCACCGACGAGTACGACGTCGAGCCGGTCGAGGTCGAACGTCTCACCGGCGGAGCGGTCCGCGTCAGCTCCCGGATGCCGATCGACGACCTCGGCGACCTGTTCGGCGTCGAGCTCGACGATGAGGACGTCGAGACTGTCGGCGGGCTCATGGCCAAGCACCTCGGCCGGGTCCCGATCCCGGGCGCCGAGGTGGTCTGCGAAGGCCTGCACTTCCAGGCCGAGACGCTGGCCGGTCGGCGCAACAAGGTCGTCACCGTCGTCGTACGCCGCATCGACCAGTCTGATGAAGCGGCCCGGCCGGCGGCTGGCCGTACTACTGACGAGCAACGCACCGAGGCTTCGCCCGGCCCGGACTCTTCCCGCCCCGAGACCGCCGCCAACGCCTGACGAGACCCTTCCGCTGAGCGAGCCTGTCGAGATCACGGGCGCGAGACATGATTAGGCTGGCCGCATGCCTGTCGAGCTGACCGATCCCGAGGACGCCAAGCTGCTCACGCTGGCCCGCGCCAGCCGCGCCCGCGCGGGCACCGCCGAGGGCGCCGCGATCCGCGACACCGACGGCCGCACCTACAGCTCCACGAACGTCGACCTGCCCTCGCTGCAGCTGTCGGCGCTCCAGGTGGCCGTGGCGATGGCGATCAGCAGCGGGGTCAAGGGACTCGAGGCGGCCCTGGTCGTGACCGACCGCCTGGGCGTGACCGACGCCGACGTGGCGGTGGTGCGCGACTTCGCCGGCGGCGGCGTCCCGCTCTACCGTGCCGATGCCGGTGGCGTCGTGGCCGACACGGTCACCACGTGACCCACGCGTTCTCCGATCCCCTTCCCTGCCTCCCACCTCCGCCGTCCCGCGAATTGCGGGAAACCGCACCCGGCGTACGGCGTGTCGCCCTGCACCTTCCCGCAATTCGCGGGGAAGGGCCGGCCACCAACCGCCCGCGCGTGCCGGTGCGCGGGTAGGACAGAATCGACGACGTGACCGACCCGAACGAGAAACGCCCAGCGTTCCGCAGTGGCTTCGCCAGCCTGGTCGGGCGCCCCAATGCCGGCAAGTCGACGCTGACCAACGCCCTGGTCGGGCAGAAGGTGGCGATCACTTCGTCGCGGCCGCAGACGACCCGGCACGCGGTGCGTGGCATCGTCCACCGTCCGGACGCGCAGCTGATCCTCGTCGACACCCCGGGCCTGCACAAGCCGCGCACGCTGCTCGGCGAACGGCTCAACGACATCGTCAAGACCACCTGGAACGAGGTCGACGTCACCGCGGTCTGTCTCCCGGCCAGCGACCCGATCGGGCCGGGGGACCGCTATCTCGTCAACGAGCTCGCCCAGGTCAAGCGCACGCCCAAGGTCGCCGTCGCCACCAAAGTCCGACCTCGTGACGCCCGACCGGATGGCCGCGCACCTGCAGAGCATCACCAAGCTGGGCGTCGACACCGGGATCGAGTGGGCTGAGATCGTGCCCGTCTCGGCGGTCTCGGGTGACCAGCTGGAGCTGCTGCGCGACCTGCTGATCGCCCAGCTTCCCGAAGGGCCCCCGTTGTACCCCGACGGCGACCTGACCGACGAGCCCGAGGAGACGCTGGTGGCCGAGCTCATCCGCGAAGCGGCACTCGAAGGTGTCCGCGACGAGCTCCCGCACTCCATTGCCGTCGTGGTCGAGGAGATGGGACTGCGGCCGGGTCGTGCTGACGACAAGCCGTTGCTCGACATCCACGCCAAGCTGTTCCTCGAGCGCGACAGCCAGAAGGGCATCGTCATCGGCCACAAGGGCGCACGGCTGAAGGATGTCGGTACGAGGGCGCGCAAGCAGATCGAGGCGATCCTCGGGACGCCGGTCTACCTCGACCTGCGGGTCACGATCGCCAAGGACTGGCAGCGCGACCCCAAACAGCTGCGCCGGCTGGGCTTCTGACCCTCTCCCCGTGCAGCGTCAGCCTGCGCGCCGGTGGTGCGGCTCAGCTCCCCGTCTTGTTCCAGCAGAACCCGAAGCGTTGTCCGTTGGCCCAGTCGTCGGCGGACGGGTAGGTCCACGCGTACGAGTAGCCGCCGCCGACGCCGAGGGTGTCGGACACGAGCTTGTCGCAGCGCTTCTGCCCGTCGGTCATCGCGACGCTCTCGCCCGGGTAGGCGTCACCGTCCGCACCGAGACGCAGGGCGCTCAGGGCCCTGAACGTGTGGTCCTGGCTGCACATCACGAGCATGGTCCCCGTCGTACCGGGATCTCCCTGCGAGCACAGGCCGAACTCGTCGAGGGCGGTGTCGCGGGTGTTGAAACCCTTGAGCTCGACCGGCAGGTCGGCGAGCACCCGGCTCGACTGCAGTCCGATCACGTCACACCGGACCCACCGGGCGCCCTTGTCGAAGTCCGGCTGGCTCGGGAGGAAGTACGTCACCGACAGCCGCGACAGCGACCGGACCGCAGCGCTGCCACCGACGTATGACGCGTAGGCCGAGCGGCACTGCAGCGACGCCTTCTCCTGCACCGCGTCGTTGCCGATGTCGACGCCCTTGAAGGCGACCTCGGACGGTAGCTGCTGGACAGCGAAGGTGTAGGACGTGTGCGGCTTCGTGCACGGCACGGGTGCGGAGGAGTTGGCGTAGCGACCGATCTGGCCGAAGGTCAGCTCGTGGCAGGTGTCGGACCGGGGAGCCGGCGCCGGGGCAGACGCAGCAGCGCCGTCGGTCGCCCGCTCCTTGGCGAGGCCGGTGGTCGCGTCGGTCGTGGGGTCGGAGCCACCGGACGAAGACGACAAGCCGCAACCAGCCAGGACAATCAGCAAGCCGGTGGCGACGGCGGTTCGAGATGGTGTGACCAGCGTGCGATGCAGGGGGCTCAGCATGGTCCAACCACTGTAACGAGCGCTGGTCGAGCCTTCTGGAGGCGCCCCGTCCTCCCCGCAATTGCGGGAAAGTGCAGCGCAACACGCCGTACGACGCCTGCACCTTCCCGCAATTCGCGGAAGAACCGCGCGCGGCTCGGTCGAGCTGGCGGAAGACGCGTCCGGCTCGGTCAGAGGTGGAGCTGGAGGGCGTTGCCGCGGGAGCTGACGACGCAGCCGAGCTCGTCGTTGACCGCGATCATGTGGTCGTTGGACTCGGCGTTCCAGGTGTCGATCGTCTCCAGGCCAGGCTGCTCCTCGCGCAGCCACAGCAGCATCGTTGCCTTGAGCCACATCCCGAGCCGGTGGCCGCGGTGCGCCTCGATGACGGTGGTGTCCTCCTGCATCGCCATGCCCGGACAGAGCTCGTTGACGCAGACGATCGTGTGCCCGGCCCACTCGCCTGTGGGTCGGTGCCGGGCGATCAACCGGTAGAGGTGCTGGCGCCGGTGCGACATCGCCGAGTCGTACGCCCGCAGCCGCTCGACCGGGTAGACATCGGGCGTGGTGTCCATGTCGTCCTGAGGTGCGTCGTTCATGGCCTCGAAAAGGCTCACCAGGCCGGGCAGCCACTCGTCGGGGGCGGGCCCGTCGAGCCTGATGAGCTCGTAGTCCTCGGCCTTGCCGGCGGCGTCGTCGGCCAGCAGCCGGACCCGGTCGTAGTCGACGCGTTGGGGATAGAGCCGCCGCTGGGCCATCGGCTGCGCCACCTCGAAGCCGTACTCCATCAGGAGGTCCTCGCCCGGCGTACCCCGTGTGCAGAACGTCAGCAGCAGGGTCCTGCCCTGCTCACGGCACCACGCTGTCTGCGCGCGTAGCAGCTGGGTGCCGATGCCGCGGCGTTGCACGTTGGGATGGACCGAGCAGAAACCCAGCGCCATGTGGGGGTTGTCCCAGCGAGGCAGCTCGAGGGACCCCATGGCCACCGCGTCGCCGTCCTGGTCCTCACGGACGAGCCACATGGCGTCGTACGGTCGGTCGTCGTGGGTGTGGCGCGCCTCCGCGGCGATGCTGGCACCGGTGATCGTGACGACGTGCAGTCCAGCAGCGAGCGCGCTGGCGTTCTTGGTCTCGGCGAGCTGGTCGGCCGTGCGCGCGTCGAGGCTCAGCGGGTCGACGCGCTGCACGTTCATGACTGTCATCAAACGTCCAAACCGGTACTCCGGCAACATGACCTGGTCACTCACCAGCGGTTCGAGGGGCCACAACTCACGGTTCGAGGGGCCACAACTCACGGTTCGACGAGCTGGGCCGGTGGGTACCAGTGCTAGCCTGGCCACGTCATGATGGACATGCCAGGGACGCACGCGGGCTTGAGCCTGCTTCTTCCGTGCCGCGGCGAGGTTCGATAGCCGGACCCCTCGCCGCGGAGACGTGCTGCTGTCCCGCCGGCATCCTCTGACACTCGCGAAAGCAGCCCTCATGGCCATCCAACCCCAGCAACCCAGCCGTATGCCGTTCCACCGCTACCGCGCGTTCCCGCCGATCGACCTGCCTGACCGCACCTGGCCGACCCGCACGATCACGCATGCCCCGCGCTGGCTCTCGACCGACCTGCGTGACGGCAACCAGGCGCTCATCGACCCGATGACCCCGACCCGCAAACAGCGCATGTTCGAGCTGCTCGTCTCGATGGGCTACAAGGAGATCGAGGTGGGGTTCCCCTCGGCCAGCCAGTTCGACTTCGACTTCGTGCGGCAGCTCATCGAGCAGGACAAGATCCCTGACGACGTGACGATCTCCGTCCTGACGCAGGCACGTGAGGACCTGATCGAACGCACCGTGCAGAGCCTCGTCGGAGCCGACCGCGCCAACGTCCACCTCTACAACGCGACCGCGCCTCTGTTCCGGCGTGTGGTCTTCGGTGTCGACCGCGACGAGTGCCGCGCGATCGCGACCCGAGGCACCGAGATCGTGATGAAGTACGCCGACGAGCACCTGCAGGACACTGAGTTCGGTTATCAGTACAGCCCGGAGATCTTCACCGACACCGAGCTCGACTTCGCCGTCGAGGTGTGTGAGTCGGTGACCGATGTCTGGCAGGCCGGGCCGGGACGGGAGATCATCCTCAACCTGCCCGCCACCGTCGAGATGGCGACGCCGAACGTCTACGCCGACCAGATCGAGTGGTTCAGCCGGCAGCTCACCCGCCGCGAGCACTCGGTCGTCTCGCTGCACCCGCACAACGACCGCGGCACCGCCGTCGCTGCGACCGAGCAGGCGATCATGGCCGGCGCCGACCGGGTCGAGGGCTGCTTGTTCGGACACGGCGAGCGCACCGGCAACGTATGTCTGGTGACGCTGGGCATGAACCTGTTCAGCCAGGGCATCGACCCGATGATCAACTTCAGCGACATCGACGAGATCCGCCGCACGGTCGAGTACTGCACGCAGCTGCCGGTGCACCCGCGACACCCGTACGCCGGCGACCTGGTCTACACCGCCTTCTCCGGCTCGCACCAGGACGCGATCAAGAAGGGTCTCGAGGCGCTGGACATCCAAGCCAGCAAGGAGGGGCGGCCGGTCAGCGAGATCGACTGGAAGGCGCCCTACCTGCCGATCGACCCCAAGGACGTGGGCCGCTCCTACGAGGCCGTGATCCGCGTCAACTCGCAGTCCGGCAAGGGCGGCGTCGCCTACATCCTCAAGGCCGAGCACAAGCTCGAGCTGCCGCGCCGGTTGCAGATCGAGTTCAGCCGGATCGTGCAGGGGCTGACTGACGAGGAAGGCGGAGAGATCTCGGGCGAGGAGATCTGGGCCGCGTTCCGGGCGGAGTACCTCGACCGTCGTACGCCGCTCGAGCTCAACTCGGTGCACACCTCATCGGCGGAGGGGGAGCACGACCAGCTCGCGGTGAACGTGTACGTCGACGGGACGCTGCACTCTCTGGAGGGCTCGGGCAACGGGCCGATCGCGGCGTTCGTCTCGGCGCTCGGTGAGGTCGGGTATGACGTCCGGGTCCTCGACTACGCAGAGCATGCGTTGTCCGCGGGTGGCGACGCGACCGCCGCGGCGTACGTGGAATGTGCCGTTGGTGACCAGATCCTGTGGGGCGTCGGCTTCGACCCGAATATCGTGACCGCCTCGCTCAAAGCCGTCACCTCTGCCATCAACCGCATCGTCTGACGCAACAGTCGGAGTCCACCCACACTGGTCGGCGACGGTTTGGTACGCCGTTGTTGTCTGGAGGGCCTCCCAGCAGCAACGGTGTTCCAAAACGGGGGCTGCTGGGGCGGATGGCGGGGTTAGGCTCCGGGCATGTCGGTGTGCGGGACGTGCGGCCAGGAAAGCCCCGAGAGTTCCCGGTTCTGCGGTGCCTGCGGGGCTGAGCTGCTCACGCCTGTCCCGAAGCGTGAGGTGCGCAAGACGGTCACTGTCGTGTTCACCGACATCTCGGGGTCGACGGCGCTGGGGGAGCAGCTGGACCCCGAGGCGCTACGGCACACCATGGCGGAATACTTCGCGGAGATCCGGCGGATCATCCAGCGTCATGGCGGGACGGTGGAGAAGTTCATCGGTGATGCGGCGATGGCGATCTTCGGGGTTCCCGTCGCCCAGGAGGACGACGCCTTGCGCGCTGTTCGTGCGGTGGCGGAGATCCGAGAGCGGCTGACCGAGCTGGGACAGGAGCGGTCCCTCGCATTGTCGTTCCGTACCGGCGTGAACACCGGCCAGGTGGTGACGGGTGAGGGTGAGACGTTGGCGACCGGCGATGCGGTCAACGTCGCGGCGCGGCTCGAGCAGGCCGCCACTCCGGGGGAGATCCTGATCGGCGCGGCGACCCTGGCGTTGGTACGGGATGCCGTGTGGGTGGAGGCGGTCGAGCCGTTGGAGCTCAAGGGCAAGCGCGACACGGTCCCGGCGTACCGGCTCATCACGGTCGATCCGGATGCGGCGGCGATCGCCCGCCATCTGGATGCTCCGCTGGTCGGCCGGGTCCGTGAGCTGACGCGGCTGCTGGGCGACTTCGAGGACCTGGTTTCGGAGCGGTCGTGTCACTTGTTCACGATGCTGGGGCCGGCAGGGGTGGGGAAGTCGCGGCTGGTGGCCGAGTTCCTGGCTCAGGTCGGGGATCGAGCAGACGTCCTGACGAGCCGGTGCCTGCACTACGGCGACGACATCACCTACTGGCCGCTGGTCGAGATCCTGATGGAACTCGGCGTCGAACCCGCCAAGGTGATCGGGGGCTCGCCGGCCGACACCCAGCTCGCCTTCCGCAAGCTGCTCGAGACACGAGCGGCGACCAAACCGCAGGTCGTGTTGTTCGACGACATCCAGTGGGCCGAACCGGTGTTCCTCGACCTGATCGAGCACGTCGCAGACTGGTCGCGGGGCGCGCCGATCCTGCTGCTGTGCGTGGCGAGGCGGGAGCTGTTCGACGTCCGCGAAGGTTGGGGTGGCGGCAAGGTCAACGCGACCACGATCCTGCTGGAGTCGCTGTCGTCGCAGGACTGTCAGCTGCTGCTGCGCCAGCTGGCCGCCGGCATGCACCTGTCCGACGAACTGGCCCGGCGCATCCTCGACACCGCCGACGGCAACCCGCTGTTCATCGAGGAGATGGTGGCCATGGTCGGGGACGCCGGCACCGACGAGATCACGGTCCCGCCCACGATCCAGGCCTTGCTACAGGCCAGGTTGGAGGGCCTGGGCGCGGGGGAGCGGTCGGTGATCGGACGCGGTGCCGTCGAAGGGCAGGTCTTCCACCGCAGTGCTGTGCTCGAGCTGGCACCTGAGCTCGAACGTCTGGAGGTGCCGACCCGGCTGCTGTCGCTCATCCGCAAGGAGCTGATCAGGCCCGAGCAGGCGGTGCTGCCCGACGAAGAGGCGTTCCGGTTCCGGCACCTGCTGATCCGCGACGCGGCGTACGACTCGCTGCCCAAGGAGATCCGGTCCGAGCTGCACGAGAAGTTCGCCACCTGGCTGCAGGCGCGTGGAGGGTTGTTCGAGCTCGAGGAGATCGTCGGCTACCACTTCGAGCAGGCCTACCGGAACCTCGCCGACCTCGACCCGCACGACACCCGACTCGACAGGCTGCGGGCACGGGCGGGAGAGATGCTGTTCGTCGCCGCCAAGGGTGCGACCGAGCGCAGCGACTGGAACGCAGCGTCCGGCCTGCTCGAACGATCGGTCACCCTGCTTCCCGTCGACGACGATCGTCGCGTCGAGGCGTTGATCCGGTTGGTGTGGGTGCTGGACAACAGGGGACGTACCGCAGAGGCCATGCAGGTGGCAGCCATGCTCGCTGCCTCGGACCAACCGCGTGCGCAAGCCTTCGCCGGCCTGGCCGTGAGCCTGGCGGAGCTGTTCGACGGGACCTTCGACACGGTCCGCAACGGTGCACGCCTCGACGCGGCCGACGCGTTCTTCGAGCCGGCTGGCGACGAGCTCGGCCTCGCCTGGACGGCGCTGCTGCGCTGGTGGGAAGTGTGGACGTCGTGCCGAGCCATCGCGGCGTACGACGCGGCCGTCAGCGGCGCCATGCACGCGCGCGCTGCGGGAGACCAGGCACTGGCCACGGTCATGGACATGTCGACGCTGGGTGCCCTGTTCTACGGGCCGGGGCCTCTCGACGAGGTGATCCAGACGGGCGAGGAGTTGCTGGTCCACTACACCCGACACGAGGTGACCAGCGCTGCCATCAAGGGACTCATGGGCGAGGCCGTCGCGTTGATGGGGGACGCCGATCGGGGGCGGTCGACGGCCAGAGAAGGGAGCATGGTCCAGCGAGAGGCGGGTTTGCTCGTGATGGCCGCCTCGACCTCGATGGGTCTGGCCTACATCGAGATGGCAGCCGGTGACCTCGTGGCGGCCGAACAGGTCCTGCAGGAAGGTGCCGAGGAGCTCGACAGGTTGGGCGACCGTGCCTACTACGCCACCGTCGTGCTGGTCCTGGCCGTTGTGCTCAAGCAGCAGGGTAGGTACGACGAGGCACGGGCGAAGTGCGGCGTGGTGCGCGAGACGACGGGGCCGGACGACCGGGTCAACGTCATCGGCGTCGACGCGCTCGAGGGCTATCTCGTGGCGCGGTCCGGCGACCTCGAGGGCGGCGAGCGACTGGTGCGACGGGCTGCCGTGGCAGCGGGAGAGGTCGACTTCTTCTGGGTCAGAGGTGTCGCGTTCGAGCTGCTCGGTGAGACGTTCTTGTTGGCCGGCAAGCGGGACGAGGCTGTGGAGGCGTTCGAGACTGCGCTGCGGATCCATGAGGGCAAGGGTGATGCGGCCGGGATGACGCGGCTGCGCGAGCACCTCGCCCCTCTTACCCGCTGACCCTTCTTGCCCCACGCCCGCCCGCGATTCGGAACAGGATTGTTGTTAGAGGGGCTTTCGGGCAGCAGTCGTGTTCCGAACCGGTTGCCTGGCGGTGGCACCTTGTGGATGAGCGCCCCGCGGTCCCGGCCGGAGGTGGTTGCATCTCTCGATGCATCGCTGGGACAGCCGACTGCGGCCACCTCATCCAGGCACCACTCCGACCTCCTGGGCCGAGGCGGTCGAGCGACGTGACGGCACGGGCCGGCCGTCGTACGCGCAGTTGCGGGGGCCGGGCTGGCGGCGTACGAGCCCTGGCTTCTACGTTCCAGCTGACACCACATCGACCCCCGAGCAGCGCATCACCGAAGTGGCCGCCAGCCTCCCGGCGTACGCCGCCATCGGTGGTTGGGCGGCTGCGTACTGGATGGGGGTTCGGCTGCTCGACGGAGCCGGACGGTCGGGCCAGGACCTCCTGCCTGTCCTCGTGAACTGCGGCGTTGACGGGAAGGTCCGCCGACGTCCCGGCATCGAGGTCTCACGTGAGCGACTTCCCGACTCCGATGTGACCCTTGTTCGCGGCATCAGGTGTACGTCGGCCGGGCGCACCGCTCTCGACGGGGCACGCTTCGCCGCGACATTGCGAGACGCCGTCGTGCACCTCGACATGATGCTGACGGCGGGCCTGATGGGCCGTTCCGACCTCGAGATCGTGCTCGGCCGGTACGCCGGTTGGCGTCGCATTGCGCTGGCACGCCGGGCCGTCGCACTCGCGGTCGAGGGATCGCGCAGCCCACCGGAGACGAGGATGCGCATGGTCTGGGTGCTCGACGCAGGTCTGCCACCGCCACTCGTCAACCCCTCGGTCTACGCGGAGAGCGGGAGCCTGCTCGGCATTCCGGACGCGCTCGACCCGGAGGCCGCGACGTTCCTCGAGTACGACGGTGACGACCACAGAGACCTCGTCAACCACACCGCCGACAACATTCGTGAGGAGCTCCTGGAAGAGCACGGGCTCCTGGCCGTCCGCGTGACTCGCCTCGACCTCGCCGGCTCACGCCGTGCCCTGGTTGATCGGATGACGCGTACGCGGGCGCGAGGTCTGGCCCGCGACCGTCGGGTGGACCGTTGGAGCCTGACTCGCCGCTAGCCGCGCCACCGATTCGGAACAGGGCTGTTGCAAGAGGCCCGCTAGGACAACAATGACGTTCCGAACTGGCCCTCGGGGGAGGGATGTCAGCGGTCGGAGGAGGATGCGGCGGGTTCGCGGGGAGGTGCGGTACGGCGTACCGGACGCCAGGTCCAGACCAGCACGGCCACCAGCAGCGCTAGCGTGACGAGGTCGGAGACGTGCACCCCGTGCTGCCTGTCGAACTTCAGCACGACCGGCCCCTCGAGCGGCCACTCGATGAGCGCCTCGACGACGAACAGGACGACGCCGACGACGGAGATGGCAATCGCCTTTGACCTGGTCACTTGACCATTCAAACAAGTCCAGGACGGGCACCACGGCGGGTGCGGGGAATCCCCAGCAAATTCTTCGGTAGGCGCCGAGGTCAGCCCGCTGGTCGAGCTTGTCGAGATCGAGGGTCTCGACAGGCTGACCGCCGGGTCCGGGTCTCGACAGGCTCGACCGCCGAGGAGGCTCGACCGCCGGGGCAGGCGGCGCGCAGCCCTCAGGTCTCGGGCAGCTCGGCGACGCAGGCGGTCGCCACCCGGCGGAAGCCGACCGCCTCATAGACCCGCGCCACGTCGCTGCTCTGCGCAGAGCAGAACACCGTGGTCACCTCGTGCGCCAACGCGTGCTCCGCTAGTGCAATCGTGAGCTGGCCGGCCAGACCACGTCGCCGGTACGCCGGCAACACCGCCACTCCCGCGATCTCGGCCACGCTGCCGACGGGGGAGTAGCTCCCACCACCGACCGGCCCGACCGCCGGATCGCCCTCGTCATACACCGCGGCCTGGATCAGCCGCCCGGCACGCATCGAGTCGAGGAGCGTGTCAGCGACGGCTGCGTACTTCGACGTCAGGGCCGCGTCGCGCTCAGCCACCCCGGCCTCGCCCGCGGCCGTCCCCGGGTTGGCGAACCCGACCGACACGGCGGCTCGTGACGCCGCCACGTCGGCCACGTCGGCAGTCACCGCGACGTCGAGCACCCGCGCCGACCCGGAGTCACCGCGGGGCCGTCCGTCGAGCACGAGCAGCGGGCAACGTTCGACCGGCACCCCGGCCGCCACCACCCCGTCGTACAGCCCCGGCGTGGTCTCGTCGACCCACTCGATCGCCTGAGGTACGCCGAGCTCGCGCTGCCGCGCCAGGACGACGCGCACGTCATCGGGGGAGAACGGCCCGGTCACGCCCAGCCGCGGCCGCGCGTAGTAGGGCCATCCAGTCGTGGCGACGAACAGCGTGAACGGCCCCACCTCCTCGGCCCGGGCCCGGCCACGCGGCACCTCGTCGTAGTACTGCTCGAGGCGCGCGAGCAGGTCAGCGGAGGCACCCCGGGAGGGGCCGGTAGAGGCGGTCATCGAGCGGAGCATGCCACGCGGGGGTGCCGGAGGTCCACGCCCTCTCCGAGGCGGCCGGATGCGGCTATTGCCCCTTCATAGGGCTTCAGGGCTGAGCCTGTCGGAGCCGCGCGTGCTCCGGTCAGGGGAGCGGCCACCCGACCGTTCGGATGATAGCGAACGATTCCGGTGATTTGGGACGCTTGTTGTGACACGTTGAGACCACGTTGTGACTGTGTGCAGCGTGTTTTTCGTGCGCGAGAGAGGCGGGAGCGTGGAGCGCTCGCAAGGGACAGAGGGCCGCCAGTGGCGGTCCCATCCTGTGCGCGCCGCTGCCCTACGGGCCTTCGCCTTCGCGGTGCCCCTGGCGTTCTCGATCATCGTCGGCATCGTCGTCGGCGCGTTGATGCCGGCACCACACTCCAAGACCAGCCTCGTGCTGTGGTGGGGCGCGGTGCTCGGTTCGTCGACCCTGGCGGTGTACGCCGCCGACCGGGTCACCCGCAAGGTGCTGCCGCTGGCAACCCTCATGCGCCTCTCCATCCTCTTCCCCGACCGGGCGCCGTCGCGCGTCAAGCTGGCCCGCAAGGTGTCGGGAAGCCGGGCCATCGCCGCCGAGCTGGCCAAGGCCGGTATGGCGTCTGACCGTCAGGAAGCAGCCGAGACGATCCTCGCCCTCGTCGGCGCCCTCGGCGACTACGACACCCGCACGCGCGGCCACTCCGAACGCACGCAGCTGTTCGTCACGATGCTCGCCGACGAGCTCAAGCTCAACGCCGAGGACAAGGGCAAGCTGATGTGGGCGGCCCTCGTCCACGACATCGGCAAGCTCAAGGTCCCGCACGACGTCCTCAACAAGCCCGCCAAGCCGACGGAGGAGGAGTGGGAGCTGCTCCACAGCCACCCGCACCACGGCGCGGAGATCTGCGAACCGCTGCGTGAGTGGCTGGGCCCGTGGTGGCTGGCGATCGAGCAGCACCACGAGAAGTACGACGGTAGCGGCTATCCGCACGGTCTTGCCGGCCACGAGATCAGCTACGGCGCCCGCATCGTCACGGTCGCCGACAGCTACGAGGTCATGACGGCGGCCCGTCCTTACAAGCGGCCGATGACCGCGCAGGCTGCTCGCGAAGAGCTCACCGCCTGCGCCGGCAGCCACTTCGACCCCGAGATCGTGCGCGCGTTCCTCAACATCTCGCTCGGCGGCATGCGCCGCTCGTCCGGTCCGCTCGCGTGGCTGGCGCAGATCTTCATGGTCCGCCCCGGCCCGATCCTGGGACAGGTCATCGGTGCCTCCGCTGGTGCGGTCGGTGCGGCCGCAACCGTCGTCGCGCTGAACATGTCACCCGGTATCGCGCACGCGGAGACGACCAAGATCCCGCAGGCGAAGCCTCCGGTCACGGCGCCGACCCCTGCCCCGCCGACCACTCCGAAGCCGACGCCGCCGAAGCCGAGTCCGCCGCCGTTCATCCCCAACCCCCCGGTGTTGCCGCCGCCCACCAAGCCGACGTCGCAGCCGACACCGACCACGCCACCGCCGCCTCCCGCACCCGGCCCGCTCGCTCTGGTCGACGACGTCGAGTCGACCATCGAGGACACCGCCCGCACGTATGACGTGCTGGCCAACGACACGCTGGATGGCGTCGTCGAGATCTTCGGCGTCAGCAACCCGGCCCACGGTGTCACGAGCATCGTGGACAACACCGTCCTCTTCACGCCGGCGCCCAACTTCAACGGCACCGAAGGCTTCGCCTACACGGTGCGGGACGCCGACGGACGTCTGCGCAGCGCGCAGGTCACGGTGACCGTCAACCCGGTGAACGACCCGCCCGTGGCCAACAACGACTCCCAGGTCGTGGACGAGGACGCCGTCAAGGCTCCGCTGCGCCTGCTCGGCAACGACACCGACGTCGATGGCGACAGCCTGACGGTCACGTCGGTGACCGGCGCGACCAACGGCACCGTCGTGCGCTTGCTGAACGGCGACTTCGCCTACACTCCAGACCCGAACTACAACGGGCCCGAGACGCTCACCTACACGGTCTCCGACGGCAATGGCGGCACGAGTACGGCGACCGTGACGCTGACGGTGGCGCCCCTCAACGACGCGCCCGTCGCCAACCCCGACACTGCCTCGTTGCCCGAGGACTCCGGCACGCTCACCCTGAGCAACCTGCTCACCAACGACACCGACGCTGAGGGCGACCCCCTGACGGTGACGGGCGTGACCGGAGCCGTGCACGGCACGATTGCGCAACCCTCCAGCGGCGTCTTCACCTACACCCCGGATCCCGACTTCAGCGGCGTCGAGATGCTCAACTACACGGTGTCGGACTTCCACGGCGGCACGGGCTCGTCCACGGTCAAGGTCACCGTCACTCCGGTCAACGACCCGCCGGTCGCCAACGATGGCGCTGTCACCGACGTGGAGGACGCTGTCGACGTACCCCTGCACCTGGTGGCCAACGACACCGACGTCGATGGTGACCTGCTCACCGCGACCTCGGTGTCGACGCCGGCACACGGCACGGTCACCCAGCAGCCGGGCGGCGCCTGGACCTACACGCCGGACCCGGACTGGAACGGCGTCGAGGTGCTCTCGTACGCGATCTCCGACGGCAACGGTGGTACGGCATCAGCCAACGTCACCGTGACGATCACGGCGGTGAACGACCCGCCGGTGGCGAGCCCCAACGCGTTCACGATCGCCGAGGACTCCGGTCCGCTGGCGCTCAACGTGACCGGCAACGACACGGATGTGGACGGTGACACGTTGACCGTCACCTCCGTGACCGGTGCGGCACACGGCACGATCGCCAACCTGGGCGGCGGCGCGTTCACCTACGACCCCGACCCGAGCTGGTTCGGCCTGGAGACGCTCAGCTACACGGTGTCGGACGGCAACGGCGGCACGGACACGGCGAGCATCACCGTCACGGTCACTCCGGTCAACGACCCGCCGGTTGCCAACGCCGACACGTTGACGATCGCGGAGGACTCCGGCCCAGCGACGCTGGACCTGCTGAGCAACGACACCGACGTCGACGGCGACACCCTCGCGGTCACCGCGGTCACCGCGCTGAACGGCACCATCACCTCGCCAGGCGGCGTCTGGACTTACACGCCGAACCTGAACTTCAACGGAACCGACACGTTGACGTACACGGTCTCGGACGGCAACGGGGGCACGGACACCGGCACGATGACCGTGACAGTCACCCCGGTGCAGGACCCGCCGGTGGCGAACGACGACACGATCTCGATGCCCGAGGACTCGATCGACGCCCCGCTCAACCTGCTCGGTAACGACACCGACGTCGATGGTGACACGCTCACCGTCACCGCGCTCACGGGTGCGGTCAACGGGACGCTCACCGAGCAGTCACCCGGGGTGTGGACCTACACGCCGGACGGTGACTGGAACGGTACGGAGACCTTGAGCTACGACATCTCCGACGGCAACGGCGGCACGGACACGGCCACGGCGACCGTGACGGTCACACCGATCAACGACCCGCCGGTGACGGGTCCGGACGCCTACGCGATCACCACAGGTCAGCTCCTGACCACGACGGCAGCCACCGGTGTGCTCGCCAACGACAGCGACGTGGATGGGGACACGCTGACGGTGACGGGAGACGACAGCCTCCTGGTCACGATCAACCCCGACGGATCGTTCACGTACACCGGTCTGCTCCCGACGGCGGAAGTGGTCAGCTACACGATCTCGGATGGCAACGGTGGGACGGCCAGCGGCACGCTGACGATCACGGTGACCCTGTTGCCGACGTCGATCATCCAGCTGTTCATGCAGCCGACCGACACGTTTTCCACCGGCGCCTTGACGACGACTCCGCCGCTCACCGGCGTCAGTGACTACGACTTCGACGGCCACCCGGGTCTGACCATCAAGAGGGGCAACCTGGACCCCTTCGACACCGACACCGACAAGTACCAGACCTGGAGCTACCCGGTGCCTGGCGGCGGTATCAACCTCAACGGGCCGATCACGATGACGTTGTGGTCGTCGACGCACTACGAGAACAACAGGGACGTCTCGTACGCCGCCTGGGTCTATGACTGCAATGGCTTCTTCGGCTGCACGACGATCGCCTCGACGGTCAACGTCAACGTGAAGGACTGGAACCTCAACAAGAACAGCTGGGAGCAGCAAACGATCACCGTCGGCAGCTCGACGGCGAATGTGGCGGCCGGCCACACCATCCGGGTGCGGCTCATGTTCGACCACGAGGACATCTGGCTGCCGCTCTCGAGCGCGTACCCGTCCTCCCTCAACTACACCGACTGAGGCCCGCCGGTCGAGCCCACTTCGCCGGTCGAGCTTGTCG